>NZ_JRMP02000010.1 GCF_000762875.2 Helicobacter saguini
TATTTTTATTCATATAAGCTAAGTCATATTTTCCCATAATTATATTAAAGACTTCATTCATATCAGAATCTAGATTCTGTAATTCTCCACTTTCATCAGTACAAATAATCTTTTCTATTTTTGTAGTAGCTCTAATACAAGGGAAACTTGGCTTAGGAGAAACATTAGATTCTATAGATTCCGCATAGATTATATTTAGAAATAAACATATTATTATAAAATGTTTCATAAGATTTCCTAAACTTTTAAAATATTTACTTTGACAAATTCTAGCATATTATAATCTAAGATACTAATTAAGCTCTTTATTTTGGCTACATATTCATAATAGAATCTATAATGTTTTGTATCTTTATCCACCTTCTTTAGTCATAATTATATCCCCAAGTGAAATGTAATAAGACTTCTACACCTTTATTTGTTTGAAAAAATGCAAAGTCATTATAACCTACGTCTGCTTGCAGTGAAATCCATAAAGTTTTATCATCGTGCATATAGCAACGTCTACCTTCATAATCGATTTGTATCATTACGATTTCTTGAAAATCTTTGTTTGGTATTTTGGGTATCAATTCTTCAAAGTTTTGCGCATCATTGCTACTCATATAATTTGTATAATGGCGTATTTTCTCATATACTTCATCAAGGCTTTGATTCTCAAAAATATAGAGACGATAAAGTATGCTATTTTCATCTCCTGTGCTACATCTTTCCTTATTAACTTCGCATAAATCTTTATATCGCCACCCTGCTTTATTAGTTTTTAATGGTAAAGATTGTGCCTTTTGTCTATCTTGCAGATATGAGATTTTATTTTCATAATATCTATTGTTTATAGATTCAATATAGCCATCTTTCATTTCCTTACACAGCCCATCAAAGCGTTTTGAGTATTCTCCTGCCTTGATAAATTCACCTGTATCTGTCGTAATATCTATATTATACAAATACGTTCCATAGAGATTTTGCCATAGCAAAACACTTGCAAACAAACATACTAATTTTTTCATTATCACTCCGTTTAAAAATTAAGATTAATTCCGTTGTATACGTAATATACAGCTCCTTTTGGCTTTATTAAAAAATCTGGTTTAATTTTATTTTTTGTCTTTTTCCATCTATCAGTGCTAATGGCTATATGTATCCAATAAGAATTATTTAGCTCAAAAATACATTGTGAAATTATACTTGTATCTTCTAATCCCATAATTTTTTATTATAAATATTTGATGTTAATGCTAATATCACCACTATAAATATTCTCATTTCACACCCTTTGAATCTAAAATAATATTAAGTGTGACATAAAGTTAATAGATTCTATGAGATAAAAAATGAATTTTAAGCTACTTTTAAGAAAAATTGTAACGTTTTTGCTCTTTTGTTTTCATTATATTAATCAAATGATAGAATAATCTTACAAAATATCACAAAATACACACTTTTAAAATTCATTGATTCTTAAATCAATGGAATCTGCCAAAAAAAGCATATAAATATCTAATAAGATTGTTAGTAAAATTGTTAGTAGCAAAAAATGCGATAAGCTGGGCGTTTTAAGGACTTGCTTAAGTTTTATTTAAGATTAAGATATATTGACAAAAAATCTTACAAAACACAAAAATTGCAAAGGGCAAACTCACGCCAAAAAAACGCGCTATCTAAAGATGTGTGTAAAAAGTTTGGAAAAATCAAAAGGGCAAAAAAATGAAAAGAGCTTAAAAAAAAAGAGCGTTAAGGGCGTCAAAAGAAAGAGCGTGTAAAAAGCGTTTAAAAAAAATGTTACATTGTGTAACATTAAAATTTAAACTTAAGGATAAAAAAATGTTGAATTTTAATTCAAAAGCGGACGTGTTGGATATTGTAGAATCTTATGAATTTGTGATTAAGATTTTGGATAATGGAAGCGACTTAAGGAAAAATCTAAGATTGCTTAAAAATAGCAATAATGGATTGCTTAAAAGTTTTGCTAATGATTGCAAGGTAGAGTTTTTAGAATTCTACTTTAAATCATAAAAGCTTAAACAATAAGCTTATTAGTTGCAAGGAATGCAAAGGCTTATCCTTGCTATTGCAATACTCGCAAAAATGCGTAAATGCTAATATTGTGTATAGATTCACAAAAGATAAGAAAACACAAATGATAACACTTTGCAAGGTAGATTCTAACTTAGATTTAGACTCTAGCAAAGCAAAGGTTAAGGAAATGCAAGTTGTGTTGAATAGCAAGGATTTCAAAGATAGCTATTTAAGCTTAAAAGATTATCTTACTATGAAAAAAAATCAAAATGATTTACACATTTTGGAAGCGTTTGAAATGTATTTAAAAAGCAAGGATTTAAGGAATGAAACGATTGCAAATTATAAAAGAATGTTTAAGCTACACGTGCTGCCATACTTTGAAAATGTGAAATGTAATAATGTTACAGAAGCATTTGTAAGAAGCTGGCTGGATAAGTTGCAAAAGAAAATCAAATATACTGATAAGATTTTCATTCTTATGAAAAATATATTTAGATTGCTAAAAGAAAAAAAATATATTGTAAGAAATGTGTTTTTGGAAATTGACTACAAGATTAGCTACAAAACACATAAATATAAAAAGCTAGATTCAATTAGTGAAAATGATTTAAAAGCCTTGCTAAATGTGGATTTTGTGAATAAAAAGTATAAAACACACATTAAGGATACATTGCTTTTTAAAATGGTTTTATTTACAATATACACTGCATTGCGTTTAAAAAATGTTGTAATGCTGGAATGGAAGCATATAGATTTTGAAAAAAGGCTTTTAAGGCTTAAGGGTAGTGAAATGAAAAATAAGCAAGATTTTGTTTTACCCTTGAATGCTGGAGCTATTGCAATTTTAAAAGAAATGCAAAAATGTAAGATTTCTAATTTTGTGTTTGATAGAAATTTAGCAAGTCATAAAATCTACATTTCAAATGTGATAAAAGCCTTAAAAGAATGTAAAAAAGCCTTAAAAGGTATTGAATGGAAGCGGGGGGATAGACGTAAGTTATTTTTGCAAGTTGCTAAAAAATATAATCTAGATTCTAGATTTGCAAATAAATATTTCTATAGCAAGGTAAAGCTTGAGAATTTAGAATCTAGCTTTAAAACTTACAAAAATACTACAAGAGCAAGTCAAAATACTTTTAAGCAAGTGATTAGTGAAATGGTAAAAAGGAAGCTAAATATTAACTTGCATTGCATACGCAAGGCTTTTTCTACAATTCTAAATGAAAAAGGTTTAGAACATAATATACATAAATATATTATTGATTCTTGTTTAGCACATTCTACAATGCAAGGAAGCGAAGGAAGTTATAATTTTGCTACTTATGAATTAATGAAAAAGAAGCTAATGGATTTTTGGGCTGGGTATATCGATAGCTTAATGGTAGCAAATGATAATAAGTTGCAAATGGTAGCAAGTGATAGCTATATGCTAGATTCTAGCAAAAAGGTAAATGTTGAATTAGATTCTACAAATTTAAAAGAATTGTTAGAATCTAATGAAACTAATAAGACTAATGATATTGAAATTCACAAAGATTTTATAATCTTAGATTCTATAATTTATTCTATCTCAAAAATTTACAAGAATTTATTTTAAATTGTAACATTTTAGCATCTTTGCCATCACTATCTCCGCCCTTTCTTTGCATTGTGATTTTTCCTATTTTTAGGCGTCTGCTTTACTAAAAACCACTCACTACCAAATTTTCCACGCCCTTTTAGAATCTAAGATTCAATCTTAGAAATCACAACATCATAATCTAACTCTTTTGTTTTAAATTTTCTTGTTTGCTAGAAACCACTTTACGCTCGAGTAACTCATCCAAACAATACAAATCCACATTATACATTAAAACACTCCTTGATAGCTAATTTGTGTAATTTCTTTTTTTATTTCTTTAAAGCTAAAAGATTCTAAAGGGTTAAAAAAGATGCTCTCTTTTGGCTTTTCTTTGAAATTGCTAACAAAGAAATTCAAAAATTAATGCCAAAAGAATGCGAAAAAATTTCACAATTAAAAGGTGAAATTACTAAAGAAGCTACGCTTTGACTGCAGAAACTTCGTTTTCTAAAGAAACTACGCTTTACTAAAGAAACTTCGTTTTCTAAAGAAACTGCGTTTTGAGGTAGATGAATCTTACTTTGGACCAAAAAGAGTGAAGGGTAAAAAAGGTAGAGAAGCTAGTAAAAAAAACACCTGTTTTTGTCCTTGTGGAATTTCATGGCATGCTAAAACGCAATGGAAAAGTCTATACGCAGATTGTAAAAAATTGCTCCGAGACCGAGCTAATGCCGATAATTACGCAGTTTTATGGCCTTAAAGATTCTATAATTTATAGCGAAACCATATTGATATTTGGAAATCTTATGACGCTTTAGGAGATTTTGGAGCATTAGCGAATTATAGAGTAAAACATAGTGAAAGCGTAGCTTCTTTAGAAAACGAAGTTTCTTTAGTAAAACGAAGTTTCTGCAGTCAAAATGAGTTTGTAAATGGTAAAAATCACATAAATGGAATCGAAAATTTTTGGGGTTATGCAAAACACAGATTAGCAAATGTTAGGTATAAAAAAAGAAAATTTTTACCTACATTTAAAAGAAACAGAAAACGAAGTTTCTTTAGAAAAATGAAGGTAAAGATTTGTATAAAATTTTACTAAAATTGATTAGAAAGTATAGGCTATAAGTTGTCTTGAGCCTAAGCAAATTCAAAAGGAATTGATAAGCTACTATTCTAATAAATATCCTTTGCTACTAGATAGAGTATTTTTACATAGTGAAATAATGCTTTTAAATCTTAAAGAAATTGCTAAGAATATAAAGACTAGCAATGATTTAAAGTTAGTTAGCAAGACTTTAAAAGATTTAGGAAAAGTATTAGATTTAGCACGTCCCCCCTGCGTAAATCAAAATATAAATATTAGCAAGGGTAGCAAGGGTAGCAAGGATAAGATTTTGCTAGATTCTAACTTTTGGAATGAATAGAATCTAGTTTCTAAATTCTACTTTATACTTAAAGTTTTCTTATTTTAGTTTTATTTAAGTTTTTATTTTGAAATGATTTGTTATAATTTCATTTAAGATTTTTAGTTGCTAGAATCTTAATGTTATTTGAAATCTTAAGGATAGCTTAAGTTAGCAGTCAAAATTGGCAGTCAGCAATTTTGCTAACTTACTTTTTTTAGCTTTAAAAGTGCGTAAATAACGATATTGTAGATTAAAAAAGTATAATTTATTTATAGAATCTAAAATAATATTTTAGTATCCATAGTTAGCAAAATCTAGAATCTTATCCGTTAAAAATGCAATAGCATATAAATAGATTCTATAATTCTCTCAATTTTAAAACACAATTAAAATCTTAGAATCTATGTATTTATCAAAAAAAGATGGTTGACGGGCGTTTAGGAAATTTGGCAAGTAAAGTATAAAATAAGATTTTTAGAATCTTAAAAATGAAATTATAAAATCTTAGATTCTATAATCCCTCTTAAAAAATGGTGGTGGCTGAGCGTTTAGGTTAAAAAATATAGATTCTAAAAATCCGCAAAACGTAGATATTTCGTTTAACGTTCAGCATGAAAATAAAGCGAATTTTCTCATTTATTTCAATATAATGATAAAAATATAGAATCTAACATCAAAAAAAAAAAAAAAAAAAAATAGATTACATTCTAAAAACCATAACAAAGATTCTAAAAAAGTTATGAAATATAATATATTGCCCGTCTTATTATGTAATCTTAAATCATTTAAGGCATAATTACAAATCTTATAGATTTCAACATACAAAAGGCGCAAAATGAACTTTTTAAAAAAAATATGTAGCGTTATAACGCAGATTCTAAGTTTTTTTACCACGTATTTTAAGGGCATTATTTTGGCTCTTATTTTGCTATTTTTGCTTCCTATTTTTTTCGCCCCAAATGTGAGCGAGACGCCTAATCTAGCCAAGCTCTACCTTAATTTTCCCATTATGGAGGCAGAATCCTTTGGCAAGGAAATTGAGGAAATTAAAAAAAATCCTAGCATTAAGGGCGTTTTGCTTGTGATAAACTCGCCCGGAGGTGCGGTGGGAGCGAGTGTTGAGATTGCCGATATGATTGCCGAACTTGATAAGCAAATGCCTGTGGTAGCCTATGTGCAGAATTTGATGGCAAGTGGCGCGTATTACGCTGGTATGTATGCACGCAAAATCTATGCCAACCGCGGCACGCTCATCGGTTCTATCGGCGTAATTTTTAGCGGCGTAAATATCGAGGATGTGATGAGGACGCTGGGCGTCAAAACGCAGGGCGCTGCTGCTGGGAAATATAAGGAGGCAGGGACAATTACTCGCGCTTGGAGTGCGGATGAGCGTGAGATGATTGAGACTTTGACAAGGCAAAATTATGAGATGTTTTGTGCGGATGTGATTTCCGCGCGTGGGGAGCGTTTGAGGAGCAAAGATTCTAAAGATTTTGCGGATGGGCGGGTGTTTAACGCGCACGATGCACTAAATCTTGGGCTTATTGATAGCATCGGCAGTATGGATTCTGCAATTAAAGAATTACGGAATCTTAGTGGCGTGGATGAGCCTATTTGGCTTAAAAAAGATAAGTTTCAAAGCTATATAGATTCTGTCTCTAGCAGGGCATTTAAAGTTTTTTTTAGTGAATCTTATAACGCTCTAATGCCGCAGATGCGAGCATTTTAGAATCTAAACCATTACGCTATCCCCAGCGATAGGCTTAAAGTCATTTTTGATAAAGTTATAGTTTAGAATCTGTCCGCTTTGAATGTTGTAAAACCAGCCATAGATGTGCAGTTCGCCGCGGTTAAACTTAGATTCTACAAATGGATATGTTAGTAGATTCACTAACTGCTGTTTTATATTTTGCAGCTCGGTTAGCCATATCTTTTTATGCTCGCTTGTCTCGCCCATCGCTGCCACGCTCTCAATTGTAGGCTTTAAAAACTCTAGCCACTTTTTGACATAAGGCATTTCTTCTAGCATTTCAGGCTTATAAACGCAAGTGCATGCCCCACAATTGCTATGTCCGCAAATGATAATATTTTTCACCTTTAGCTTTTTAATGCTATACTCAATCGCTGAAGTGATAGCCAAAAAGTGCTCCTGTGTCTCTATCTCACTAAAAGGCGGGATAATATTACCGATATTGCGTATCACAAATAGCTCGCCTGGCTTACTACGCGTCAAGCGATTTGGGTCGATTCTAGAATCTACACAAGTGATAAATAGCGTGTGCGGCTTATTTTCCTGCAATCCTTCGAAAAAATCCTTTTCATTATTGTAATCCTCTTCGTAAAACTTAATCGCTCCTTGAAATAAAGCATTCATAAAAATCTCCTATTTACATTTTTGTCACTATGATTATATACAATGTTTGTTATATTTTGATAAAAGGTCGCATTTTGATAGATTCAATTATTCAATTCGTGCTTGATACTATCGAGTATTTGGGCTATTTTGGCATATTTATTTTGATGGCTATAGAATCTTCTATATTGCCACTGCCTAGTGAAATCGTGATGATTCCTGCAGGATATTTAGCGTTTCAAGGGAAAATGAATATGGTTTTGGCAATAATGGCAGGGACTTTTGGCTCGCTAGCAGGCGCGCTTTGTAACTACTATATTGCAATTAAGCTTGGTAGAATCTTCGTTACTAAGTATGGAAAATACTTTTTTATGAAAGAGAGTAGCCTTGAAAAAACGGAGAAGTTTTTTAATCGTCATGGCGAAATTAGCACATTCATAGGACGGCTAATCCCTGTGGTGCGGCATTATATCTCACTCCCTGCTGGCTTGGCTCGTATGAGTTTGGCTAGGTTTTGCATTTTTACGCTTTTGGGTGCGGGGATTTGGGTTAGTATTTTAAGTTTTTTTGGATATTATTTGGGCGTTACTTTTGGAGATTCTAGCGCTTTAAATATAGAAGAAATCGCAAATGCTTTTGGTAAGGGGCAAAAAGATTCTATGCAGCTAGGCATAAAGCAAGATATGCGAATTATAGGCATTTACACACTTCTTGGCGTCTTTATCGTAGGCTGTGTGTATGTGATATGGTGGAAATTTTTCCGCAAAAAAGATTCTAAGGATGTTTAGGGATTTTGAAAATATAGAATCTAGCAATTTAGATTCTAAAAGCAAGGCGTTTCTTAGCATTGATATTGCTTTTGCTCTTGTGATTATGTCGTTAGGTTTTGTGATTTTATTATATGTGCAAAGTGATATAGCAAAAGTTTTGCAAAATAATGATATACAAAAAATTAGTGAATCTAATCTATCCTTAAAACAGATTCTAAACACCAAAGGGCAAACGCAAACACTAACAACGCAAAGCGGAAGGCAAGTAGCAGTCGAATTTTTCACAACCAACACAAATGAGATAACCTTGCATTATTATAAGGTGCTAGACTAAAGTTAGAAATCAAGGCTTACGCTTACCCAGTAGTTGCGTCCGGGGATTAGGCTTTGGTAGCGGTTTGCTATGCCTTGTCCATTTGGTAAGGTATTTGATGGATTTGCATACATAATAAAGTCGGTGAATTTTTGGTCAAATAAGTTATTTATCATAAAATTTAGCGTCCATTTATTATCAAATTTATAGCTAGTGCCTAAATCTACTAAGTTTATGGGTTTAAAATATTGACCGATTGCTTCCATTTCTCTATCTTGGGCGACTGAAGTTTTTGTAGGTGTCATAAATTTCCCTACATAGCGTAAATATATATCAAATGCGTTTAGTTTATAGCTTAGCTTCATTGTTAAAGTGTGTGCTGGGACTTTATTTAGCGGCATTCCTTTTGAGTTTCCACTTAGTTGTTCTGTGTGTAAAAAGCTATATGTGGTATCAAAGCCTATACCTAAAATGCGTTTCATATTAGCAGCAAGCTCTAGCCCAGCACTCATAGCTCTATCCACATTATCACTAACGCTACAAGTGGTAGCTCCAACATTACAAGTTTGCCCATTTGGCATAAGTGTGCCGGGACTATAACTTGTGCTTCGTATCGCATTTATAAAATCAGTATAGAATCCTGTCGCACTTACAAAGACATATTCTGTATCACTTATTAAACTTAGCTCATAATTCCAACTATTCTCAGGCTGTAAATTTATATTTCCATAATTATATGTATTTGTTGTTCCGCTACTATTAATTGAAAAGCCATCATATAGCAATGCCATATTAGGCGTTAAAAAACCACTTGCAATACCAAATTTTATGGTTAAAATATCAAGCGGAGAATAATTTACATAGAATCTTGGATTAGGACTAAACTTATTCCCACGACCATTTGATAGATTCAAATAATTTAAACGCAAACCTAAATTTGTGCTTATAGAATCATTTATGATATATTCACCTTCTGCAAAGATAGCTAGTAGATTTTGATGTAGGTTTGTGCCACTTAGCATTTGCTCACTTGTTACCTTTTTTCTAAGGCTTTCAAACTCGTAATACACACCTGCATTAGCAATGATTGTCCCCCACGTGTTTAAATCATAGTCATTTACCCAGTTGCTATTTAGCACAAGTCTATCATTTTGCTGAAAAGCCCTGCTTGGGTCATTTAGCTGTCCTGCCGAAGTAGCAGTCGTATCCCACACTATCGGTAGCCAAATATTACCTAGTGTGCCATTTGCCGCTGTGCCTAGCTGGTGTGGGAGCTGAAGCGTATTTACATATTGCATATATGTATTTATTTTACCAAAGTCGTAATTTCCATCGTGATTTAGTATTAGATTTGTTTTATAAAACTCACGCACAAGGGTTACCGCCGCCCCACTTGTATTCATAGAACCCATAAGATTCCAATTTAGCTCACCATCAAAGTAAAAGCTATTTTTAGAATCTAAAATATATGTAAGCCTTGTGCCGATATTAGCTGTCCTATAACCTGTAGGAGACCATGAAATATATGGGTTATTTCTAGCATTATTACTTTCTCGCTGTGGGTCATAGCCATTTACATCGCGTTTCCAAAAGCTATTTTGCTCTCCACCTTTATATGCAGCACGCAGGTTTATACCAAATACATTTTTGATTATAGGGATATTTACATAGCCATTTGCACCATATTGATTACCCCAAGTGGCGTTATCTTCTTGTATCCGCATATCTGTCATTACATTTCCTGTAATCTTATCAGGCATTTTTTTTGTGATAATATTGATAACGCCGCCCATCGCATCGCTACCATAAAGCAGTGAAGCAGGTCCGCGTATCACCTCTATTCGCTCTATCATTGATACAGGTGGCATAAATACGCTTTGTGGCTCAATACCACGTCCGCCAAAGCCTTGCGAAGTGTTTTGACGTTTTCCATCGATTAGAATCAATGTGTATCCACTACCAAGCCCACGCATAGAAATAACGCTTTGTCCTGTTTTATCAATAGTCGTAGCCACGCCTGGCACCTCTTGCAAGGCATCGCCTAAATCGCGGATAGGACGGCTAGTTAGCTCCTCTTGTGGCACGATAGAAATGGTGGCTGGGGCATTTCTAATATCTTGCTGGTAACCACTAGCAGTAGTAACCGTAGTCGCTGTAACGGCGTCAAGGCGGTAGGTTTTGGCTTCGCTTTGCTTTGTATCTTGCGTTGTTTCACTTGTGTTTTCACTTGTGGCTTGTGCTTGCTCGGTGTTTGCTGTGTTTGTCGTTGTTTGCGAAGTTTCGTTGTCCGCTAGGGTTAGAATCTTAGAATCTAACGTGGCTAACTTTAATAAGTCATTGCGAGAAATTTCGTGGCAATCTACATTCTTGCATTTTATAGAATCTTTTGAGCTAGATTCTACAATGCGTTTAGATTCTATAAAATCTTTAGAGTTTGCCTTGCCTAAAACGCGTGCGTTACTCTCTCTCTCTCTCTCTCGTAATCACCAGGTGATTTTAAAATATTTAATTCTTTATTTGCACCAGAATACATTATTTCATTTAGTGAAATAATACCAAGCAATATAATTGAAAATTTACTAATTTTCATACTTTCTCCTTAAAATTGATAATGAAAACATTATATTATTTATTAAAATTTTTGTATAGAATTTTAATAATTAATCTTATACAATTTTAGATAATGTTACAAAAATACCCTAATTTTAGATTGAATAACATAAAATACAACATTTTATCGTTATAATTCCACAAATATAGAATCTAAAAAGTAGCGAAATGAAAGAGATATTTTATAAGTATAAATTTTATATTGTTTCAAGCCTTTGGGTTGTGGTGGGCGTGCTTGTTACGCTTTTAATCCTAGAAGATAAAAGCATTGAAGTATCACTGCCAGAGCTTAAAAAAATCGCGCAAGAACACGACATTAACGAGATTTCCTTTGATAGCAAGTTTGGGTATTTTTACGATGATTCTAATCATATTTACCGCCTGCCTTTAGAATCTTTATTAGTTAGCGAAAATGCGCAAATTGATGGGCAGATTCTAAACCTTTCTTACCTTAATTTGTCCTTTAAAAACACGCCAAAAATCACTACAAAACTCCCTTTGAGTGTTAAGATTCTAATCGCATTAGCCATTATTATCGCGCCTATTTTTGAATACAAACATTTGATAGAAAAAAAGAAAAAAGAGCGTCTAATACGCCGTGCAAACGAGATTATCGCTAATAAACACCGCGAACACAAACTCCAGATTCTAAGCGATACGCCACGCAAAAACGATATGAGCCTAAATATCGAGCCGCTTAAAAGTAGCGTGAAATTTAGCGATGTAGCCGGCATTAGCGATGTGAAAGACGATTTGCTAGAGATTGTCGATTATCTAAAAAATCCTAAAAAATATCAAGATTTGGGAATCTATCCGCCAAAGGGCGTGTTGCTTGTAGGAGCGCCGGGCGTGGGTAAAACGATGATTGCAAAGGCGATTGCTGGGGAGTGTGGTGTGCCGTTTTTCTACCAGAGTGGTAGTTCATTCGTGCAGATGTATGTGGGCGTGGGAGCGCAACGTGTGCGTGATTTATTTGCCCGTGCGCGCGCAAATGCCCCTAGCATTATTTTTATCGATGAGATTGACGCGATAGGAAAAACGCGTAGCGGAGATTCTAACAATCACGAGTGGGAATCGACCTTAAATGAACTGCTGACCGAAATGGATGGCTTTAGCGAGCAAAGTGGGATAATCGTCATTGCCGCGACAAATCGCGCTGAAGTCATTGACAAGGCGTTGTTGCGTAGCGGTCGGTTTGATAGGCGGATTTTCGTTGATTTGCCAAATATTAAGGAGCGTGAAGATATTTTGCGAGTGCATTTGCGAAATAGGGCGCATAACCTTGATTTGCACGAGATTGCAAAGCTTTGCGTTGGCTTTAGTGGGGCAAATTTGGCTAGTCTTGTCAATGAAGCCGCCCTTAACGCGTTGCGGCACAATCGTGCTGAAATCACAATGCAAGATATTCTAGATTCTAGTGATAAGGTGATGTTTGGCAAACGCCGAAAGTCCGCATTAAGCGAACAGCAAAAGGAAATTATGGCGATTTATAACGCGGCGAAGGCTATTTCAAAATACTGGTTTAGCCCTGATTTTCAAAAGATTTCGCTAATGCAGATTCCACAAAGTATAAAAATTGATGAAAATAGCCTTCGTAGCGACCTTATTTCGCAGATTAAAATTGCTTTGAGTGGCTATATTGCGCTCGAAGTAAATGGCTTAGAATCTTCGACCATAGCAAAAGTGGATTTAGAATCAGCCAAACACGTCGCGCGTAAAATGTGCGTAGAATACGGCATGGCAGAGCATTTGATAACGGACGAAGAAGATGAGCTAGAAATCTTAGAATCTACTTTAAATGAGCATCGCGACTTTATCATTAGCAACCGCGAAAATATCCATAAAATCGCAAGGATTCTAATAAATGAGGAAAAAATTAGCAAGGAAAAAATCGCCCTTATTCTAAACGGCGAAGAGAGTTTTTAGAATCCATAAAAATAGGATAGAATCTAGATTCTAAAATAGGTTTAGTTTAAAACCAAAACTATAAATTCCATAACTTTAAGGGCAAGAATGTTATACGAACTTTACGCACATGGCTTATCAAATATCGCTATTTTCAAATACATCACATTTCGCGCTGGACTAGCTTTCTTTATCGCATTTTTGCTTTGTGTGTTTTTAATGCCGCATTTCATAGCGTGGGCGAAAAGCAAAAAGGCAAGCCAGCCTATTTCAGATTCTATAAAAGCACACGAAAATAAGAAAGATACGCCAACAATGGGCGGCTTAGTCTTCGTGTTTTCCGCGATTATGGCTAGTCTTTTAACCGCGCGGCTTGATAATTCTTTCGTGCATATCGGGCTAACCACGCTCCTTGCTTTTATGCTAATCGGGGCTCGCGATGATTATATGAAAATCTCAGCTAGAAAAAACGCTGGAATGAAGTCCCGCACGAAGTTTGCCTTGCTCGCATTAGTCGCAATTGTGCTAAGCACATGGCTATACTACGCCGGGCTAAATATGGAATTTTACGTGCCAATGATAAAAAGCGCAATCCTTGATTTAAGCGGCTTTCCAGCCCTATTTATCGCCTTTTGGGTGCTAGTCTTTCTCTCCACGACAAACGCGGTCAATGTCACAGACGGACTTGACGGACTAGCGACAATCCCTAGCATTTGCGTCCTTTTCAGCCTTAGCGTGTTCGTGTATGTGGGGGGCAACGCGGAAATTTCAAAATACCTGCTTTGGCCACATATCGCGGACAGCGGCGAAGTAATGGTGTTAAGCCTTGCAATGATAGGCGCACTCTTTGGCTTTTTGTGGTATAACTGCCATCCTGCCGAAGTTTTCATGGGTGATAGCGGCAGCCTTGCACTTGGCGGATTTATCGCATTTTGCGCGATTGTGTCTAAGAATGAAATTTTGCTAATCTTAATGGGACTTGTTTTTGTAATTGAAACAATTTCAGTGATTTTGCAAATCGGTAGCTACAAATTGCGTCACAAACGCATTTTCCTAATGGCGCCAATCCACCACCACTTTGAAGTGAAAGGCTGGGCGGAGAATAAAATCATCGTTCGCTTTTGGATAATCGCAATTTTGAGTAATATCATCGCGTTGATTACGTTAAAAATAAGGTAAGGAAATGAAAAAAAAATCTTTTGTGGATTCTAGGGATTTAGATTCGGTTGTTTCTAAGCTTTTAGGGGATTCTTTAGCGGATTCTAAAGGGCGTTTAGATTCTATGGAATCGGCGGATTCTAAGGGGCTTTTGAGCTTTAAAAGGGTGAATGCGAATATGCACACTGCATTGTCTTTGTATAAGTTTTTTAAGGCGAAATTTTTATTAGAATCTGCTTCGCTTCAAAGTGGCAAAGGGCGGTATTCTATTATTGTTTTAAGCACAAATTTTATGCTGGTGAAAGATAGTTTAGAATCTAAATTTATGGAATCTAAAAAAGCTAATTCCCCCCTCCCTTGCGTTAGGGTGGGCGATGGAGGGTGGGTTAATGACCACGAAAATATAGAATCTAAAAGCAAAAAAAATTCTAAAAAAGCTAACTTTATAGAATCAGATTCTATAGAATCTAATGTTGCGAATTCTAATGCCGAAAAAAAATACACATATTTTTACAAAGATTCTAAAAAAAGTTATGATTTATGTAACTTAGATAGCTATAAAGTTCTACCACCGATTTTAAAACATATAAAAGAAAAAATACAGAATCTAGATTCTAAAGATTCCAAAAATATAGAATCTAAACACACAAAAAACTCTAAAAATCCTAATAATCGTCATATTGAGTGTAGCGAAATATCTACTAAAAATTCCAAAAATCATAATTTTATAGAATCTAAAACAAAACTAGATTCCATAAAAAACTCTAAAAATCCTAACTTTATAGAATCTAAATTAGATTCTAAGCACACATCTTCGCCCACAACAACAAAAGATTCTATAGAATCTAAACTCGACTTTCTAACCCTAGCCACGATGTTTCGTCAAATGTATCCAAATTTGCCACAAGAATTGCAAGATTTGCCCTTGCCCTTTGGTGGTTTAGGCTATGTGGCTTATGAATTTTTTAGTGAATGCGAAAACATAACATTTAGCAAAAACGCCCTGTATGACGCACCAGAGGCTATTTTAGCGTTCCCAAAAGAGTGCATTATTTTTGACCATTTTTTTGATGAGGCATATATCGTTGTATCTGCGTTTAAAGGGGGCGAATTTGACACGCAAAAGAGATTGCAAAATATAGAATCTAAAATGCAAAAAGTTAGAAATATTAAAACCATAGAATCTAAAAAGTTAGAATCTAAAATTCTTTATGAAGATTCTAAAGAATGGTATAAAAAGTATGTAAAAGTTATAAAAAATGAAATTTATAAAGGCACTTTTTTGCAGTGCGTTTTAAGCCGCGCTATGAGCATTCAAAGTAACCTAAATCCGCTTAGCTTTTATGAAAAACTGCGGCGAAATAACCCTAGTCCTTATATGTATTTCCTTGATTTCGGCGATTTTAAGATTATCGGGGCTAGTCCTGAGGTCATGCTAAAGTGCAAAAATGGCGTGCAAACGCTGCGTCCTATTGCGGGGACTAGGCGGCGGGGTGCGACTTTAAGTGAAGATAATGCGTTGGCAAATGAATTATTAAACGATGAAAAGGAGAGTGCGGAGCATTTGATGCTGGTTGATTTAGGGCGAAATGACATCGGCAGGAGTGCAAGTCCGGGGAGTGTGAAAATTGATGCGTTTCGCGTGATTGAGCGGTATTCAAGCGTTATGCACATCGTTTCGCAGGTGAGTGGCGAGATTGCGGCGGACAAAAATGTGAATGATTGTTTTAAGGCGTGTTTTCCGGCTGGGACGATTAGTGGTGCGCCAAAAATTGAGGCAATTTCAAAGCTTGAGCTTTACGAAACCCATGCGCGTGGGATTTATTCGGGTGCGATTTTGTATTTTACGCGAAATGGCGACTTAGATTCTGCGATTACCTTGCGTAGTTGTGTTTATAAAGGTATTCATTCTCAAAATGCCGAGAATCTAGGGATATATTATTTACAAGCCGGCGCTGGAATCGTAATAGATTCTAATGAGGAAGCCGAATACCTAGAAACATGCAAAAAAATGCAAGCCTTGCGTGAAATATTAATAGACATAAAAGGGTAAAAATGAAAGTATTGTTATTGTGTAGCTTTTTTATTATTTTTGTGGCTTGTGTAGCTGAGCAAAAAAATTTGCAAAGTAAGCAAGATTCTATAACAACACAAAAAAATCCATTTATTAGCACAAAAGAATTAGAAAACAAAGAAAAAGAAGAGGAAAGCCAAACACAAAAAGAGTTTAAAAAACAGCTGAAGGAAAAAGTAAGTGAATACAAGAAAAAATGCGATAAAAAAGATGGCGTGTATTGCTTAAAATTAGCTAGTGCTTATGAAATTTTGAATGAAAAAAGTGATATAGAAATCAAAGAAATACATAAAAAAGCTTTTGAATATAACACTAATGATTGCGAAAATGGCGACATGAATGCGTGTGTGGGCTTAGGCAGTGCGTTTGAGAGTGGTGAAGTAGTAAAAAAAGATTTACAAAAAGCAAAGGAGCTATATAAAAAATCTTGCGATAATAAATTAGCACTTGGATGTTTGAATCTAGGGCTTTTGCTAAGTGATTGCACTGCGTGCAATGAAGATTCTAAAAGTAAAAAAGAAGCCTTGCCGTTTTTTATAAAAGCATGTGAATATGGTAATAATAACGCGTGTGCAATAATCAATAAAAATATTAAATAATAAAGAGAAATTTTATAGAATCTAGATTCTACAACCAGCCCTTTTTCTTAAAGGCGATGACGGGTAAAATGGTTGAAATTATCATCAAAATTATAACGATAGGATAGCCGTATTCCCACTTCAATTCTGGCATTACTTCAAAGTTCATACCATAAATTGTCCCAATTAGCGTTGGGGGCATCATCGCCACCGTGGCGACCGTGAAAAGCTTTATAATCTTATTTTGCTCGATATTAATCTGGTTTGCTAGTATCGTTTGGATATTATCAAGCACATTTAGCTGGGCTACGTTAAACTCCACAAGCGAGTTCAAATCCTTTAGCACAATAGTCAAATTTCGCTTAATATCGCTATCAATCTTATCACTTTTTATAAGCGAAGTCATCGCGCGCCGCTTATCAAAAAGGCTGTCACGCACACGCATATTTAGCTCTTGCAGACTTGAAATCCCTTTTAGCAACCCATCATACGTATGCTCACTTTTTTGCTCCAAAACATTTATACGCAGCTTTCTAGCCTCCTTATCAATCCACTCCAAAATATCCGCATCCTTTTCCACACGCACCTCAAACATCTTATCAAGCACGTCATAGCCATCCTCAAAGTTTTTCGGGCTTGCCAAGATTCTATTTTGTATATCATCGAAAATCTTAAAATCATTGAATCTAATCGTAAAAAGTATATTTTGCGTCATCATAAAGGTAATCGTTTCATTGACAAGCTTCAATTCCTCGCCGCTTACTCGCATCAAAAAGTGCGTATTTATCGTAATTGTCGTGTTATCCTCCCAATATCGCGCACTTAGCTCAATTTCCTCACGCTCCTCTTGCGTTGGAATCTCAAGGTTAAATCGCTTTGAAATATAATTCATCTCATCGCTGCTAGGGTGCAGCAAGTCCATCCACAAAATGTTTTGCGGCAGGATGTTATCCTCTGTGTTAAAATTTAGCTTTTGGACAAGACCATTGCTTGCCTTCGTATAAACCCATAGCATACGCTTCCCTTTAGTGTGAATTTAGCCAAAAGTGTTGCTATTATAACAAATAAAAGCAATTTATGATAGAATCACAATATTTTTTTGCAAAGGATTTGGTATGAAAGTGGTAATAAATGGCGTTTTGCAGGAGTTAGATTCTGGCATTAGCTTGATTGATGCGCTAAAAAAATTAGGAATAGATTCTAAAGTGGTAGCCATCGCCCTAAACTCAAATATCGTAAAAAAGCCTGAATGGTCATCTGTGATATTAAAAGAAAACGACACACTCGAACTCTTGCAATTTGTCAGCGGGGGATGAGATTTTTAATTTCAAATCTAAAAAAGGCGAGAAATGAGCATTATTGAAGTGTCAAACTTGACTACGAATTATGGCGAGAGCATTATCCATGATAATATTAGTTTTAGCGTGGAAAAGGGCGAGATTTTCAGCATTTTGGGCGGCTCTGGCAGTGGGAAAACTACCCTTTTGCATACGCTAATTTTCCTGCATAAGCCAAAAAGTGGCACGATTAAGATTTTAGATTCTAACATTTGGAGTTTGCGAGATTCTAAAAAATATGTTGTAATGCGGAAAATGGGCGTTGTGTTTCAGTTTGGCGCGCTTTTTTCGAGCTTAAATGTGTTACAAAATGTAACGAGTTTGATGGAGGAATACAGCCATTTCCCGCCAAATCTCTACCCTGAAATCGCGAAATTTTGGCTGCATAATGTCGGTTTGGATTTGAGCGTGTGCGAAAAAAGCGTAAATGAGCTAAGCGGTGGGATGAAAAAGCGTGTGGCACTCGCGCGCGCCCTTTGCAGTGAGCCTAGCATTTTGTTTTTGGATGAGCCTACAAGCGGGCTAGACCCGGCTAGTGCGTGTAAATTCGATGATTTGATTTTGAGTTTGAAGGAGAATTTTGGCGTGACAATTGTGATGATTACGCATGATTTAGATTCTATAAAGGATGTGACCGACCGCTTTATCCTACTGCAAAATAAAAAAATCGAGTTTAATGGCACGTTAAAGCAATTTGGCATTGAAGCAAGAGAGGGCTTACACAAAGGCACATTGTTTGACTCCACCCGCGGGAGAAAATACTGGGAAGGTAACTATTAAATATATTAATGCTTATCTTTTAAGGTTGGATTTTAAACGTTATAGAATCTTTTTTAAAAAATGCTATCATTTTACGCAAAATCATAGAATCTAAACCTAATAGATTCTAATAAAAAGTGGATTTTATAAGTAATATTTAATAAAAATTATAGAATCCACCAGAAAAGATTCACTAAAAGTTATAGAATCTATAAAGCAGATTCAATAAAAAATTATAGAATCTAAAAACTAGATTTAAGTAAAAATTATAGAATCTAAAAAGCAGATTTAAGTAAAAATCATAGAATCTAAATAAAAAGATTCCACAAAAAAGGCAGCAAAATGGCAGATGAAGAGAAAACCCAAGCCCCCTCGCACCGCAAAATAGAAAAGGCGCGCGAAGAGGGCAGCGTAGCAAAAAGCCCTGATTTAGTCGGTTTCATGGGGCTACTAATCGGGCTACTTTTGCTATTTATCATATTTCCATTTTGGGTGAATATTTTCAAAGGGCTGTATGTCGAGTGCATTCGGCTTTTCTCAATGGACTTCGACATACACGCGGTTTTTTTTATTTCTTTTATGGTTTTAAAAGTCGCGGCGGTGTGCGCCCTGCCCTTTTTCCTAGCCCTTATGATAGCCGGCGTCATCGGCAATGTAATGCAGTTTGGCTTCCTTTTGAGTTTCAAAATTATCCAGCCAAAAATTGATAAAATTAACCCTATTAAAGGAGCAAAAAATCTATTTTCACTCAAAAAATTGCTTGATGGATTTATGATTACACTCAAAGTTTTCATCGCATTTTGCGTAGGTTTTTTTATTTTTGTAGGCTTTCTAAACGAAGTCCCAAGCGTGTCAATTAGCCCACTAGAGCACCAGCTAATCTGGTTTTACAAAAAGGCACTTATCCTAATTGCCGCACTTTTAGCGATATTCTTGGTGATGGGAGTGCTAGATTTTCTAATCAAACGATATCAATACATAAAATCGTTAAGAATGAGCAAACAAGAAGTAAAAGATGAGTTCAAACAGCAAGAAGGTAACCAAGAAGTCAAAGCAAAAATCCGCCAAATAATGATGAAAAATGTGATGAATAAAATGATGAGCAACATCCCCACCGCAAATGTCGTGGTCACAAACCCCACGCATTACGCCGTTGCCCTACGATTTGACAACGAAAAAGAGAGCGCGCCAGTAGTCGTAGCAAAGGGCTTAGACCACCTAGCCATCCGCATCAAAGGCATCGCGCGCGAAAACGAAATCCCCATCATCGAAAACCCCCCGCTAGCACGCGAACTCTACCGCCTTGTGGATGTGGATAGGATGATACCAAGCGAGATGTTTCAAGCCGTCCTAGAGCTATTTAGACAGGTCGTAGAAATCGAGGCAGCCCGCGGACGAACACCTGAATTTATGAAAAAGATGGAGCAAAATAAGGGGCAAGGTGTGAGTATAAAAATGCAATAGTTTTAATTTAATAAATTTATGATAAAGGACAAAAAAAATGTTTAAAAACACTTATATACAAGAGAGAATGAAAAAGGCGGAGATGTTGCGTGAGAGTGGGCTAAATCCTTATCGAAATGACGCTAAAGTTAGCCTTAGTAATAAAGAATTTTTGGAAAAATTTGCGTATTTGAAAGATATTCAAAACATAGAATCTAACACGCAAGATTCTAAAGATTCTGATATGCAAAATAGCACAAAAGATTCTAAGAATACAGAATCTAACCAGCAAAAAGATTCTACGATTCAAAATATGGAATCTAAAGGTGCAGATTCTAAGAATAATATAGAATCTAATTCGCAAAATTCTAATTTAGATTCTAAAAAAGTTATAGAATCTAGAATGCAAGATTCTAAGAATACAGAATCTAAAACAGAGTTACAAAATATAGAATCTAATCACACAAAAGATTCTAAAAATCATAATATAGAATCTAATTCTAAAGATTCTAAAAACACAAACCACGAAACGCATAAAAGCCAACAAGATTCTAAGTTACAAAATATAGAATCTAATAGCGATAAAAATTCTAAAGATTCTAATAAACACCACGAAAATACGCCGCAAGTTTGGGTCAAAGGACGCGTAAAATTCATTCGCCTTATGGGTAAGGCAAGTTTTATTAAAATCGAGGATAGCACCGCACTTTTGCAGGTGTATTTTTCCCAAAATGAGCTAGGCGAGCTTTTTAAGATTCTAAAGAAAACGCTTGAAGTAGGCGATATTGTGAATGTCCATGGCTTTCCGTTTGTGACAAAGACTGGCGAGCTAAGCATTCACGCCCTTGATTTTAAAATTTTGACAAAGGCGATTGTGCCGCTGCCTGAGAAGTTCCACGGGCTGCAGGATATTGAGACGCGTTATCGCCAACGCTACCTTGATTTAATCGTCAATAGCGATGTGAAACGCACTTTTATCACGCGTAGCAAAATCGTTTCGCTTGTGCGGCAGTTTTTCGAGGCGCGCGGCTTCCTAGAGGTTGAGACGCCGATGCTGCATCCTATTCCAGGTGGCGCTAATGCACGTCCGTTTATCACGCATCATAACGCGCTGGATGTGGAACGATATTTGCGTATAGCCCCCGAGCTATACCTGAAACGCCTTATTGTAGGGGGTTTTGAGGCGGTTTTTGAGATTAATCGTAACTTTAGAAACGAGGGCATTGACCACAGTCACAACCCTGAGTTTAGCATGATTGAGTTTTACTGGGCGTATCATACTTTTTATGATTTGATTGATTTGACAAGGGAGCTTTTTGCGTTTTTGCTAGATTCACTAAAGTTAGGGAAAGTGATACCTTTTGATGATAAAAGTATCAATTTTGATAACTTTCAAGTGATGACTTATAAAGATTCTATAATTAAAATCGGCTGTGTAGAATCTAGCATTGTAGAAAGCAAGGAAAAGTTGGAATGCTTTTTGCGTGAAAATGGGCTAAAGCTGCCAAACGCCCTAAGCCACGATAAACTGCTAAATGAAGCCTTTGATAATTTTGTGGAAAATAAGCTAATTGACCCAACTTTCATTATTGATTATCCCATTGAGATTAGTCCGCTGGCGCGCCGAAGCGATGCAGATTCTAAGATTGCGGATAGATTCGAGCTTTTTATCGGTGGGAAGGAAATCGCAAATGGCTTTAGCGAGCTAAATGACCCGCTAGACCAGCTGGAGCGATTTAAAGCCCAAGTCGCACAAAAGGACAAGGGGGACGAGGAGGCGCAGTATATGGACGAGGATTATGTGTGGGCGTTAGCGCATGGAATGCCACCAACTGCGGGTCAGGGCATAGGTATCGACCGCCTTGTAATGCTACTAACCAACAACAAAAGTATAAAAGACGTAATCCTTTTCCCCGCAATGAAACCACTTGAGTCTTAGAATCTAGATTCTATCTTTTAGGGCTTTTTAAGAATCAAACTCAATGTGTTACCTTTCGTTACTTTGGAAAAATTTTTGTGATATTTTTTCAAAAAATCTACACAAGATGTTTTTTTTTTTTTTTTTTTGTATAATGCTTTTAGTTTGAGACTTAAGGTTTTATATGAATGAGCAAAAGAAAATTATACAAAATGATATAACTAATATACGGCTAGATATTACTATGCAGGGCTTTTTGCAGCGACAGGGTTTGGAGAATATGCCACTTACCTCCTTGCAAAGACAAGATATTGAAAATGTAGAATTTATTAAGATTTCTCATATAGGATATGATAGGCAAAGTGAGATTAATGATATTTTGCTACAAGATATTAGCACGCTTCTTAGCAGTGTGGCAAATGCGGGTAAAAGCTTTATTTATATGATTGAAAATACTAGCGATGGGCTAAGCCTTTATCTTGGGATAGAATCTAATGCAGATTCTAAAGATTCTAATGTAGCGTTTTTGCAAAATCTATTTAATGGAATCTATGCTGGGGGTAAAAGCGAGATTATAGATAAAAAGACGTTTAAAAATCTAGAATATACAAAAATGATGCTAGGGCTGCCTAGTCTTAAAAAAGATTCTAATAAAGTGTATAAACAAGGCTTAGAGTGGCTCATTTCTCCATTGCAAAATACGCCCTTTAGAATCTTTGTCGTGGCAAAAAGCTATAGTATAGAATCTATACAAAATATTATTTCAAACTATCAAAATTTAGGGAATGAAATACATAAACTAGTAAAGCAAAGCAAGAATCTACAAGAATCAAAAGGTGCAAGTACATCATGGGGTGAATCTAGTGGGACAACAGATTCTAAATCTACATCAGTGGGTAGTAATCAATCAAATAGTTATACAAGAGGAGAAAGCACATCTCATACTCTTGGTATAAGTGGTGGTATCGGTAAATGTGTGAAAATAGCAAATGTAAATGCGTCATATTCACGCTCCACAAGCACAAATACTAGCACATCTACCACCACAGGTACATCATACACAGATACAACATCTACAGCTACTAGCCATACTACTAATATACAAGAAAGCATTAATACAAATACGACCTATGGCATTACAATCGAAGAAATAAATAAATCCGCAGAATTTTGCGAAAAGCTAATTGACAAATATATACAAAGATTCCAACATGGACTAAATGATGGTATGTGGCAGGTTAGCGTGTATTTACAAGCAGATTCTAAAAGCTTACTAGATAATGTTAGCTATGTGCTAAAAAGTGTGTGTAGTGGGCAAGAGAGCTTTTATGAAAGCATTAGATTTACCCCTAGCTATAAATCTAGCGAGTTTTTTAAGCAAAATACGATTAAATATCAGCTTTTAGAATCTAGTGAAAATAATGTTATTGATAAAAGCCTAAGTGGCATAAGCAGTGCCTTAAACACGCAAGAGTTAGCAATACTAAACGCCCTGCCAACCATTGATATAAATGGAATCTGCGTATCTAAATATTCGCACTTTGGCTTATCTCAAGGGCTTTTAGAATCTAAAAATGTAGAATCTAACATGCAAATAGGAAATATCCTAAATCGTAAGCTAAAAACTAATAAAAGATTCTATCTTAGTAATGCTGCGATAAATTCGCATATATTTGTTAGTGGTATCACAGGCAGTGGGAAGTCTAATAGTATAAAAAAGATTCTATTAGAATCTAGTGTGCCATTTCTAGTGATTGAACCTGCTAAGAGTGAGTATAAAAATTTGATTAGCAAAATCCCGCATTTGCAAGTATTTCGCCCGGGCGTGATAAATGATTGCTTTAGATTTAATCCATTTATTTTTAGTGGGAAAAATCTTACAAAACATGTGGATATGCTAAAGACTACATTTTGCTCTGCTTTCCCTATGTATGGTCCTATGAGTTATATATTAGAAGATGCCCTGCATAGAATCTATGAGGATAAAGGCTGGAATTTTAATAGTGAATCTAATCCATATTTTACAGAATCTAAAAGTGCTGATAAGACGCGTAAAATGCTGCTTTTCCCTACAATGCTAGACTTAAAAGCAAAAATAGATTCTATAGTAGAGGAAGCAGGATATGCTGGCGAGCTAGATTCTAACATTAAAGCCGCATTAAAGACTAGAATCAATAATCTAACACTTGGTATAAAAGGCAAGATTTTTAACTCACATCACGCGCTAGATTCTAATATCTTATTTGAAAAGCCTAGTATTATAGAGCTAAGTAATATCGCTGATGACGCTGAAAAAGCCTTTTTAATGGGACTAATACTAGATAGACTTTATGTATATAGAGAAGCTAAGGGAGATTCTAATAACGAGCTAAAACATATCTGCGTTATTGAAGAGGCTCATAGACTTTTGCCAAATATTTCGCTAAATGTTAGTAGCGAAGAGGCTAATCCGCGTGGGAGGGCGGTAGAATCTTTTGTAAATTTACTAGCAGAGATTAGAAGCTATGGGCAAGGCTTAATTATCGCTGACCAAATCGCAAGTAAGCTGCACCCTGATGTAATAAAAAATACGAATGTAAAAATACTGCATAGAACTATGGATAAAGAAGATAGGGATTTAATCGGTAATGCGATAAATTTGACTCCTGAGCAGATTCTAGACATAGCCGAGCTAAAAAGTGGGGAGGCTATCGTGCATAATAAAGATGTGCATACTGCCTTTATGGTTAGCATTGATTATATAAATGTGGAAAAGGCGAGTGTTGGCGATTTTAGTGCGTTTAATACTAGATTTATAGAATCTAATGAATACTTGAAATACGAGCTACCTTTTGAATCTAGATTCTATATTGCTAATTTTGACTTTGGGGTGTTTAGGGAGATTCCACTTGATATATTAAAACGCAGGTGTTTTGATTTTATAGCCTCTACTCTTTTAGATTCTAACTTTAAGAGTGCGTGGGGTAATTTTTGTAGTCTATTAGAAATGATAAATATAGAATCTAGTTTAAATATTAGATTCTATCTTTTCTCTTATGCTTTTTTGTCTTTAAGCTTTATTTCAAATATGCAATATTATAAAAATGTAGATTGCTATTTAGAAATCTATAAGGCATTTTTATATTTTATAAACGCACTAAATAAAAATGAATATGAGGCTATATCTAAGGCAAAAGATAATTTACAAGTTAGTTTTGCCCCCGCAAATATCAAAAATATTTTTATGAAAGAAAAAAGGGATGGAAATATAGATTTTACTTTGCTGTTATTAGAATCTTTATGCTTTGAAGATTCCATAAAAGAAAGTGAAAGTGTGCAAGATGTGGACAATAAGCTATCTCAATATTTGCAAATAAGCCCAACGCATAAAAATTTCAAAGATTTAAAACAAACATTCTTTGATATTACAAAGACTACATTTTATAAGGAGAAAGAATGAATCCATTAATATCAACGATTGCAAAAGAAGCAGGAAAAGAAATATTGAAAAAAGCAGGAACTGCAATTATAGAACACGCACCAAAAGAGCTACTTGACAAAGTCAATAAAATCGTAGATGTAGCAAAAGATGTGCTAGAAAAAATCAAAGAAATTTCACCCTTTAGTGATAAAATAAATGAGTGGATAAGAAGTCTAGAAGAGGTTCAGTTATACATTAAAGAAGGGTTAAAAGAAAGAGAAGTAAATGATAGAATCTGTCTTGTAGATGATAGTATTGACCCTAATTTAAAAGATGGTGTAGGTAGGACAAATTTAGAGCGAATGAAACAAGGTCTTCCACCTTTAGATGAAAATGGTAGACCATACAATCTACATCATATAGGGCAAGGAAAAGATTCTCCATTTGCAGAGCTAAAAGAGTCAGTTCACAGAGAAAATGATGGAATCTTGCATGATAAAAGTAAGGTTAGTGAAATTGATAGAGTAGAATTTGCAAAGCAAAAAGCGGAACACTGGAAAGCAAGGGCTGCAGAGATAGAAGCTCAAATGGCTAAAAATTAATAAAAGGAGCAAGAAAATGTATGCTGAAATAAAAAAATTAGGTTTAGAGCTAGAGTGTGGAAAAGGTGCAAGTGATAGCGATATAGAATCTTTTGAATCTAAATTAGGGCTTAAAGTAGGCGAAGAATATAGGGCGTTTTTAAAAGAGTTTGGGAATTTAAGCGTAGAATATTTGGAATTTTATGGAATCTGTAAAAGCGAAGATTCTATACCTAGTGCTGTATTTGCCACACTTAATGCTAGAGAAGAGATTAATTTATACAAAGATTTTATCGTGGTAGAAGAAGTTGGAAATGGCGATTTTTACTGCGTAGATTCTAAAGATAATGTATTTTTATTTAAATACGGCGAATTTGACAATCCGCAGAATCTAAATCTAACATTTAAAGCCTTTTTATTACAAGAAATAAAGAGTATAAAGGAGTAAAAATGGATAAACATATAAAAAACTTAAAGGCTTTAGCAAAAAATATAAGTGAGTATATAAACTCAAATGAATATTTAGATAAAACGACCATAGTGGAAATAAAAGAGATTTTAGATTCTATAAATGTGGCTAAAAGCGAGTATAAAATCGCTATCGTTGCAAATATGAGTGCGGGGAAATCTACGCTTATAAACGCACTATTTGGTAAAGAAATACTGCCAGCCTATACAAAATCAACCACTGACTGCCCAACATATATTCACAATAAAGATTCTAAAAAGCTAGTAGTAACAAAAAGTAATGGTGAAAAAATAGAAGTAACACAAAATATAGAATCTGAAATAAAAGATTATGCAAAAAATGATGAAACATTCAAAAATGATATAAAAGATGAAAAATATAAAAATGTGGAACGTATAGATTTATACTATCCATTTGAAAATATAAAAAATCCATTTAATAGCGTGGAAGTAATCTTTATAGATACGCCCGGACCAAATGCAAAGGGCGAGGAGTATTCACAAAAGCATAAAAATTCTACAAGCGAAATTTTAAGGCATACTGATATGGTTTTATTTCTATTTGACTATAATCAGCTAGATAGTCAAATAGAGACAAATAATACACAAAATGATAAGCTAGGGCTTTGGCATGCGATAAAAGAAAGAATAGCTACTAAAAAAGCAAAAGATTTTGAGGTATTTTTTATCATTAATAAAATCGATGGTGCACTAAAAGATAATAGACAAAATATAAAAGATATATTAGCCAAAGAGCATAATAAATCAAAGCAAGAACTAAAGGCATTAAATAATGAGCTAGAGCATAAATACTTTGGTAAAAATGAAAAAGAAGCAAAAGAGAAGCTAGAAAATGCAGCAAAAACTTATGGTATAGAAAATCCTAAAGTATTGCTTGTATCATCATATTATCATTTATTAAAAAATACTATAGAATCTAGCTTTGATGATGACGCAGAGCAAGATTTAAAAGGAAAAAGAGAATTTTTTATGCGTATATTTGGCGATTCTTGGGAGCGTGAGTTTATAGAATACTTGGGTATAACATCTTTAGAACAAGAAATCAATAAATATATAGAACATAATGTCGCAGAAAAGATTCTAAATAGAATAAAAGATAGTATAAAAAAATCGTTTGAATTGATAAAAAAAAATTTTAATATGCAAATAGGCATATATAGCAAACCTAAAAGCAAAGCAGCACAGAATCTTCAAGATGCGCAATCTTATCTAAAGCAAGATATGCCACAATATAAAAAAGATATACAAGAATATATGCAGCAAGAAATATATAAAGCACAAGGAGAACTTGCAGATATTATAGAATCTAGAAAGCAAGAATACTTTGGCAAGGAGCAAGTGGATAGTATAGCAGCTGGGGTTGGCTTTTTTACAATTAGATACCTTGATGGCTATAGTAAAGAAGATTCTAAAAGTGCCGCTAAAAAAGCAATCCTTGAAAATGATGTCAAAAAAATCACAAGTGATATAATGAATGTAAAAACATCTGTAAGCGATGATAAAAAGCAAGAATGTTTAAATCTTGTGCCTGAATTTTTACAAGAAGTAATGCAAGATATTACAAATCAATTTCTTTTTATAGAAAATGATATAGCAATGATATTTGTGGATATATATACGGAGTGTGATATAACATTTATGCAATATAAAAGCAAGATAGAATCACACATAGGCAAGACCTTAGAGATAGAAAATGTGAATATAGATTACAAAAATATCCATATTGATATTGATGATATAAATATAAAAATGGATATACAGGAGACAACTGATAGCTATAAAGTAAGCGATTCTACATGGTATAAGCCATGGACTTGGGGAGATGAAAGGACTATAACCTATAAAGATGGATATAAAATAAATCTATCTATAATAAGAAAAGAAATACAGCAAAATATAGAAAATAATATATATCCAAATATAAATAAGATAAAGCAAGATTCTAACAAAAGCATAGAATCTTTATGTGATAGCTATAATAATTTATTTAATACATTTATCCTGGCCCAGGAAGCAAAAATACAGAATCTAAAAAAAGAATTAGAATCTAGCACACACAAACTACAAGATGTAGAAGACGCAGCAGCTGAGTTTGACAAGCTACAATCACAAATCTTATCACAAATGGGAGAATAATATGGATAATTTCTTAATAATAGTGGCATTAGCAGGGATAGGTGCGGCAGTGTATTTTATGACAAAAAAGGCTAAAAAGCAAGAAAATACCTACACCACAACAGATAAAGACAGATATGATATGTATAAGCAAGATATAGAGCGAGCCATTAGAGATAAAGACTATAAAATGCTAGAAAATATGCTAAATACAAAGGTAAGCGATTTCCCCGACTTACACCAGATGATAAAAGCCGCCCTTAAAAACAGAGCTTAGATTCTATGACGTCTTGTTTGTGATTATCATCATACAAGTGGCAAGAGCGAGATTTTTTTCATGGCTTAAGGATATAGAAATACTTTTAATATGAAAAAGTTTTTTCTTTTTCTTATTAATTTTAATGTATGGCTTACCTTTAGAATCTTTAAAAATACACATATCTTTAAATCCTAAATATTTACTTATGCCACAGCCTAGAGCCTTTGAAGTGGCTTCTTTTGCCGCCCAAAAACCAGCGATTGTTTCTATCCTAAAAGATTCTAAAGACTCAAAGGATTCTAAAAGATTTATAGAATCTATATTCTGTAATTTTTTAAACGAAAAATAAGGATTTTTAGAATCTTTAAAAAACTTATTGCATTTTATAAAAGAAGATTCTAAATGGCTTTGTTTTAAAGTTAATAAAATCTCGCAAGGATGTAAAATGCGATTTAAAAACACAAATTTATACCGCCTAAATATAGAATCTATACGCGAAATTTCTACAATATCATTGCCTATTTCAAGTTTCATTTTTGCCACTTTTTAAGATTCTATAGAATCTTAATTCAAATAATTCACAAGTGATAGGTTGTTTATGCGGTTGGTGGAGGTTAGAACCGCTTGGTAGTTATTGCTTAAGTTTGTGAATTTATTATATGTTTCGGCTAAGTCTGTGCCGATTGTTTCACCCTTAATGCCTGTTACTTGCGTTTTTATGATTTCATTACGCGCGATTGAGTTTTGGAATGTCCGCGTGTGCGCCCCATTTTTAGATATGATTTTTTCGATATGGTCGCTTAAGTGGTCGATTTTTTCAATCGCATTTTGAATCCCTATACTTTGCATTGTATTATCATATCGCTGTCCTGTTAATGCGCCCGCACGATAGATTCCATCTCGCACACACTGAATAGCATCATTTAGCCCTTTAAAAAAGTGGATTTTAGGGTCATCCACGACTAAGGACGCATTTGCATTTAATCTAATATTTGCCTTAGAATTATAAATCGTGTCTTCATCAAACTTGCTTTGGTCCCTGTCATAAAACATCATTGTCATTCTAGTAACCGAGCGGACATTATCTTGAATAGTGATTTTACCCTCGCTATCAAAGCCTATGTCAAACTTTACTTTAGCCCTTGTCAAAAGCTCCTCATAAGCATCTTTATGTGCTTGTGTAGGTTTTCCACCTTTTACTTGCGCCGCACTAAGTGTTTTATCATCTTCATTGCTATAATTTAGGGCAATTGACATTGCATCCATTAATTGACGATATGTTACCTTATCACCTTCACTAATTGTCACCGCTGGTGGCTCATCATCTGGGTTAAATAATGGAATCTTTATAGTCCCATCGCTTCGCTGTTTTGGTAACTCTAAAAAACTGCCTTGCTTAGTAAAAGTTAGGCTCGCTTCAAGCTCGATACCATTATGGTCGTGGAATTTAAAGCCATAGGTCTTACCATTTAGGCTACCATCGGTTACTTCGATTAGCTTTGTATTATCTTTTGCTAACACTGAAGTGCCTGAAATGCTTTGCACGATATTACCGCGAATTTTAGAGCCAAGCTGCTCAAACTGCGTTTTTGTATAGCTTTTACCGATGTGAGAAGTAAAGCCATTTACTTCATCACCCTTTTCATCAAGGCTAGTTAGCTGAATGGATAAGCCACGCGGACCATCAAAAGGCGGTTTCATCGTATCTGTGCTTTTATTTTTCACGTTTTTATCCCACACGCTAATTTGCCCATGGTCTAAATCTACTTCTACATTTCCACCAAAATACTCTTTTATCGCCTTAAATAAATCGCGCACTTCCATACCCTTAATATCCACGACTAAAGGCTCTCCTAAATCACGATTAGAAATGCTACCATCAGCTTCATTTGGCGGTGTGCCTGTGATTTTTATATAACGGGCTTCTACCGCCATAATATCTTCTAATTTCGTATCAATTTCAGCCATTACATTATCTTTGCGAATTAGCGTTGTAGGAATGTGCGTTACGCGATTATCATATAAATCATTTACGCCACGCATTGAGCTAACGCTAAATTCACTTGTTAGATTCTGTCGGCTATAAATTTTAGTCCTTGCCCCTAGCTTTTCTAAGTCATTTAAATCATCGACATCCGCTTCACTAGAAATCATGTGAAAATCTATGCTAGAACTCCCGGTCTTTAAATCCTTAATCTCAATTTGCCCCCAGTTATTAAGCCGCACATCTACCACTTTTGTAGCATTAGTATTACCAAAGGCAACACCTATTCTATCAAGTAAATCACGCACTTTTGTCGCATTTCTTTCATTAGAATAGCCAACATCTAAGGCAAACTTTGATTTAAAACTTTGCCCCCTGCTATTTACGCCTTGCACATAGAAATATTCCTTACCATTATTGCTTGTGTCATTATCATTATCGCCGATTAAATCGCGTAATGTATTTTCTTCGTTGATATAGACTTCCGCTGGTTCGGCGTGTTTTTCACTTTTATCCATTGTAGCTGGATGAAGTCGCGTTTGATTTAGCATTCGCTCATTTGTGGTAATTAATCTATGTTTATCATTATCTATTCCATAAAATAATTCTTCACCTGTGATATTAAAAGGCACTAGATTTTTGGAGCTAATTAGCGCGTTTAGCTCCTCGTCATTACCATAATAGTTCCCTTCCATATCAAAGGGCTGTGTGCCAACCTTGCTACCTGAAAAGATAAAATTACCACCAATAGAAGTATTACCGATATTTATAATGTGTGCTTTTGTCGCTTCTAAATCACGCGCAAGGGCTTCTCTTGATGTAGGAGTGTGTAAGTCATTAGCCGCGTGTAATAGCTTTTGCTTAAACTGCACCATAGCTAGTGAAATTTCTTGCAAGGCTTTATCAGAGTTTAGCGTTTGCGTTTCAGCGGATTTGGCGACATCAATTCCTTGCTCTAGGGTTACTTCATCATATTCTAGTTTTAGATTCTGATTAGCCACAGAAGCGTCTTGCCAGCCGTATTGAATCTTTTTCCCACTTGCAATCTTAGTGTTTAAATCATTCAAACCCTGCGTCATACCGCTATTATTATTTAGAATCTGATTATATTTCGTCCCAAATGTTACGCGCATTTCACACCTCTTTATTACTCTTTTATAACCATAAAGATAAATTATCGATATAAAAAAGCAATTTATGTGCCAAAAGATTCTAAAAAAAGATATAATTCACATCTATATTCCATAACACAAAGGAAATATTATGCCAAATGTTTTTACAATGGAAGGTGGGATTGAGGATAGGCGATTGAGCGTGGTTTGCACAGGGCAGATTAGGGATTATGATGAGTATAAGAATTTTAAAAGTGATTTATTTGAGCTGGCTGAAACTGATGAGATTTCGCATCTTAAAAATAAGGCTTTTGATGTGCTGGAGGTGAAATTCATTGACTCGCATCCGCTACCTACCTGCCTTATAGGCTTTTTTTTAAAACTATATGAACGCGATAAAATATCTGTTAATCTAATCACAAATGAGAATAAAATGCTAAGTTTTTTCATTGCGATGTTTTTGGATGAAAAGTTGAATGTGAAGTTGTTTTTATAGAATCTAGATTCTAATTCCCCCATCTTTTTTCTATTTTATTCATTAACTCTTTACTTTCGTTCTGTGTGGTTTCCATAATATTTTTAACAACATTACCAGCAATTGAAATTGTGACTTTTGCTAGTTTATCTAACGTTTCAAGTAATTTTTCCTTATCCTTGTCGCTCATATCGCCAAAGGGATTGCTAAACGCAGCAAAACCAGCCGCTCCAGATAATATTACTGGCGGATTCTTATCATTAGATTCTACAATTCTATTTTTTAAGCCTGTGTATTGCCTTAATGTGCCAAGCTCAACTTTTTCTTTTAGTTTTTCTAAACTATCAAGGCTTATTTTGGCATTATCTTTATATCCTTGCAAGGTTTTTTTGGTTTGTTCTAGTAGGCTTTTTCCCTTGTCTATGTAATTTTGTGCTTCTTGCTTAGATAATTTATAGTTGCCAAATATTTCTGCTATTCCGTCTATTATGGTTTTAAGTGGATTTGCTGGCATATTTATCCTTTTAGATTTTATTAGATTCAATCATATAAAAAAAACTTTGTCAAGGGTTTTTTGGTAATTCTAAGATTTTTATAAAAATCGTGCTAAAAAGTAACTTTTATAACTTTTTTAGAATCTTTTTTATGGTTTTTAGGATATAGTTGATTTGTTTTTTAGTGATGATGTATGGGGGCATAAGATAGATTGTGTTGCCTAAAGGGCGGAGGAGTAAGCCTTTTTTTAGGGCTTTTTTATAGAAAATATAGCCGTAGTTTTTTTTAGATTCTGTGTTTTTATGTTGTGATATGGACGAAGTATCCATTTTAGATTCTATGTGTTTGTCATGTTGAACGTTAAGCGAAACATCTATTTTTGGATTTTTAGAATCTATTTTTATAGAATCTATGTTTTTAGATTCTATATTCTTAGAATCTTGTATATTTTGCAAATTAGATTCTATATTTTTATGAGAATTTTTAGAATCTTGCGAGTTAGATTCTATATTTTTTTTAGAATCTAGATTCCCTAAATTCTTAGAATCTTGGCTATTTTGCGATTCCAAAAACTCCGTATTTAAATCAAACGCAAAAATCATTCCTTGATATCGCACATTTTTTACCTTAGATTTTATAGAATCTTTAGCCAAAATCGCACTCAAACCAGCCCAAATATACGCACTTTTCTTCGCATTTTTCGCCAAAATATCACGCTTTTCAAAAATATCCAAACTCGCATTTGCCGCCGCACACGCAAGCGCATTTCCCGTGTAACTATGCGAGTGCAAAAAGGCTTTTTTAATGTCATTGTGATAAAAGGCGCGATAGATATTCTGCCTCGTCACCACGACTGAAAGCGGCAAATATCCGCCGCTAATGCCCTTTGAAAGACAAAGAAAATCAGGCACAAAATTGCAATGCTCAAACGCAAACATCCGCCCCGTGCGACCAAAACCAGTCGCAATCTCATCAAAAATCACCAAAATGCCGCGATTTCGGCACATCTCACACGCCTTTTTGACAAATTCGTGCGGATACATATTCATATTTCCAGCGCACTGCACAAGCGGCTCAAGGATAAATGCGGCAATTTTATCAGCGTTAGTGTTTAGAATCTTTTCTAGCTCACTTAAGCAGTAGGCAGTTGTTTTTTTTATTTTGGGAGAAGATTCTATATGATTTGCAGAATCTATATTATTTTGGGAATTTTTAGAGTTCATTTTTGTAGAATCTTGGGAATTAGATTCTATAAATTTATGAGAAATGTTAGAATCTATTTTTGTAGAATCTGCATTTTTAGATTCTATATTTTCGCTCGATTTTTTAGAATCTAGATTCGCTAAATTCTTAGAATCTATATTATTTTGCGACTTAGATTCTATACTTTTATGAGAATCTTTAGAATCTTGCAAAGTAGATTCTGTATCTTTCTTGGAATCTTGGGTTTTAGATTCCATATTTTTATCACAGAAATTTGGCACAGGCGTGGTAATTGCCTGTAATAAAAGCGGCTTATAAGTTTCCTTATAAAGTGGCACATCGCCCACGCTTAACGCCCCCAAAGTCTCGCCGTGATAGGAATTTTCAAGGCACAAAAAGAGCGTTTTTTGGTTTGTAGATTCTGCGTTTTTATTAGAATTTTGCGGATTAGATTCCATATTTTCGCCAGATTTTTTAGAATCTAGATTCTGTAATTTCTTAGAATCTTGCAAATTTTGCGAATTAGATTCTATACTTTTTTGAGAATCTTGCAAATTAGATTCTATATTTTTCTTAGAATCCTGCATATTTTGAAAATAATGAAAGCTCATTTTCAAAGCGACTTCGATAGCGCTAGAGCCATTATCCGCGTAAAAACACTTGCTTAAATCACGCGGCAAAAGCCCACAAAGTCGAGCCGAAAAATCAATAATACTTTTGTGCGTAAAACCCGCCATAATGATATGCTCTAGCGTGTTTAACTGACTTTTTATTTTTTTATTTATATATTTATTTTGATGCCCAAAAAGATTCACCCACCAACTCGACACGCAATCGATATATTTTTTATCATTAAAATCAAACAAATACACGCCCTTAGCACGTTTAATAGGAATCAAAGGCAAGGTTTCTAGATTCTGCGTTTTTTTAGAATCTTTTTTACAATCTAGATTCTGTAATTTCTTAGAATATTTAGAATCTTGGCAATTAGATTCCAAAAAATCTTCACAATAATACTTCATCTGCGAGCACGGATGCCAAATATATTTCAAATCTTTTTTGATATATTTTGTGTTTAAATTTTTCATTTTACTACTTTTAGATTCTATATAGAATCTATCAAAACCCTTTTATGCGCGGACGGCAAGTTTGTTAATTGCCTCGCTATTTAGCTCGTCCATGTGCGTTTTCATAACCTTTGAATACATATCCACAAGGCGATTTGTCTCAATCATACTCGACATTTCAAGCACCGCATTTACATTACTTTTCTCCAAAAAGCCTTGCTCTACCGCACCACTATTATACACAAGATTAGCCCCCGCTAAGCCTTCACTTGTCGTATCATTTGGCACTTTTCTATCCTCGATATAAAGGCTTGAGCCGATTTTTTTCAAAAACTTAGGATTATCAAAAGTCACAATCGCCAAGCTACCACCCGCGATATTGCCCTGAATGCCCTCGTTTGTCAAGTCCTTAAAGCCGATATTGCCGTTTTTATCGACTGCGATTTGCATATTTGAGTTCATCATAATGCCGCCCTCATTGTCGATTCCATCGCGAGATAGCACATGAAAGCCCTCTTTAGTCACAAGATAGCCATCATCGCTAATGCTAAAGCTACCATTTCGCGTATAAGCGATACCATTTGGCGTCTGCACGGCAAAAAACATATTTGGCGATTTCAAAGCGAAATCAAGCTCATTCTCGGTAAAATCCATCGAGCCAACGCTATGGTCGGTGTAAGATTCCGCAATCGTAGGGACGCGAGTCATAGTGCGATTGATGAAACGAGCCGCCGCCTGCGTATCATCAGGGATGGGAAGCGTGTCCTGATGCCCCTGCCAAAGCCGCATAAAATCGCCGATAACCACATCATCGCGTTTATAGCCATTTGTGTTAAGATTCGCCAAATTGTGCGAAATCACATCAAGCCTATTAAACTGCGTAACCATACCGCCTGTAGCGCCGTAATATCCTGTTTGCATTTCTCATTCCTTGAGAGTTTATTTAGATTCTATAAATTCCTTTTGTGTTTATCCTTAATTGAGAGAATCTACAAATCCATTTGGGTAAGGTAGAAGCAAAAAGGAGTCCAAAATTATTTATCAAAACAATATTGTTGATAATTTACCTTTAAAATCGTAGCATTTCCTTTAGGAGAAAAATCCAACGTCTCCTTAGTGCAAATCTCTTCGCCCTTTAGTTTAAGGCTTGTCACAACCAAACTTTTAGAATCTTTTCCCCACACATAAGTGATTAGCGAAGTATTTTTGTTGTCTAAGGACTCTTTTTTAAACGCCTTATTTGTGCTAGGTAGCTCACGTTTAAACATTTCATCTTCATTTGCCAACGCATACGCATTATAAGCGTTTTCTATACTTACTTTTGGGAATGTGTAAATGTCGTTTTCTTGAGCCTGTTTGAAATTATCTTTCAAAAACTTTTGCTGTTTTGCAATGGTGTCTAAATCCTTGCTATAAAGGCTTTCAAACACCCTTAATCGTGCCTTTTCAATAGGCTGAAAATCTAAGCCCTCAACCGCCAAAAGACCACAAACACAAAGCATAAAGCCCAAACACAACTTCTTAACCATATTTTTCCTTTATCTAGCGAAATAAACCTAAGATTATACAAAGAAAATATTAACTTTTATATTATAATTTATAACAAAAGTCGATTTAGATTCTATAAAAATGCTAGGATTAATAAAATGGATAAAGTTACATATTTTAAAACTTTTAATATCAACCTATTATTCATCCTAGCATTATTTATCGATTTTATTGCATTAATGCTAATGATAAATGAAACGAGCATTTATGCCAAAGAAGCTCGTGGCTTTTTTGAAAATTCACAGCTTAGCTTTCATATCGCAAATTTTGGCGTAAAATTGTGTGAGTTTTTTTTTAATGACCCACTTTTGAATGATTTTGGCGCGCGTCTGCCCTTTGTCATACTCCATATTTTGAGCTGCATTTTGATGTATAATATTTCGCTTTTGGTGCTGAAAAACGCACCACAAGCCCTATTTTGCGTGATTTTGTTTATGCTAATTCCGGGCGTTAGCATTGAGGCGTTAATCATTTCAAATGTTGAGATTCTCACTTTTACATCACTTTTGATAATCTACTATCAGCTGCGATATGATAGAATCTTGTATGTGATGTTTATTTTTGTGGTGTTTTTGGACGCTGGAGGTGCGATACTCACGCTATCTCTTTTTTTTTATTCGCTAATCTATCGCAAGAGCAAGACGCTAATTTTCGCCATTATTTGCTTTGGCGTGAATATGAGTATTTTCTCCCCCATTCACGGCGTCCCACACGCTTATATACTCGATATTTTGGGCTCTTTGCTGCTACTTTTTAGCCCCGGGCTTTTCATTTATTATGTGGCGATTTTGTATTCTTGGACGTTTCATAATAAGGCGAGTTTGCTTAATCTCATTCCCTTTGTAGGCTTTATTTTTGTTTTTTTATTATCGACAAGACAGCAGGTGCAAATCCAAAGTTTTTTGCCTGAACTAAGTGTCGCATTGCCCATTTTTGTGAAAAAAGCGATGTTTAATATCAATTCGCGTTTGCCACGATTTCGCTTTCGCTATAAAGTTAGGATTTACCTAGTTTTATTTTTTTTAATATTAGGAAATATAGGACTTTTTGGGAATAAAATTACATATTTTTTTGTTAAAGAAAAAAACTTCGCTTACTCATTTTATGGTGCAAAAGAGGTCGCAAAAGAGCTTTACAAACGCAATATTACTTATATTGACGTGCCAAATAAAGACTTGTTTTTGCGACTTAGATTCTATGGAATTAACGCTATGGCTCAAAATTCCCCGCCAAAATACAAGCTTATAGAATCTAAAAGCGGCGATATTTCTATAATCTACAATGGCGTAAAAGTCACAAGTTTTGAGGTTGTTAAGAATTAAAATGCTAATATTTTTGCTACAATGTTAGATTTTTTATAATTTAAGTTTAAAGGAAATATGTGAAAGATATTAATAAAATTTTAAAAGTAAAACAGCCGCTTTTTGTGTTAAATTCTAATCGTTCTAAAAAAGAGTTTTGTAAGTATTTTGCGAGAAATAAAGATTTTTATACAAATCTAGATTCTATAACAAATATAGAATCTTATTTTGATATTTTTAACTTTCAATATAAAAAAGATACAGATTCTATAACTTCTACTTTTTTACCAAATATACTTAGCTATACTGAAATGCTAGATACTTTAGCCTTTAGCAAGACGCCATTAATCCCTAAAAATATTCGCCATTTCTTTATGATGGACGCACTAAAAGAAATAAGAAATAAACACAAAATAAATAACAAACTTTCATTTATAAATAATCTTATTTCTTTTGAAGAAAATTTTATTTCTTTTTTGGAGACTTCTAATATTTTACTTAGCTTTTATGATGAGCTTAGAAATCATAAAACACCGATAAATAGGGAATCTTTTGAGACTTTCAAGATAAAAGATATAAATGAAATTCACACGCAAGAATTGCAAATTTTAAGTAAAATTTATGCTAAATATTTAGAAAAATTAGAGAATAATAATCTAATTGATGGGATAATTAGCGATAAAATTATTAAAAACTATGAAATAAATACTAATTTTTTAGAATCTATATCTAGTATTCATATTGATTTAGAAGGTTTTATTTCCCCTTTGCAATATGAGATTTTACGCACTGCAAGCACTTTTGTGCCTATCTATTTACATTTTAAAATAGATAAATATAATATTTCGCATTTTTCAAATATAGATTCTAAAATAGATTCTAAATTAGAAACAAATAAACAATATATTTTAGATATTTCAAATAATCAAATACATCAAAAGAGCCTAGATTCTAAGGAAATAAAGCCTTTTATTTACAAAACTACAAGTCGTTTTAATCAAATAAATCTTGCTATTTATCTAGCATCTACATGGCTAGAAGATAAAAATTGCGAAAATAATTATGCTGTGATTTTGCCAGATGAAAGTTTTATCAATTATTTGATTACTATGGATTCTAAAAATGTCTTTAACTACGCTATGGGCGAGAGTTTGGAAGGCTTAAAAGAATATCAAATACTGCTTAAAATATATGAAAATTATATAGAATCTAAGGTATTTGATATAAAGATTTTACTAGATTATATAGAATCTAATGGCTTAAGAAATGATAAACAAATAGAAAAATTAGAAGAAGCTTTAGATAAAATAGATAAGGAAATAAATGATAATTATGAAATATCTAATCCTAATCTACTAATAGTTCAATATTTACTAACTATTTTATTTATAAATGTTAATCAAAAAATATTAAATCAAGGCATAGAAATTTTGGCTGAATTATCATTTTTAGACAACAAAGAAGTGCTAAGTGATGTAAAATTTAGGACATTATTTATTTCTTTTATGCAGGATTTTTCTAATCTTAATATTGATAATGTAAATGGCGGGAAAATTCGTGTGATGGGCGTTTTGGAAGCTAGAAATTTACAATTTAAGGAAGTTTTAATACTTGATTTTAATGATGATATTGTGGCAAATATTAGTTTTGATGATATGTTTTTAAATTCTACTTTAAGAAAAAATGCAGGATTACCAACCAAAAAAGATAAAGAAAACCTGCAAAAACACCACTACCATAATATTATGAAAAACACGCAAATAACGCACATTAGCTATGTGGAAAATGATGAGAAAATGCCCTCTTCTATGCTATATGAAATGCAGCTAAATATGCAAGATTCTAAAGATTTTGATGATATAAATGGTGTAAGAAATATAGATTCTAAACTTATATATTTTGATATTGATAATGCTAAAAAGTTAGAAAATATAGAATCTAATACACAAGAATATCCATTATTTAGCAATAAAATAGATGGCTTTATATTTTCTGCGACAAAGCTAAATGATTATAAAGACTGCACACGCCGTTTCTTTTTTAAATACATAGAGCATTTACAAATGGAGAGTGATAATGTAAATACGAGTGTGGGAAATATTATCCATTTATTTTTAAAGCAAAGCTATGAGCCGTTTATAAATAAGGATTTAAATGAAGATTCTATGCGGAAAATAAGGGAAAGTTTTTTTAATTTCTATGATGAATTTTCTAAAAATTTCTTAAAAAATATAGAATCTAAACAAGATTCTAAAAACAATATGGAAATAGAAAATTTTATAAAACTAGATAATTTTTGTCTAAAAATAAACACATTTTTTGATAATGAAATAAAGCGTGTAAATACCGATAAAATCAGCCTTTTAGCCCTAGAATATCCATTTACAATTATAAAAAATGATGAAATTTGCAGTGGTAAAATAGATAGGATTGAAAAAATAAATGACAAAATTGCAATTATTGATTACAAAACAGGGAGCATTCCGCTTACTAAAAGTGATAATTTAGATGAAAAAAGCAAGGCAAAAATTGATTTGCAAATGCCTTTTTATGCGATGTGTGCGGATTTTATCGATGTTTTAAGCGAGTTTAAAGATTTGGATAAAACTTTTTATTACGCCGACTTAAAAGAAAAGCAAAATTTGGTTATAATGCAAGAAAATCTTTTGGACGAAGGCACAAAAGAAATAAATGACATCTTTAAAAATTTTGGAAATAAAAATCAAATGTGTGAAGATATAAATAAGTGCAAATATTGTGATTATAAAATTATTTGTGATAGGGGATAAGTTTTTTGTATGCAAATTTTCGAAATAAAAAATATGAAAATGTTAAAAGAATTTGAAGGGCAGTTTAGCTCTGAAATTATCAACGCGCTCAAAAAAACGGATAGAGAAATGTTCGTGCAAGACGCCGTTAGACACCACGCATTTAACATAAACGCCTTGCCGATGAGTGGCGAGCAGTGGATTAGTTCGCCTTTGACCGTGGCGAAAATGACTTCGTATCTGCTAGCACGCGATGTAGAGGGCGTGTGCGAGGCAGATTCCGTGCTTGAAATCGGGCTTGGCAGCGGCTATCAGGCAGTCGTGTTATCGCACCTTATCCGCCGCGTTTTTAGCATTGAGCGTATCCAAGCCCTATGGGAAGAGGCGCGCGTGCGTATCGCAAAGCTTGGCATTACGAATATCAATATTAAGCTTGATGATGGGATGAGCGGCTGGGCGGCTTACGCGCCTTATGATAGGATTTTGCTTTCTGCGTGTGCGGATTCCATCCCTGCGAGTTTGTTTAACCAGCTAAGTGATAATGGCGTGCTTGTCGCGCCCATATATTGTGGTGAGTCGCAAGGCAAAAGCCAAAAAATTATACGTTTTATAAAACGAGGTAGTAATATCACAGAGCAGATTCTAGAATCTTGTGAATTTGTCCCGATAAAACCGGGCATAAGTAGAAACACTAAATAAATATGCTTTATGTATTACAAAAAAGGATTTGTGTGAGTTTTAGATTCTATATTTTTTTATGTTTTTGTGTGTGTTTGTGGGGGAAAGATTCTAAGGAATTACGCATAATTATGGGTGGGGACGCCCTGTTGCACACCGCTGTTTATAAGGATGCGGAGTATCCCTGTGACGCCAAAAATGAAGTGGAAAAAATCAATTTCATTCAATATTCAATCAATCTTTTGGGTGGAAAAGATTCTATGTTTTTAGAATCTAACTCGCAAAAGCCGCAAGATTCTAAGAAAAATATTGAATCTAAAAAGGGTGAAAACTCGCAAGATTCTAAGAAAGATTCTAAAACTACTGAATCTAAAAAACAAGATTCCATAAAGACCGCAGATTCTAAAGATTCCAAAAAAACTATAGAATCTAAAACACAAGATTCCAAAAATCCTAACTTTATAGAATCTAAATTAGCAAATTCGCAAGATAAAAATACCAAAAATACAAAACAAGATTCTAAATCGCCGCAGAATCTTTGTTACGAATTTTCCCAAATGTTTGAGCCATTAAAAGATTCTATCAAAAAATATGACTTAGCTTTTTACAATCAAGAAAGCATTTTAGGCGGGGCTAAACTTGGCTTAAGTAGCTATCCAAACTTTAATTCCCCGCAAGAATTTGGCGAAAATATGATAAATCTAGGCTTTAATCTCGTGTCTTTGGCGAATAATCACACGCTTGATAAGGGCGAAAAGGCGGTGTTAGAATCTGTGCAGTTTTGGAAGGAAAAAGAAAAAAAAGGTGTGATTACAGCGGGAAGTTACGACTCGCAAGAGACGCGAAACACGCCCAAAATTCATAAAAAAAATGGAATAACTTTTGCTTTCCTTGCCTACACTTATGGCACAAATGGCATTAAGATTCCAAGCGGTAAGGACTATCTAATCAATGTTTATACCCGCGAAATGCTAAAAAAAGATATAGAATCTCTCAAAAATAAGGTCGATTTGATAATTATTTCGATGCACTGGGGCGTGGAATATGTGTTCGCGCCCACAAAGGAGCAACGCGATTTTGCGCAGATTCTAAGCGAGCTTGGCGCGCACATTGTGATAGGGAATCATCCGCATGTCGTGCAGCCTGTGGAGTTTGTGGGCGATACACTTGTGATTTATTCGCTTGGCAATATGATTAGTGCGCAGCGTGGCGTGGAGAAAAAAGTCGGTGCGTTTGTGAGTGTGAATGTCGCAAAAAAGGGTGGTAAAATCGTTTTGAGCGATGTAAGGGCGGATTTGACTTACACTTATCACAACCAAAATTTGCAGGATTTTAAGGTGTATCCATTCTCACTTTTGAATGAAAATATTCTGCCAAATTATGAAAAAATCTACAAAGATTATATAAAAATTTTGCTTGATTCTAAAGATTCTAAAGTGGAATCTAAAGGAGATTCTAAAAATTCTATAAATTTAGAATCTAAGACGCAATCTGCACAAAAAATAAAGGTGGGAATATTTTAAAGTAAAGATTAATTTTAATCGATTTTACAATAATTTTATGGTAGGTTATAAGTAGAATCTAATCTTTTATAGAATCTAAAATATCAATCATCTCTCGCACGCACCCTTCGCCACCACGCGCATGCGTTACAAAGCTAGCCCGTGCCTTATTTATCCCACACGCATCAGCTGGAGCAAAGCTATATCGACAAAACGCATACATATTAATATCATTCACATCATCGCCGATACACGCGGTATTATCGGGCAAGATTCTATACTTTTCACAGATTTTTTTAAGGCAGGCAAGTTTGTCCTCCACGCCCAAATGCACTTCAGCGATTTTTAGCTCTTTTGCTCTATGTTGTGTAATCTCGCATTTTCGACCGCTAATGATTGCCACAATGCCACCATTTTGCTGCCATAACGCAATTCCCATTCCATCTTTAATGTTAAAACTCTTAGATTCCACAATCTCACCCTTAATTTTACTAAGCGTAATCTGCCCATTTGTCATCGTCCCATCGACATCTAGCACGATTAGTTTTATCATATCGCTCATTTTTTCTCCTTTGATTTAAGTTGAAATTATATAGATTTTTTGCATAGATTTATTTTAAACTTTAAAAAATGAATTTTGCGTTGTATGCGTTATGTTACGCTAAATAAACGCCTTGCAAAACACAATTTGTAACATTTTAGATTCTATAAATTATAGAATCTTATTATATAATTACCATTTTTTAACATAACAAAAGGACAAATATGAAAATACTATTCACTGGGGCGTGTGGCTATATCGGCTCGCATTGTGCGTTACTTTTCTTGCAGCACACGGACGCGGAAATTATTATCGTGGATAATTTATCAAAGGGCTTTTTAAAAAATTATGAGTATTTAAAGCAGGATTTTGGCGATAGAGTTAAGCTTGTAAGGGAGGATTTGGCGGATTGTGAGGAGGTGTTTAAGCAGTATAAAATCGATACGATTTTGCATTTTGGTGCATTTATAAGTGTGGCTGAATCTGTGGAAAATCCTATACTTTACTACACAAATAATACGGCAAAAAGCCTTAAATTGCTGTCATTTTGCGCGAAATATAAGGTAAAAAACTTTATATTTTCTAGCACCGCAGCCGTTTATGGCGAGCCTAGTGCGGACAAAATGCCAATTTCAGAATCTTATCCGCCAAGCCCTATAAATCCTTATGGCAGCAGCAAACTAATGATAGAGCAAATGCTAAAAGATGTCGCTGAGAGCGATAAGATAAACTATGTGATTTTGCGGTATTTCAATGTGGCGGGGGCTAGTATGCAAAATGATTATAGTAGTGATAGGGCGTTAGGGCAGCGTGTGAAAAATGCCACGCATTTGATAAAGATTGCCTGTGAGTGCGCGTGCAACAAGCGTGAAGGGATGAGCATTTTTGGGACGAATTATCACACAAAAGATGGCACTTGCATACGCGATTACATCCATGTCGATGATTTGTGTATGGCTCATATCGAGGTCTTTAAGCTGCTCCAAGAGACTATCGGTCCATTTGGCAAGACCTTTAATGTGGGCTATGGGCAGGGCTTTAGCGTAAAAGAAGTCATTGAGTGCGTCAAAGAAGTAAGCGGGAATAATTTTAAGACATATATTTCAGGGCGGCGTCCGGGCGATTCTGCCGTGCTAATTGCCGATAATACACAGCTACTAAAGCACACAAGCTGGAAGCCACAATACAACGACTTACGCACGATTATAGAATCTGCGTATAAATGGGAACTTTTTTTGACAAGACAAGATTTACAAAATTAGCGTAAATGATAACACTATTATCACAAAAATAGCAATTTCTCCAAACATTAGAATTTTCATTCTTTTTCTCGTTTTTTTGGCTAAGATTTGTAAGTCTTTTTTGAAATTAGATTCTATATTTTCTAACTTTTTGGCGATGAAAATTGTGTAGTTGTCAAATTCATTTTCTTTTATAGAATCTAAAACATTTTGTATTTCATCGCTATACACTGGCGTGATTTTGGCGAATTTTTCCCATAAATGTATCGCTTCTAACACACGCGCATAGTTGTAGCGGCTAGGCTCGAGCGGATATTGCGGATGTCGCCAAGGTTTGTAGGGCGTGTAGTGATAGATTACGACATTTTCCAAGCCACACTCTAGCTGCCTTCTAGTGTAATACATATCGCAATTTTCTATATTTTCATCTTTTGCAATGCGTATAGGATAACACCCAAAAGCATAACTCATATAATCAAAGCAAGGGCTTAAAATGCCGACATTTCCTTTGAAAATGTAGTTTATTGTATCTTGGTCGTGGAACTCTATTTCATAATTTTTGAAAATATTTTCGCATTTTTTCCAAAGGTTGATTTTGCGACAAGATTCTAAATTAAAAAAAATAAAACCTGCGTTGAAATAGTGTTTATCATAAGTTAGAATCTTTTCTTTGTCAATTTTGTGATGTATAATTTTTTGTGAATGGAAAAAATAATCATGCACTACGTAGGCGAATTTAGATTCCATATTTATACTAAAAAGCCCTCGAATATCCTTAAGAACTAGCATATCGCAGTCTAAATATAACGCATATTTTATGTTAGAATCTAGAAACTCAGCAATCTTAAGCCGATAATATGTGCTGTAATTTCCATTTAAAGTAGGGCAATTCTCAAACAAACTATCATTAATATAATGCACTTTTATAACGCAAGGATAGATTTTGCTTAGCTCGTTTTGGAGGGTTTGGAGGTTAGATTCTAAGTTTTTATCTTTATTAGATTCTATATTGTTGGTTTGAGAGTGATTCCCCCCTCCCTTGCTTAAGGGTGGGCTTAGGGGGGTGGGTATTTTAGATTCTATGTTTTTAGAATCTTGTTTAATCTCCTCAGTGAAAATATGGAAAATGTAGCCTTCTTGCTTTTCATAATCACTTAAAGTGTCGTAATCTAGGGTGTGATAGGTTAGAATCAAATCACTAGAATCTATGGAATCTGCGTTGTTTTGTGTGGGATTTTTTATGGAATCCTTTTAGCAGATTCTAAATCTTTTAAATTATTTACAAGCAAGAGTCTAGCAATAAAATCTATACTTTGCAATTTTTCCACATTTAATCTTGTAAAATATTCGTAATCTAAGCCAGATTCTAAAGCGCACTTTTTGGCAATCTTAGTATTTGTGATTTGCAAAATAGGCTTAATATCTAGCTTTTCAAATATCGCTATGGCTAAATCTATCATTTTTGGCATTTCTTTTTCATCCAAACACTCCGCACCGATTTGATTATACTCAAAGGTAGGATAGCTAAAGACAGGCTGGATGTAGAACCACTTTTTTTGATTAGTGCTGCGACCTAGCCGCTTTGTAATGATGCGAATTACGTCTATTGTGCTATCATTTCGCATTGAGACTTGATAGTTATTTTCGCTACTTAGGCTTATCACATCGCGGTTTAGAAAGCTTTTTTGATGCTGCTGAAAGACAAATATAGGCGTGGTAATCTCGCTAAAATCGCTCTCATAAAACAAACTCGCACAAAGATTCTCAACATCTCGCTTTAACCTAGCTGACAAGCCAAAGTGTAGCTTACTGCCTTTTGGAATCTCATGCTCTAAAATCATCTGTGCTTGTCCTTAAAGTGATTTGTAAGATGTAGATTATAGTGTATTGTTGTAAATTTTTGGAATCTTTGGGATATAATACAAACTATGTTAAATAAAATATTTAAATTTATACTAGATTCTATAATAAGTGCTGTGGTTTTAATTATAGGAATGTTTGCAATATTCTTGCCTATTTTTAATACATTACAGCTTTTAGATATTCGTGATTTCTATCTTTACACATTCATTTTAACGCTAACTAGTAGCCTATCCATATATATATCCTAAAAAGATTCTATAAAACAATATGTGATGAAGCCGCCTTTTTAATGTGTGGAATCTTCATTGTTTTTTGGTGGCTAGTAGCCGCAATTTTTATGCACTATAGTGGTAAGAGCATTTTGTGATTAAACCTAGATTCTATATTTTGCATATTTTCGCAATTTAGTTTTTTTGGGACTTATAAAAATAGGCTTAGAAATATTAAAAGAAGTAGTAATTGAAGGGCTAAAATGGTTACTTAGCAAAAAAGAAATAGAAAAAGACAGCGAAGAAATAATGAAGAAAGGACCCATTGATACAGAAAAAGCCACATTACAAGAGCAAGAAAATTTGCGAAAGCTTTTAGAAAATATTAAAAGTAAAGCCATAAAAGATGCGCAAAACTTAGAATCTCAATTAATAAATATTTATACGCAAACCGCGGATAATTTCAAAGATTATATAGAATCTAATCAAAAATTGCAACGCAGCAAAGACTTAGCAAAATATCAAATAAAAGATTCAATAACAAGAGAAATTATAGAGCAAATACGCCTTGAAAATACGCAGTTTGCAAAGATTCTAAAAATACAAGATGACACTTTAAGGAGAGAAAAAATAAGTGATTTTATAACAAATACGCTAATAAAAGCAATAAAACAAAGCGAAAATATCCTGCAAACAAACATACAATCACTAATCGCTGATATAAAAGAAAACCTGCATTACGACATAAAAATGCAAGAAAATAATCTAAACTCAAAAATGCAGTTTTTAAATTCAATCCTAACTAGCAACGATACGCAAAAACAACAAGCCCAAGCCACGCTAGGACAAAAAATCTTTATAGAATCTAATGTGATTTTAAATCTAGATTCTATAAAATCTTAAAAATATAGAATCTAATCCACAAGATTATAAAAAGATTCTATAAAATCTAAAATCCCAAACCAAATAACAAAGATTCTAAAATTCTAAAAATTTGTAATGTTGTGGAAAGCCCAACTTATAGCAACACTAAATATTTAAAATCTTATTTCATTATTGTATAATTGCACTTTTTTATAACAAAAACATTAAGGATACAAATGACTAGAGTCAATAAAAAACATTTAGTTTTGCAAGATTTACTCAATCACTGCATGGATTCTAATGATTTAGTTAAAGAGTTTCCCAAAAAACATAACTTTGGAAATTTCTTTAATATTAAAAATCTAGATTCTAAATTACCACAAGCTACTAATATAAAAAATAATATGAAACATTCTACTCCTACAATATCTTACACGCAGCCTTTTATCAAATGGGCAGGTGGTAAAAGGGCTATACTTGATTCTATGCTGCCTTTTATGCCAAAACATTTTAATAATTATTTTGAACCATTTTTAGGTGGTGGGGCTTTATTTTTTGTTATTAAAGATTCTAAGATTTCAAATACTTTTCTTAATACGACAAAACAAATTCACTTACAAGATTCTAAAAATATAGAATCTAAATTCTTTCTAAACGATAAAAATACTGAATTAATCAATGCCTATATAATCGTGCGCGATAATCCAAATAAACTTTTAGAATTACTAAAAGATTTTCAAAATAAACACAATAAAGAGTTTTTTTATACCATTAGAAATATGGATAGAAGCAATGATTTTAAAGATTTAGATTCTATCTTTCGTGCAGCTAGATTTATTTATTTAAATAAGACTTGCTTTAATGGACTTTGTAGATACAATTCTAAAGGACAATTTAATACGCCACTAGGTAGCTACAAAAATCCTAAAATCTATGATAAAGATTTGATTTTAAATGCAAGTTTTGCTTTAAAAAATACGCATATCAGCAATAAAGATTTTGAAAATTTAGAATCTAGTATTACAAAAAATGATTTTATTTACTTTGACCCACCTTATTATCCACTAAGTAAGACTTCTAGCTTTGTAAGCTATATAGATAATTTTACGCAAGATTCTCAAATTCGCCTTTTTGAGCTTTTTAAAAGATTAGATTCTAAAGGTGCTAAAGTATTGCTTAGTAATTCAAACACTCCTTTTATAAAAGATTTATATAAAGATTATGAGATTATAGAGCTAAAGGCAAAAAGAGCGATTAATTGCAAAGGTAATGGACGTGGGGAAATTAGTGAATTATTAATAAGGGGGAATTATGAGTAAAAATAATCAATCGTGGCAAAAAATCTATGAAGATTTAAAAATTTATAAACACAATTTTAACGCCGCTCCCTTTTACATCAATACTAATATGATAAAACCTTGCGTTAAAGATTTTAGTAAAACATCACAAAAAGAAGTAAGGATATTATGCAAACAGGATAGCAAAGAAGATAGACCCAATATTTTTATAGAAAATGATTTATTTGTATTGCCTATTAAAAATGGTGAATACATTATTTGTAAAGGCTGTGGCTATGTGGATATACCAAGCATTGATGAAGAATCTAGTATATATAAAAGTAAGTTAGATTTTGAGTTAAAAAGCTCTAACGTAGGTAATAGCGAAATGCAACATTTAGATTTTGCTTATGCTAGTTCGCTCATTCGCACATTTTTAGATGACGATAGCTTAGTTTTAAGCATTCGTGGGCGAAAATATACACCACATTTCACTTTTAATACAAATTTATATCAAAACATAGAGGTAGTATCTGTTCAAACTGAAGTAGATTCTGGCTTTGAGGGACGAAATAATGTCGTTTTAGTAGAGGCAAAAAATTCACAAACTACAAATGTAATTATAAGACAGCTTTACTATCCATTTCGTCAATGGAGCATTCACACACAAAAGCAAGTAAAAACCATATTTTTTGAAAAACGAGATAACGAGTATCTAATATGGGAATTTGGCTTTAGTGATGTGTTAAATTACAATAGTATATTCTTAAAACAAGCCAAAAAGTTTAAGATAGATTCTAAATAGCATTCTTAGAAAATATACACAGAGCTAAAATCACTCATTTCTACAAATTCATATTTTTTACCTGATAGCTTCTGCTCGGCAAAATACTCGTATTGAAAAATCTGCCCTATACCACGGATGTAGTCAGTTACATTTATCTTGCCACCTTTACACTCCATAATAGCCTTAATCTTGCCATTTTCAAATATGCTAAAATCAGCCGTGATTCTATTAATATAAGAATCTTCACCCACAAATTTACATTTATCAAAGTCAATGTCTAAGAGTGAGCAAATATCTTTTTGTAAAGACGTGTTAGTCTGTATTTCATTTTGCAAATCTTTTTCATTCTCAAACATTTATAAAGCCCTTTTTGCGTTTGCTAAGGCGTAATTATAGAATCTTTTATTGAATCTTGTGTTTAGATTTTTAGATTGTATAGAATCTAATTCCTATCTTTGAAATCTTTATAGCTAAATTGTTTCAAAATTTCTAACTTTTTATCTTTTATTACGCAAAGGCTTGGCAGTTCCACGCCATTAAAAGTCGTATTTTTCACAATCGTGTAGTGCATCATATCGACAAACGCCACTTTATCGCCCACACGTAAGGGCGTCTCAAAGCTATAATCGCCGATAACATCGCCCGCAAGGCAAGTAGGACCGCCAAAACGATACCTAAATTTGCCCTTATTTTTACCCAAATCATGCTCCAAATGCCACTTTTTAGTATCCGCATTTAGCGACATTTTGTAGCAGTGCGGACGATATGGCATCTCAAGGCAATCAGGCATGTGCGCACTCGCACTAATATCAAGCACGGCGATATTCCCGCTATTTTGCACAATATCAACGACCTCGCCAACCAAGTCACCGCACTCCCAGCCCACCGCCTCTCCTGGCTCTAAAAAGACCTCGACATTATATTTTTGGCGGAATTTTCGCACAAGTTTTATAAGCAGCGAAATGTCGTAATCATCGCGTGTGATATGATGTCCGCCGCCAAAATTTATCCACTTGCTACGCTTTATGTAGGCTCTAAAATGCTTTGTAAAATGCGGCAGTGTGCGTTTTAGCGCGGTTGAGTCCTGCTCGCAGTGCGTGTGAAAATGCAAGCCGCTAAAATGCTTTGAAAAAAATTCTTTTTTATCGCTGTAACCATACTTTTTGGCAAGTTTTTTTAAGCCTTTTTTAAACTCTTTTGGCGTGATACCTAGCCTACTTTTTGGGATGCAGGGGTTATAAATAGGTGGGCTAACCTCGCTATACAAGGGATTCACACGCAGTCCAACTTGTATTTCTCGTGGCTGGATAGATTCTATAGAATCTTGATTGTCAAAATTCGCAGGATAATTTTCCTTTAAATTTTCAGTGGGTGGGACTGGGTGGGACATTGAATCTAAAGGAAAATTATCCTGCGAATTTTGCGTGATATTAGATTCTATATTTTCTAACTTTTTAGAATCTAAATTAGTAGATTCAGTATTTTTGTTAGAATCTTGATTTTTAGATTCTATATTTTCATTGACGTAGTCAGTAAAATTCGCAGTTGCAGGATTTGTATTAATCTTAAAAATGGGTGGATGGGTGGGAATAGATTGAGACAAATCTTGCAACTGCGAATTTTGCGAGTTATACTCTGTAATTTCTAACTTTTTAGAATCTAAGTTAGTAGATTCAGTATTTTTGTTAGAATCTTGCGACTTAGATTCTATATTTTCATTAGAATCTTGTGGATTTTTAGACTGCCAAAACGCCCTAATTTCAGCGTTTCTAGATTCTATAATGTCTTTAAATTTTTCCCATTGCGTAAAAGAATTAAAAATAATATGCGTGGCATATTTCACAATTTCTTGCATTTGTTCTTTTTTATACGCCGGCGAAAACACGCATATTTCTTTATACTCGCCATTAGATTCTATGGAATCTTGTGTGGATTTAGATTCTATATTTTCTAATTTTTTAGAATCTAAATTATTAGATTCAGTATTTTTAGATTCTGTAGAATCTTGGTCGTTATCTTGCGTTATAGTTTTTTCTTTCTTGCTAGAATTTGTGAAATTCGCAGGGCAATTCTCCTGCCTTACATTATTTGTGGGGGGGAATGGGTGGGGCAAGGAATGTAAGGCAGGAGAATTGCCCTGCGAATTTTTAAAAATATTATATTCTATAACTTTCTTAGATAATAAGTTATGATTTCTAGAATCTTTTCTTGTTAAATTACTCTGCAAATGTTTTAATGTAATTTCTTCATAAGCCAACAACGTTTCATTCAGCCCGCTACAAGTAGCCCCACTTAGAAACTCCCGCACAGGCGCAAACTCACGCCAAAAGCTATATCCTTTCAGTGCGATTAGAATCTTTGCTCCACTTTTATCACTCACATCTTTCAAAGTCCTAAGATTCCAAAGCAAACTATCATAACACAAAACATAGCTAGGACTTGGAATCTCCCCCACATCAAACCCAGCTTCAAACACATCTTGCAAATATTTCTTTTTCATTCCTACACCTTTTAAAAATATAAATCGATTCTCTAATCAGATATGATTTTAAATCGCTTGGCGATTAGCTTGAATGTTGGGGGGAGAATTAGTAGTGTTAGGGCGGATGAAGTGGCTAAGCCGCCTAAAACGACTATGGCTAGTGGCTTTTGCACTTCGCTACCTACTCCTCCTCCTATTAGCATAGGCACTAAACCTAGCGCTGCAATACTTGCTGTCATTAATACCGGTCGCAAACGCCTTTTTGCACCCATTTCTACTGCTTCCTCAACGCTTTTGCCTTGCTTAATTAATTGCACAAAATAGCCTACCATAACCAAACCATTTAGCACAGCGATACCAAAAAGTGCGATAAATCCTACGCTGGCTGGCACTGACATATATTCACCTGATAGATAAAGTGATACAAGTCCGCCGGTTACCGCAAATGGTATATTTAATAGAATCATTAAAGATAAAGTTATAGAGCGGAATGTAAAAAATAAGATAAAAAAGATTACTAAAATGCTAAGTGGAATTACCGTTGCAAAACGCGCATTTGCCCTTTGCTGGTTTTCAAACTGACCGCCATAAGTGATTGAGTAGCCATCTGGGAGTTTTATTTGCGAGTTGATTTTATCCATTGCCTCTTGCACGAAACTTCCTAAGTCGCGATTTTCCACATTGCTACGCACAACGCCTATTCGGCTACTTTGCTCTCGCATAATGCTAATAGGACCATCGACATCCTTAATCTCAGCAACCGAATTTATCGGCACAACCAAATCATTTTCACTACTAAGCTCTAGCCCTTGAAAGCGCGATACATCATTTGCAATGCTAGAATCTTGCCTAATATAAACCGGCGTGCGTGCAAAGCCTTGCGGGATATAATCGATAAATAGCCCCTCTAAAGAGCTTTTCATAAATTTTGCAAACTCTTCAATGCTAATATTTGCCCTTGCCATTTTTTCTCGCTCTGGGATTACATAAAAGTAATTTACGCCCTTATTTAGCGCGGTATAGACTTCCTTGCTACCTTGTATATTTCGCAAGATTTCGGCTATTTCACTACTAATATTATTTAGTTCATTTATATCGCTACCAAAGATTTTTATAGCCAAATCGCCGCGAACGCCGGTTACCATTTCGCTAATTCGCATATCAATAGGCTGTGTAATAATAAATGTTACGCCCTTAAATTCTTGTGTTACCGCGTTTATCTTTTCTATCACTTCCTTTTTGCTTTTGGCTTCCCATTCAGATTCTGGCTTTAAGATTATAAAGCTATCGCTTTGATACACACCGGCTAAGTCTAAGCCTAGCTCGTCTGCTCCAGCCCTTGATACGATTGTCTTTATCTCTGGGACTTTTTCTTTTATTTTCTTAGTGATTTTTAGAATCTGCAGTTTTGATTCTTCAAGTGACGTCGATGGTGCAGTCTCCATTGATAAAACTATATCGCCCTCATCTAAGGTCGGCATAAATGCTGTTCCTATATGTGGGAAAAGTGAGAATGTGGCGACCAAGAAAATTAAAGAAGCCACGATTACAATTCGTCCATTATTAAGACAGAATCTAAGCATAGGATGATATGCTTTTTCTATCAAACGCAGTAAAATCGTTTCTTTATGTGGCTTGATTTTTAATACAAAAGAGCACATTACAGGGATTACCGTGATACTTAAAACAAGTGAGCCAAGCAGGGCAAAAACGATTGTTTCACCAAGTGGCACAAACATTTTCCCTTCTAATCCTTGCAAGGTTAGTATCGGCACAAAAAACACGATAATTATAATGATACCGCTAACAACAGATGGCGCGATTTCTTTACTAGCACGATAAATTGTGTGAATCTTAGTTAGACTTTGTCCGTGAGATAGCTTTTCAAAGGCATTTTCTACCACGACCACGGCGGAATCTACTAAGATTCCAACCGCAATTATTAATCCACCCAAACTCATTAAATTTGCCGTCAAACCATAATGATTCATCATTATAAATGCCGTGCTAAGTGCAAGTGGCAACACAACGCTAACGGCTACCGCAGCGCGTAAATCGCCTAAGAATAAAAATAAAATCACAATAATTAGCACGATTGCTTCAGCTAGGGCTTTTATAACTGAATTTACAGCCTTTTGGGTTAAATCGCTACGATTATAAAATGTGTTTATTTCCACACCAGCGGGGAGTTTGGCTCTTATTTCATCTAGCTTTTTTTCTACCATTGTGATTGTATTTTTGGAGTTTGCGCCACGCAAACCTAGCACGATTCCTTCTGTTGTTTCTTCTTTTCCATCAATAGTAACGAAGCCTAGACGCGTTTTATAGTTTTCTATCACTTGTGCGAAATCTTTGATTCTAACATATCCATTGCCGGTATTAAGGGCTATGTTTTGTAAATCTTGTGTGTTTTTAGCTGCAGATTCTATCTTTACTAGATACATTTCGCCGGGGCGATTTATTATTCCTGCGCCATCATTTTTAAGATTCTCACGCAGGGCAGATTCTAAATCACTTATAGAGATTCCAAGTTTTGCCATATCATGAAAATCTGGTATAACCACATAAGCCTTAGCAAAGCCACCATAGCTACTAACATCCGCCACGCCCTTAATACTACGCAAAGCGGGGCGAATGGTAAAATCTAAAAGTGTGCGTTTATCCACTTCGCTAATATCCCCCTCAATAGTAAACATATACATATCACTTAAGGGCGTTACAATCGGTGCTAGACCGCCACTTACTCCAGCGGGTAATTCACCCATTGCAGTAGTTAGTCTTTCGCTTACCATTTGCCTTGCCACATTCATATTTACAGAATCTTCAAAGTTTATAGTAATATCGGCTATTGCATACTTGCTAACACTTCTTAAAGACGTCTGTCCTTGCAGTCCAAGTAGCTCTAATTCCAAAGGGCGAACCACGCGATTTTCTACCTCTTCAGGAGATGCGCCCGGCATTTTCATAATAATCTTAACTTGAGTAGAACTCACATCCGGGAACGCATCAATAGGAATGTGGATAAAATTATAGATTCCAAAGCAAAGCAAAAGCGAAGCTAGAATGCTAACAATAATTTTTTGTCGCAAAGAAAATTCAATAATCTTAGTGAGCATGACCACCAGCTCCTTCGCCGCCTAAGCCTATCATAATGCCTTTTAGTATCACAAGTGAGCCACGCGCTATATTTGTGCCTACTTTTAAGTCCTTAGATTCTACCACAGAATGTGAATCTCGCTCTTCTAAAATGACAATACTTACAGGCTTAAAACCATTGCTAGTGCGCACAAATGCGATATAATCATCATAATATTTTATCCAGCAATCATCAGGAATAACCACCGCTTTAGAATCTATATCACCAGCGATATAAATCTCCACAATCTCACCTACGCGAAACTTTTTAGATTCTACCCTTGCTACCGCGCTAATCGTATTTGTATTTTTATCGACCACATTTGAAATCGTCTCAATCGTGCCTATTTTTTCCCCGCGAATGTCAAAAACGCTAAAGCCTGTATTTACGCTTGTAGCGCGATTTTGCGGCACTCTAATGCGTAGCAAAACCGAGTTGCTATTTGGCTTTGCTATTCTAATATATGGCGTAAATGCTGGAATCTTTTGTCCTATTTGCATGGGCGCAATGCTTAAAATGCCACTACCTTGCGCTCGCACTAAAAAGCCATACTGCCCACGTGGATTATCCGGGTCAATGCCAAAGATTGTAAAGCTAGATTTTATTTCATTCATTTTAAGTCGCAGTTCATTCATATTTAAGTAGCTTGTTTGATATGCCCTTTGTGAAATCACACCTTGACGAAGTAGCTCTTTATCTTTTCGCTCAACTTCAAGGGCTATTTGATAGCGACTATTTGTATTTTGCAGGGCGAAATATAGCTCACTTAGGGCATTTGAGCTAATTTCTACAATAGGCTCATTTTTTTTCACACTCTCCCCTGCTCTTTTATATAGATTCACTACAACGACTTCAAGGCTAGAATTTTGCGTATATCCATCCCTATCATCAAAATCTACAACCGCAGAAAATGGCACACCCTTTTCATTTGACTTATCACTAATCTTAAAAATCTCAACTTCAGCGGCTTCTAACTCTTGCTGTGTCATTTCGATATTTGGGTAATTAACTGCATTTGCTATGTTGATTAGATTCAGTATTAGTAAAAGGCTTAAAAGTATGGATTTTATGGAATCTAGTTTAAATATAGGGCGGCGGGCGGGCGATAGGAATCTAGATTCTAAGTTTTGTAATATCTTTATAGAATCTTGCTTTTTAGATTCCATAACTTTTATAGAATCTAAATTATTAGATTCAATACTTTTATAGAATCTAGATTCTAAGTTTTGTAATGTTTGTATAGAATCTACGTTTTTAGATTCTATATAATCTTTTGCGTTGGCAAAATTCGCAGGATAAATCTCCCTTAAATTTTTAATGGGTGGGAATGGGTGGGACATTGAATCTAAGGGAGATTTATCCTGCGAATTTTGCCTTTTAGATTCTATAATTTCTAACTTTTTAGAATCTTGCAAGTTAGATTCTATTTTTTGCATAGAATCTTTTTTATATTTAGAAATTCGCAAGGGCAAATTTTCTTTATATTTTAAAGGGTGGGAATGGGTGGGACTTTGGAATCTAAAGAAAATTTGCCCTTGCGAATTTCGCATAATATTAGATTCCATATTTTCTAATTTTATAGAATCTTGCATTGTAGATTCCATAACTTTTTTAGAATCTAAATTACTAGATTCAATACTTTCATAGAATCTAGATTCTAAGTTTTCTTTAGAATCTAAACCTAATATTTTCATAGAATCTTTCACATCAAAACACGCAGAATCTATTGTTTCATTTCTACACTTTATTACATATTTATTACATTTTTTCATTTTATCTCTCCTATTTCAATGAAGCTCTCACCCAAAGTCTCCTCCAAAAGTGCGACCAAATTGATATATTTTATCTGGCTATTCACAAGCTCAATTTGTGAATCCACAAAGGCATTCGCCTGCGTGATATACTCAAAAAGTGTCACTTGCTGCGTTTCATAAGCCAAGCGATTTAGCTCAGCCAAATGGCTTTTTACATCCGTATTATTTTTGGCTACATCAATATATTTTTTTTGCAACTCAAGCTCGTTTAGATACGCACGTGCCTTTATTGCGATTTGTTTTTTGGTAATTGCCGCTTTAGTTAGCGCCCCAGATTCTAAGCTCATATATTTTGCCTTTAAATGCGTCTGCTTCTTTGTCACAGGCAGTGGAATGCTAACTTGCACCTTTGGATTATAGCTATTTAGCGAATAATCTAGCCCACCGCCCATTTCTAAACTACCCCAGTGATTTAGCCCCTCATATTTTGCTAGGTTTTGATACTCCTTGCTTTGCGCGTCCAAAATATCGATGTATAGGGAGTTTGCTAGCTTTGAATCAAGGGCATTCTCCCCCATCTCAACATAGCTAAATTCAAGCCCATTAATCTTAATATCGCCCTTATTTTCAGTGTTATTCAGGCTAGATTCCATAGAATCATTAGATTCAAAAGCGTCCAAATCATACCCACTAAGCGACATTAAATTCTCAATTTCTTGCTGTTTTTTACTGCTTTCAACTGCCATATTTTGCGGCATTTTAGCAGTATCACTTACCATATTTGGCGGCTCAAAATGCGAAATAAACTCATGATTTTTAAGCCCCAAAATCACATACAAACTACGCTGCAGCTCAAGCAAATCATTACGCACCGCAATGGTCGCAAGGGTAGAATCAATGTAGGCGGACTGAAAACTCACATAATCCTTACGGCTAATACTCCCGCCCTCAAGGCGTTTCTTGGCGTTACTAAGCAACTGCAAAAAGTTTTCCTCACGTTTCAAATAATACTGATATTTTTCCTTTGTGGCGACGTAAGTAAGATAGATTCGCTTTGCTCCTATGAAATTGAGATTGCGTATCAATTCATAGTTTTTTTGATATTGCACACCTTTGTTTTGCAGGGATTCTTGCAGGAGCGGATTAACCCACCAAAGCTTTGGCTTTACTAAAAACATAGCACTCCAGCTCGCCCCCCACGCATTTGTCGCCCCGCTACTTAGTGAGCCTTCATTTACCCCCCCAAGTGTGCCTTCAAAGTAAGGGTATTCCCACGCTAGATTTGATTTTGTCTCATTCATAATAGATTCAAAATTTGCCTTATTATTCACAATTTCTAGTGAATTTTGCTCAATTTTTGCCAAAACATCCTTTAACTCGTAAGTCTCGGCATTTAATTTGTGCGTCATATTCAACACAAGAGCAAAAAATATTATAAAATATAGAATCTTTTTAATATAATCTTTCATATTTAATAATTTTTCATAAAACATTATAACGACCTAAATTTTAAGTAAAAACTATATATTGTAGTATAAAAAAGTGTATATAGTGTATTTATGTTTTTTGGAATATTTTATATAAAAATAATATTTTAGAATCTTTTCTAACTATTTTTTGCTAAAATTACACGTTTTAATGTTTTATTTTGTGTGAAAAAGGTAAAAAATGACTACATTTTTGCTTGTCTTGCAGATTATTTTATCGATTTTTATTGTGATTGTCGTGCTGTTGCAAAAGAGCTCAAGTATCGGCTTGGGTGCGTATAGTGGGAGTAATGAGAGCCTTTTTGGCGCGAAGGGTCCAGCTAGTTTTCTAGCTAAAATAACGATGACTTTAGGCGTGCTTTTTTTAGTCAATACCATCGCACTTGGCTACCTTTATAACACGCGTGGGACGCAAAATAAGAGCGTGATTGATAATGTGGAGATTCCAAAATCAGCGCCACTTTTGCCTAATTCTGTGCCGCTTTCTAGTCCGCTACTAAATAACACGCAAAATCCGCTTTTAACGCCAACGCAGGGCAATTCGCCGCTTTTAGCACCGCAAAATATTCCAGAATCTAGCACAGATTCTAACCAAAATATAGAATCTAACGCCACGCAAACGCCACAATAAAGGACAAATATGCTACAAGAAATCTACAAAAACACCACGCAGCACATGGATAAGAGCATTTCTGCGCTGCAAAAGGACTTTGGCACGCTTCGCAGTTCGCGCGTTTCGGTTAGCATTTTGGATAATGTGCGGATTGACTACTATGGTAGCCCTACGCCGTTATCGCAGGTTGGTAGCGTGATTGCACAAGATGCGACTACGATTGTGGTTACGCCGTGGGAAAAGGGCTTGGTGAAAGACATTGAAAAGGCACTGCAAGAAGCAAATCTAGGTGCAAATCCTAATGTGAATGCGGATTCTATAAAGCTATTTTTCCCGCCAATGACGCAAGAGCAGCGAAAAGAAATCGCAAAGCAAGTAAAAGCAATGGGCGAAAAGGCAAAAATTGCCGTGCGAAATATCCGCCAAGATTCTAATAATGCGATTAAAAAACTAGAAAAAGAAAAAAACATTAGCGAAGATGACGGCAAAAAGGGAATGGATGAAGTCCAAAAAATAACAGATACTCACATTAAAAAAATAGATTCTATGGTTAAGGCAAAAGAAGAGGAAGTGCTAAAGGTGTAGTGATTTTAAGTTGGAGAGTTATAGATTTACAAAATTATTTTTATAATAAATTATAAAATAGTTGTGATATTATTTTAAACGAAATTTGAATTTGTATTGTTTTTGCTAATTTTGAGTAAGTTCGTTACATTCCCCTTATTAAAATATGAAAAATTGAAACATTTTATTTGTTTAAAATGGAAAAAATGTTAATATTTGCATTTGAGTGAAAAAAGATTCTATAACGCAAGCCCAAAATTGCGATATTATAGAATCTAGATTCTATAAAGCAAATTTAGAATCTAAACTTACAGATTCCATAACTTTAACCATAAAAAGTTACAGAATCTAAATCCACACAAAAGGAAGCGATGATGGCGAAAAAAGTTTATTATTTTTCCACTTGTATCGGTGCGGCGGCGTGCAGTTCTGCGGCGTTAAATGGCATTCGGCTGCTGCAAAAAGAGGGCGTTGAGGTGATTTTCAAAAAGGACCAGACTTGCTGTGGGCAGCCTAGCTACAATTCGGGCTATTATGACGAGACAAAGCAAGTCGCCCTTTATAATATGAATTTGTTTAAGGAGGACTTGCCGATTGTCCTGCCAAGCGGCTCTTGCACGGGGATGTTGCGGATTGATTATGAGGAGCTTTTCGCAGGAACGGAGCATCATGAGAAGGCAAAGGCGTTTTGCTCTAGAATCTATGAATTGAGCGAATATTTGGATAAGGAGCTAGGCGTGCGATACGAGGATAAGGGCTCGCCCATTCGCGTCACGTGGCATAGTAACTGCCATGCGTTGCGTGTGGCAAAGTGCATAAATTCGGCGAAAACTTTGATACGCAGTTTGAAAAATGTTGAGCTAGTCGAGCTTGAGCGCGAGATGGAATGTTGCGGATTTGGCGGGACTTTTAGCATTAAAGAGCCAGAGATTAGCAATGCGATGGTAAGCCAAAAGATTGAGGATATAAAGGCGCGAAATGTCGAGTATCTAATCGCCGGTGACGCAGGCTGCCTATTAAATATTAGCGGGGCAATGCGAAAGCAGGGCGTAAATGTGAAATATATGCACCTTTATGACTTTTTGGCAAGCCGCATCGGCTTAAGCTCGTAAGGGTTTAGCATCTAAAATAGCCATGATATCCCCAAGTAACTCCACAAGACGTATTGTAAATTACATGAGTGAAAAAATGTAAAAGCATAAACTTCTGCTTTACTATTAAAAACGTAAAATAATAATCTTAAAATTCATGACATTTTAATTTGCTTGTAAGAAAATTAGATTCTCATTTTTATGGAATCTTGCGAGTTAGATTCTATGTTTTATTAATGGATTCTAAGAATTAAGATTGTATAATTTTGCAAATTAGATTCTAAAATAGATTCTAAAAGATTGTAAAAAGGGCGTGGATGAGGTATTTTTTTGTTGTTTTGTTTTTTGTTGGTTTTTTGTATTCGCATAATTTAGAATCTAATGCCCAAAGTTTCAAGCAAGATTCTATGGAATCTAAAAACATAGAATCTACACAAAAAAAACTAGATGTTTCACTAAACGCTCAACATGACAGAGAAAATACGACTCGAAATTTAGATTCTAAAACTCCAAAAGATTCTATAGAATCTAGGACAACAAAACTAGATGTTTCGCCTTTGGCTCAACATGACGATAAAAATATAGAATCTAAAACCCCAAAAGATTCTAACCAAAATATAGAATCTAAAAAGATAGAATCTATCACCGCGACAGGCTCTGCATCCCTTGATAGCGAGGTCGCAAGTATCCCCGGGCACATTGATATTGTAACGCAAAAAGAGATTAATAAAAGCACAAATGCTAAGATTACTGATGTGGTAAAAAAGCTTAGCGGCGTGCGAATAGCAAATGATGTCGCCTTTAATCCGCGACCAAATATCAAAATTCGCGGTATAAATTATGGCACGCTTGTAATGCTTGATGGCGTGATTTTAAGCGATTTAGAGGGCGAGAGCCGCATTTTAAATCAAATTTCACTTTTTGATGTAGAAAAGGTCGAAGTCGCGCGTGGAGCATTTTCTAGCCTTTATGGGAGTAATGCTATCGGTGGCGTGATTAACTTTATTACGAGCATGCCAAAAAGTTTCACTATAGAATCTATTGCTGGTTATGGTAGTGAAATCTTACAAGATACCGCTGATAAAAATCTAGCAAAGTTTTATTTTAGCATAGGAAACGCCTTTTTTACAAATAAAGCCTTACGAATTAAATTTAGTGCCGGTTTGACTACAACGCAAGGCTATGCAAGTTTCCCTACTTATGTCGCTACAAAACCAGCTAATACAAGTGGCGGATTCTATGATAAAGCAGGACGTTTTATCATAGGCGATGGCGGTCGCAGAGAGTATAGAATCTGGGATACGCGACTAAAATTAGAGTATGATGTGGGCGAAAATGGGCTACTTAGCTCGATGTTTAGCCTGTCAAGCCATAGTTATGAGATGGCAAATCCTAAAAGTTACTTGCTAGATTCTAATGGGTCGCCGACTTTCACTTTGCCAAATTCTTCTCAATATCCCGGCACGAGTCCCTTTGTGGGTAGTGGTTTTGGTGGGTTAGGATATTACACGCATTTTTTGGGGAATATCTCATATTTGCACTATTTTGAGAATAGTGAGCTAAAAATCTCGCTCTCAAGTGTGAATCTTTTCTCCCGCTGGGGCGATGCTCTTGCCTACTATGATAACCCTAATCCGCCCCCGACTTTAGCCGGTGGCATAGGCGAAACGCAGGATATTTACACATCTAGCAACTATTTTGACATTTTGCATCATTATCATATTAATGAGAATCACAACTTGGCGACTTCGCTTCAGTTTCGCTATCTAAATTTTGATAGCCTGTATTACGCATTATCAAACTGGCGTGATTTAGATTCTATCGCGGCTAGGGCTGGTCGGGGCGCTGGTGGGATGAGCTTTGTGGCAAGTGTTTTTATGGACTGGGAAGCCTTGTGGCTTGATAATTTAAGCACAAATCTTGGGCTGCGATATGATTTTTGGCTAAATTTTAATAGTTATGCCTTTGGGAGCTTTGAATCTGGGGCTTTGGATAGTAATAATAGTTCGCATATTAGCCCGAAATTTTCTATAAATTATACGCCATTTAGCTGGTGGAAGCTTAAGTTTAGCATAGGTAGCGGCTTTCGTATGCCAACTATTAGGGAGCGTTTTCAGCCTGGTCATGGTGGTGAAATGTGGCAGCCTACGCCATTTTTAAAAGCGGAAAATGCCCTTAGTTTTGAAGTCGGCAGTGAGATAAATACGCGTTTTGCGGATATTGTGGTGTATTATTTTCACACTGAAATGAGCGATATGATTTATCGTCAAGGCGGTGGAAGTGTGGCAAATCCTTACTTTTATGCGAATGCTGGACGTGGGCGAATTAATGGCGTGGAGTTTAGTCTAAGTGTGCCGATATGGCGTAGTTTGCGTTTAGATTCTAATTACACTTTGACCTTAGCGCGTGTGATAGAAAATGCGGCAAATCCCGCGTCTGTGGGCAAACAGCTTGTCAATACGCCAGAGCATATCGCAAATATTTCGCTTAGCTATGGTGAGAGTGTTGGAATCTATGGTAGTTTGTGGGCGTTTTTTACTTCGGCTTTCTACAACGATGATATTAACTCGCCGCCGCTTTATCGCACTTTTCGCAACTATGACGCCGCTTTTAGTTTGAATGCTAAGTTAGGCTATATTTTTAGCAATGGATTAGATTTAAGTGCAAGTTTTAATAACATCACAAACAACCGCTACTATGATAGCTACATAGTCCCAGGGGCTAGTTTCTACCTGCAAACAAGATATAAATTTAGGAAGTCTTAGAATCTAGTCTATCTTTTGCTAACTTCATTAAATTCTTACAAAATCTCCTGCCACAAGGGTAAAATTGCCTCTTTGCTAAAGTTGGTTTGAGCTAAGATTCTAGCATTTTGCCCCATTTTTTCCCTTAATTTAGAATCTTGCATTAGCAAAAGTAGCTTTTGCATATACATTTGCGTGTCATTTTGCGGGATTAAAAAGCCACTTTTAGCCTCATCGATTAGCTCGCGTGCAATGCAATCAAACGCAACGCAAGGAAGTGCGAAACTAGTCGCCTCCAAAACAACCATTCCAAAGCCCTCATGAAAACTTGAAAGTGCGTAAATATCGGCATTTTCGTAATGTGTCGCCATATTTTTAGCAAAGGGCAGAAGTTTTATACAATCTTGCATTTTTAAAAGTGCGATTTGGCTTGTCAGTTCTGTTTTCAACTTACCATCGCCAACGATATGAAGCTCCCAACTCGCCCTAATTTCGGGGTTAGATTCTATAATTTTGCTAAAAATATCAATCAAACGCGAAAAGCCCTTTTCGTGCGTAAAACGCCCAGCTGCAAGGAGTATTTTTTTATTTTTTTTGCTTTTAGATTCTATAAAATTGCTATGTTTTTTAGAATCTAAATTTTTAGAATCTAAGTTATTTTGACTAGATTCTATATTATTAGAATCTTGCAAAAAGTTAGCATTTTCATAACTTTTAGCAAAATTTTTTAGGCTCTCAAGTGGCGGAAAAGTTGGCAAAAAATTTGGTATAACTTTCACATTTTTATGATAGCTTTGCCATTTTACTAAATCATTGCTAGATAACACGATTAAAGTATCGTATGTATCGAATATTTTCTTTTTTTTCTTTGGAATCTTTATGTGCCACAGCCGCAGTAATTTCACATTTTTTATTTTTTTTATCGGTATAAAAGTGCCATCATTTGATAGAATTGTAGATTCTATATTTTCGCTCGAAAGTAAGTTAGATTTTATATAATTTATAGCTTTAAAACTTAGTAAAATCCTAATAATTGTTTTATTAAAAAATCGTCTAAATTTGCTGCCTTTAATCGTGCTAAGATTGCTTAAATATGTGATTTTTACATTTCCTAAAATTTCAAAAGTCGACTTTTCAAAAGTTTTAAAAAAGCTAATAATTTCTACTTTATAATTATTAGATTCAGTATTTTTAGAATCTTCACGCTTTTCAACCGCCACATTAGAATCTAAGTTAGAATCCAATTTGGAATCCACCCCAAAATCTTCACTAAAAGCATTCGCCAAATTAGCACAAACTCGCTCTCCACCGCCATTTTCAGTAATATCACGCAAAAGTATGTAAATTTTTTTCACAATATTTTTACCTTAAAACATCTAGCGTGAGCCTTTATTCGCCTTTGTAGGCGGCTTTTCAATCCTTATTGTTTGCTTAGTATTTTGCTTTTCTAGCTGGGCTTTAAAGCTATCCTTTGCATTTAGCTCCTTGCTTCGCTTAGTCTTAAGCTGCACACCTAGTGCATCAAGTATGTCTTTGCTAACCTTCTCGCCTGTGGCGCGCGTGTTCTCGCTTTTTACCGCTTCGGTTAGCTCAGCGCGCAAGATTAGCGTTTTTGGTGGGGCTTCAAAGCCGAGTTTGACGCTGCCTTTATCCACGCTAACGACTTTTATAATGATGTCGTTGCCGATTACCACGCTTTCTTCTTGCTTCCTTGAGAGTATCAACATTTTTTTGTCCTAATAATTTTTTAGATTCTATACCAAAATTTGCAAATTAAAAGGCTAATAATACCATAATTTCGTGTGTTTTTACTTATGTATTAATAGTTCTTTATTTAACAATAGCTAAAATCATCTAGATTCTATTGGCGTTGTTTAGCTCTTCAATTTCTTCGTCTTCTTCTTTAATGGCTTCTATCATTTGTGCGTATAATTTTAAGCTTTCCTTTGCATCTTCTTCATCGATTTTACCCATTACATATCCTACGTGTAATAGTACAAATTCGCCTACACTTACATTATCCTGCATTAAATCAAGACTTGCTTCTCGCCTTACTCCAAGTGTATCAAGCACCGCAGTATTAGAATCTCTTTTGATTTCTATAACCTTAGATGGAATAGCTAAACACATAATAATCCCCAAAAAAATAAATATAAAATATTATCAAAATAAATACTAAAACAAGAAAAAATATACTCGAAACCAAACATTTCCATTAGAATCTAGATTCTAGAAAAATGCTCGATTGCCCGGGCTAGTTCATCCAAGCTAGATTCTATATTTCCAGAATCTATTGCTGATTTCACACAGCAATTTACATGGTTTTCTAGCACGATTTGCCCTACTTTGTGCAACGCAGATTTTGCCGCGTTAATTTGTATCAAAATATCCACACACGCCACGTCGCTATCTATCATTTTATCAATCGCATTTAGCTGCCCTATGATTTTTTTGACGCGTTTGTGAATACTTTTTGCATTGTCTTTTTCCATAGATTTCCTTTAATATAACTTGGCAATTTTTTGGTATTATACCCTATTGTAAAGGGCGAAAATGAAAAAACTATATTTTTTATTTCTATTTTTGGGCGCGATTTTTTGCGGCTTTAGCACACTAAAGGCAGTCGATGTCGAAAATGTGATAGCCCACTGCAATCGCGGAAATATGACTGCTTGCTCCATTTTAGGCGACTTATATTATGTAGCCGATGGCGTGCCGCAGGATTATGGTAAGGCGGCGAGATTCTGGCGTTTAGCGTGTGATTTGAAAGAAATGAATGCGTGTTATAACTTAGGCGTGTTGTATCAAGAGGGACAGGGCGTTAGCCGCGACTTTGATAGGAGTTTGGAGCTTTATACAATGGCGTGTAATGCCGAGCATGCGGGCGCTTGTTTGAATCTAGCTTTCCTTTATCATCAAGGTAAAGGCGTGGCGCGTGATGAGGCAAAGGCACGTGGATTCTATACCACCGCGTGTGATGGGAATAAGGCGGAGGCTTGTTATAGCCTTGGCAATCTTATGTTTTATGGACGTGGGGGCGCGGTGGATTATCCAAAGGCGCATGATTTGTATATGAAAGCCTGCGAGCTAGACCACGATGATGCCTGTGATAATGTTGGCGTGATGTATGCAAAGGGCGAGGGGATACCAAAGGATTATGATAAGGCACGAGAGTTTTTTACGCGTATTTGTGCGGATAATAAGGCTGGGGCGTGTTATAATCTTGGAATCTTATATGACTATGGCTGGGGCGTGGAGCAGAGCTATCCGCGTGCGATTGAGCTTTATACGAAGTCGTGTGATATGCACCATTTGAAAGCGTGTTATAATCTTGGGATAATGTATAACAAGGGCTATGGCGTGGATGTGGATTTTTACAAGGCGTTGGGACTTTATACAAAGTCGTGTAATTTGAAACACGCAAATGCGTGCTATAACTTGGGCGCGATGTATTATCAAGGAGAGGGCGTTAGAATCAATACTATGATAGGCGATGAATACTTATCGCGTGCTTGCGCTTTGGGTGATAAGAAGTCGTGTAGTAAAGATGGCGAAGTAGTCAGCAAAAAGGTCGAACAAGAAGTAATCCACACAGAATCTAATCTAAATAATAACGAAATCACCGAAACTATCATTGACACAGAAAGCATTGAGGTGAGGAATAAGTGAGTGCCTCCTTATAGCATAAATTAAAAGGAAAAAGTAATGAAAAAACTCCAAGATAAAGCAAAGATTCTAATCGAGGCGCTGCCTTATATCCAGCATTTTCGTGGCAAGGTGATTATCATAAAATATGGTGGGAGTGCAATGGAGAGCGAGAAGCTTAAAAAGAGCTTAATACGCGATGTGGCGTTACTGCAAAGCATCGGTTTTAAGCCTATAATCGTGCATGGCGGTGGAAAAGAGATTGACAAATGGCTAAAAATCGCACAAATTGAGCGGATTTTTAAGGACGGATTGCGAGTGACTGATTTGCCTACAATGGAGATTGTGGAAATGGTGCTAAATAAGATTAGCAAGGAGTTGGTCGGGCTTTTGAGCGAGTTTGGCGTGAAAAGCTGCGGGCTAAGTGGCAAGGATGGCAAGATACTGCAGGTTGAGCCTAAGGATAGGGAGATTCTAGGCTTTGTAGGGCGTGTGGTAAGCGTGGATAGCACACTTATTAATGCGGTGCTAAATAGCGATTTTGTCCCTGTGATTTGCCCTGTGGGGATAGGCATTGACCATCGCAGTTATAATATAAACGCTGATGATGCGGCGTGTGCGTTAGCGGAGGCGCTAAGGGTGGAAAAGCTTGTGTTTTTAAGCGATATTGAGGGCGTGTATCGCGACTATAATGACAAAAGTTCGCTTATTAGTGAATTAAGTATCGCGGAGGCGCAAAAATTAATTAGCGATGGTAGCATAAATGGCGGGATGATTCCAAAGATTAATAGCTGTATCCACGCGGTGCGAAATGGCGTAAGCCGCGTGCATATCATCGATGGGCGAATTGAGCATTGTTTGCTATTAGAGTTTTTCACAAATCGCGGAATAGGCACCGCGATATTAAATGGGTAGATTCTAAAATCACATAAAACTATCCACAATAAAAGTGCTATAATCACTAATTTATTACATTATTTAGGTTAGCAAAATGGTAATTTGTATCAATGGTTTAGGGCGAATGGGGCGAACAATCCTGCGTGAAGCACTGCGACGTGGGCATACTATAAAGGCGATAAATGATGTGGCGAGTTTTGAGATTTTGGCGTATTTGATTAAATTTGATAGCACGCATGGCGAGTTTAAGGGCGATGTGAGACTAGATTCTATAGAATCTAAAAATATGGAATCTAAGACACAAAACACGCAAGATTGCATAGAATCTAGGTCAATAAATACACAAGATTCTAACATAAAATCTACAAACGCAAAAATAGATTCTAAAGATTCTAAAAATACAAGCGAAACGTCCAAAAACACGCAAAATCACGCAAATATAGAATCTAAAAACACAGAATCCAACCCACAAAACACTAAAGATTCCATAAATATAGAATCTAACTTTCCCCCCCAAAAAGTTACAGAATCTATAACACAAAAATTAGTAATAAACAACCAAGAAATAACAATCACAAACCACGCAAACCCTGAATCTATCGACTTTGGCGAGTGCGATATAGTGATAGAAAGCAGTGGTAAATTCCTAGATTCTAAAAGCGTGGAGCATCACCTAAAAAAAGGCGCGAAAAAAGTCATCATCTCAGCCCCAGCCAAAGACGCCACAAAGACCTTCGTGCTGGGCGTAAATCACACGCAATACGCAGGCGAGCCCATCATCTCAAATGCGTCCTGCACGACAAATTGCATCGCGCCCATTTGCTACATTTTGGATACGCATTTTGGCATTGAAAGTGCGGCGATGACGACCATTCACAGCTACACAAACGACCAAAACCTGCTAGATAACGCGCATCGCAGTGACAAACGCCGCTCGCGCGCTGCGGCAAGCAACATCATACCGACTACCACAGGTGCGGCTATCGGGCTTAAACGCGTCCTGCCGCAGCTTGAAGGTAAAATCCATGGGCAAAGCCTACGTGTGCCTGTGATTGATGTGTCGATGGCGGATTTGAATTTCTACTTGCGCGATGATTTTAGTGTGGAAAGTGTGCATGAATTGTTTAGCAAATATGCGCAAGATTCTATGAAAGGCATTCTTAATATGGATACGCAATATCGCGTCAGCAGCGACTTTTTGGGTAGTTCATTTAGCAGTATTGTCGCGGTTGATTTGACGTTAAAAATCGGCAAAATGCTAAAAATTATGTCGTGGTATGACAATGAAAGTGGCTATGCGAATAGAATCCTAGACCTAGGCGAGTATGTTTTAAAATAGATTCTATAGAATCTAAACTCGCAATATCCAGTAAAAGATTCCATATTTAAATGTTAAAATTACACAAAAATTTATACCAAAAGTGGGACAAATGACATTCTTACAAGTCGTTATTTGCGAGTTTAGGGCGTTTTTTAGCAATGTTAGCGTGATGTTTGTGGTGATTGTTGGCTCAATCCTTTACGCTTTCCTTTACCCTACGCCCTACTACGCGGACATCGTGCGAAAGCAGCGTATTGTCGTGGTTGATAAGGACAATAGTGTGCTTAGCAAGGACTTCATTTTCCTTGTGAATAACGCTGATAATTTGCAGGTTGCGTTTGTGACCGATAGCGACCAGGTCGCAAAGGAGCTGCTTGAGAAAAATGAGGTCTATGGGCAGCTAAATATCCCAAATGGCTTTGAAAAAAGTATCAACAAGGGCGTGCCTGTCGAGCTTTTGTATCGTGCGGATGCGAGCTATTTTCTCATTTATGGCACGATTATTGAGGGGCTAAATAATGTCGGCACTTTTTTTAGCAATGAAATCAAAATGAAGCGAAACGCCCTGCTAGGCAAGACAAGTGCGGGAAATGATGATACGCTCGTGCATTTTGTCTCAATTCCTTTGTTTAACCCATCTGTGGGCTATATAAACTACGCACTGGCTGCGATTTTGGTTTTTATTTTACATCAAACGTTATTAGCCGGGATAATGATACAAAGTGCGGGGCAGAATATTTTACGAAAAAAAATATTAGGAAATTTGAAAGATTCTAGGGGATTAGATTCTAATATTTATAATTTGGGGGATTCTAAGAATTATATAGAATCTAATTCGCAAAATATTATAGAATCTAATAAGCAAGATTCTAAAGATTCTAATAATTTGGTGAAAGTGATAGAATCTGCTTCCCAAGATTCTAATAAAATTACAGAATCTAATTTGCGAAATAGCTTAGATTCTAATAATAAAGCCAAAATGATAGAATCTAACTCGCAAGATTCTATAAATTCTAACAATCAAGATTCTATAGATTCTAAGAATATTATAGAATCTAATTACCAAGATTCTAACAAAATGATAGAATCTAACTCGCAAAATTTGCAAGATTATAAGAATTTAGATTCTCAAAAAAGTATAGAATCTAGTTCGCAATATTTACAAGATTCTAATAATATTATAGAATCTAATTCCCAAAATAATATAGATTCTAACATTTCCCAGAATCTAAATTCCAAAAAAGATTCTAATATAGAATCTAATTCACAAAATTCTAAAAACGCACCAAACGAGCTTCCATACTTTATAAAAGCGCCCATTTTCCACCTAATTAGTGCGCGAATTTTCACATTTTCCATACTTTATGTGCTGTTATTTTTGATATATTTTGGCGTGTTTTTCAAGGTTTATGGAATTAATACGACTGCTAATTCCTTTGAATTTTGGTGTTTTGCTTTGATGTTTATCATGGGGACGGCGAGTTTTGGCGTGATGCTTGGCACTTTTATGTATAGCAAGTCGCTGCCAACGCAAATCATTCTGCTTAGCTCGATGCCGCTTGTGTTTATGATGGGCTTTATCTACCCTATTATGCTGCTGCCGCAAGTCCTGCAAACGCTAATCCAAATCGTGCCAGCATATCACGGCATAAATGGCTTTTTGCGGCTAAATCAAATGAGTGATACGCTAAATGCGATAATGCCGCACTTCTACGCCCTTTTTGCAATCTTTTGGATTTGCTTTGGGATTAGCTATTACCGCTATAAAAAGACTAGAAATGCAATGCAACTAGCTTAAAAATTTCAACCCAACACTTGCAAAAAGTATCAAAAATAAAAAAAAGAACTTCGCTAGAGACTTGCTTTCATTAAAAAATAAAACGCCCACAATCACGCCACCACCAGCGCCAATGCCTGTCCAAATCGCATAAGCTGTGCCCATTGAAATGCCCTGCATTGCTTGTGAGAGAAAGCCAAAGCTTAGGGCGAATTGCGCGATTAGCCCTAAAATAAAAATTTTGCGTTTTGTTTCGACAAATTTTTTCATTGTTATAACGCCGACAATTTCCATTAACCCAGCTAAAATGAGAAAAAACCAGCTCATTTTTTCTCCTTTTTAGAATCTAAAATTGCCTTATTTTGAGAATCTTTAGAATCTTTGCCTTTAGATTCTATTTTAGATTCTATAAAATTCTTAGAATCTATATTATTTTGCAAATTAGATTCTATAGAATCTTTGTTATTAGAATCTTGCGAATTTTCTAACTTAGATTCTATATTATTAGTATTTTTATAACTATCAATGCCCATATCCTGGCGAAATTCACTAGCGATTACTTCCTCGTCTTTACTATTGCTAACAACTTTTAAGCCGATAACGCCAACTAGCAAAATGCCAATAAGAGCGACCTTTAGCGCCGAAAAAGGCTCATTGAAAATCGCCATTTCAGCCACCACAACCCCAGCCGTGCCAATGCCCACAAATACCGCGTAGCACACGCTTACCTCAAGCTTTTTCATCGCGACCATAGCGCAACAAAACGACATCGCAATGCCAAAGCCAGTCAAAATATATTCCAAAAAATTGCTAGAATATTTCAGCCCACTCACCCAAAAGCACTCGATAATCCCACCTAAAACAACCAAGCACCAAGCAAGATTGCTAGTAACTTTGAAATTTTTAGTATTGCTATTTTGCATAGTTTTTCCTTTTAAAATTATAATACAACTATAAATTTGATAAAAAAAATCAATATAATTCACTATCATAAATATTAAAAACAAAATTTTTACTTATGATGATTTATAATCAACTGCATTTTATCTTTCAGTGCATTATAAAGTTTATCGATTTCTATGCCGTGGGGTTGCCCACTTAGCAGTATTCGCAGGGGCTTAAATAGATTTTTGCCCTTTAGATTTAAACTCGTGCTTAAATGATTTTTAAAATCTTCATAAGATTCAAAGTTTTTAGAATCTGTTTTTAAAATCCCTAGAATCTTATCAAATTCATCCTTAAACTCGCACATTTCCCTTTTAGATTCTATAGAATTAAAGGTGTTTTCTAAATGTGTTTTAAGCTCAGCCACACTATTACTCTCCCCTAAATATAGCGTTATTAAGTCCTTAAAATCAGCCTCCTTAGCACCATTCAAATTTATAGAATCCAGCAAATAATAAAAACTTTCAATAGGTTTTTTTCGCAGTAAATCGCGGTTAATTTGCAACATTTTTTTATAATCAAAATGCGCCGGGTTACTGCTAATATTTGCCACATCAAAGGCGTCTATCACAGAATTATAATCAAATAACTCGCCACACGCACGTTCCACACTTGAATTTCCCATAATTATCAAATAATTAGCAATAGCCTGCGGCTCTAAGCCCTGCGAAATTAGCCATTTGACACTTGAAGCCGCATCACGTTTTGACATTTTTTTATTTTCATCATTTAAAATTATCGGCAGGTGCGCATATTTCACATTCGCCCCAAAGCCTAACGCCTCCTTTATTAGAATCTGCTTAGGCGTATTGCTAATGTGGTCCTCGCCGCGAATGATGTAGCTCATCTCCTTATCATCAATGCTGCAGGCGAAATTGTAGGTCGGCACATCATTTCGCATAATCACAAAGCTATCGATTTCCCCCGCGCTGAAACTAATCTCGCCCTTTATCTCGTCTTTAAAACGCACGGCTTTATTTGCGTGAAGTCTTATAATATTGCTGGTTTGTCGGTCGCCCTTTTCAAGCTCCGCCCATTCATCTTTGTAGCGAAAAGCTTTTTTTTGAATCCGTGCTTCCTCGCGTTTGCTCTCCAAAAACTCCTTGCTACAATAGCAATAAAACGCCTTGCCTTCCTTAATTAGCTTGTGTGCCAACTCTCTATGCAGCGGAAAATTATCACTTTGATAAATTAAATCATCATAACTTAGCCTAAACGCCTTAAGCAAATCCAAAATATCCTTATCTTTATTGTCAATATTTCGCTCTAAATCGGTGTCTTCAATGCGAATGATAAACTTTTGATGTAACTTTTTTGCCATTAGAAAATTAAAAATTGCCGCGCGCAAATTGCCTATGTGCATATCGCCTGTGGGAGATGGAGCAAATCGTAACATATCTTTGCCTTTTTGATAAATTTTTAGAATCTAGATTCTACAATGGAATTATTTAGAATTTAACATTATCATTTATAATTATATTCTACTTAGATTTAAAGGAAATATTTGCGAAAAGTTTTGCTTGATACCTCGATTATCCTTGATGATACGAATAATTTGGTGCATTTGTTTGAGTGTGGCGATATGATTTTTATAAGCGATGTCGCCTTAGAAGAGCTTGATAGAAAGAAAGATTTGCAAAGTGAGAGTGGGTATTTTGCTCGTGAGTTTTTCCGCTGCATTGAAGATTCTAAACAAAACACAGAATCTATAGAATCTATCACCCCGCTAAATGACGATTTTATCGCCACGCTCGAGTTTAAAACGCAAAGCTATAAGATTCCACTTCACATTATAACGCGTAAAAAATATAAGACGCAAAGTAGCGATTATGGCTACAATGACGCGCGTATTAGAGAGATTGCAAAGGATTATAACCTAGTGCTTTTGACAAATGATATTGCTTTGAAAGTGCGGAGCTTGAGTGAAGGAATAAGGGCAAAAAGCCTTAAAAATGGGCAAATTAGCAATCCAAAAGAGATAAATTTTATCACTAAAATTACATTAAAACGCGACCTAAGTGATAAAGCCGAGTTTGAATCTTCACCCGATTTTAAAACCCATACAAACTGGCATATTTTTGAGATTAGCGAGTGCGATTTTACCGATAGTGCGCGTTATTTCACAGGGCGAAAATACTTTGGCGTAAAGGTCAATAATGCCCTTGAAATCCTTGATTTAGATTCTATAATTAAGGAAAATAAGCCCTACATTTTACCGCTAAATATCGAGCAGAAACTCGCCTACGCCCTGCTTATCCATCCGCAAAATTTTCTTAGCATTATCACAGGTAGCACGGGCAGCGGCAAGACTTTGATGGCACTTTTGGCAGGGCTGACACTGCAAAAGCTAAATAAAGTCGATGGGATAATCTACCTGCGAAATACGATTACCGCAAATGATAAAGAGGCTGAACTAGGCTTTCGTAAAGGCGATGAGAGCCAGAAACTGCACTATTTTATGTATCCGCTTTTTTCTAGTATCAATTTTATTATTGAATCTTTGAAAGAGCATAGCGAGGCGAAACGCATTGAGTATAAAGGCGAGGCAAAGGGCTTTGACAAAGATGAGGCGACATATTATTTCTTACAAAAGCATAATATTGAGATGCTTGACATCGCGCACGCAAGGGGGATTAGCCTGCATAATAAGTTTGTGATTTTTGATGAGGTGCAAAACGCTTCAAATGCTACGATTAAGCTTATCGGCACGCGTATCGGGGAGAATAGCCGCATTGTGTTTTTGGGCGATTATAATCAAATCGACCATCCATATCTAAGCAAAACGCGTAATGGCGCAATAAGTATGCTAAATAAAGCCTTAAGTGAGGATTTTGTCTTTGGACTGCAATTTAAGCACACAATTCGCAGCATTTTGGCTAGTTGGTTTGATGCTAATTTTTAAATCTAAATCACTGTAAATGATAATCTGCGAAGCGAATTGATACCGATGAATCGCGTCTATAACATCGCTAAAGTGCTTTCGACTTTAAAAAAATTCCCACTTAAAAGTCGCAATAGAATCTTGTTTGAATATCTTGTTTTGAAAGGTAAAAATGATGATTTAGACTCGGCACGTGCGTTAGTTAAGCTGCTAAATGGCTTTAAGGCAAAAGTGAATTTGATTCCCTTTAATCCGCATGAAAATAGCGAGTTTGAGCGTCCAGATTCTAAAAGTTTGGAAGCTTTTGCTTCCTTTTTGTGTGAGCGTGGAATCACGGCTACAATTAGGGAGAGCAAGGGGCTAGATATAAGTGCGGCGTGCGGGCAACTGCGTGAAAAGACACTGAAAAATAAAAATTAGATTCTATAATTTATAGATTTTAAGATATAATGTTGTCTTTTTATTTAATTTTAAGGTTGGCCTGTGGTGAAATTAGCGTGGGTGTTTTTTATTTTTTCAGGTAGTGCGTTTGCGTATTTGGACCCAGGGACTGGCTCACTTTTGCTCTCATCTTTTATCGCACTCATTGCCTCTGTTATTTTTTTTCTTAAGGGTAGTTTTTATAGAATCTTAGATTTGTTTAAGAATGCTAATACCACTAATACTACGGGGGGGGGGGGGAATATCACTCTAATCACCAAAATGAGAATTTAGATTCTAAAGAAATTGATAAATTTATAAAATATAATTTGGGTTTTGTAGAATCTAGATTCTATGAAAATAGCGAAAATACTAATTTAGATTCTAAAAAGTTAGGAAATATAGAATCTAATCATACAAAAAATTCTAATAACGCAAACTTTAAAGATAGCTTAGAATCTAATTTGCAAGATTCTAAAAACCTATCGCCCATAAGTGAAGAAGATTCTAATAATATTGTGGAAACTAATCTTTCACAACATTCGCAGTTACACTCTTTGAATCAATCTATTCCCACCCGACCACCCACTTGTAAGATTAAGTCAAAGAGTGTAACTGCGAATGTTAATTCTAATGAAAATATAGAATCTAGATTCTATGAAAATAGCAAAAATGATAATTTAGATTCTAAAAAGTTAGGAAATATAGAATCTAATCATACAAAAGATTCTAAAAAAGTTATAGAATCTAATTTCCTATCGCCTATTAAACGTCCTAGAAACTTTACACAAAATAATCATGGCATTGTGATTTATAACGAGGGGCGGCAGTATTTTAGCGTGTTTCACCCTATTGTCGCGTATTTGGAAAGCATAAATTATCCTTATACATATTACACAAGTAGCGAAAACGACCCGCTTTTAAGGCTCTCTAATAAATCGCAAAATATTATCGAATTTATCGGTGATAGTAATAAGGCGTATTTAAAGCTAAATGCGCTAAAGGCGGATATTGTGCTAATGACTACGCCCCAGCTTGATGTGCTGCAAATAAAGCGTAGCAAGGGTGTTGAGCATTACTGCCACATTATCCATTCCCTGCCGCATGTGGATATTTATGAGATTTTTGCCCTTGATTATTTTGATAGCGTTTTTACTAATTCGCCTATACACACGGATTTTATTCGCCTTGTCGAGCAAAAGCGGGGCTTAAAACGCAAAAAGGTTGTGATTACAGGCTGCACTTATTTGGATTTTTTGGATTTGAAACTTAGGAGGTTATTAGATTCTAATAAAAATATGGAATCTAAGAAGATGGATTCCCCCATCCCTTGCGGAGAGGGGTTAGGGGGGTGGGTAAATTCTACTTCCCAAAATAATAAAATTATAAATAAACAAGAAGATTCTACAAAAACACAGAATCTAGATTCTAACAACGCACAAGATTCTAATAACGTCAAAGAAGATTCTAAAAGCCTAACGCCCAACCAACGCAATATAAGTGAAAAAGATTCTATACAGCATTCGCACTCTCAAACTTCATATAAATCTATTCCCACCCGACCACCCTTTTTTAAGATTGATACGAAGTTTGAGAGTGCGAATGCTAAATTAAATGAAAATACAGAATCTAATTTGCAAGATTCTATCCTAAACGCCGCTCACCACCCTACTATTAATATAGAATCTAACAAAGATTTTATATACGATAAAACCTTTAAAGATTCTAATAAAAAAATAGTGCTTATTTCGCCATCTTGGGGGCGTGAGGCACTTCTTAGCAAGTATGGAATGGCAATTATTAAGCCGCTTTTAGAATCTAATTTTAATGTGATAATTCGCCCGCATCCTCAGAGCCTAATTGCCGAAAAGCCACTATTAGATTCTATAAAAGAACAAACCAAAGGATACGCAAATATCGCTTACGACACAAATATCGATAATATTTACGCGATGCAGGTTGCGGATATTATGCTGGGTGATTTCTCTGGAATCTTATTTGACTTTTTATGCTTGTTTGAAAAGCCACTTGCGGTTATGGAGTTTCATTTTAATATCATAGGCTATGATTTGGAGGATATTTATGATACGCCGTGGGTAAAGGGCGCGCTAGCTAAGATTGCAAAAAATATTAGTGTGGCTGATTTGCCAGCCTTGCCAAGTATCTTAGAATCTGCCCTAAATGATAAAAGTTTGCAAAATAATATAAAGGAAATGAAATCTCTTTTGTGGAAATATCAAGGCAGAAGTGCGGAAATTACGGCTTTGGAACTGCTAAAAATACATAAAGAAATCTTGCTATCAAGACTAGATTCTAATATTTATCATAATCTTAGGTTTATTGATGATGTTTTGGATTTTAAAGAAAATATAGAATCTAATCATACAACAGATTCTAAAAAAGTTACAGAATCTACTATCCTATCGCCCACCCACCACCCTATTATTGATAAAAAAAGGTAAAAAGTTATGAATATTATAAGTGATGTTTTATATTATGTGTGTATTTTCCCTTTGGAGCAAGTGCTATCTTGGCTACTTGATAGGTGTATTAGATGGACTAGGAGTAGCGGGGCTGGTGTAATCTTGGCTAGTCTTATTATAAATATAATTCTTTTTAAACTATTTCTCTACACTGATAAAAAGGCAGCGCAAGAAGCGACACTAAAAGCAAAACTAGATTCTAGAATCAAAGCGTGGAAAAGCGTGTATAAAGGTGCGAAACTTTACGCATTTACACAAACGCTTTATAGGCAAAATCATTATCATCCCATTTACGCACTGCGAAGTCTTGGTGGCTTGAGCTTACAGATTCCATTTTTTTGGGCAATGTATTTGGTGATAAAAGATTCTAATAGTTTTAAAGAAAAAAGCTTTTTGTGGATAAGTGATTTGAGTTTGCCTGATAGTTTGAATCTTGCGGGACTTAGCATTCATTTATTGCCACTTTTGATGACACTTTTTACACTTATAAATGTGTATTTTACATCTAGTGAGTTTGCCTCTCGTTTGCAGGGCGTGGCTATTTCACTGCTTTTCCTTGTGCTGCTTTATAATATGCCATCTGCCCTAGTGCTTTACTGGTGTGTAAATATGTTTATAGCGATGGTAAAGACGATTGTTGCTACGCAAATACTCTCTAAAAATGAAAATATAGAATCTAATTTGCAAGATTCTATCCCAAACGCCCACTCTATAAATATCCTATCGCCCACCCACCACCCTATAAGTGAAGAAGATTCTATCCTAAACGCCGCTCACCACCCTATAAGTGAAAACGCCCACCACCCTATTCCAAAAGGTATAAAAGTATGAAAGCAATAATCCTAGCCGCTGGTCGTGGGACAAGATTGCAACCACTCACACTTTTAAAGCCAAAGCCCTTGCTTGAAATAAAAGGCATAAGCATACTAGAAAATATGATAAATATACTGCGAAAAAGCGGTGTAAAAGACATAATAGTCGTTACAGGCTATAAAGCGGAAATGTTTAAGCCCTTAGCAAAAAGGCTAAAATTTAAACAAATAATCTATAAAGACTACGCTACAAAAAATTCGGCTGCATCGCTAAAATTAGTCAAAGATGAGATAACTAAAGGAACTATAATACTAAATGCTGACCTTTATCTTACAAAAGATTTTTTAAGCTACAAAAGGGCGAATGTTTCACAAATTATCGCACAAGAATTTAAGCAATCACAAGATAGCTTTTGGGGCTACATTACAGATTCTAACTTTAAGATTTTAGATATTGATTTAAATGCGACTAATGGCTTTGGCGATGGCGTGGCGATTTTAGATAATGAAAGTGATATTGCGATATTAAAAAATGAGATTGATAAAATCGATGATAATCAATACTGGGAATATAGCATTTTAAATAGCCTTAAAAAAATTGATTTTTACTGCTTTAGTGCTAACTTTTATGTAGAAATTGATAGTTTTAAAGACGCGTTAAGAAATAATCTACTAACGCCGCAAGATATTGCAATGCAATGCAGTGAAAATGCCAAAATACAAAGGCTAGGCGGTATTACAAATATTAATTATAAAATAAGATTCAATAAAGAAAATAAAGTGATTAGAATCTCGCGTTTGGGCTTAGAAAATATCATTGATATAAATGTAGAAAAGCGTGTTTTAGGGCTTTTGCAGGGCTTAGATATTACGCCTAAAAGTGAGTTTTTTGATACTATAAAATTAAGCGATTTTTTGCAAGGCTATAGAATCTTATCTAGTAAAGATTTAAAAAATCAAAAGATTATATTTCCATTATTGATAAAAAATCTAAAAAAACTTCATAGCATTGATTGCAGAAACGCGGATATTCCGCGATATTTTTTAAGTGAAGAGATAGCAAAATATGAAAAACTAACAAATGTTAGAATCTTAACGACTTTGGAACACAAAAAGTTAATGGATATTGCGCGTAACTTAGATTCTAAGGAATTTGTGCTTTGCCATCGCGATTTGCAAATGCCAAATATTATGTTTAATGGCAGTGATATTAAATTCATTGATTTTGAATACGCTGGGCTATCGTGCGTAGAGTGGGAAATAGGGAATATGTGTAGCGAATTGCAATTTAGCAAGGGCGAAATTTTGGAATTTTTGGAAATGTGGAATGTGGAATCCGCAAAGATTCTAACCTACAAAGACGTCTTAAGTGGAATGCTAATAAGCAACTATATTTGGGCTTTATGGGGCTTTATCTACGATAGATTCGACTTAGCGCGTGAATATATTTCGCGTTTAGATTCTAATATTAAGGAAATAAATAATGAAACTAGATTCTACAAATAAAGTCATTGCGAGTGATAGCGAAGCAATCCACACAAAAGATTCTAAAATGGATTGCCACGATTTAGATTCTAACAAATCTAAATCTCGCAATGACAACCAAAACGCCACCACACAAGATTCTATCACAAAATGGATTTTAGCAAATATCTCCTTTATGCTACTTGTATTTTCGCCATTAAATGTGTATGTTAGTGGGCTTTATGAGTTTGAGCTAGATTATATGTTGCCTACGATTTTGGTGCTTTTTGGCTCATTTTTACTTTTATATTTTTCGCTAATTTATTTATGTAGCTTTTTTAATGGCTTTAGATTCTATAAATTTATTGTGATATTTTTTAATATTTTGTTGCTTGTTGGCTTTTGTTATACATTTATTTTTGTTGGTGATTATGGGCTTATGAGTTATTTTATATTTGATAGATTGCCTAGTGTTAGCGAGATTCAAAGGGTAATTGATATTTTTGTGATTATATGTTGCATTGTTTTAGGATATTTTTTACTAAAATTTAGATTCTATATCAACATACTAAAAGTTCTATTTATTGTAATGTTTTGCATTAGTAGTTTAAATATTTATAAGGTTGTAGAATATATTATAACGCATAAAAATATAGAATCTACTCCTGTCATTGCGAACGATAGCGAAGCAATCCAAAAAGAAGATTCTAACAAAATACAGAATCTAGATTCTAAACAAAGCGACCCTGTATTTAACTTTTCTACAACGCAAAAGAATATCTTAGTAATTTTACTAGACAACGCCGATGGCTACTTTATGAAAGAGCATATAGAATCTAAAAAATATGATAATCTTTTTAACTCTTTTAAAGGCTTTAGATTCTATAAAAACGCACTATCAACTTCCACTTTTACCCTGCCAACTTTAACAAGCGTAATAGCAGGGAAATACTACACAGCCTATAATATCAATCATCGCCAAATAGATTCAGTGCAAGAAGAAATAGCAAAAGGCTTTGCTATGATTTTTAACGCCTTTTATGATTCTAGCTTTAATATAGCGGCAATCTTAGATAATCCACTAGATGAGCGATATTTTAAGCCTTTGGTAAAAGATTCTAACAATATAATTTTTAATGCTACAAAATATGAAAATTTATATCGACAAGCTCATAAAGACGAGCTAAAAAATCTTATTTCAAATCCTATTCCTTTGGCAAATCTATTTTCAGTTTCTGTATTTAAATTTGTGCCATATTCGTTTCGCTCTAGCATTTATAAAGGTGGTGCGTGGCTATTTAATACTCGTTACGCTCAAGTGTATTCAATCGCTAAAATGGACGCATTTCAAAAGCTTATTTCAAATACGCAAAATAAACCCACATTTAAATTTTTCCATTTTGATGTAACGCATAATCCTTACTTTGTAGATTCTAATTGCAAATATGTCGTTACAAATAAGGAGCGTGATATGATGGATGCTCATAAGCAAACCGAAATTTGCTCTTTGAAAATCCTAGCAAATGTGTTTGAAAAAATGAAAAAACTTGATATTTATGATAATACGCAAATTTTCATTGTAAGCGACCACGGGGCGATGATGCAAACTTTTGCCTTGCCTTCAAAATTAAATCACGCCGCAACGCTTTTTTATAAGCCATTTAATGCGAGTGATAATCTGCAAATAGATTCTACAAATGTAGTTAATTACGACATTGCAAGTATTTATTGCGAAAATATTTCGGCTTTATCGCCTTGTCCTAATGTAGATTCTAATATTTTGGAAAATTCGCGTGAAAGAAAGATTCTAACCTATAAATTTGTCCCGCAAAAAGATACGCCAAAAGGCAAAATTATAAAAATAGATGATTACCACATTTTTAAAGGCGGTGATATTTATGATTCTAAAAACTGGGAAGTGGTGAAAGAGAGTGATATAAATAAAATACAGAATCTAGATTCTATCACTTTTAGATTCTAATATTAAGGAAATAAATAATGAAAAATAGGCTAGATTCTACAAATAAAAATGTTACTTTAGATAAAAAAGATTCTAATAGTATTATAGAATCTAAAAACCTAAACGCCGCCTCTATAAATGAAAAAGATTCTAACGACCAAAATTTCGCCACACACAAACAAGATTCTATCACAAAATGGATTTTAGCAAATATCTCCTTTATGCTACTTGTATTTTCGCCCTTAAATGTGTATGTTAGCGGACTTTATGAGTTTGAGCTAGAGTATATGATGCCGACAATTTTAGTGCTTTTTGGCTCATTTTTGCTACTTTATTTTTCGCTAATTTATTTGTGTAGCTTTTTTAATGGCTTTAGATTCTATAAATTTATTGTGATATTTTTTAATATTTTGTTGCTTGTTGGCTTTTGTTATACATTTATTTTTGTGGGTGATTATGGGCTTATGAGTTATTTTATCTTTGATAAGTTGCCTAGTGTTAGCAAGACGCAAAGGGTAATTGATATTTTTGTGATTATTTGTTGCATTGTTTTAGGATATTTTTTACTAAAATTTAGATTCTATATCAACACACTAAAAGTTCTATTTATTGTAATGTTTTGCATTTCAAGTTTAAATATTTATAAGGTTATAGAATATATTATAACGCATAAAAATATGTCATTGCGAGAATTTTCACAAGAAAATTCGTGGCAATCCATTGAAAAAATGTGTAACATAGAATCTAATTTTCAAAATAATATAGATTGCCACGAATTTGTTAGCACAAATTCTCGCAATGACGACCTAAAAACAGACCCTGTATTTAACTTTTCTACAACGCAAAAGAATATCTTAGTAATAATCCTAGATAGAGCCGATGGCTATTACTTTAAGGAGCATTATAAAAATCATAAAGATTTATTTGCTAACTTTACTGGATTTACATATTTTCCTAATGCTATATCTACTTCAGGCTCGACACTGCCTACTTTGACTAGCATTATCGCTGGAAAGTATTACACCGCTTATAATATTAATAACCGCAAAGTAAAAGATTCACTAAGTAATGAAATAGCTCGTGGCTATGCTTCAATCCTAAATGCCTTTTATGATTCTAATTATGAAGTGGGCGATATACTTGATTATCCACTTGATTACAAAGACTTATATCCATTGCTAAAAGATAAAAATAAAACAACTTATGATTTTAAAAAATATGATGATATATATAAACTCATACATAAAGATACTGCTTTTGCACTAGATGATAATGCTAAGATTCCATTATCTAGGCTTTTTTCTATCGGTATTTTTAAGTTTGTCCCCTACTTTTTACGACCTGCTATATATAAAGAAGGTAGGTGGTTTTTTAATACAAATATACCTGTGGGCTTTGGCTCATATATCGTTATGGAATCTTTTAGAGATTTTATCTCAAATACCGCTAGTAAGCCGACTTTTAAGTTTTTCCACTTAAGCATTACACATCCGCCTTACATCGTAGATTCTAACTGCAATCCTACGCTACCAACAAATAATCACAAAGATACTGAAATATGTGCTATAAAAATGCTAAATCAAATAATAGAAAAAATGAAAACCTTAGATATTTATGATAATACGCAGATTTTTATCCTAAGCGACCACGGCATAGAATCTAGTGCATTGCCTATTCATTACAATTTGACAATTCCATTTTTTTACAAACCTTTTAATGCTAAAGGAAATCTAAAAATAGATTCTAGCAATATTGTAAATTATGATATTGCAAGTATTTATTGTGAAAATATTGCTAATTTGTCGCCCTGTCCTAATGTAGATTCTAATATCTTAAAGCATTTGGATAAAAAGCGAAATATTCTAACCTTTAGAATCAAAGACTGGGAAATAGAAAAGCAAGGCAAAAACGAATTTTATTTAAAGGATTTTTACATATTTAAAGGCGGAGATATTTATGATTCTAAAAACTGGGAAAGTGTGAAAGAGAGTGATATAAATAAAATACAGAATCTAGATTCTATAAAGCATTGAAAAAATAGGGCGGTGGGCGGACGACAGGATAAAATATTTACAACCTTAAGGGCGGCTGGGCGGGAATAGATAAAAGAAAATATTTTAGTTTATAGAATCTAGATTCTATGTTTTATAAAAATAGGGTGGTCGGGTGGGCGTTAGGTTATAAATTTTAGAATCTAGATTCTATTTACCGACTAAAACATTCGCAGTTACACTCTTTAACTTAATCTTAAAAATGGGTGGTAGGGTGGGAATAGATTAATTTAAAGAGTGTAACTGCGAATGTTGCGTAATAGATTCTATCACTAATTAAAAAAGGGTGGTGGGCGGGAATTTCATCCAAAAAGGGTGGTGTGGGCGTTTAGGATGAAACAACTTAAGATTCTAAAAAACTACCACCCTTAAGGTAAAAAAATATATAAAAAGGAAAAAAATGAATTTTTTAGGACATTTCTACGCTTTTTTAAGCGTTTTTATTTGGTCATCACTTTATATTTCTACAAAGATACTTTTAGAATCTTTTGACCCGCTCGAGTTATTATTTTTACAATTTATCATAGGATATATTACACTTTTTATAATGTATCCAAAATTTAATATTTCCAAAAACGACATTAAAAATCCACTAAAATTTCTACAAAAAGAAAAAAACTATATCCTAGCCGCCCTATTTGGCATTTGTTTTTATAATCTTTTTTTAAATCTTTCAATGATTCACACAAATGCTTCAAATGTCAGCGTGATTATCGCTACCGCGCCACTTTTTAGTGCGTTAATTAGCTTTATTTTTGGCATTGAAAAGCCGCAAATTTATTTCTTTTTGGGCTTTTTTCTTTGCATTTTTGGCATTTTTTTGCTTAGTTTTAATGGCGATTTTAGAATCTATTTTAATATTAAGGGCGATATTTTGGCGTTTCTTAGTGCATTTAGCTGGGGTGTTTATGCGGTAATTATTTCTAAAATAAACTCACAAAATTTAATACTTTCCACTAGAAAAATTATATTTTATGGAATCTTATTTATACTACCAGCTCTATTTTTCATAACTTTTGATACTAAAATATTAGATTCTAAAACCCTAGCACATTTATTATTTTTAGGCATTTTCTCAAGCGGAATCTGCTTTATTTTATGGAACAAAGCCACGCAACTAATCGGCGTCATCCACACAAACATCTATGTCTATCTAACGCCCATAATCACAATCTTTGCCGCCTTTATATTCTTAGATGAACCCCTCACACTCTACATAATCTTAGGCAGCCTAATCACAATCTTTGGCGTCCTCCTAAGCGAACACCGCCTAACCCCCTAAACCATTTTAAAAATATTGTCATATATATGTATTTTTATGATAGAAATTGTATTATGTTTGTTTTTTGTAGTATAATTATGAACTTTATTTTGTGGGTCTTTTGGGGGATTTAGGATGAGAGTTTCAAGTGTGGTTAGTCAAATTGTTTGTTATGTAGAATCTAGATTCTATAAATTTATAAAAAGTGTGAAAGATTCTATAAGAGAGAATGGCAGTGTGGAATCTAGATTCTATAAAATAGTGCATTTTTGTTTAAGAATGCGTAGCAACGGGGGGGGGGGGGTAACACCTGTTGCAAAATCTAGACTAGATTATAAGATAGATTCTGCTGTGGTGCAGAATGTGGAATATAGTCAAAAAGTTATTGTAAGCAAAATAAGATTAGATTCTAAATTTTATAATGATATAGATTTTATACAAGAAAATAAGGATGTAATTGTAAGTAAAACGAAGCATTCCGCTCAACGAAGTATGGATTGCCACGCCTTGCCACAAAACACTTGTAACAAGTCTCGCAATGACGACAAAAATATAGAATCTAGATTCTATAAAAAAGCACTAAAAAGGATAAAAAAGCTAGATTCTATAGAATCTAAAAATATAAGAAAATCTACAAGTGTAATAGAATCTAAAAGTATAAAGGTATTGCTTGGTAGTGCTTTATTGCTTAGTGGTAGTGCGTATGCGGCGATAGATATTACAAATTATATTTACAACTTTCAAAATCAGCAAAATAATACTAATCAAGGGAATGCTGATGGTATTTATTATAGCGTGGATATGAATACGTGGAGGACTGCTTGCACTATCTTTACTCCTTGTGAAGTAACTATGGAATTTCTAAATGGCACATTAATACTAGGTAATAATAGCAAAAATCCAAATAATGTAAATGGTAATACAAACTTTGGGAAAGATGGTTTTTTAGGATTCACACAAGCTGAGTTTTACGCTAAAGATATATATCTTACTGGAAATATGATAAGTGGTAATGGTATAGCCACAGGTGGTGGTGCTACTATTAATATCAATGGGACTAGCCAACCTGTAACAGGTGGGGCTTTGCGTAATGGGAATATTACAGCGGAAAGCCTAAATATATTTGTAAAAAGAGCTGGGACGCAAGGCTCTGCTACTAGACTACAAGCTAAGACTATAACGATAAATAATTCAAATCTGCGTATAGGAAATGTAGATGGTGCAGACTCTGGTATCCATATAGGTAATCAAAATAACCATAATGAATCAGAAATGATAACAATCAATAATACGCATGTAACAGGCGATGGCGGTGTGTTTCGTGTGTATGCTAAAAATTCTAATTTAAATTTTAGTGGGTTAAATGGTGATGGCGGGACGTTTGATTTACGCTTTGCGAATTATAGTAATTTAAATTTTAATGATGAGAGTATAAATGTAGCAAATTTTAATTTTTATGCAAAAGATACGAATTTACACGGCGATATGCAAAAAGGGCATATAAAGACTGAAAATGGTGTGCAGAATTTCTATGCTGAAATGTTGCGTTTAAGAAAGGGTATGAATACTAATCAGCAGCTTAGTGCGAATAAAATTGATATAGGAAATTTGCAATTTTGGATACCTGATTTTGCTGGGACTTCTCATGCTGGGACATTAACATTTAATGCTATCGCAAAAGATTCTATAAACATTATAAATCTTTTGACTAGACAGGCTGGTGGTGGTAGTGGCTCTACTATAAATTTTTATGCTAAGAATACACTAAATGTAGCAAATGATATAGTTATGAGTGCACAAATTGCTGGTATTAGTGATAGCCATTTTAGAATCGAGGCAAAAGATGGTGCTACATCTTATGATATAAATGCTAAAAATGTATATTTTGATGGTGATAATGTAACAGGTGCGTCAAAGGCATATCTTGTCTTAGATGGTAAAAATGTGAATATCACAGGCAGTATGTCTGGTAGAACTCAAAATCATATAAATGTATATGCAAGTGAAAATATAAATATTAATAATATCAATTTCGCCCAAGATATATGTATAACTGAGAGCTGTGGTGGTAGTATAAACTTAGGTGCTACTAAAAATGTATATATAAAAAGCATAGAGGGCAGGACAAATGAAACTGAGGCTGGTATAAGAGCTGGTAACTCTGTAAATATAAAATCTCAAAATATGTATATAGGCAAAATGGAAGCTATATCTTTGGTATTACCAGACTTAATAGATGGAAATAAGTCTAAGCTTGATTTTAGCAATGTAACAGGAGAAAAGGTTATAGATGATGCGTATATGCGTTATGGCTCAGTGTTTGGAAATAACTTTCATATTAATAACTTAACAATATGGAAAGGAAAACTTGATAGAGTTACAAGTCTTCATCCACAAATCTTTGATGCAGTATCTAGGTTTGAATCTAATATAGGTAAAAGCTTTATAAATAGCGTAGGCTTAGAAATAGCCACAAGTAATACAAGCGATGCCGCTGCATTATGGTTTACTGGTGGTGGTGATATATTAAATATGAATTATGTAAATGCTAGAGCTAGCTCATATTTAAACGCACAAAGTATAAAAGAGCAAAATATAAATCAATTTGATATAGCAGGAGCAGATGCGTTTTTAGGTAATGCTATATTTAATAATATCACTTCTACACGCACACAATTATGGATTACTGCTAACTCACGTATAACTGCTAATGCGTTAAATATAAATGAAACATTGCACTTAAAAAACTCTAGTGTAAATGCAGGAGCAATGACAATAAATGTAAGCAATAGTCCAACAGGCTTTGATGTCAATCAAGATTTTAGCAAATATCTAAAACTAGATGTAGATTCTAAAACACTAAAAAGTATGAATGCAGGTGATTTAGCAAATCTAATAGAGCAGAATAAAGATAAAATCACAGCGGATAATCAAAATGCAAGTGGGACATATATTACTACAAGTGATAATAAAAGCTATGTGTTGCTCCCTGGCATTAAACAAATAGGCATTGAAGGCTATAATAACGCAATAAGTGCTAAAAACGCAGGGAATCTATTAATAGAGCAAACAAAACTAGAAAAAGGCGTAGTAGGAAACTATGGCGTAATAAAGCTAGATAATAGATGTGATGAAAGCACAAAGCAATGCACCACAGGGCAAACAGCAGAGCTAGGGATAAATGGCGACTTAAAAAACTATAATACAATAGATATAGGTGCTGGCAGCAAGACATTAGTAGTAGGAAATGTATATAACGAAGGAAATATAGTCTTTAGAGTGCAATCAGACGTAAATAATCTTGCTGAATCTAGAAATGGGCAGCTAGTCGTAAATGATGGCTCATTTAATATCGATGTAAGCCCGGGTAAAGTTGGCGGAATGCGAGCTGATATTACAAGTGCGAATAGTTTGGCAAATCTGCGTTTGAAAAAAGATGGCGATGTCGCTTTGAATAGTAACACTTATCGCCTTGTAGAAGTAAATAACGCAAGAATTAATTATGTTTATACTTATGGTGATTATACCACGACATTTACCGCTGGACTAAATGGACAAGCTAGTATCAATACGATAAAAAATAATGGTGAGCAGTGTAATAATGCAGATTGTGAAACTAATTTAGGCAATGATACCCAACAAGAAACCAAATGGACGCAAGGCGGGCTTAAAAACCCATGGGATATGGATAAGTCGCAGGTAGATTCTAATAATGGCGGAAAAGTAGAAAAGCCTTTGGGTGAAAATATGAATAATGATTCTATCTTAGGGCGTCCAAGTGATGAAGAGATTAAAATAGAAAAGCCAAGCCAAGCGGATAAATATGCTGATTGTAAGATAAATGGCACTGAAAAATATTGCGGCTTTGGTAATGATAAAAACGCTACTGAAGCTGAACGTGGCTATGACTACGCAATAGAGCGAATGAAAAATAGCTTTACTATCACTTATCAAGGGGGCAACATCGATGGCAAATATTTGCAAGTAGAAAAGGTTGTAACCCCACAAGTTATCGGCTTTAATGTGATAAAAAAGGAGATTTTTAATCCTAGCGGGAGTGAGATTCCATTATGTAATGCTGAATCTAGCAGCTTTGATTGCGTGCTTTATATGGAAGCAGGTGGGAATAATAGCTGGATAAATGCACTAAAAAAGGAGAGCAAAAATAGCTATAACATTTTAAAAGATTTATTTTATAACGAAAATAGCGAGCTTTTAATGCTTATTCAGCTTGACCAAAGCCTAGCT
>NZ_JRMP02000067.1 GCF_000762875.2 Helicobacter saguini
TGTAAAGCAAGGACAAGAAGTAAAAGCAGGAGAGCTTATAGGATATAGTGGTATAAGTGGCAATGCTAATAATACAAAAGCACCACATTTACATCTTGAAATAAAAGATGATGCTAAAGCAACAGGAATGAACAATAGAATAAACCCAGCCTTTTACTTACAAGCTAAAGTAATTGAAAGTGATTTTACTAAAGAAGAAAAACAAGAACAAGAAAGATGTAGCAAGGACATGAAAAAATGTTTATTTGATAAAAAGGAGTAAATATGTGTTTTATTGTACCAGAATGGTTTGAAAAAGGTAACGATTTAGAATTAAACAATTCACTAAGCATAGATGAAAGAAAAAGAAGAGTAAAAGAAGGTGCATCTATGGTATTAGATGATATTAATA
>NZ_JRMP02000011.1 GCF_000762875.2 Helicobacter saguini
GTAAAGATTCTAAACTCTCAGTAATACTAGCCTTTGTAATAATAAATTCTAAATTATCTATCTTTAGGGTAATAAATGAGTTCATGGGTTTTTCCTTTTACATTGTGGTTATGATTGCAATGTTAGGAAATCACTTGATTTTGGTTTATTATTTAAAATAAGTGGAAAACCTTTATCGGTTAATATCATACCTATATTTTCCGCCAAAATCACACCTTTATCATTTATTTTCAAAAGATTAGACACACAAGATTTAGGTATATTAGAAATACAAGTGCAAGGTGTAGGAATTCCCAACGTTGTATAGGAACAACCTAGTATTTTTGCGTTAATTAAATCAGATTCTACTATCACATTGCAATTATTTATTTTAAAAGCATTATGGTTATTTGTTTGTAAAATTACCTTGCCTTTATGGGGGCATTCTATAACATCAGATTCTAACAATGGATGCATAAAATTTCCTTTCAAATATTTTTATAACTCAGCTCACCACCGAAAAGTCGCCCTTTTTATGCACTAAAACATCTATTAGATTCCCTTTTTTAAACATATTACACACCAAAATGGGCAGTGAATTATCCTTAGCTAGTGCGATAGCGGTATCATCCATTACTTTTATATGGTCTTTTAACGCTTCATCATAGCTAATGTGCGACAATAACTTAGCATCGGCAAACTTATTTGGGTCTTTATCATACACGCCATTTACCTTCGTGGCTTTCAATATCAGCTCCGCCTCTATTTCTATCGCACGCAGTGTAGCCGCCGTATCCGTGCTAAAGTAAGGATTCCCCGTTCCAGCGCCAAATATCACTATTCGTCCCTTTTCAAAATGGCGAATAGCGCGGCGATATATGTAGCTCTCGCAGACTTCAGTAATGTCAATGCCGCTTTGCACCCGCACATCTAGCCCTAAAGATTCTAAGGCTTCCTGTATTGCCACCGCATTGATTACGGTCGCTAGCATTCCCATATAATCGGCACTCGTGCGTTTGATTAGCCCGCCTTGCGCCGCTGTGACACCGCGAATGATATTGCCACCGCCCACCACGATACCGATTTCAAGATTATGCGCGTAGAGATTCTTGATTTCAAGAGCGATAAATTTCAATATATCCAAATCAATGCCAAAGCCATTTTTCCCAGCCAACGCCTCACCGCTAAACTTGATTAGCACACGCCGTTTTTTACTCGTTTTATTTTCACTCATTTGCCAAATCCTTGTTAAGAATTTTTATCAATTAGAAAATTATATATGAATTTTATGTTTTTTGGATAGAATCATTATAAAATTTAAAACAAAAGGCTACATTTTGCAACTAATTAGACAACTTGAAAAGCGGCTAAACTACACATTTAAAAACCACGAATTGCTAGAGGAGGCTTTAACGCATAAAAGCTATCACAAGCCCTATAATAACGAGCGGCTCGAATTTTTAGGCGATGCGGTGCTAGATATTGTGGTGGGGGAATTTTTATTTTTAAAGTTTCGCAATAAAAAGGAGGGCGTGTTATCTAAAATGCGTGCTTCTTTAGTCAATGAGGAGAGCTTTTGCCGCCTTGCAAATGCTTTGAACTTGGGTGATTGTTTATATATGTCAGAGAGCGAAAATAATAATGGCGGACGAAGTAAGCCTAGTATTTTATCTAACGCATTTGAGGCGTTAATGGCAGTGATTTATTTAGAATCTGGACTCGATTGCGTAAAGAGCGTGTTTTATCCGCTTATGGAATCTAATTTTGATATTAATGAAACGCTTTTGAAAGATTATAAGTCAAGCTTGCAAGAGCTAACCCAAGAGATTTTTGGCGTAACGCCGACTTATTCATTAGTAAGTGAAAGCGGTCCAGACCATAATAAAACCTTTACAATGCAAGTCTTTATAAACGAGAAACCTTATGCTACCGCAAGTGGCAATAGCAAGAAAAACGCCCAACAAGAAGCCGCCAGAATCACGTTAGAAAAGCTAGAAAGTAAAAAATGACAAAAGAGCAACTCAAATCAACCATTACAAAGATTATCACTTCGCATAATCTGCCCTTTGATAAAACTACGCTAATTTCAGCTATAAATGAAAGCATTGATGAAATGCCAAAAATAGAATTTGATAAAACATTCAACAAAGATTCTAACGCCACTAAATCACGCAAAAGTTTTCGCAATAAATCTTAAAAATTTCCAAAGGAGTTTGTATAAAACATTTACTTATATGTATGGTAAGCCTTGTGGATTTAGTGTGTTAAATACAGCGGAGCTAAAGTGCGATAATAAGCAGGTTAAATATAATTGAAAGCGAGGTTGAGAGATTGCCAAAAAAGGACGGATATGACAACGTCTTTTATATAATACATAATGATGGCTCTTTTGTTAGCGTGTGGTTTGAGGGTGATATTTTGCATATAACGCTAAAAACATGATGATGGATTTGTCAAGGCGAAATACACCAATTTTAGGTTACTAAAAAATAAAAATAGTGTGCTTGTAGCGTAAAATGGGCCACCAAAGTATATGATGATAGAAGTAATGGCGAGGAAAATTCACATTATAGCAAGATTCTAAAGTCAACTTAGTGGCAAAGGAAGTGGAATAGATTCTATACTTTTATAGAATCTTAGAATCTAGATTCTATATTGCAAGGCACAAAACGAAAAATATTTTTCTAACCTTAAGTGTGGCTTCTTTGAGAATAGATAAAAGAAAAATATTTAAAAATTAGATTCTATATTTTTTCTAGAATCTTATTTTAGATTCTATATTTCGCTTCGCTCATAACCTAATCGCCCACCCACCGCCCTATTTGTGATAAACTACGCCGCACACCACCTTTTTTTTAAATACAATTATAGAATCTAATTTTCAAAAAAGATTCTAAAAAAAGGGACAAAGAATGTCTTATTTTTTCACTAAGATTCTATAAAAGTTTAAGGAGAATCTTGTGAACGCAAGAAAAAATGAAACAAAAAATATAGAATCTAACATAAAATTCACGCACTTGAATTTACATACTGAATATTCACAAGCTGGCATAATAAAGATAGAATCTTTGGCTAAACGCCTAAAAGAGCTAGGAATGACAAGCGTGGCGATTACTGATAATGGAAATATGTTTGGTGCGATTGAATTTTATAAGATTATGAAAAAGCATGGCATAAAGCCTATTATAGGGCTTCAAACGCATATTCAAACGCATATTCAAACGCATATTCAAACGCGCGTTAGCAATAAATATAGAAAACCCCCGCTTTTTTCTTTATTTGCCAAAAATAAAGTGGGATATAAGAATCTTATGTATTTAGCAACTAAAGGTTGTTTGCACGCAGTTTATGGAAAAGCCACAATTACTAAAGAGATTCTAAGAAAGCATTGTGAAGGGCTTATTTGCACTTCGGCGTCTTTAAAAGGCAAGATTGCTTGGCGTTTGAATCTAGATTCTAATAGCAAAAATGCCGCTTTAGAATCTGCTCTAACTTATAAAGATATTTTTGGCGAAGATTTTTATATTGAAATAATACGACTAGATAAGGAGCTACACGATGATTATTTAATTAGACTTAGCAAAGAAACGGGTATGTGCGTTATTTAAAAAAAGAAGATGCAGATACGCTACATTTGAAACTATTAAACCAAATTTTTTTTGTATAATAAATGTGTAATTTAAAATCTAGATTCCAAAAATTTATATTTTTATAGGATAAAATTATGAAAAAGATAGTTTTTAATTTTTTAACTAGTTGTAGTTTGGTTTTTGCATTTGATTTTAGCAGAATAGCTTGTGATAGCTTTGATGTAAAAATAAAACTTATGGAAGAGGATTTAATGCCAAGCGAGATAATCACTTTGTATAATGGCGGCAGTGTTAGTTTAAATGATGTCGATGGACAGCCAAAGTTTAATATCACAGATGATGGATTTCATGCGTCTGTAATTAGTGGTGAATTTCACTACAACAATATGAAAAAAGAGAGCGAAAAAAATGGTCTAATTACATGTAGTATGATGTCTAAAGCTCAATTTTGGAAAAAGGATGGAGCAGAGCAAACGCCTGTGATAAAAAAAATTTATTACACTATTTCACGTGATAAATACACAAGAGAAAGACTTATTGTTAAAGCTAAATATTAAATTTAGAATCTCAAGTTTTATTATAAAATTTTATTTCAAAACTTAACCCTTGCTAATGTAGGTAAATAATTATATATTTAAAATACTCATTTAAATTTTGGCTTTAAAACTTCCTTTAAAAAGGGTGGTGGGTGGGCGATAGGATAAAAAAATTAGAATCTTAGATTCTATCCACGTCTTAAAAAAGGGCTTTTGGCTTAAAATATAGAATCTAGATTCTATATCTTAATTTGAATCTTTAGCAAAAGTCGCAGTTGCAAACTTTTTTTTAATCTTAAAAAAGGGTGGTAGGGTGGGAATAGATTAAAAAGTTTGCAACTGCGACTTTTGCGTTTAGATTCTATATTTGCCTTGGAAATTGCCTAAACGCCCTGTTTTTAAAAAACTTAGAATCTAGATTCTATATTTTTAGAATCCCATCGCCCTATTTTAAGAAAAAAGTCCAAAGTTTCAAATTTCATAACTTTAAGGATAAAAAATGTTTCGTTCATTATATTTGCGAATGCGCGTTACGCACATTTTAGGAATTGTGATTTTGCTTTGCAATGCAGCCTTTTTTACGCAAGATTCTATCTCGCAAATCGTTCAGGTTGCCCTTGCGATTGCCCTTGTTTTCCATGATTTAGACGAGAAGTTTTGGGGCGTAAAACTTACGAATATCATAACTAAAGAGCTGCAAAATATGACCCTAAACTCCAAGCTAAAAGTCGATACATCTTTTAGCAAAGAAAATGCGCAGATTCTAAAACTTATCGATATTTTTAAGGAAAAAATAAAAAACATCGCCCTAGTTATCAAGCAAAAAACGCATAGCAACCAAGAAAATATTAAGGGACTGCAAGACATTTCTAACTTTTTGCAAACCTGCTCAAGCGATATGAGTAAGGTTGTGACTAGCACGAATAAGCAAACGCTACTAATAGAATCTTTGCTAAATGACTTTATTACGCAGGTGCAAAATGCTGAATCTAGCGGGCAGAGCATGATTTTAAATGTGCGTGAAATAAATACACTTTTGCAAAATATTCAGGATTTAATCGCTAAGATTTCTAGTCAAAATGCCGAATTGACCGAGTGTTTTAGCACTTTGGAAAATAACACCGCCCAAATTATTAGCATTGTGGATGCGGTGCGAAAAATTGCGGAGCAAACAAATCTACTTGCCTTAAATGCGGCGATTGAAGCAGCTAGGGCTGGAGAGCATGGACGTGGCTTTGCAGTTGTGGCTGATGAGATTAAAAAACTTGCCGAAAGCACGCAAAGCTCGCTATCTCAAATCAATAATAATGTCAAAACGATGACGCAAAGTGTGGAATCTAGCCGCGATGTATTGAATCTAAGTAGCGAAAATATCACGGATTTGCTAGAGAAAAATAAGAGTGCGAGTGAAAGCGTAGAGAGCTTTGAAGTGGCGTTTGATATGAGTATGAAAAGCATTCAAAATATCGCACAAAATTCGCAAAAAGTTAGGGAAAATCTAAGTATAATCGTGCAAGATATTCAAAAAATCGTAATTTTTTCGAATAATAATTTAAGCCATAGCAAGGATATTTCTAACATTTCACTTGATATAAAACAAGATTTTAACAAGCTTGAAAATGAAATCAGCGTTTTGACAAATTAGATTCTATAGAATCTAACTCCTTAAGGGGTGGCTGGGCGGGAATAGATAAAGAAGATTCTAAAGATTCTGTCCTAACAAAAGGGCGGATGGCAAACGATAAGTTAGAATCTAAAAATGCTATTTTTGATAATGCAGATTCTAAAGATTCCCTTTCATTCACCCACCACCCTATTAAAAAAATAGATTCTATAGAATCTGTTTCAAAATGTTTCATTTGGTAATGTTGCGTTATTTTATTGTGTAATAAATTCACATTTTTTAGAATTTAATTCTATATTTTTTTATAAAAAATGATGAGTGTTTTTAAGTGATTTTGCCATGAATCTTATATATAAAAATATTTAAGTTAAAAGTTTAGAATCTAAGATTTGATTTTTGATAAAATTACGATTTAGATTCTATAAATTTTGGGTAAAAATATGTATATTATAGTTAGTTTTTCGCATCAAAATACGAGTGTGGAAGTGCGTGAGAAGCTGCACTTTAGCGATGAAGAGTGTATAAAAATCTTGCCACTTTTGCGACAAATAAATGGTATAAAAGAAGTAATGCTGCTTTCTACTTGCAATCGTTGCGAGATTTATGCCTTTGTAGATTCTAATATTTGTAATAATTTTAGTGAAAAGTTACAGAATCTAGATTCTAAAAATCTTATGAAAACTAAGGTAGATATTTCGCTACCGCTCAATATGACAAATAAAAATACAGAATCTACAACTAAAGATTCTAAAAAGTTAGAAAATATAGAATCTAATTTGCAAGATTCTAGATTCTATAAAAATATAGATTCTATAGAATCTAAAAATTCTAATATTTGTAATAATTTTAATGAAAAGTTACAGAATCTAGATTCTAAAAGTATGCAAAATTCGCACTCGCACCCTTTGCATAAATCTATTCCCACCCAACCTCCCACTTTTAAGATTAATGCAAAGGGTGCAAGTGCGAATTTTGAAAACACGCAAAAAATTACAGAATATCTAACTAAAGATTCTAAAAAGTTAGAAAATATAGAATCTAATCACAAAAACCACCAGCCTTTTTTAAATAAAAATATAGAATCTACCCCCAAAGATTCTATAAAAAAAATTACAGATTCCATAATAAAAGCCATTAGCGATTACAAAAAAATCGATATAAAAGAGCTAGAAAATCCGCAGATTCTAAGCGGGGAAGAGGCTATAAAGCACGTATTTTGCGTGGCTAGCGCGCTTGTATCGCTCGTTGTCGGGGAGAGCCAAATTAGCGGGCAACTCAAAGACGCTTTTAAGCTAAGTAGCGAGAATAATTTTAGTTCAAAGTGGCTAAATCGCCTTATTACTTACGCGTTTCGCTGCGCTGCGGCGGTGCGTAGTCAAACTGATATTTCCAAAAATCCTGTTTCGATTGCTTCGATTATGGCGACTTTGGCTCTTGAATTTATAGAATCTAAAGCCCTAAAAAGCCCTAAAATCCTTATAATCGGCGTTGGTGAAATGGGAAAATTGAGCCTAAAACATCTTGCAAAACATAACCTTAATCTAAGCTTAACCAACCGCACGCAGCAAAACGCAAACGCCCTGCTGGACGCTACAAAAATAGACGCAAAAATCATTCCTTTTAGTGATTTAGCCACCGCGATAAATGAGCATCAAATAGTGATAACAGCGGTTAGCGGCGGCGTGATAATCACCGAAAATATGCTAAAACTGCGTAAAAATGATAGAATCTTTTTTGATTTATCAATCCCTAGAAATATCTCATTTGGCAGCCACTCATTTGGCTCTACGGCGATAAAAAGCCGCGATAAAAGGCTCAAAAATATCCTAAAAAATATCGAGGTTGTGTGCGTGGATGACCTTAAAAAACGTGCCGCCAAGCACATAGAATCTCGCCGCGAAAACCTGGAATCTGCCCTTAAAATCGTGGATAAATTTGTGCGTGATTTTGCGATTTATCTTAACAATTTGGAGCTTGACCCGCTTATCAAAAAAATGCGTCACAAGGCAAAAATGGCAAGTTTAAAAGAGATAAATCGCGCGATAAAAAAGGGCTTTTTGCCTGAGGCTTTGCGTGAAAATATCACGCGTTTGGCGCATAGCATTTTTAATGAATTTTTACACACGCCAACGATGAATTTACGCGCGATGAGCGAAGAGGCTGGGGCGGATAGCGCCTTAGAATCTATTGCGAAATTTTTTGGGGAATAGCTTATTAGTTTGAGTTTTTAAGGAGATTTTATGAAAAATGTGGCGATTATTTCTGGGGCTAGTTCTGGGCTAGGGAGTGAATTTGTGGTCGCGGTTTTGGAGAAATATGCTATTTTTGGGTCAGGAAATTTAGAATATTCTAAGGGAAAAATTATAGAACCTACTTTTGAAAACTTGCAAGATTCTATAAAAATTAATGAAATTTGGCTAATTGCAAGACGTGAAAAGTCAAAATATCACTTGGATTTAAATGCCTTAGAATCTAAATATAGCGGTGTTAAATTTGTTTATTTTTCGCTTGATTTAGGGCAAGATTCTAGCTTTATTACTTTGCAAAATGCACTTAATAATGGGAAGCCAAATGTTAGAATCTTAATAAATAACGCTGGTTTTGAACGCGATGGCGCGTTTATAAATATGCAAAATAGCGACATTATCACGCTTTTAGATTTGAATATTAAGGGTGCGACTTTGCTTAGTAAAATTGTGCTGCCTTTTATGTTAGAAAATTTAGAAGTTTTTAAGGAAAAAGTTATAGAATCTAATTTGCAAAATCCACAAGATTCTATAGAATCTAAGTTACAAAATTCGCAAGTTTTAGACAAAAAAATTACAGAATCTACTTCGCAAGATTCTATAAAAAATTCTAAAAATCCTAATATTTTAGATAAGGAAATTACTGCCTTTATTGTGATGGTAGGCTCAGTTTCTGGCTTTGCTCCCATTCCAAATCAAGCCGTGTATGCCGCTAGCAAGGGCTATATTGAGTATTTTAGCAAGGCTTTGGCGTTTGAGTTAAAAGATTCTAATGTAAATGTGCTGCTTTTCTGCCCCGGAAATATGGATACTGAGATGAATAGCCGCGCTGATACGATAAGTCGTGGTGGGAAATTCTCAAAACTGCCCTTTTTAAATATCAAAAAAGAAACGCGCATTATCTTGCAAAAAGCAGAGCGTGGCGAAAAAATCTACACCGCCCTACCATTCTACAAATTTTATAGGTTTTTAAGCAAAATAATTCCAAATAACATAATTATGAAATTTAACAAATACTAGATTCTATTCTCCATAGACCAAAACGCTCATGCCAACGCGAAGTCCATCCACTTTTTCTACCGGACGCGCTTCTACCTCAAAGGTTTTCATATCATAGTTTTGCGTGCTTGCAGTGGCTTTCCATGTCGCAAAATCGCCCATCACAGCGATATGTGTGACCTTAAAATTTATCGTTTTATCAAGCGCTGGAATGTAGCCGCTAAAGACAGAATCTTTATTAAAACGCGACAAATGGTTCTCATCAATGCCGATTCTTAGCCACGAATCCGCCAAATCCACAAGCATAACCACCGGAAATCCGCTAGGAGCAAGCTCGCCGCTATGCACCAAAATGTTGCTAACCTCGCCGCTAGCGGGCGCTAACGCCTCAATGTCTGCCATATACGCCTCGACTTCTTGCAACTGCCCTAGTGCGGCGCGCTCCTTCTCCAAAGCCGCCCGTTTGGTCTCATCACGCGTCCCGCTAAGTGCCAACTTATACTGCTGATACGCGGTGCTTTCGTTATATTTCGCACTCTCATACGCGGCGTGGCTCTCATCTCGCCGCTGCAGGCTCACCACGCCATCTTTATAAAGCTGCTCTATGCGGCTGTAAGTCTTTTGGGCGAGTTTTGCCTGTGCGGCGGCGGCTTGCCAGACATCTTTGGCGGATTCTATGGTCTCATCGCGGCTGCCGTGCGTGGCTTCGGCGTTCAGGGCTTTTGCGGCTTCATAGCCTGCTTGGGCTTGGGCGTATTTGGCATCTAGCTCAGGACTTGCGATGGTGAAAATCACATCGCCTTTTTTCACCACATCGCCTTTATGCACTAGAATCTTATCGACACGACCGGCGAGTTTGGAGCTTACGCTATACTCGCGCGCGGCGATTTGCCCTTGAAACATCTGCTTTTTAGGGAGATACGCACGATAAAATGTAACGACAAGCCAAGTGATAATAAGAACCGCAAGGATGCCGATAAACACGAGTGAAAGCCGCTTTTTTTTATCTTGTGGTATCTGTAGCATAGGTTTCCTTTGGTTAGTAATTTTGTAATTTTACAGAAAGTTTTTGTGTTTTGTAGAATCTGGGTTGTGTAATTTTTGGGTATTTTGTAACTATCTCAAAATCTTAGTAAAACTTAGATTCTATGAATTATTTAGCTTAATTACTTACATAAGAATAAAATTTATGAAACAGACATTATATAAAATACTCCTCATCGCTAATGTGGCGGCGACCTGTGTTAGCATAGTCATTTATGGTGCTTTTTGGTCCGCCGACACGATATTTCGCCCCTGTGTGCGAGTATGGAAGCCTATCGCCTTTGCCAAAAAGCTTATTACGCAAGCTACCCTCATTATACTCACGGCGATACACATCACGCTCCTGCAGGGTCGGCACGATAAACTCCACTATATCCAAAAAAGTGCCAGGCGTTGTAGCATACGCCAAGTTAAAGCCATCCGCATCGCTATACTCAATAAACTCCTCTAAAATATCCGCTACCTTTTCCTTACCGCCCACGATTTTAGGTCCTAGCGAGCCTATCCTTTCGCTATGGATTAAGTCTTGCAGTGTCCATATTTTGCCAGATTCTGTAGTAGATTCACGCAGGGCATCAACTAGTGCAATTATCGCATTTGACTTAATATTATTTAGTGGCTCATCGAGTTTATATCGGCTCAAATCCACGCCAAGCCAGCCAGAATACTTCACCAAAATGCCCTCCGTGCTGCCATATTTCGCCAAATCATTGAATTTCGCCTCCGCTAGCTTATCATTAGAATCTGTAATAATAGTCGCGCCAAGATAGATTTTCGCACTATGTGGGTCGCGTCCAGCCTTTATTAGCTCATCTCGAATCTGGCTTACGACAAGGCGTGCGTGCTCCTTACTAGGCGCAGTAACAAAAATCGCCTCCGCATGACGCCCAGCAAATCGCCGCCCACGCGAAGATGCCCCCGCCTGAAATAGCACCGGCGTTCGCTGAATGCTAGGCTCACAAATGTGAATGCCCGGCACATCATAATACTTGCCATGATGCCCTATGTGATGGACTTTGTGCGGGTTGATATACTCGCCACTCTCCTTATCCGCAATGACGGCATCATCCTCCCAGCTACCCTCCAAAAGCTTATAAATCACCTCCATATACTCATCTGCCATATCATATCGCTCATCATGCGGCAACTCGCTTGCGCCCATATTGCGATTAGCGGCGGGTAGGTAGCCTGTGACGATATTCCACCCTACCCTACCCTTTGTAAGATGGTCTAGCGTGCTAAGGCGACGTGCAAATGGATAAGGATGTTCAAATGCCGTAGCAGCCGTGATTCCAAAGCCTACATTTTGCGTTACACTTGCCATTACGGCGGCTAGCTGGACTGGGTCATTTACAGGCACTTGCAGGGCGGTCCTTAGCGCGCCAAAGTCATTGCCTTTATAGACATCATACACGCCTAGCACGTCAGCGATAAAAACGGCGTCAAATAGCCCTTTTTCCGCTATCTTAGCGATATTTTGCCAGTATTCTATATCTTTATATCGCACGGCTTCATCGTTTGGATAACGCCAAAGCCCCGGGCTTAAATGTGAAATACAATTCATATCAAATGCGTTAAAATTTATTTGTTTTTTATTTTTCTTAGCCATTTTTTATCCTTTTTATAGAATCTTTATTGAACTTATTATAACAGGTTATATACAAATTATCAATATTTTTTAGTAAAAAATATGTAAATAAATAATGTAAAAAATTTTGTAGTTAGGAAATGTGGAAGTTTTGGTGGAAAGTATTAAATATTTAGATTCTATAAATTTAAACTTACATGCTAAAATATTGTCTTTTTAGAATCTAGATTCTATAAATTTTTTAATGGTTATAAAATGGATAATATTAATAATGAAAAGTTAGCAAATATAGAAATTACTGAAAGTGATAATGTGCCTGAAATCCTGCATATTAGAATCACTGATAGAGCTGGTGAGCGTTCATTCAAAATCAATTTATCGCATTTAGATTCCAAGACTAGACTAAGAATTATAGAATCTTTTGAAAATACAAGTTATAGTATTGAGAATATTTTGGAGAAATTTATTCTAAATCTTAGAGACCAAGCAAGTGCCGAGTTTGAAATAATAAAACTAATTGAGAAATTTAGAAATGGATAATGAAAATATAAAATCTAGCTTAGATTCTAAGACAAATGAAAAAAAAGAGTCAAGCGATAGCTTGACATTAAAAAAATCGTGCGAAGCACAACCTTGTGAGTCCCGCCTGTCGCGTGGTGCGCAAAAAGCGGAAACAACGCACGCAGAAGTGCGTGCGTCCGCTTTTTCGCAAGCGACAGAAAAGCGGGGCTCGCCCCCTTTTAGAAAAAGTGCGGCTACTTTTTTTGACACTAAAGAAATTTTTGGGGGGCGCGGGGTGGGGGATATGCACTTTTTTGCGCAAAGTGCAATTGAAAATCAAGAAAACGTTTTGTCGAAAAATAACGACTTTCAAAAATTAGATTCTAAAGAATCTAAAAACATAGATTCTAAAAAAAATAACATAGATGTTTCGCAAACGCTCAACATGACGCAAGATTCTAAAATTTATATCTTAGTGGATATAATCGGGGCGAAGCTTTTTTCCCTTACATATTTTGTAGAATCTAGCGAAAATATTAAGGTGAATGATATTGTAAATGTGACCTTGCAAAATAGAAAATGTTTAGGCATTGTAAGAGAGATTTTAGATTCTAAAAATTATAACTTTAAGGTATTAAAAGCTACAAAATCTGCATTTTTTCTAACGCCTTTGCAATTGAGTTTGCTAGATTTTATTGCCAAATATTATGTGGTGCATAAAGGCATTACCGCTTCTCTTTTTACCCTTGCAAGCAATTCGCCTCGCACGCAATCTTTGCGGGAGCTTGATTTTTCTTTGTGCGACAGCCAAAATAGGCTAGTCTCCGCAGAAAAATCTACGCAACCCGCAAATCTTACGCACGATGCTAGAATTGCAAACCATAAAACAGCTTGTGTAAAAATTAATAAAAGTATTGAATCTAATAATATTAATAATAAAAAATTAGAAAATATAGAATCTAATAATTTACAGAATCTAGATTCTAAATTAGATTCAATAAACGCCCAAGATTCTAGCCAAATGCCCACCCACCGCCCTACTATTGATATAGAATCTAATTTAAAAACCCTATCCAAAGAGCAAGAAGCAATATTCAACGAAGCGTTAAAAAAAAACTTATCCCTAATATTTGGCGCGACAGGCAGTGGAAAAACCGAAATTTATTTCCACTTAATGAATGAAACCTTAAAACAAAATAAAGAAGTCTTGCTTTTAATGCCAGAAATCTCGCTCACGCCACAAATGAAAAAACGTTTAGAATCTGCTTTTCCAAACATTAATGAGATTTGGCATAGCAAAAAAAGTGCGAAAAAAAAGAGTGAAATTTTAGAGAATCTGCAAAATAAAAAAATAAAAATCATTGCTGGAGCGCGCTCCGCCCTATTCTTACCTTATCAAAATTTAGGGCTAATAATTGTCGATGAAGAGCATGATAGCTCCTATAAATCAAACTCAAATCCAAAATATAACGCGCGAGATTTGGCGATGTATCTTAGCACAAAGGGCGTAAAAGTAGTTCTAGGAAGTGCAACTCCTAGCGTAAAAAGTTATTATTTAGCTAACTTAAATCATTATTTACTGAATCTAGATTCTAAATTTTATAACTCAGCTCAAGAAATAATTTATGAAAAAGCCAAAACATTAGAATCTAGCCAAGTTATAATAAATGAAATTATTTCGACATTAAATTCTAAAAAACAGAGCATTATTTTTGTCCCAACTCGTGCTAATTTTAAGATTTTGCTTTGTCGTAATTGCGGCAGTAAATTCACCTGCCCAAATTGCAGCATTTCACTTAGCGTGCATAATAAGACAAATAGCCTAGTTTGCCACTATTGCAACTTTTCTCGCAGCATTCCTAGTGCGTGTGAAGCGTGTGGGAGCGATGATTTAAGTGGTATGCGTTTTGGGACTGAAGAGATTAAAAAGCAGTTAGAAAATATATTACTTTTTTATGATTTAGCTCCAAATATCGCAATTTTTGATAGAGACAATGTTAGCACGGAAAAGAAGTTAGAAGCAATTTTAAGCGATTTTAATTCTCAAAAAATTGACATTTTGATAGGCACGCAGATGATTGCAAAGGGGCATGATTATCACAATGTCGCACTGAGCGTGATTTTGGGCGTAGATTTTATGCTAAATATGCCTGATTTTGCGGCTATTGAGAATACTTTTAGCCTGATTTTTCAAGTTATAGGGCGAAGTGGGCGAAAGGAGAGTGGTAAAAGCATTATTCAAAGTAGTGAAAGCTCGTTTATAAACTCGATGATTAGGGACTTTCGGCTTGTTTTGGAGTATGAAATTAAGGTGCGTTTTCCGCTTTATCCGCCATTTTCGCGTTTGGCTTTAATTACTTTTAGCCACAAAATCGAAAATACAGCGAAAAATTTAAGTTATGAATTTGCTAATATTTTAGGGTATGTTATTAGGGAAAATGAAACAATAGAATCTAAAGTCGAGATTGTTGGCATATCCCAAGCAAGTATCCCAAAGATAAAAAACAAATTTTACTACCAAATCTTACTAAGAAGCAAGGAAAAATTTGCACTGCAAAAATTGCTACAAAAAGCCTTAAAAATCGCCCCAAAACACATTTTAGATTCCATAGACATAGACATCGACCCGCTTAATATTTAAAACTTAGAATCTAGATTCTATAAATTTATGATAGAATAAAAATTGCGATTTTAAAAACAATAAAAGCTAAGGAAATAAAATGGATAGTAATGCAAATTTGGAAATATGGGCTAAAGAGCAAGGGGTGGATATTAGCGAAGATGATTTATGGCTACGGAATGTGAAAAGTCTGCCTAGCGAGTTTGCCACTTTGCCTTTAAAAGAGCTTTATATTACTATAAAAGAAACAGAGACAACGCAATATAAGGAAATTTTGCAAACTATCTTGCAAATTAAAACCTTAGAATCTTTAACCATTGAGTGTGAATCTCATGCAGCACAAATCGCCCCTGCGTATAAAAAAGCCATTTTAGCAACTGATTTTAGCACTCTAAAAAATCTTAAAGGACTAAGGCTAATAAATGGGGGGGATTTTAGGTGAGATTCCAAGTAGCATTTTTGATATAAAGACTTTGGAGTCTCTAGATTTGTATGGTATTGATATGAAAAAGATTCCAAAAGAGATTGCCAAACTGCGTAATTTAAAGGTTTTAAATATTACATATCATCAGTTAAGCAGTCTGCCAGATGAGATTTGTGAGCTAGAAAAGCTAGAAGAGATTTTCATAACGGATGGAGCGTATGATTATTTGATTACATTGCCACAAAATATAGGAAATTTAAAAAAACTTAAAAAATTAAAGATTGGTAAAGTAAAAGCCCTGCCAGCTAGCATAGGAGATTTAGAGAATCTAGAGATTTTGGATTGTTTTTTAGAACCACACTCTGTGCCAAAAGAGATTGCAAATTTGCATAATTTGCAGTATTTGTGTATTAGATTTGATAAAGCATGCGAATTTCCCATTGAGTGCATTTGCAATATGACTAAACTAGAGACGCTAGATATATGTGGCGGCACTTTTAAAGCCCTGCCTGCTTGTATAAAAAATTTAGTGAATCTGTGGCGTATAAATTTGGAGGACACTGGAGTAGAAAAGATTCCAAGTGAGATTTCGCATTTAAAACTTTTGGAAGAATTGGTAGTGACAGGTAATAAATTGACTAGCACGCCTGAAGGTATCAGGGAATTAAAAAAATTAGTAAAAATGGATTTGAGTTATAATAATTTTGAGTTGGAATAATTTTGAGTAATGCGACCAGAGCAAAGCCTGTGATATATATAAAAATATGGGTAATATAGATTCTATAAAGAATCTTATAACTTAAAAACCATTTTGAAAGGATGTTTATAGAATCTAGATTCTATAGAATCTACTTTTCCAGCACCAAAATGCTCTTTTCTAGCTCGTTGAAATCTTTTTGAATGTCGCTTGAAATGTTTGAAATATGTTGCGAATTATTGAGGTTATTTTGGGCAAAAGTTACGATTTGCTTAATATCCGCGATAATGCTATCTAGGTCGCTTTTTGTAGCGTTTGCGTTTGCTACGATATGCTCGATATTTGTCGAGCTTTGTTGGAAAATAGTTTCAAAATCTAGAATTTTTGTCGTGGTATTTTGATTTTTAGTTACTAAATTTGCAATATTTTCCTTATTATAATTTAACGATACATTGCTCTCACTAACCTCTTGAATAATGCTTTTAACATTAGAATCTATTTCTACAAGCGAGTTTTGCGTCCGTTCGGCGAGTTTGCGAACCTCATCAGCCACAACCGCAAAGCCACGTCCGTGCTCTCCAGCCCTAGCTGCCTCAATAGCCGCATTTAACGCCAAAAGATTTGTCTGGTCGGCGATGTCGCCTACGCTTTTAGCGATATTTGCAATCGAATTTGTGCTATTTTGAAGCGAACTAAAATGGCTTACAAGCTCCTCGCTATGACGCGCCGTATCCTCAAAAGAGTCTTGCACGTCGCTTAAAAGCTGCTTAATTTCTTGCATAATCTTTAGCATTTCTTGCTGATGGCTGCCTGTTTGATTGACATCATTTATAAAGTCGCTCATGGCAGAATCAATGTGCTGTGCGCGGGTGTTGGCGGTATTCACGATGTCGCGCATATCGCTAGATTCAGTGTAAAGCGAGTGCGAAATGTTTTCAAGCGTTTTGATATTGTCTTGGTTTGCATGCGTTTTTTTGTCGATGGTTTGCACGATTGTGCTTATTTTTTCCTTAAATTGCGAGATTAAATTTAGTATTTGCCCACTCTCCAAACTAAAGGACGTATCGGCTTTTAGCTTAGAATTTAGCGTCATTTTTTCTAGCTCATTAGCAATTACTTTATTCATATCAGCGCCCCATTTTTTCTCATCTAAATCATGCAAAATAAGGGCGAAAATGAGAAAATACTGCACGCACTCACCGATTATATTGTCGGTAAAAAAGTAGGCATTGATAGCGAGGCTAAGCATCCCGATAATGTGGATAACACGCAATCGAAAGTGAAGTGAACGTAACATTTTTTATTCCTTACAAAAATTTCTAATTTGTGATTATATTGATAAAAAAGAAATATTTAGCAAATGTTAAGGTCACATTTAGATTTTTGTGCTTTATTAAAATAAAATAATGAGTAGTATCGGACGTATTTAGCAAAAACGTTTAAAACACAAAAAAGATTCTATATAATATCACTTATTTTTTAGGAGAACAAAATGAATATAGGCTATGTATTCTACAAAGTGGGCAAGGAGATTGCTCGACCATTCAAAAAGATATACAATAAATTGTATAAAAAAATAGGGATATTTTTTGGTTTTATTGAGAAACCTAAAAAGACAAGAATGACTGATTTTGAGGTAGAAAATGATAGGGCGTTATTTAATTCGCTTAATAAAGACAAAGATTTTATCATTAGCAAAGAGTTTGACTACATTTGCAAAACTGAAAAATATACAAATAATGCTGGTAGTATAGATGATGAGATAGGATATTTTGTGCAAGATATTTGGGGGGCTAGAAAAGTATATAAGGAGCGAATGAGACGATTTTTTGATAGTTTAGAATCTGGCCCTAAGGATTCTATAGAATCTAGTTTGCGACAATCAAGTCAAAAATTAAAAAGCTTTATCCATTATGATGTAGGCTCTCGTGTGGATGGCTTTATTGCTCACTTGCTTACTTTTAATCAAAATGTTTGTTTAATAGACATTCGACCTATGTCAAGTATGGAATCTAATTTTCTAACTAACGGGGGGGGGGGGGGTAAACTATATCCAAGCAGATGCTACAAACCTTGAAAATATAGCAGATTGTAGTATAGAATCTTTATCAGCGTTATGCAGTGTGGAGCATTTTGGGCTTGGGCGATATGGCGATAAAATTGAGCCAGATGCGTGGGAGAAGGCTTTAAAGGCGTTTCAGCGGGTGTTAAAACCCGGTGGGCGTCTTTATTTTAGTGTGCCTGTAGGACAAGCAAATAAAGTGTGTTTTAATGCACATCGCGTTTTTAAGCCAGAAAAAATCATTAATGCACTTGATAAAATGGATGTTGTAGAAATGAGTTATATTTATAAACTTGACACTATTATGTGTTATGAGCGTGTAAATGGCGAATTAATCGTGCATAAAGAAAATCTAGATTCTATCCCAGACCTTGTGAATAATGGACACACAGGACTTTTTGAGTTTGTAAAAAAGTAGATTCTAAAATAATTTTTCAAATTGCTGATAAAATTTCCAAGATTCTACAATATCTGGGCGATGCTTTTTTATATGCTCTAATTCTTTATCTAGCAAGGATTTAAAGTCGTTTGCTAGGGCTTTATTAGCCTTAAAATAGGCGATTATATCGCTCTCTTTTACTTGAGAATCTAGTATCTTTTTATCTATTTTTATTAATTCGCTCAAAAATTCTTGCATATAGAATCTAACATCAATTAATGCAATTTCATTATTTTTTAACATACATAAATCATAACTATTCATCCCAAAACCTACTATTTTTAGAATCTCATAGTCTTTATCAAATAGTAAATCGCTAATTTCTATCATATTTTTTGGAATCTCATTTTTTAGATTAATATGTAGTGTTAAGATTGTGTTATTTAAAGGAATCTGCATGTTTAAAGGAATTGCGTATGCTAAATTACTCCATTTTTTCTCTTGCAAATATGCCTTATGCTTTTCTAATATAGAATCTTCTATATTTTTATTAAAAAACTTTGCATATTTCTTTAAAGATTCTATAACATTTTGTGGTAAAAACTCGCTCATATCCATATAAAAAACGTTGTTTTTACATATATTTGCAATACTTGAGTATGGATAATTCATACACTTAGCTATATCTACATAATATCTTGTAATATCTACACTAGGTAATCTAGCAAAATATGAAAGATTATCCCACGAATTACCCATAAAATTTTTTTCCAAACCATAATAACATCTTCTATCTAATACTACTTTTAGGTCATCGTGCAGAAAAAATGTATTGCTTTTAACATTAGGATGTAAAAATCCGTGATTTACCATTGTTTTAAGGCGAGAAATAGGGTCACGAACTAAGATAATAAAGGGCATTTCACGGGCTAAATATGGAAATTTATAATCATAAAAATGATGCATAACAAAGATTCTATCATACACATACATATCCTTTTTATTATTAGGATATGGTAGATACGATGGAATACTATTATATTTAGAATCAAAATAGCTTGTGTGAATCTTATCAATTTTAATATTTAAAATAAGCTCTAAAAAATCAATAATAGTCCCATGAGCACTCGCCCCAAAGGCAAAAAATACATAATTATAATTGTGCGGAATAGGTAAATTCAACGCATTACAAAAGCCAAAAGGCAGCTTTGCATAATCAATTTTTTTTGGGTCAAATATCGGTGGATAGGGATTATCTCCATATTCATTTTTAAACTCATTTGAGTTAAGCCAAGAAGTTATAGAATCTGTATCTTTTAGAATCTGTTTTATATATTTTTTAGAATCTTTACTAGATTCTATAAATGTTTCAATTAAAGATTTGTATTTAATATCAAAACTAGGTAAAATATTTTTGTTGTTTATAGGATAAAATATTTTTTTAGACTCTAAAGTATGTAGAATTTTTTTTATTTTATAGAATCTAAATGCTATTACCCCCCCCCCCGTAATACTTTGTCGCTAAATATTAAAATATTTTTTAATTTATGAATGTATTTAGAAATATTTTTTAATATTTTTTGTGGATTTTTTATAACATCTTGTAGTTGGTGTATTATTCGAACGCTTTCTCTTTTTAGTTTATAAACAATAGGTTTTTTCACTTTAAGCCTTATTTGTAGAATTTTTGATATTATAACATTTTATTAAGGCTTTTTTAAGGAGAGATTTTGCAAGATTCTATTAACATAGATTCTAAAGATTGCCTTTTAGAATCTTATGATTTTATTTTGCCTTCGCATTTAATAGCCTTTGAGCCGTGCAATCCTAAGGAAAATGCAAAATTGCTTGTGTATAAAAATGGTGAAATTATCCACACAACTTTTAAGCATTTTTTTGATTTTGTGCCACGCGATTACTTGATAGTGCTAAATGATACGCGTGTGATAAAGGCTAGGATTTTTGGGGAGAAAATACTGAATCTAGATTCTATAAAAAGTTATGAAAATACTAACTTTGAAAATTTTAAAGTTACTTGCGATTTAGAATCTAACGCGACTTTTCATAAAAAATCTCGCGAAATCTTTTATCATAAAGCCCTAGATTCTAATAATCATTTAGTGCAGATAAAAGGTCGAGTAAAAGAAAATGATATTTTTAAACTAGATTCTAATATTTTTATGTGCGTTGTGAAACTTCGCAATGACGGATTTAGGGAAGTTGTTTTTTTTAAAATTATAGAATCTAGCAAATTATATTCTATAAAAAATTCTAAAAATAATAACTTTATAGAATCTAGCACAATAAATTCTAAAATTCCTAACTTTTTAGAATCTAAATTCGGCGAAAATATACAGATTCTAAACCAAAGCGAGATTTTTAGTCTGCTTGAAAATAAAGGCAAAATCCCGCTACCACCCTACATTAAACGCGAAAGCACAAAAAGAGACTGCAAAGACTATCAAAGCCTTTTTGCTAAGGTAAATGGAAGCGTTGCTGCGCCTACTGCTAGCCTGCACTTTTCGCGTGAAATGTTAGGATTTTTAGAATCTAATTTTAATGTCGCTTATGTTACCTTGCATGTTGGCGCAGGCACTTTTAAGCCTGTGGAAACCGCAGATATTACCACGCATAAAATGCACGAAGAATATTGTGAAATCTCTCTAAAAAACGCAAAAAAGATTCTAAACACACAAAAGATTCTATGTGTAGGTAGCACGGCTATGCGAAGCGTAGAGTGGCTAAATGATAATATCTTAAAAAGTTCTAAAAATACTAACTTAGAAAATTTCAAAGTTAGCCCAGATTCTAAAGATTTTATAGAATCTAAACTAATCGGACAAAATAGCATTTTCCTACACCCACAAAATAAACCAAAAAAAGTAAATGCACTCTTAACAAATTTCCACTTACCAAAATCAAGCCTAATCATGCTAGTAAGCTCACTCATAGGACGAGAAAACACCCTAAAACTCTACCATGAAGCCATACTACACAACTACAAATTCTACTCTTATGGCGACTGCATGTTGATAATATAATTATAAGTTACAATCAACACTAAAAGATTCTATAAGTTTTTTATCTTATCCTCTACATTTTTTATAACCCAGTTTGGTGTGCTAGCCCCGGCGGTAATTCCGCAAATTTTTTTGCCTTTAAACCAGCTAGATTCTATATCATTCTCATTTTCGACTAAATAACTATCTGGGCAGTGATTTTTAGAAATAAAAAAAAGTTGTTTCGTGTTTGAGCTAGTTTTACCACCTACGATTATCATTATATCCGCCTTTTTGCTAAGCTCGCGTGTCGCCTCTTGGTTCTCAAAAGTCGCATTGCAAATCGTGTTAAACACGCGCACTTCAAGGCTATTGCTTACAAGATAGCTCACAATTTCAAGGAATTTTTCAATTTGCTTTGTCGTCTGGCTTACAATCGCAATCTTTTTTGGCACTTTTTCAAGCGATTTTATGCTATCCAAATCGCCCACGACAATGGGCGGCGTGACAGAATAGCTCATCACGCTTCGCACTTCAGGGTGTTTAGAATCACCAAAAATGACAATGCGATAGCCTTCATTACTCATCTGCTCGACAATTTTTTGCGGCTTTGTGACGAAAGGACAAGTCGCGTCAGTGATGGCAATATCACGCGTTTTTAGCTCATCTAAATTCTGCTTAGTAATGCCATGCGTTCTTATTATCACGCTTTTTGAATCACCCAAATTATTAATATCCTCTTGCACTTTAACGCCAAAGTCGCTCTCCAAGCGATTAATCTCAAGTGGATTATGTATCAAAGGTCCCAGTGTCAAGGTGTTTTTGTTTTTTTTTGCTATTTTTTCAGTGATTTTTATCGCGCGCTTTACGCCAAAGCAAAAGCCATATTTTTCCGCCCGAATTACTTGCATTTTTTGTCCTTAAAATTTTTAATTTACAAGATTCTATACAAAATTTTTTAGAATCTAGGTTGATTTTTGGTAAGTTTTTATTAAATTTAGCTTAAATTCAGCTTCCTTTAAGGTTAGATTCTATACAATCTTAGGATACAAATGTCATTATTAAGTACCTGTGAAAACAAAAAGTTACAATATACAGAATCTAGATACTAAAAATAAACTCTAAACATAAAAACTAGGAATAAATTAAATGTACAAAGCCATCTTAGTTAATAGCAAGGCGAGACGTCACGCAGACATAATAACAAATCTAGATTTAGCCAAAAAAGCAAATAGTGGCTTAAGTATCAAATCTTTAAGTAAAATCTTAGATGTAAGTAGTAAAACAATTTCACGTGATTTGCATGAGTGCCTAAATGAATTTGTGGAGCGTAAAGGTAACACTTGGTATTTAAAAGATAGCATGGATTCTAAAAATGATGAAGAGCTTATTATTAGAATCTTGGATGAAATGGCAAAGGGAGTTGGTGATGAATTTCATAACAAAGTGCAACAATTTTTTAGGCAATTTCAAGCACAAATAAATAGTCCAATTTATGCACATCTAAATAGTGAAAAGTTAAGCAATGATGATATTAAAATATTCAAAATTTTAGAATCTGCAATTAACAAAAAAATAAAAATTAGCTTTTCTTATACAAAAGTTTCTAATGATGGAGTAGATTTTGTGTTAGATTCCCAAAAAAGAAAGTCTAAAAGTGTGAAAAAGTTTTGCGTAAAACCTTTAAAACTCGCATTTTTTGATGGCTTTTGGTATCTTTTGGCTTTTGATATAGAATCTAAAAAAGATTCTAATATAACGCGTGAAGTTTTTAAAAAATTTTATATAAAAGATATTAATAATATTGCTTTACTTAATGAAACATTTGAGCTATCAAATAAATTACAAAAACAGCTAAAAAACGCACATAATGTTTGGTTTCAATTACAAGAGCCTATTAATGTTAATCTTTTAATCGATAAAATCATAGTAAAATATTTTTTAAGAAAACCATTACCTACGCAGATTATAAAAAGTCGATATACAAATGGTGATTTAGAAATCCAAATAAAAATCACACATGAAATGGAAATAACCCCAATAATTTTCTACTATCTACCACATATAAAAGTTTTAAGCCCAAGTCATTTACAAAAATATGTAAAAGACAAGATAACAAAATATTTGGAATACTTAAATAATATGTAATGTTCAATTAATATTGTATATTTTAGATTCTTACTTAAAACTTTTTCTCTCCACATCCGCTAGGATTTCATTAGCCACAGAATCTACTGCGGTGCTTATGTCTCTTGCGTGGTTGGCTATATCCACATTTTGCTGTGTGATAGATTCTAATTTTGCGATTGATTCATTTATCTGTCCTATGCCTGTGGCTTGTTCTTTAATAGATTCGCCCATATCATTTATTGATTGCACCAAAATATTTACATTTGCCTCGATTTCACCCAAGCTTTTTTGCGTTTTTTCGGCGAGTTTGCGAACCTCATCGGCTACAACGGCAAAGCCGCGACCATGCTCTCCAGCCCTTGCGGCTTCTATTGCTGCATTTAACGCCAAAAGGTTTGTTTGCTCCGCAATATCTCGTATAATTCCTATGATATTTTTTATATCTTCGCTCTGCCCTATTACTTCGCTAGTTTTATCGCTTACATTTTGCATACTTGATGTTATTTGCTCTATGCTACTAGCGGTTTGCTCTAGGTTACTAGCCTGTGTATTTGCTGAATCTCGCAAAGTCTCAACTGAGCTTTCCAACTCTTTACTTTTAGAATCTAGATTCTTAGCAAAGCCAAGCGAAGTATTAAGCATTTTACATATTTCACTCCCTAGCTCATTTGCACTTAGCTCTACCTTGCCACGCGCAGATTCTATACGTTCATTGAATCTCAAAGATGAATAATTCTCAAACGCCTTTAAAATCGTATTAATATCACTCCCGATATTTTTCTCCAAAATATCAAGCATATTATTTAGCACACCACGCAATTCTAGTAGCTGTGGATTAGCAGGGATAGGAGCGATACGCAAAGTAAGATTCCCAGATTCTATAGCCTTAGCCATATCAAGTGTAGCGTGCATCATCATAGAATCTTTTCCCAAAGATTTTTGTATATCTTCCACATTTGCATTTATCATTAAACCCATGTGACCGATTTCATCATTTGCCTTTATCTTTATAGTAGGTGGCGTGCTACTCTCATGGCGTAAAAAGCCAAAAAATTCGCCCAAATGCCTTGAGATATTATGCACCCTTGTAGTAACACGCATTCGCACATACACCGCCGCGCCAACTAAAATAAATATCATTGAAATAAACACAGCCCCGATTATAATATTTCGCAAAATGCTAACAGATTCTAATACTGAATCTGTCGGCGAAAAGACCACCACGCCCCAGTGTGCGTTACTATTGCGACCAACTTCAAAGCTAGAAACAGATGCAAAGCCCTCCACACCGCTAATATTTGTGTAGTTAAACACGCCACTTTTATTAGCCGCGATAATATCTACCATTTCTTTTAATGTAGGATTTATTTGCATATATGGCTTTGTGATTAGGTCTTCATTTTTATGCACGCCCATTATGCCCCTATCTGTGATTAGGAATTGATAGCTAGATTCAAAGTCAAGGTTGCTACTTAGCACAGCCTGCTTCATCCGCGTAATATTTACAAACATACCTAAAACGCCCATAATACGATTATTAGAATCAAATATAGGCATATTCACACTCACACCGACAAACTCATGCCCTTGCAAGTTGATTCTAATAGGCGAACCGATAGTCATTTGACCACTTTTAAGGCTCTCTTGCAAATATGGCAAATTAGCAATATCAGGACTAGCTTGTAAAATCTGCGTGCCACCATTGCTATCAGGCTCGGTATCAATGGCAAGTATCAAATAATCGCTATTATTTGGGACTTTATACTTTGGATTAGTGAAACTCGCACTCTCACCTTTGATATACAAAAAGGCATAATTTGCCCAGCGACTACCATCAGCTAATGTCATTAGATTTTTTTCTATCATACTCTCACTAGCATTTTCGTGTAATAGCTCCTCAATATCGCCTTTATCGACTTTCAAAGCGACATAGACTTCGTTAAAAAAGCCATTTACGCGGTTTGCATTTGCATTTGCCACATTTTGCAATAGCTTTTTGCTTTGCTCTAGCTGGACTATTGAACTTCTCTTAACAATAATATACGCCATAAGGCACATACAAATAAGCACAATCGCACTTAGCACAAGCATAAGCTTTAGCCCTATGCCCATATATTTTTTACTCGCTACTTTTTGGTTAATATTTTCCATTTGTTTATTTCCTTTGTAAAATTTATGTAAAGATTCTACATTTTAGTATAAAATTACAAAAAAACAAATAAAAAATATAATTTTATTAAAAATTTTATTGAATAGATGTTTTAAAAGTAAAACTATCGAGTGTTTTATTTTATGTTACAATTAAATATATGCTAAAATTCATATAATTTTTAGTAAAAATATGGTGAAATTTATATGGAGAAAGGTTATGCAAGGGTTAAAAGATGGTTTTAAGAAAGAAAAGGTGGTGATTTTTGGGGCGGGGAATTGTGGGAGGCTTATTGCTTCGCAGATTGCTCTAGATTCTAAGATTGAAATTGTCGCATTTATTGATAATGATAAGAATAAAGAAGGGAGTTTTATACAAATAGATTCTATAGAATCTAACTCCTTAAGAGCTGGTAGGGTGGGAATAGATAAAATAGATTCTATAGAATCTAAGTTTTCAAAAGGGCGGCAAGAGGGCGATAGGTCATTAGATTCTATAGAATCTAATAAAAAAACGCATATTTCGCCCACATTCAATATGAAAGATAAAATAGATTCTATAAACAATGGCTTGGATATTTCGCTATCGTTTAATAAAGTGGATGGAGATTCTAGTATAGCTATAGAATCTAGCCAAACGACCACCCACCGCCCTTTTAGTAAAATAGATTCTAATAATACACATAATATACGGGGGGGGGGGGGGTAATTGTGTATAATAGTAACATGTTACAGAATCTAGATTTTGATAGAATCATCGTTGGGACTTTTACCGGGCTTTATGAAATATCAAAGCAACTAATTCAAATGGGTATAAAACGTGAAAAAATCGATACAAGCTACATCGAGGTAAGCGTTAAGGCGCGTGAAAACTTTGTGCGTGATTTTGCAAAGGAATTTATAGAATCTCAAGTGAGCGAAAAAACAGATTCTATAGAATCTACAATGGACGCATTAAATAAGAGCGAAGTTTTAGACAATAAAACAGATTCTATAGAATCTAATATCCTATCGCCCACCCACCACCCTTTTGATGGGAAAGATTCTATAGAATCTAAACACCAAAAATCCCACCACCATAATAAAGATTTTATAAAATCTAGCCAAACGCCCACCCAAGAAAAAACAGATTCTATGGAATCTAAAAGCCAAACGACCGCCCAAGAAAAAACAGATTCTATAGAATCTACAATGGACGTGCTAAATAAGAGCGAAGTTTTAGACAATAAAACAGATTCTATAGAATCTAAAATCCTATCGCCCACCCACCACCCTACTAATGAAAAAGATTCTATGGAATCTAAAAGCCAAACGCCCACCCACCGCACTATTAAAAAAGATTACGCCGTAGCCGAAGTGGGCGTGTATCGTGGCGATTTTGCACGTGTGATAAATGAGAGTTTTAAGGAGAATAGATTCTATCTTTTTGACACATTTGAGGGCTTTAGTGTGAATGATATGCAATCTAGCAGAGATGGCGTTATGAGGGCGAATTTGGGCGTGAAACATTTTGCAAATACAAGCGTGGAGCTGGTTTTAGGCAAGATGCCCTTTCCGCAAAATTGTGTTATAAAAAAGGGCTGGTTTCCTAGTAGTGCTAGCGATTTAGATTCTAAAGAGAAATTTTGCTTTGTGAATCTAGATTGCGATTTGTATGAGCCGATTTTGGCTGGACTAAAGTTTTTCTATCCGCGAATGTGTAAAGGTGGCATAATTTTAGTGCATGAGTATTTTTCAAATGGCTATGTGGGCGTGAAAAAGGCAGTAGATGAATTTTTTATAGAATCTAAATTGCCTACTTTTCACAAATTTCCTATCGGTGATAATTTAAGCATTGCGATTTTGAAAACTTAGATTCTATATTAAAGGACAAAAATGCTTGATACAAAAAAGTTTGTAAATGAAATGTTTAATCTAGGCTGTGAGTATATTAGCGGCGTGCCTTGTAGCTATCTTAGCCCTTTAATTAATTGTAGTATAAATAGTGGAAAGTTTATTATGGCAAATAATGAGGGTGATGCGGTAGCGATTGCTTCGGGTGTGTCTCTTTGTGGAATGGGTGAAAATTCGTCTCGTACGCAATCTTTGCGGGAGCTTGATTTTTCTTTGTGCGACAGCACTGATAGGCTAGTCTCCGCAGAAAAATCTACGCAACCCGCAAATCTTACGCACGATACTAGAATTTCTACACAAGATTCTAAACAAACAAATCCCCCTGAAAATTACCGAAAAGACGCCGATTTTTTCGGTGTAACTCTTATGCAAAATAGCGGTTTGAGTAACGCTTTAAGCCCCTTAACAAGCCTTAATTACACCTTTAAAATCCCCATTTTGGGCTTCGTATCTTTGCGTGGGGAGCGAGATTCTAATAACATTAATACAGATGAGCCCCAGCACGAGTTGCTAGGCATTATCACAGATAAATTGCTAAAAACTTGCAAAATCAAATATGAGATTTTAAGCGAAAATATGGATGTGGCATTAATGCAACTACAACACGCAAAAAAGATTCTAAAAAGAAGGGAGAGTTTCTTTTTTATCGTGCGGCAAGGCACTTTTAGCAAGGTTGGCTTAGAATCTAAAAGCTTAGAATCTAGCAACATAGAATCTAATATTATAGAATCTAAAAATACTAAACCCGCACAAATAACGCGTCTAAACGCCTTAGAATCTATCCAAAAAATCGCTAAAGATTCTATACTCCTTGCTACCACAGGCAAGTGTGGCAGAGAGCTTTATGAGTTAGGCGATAAGGCAAATCAGCTTTATATGGTAGGCTCGATGGGCTGTGTGTCGCCCTTAGGACTTGGAATCTCTTTAGGCACGAATAAAAAAGTTATAGCAATCGATGGCGATTCAGCCCTCCTTATGCGTTTAGGTAGTATGGCGGCAAATGCGTATTACACGCAAAAACGCAATAACTTTTGCCATATTTTACTAGATAATGAAAGCCATGATAGCACCGGCGGACAGGATAATCTCTCGCCCTTTATTGATTTTGCTTTAATTGCTAAGGCGTGTGGGTATCAACACATTTTTGTGGCGAAAAATTTAAGTGAGTTTGAATCTTATTTGCAAATGTTTATGGAATCTAAAAGCATAGTCATTGCGAGAGAAAGCGAAGCAATCCATAAAATTAGCAAAAAAGATTCTAAGAATGTAGATTGCCACGATTTAAATTCTAGCGAATTTAAATCTCGCAATGACAATAAAAAGTCTAAAAGCCCCACCAACCACTCTATTAATAAAGGTGCATTTTTTATATATCTAAAAATAACAAAAGGTAGTAAAGAAAATCTAGGTCGCCCAAAAATCACACCTAAGCAAGTCGCCACTCGTTTAAATAAGTTTATAAAAACTTAGAATCTAAATATTGCAATACCTTTGATACTGCTTTGGAGTGCAGGAGTGGAAGTCTTTGAAGTTTTTGCAAAAAGCAGAAATGTTTATGTAGCCTACTTCATTTGCGATTTGAGAAATGCTTTTGTGCGTTGTTTTTAGCAAACTAGTTGCCTTTTTTATCCTAAGATATTTGATAAATTGATAAATGCTACTACCATATCGTGCCTTAAAGTCGCCATTTAGCTTACTTACACTCACGCCAAACTCTTCACTTAAAGCATTTAAAGTAATATCATCTTGGCAGTTTCTCTCTAAAAATGCTACTACATTTTGCAGATAATCTAGTGGAGATTCTATATATTCTTGCAAAAATAATAATAAATTTAAAGTCTGTATCCTAAGAAAATCGCTATTTGCACGAATATTTACTTGTGAAAATATACGCTTTAGCTTTGGGACGTTTAATATCACTTTTGGGGTGTTAAATCTATCGTGTAATCTTGCTAGTTTGAGCGATTTTAATAAGCTTTGCAAAGGCTTTATAGCATAATTTATATCGATATGAAATTCTATTGCTTGGCAGTTAATATTTGTAGCGGTGTATTTTTGAGCTGAATTGCAACACCAGATACTATTTTTAGCTAAATTAAACTCTTTATTTTTATCAAAAAAGCCTTTATACTCGCCATTAAGACAGATTCCAAAATGCAAGTGCATATCATTGCTTGTGTTACTAAAATCTTTAAAATTCCCATTAAAATTACCTATATTAAGATACACTCCATCAAATAAATATATCCCTTTAGAATCTATATTAAAATTTTTAGAGCAAACTTTTAAGTCGGTAAATTCTGGGTTTTTATCATTTGTAAATTCGCTTACTTCCCAAGATTTATTTGCCTTTATAAAATTTAAATATGCCATTTGATACTCCAAAAATACATTCTTTTTGTGAAAAATTATAATGCTAAAAATGTTAAGAATGAATTTTATTTTTGTGATTTTGAGTTATTTTGTGATTTTGGGGTAGAAATAAAAATGTTGGCGAAATAAAATGCGAGTTTTAAAATGTTAAAAGGAAAACTTATGAAAAAGTATATATCAATTATGGCTTTTGTGGCTATATCTTTAAACGCACTTTTGAATGCGGCGGATTCTAAAGATTCTATAGAATCTAACTCCTTAAGGGGTGGTCGGGCGGGAATAGATAAAAAAGATTCTATAGAATCTAAAAAGCAAAATATGTTGCCATCACTCAACATGACAGATAACACGGATTTTGCCAACCTATCGCCCACCCACCACCCTACTGAGAAAAAAGATTCTATAGAATCTAAAAACCAAAATATGTTGCTATCACTTAATATGGCGGATGCGGATTCTACCAGCCTAAACGCCGCTCACCGCCCTACTAATAATATAGATTCTATAGAATCTAAAAACCAAAACACCGCTAATCGCCCTAGTGATAAAGCAGATTCTAACACCCTAAAAATACAAGGCGTAGTAACCACTGCAAATAAATATGAAGCATTGCTAAGCTCCATAAACTCAAGTGTGCAAGTAGCAACTGAAAAAGAAATAAAAAACGCAGAGATTAAAAATAGCGATGAGCTAGGGAGTCTCTTTGCAGGATTGCAGATTCTAAATAATGGTGGTATTGCCTTTCCTATGGCTAGTTTGCGTGGGATTTCTAGTCCTGATTTTTACTCTACTACGCTAAATCTTTATGTAGATGGTGTGCCTCAAGCTCCAAACTTTATTATACAAGCACTAGGCGATGTGGAGCAAGTCGAGTTGTTAAGAGGACCACAAGGAACGTTGTATGGCGAAAATTCACAAGCTGGACTAATAATAATTCGCACTAAAAATCCTTTAAAAGGAAATTATGCAAATATCTCACTTACAGGCTCAAGGCTATATGAAGATATAAACGCATATATCGGTCATAATTTGATAAAAGATACATTATGGATAAAGGCAAATCTAAGATATATTTATGAAAATGGCTTTATAACGCAAGGAAGTAAGAATCTAAATACGGCTCAAAGCATTTTAGGTGGCGTAAGTGTGTATTATCAGCCTTTTAGTAATCTATTAGCGACTTTAAGTTATAACTTTAATGTTATACCTGAGAATAAAAAAACATTTTATCTAACAAAGACGCAATATGAAAATGGCTATAAAATTAATGTAGGTGCGCCAAGTGTGGATAATATGATGGGCGATTGCACGGACCCTAGCGACCCTACATCTTGCACCCCAAATAATTCAACCTTAGGTAATCAAAACGCCGTATATAGCTACAATCCATTCCAAAAGATAAACGCTCATTCTGCTAGTTTAAAGCTAGAATATAGCCTAGATTCTCATATCCTTAGCTCCATTTCAGCCTTTAACTACGCAGGGAGCTTAGCTAATCCTTATCCTATCGTGCAAACAGATGGAAAAAGTGACAGCGGATATTTCTACAATACTACGCAGTTTTTAGAAGAACTGCGACTTGATAGCGAATATGATAATGGTATAAAATCTAGCATAGGGCTGTATTATAAATATCTATTAGTTGATAATGGTATGAGAGGCTATATAGCAAATTTGCCTAATGATTTTACTGCCTTTGGCTTTAGGGCAAATTGGAATACAAAAGAGTATGTAAATACCATAGCAATCTTTGGAGATACTAGCATTCCTTTAGGAGAGCATTTTGACTTAGGACTTGGGGCGCGCTATCAGTATTATCACGCGAAAGTAGATTCACCACTTAGCCCTGGAGCTGGGATAACTGAGCCTTTTAGTAATTCTAAGGGCTGGAATATTTTTAATCCTAGAATAAGTATAGGATACAAGCTAAATGAAATAATTAAGCTTTATATCGCAGGGACACAAAGCACAAAAGCTGGGGGCTTTGCTAAATTCCCTTATGCTGATAAGGATGAAGAGCCTTATAATATAGAGCAAGTGTATAGTGCAGAGCTAGGAAGCCATTTAAACTTCTTAGATTCTAGACTTAGGGCGAATGTAGCGGCATACTATATGTATATACAGGATAGACAAACTTATGCAGGGACTGCACTAAATCAAAGTATTGTAAATGTGGGCGATGCTTTTAGTAGTGGAGTAGATTTTGACATAGGATATTATGATGATAGATTACAAGCAAGTCTTGGTATAAATATCGGCGTGGCAAAATATCTAAATGGTGCGAAAAATGTAGGACAAGTAGTAATTGCAGGGCAGTTAGGAAACTATGATGTAAGAGGGCAAAATCTAAAATATTCTCCACTTTTAAGCCTTGTGGCAAATGTAGATTATAATGTGTGGAATGTGAAAAATCATAGATTCTATATCGGTGGTAATGCAAGATTTTATACAGAACAATATCACTATGATTATGATAGGTCTAATGCTAGTGATGATTTAAAAGAGAAGGCTTATATTCTATTAGATTTAAATATGCGATATGCGTATAAAAATATTGTAGTAAAAATCTTTAGTCAAAATAGCACAAATTCACGCCATGCGATATATGCACGCTCACTTGGGGGACCTGCGTATTATATCCCAGCAAATCCATGGAATATAGGAGTGAATATTAGCTATTCGATGTAACTGATAGGGTGGTGGGTGGCAAGAATAGATTCTATCCACTCAAAGGGCGGTGGGTGGGCGATAGGTTTAAGAAAAACAGAATCTAGATTCTATCTATCAGTATTACAGAATCTAAAATTGATTTTTAAATATTTTTATCTATTCCCACCCTGCCACCCTTTAAGGATGAAAAATATTTATAGAATCTAGATTCTGTAAAAATATTTTTTAAGTGGTGGTTAGGCTAAATAAAAGATATTTATAAAATATCCTATCGCCCACCCACCACCCTATTTTTTTAAATTATAGAATCTAGATTCTATAAAAATATGTGGTTTAAGTGGAAATAGATAAAAATATTTAAAAGTTTAGATTCTATATTTTTATCCTATCGCCCGTCCGCCACCCTATTTGATAATTAAAAGGAGAGATGAAATGAATATTAAGCAACTTTATATCTTAAGTTTTTGTGTATATCTAATCGTTAGCATATTCACATTTATGCTTTATACTGCCTTGCCAGCTATGATTGCAAAGGAAGGTTTATCGCCGCAGTATAGCGGATTAGTTTTTATGAGTATGCTACCATTTATGCTTAGTTTTTTTTACTCTGGCTTTATAGAATCTTTTCGCAAACGTAAAAAATCCGCACTAAAGATTCTAATGTGTGGTTGTAATCTAGCCTTAGGTCTTTTGTATTTTTTAATTGCATTTTTAGATTTAATTAATGATTTTTATATCATACTTGGTATCTTTGTGATTATGAATATCCTTTGCTCTTGTAGTATAGTATGTCTAAATGGCGTAGGAATTGAGCAAAGCAATAGAAATCAAAAAATAACGCTAAATACCATAATGCTACTTGCAAGTGGGCTAGGTGGTGCTATAGGCATTATTTTAAGTCTTATAATATATGATAAATTTGGCTTTAGAATCTGCAATATTTTTTTAGGTTTTAGCATTCTAATATCGTGTCTGCCTTTATTTAGACTACATTATGTAGATTCTATAAAGTTTATACCTCAAAAGATTCTAAACACATTAAAATCAAAGAAAAGCTGGAAAAATATCTTAAGTCTAATATTGCTTATTTTTCCTTTAGTATTAAATAATTCTATGAGTTCTACGCTACTTATATACTTAGGCTTTGAGGTAAGTGTGGTTGGAATCTTAAGTGGTATTTTAAGCTCACTAGCTCTTGTTATTGCCTCGCCATTAATGTATAGCTTTATTAGATTCTGTGGCTTTTATAATGCGTTAAAAATTACGCTAATTTTTGAAGTTTTGCTTTTTACTTTTATGGCTTTAAATATGGTGCTTTGGCAGTCACATTTGTATATTATTATTACGCTATTTTTGGCGTCCCTTTGCTTTGGAGCGCAGTTTATATTTTGCTACACTTTGGGGATGCGATGGTGTGAAGATTCGTCTCAAAGTGGTGTAGATTTTAGCTTTTTGCGAATGAGTGAAAATGCTGGATTTATCATCGCTGGGATTATAGCTAGTCAAATTGTAGGGATATTTGTAGCAAATATTAATGATATTAAATCTTTAGATTCTATAAATCTTAGCTCAATATCACTAATTTTTACTCACAAAGGAATAGATAATAATTTATCTAAGGCGTATTTTTATATTTTTATATTAAGTGCAATATTCGCACTACTTGGACTTATATCAATTAAAGGAGTTAAAAATGAAAAATGATTTAGATTCTATAAATACCAAACTAGATTCTATTATTTTAGATTCTAAAAAAAAGGGTATAGCAAGGCTTTTAGAGCTAAGTAGTCAAAAAAGCTTTATGCTTGTGTTTTCTGGAATCTTTTCAGCACTTTCTGCCATTTTGCAGTTTGTGCCTTATTTTGCTAGTTATTTAATAGCGTGTGAATTTATCTTATATCCACTAGATTCTATAGATAATGCTTATGTGCTTTATTGTGGTTTAATAGCCATTGTTAGCGTATTTGCATCTATGGTTTGCACAGGAGTTAGCTTTACTTTAAGCCATTTTGCCGCATATAGAATCTTATATAACATTCGCCTTAGAATCTTAGCTCACCTAGCCACTTTACCGCTAGGCTATTTTACTGCGACAACAAAGGGCGAGATTCATAAAAATGTGCAAGAAAATGTTGAAAAGATTGAAAATTTTATCGCACATAAGATTCCAGAGTTTTTAATGACTTTAATCGGTGCTTTAAGCATATTTGGCGTATTTTTGTGGGCTAATGTTTGGCTAGGGCTAGTTTGCATTGCAGTGTATATTATTGCCTTGAGAGTGCAATTTAGCATTTATAAAAAGGGGAGTATGAAAGAAGAAATTGAGCGATTTTATGGAATGCAAGAGAGAATAAATGCTAGAAGTATCGAGTATGTCGATGGTATGAGTGCTATAAAGCTTTTTAATAAATCTGCCTTTAGCTTTTCAAATCTAGCAAATAGCATAAATGCGTATAAAAACTACACTTTAAGCTTTACATATAAATGTATGCCAACTTTTGCAGCATTTAATGTGTTAACAAATTGCTTTATATTTTTTATTATGCCTTTAAGTGCATATTTTATCTTGCAGGATACACAGGATTTAGTCTTTGTGCTAACTATTTTATTTTTTGTAATGATGAGTAATGGGCTAATAGCGCCACTTTTAAAGATTCTAACTCTTAGTAGTGAAGTAATGCAAATAAGTGAAGGGGTAAGGCGAATTGATAATATTTTTAAAATTAAGCCCTTATTAGAATCTAGTAATCCACAAATACCAAAAAACTATGATATTACTTTTAAAAATGTAAATTTTGTTTATCCTTTAGATTCTAAAGATTCTAATGCAAATTCTACAGAATCTAAAACGGAAAAATTTGCTCTAAAAAATATTAATTTTACACTAAAACAAGGAGAATTTTTAGTAATCTTAGGGCAAAGTGGCGGAGGCAAAAGCACGATACTTTCGCTACTTGCAAGATTTTTTGATATAGAATCTGGTGAAATTAAAATAGGTGGAGTAAATATTAAAGATATTAAAACGCAGGATTTAATGAATCTTTTAAGCTTGGTATTTCAAGATAGCTTTTTATTTTTAGATACTTTGAGTGAAAATATTAAGGCTGGGTGTAAAAATGCTAGTGAAAAAGAAGTGCTAAAGGCAATTAAAGATTCTAATTGTGCTAAGATAGTCCAAAAAATCGGGCTAGATTCTATAATAAATAAAGATTCTTTAAGCGGTGGTGAGACTCAAAGGGTAAATATTGCTCGTGCTATGCTAAAAAATGCACCCATATTCTTACTAGATGAGATTACTGCAAATCTTGATACGCATAATGAGAATGCGATAAATAAATCAATTTCTACACTATCAAAGCAAGATAAAACCATAATAATGGTAACTCATAAATTACAAAGTGTGAAATATGCTGATAAAATCGCCCTAATTGATAAAGGTGAACTTATTGCCTTTGGCAGTCATAGTGAGCTTTTGCAATCTTGTCAAATGTATAAAGATATGTGGCAAATGCAGCATAAAGCAAGGGAGTGGAGCGTGATTTAAGCCATCCACTAAAAGAGTGGGCGATAGGAAAAGCTAGATTCTGTTTTCTAAAAGGGTGGTGGTGGCAAGAATAGATTCTATCCACTCAAAGGGCGGTGGGTGGGCGATAGGAAATGAGCGAAGCGAAATATAGAATCTAGATTCTATAAAAATATTTAACCTATTAATTAAAAATAAAAAGGAGCAACAATGTTTAAAATCATAAAAAATGTAACACTAAATGATACGAAAAGATTCTATAAATCTTTGGCACTTAGCGTGTTTGGCGATATGGTAGGCTTTTTAGGGATATTCATTGTCATATATTTTGTAAGTGTGATGTTAAAAACATTTACAAATGATACGCAAGTAAGCCCAGCATTAATGTATGGAATCTGTATAAGTGCATTTGTATATATGATACTTTATTATCTTGCATTAATCCCGGCGTATAAAGCAAATTATGAAAGCACATATAAGCAGTCAGCCAAAAAGAGACTAGAGCTAGCAGAGCATATTCGTAAGCTTCCCTTAGGCTTTTTAGAATCTAGTAACCCTTCAAGGCTTAGTCACAGCCTTATGAGTGATTTTGCCGCACTAGAAGGGGCTAACTCGCACCTTTTACCCCAACTTTTTTCTTCACTCATACTAGCTATTTTAGTCTTTGTTGCCCTTAGTATTTATAATTTTAAAATGGCATTAGCCCTTTTTGCCTGTGTGCCTTTAGCCTTAATTATCCTTTATGGTGTAAGGAGACTAAGTAGCATTTTAACCCTGCGACACCGCTCTGCGATACTAAATGCCTCAAATGTGATAAATGAATATATCGATGGCATTACTACAATTAAGGCGAATAATATGGCAGGTAGCAAGTTTGAGCGACTTGAAAAAACGTTTGATAGATTAAGAAAAGAGAGTATTAGGATAGAAGTAAGCCTTATGCCTTTTGCACTAAGTGTGATTACTTGTATGGGGGCTGGAATAGGCATTATGGTAATTGTAGGGCGAAATGAGCTAATTAGTGGAGAAATTAATGTGATTGAGTATATTGCTATTTTGCTACTTGGTAGCAAGGCATTTGTGCCACTTATGACCTTTTGTATTAATTTTATTGAGCTAGGATATTTCTCAAAGGCTGGGGAGAATATCTTAGCACTTCTTAATACGCCTGTGATAAGCGGGAGTGATAAAGATGTGCCAAAAGGAAATGATATTGTGCTAAAAAATGTGAGCTTTAGCTATGGAGAAAAGCCTGTATTAAATAATATTAACCTAGAGATTAAAGCAAAAAGTAGTCTTGCTATAATAGGAGAGAGTGGCTGTGGGAAAAGCACATTAGTAAAACTTATAGCACGTTTTTATGAGCCAAGTAGTGGGGAGATTTATATAGGAGATTGTATAGAATCTAGTTTGGCAGATTCTAAAGGACTAAAAAATATCGCTACATTAGATTATGAAAGTTTAATGCAGAAATTTTCAATGGTATTTCAAAAAGTGTATTTGTTTAAAGGAAATGTGAAATCAAATCTAGCCTTTGCTAAAGATAATGCAAGTGAAGCTGAGATGCTAGATGTGCTAAAAAAGGCAAATGCACTAGAGTTTTTAGAATCTAATTCACTAGATTCTATAAAAAATACCCTAAATTACTCAATAGCAGAAGGTGGGAAAAATCTTAGTGGTGGGCAAAAACAGCGGCTATCAATCGCTAGAAGTTTGCTAAAAGATTCTCCTATAATATTGCTAGATGAAATCACTTCAAGTCTAGATATAAAAAATGAAGTGCAAATGCAGCAAGCAATAAATGCACTAACTAAACAAAAAAGTGTAATAATAATCGCACATAAACTTCGTAGTGTCCGTCATTGTGATAACATTATCGTATTAGAAAAAACCAAAAATGGTAGCATAATAGCAGAACATGGGAGACATAATGAACTTTTAGAGCGTAACGCCATCTATGCAAAAATGTGGGAGCAAGAAAATACACTAGATTAGATTCTAAACGTTTTAACAAAGAAACGTGGGATATAATTTTACAAAATATTAAACGATAACTTGTTATAATTTAATTATTTTTTAAGGAAAAAGTTATGAGATTTAGATATTTTAATCCTGTTAGAATCTATTTTAATGTTAGTTTTATAGATATTTTAAAGGAAAAAATAAAAAAAGATTCTATGATTTTAACCACAAATAGCTTTTTAGATAAGGCTAAAGCTTTGCGAAAAGAAATCAATGCAAAGAAGATTCTAATCATTCCGCCAAATCCACAGCTTGACTTTATTTTGCAAATGTGGGAGCAAACGCGCAGGTTTAACGATATTGTAGCACTTGGCGGTGGGAGCGTGATTGATAGCGCTAAAGCGTTTTGCTTGCAAGTGAGTTTCGCTGAATTTGAGAATTTGCTAAAATTTGGCAAGTTAGATTCTAAAGATTCTAAAAATAAAAACTCCGCACATTCTAAAGATTGCAAAAATATAGAATCTAGTATCAAAAAAAGCGATATTTACGCCATTCCCACGACTTCAGGTAGCGGTAGTGAGCTAACCCCTTGGGCTACCATTTGGGATAAGAAAAAAAATAAAAAGTATTCACTGCACTTAGATGATTTGTATTGTAAATGTGCTATTTATGACATTTCGCTGCTTACTTTTATGCCACGAAATTTAAGCATTTACACTGCCCTTGACGCCCTATCTCATAGTATAGAATCTATTTGGAATAAAAACGCAAATCCCATTTCTACGCAATATGCGTGTGGTGCTATAAAATTGATTTTGACAAATTTGCCAAAGTTAGTAAAGCTACTAGATTCTATAGAATCTATTTCGCTAAAAGGGCGTTTAGATTCTAAAAAATCGAGTTTAAATTATAAAAAATTAGGAAATATAGAATCTAAAATCAATCTATATTCTAAAATTTATAATAAACTTAAGATTTTACGCGAAACAATAGCCCTTGCGAGTATTTACGCCGCCCTTGCCTTTAGCAATACAAAGACTGCTCTAGCCCACGCTATTAGCTACCCTTTAAGTATGAAATTTGATATGCCGCACGGACTTGCGTGTAGCTTTACTTTGCCCTTGCTTTTGGAGTGTTTGCTAAGCCAAGATTCTATGCAAAACTTAGAATCTAGTTCGTGCATTTCATCTCAAAACGTCCCAGATTCTATAAAATCTTTAGAATCTAATTCGCACTTTTTCTCACAAAACACTCAAGATTCTACGCAAAATTTAGAATCTAATTCTTACTTTGCTACAAAAAAGTTTATAGATTCTTTAGATTCTAAAAAAGCAAAAATTTTAGATTCTAATATAGATTCTATAAAAGCCCTAAAAAACGCCCAAAAGATTCTAAAACCTTACCAAAAGCCTTTAATAAATCTTTTTAAAACACTAAACATTAGCACAGATTTTAAATCTTATAACATCACAAAAGCCGACATAAACGAGATTTTCTCCAGCCTAAACACAAGAGCTGATAACTTCTTACTAGATTCTAACATCGTAAAAAACCACATACTACATAGAATCTAAAAACTTGCATTTTAACTCTAACTCACTAAATTCATCCTTAAGAGTAGAATCCCACACAATACCGCTACCAACACCATATAAAAAAACTTTTTCGCCGTTATTGCAAAAAAGTGTGCGAATAGGAATACTAAAAGTTGCATTTTTGCGTGATACAACACCCAAAGCACCACAATAAATACCACGATGTCGATTTTCTAAATCATAAATAATTTTCATTGTTTCTAATTTTGGAGCACCTGTAATTGAACCTGATGGAAAAAGAGCCTTAAAAATATCTAAAAGTGTGCATTTTTTGCGAAGCCTTGCCTTAATATTTGAAACCATTTGATAAAGACTAGGGAGACTTAGAATCTTAAAAAGTTTTGTAACTTTCAAAGTGTTGATTTTGGCAATTTTACTCAAATCATTTCTAAGTAAATCAACTATCATAACATTTTCACTTCTATTTTTACTATCTTTTTTTAAGGCTTTTTTAGATTCTTTAGAAGCTCTATTAGCAGTGCCTTTCATAGGTTGTAATTTTATTTTATTTCCTTTTAGTTTAAAAAATAACTCAGGGGAAAAAGATAAAACCTTAATATATTTATTTTCCACAAATGCTTTGAATCTTGTGTTTTGCTTACCTTGTAATACATTAAATAGCATAAAATCATTAATATGTTTATTAGATTCTAATGTGATTTCTTGTGTGAAATTCACTTGATAGGTATCTCCTTGTGATATAAATTCTTTTGCTTTATTAAAACCTATTTTGTATTTTTGATAATCTAAAGAATCTATAATATCTAATTTTTTATTAATAAAATTATTAATTTTAGAATATTTAAATTTTACTCGTTTGTTAAAAAATCTAAAATATGCCAGTGGCATTTTAGAATCTTTTAGCTTAGATTCTAAATCTTTAGCGATATTAAAAAGTGAATGTTCTTTATGTAAATATCCTTGCAATATTACCCCAGCTTCATAGCTTAAATAGCCTACCAAATATTTTGCAAAATTGTAGTTTTTATATGATTTTTTAGAATCTTTTCTCCATTTTTCTATTACATTAAATATTTCACATAATTCATTATAATCAAATGCTACTAAGCTTTTAGTTGGATTCTTATAAATATATTTCCCATAAATAACCATTCGTGCCTTTCAAAATTTCACAATTATAAAATAAAAGTTGCTATAATAACGCAAAACTTAAAAAAGAGCAACAATGGATAAAAAATACAATCTAGATTCCACACATGGACATAAAAATAAACGAGAAAAAGCAAAATCGCACAAAAAAGATTCTATAAATACAGAATCATTTAACACAAGTATCACGCAGACCACAAATGATATAGAATCTAATTTCTATAAGAAGGCTTCAAGCAAACATAAACAAGATTCTAAAAACATCGAACCACTAGACCAAAAACTAGAATCTTTTGCCACCTTAGGATTAAAAAAAGAAGTGCTAAAAGGCATTGATGAGGCTGGTTTCACCACGCCTAGCCCCATTCAAGCAAAGGCAATTCCGCCCATTTTAGAGCGAAAAGATGTGATAGCCCAAGCCCAAACAGGCACGGGAAAAACCGCCGCCTTCGCCCTTCCCATCCTAAATAATCTAAAAAATACAAAAGAAATCCAAGCCCTTGTAATCACGCCCACAAGGGAATTAGCAATGCAAATTAGTGAGGAGATTTTCAAACTCGGCAAGTTTTTGAAAACCAAAACCATCTGCCTTTATGGCGGGCAAAGTGTCAAAAAGCAAGTCGAGCTAATGAATGAAAAAAAACCGCAAGTGATGATTGCCACGCCCGGTCGGCTACTTGACAATCTTAAAAATAGCCGCATTAAAAATTTCGCCCCAAGCGTTGTCGTGCTAGATGAGAGCGATGAAATGCTTGATATGGGCTTTATTGACGACATTGAGGAGATTTTCAATTTTATCCCTAGCAATGTGCAAACCCTGCTTTTTTCCGCGACCCTGCCAGAGCGCATTATGCAGCTAGCTGATAAGATTTTGTGTGAGCCTGTGCGGATAAAAATCACGCAAAACAAAGTCGCAAATACCGACATTTCGCAGCGATATTATATCATCAATGAGAATGAGCGAAATGACGCGATTGTACGGCTAATTGACACGCAAAGCCCTACAAAAAGTATCATTTTTACACGCACCAAACGCGAGGCGCACGATTTAAACGCCTTTTTGCAAGAAAAGGGCTATGCGAGTGTCGAGCTGCACGGCGATATGGACCAGTATTTGCGGCGAGATTCTATCAAAGCCTTTCGCGATAATAAGGCTGATATTTTGGTTGCCACCGATGTCGCGGCGCGTGGGCTTGACATTAGCGATATTAGCCATGTTTTTAACTATCACATCCCGCTAAATACGGAATCTTATGTCCATCGCATAGGTCGCACAGGACGTGCGGGTAAAAAGGGCATTGCAATTACGCTTGCTACGCCGCTTGAGTATAAGGATTTAAAAAAGATTCAAAGTGAGACGCGTTCAACTTTGGAGCTTTATGAGATTCCATGTGAGAGTGATGATTCTATAATTCGTAACATTTTGAATGCAAAAGTTAGCGATAATGCAATCGATTTGTATGAAAGCGTAAAAGATAAAATTGATAACGCACAGCTAATCTTGCGACTTTTAAGCGTATATCTTAAGAATAATTCTCGCATAGGTTTAAGCAAGGAAGAAGTGGAAAACGCAAAGTTAGAAAATTTAGAACTTGATAGCAAAAAAGTTAGCCCAAAATCTTCTCGCAATACTCCTAAAAAAGATTCAAAACCAAGCTTTAAATCTCGCAAAGATTCTAAAGATTCTAGAGAATCTAAAATGCGAAAAGATTCCAAACCAAAATACAAAACAAAAGAAACCACGCGTGAACGCGCCCAAAATAAAAAACTCCAAAGCGGCAGTAAGTATTATAAATAAGCTTTTATAGAATCTTTATATAGAATCTTGCAAGGGAAAATATGCGCTTAAATCAATTTATTTCGCTATTTAGTAAGTATAGTCGGCGTGAAGCAGACAGGCTAATACTGCAGGGCGCGGTAAAAATTAATCATAAAATTGCAACGCAGCACAGCCAAATTCCTTTTGAAATTCTATATTATTTTTGTGGCAAAAAAGATTTTGGGCTAAAAGATTTTGGGGCGAGAGATTCTAAAATAGATTCTAAAGATTCTAATATTTCTAATAAAAATAATATAAAAGTTATAGAATCTAAAAGTCAAGCCATTAAAAATTTTAGAATCTTTATTAATAACACCGAGCTAAAATACTACAAAGAAACGCCCTATACAGCGATAGTTTATCATAAGCCAAAGGGTGAGCTTGTTAGCAAAAAAGATTCTAAAAATCGCCGCTTAATTTTTGATAGTTTAGATTCTAAGTTCGCGCATTTTATGCCTGTTGGGCGGCTTGATTACGCAAGTGAGGGGCTTTTAGTGTTGAGTGATAGCAAGGAAGTTGTCTCAAAACTTATGGAATCTAGCCTGCCGCGCACTTATATTGTGAAAATTGATTGCAAAATCACTTCTAAAATGCTTGATGGTTTAGAAAATGGAGTAAGCCTGAAAGATAGTCGTGGCGGGCATTCACGCACTAAAATTAGCCAAATGGAGATTCCAAAAATGGAGTATAAAATCATTAAAAATGGGAATTTTTCCAAACTTAAGCTAACCTTAAATGAGGGCAAAAACCGCGAAATCCGCCGCTTTTTCGCACACTTTAACGCAAATGTGCTTGATTTAAAGCGTGTTAGCTATGGCTTTATCAACCTAAACGCCCTGCCTTGCGGCAAATCACGCTATTTTAACAAAGAAGAATACAAAGACTTAAAGGAATTTTTAAAACTAGATTCTATAGAATCTAAAAAAGGTAAAATATGAAAAAAATCCAACGCAAAATTCACTCTAAAAACACAAAAAAACAGCAGCATTACAAAGATGAAAAGCTAAGTAAAAACACAATTACACTTGAAGAGTATAAAGGCGATGAGGCTAAAGCTGCTGAGATTAAAAACGCACTTGAACTTGGTGGCGATACGCAAAGCCTTTTGAACTTGCTGCACGAGCTAATTTTGCAAAGTTATAAGATTGAAAAGGAGTTTAAGGATTTTAAGGTTTTGATTGAATCTGTGCTTGAAATGATACCACAGGCGGTGCTTGTTTTTAATGACAATGGCAGTCTTTTTTACCAAAATAAAAAGGCATCCGTGCTTAGCGGTTTGCAAAATATCGATTTTAGCGAGCTTACAAAAAGTGGCGAAATGGAATTGAAAATAGACAATAATACATATTTGGTGCAAAGTAGCAAGGTCTCGCATAAGCAAATCATTACAGCCACGAATATCACGGAGCAAAAACGTCAAGAGCGACTAGCAAATATGGGGCAGGTTAGCGCGCATTTGGCACACGAAATACGCAATCCTATCGGGTCGATTTCGCTACTTGCTGGTGTGCTAAGTAAGCGTGTGGATGCGGATTCTATGGAGATTGTCAATGAGATGAAAAGCTCGATTTGGCGTGTGGAGCGTATTATCAAAAGCACTCTTTTGTTTTCAAAAGGCGTGCAGGCAAAACGGCAACTTTGCAATGTAGGGCAGTTTAAGGAGAGTTTGGAGCAGGTCATTAGCGAGTATGGTTATACAAAAGAGATTGATTTTGCCTTTGAGCTGCGATATAGTGGCGATTTGATGGTGGATTTTTCGCTATTTGAGATTGTGTTGCATAATATGCTGTGTAATGCGATTGACGCGATTGAAGAGGGCGAGTGTGAAAAGGGCGAGATTAAGATTTGTTTTTTTAAGGAATCTGGTAGTTTAGATTCTAATATTTTGGGAATTGCCGGAGCTGAAAATAGGGCGGAAAATGGGGGTGAAAATAGCGAGTTTATCGTGTGTAGAATCTATGATAATGGCAAGGAAATAGAAGATATAAACTCCCTTTTTGAAGCCTTTAAAACGACAAAGCTGAAAGGTCACGGGCTAGGTCTAGCCCTATCTCAGCAAATTGCTACCGCGCATAATGGCGTAATGAGTGCAAGTAACGCCACACCAACACATGGGAAGTTTTTTGAAATTAAGGTGCCAAATTAGGTTCTTAATGTTCTTAACACATTCAAGCTAAAATTTATCCACTTTAGAATTTAAGGATAAAAAATGCAAAATAGTTGGAATCAAGGGTATTATACAGATTTGGAAGTCTATGATGGTTATACGCACGAGCTATCTCCGCTAAATATTGATTTAAATCTTACAATTGCTGGGTTTGATTGTGATTCTAGCCTTGAATACACAGAATCTAAAGGCACAAATCATCGTAAATATCGCCATTTTATTTCGAAACATTATAAGGATTTTTCGCAAGATTCTATAGAATCTAGTTTGAAAAATAAAGGGGATTCTATAGAATCTAACTCGCAAGAAGATTCTAAAAATTCTAATAATATAAAATCTAAGTTAGGAAATTTAGAAGATTCTACGAACCTAACGCCCACCCACCACCCTATTAATGAGAATAATATAGAATCTAAGTTAGGAAATTCGCAAGATTCTCACATTAAAGATTCTAAAAATTCTAACCTTTCGCCCACCCACCGCCCTTCTAAAGAAAACACCTTATCGCCCACCCACCACCCTATTATTAAAAATAAAAAACCAAACAAAATCGGCAGCCTAAAACCCTACAAATACCTAGAACTAGGCTTTGGCAAAGGCACAAGCCTAAATGTCCATGCCGCAAGTTCCTTAGCCACATTCATAGGCAATGACTTTAACCCCGCTCAAGCCCTATACGCACGCACTTTTGGCAGGGCAAGTGGCGCTGATATTAAAATCTATGATGATAGTTTCGCGGAGTTAGAATCTCGCCTTGATTCCACCATAGGAGTGGACGCCCCGGACTTCAAAAAGTTTGATTATATCGTGCTGCACGGCGTTTTCTCGTGGATTAATAAGGAAAATCAAGAGATAATTCTGCGAATTATTCGCAAATATTTAAAGCTAGGCGGCGTTGTGTATAATGGCTATAATTGTCTGCCCGGCTGGGCGTCTAAAATGCCTGCGCGGCACATTTTTGCATTGTATAATCAGTTCGCCCACGATGCGCCTTTTGATAGAATTACAAATTGTGTAACTTTTTTTGAGAAATTGTTAGCCTGTGAGCCTATGTTTTCTAAGTTAAATCCGCAAAACTTAGACTTTTTAGAACAAATGAAAAACCTGCCAAACTCCCAAAAAAGCTACATCGCACACGAGTATCTTAACGCTGACTGGGAGATTTTTTATTTTAGCGATATGGTGAAATTGCTTGATAAAGCGAAGCTAAGTTTCCTTTGCAGCGGGAAAGTAATTGAACATTTTGAGGAGTTTAGCATTACCGCAGAGGGCGTGGCATTCCTAAATACAATCGATAATAAGATTTTTAGAGAGCAGCTTAAGGATTATTTTATAAATCGGCAGTTTCGGGTGGATTTATTTGCGCGCGCTATGCGGCGTATTAGCATTTTTGAGGCGCGCGAAAAGCTATTAAATACCAAATTTATGCTAACGCGGCTTAAAAGCGAGTTTGATTTTAAGGCGGATACGGCGCGCGGCGTGATTGATTTAATGCGTGACAGATATGAAAATTTGCTTGAAATTCTTGCGTCTAGTGCGTATCAGCCAAAGAGTTTGCGTGAGATTATTACGCTATCAAGGCTTACTTTTCCACAGGCGATGAGTTCGATAATGGTTCTCATCCATCAAGGAATGGCAAGTGTGGCTCAAGATGTAAATGCGGCGATTTTATCGCAAACTAGGGCGTATAACGCGTTTTTGTTTAAGGAGCAAAGTATGCGTTTAAGTTCGCTTTATGTGGCGTCTCCTGTGGCGGCGTGCGCGGTTGTGATGAGTGAGAGTGAGCAGATTTTTGCAAAGGCGTATAATGAGCTGTGCGAGCGTGACGCTACTTTCGCTTCTTTTTTGGCTGAAAATAGCGGCGTGGAGAATAATTTGGTGGAATTGTTTAGTGCGTTAGAATCTAGTGTTGTGGCTTCTTTGGAATCGGGGGTTTTAGATTCTAACAATCGTGCTTCTTTAGAATCTAATTTAGATTCTATCGCTTTAGATTCTATCGCGTTTTCCCCTAGATTAAAAATAGATTCTAATAATAAAGAAACGTTAATTTCTTACCTTACGCAGTATGTTTTCGCGGCATTTAAACCGCAAGATAGAAAGCATGTAAAAAACGGACAGATTCTAGAAAGCGACAGCGAAAATCTAGCCGAAATCAAACGTCTAGCCACACAATTTATAGAATCTAAACTCACGCTTTACACCGCCCTCGCCATTTGCTAGATTCTATAAAAGTTTTGAAAATATTAGAATCTAAGTGTGAAAAGATTCCAAAATTACAATTCTTATGCAAAAAAGAGGTTCGGGTGTTTTAGGCGCACTTTTTTCGCTAGGATTTTCATATCAATAAAGGGGAGGTTGCCATTATCTAGCCGTTGAGATTCTAACTCGCTTAAGGCTACTGCCATTGCATCCTCTAAATCAAAGGGCATTAAATCGCGGATTGCATATCGCAGCATAATTTTTAGGCTCTCCTCGCGAGTATCTTGCAAAATGCTTAAAATATGCGTTATTGCCTCCTTTGGCAGCATGACAAACTCATCGCCCTCCTCGCTTTTAATGAAAGTCGCCTCATTTTCCTGCAAGCTCCCATGCACAAACCGCAGGGCAAAAGTGTCGTTATCCAAGCCTTTCAAATAGGCGATATTATCCGCGCTATTAAGGCTAGCGGCGAGTTTTTGCGGGTCGTATTTAGAATCTTTTCGCTCCGCCTTAGAAGCCTTAGAAGCCTTAGAATTAGAATCTTTAGAATCTAAAATGCCCTTAGATTCCATAGAATCAAGCTTAAAAGATTCTATATTTGTAGTGTCGCTTTTTTGCTGTTTTGTGAATCTAGCCATACCATTACTCCTTTTTGCGCATGCAGGCGGTTGTGCGCCTCTTGTATAATGCGACTTTGCGCTCCATCTATCACATCTTCGCTCACTTCTAATCCGCGATATGCCGGCAGACAATGCAAGAAAATCGCGCCCTTTTCTGCCAAGCTCATCACTTTAGAATCTACTTTATAATCCTTAAAATCTTTCATCCTTTGCTCTTTCTCCGCTTCTTGTCCCATGCTAACCCACGTATCAGTCGTAATCACATTTGCACCCTTTGCTACTTCAAAAATATCTTCGCATAAAGTGATTTTTGCCCCGCTAGATTCAGCATTTTTGTAAGCAATATCTAGAATCTCCTTTTTAGGAGAATATGCTTTAGGACAAGCTAACCGCAGCTCAAAGCCAAGTTTGCTAGCTAGCATAAGCCAAGAATTTGCCATATTATTCCCATCGCCGATATATGCTACAATCGGCTGTGAGACGCACTTTTGTGGCGTGTTTAGAATCTTATTATCAACATAGATTCCATTCTCAATCATTGTTAGATAATCAGCCAAAAGCTGCATAGGGTGAAAGGCGTCACTCAAACCATTGATGACAGGCACACTCGAATACTTCGCAAACTCCAAAAGCCGCTCGTGCATGTGCGTGCGAATCATTATCATATCCACCATCGAGCTAATCACAGCCGAGCTATCGCGGATAATCTCGCCACGCCCTAGCTGCAAATCGCTATTTGATAGGAAAATGCCAAAACCACCAAGCTGATAGATTCCAACCTGAAAGCTAACGCGCGTTCGTGTGGAGCTTTTCTCAAAAATCATAGCTAAGGTTTTACCCGCTAAATAGGGCGTTTGCTCTCCACGCTCGTGCTTATGCTTTATATCAATGGCAAGTTTTAGCATAGCCAAAATCTCATCTTTGCTAAAATCATTTATCGTTAGAAAATGCCGCATTTTACGCCTTTATCTGCCCTATTTATTAGAATCTTAGTTGTGTTTTAAACTTAAAAATATACTTAAAAAAATATAATATTGCAATAAAAAATACCTAAAAATCAAATATTTATATTATTGCATAAAGATTCCATAAAATACATGATATTTCAAAAACTTGGCATTTCGCTGCTGTCGATTTGCTCGTCAATTTGAAAGTCGTTAAATGAGTCGATGTTGAATGTCGTGGCGTTTTGCATGGCTAATGTGTTTAGTTTGTCTTCGTTTTTGTCTTGGAATAGTGTGTATTGTTTTTTGTATTCGATTTTGATAGTTTTTGTTTCGCCGTTTCGATTTTTGGCTAGGATTAGCTCGACATCTTCTATGAGTGGGGCTTTGTGGATTTCTATTTGCTCTTTTGGCACGCCCTCTTTTTGTTTTTTCTTGGCGTTTTGCTTAGATTCTCGCTCTTTATAGACTTCATCTCTATATAAAAATATGATTATATCAGCGTCTTGCTCGATTGCACCGCTCTCTCTTAAATCCGATAATATCGGGCGTTTGTCTTCGCGACTTTCTAGTGTTCTATTTAGCTGGGAGAGTGCTATTATGGGCATTTTTACCTCACGTGCTAGGTTTTTTAAGCCACGGCTAATTTCAGCGATTACTTCATGTCTTGCCCACGCATTAGATTTTTCCGCACCTTCCATTAGTTGCAGGTAGTCTATCATTATGACTTTTACGCCGCTATCTTTGCTGCTTAATTTGCGGATTTTGGAGCGAAGTCCTGCTAATGTGATATTTGTGCTATCATCAATGTAAAAGTTTGCTTTGTCGCATAGCTCGCTTGATGTTTGGCTTAGTCGTTGCAATTCGTTATCGTCCAAATCGCCCAAACGCAACTTTTGCAATGGAATCTGGCTTCGTGCCGACATCATTCTTAGCATTAATTGCTCACCTGGCATTTCAAGGCTAAATAGTGCAATGCCTTCGCCACTTGCTAGCATTTTTAACGCCATACTAAGAATTAGTGCCGTTTTTCCCATTCCTGGTCGTGCGCCGATTACGATTAAATCGCCCGCATTAAAGCCTGTAGTAGCGATATTTAGCTCGCTAAAGCCCGTGTCAATGCCTTTTAGTGCCCCTTCTCTTGCCTTATTTAGCTTGATTAGCTCTAGTGCGGCGGCTATTACTTCACGTGCGTCCCTAAAGTCGCTTTGATAGTCATCTAGGCTTAACGCATACACATTTTTTTCGACTATTTCTAGTATATCTTTTGCCTGTGCGCCATCTTTCATGCTTTCATCGCGGATTTGGCTGGCTAGTTTTATTAAAGCACGATTCATTGAAGCGTTTTTAATCTCTTTTGTGTAAGTGTCTATATCGGCAATGGGCGATTCTGCGGCGATGTTGGCTATGTCATCTAGACTTACATCCATTGATTTTTTGATTTCCATACATAAAATCTCTGGACTTACCGCCTTATTTTCCTTACGCAATGTCCCAAAGGCTTGAAACATCTTTGCGTGCAAAGGTTGTAAAAAGTCCTTAGATTCTATAAAATCTGCCACATCATCAAACTTATCAGGGTTAAAAAGTATGGCAGATAGGACTACTCGCTCAATTTTTAGGATAATGTCGTTATTTTGCATATTATAAACCTTATATGTATTAAATTTATTAGAATCTTATATAAAAAGTACTGGTTTATTTTGGATATTTCTAAAAATAAATTATATTAAAATCTATTTAATTTATAGAATCTAGATGAAAGCTATCACTAAATATAGGTTTCAAACCTAAATCTTTTGGTATAAACTCAATTAAAACCACATGTCCTACCTGTAATATATCACCTTTTTTTATTATTTTTCCATGTTGATAAAGTCGTTTTTTATCTAAAATCTTTTGAGTTTGCGCGTTAGTATATCCTAAACGTCTTAAAAACTTAGTAGCTTTAATAGATTCTGTAATATTATATTCGCATTCACAAAAACCCATAAATTATCCTTTTTTATATTTTAATAAAATTTATAGAATCTAAATTGTATTTTTATCTTATAATATCCAAAATAAAAGGAGAAAATATGAGTAGCGTTAGCATTCTAAATCAGTTTTTAAGCGAGTATAACGAGCTTTATTACAAGAGTTTGAATAAGGCGGCAAAGGATAATCTAAGCGATGGGCTAAATGAAATTCGTCAAGTAGAAAAGATTATGACTAATCCTAAATTCCACCCCACCGCTGAGCTAAAAGGATTCTATAAAGCCTTAAAAGAGCGATATAGCGAGGCTTATAGCGTGTATCTTTTGGGTAGTAGTGCATTATCTAAGATTATTTTTATCAATGTTTTGGCTAAAGATTCTATCATTCCTATTAGTAATAACGCCCTTTTGGCTAAGAAATTTATTATTAAATATAATGCGAGTAATTCCTTTGTGCGTGCTTATTTTTACAAGGCTGATATGATGCCTATTAATTTGCATACATTTGATATGAGTTTATTAGATGATGTCGAGTATTTTGAAGTGTTTTGTAATGCTGAGATTTTGAAAAATATTGAGATTATAAAAGATTGTGATACTTTGGATAAAAAGGCGTTAAAAGATTCTAAAAGTGCGGATTTAATCCTTTGGATATATGATTTAAAAAGTAAGATTAATAAAGTTGATATTGTAGAAAAAATATTAAAAAAGAAACAAAGTATTACGATACTAACGCATATTAATAAGACTTATGAGGAGCAAGAACTACTTGAGCTAATATCAAGCGAGAGTAAAAATCTAGATAAAACCTTTGGGCTAAATGATATTTATGATATAAATTTATGGAATCTTTTTTATGAATATCGCTTGGATGAAAAATTTGTATTTTATAAAACCTTTGGCACACTTAATAAACAAGCCATTTTAAGTAAGACTAAGAGTTTAGAAAATGCCCTAAATTCTTTAAAAAATGCCAAAACAAATATAGAATCTTTTTACTCACAAAAAGAAGAAAACCCTACACTACAAACAAATGATAAAACATCAAGCGATAAGCTAAGTAAAATTAGTGAGCTTATAGAATCTAAGCTAAAATTTGCCCGAAATAAACGCAGCAAAACCTTGCTAAAAGAAGCCCTAAATCAAAATAAGCTAGTAGATTCTCACTATAAGATTCTATTCCAGCATTATAAAAGCCTTGATAATGCCTATCACGCCGCGACTTTGAAGCTAATTAGCAAGTTTTTGCAATTAAATGACCAATTTAATAAAGATGTGCGAAATACCATTAGCAAAAGCATTAAAAAATATTTAGATTCTATCGTAGATTCTATACTTGATAATATTGAAGTAATTAAGGTGCGAACGCGTCCGGCAAATCCTAGCTTTTTTGATAATCTTACAAATAGGCTTATTGTGTATAATAGCTTTCAGGTAAATAGCGATGGGATTTTTAAGGAGCTATTAGATTCACAAAGCTTTTTGGCTAGAAAACACAAAAGTTTAATTACGCGTATAAATCATTTTAATATCTATATCGAGCAAAATATACAAGATTCCCTGCGGGACTTTGGGAATGTGGTGCAAGAGTGGATAGAAAAAGGGCATCATTTAGTGCTGCAAAAAAAGCCAAATGTGATAAGTATGGATACATATTTTAGCCTAGAAGAGTTTAATTTGGGTGCGTTTAATCGCCTTACGGCTACGCATTTTGATACGCTTAAAGATTATGTGGATAACATTCACACAAGGCTTTTGACGCTTAGTATTTGGGTGGATACGACTAAAAAGATTTTGCTAGAGTGCGTGATACAAAAATTGAATGATAAATTTCAAAATGATAAGAATCTAGCAAAAGAGCGACAAGTCGCACAGATAAAGGCAGTGGATAGAGATTTTATAATAGATTCTATAATTGAGTTTTTACCTTTGGAAATAAGCAATTTATTCTGCACTTTAGGCTCAAAGGAATTTAGCGCAATTTCCACACTTTTAACCAACGAGAGTAAAGAAAACGAGAAACTTATCCGTAGTAAGGGACGCGAAATAATGGAACTCCGCCAAAGTATGAAAATGGCAACCAGACTAATACAAACAAATGATGTGAGTGAATAATAATATAGAATGGCAATTGCAAGATTTTACAAAACTCAAATTTATTTCTTTAATATTAAATTTCCATTTGTCATTTTTCATCTTTTGTTAAAAAATTCATAACCATCACTACATATATGAATCTTGTTGGTAATTTCAATTTCTCTAAAAATAATATTTTCTTGTGTGATATTTTTTATGTGTGTGGATTTTTTATTTGAAATAGGAGGTTTTGGATAGATATAATACAACTTTATTATAGAATCTAAATTGATACTTTCAAAGTCGTTGTTTTCAAAATAATATACATAAGAATGCAGCAGATAATGCAAAAATAATTTGGAAGATTTAAACTGCTCTATCGCTTTTTTTAAATGTTTATCGCAATAACTTGATTTTAACTCACATAAAGCAATTTGCAAATTATTATTAATATTCATAAACACAATAAAGTCGCAAAAACAATTTGTAGAAATTTTATCAAATAAATCTATTGTATGTATATTCTCAAATTGCCTTATAATAACAATATCATCTTTATTTTTAAATGTAAAATGAATTTCTTTTATGGCGCTACATTCAGCATTTTCTTTAACAATAAAATTGCTACCTTTTGGTAAGATTTTTAAATCTTTATGTAAGGCATTTTGTAAATCCTTAAGTGCTACATTATTCATTTAGATTCTCACTTTTCAACACTTCTTCAAAAATTAAGCCCTGATTTTCATTTTGCGTATCGATAGGTTCATCAAAAGTCTTCATAAAAATGCCCTGTTTAGAATCTATTTTTATAGAATCTAGCACATTTTTGCCCTTTTTATTTTCCGCGATATAGGCTCGCACCTTATTAGATTCTAACTTTAATTCCTTTGTATAGCCTTCTAAATTTGCGATTTGTTTATCACTTAGATTATTTAGCATAATGCAGTTACTAAACTCACGCACGATATAATCACTATGCGTAGTGATAAAGACTTTGACCCCCGCATTTACTAGCAATACCAAAAGACGCGCGACTAAGATTTGATTTTTAGGATGCAAATTTAGCTCTGGCTCATCTATCATTAGAATCTGATTTGGCTGAGCTATATGCAAAATGTAATAATTTAGCATTAAAAGCGAACGCACCGAACTAGAAGAAATTTCAATATTATAAGCCTTTTTAGATTTTTTAGGTTGAAATAAGATTCCAGCATCCGTAGCCTTATATTTACCACCTAAGATTTTTGCTAAAAGATTAAAAATTTCTTTATATTTTTCTTTTTCTTTTTTAAACATACTTTCTTTTTTAGCAATTTGCTTTATATTTCTAATAAAATCAATATTATCACGCACAGGCTTTGGATATAACTCTTGTTTTTCTTTTACTTCTTCTTCCATATTAAGTAATTTTATGCGAGCTTGTGTTGTGAGTTCCTTGATAGTCTTTAGCTGTGCTAGGCTAATAAAATCAAGCTCTTCTCTAAATATAGCCGCTCCTGTTCTCTCAACGCTTAAAATAAAATGTTCTGGCAACAAATTTATCAAGATATACTCAAATATTTGATGTATATATATATCCAAACTCTCCTTTTTATCTTTATACAAATCTACTATGGTTATAGTTAAAAACTCTTCATTAATATCAAATTTAAATATACTATTAAAAGTAGGTGGAATATTATTCAAAGTTGTTTTTATAGATTGTTTGAGTTTATCTAAAGTTATAAAATTGATACTAAATGTAGAATCTAAAAAATCACTCCTTTTTCCTGCTAACATTTCATTTAGGTAAAAATCTACATAAATCTTTTCTTTTTTACGCATAGATGCTTCAAATTTTTCCTTGATTTCTTCAAATGATAACTTTACAACATCATCAATTTGAATATCTATTTTACTATCTTTTAATTTTTTATATTTATCCATATTTCTCATCATTTTATCAAAATCTTTTGCTGTAGTTTCAAGAGTATTTTTTTGTATATTTCGCATAAAATCTAAAAATCCATAAAGACTATAAGTAGCATAAGTTTTCCCGGTATTATTTTCCCCGCAAATAAGGCTTAACTCTCCCACTTCAAACTCTGCAGAATCTAGCATACCTATGTTTTTTAAGCTTATTTTCATTTTTTATCCTTTTAAAAGTGTAATTTTAACAAAGTTTTTTAAGTTTGCAAATACCATTTATTAAAGCTTTTTTTATTGTTTGAAGTTTGCTTTTATTTTTATAAAACTAGATTCCTTAAATATATTATTACCTTTGCATTGTATATGATTTAGGTTAAAGAGTTTTGGTTGCGTGTATAGTTTCTTTGAGATTTAAAATCTGTGTTATTATTCTAAAATTTCGTTTAGTATTTCTTTAGAATCTAGGGCGATTTGGGCGGTGTATAGGGCGTTGTAGTTTTTTAAAATTTCAAAAATTTCACTAGATTCTATAATGTAGTAATTTTGCACACAGGAAAATAGGGCGTTTTGATTAAAAATTTCTTTACCGCTAAGTAGGATATTGTGAAATGCGGCTGGCTCTAGTGGATTATGCCCACCAACGCTAGCAAAGCCGCCGCCTAAAATCACAATATCGCTTATCGCGTAAAAATTAATTAGCTCGCCTAAAGTATCAATTATTAGAACTTTTTGTGTGATTTTATTCAAATCTATGGGGTTAGATTCTATAACTTTTTGTGTATTAAGTTGGGAATTTTGTAACTTAGAATCTTGGTTTTGCAAATTAGATTCTATAATTTTTTCTTTAAATTGTTGTGAATTTTGTAACTTTTTAGAATCTAAAATCTCGCTAAATTTTATCGTTGAAAAATATTTTTTACAAGTATTATATACGCTAAGAAATCTTTCTGGATGACGTGGAACTACGATAAATAGGGCGTTTTTAGCCTGTTTTAAATCTTTATTTATATGGCTTGTAGGAGCAAAATTATGCAGTTTAGATTCTATAAATTCTTTAGAATCTATGTTAGAATCTTGCAACTTAGATTCTATAACTTTATCCCAAAAAAGTTGCAATTTTTCTAACTCTTTTAGAATCTGCTCTTCTTCACTCAAAGGTTTATCCGCGTGCGTGCTAGCAGCCAAAATCACAAGTCGCTCTGGCTTAATGTAGCATTTTGTAACATTTATATCATTGAGTGCCTTTATATTGCCTATAATTTTCACATTTTTCGCGTTTAAAGACTCCAAGCGAATTTTATCAATTTCACTTTGAGCGAGTATAGAATCTATAAAGCTAAAAAGGTAGCTATAAAAAAACTTTAGTTTGCGATAACGTGGGAAGCTCCGCGTAGAAATTCGCGCATTTATTAGCTTAGTTTTCGCGCCATTTTTTTTAGCTAAATAAAAAAGCATTAGCCATAATTCTGCCTCAAAAACAAATAATTTTTCACATTTTGGTGCTACAAAAGGTAACAGAGATTCAAAAGCAAGGTAACTAATCGTAACATTTTTTCTGCTTCCATATAATTTTTTAGCCTGTGAAAATCCTGTGTGTGTGATTACACTTAAGAAAATATTTTTATCAAAAGTTATAGAATCTAGAATTTTTTGTAAAGAATTTACTTCACCAAAAGAGCAAACATGTATCCAAATATGAAACTTTTTGTCCTTAAAGTTAGTCGGTTTAAAGAATCTAAGCGGGATACTTTCCTTATATTTTTCCTTAAAAGTTAGAAAAATTAGAACAGGAAGAGCTAAAATATGCAGAAAACAAATTAAAAAATAATAAATATAAATCATTTTTAAAGCCAAAAGTTATAAATTTTACGTAAAGGAAGATAAAAAATCTCCTTTTTATATAGCACAATTATAACAAATTTGAAAGATTCTAAAACAAACTTTTACACAAAAATAATTCTATCGTCTTTTACAAACATAATATCCCAGCCGTTTTGAAATAAGATTCTATATCCTTTTTGTCGCAGTAAATCAATGATTTCACGCTTCGTAGATTCTATAAAGTTATGCTCAATTGTCATAAGACCAAAGCTATATTTATCAAAATCAATGCCCTTTAGCACATCTAGCTCACCACCCTCAATATCAAGGGATAGAAAATCAATATGTGTTACATTTGGATAATGTGCCATCAGCTCATTAAAGGTAGTCGTTTGCACCTCGATATACTCCACATTCATCTTGGCTGAATCTTCCATGCGTTTCTTATGAGCATCACTCAAGGTAAGCTCTAGTGAATCTAGCACAGAAGTCGCATCATTTGTAATGGCAAATCGCGTCTTGCCGATATTTTCGCTAAACACAGCGACATTGTAGCAGTCACATTTGCGATTTTGTCGCAAAGTCTCAAAAGTCTTAGGATTAGCCTCGACACAAAAGCCCTGCCAGCCGAGCTTCTCAAACATATAAGTGTTATTGATATTCACACCATCATGTGCGGCGATGTCGGCAAAAAAGCCATCTTTTTTACCCTTAAAAATCACATAAGCGATTAAATCTTGCCCAAGCTGCCCGCGATATGGCACACCTTGAATTTGGCTTTGCCACATAATATCAAGGAGGCTCACGGCTTTGCTAATAGGATTTTGATAAATGCCATCATAAAGTATGGGCTCTGTAAGTATATAAGTGCGGTAAATGGGGATATTTAAGATTCTATAACGATATCTAACATACTCTACCCCCCCCCCCCCCGTTGCATTTAGCACTTGTCTTTCACGTTTAAATAGCGAAATGTTAAATAATCTTACATCTTTTGAGCCGTGATTTTTTATAACTTGAAAAAATTTCATAGGTGTCCTTTTGGTGGGAATATTTAAAGACCGACCATTATATAATAAATATATGTTTATGAGTTAAACTCAAAAAATGTTTTAACTTTTTTGCATTCGCTAAGTGGGATTTGTAAGGTTTTGGAATCTTTAGAATCTTTTACTTCCACGCTTAAAATATTATCTTTAAAGTCTTTTAAAATGCCCTTAATTGTGCTTTTATCATTCATTTTTATTTGTATTAAATCATTTTTGCTTAGTAAAAAATGTCGTTCTTTTTTTAGCACTCGCTCTAGCCCTGGTGAGCTTACTTCTAGTGTGTAGTTTTCTAGCTCTTGACATTCCACATCAAGTAAGGGCGAGATTAAATTTGTGATATTTTCGCAGTCTTGCAAATTTACTCCGCCTTTTTTGTAAAGAGAGATTCTAAGAAGCATTTCATCATTTTCTTTCAATAATTCTATATCGTATAATTTTAAACCTTTAGATTCTATAACTTTTTCTAAAATTTCATATAATTTTTCTAACATTCTAGTTTCCTTTAGAATCTTTTGCATGAATTTGCTTAAAAATATCATCAAGACGATTTTGTATCTGCAAACTATCATCAAAAACAAGCGTAAAATTTGGTGAATGATACCACGACGTAGCACTTAGCACATATTCTTTAAGCAAATGTTTTGCCTTATTAAACGCATTTAGAATCTGCGTTTGCTCCTGCTTTGTAATATCACTTGCATTGACAAAAATTTTTGCATCATGCTTGCCTTTCGAGCATTTCACCGCGATAATTTCTAGGGTATTTAGCCTATCATCATCTAAATTTGTCATCGCACCACTTATAATCTCAAGCAAAAAGGCTTCTTTTCTAGCCTGTAAAATCTTAGTTCTATCTCTCATTTTTACCCCTTTTGATTCTATATAGAATCTACTCCCCAACAATTTCTAATTTCATCTGGCTACTTAGCCCAAAGCCTAGCTTGACATTCACTTTATAGCTGCCAAGCTCTTTTATTTGCGGGATTTCAAAGGCTTTTTTATCAATGCTAATTCGATATTGCTTTTCTAGCTCACTTGCGATTTCTTCTTTTGTTATCGAGCCAAAAAGATGCTTATTTGCCCCTGTTTTTTTGGCGATTTTAAGCGTGATTTCGCCTAGTTTTCCTTGCATTTGTTTTGCTTCGGCTTCTTGCAGTGCTTTAGTTTCGGCGATTTTACGCTGTTCAGCCTTATATTTATTCAAAACTTCGTTTGTGGCGGCTTTTGCCAAGCCTTTTGCGATTAAAAAGTTTTGCGCGTAGCCGTCTTTGACATCTTTGATTTCGCCTGCCTTGCCCAAGTTTGCGACATCTTTCACTAGCAATACTTTCATTTTTTCTCCTTAAATTCATAGTTTTTTGCTACTATTGCAAGGCTATATTTTAGCTAAAAAAGGATGTTTTTTGCAAGAATTTTTAGGGCTTAAATACGATATAAAATCAAGTCGGCGCGTAAAAGATGGCTTTAGAATCACTACTTCTTCAAATGGTCATTTGCTATTCAAATTCCCGCGTAGCACGGCTTTTAAGGACAATTTGGCGCGTGAATATATGCAGCAAAATTTTGACTACATAATGAATACTTTTAAGCGGCTAAAAGAGCGTGAAGAGCGCGCAAAAGTCCGCATTGAGCGTGAAAGACAAGAGCAAGAAAATTATATAGAATCTTACTTGCAAAATAATGTCAATTCGCTGTTTATCTTTGGGAAATCTTATGATGTTGCGACTTTGAGTGTAGAATCTTTAAGCCAGATTCTATATGATAAGGCTTTGGGGCTTTTAGATTCTATCGCTGAATTAATGGATTTAGAGCATCCGCCGCTAAAGATTAGCTATTGCAAGGGCTATTTGGGGCAGTGTCGGCGAGATGTTATTAAGATTGATTATCGAAATGTGCTAAGTAATGAAGACTTACTCTCATATTTAATCGTGCATGAGCTTTCACACCTAAGGCACATGGACCACTCGCCGCGATTTTGGGCGCATGTCGCTCGCTACTATCCACGCTACAAAGCCGCCAAAAAAGAGCTAATCACAATCACAAAATACCACACGCAGATTCTAAAACATTACGACTTATTACCGGAAAAATTGCGATAGAAATGCTAAAACTACGATTTTGAATATAAATCCACGCCTTTATCAAAGTGGAAAATTATAATCTTTTTGCTAAAATTGCTAAAAATTTTAAAAGGCATGGCATGGAAGATTCTAAAAATCGTGTGAATTCTAAGTTGGGTTGTATAAATGTGGAGATTTTGGTGTTGGATTTTGGCTCGCAGGTGACGCAGTTAATTGCTAGGAGATTGCGTGAAGTGGGGGTTTATACTGAGATTGTGCCTTATTTTGAAAATATAGATTCTATAAAGGCTAAAAAGGCTAAGGGGATAATTTTAAGTGGTGGTCCTGCTAGCGTTTATGAAAAGGATGCTTTTAAGCCAGATTCTGCGATATTTAGTCTTGGTGTGCCGATTTTAGGAATTTGCTATGGTATGCAATATATCGCTTATCATTTCGGTGGAAAGGTCACTAGGGCTAGTAAGCAAGAGTTTGGCAAGGCAAATTTGCATATTATAGAATCTAATAATTTTTTGGAGACTAATTATGCGTTAGAATCTAATCATACTTTAGAATCTAAAAATATAGAATCTAAACAACAATTAGAATCTAATACGCAAGATTCTATAGATTCTACAAACATTACAAAATCTAAGCAAACTTTAGAATCTAATCACAAACAAGATTCTAAAAATCCAACAAATATAACTGAATCTAAAAAAGATTCTAAAAACATAGAATCTAAACAAGATTCCAAAATAGATTCTATAAAAAATCAAGATTCTATAAATTCCAAACAAGATTCCATAAATATAGAATCCAAACTCACAAAAAAGCAAAGTTTTATCATCCAAAATCTAAGCAAGTTTATTAGTGCAAATTCTAGCAAGATAAATAAGTTTAAGACGATGTTAAAAAATGCGGTGTATGCGGATTTTACTATCCAAAATGCGACTAATAAAACCTTGCAAGAAACCTTGCAAAAAATGCTATTTGAAACGGAATTTACACTTAAAGAAGAAGGCGGGTCGCTAAATAGCGTATTTGTCGGCATTAGCGGTGACGTTAATGGGAAGGAAAATATCCAAAATATTATAGAATCTAACACGAAAAATACAAGCATTATCACGGCATTTGATATAAACAAAGATAATGAAAATATGCAAATTAGTGTGCTTGGCATAAGTTTTAGTAATTATAGCAATGAAAATATCGATGATATAATAGCGCGACTTAGCCGCGTGGAAGCAAAGCAAATGCGGCACACGCAAAGCCTTTTGCAAGATTGCGATAATGTGAAAGGTATCTTAGAATCTAGTTTCAGCCTTAGTGAGTGGTTTTATCATATAGATTCTAGCTTTTTAGAATCTAGCCTGTTTCGCGGCGTAGGGCAAGATTCTATCGTGTGGATGAGCCACGCTGATAAGGTGGAATCTTTGCCGCAGGGCTTTGTGGAGCTTGCTAGTAGCGAAAATACGCATTATTGCGTGATAGCGGATTTTAAACGCAAGATTTATGCGATGCAGTTTCATCCAGAGGTCGCGCACACGCAGTTTGGGGGCGTTATGCTGCGGAATTTTGCGGTAAATATTTGCGGATGCGATACAAGTTGGAATATGAAAAATTTTGCACGTTTTGAGATTGAAAAGTTGCGTGAAAAAGTCATGTTGAGCGATAGCGAAACATCTAATAAATCGTCATTGCGAGGCGAAGCTAAAGCAATCCATAAAGATTCTAAAAAAATACAGAATCTAGATTCTAAAAACACACAAGATTCTAAAGCCCTTTCGCCCACCCACCACCCTATTAATAATAAAGTCTTGTGTGCGGTAAGCGGCGGAGTTGATTCTAGCGTTGTGGCGACTTTGCTTTATCGCGCTATCGGCGATAATTTAATCCCGGTTTTTGTCGATACTGGGCTACTTAGAAGTGGCGAGAGACAAGCGGTAGAAAAAATGTTTAAGGAAAATTTAAAAGTGCCACTAATCACAATCAATGCCGAGAGCGTATTTTTAGGGAAGCTAAAGGGCGTAACAGAGCCTGAAAAGAAACGCAAGATTATCGGCGAAACATTTATCGAAGTTTTCGAAAAAGAAGCCAAAAAGCACAACACAAAAGGCGAAATCAAATACCTAGCGCAAGGCACTTTATACCCAGATGTGATAGAATCTGTAAGCGTAAAAGGACCAAGCAAAACCATAAAAAGCCATCACAATGTCGGCGGACTGCCTGAATGGATGAAATTTGAGCTAATAGAGCCGCTGCGAGAGCTATTTAAGGATGAAGTGCGTGCGTTAGGGCGAGAGCTAAATATGCCAGAGTCTATGCTAATGCGACATCCATTTCCAGGACCGGGCTTAGCGATACGCATTTTAGGCGAGGTAAATAAGGAATCTTTGGAATTGTTACGCAGGGCAGATTCTATATTTATAGAATCTTTACACGCTTTTGGTTTATACAACGAAGTGTGGCAGGCATTTTGCGTATTGCTGAATGTCAAAAGTGTCGGCGTGATGGGCGATAATCGCACCTATGATAATACAATCGCTTTAAGGGCTGTGAGTGCAAGTGATGGAATGACGGCGAGCTTTTCGCACCTGCCTTTTGAGTTTTTAGAATCTGTTAGCAATCGCATAATTAACGAAGTTAGTGGCATAAACCGCGTAGTCTATGACATCACTTCAAAACCCCCGGGGACTATCGAGTGGGAGTAGAAACATTAACCTTAATAAAAACTTTGTATAATCATAAATCTAGTTTATGGGGAAAATAAAATGAGTGATAATAAATTTGCAATAAAAGATTTAGAAAATTATAAGTTTGTTATACCAAGCTATCAGCGAGGCTATCGCTGGGGTGAGTATGAAGTAGATGCGTTATTAAATGATGTGCTAGATTATGTCATAAAATATGTAAAAGATTCTAAAAAAGATATAGAATCTAATAGCTTTTATTGTTTGCAGCCAATTGTGGTAAGAAAAGATGGTGATAAATATAATGTGATTGATGGGCAGCAAAGGCTTACTACGATTTTTTTAATATTAAAATATCTTTTGAATAAGAATTATTTTGAGATTTTCTACCAAACGCGTGGCAGTGACAGTAAAGAATTTTTGGAAAATATAGATAGAAATTTTAAAGAAGATTCTAAAAGAAATAAAAACATGGACTTTTATCACTTCTCTTTAGCATATCAAAATATAGTTGATTTTTTTAGTAATGAAAATATTGATAAAAAATTGTTTGAAAAAACATTATTAGAATCTTGCAAGGTGCTTTGGTATGAAATACAAGATAAAGAAAATGATGTGTTTATAAGGCTTAATATAGGCAAGATTCCACTACTACCAGCGGAAAATATTAAGGCATTATTTTTGGCTAAAAGCGAAAATATAGATTCTAAAAAATTAGATAAGAGAGCAGAATTTTGGTATAAGAGTGAAATTAAAGCGAGAGAAAAACAAGATTTTGTATATTCTACATTAAGCAAGATAGATTCTAAAGATATTATGACAGATTCTAATAATAGAGCTATTTTAAAAGATGATATTCAAAGGATAGAAGTTTATTTAAGGGCAATTTGTAATGAAAATCATTTATTTGATTATTTTTATAAAAGTTACAAAGAAGGTAATTTAAATGAAAGATGGAGCGAATTAGAAAATAGTATAAAAAATTTACAAAGCTTTGCAAGTGATAATCATAGGGAAAAAATCGATAGAGAAATTTTCCATTACTTAGGATTTTTAATATTAAGTGGTGAAAAAATTTATAATTTATATAATTTATGGTTGAAAAATAAAAGTAAAGAAAAATTTAAAAATGAATTATTTGAAAAAGTAAAAACAAAAATTTCAAAAAGCTTACATTTTATAGATAGCTTAAAATACAAAACAAACGATAGAGATTTAAAAAATATTCTTTTGCTTTTTAATCTAGAATATTTAAATTCACAAGAAGGCTCTAATGAATATTTTAAATTTAATCGTTTTCAGCTAGAGCAGTGGAGTTTGGAGCATATTTACGCACAAAATTCACAAAGCGTTAGCAAAGCTAAAAAAAATAAAAATTTACAAGAAATACAAGAATGGTTAAAAGAAGTGAAAACTTATATAGATTCACAAGATGATTTAATTAAGAGTATTGATAAAATTTTAAATTTAAAAGAATTTAAAAATGAAAAAGAAATAAACGAACTATTTAAAAAAATTGATGAAAATTTTGAAATTAATGAAAATTTGCATAAATTACAGAATCTAACTTTATTAGACAAAGCATCAAATGCTAAAATTGGCAATGATATTTTTAGTAAAAAACGAAAAGCAATACAAATACTAGATGAGCAAGATAAACTCATACCTATTGCTACTAAGAAAGTATTTGAAAAAATATGGTCTAGTAAAAAGGATAATCCAGATGTTTTTACAGATAGAGACCAAGAAGAGTATCTAAAAAAAATCAAAGAAGATTTACAAAAATACAAGGATTAAAAATGGATAGAATGAATTTAAAAATGCTATTAAAAGAATATGAAATAGAAATACCAAGATTACAAAGGGATTACGCTCAAGGTAGAATTTCACAAGTTGATTTGGCAAATAGCTTTTTAGATTCTATATTTCAAGCTTTAGAATCTAAAAATAAAAAATTGCATATTGATTTTATCTATGGATATGAAGAAGATTCTAAATTTATATTAATTGATGGGCAACAAAGAGTAACTACGCTCTGGCTTTTGCATTTTTATTTGTATAGATTTGCAAATAGACTAGATGAGATTTTAGAATTATTGCAAAGATTTTCATATAGCACTAGGGATAGTTCAGCTAATTTTTGTGAAAATTTGTTAAATGAAGAATTTGGTTTAGATAAAGAGCCTAGTAAAAGCATTATAGATATGGGCAGCACGTTTGAATTGGAGGAAAATTTAAGAAGCGACCCTACAATAAAAGCAATGCTAAATATGCTTGATTTAATATATAAACGAATTAAGAATAAAGATTCTAATAAGCTTATAGATAATTTAGAAAATATTACTTTTGATATATTTGATATGAAAAGTTTTGGCTTAGGTGAAGAGCTTTATATAAAAATGAATGCAAGAGGAAAACAGCTAAGTGATTATGAGAATCTAAAGGCATTTATGGAAAAAAATATAAATATAAAGAAAAATAATCAGCTTTTAGTAGATATAGACACGAAATGGAGTGATTACTTTTTTGATTCTAAAAATAAAAGTGCTAAGGAAAATGCAAAAATGTTTGATACTCGTGGAAAAAATTTTTTACATTATGCAAACTTATTTTTTAAATTAGAATCTAATGAAAAAATAGAGAATATGAAAACTCAAATAGAAAGCATAAATCATAATGTAAATGAATATTACGCACCACTCCAAAATATAGAGAATCTCAAATGGCTTGATAGAGTAATAGAATTTTTCTTGCTTTTTAATAATTATAAAACAGATATTAATTTAAATTTAAGAGATTCTAGTTTTTTTGATTTTATTTTAAATTATAAAAATATATGCTATTTCTTCTCAATTTTGTCTTATTTACAATATAGAGAAATAAATAGCATAGATTCTAAAAATCTAAATGATTATTTACGTGTAAGCAGACATTTTATAGAAAATCATTTATTAGATGACGCAAATTCACATATACCAAAATTTGTTGAATTATTTAAACAATTAAGTAAAGAAAATGATGTTTATAAATTTTTAAGTGAGAATCCTACATATGCTTTTCATAAAAATATATATGAATTAGAATCTAGAAAAGCAAAATTAATTTTAAAATCCCGTGAAAATAATGATAAATACGAAGAGATTCTAAACAAAACAAGTGATAATCCTTATCTAATCGGCTGGATAGATTTTTTACTTGATTTTAGTGATTTTGAATTTGAGTATAAAAAATATAATTCTAAAAAGAATAAAGAAAAATATGAGAATCCAAATTTAGAAAAATTTACACAATATGCAAATTTAACAATGCAAATTATTGACTTTTGCAAAGAAAAAGAAAATGACAAAAATAATTTAAGTTTGTTTCACAGAAGCTTTTTAAGTATAGGAAATTATGGTTTTTATGCTACAAATTTCTTTTATGGAAATAATTTTAGCTCAACAATTTTTAGGGATAGAGAAGCGTATAATTGGATATTTAGTGGCGTTAAAAATAAGACTAGATTGCCTTATTTTAAGAGTTTGTTAGATAAATTATTAGAATCTAAAAAAGATTCCATCAAAGATAAATTGCAAGAAGTAATTAATAATGTAGATTTAGAATCTAGGGAGTGGTGGGAGCAATTGCTTATAAAACAAAAAGAATTGTTTAAGTTTTTGAATCATAATGGAAACACATTTCAACGATACAGCAGGATAAGATTTAATGAAAAAGTAGAATTATTACCCAAAACAAAAAGTATAAAAGATGTAAGAGATGTTTTAGACTTTGGCTTTTATTGCTATTGCAAAAATAAAGGCTTTAATGTAGAACCAAAAGAATATGAAAGCCCAGAAGAGCAACGTGGTAATTTGTATTTACCTTTAAAATCCCACTTTACACTAAACAATAAACAAGTCATTTGCAATAGTATGGAATCTTATATAGAAATTGAAGAGAAAAAACTCCCAATAAATCTTAAAAAAGGAAATAATATTTTTGATGAGTTTGATAGAATATTAAAAGAGGTATTATGATTTTTTATAAAATTTATAAAGACGTAGATAGGTTATGAATTGTAATTATTGTTTTGAAAGTTGGTGATTTAGTCTTATTATATGAAATTGATAAAAAAGGATTTAAAATGAACAATAAATACAACACCGTTATTTATAAAAACTCATTTTATTTTTCAAATGCTAGTTTTTAAGCAAGATTATGAAGCAAATACGATAAATCTTATAAAAACTTTGCTTTTAAATTTGCAAAATGATATTAATATAAAGGGTTGTAAAAAAGAAATTTTTATAGATTTTATACAAAATAATGAATTTGGCTTAGAATCTTTGCTTGTGCTAAATGGCATTACAAATGAAAATCTTAAAAGAATCATTACTATCGCAAGAATTGTGCAAGATAAAGAATTATCAAAACTTTTATATTTGCAAGAATGGGACAAAGATAATGGAAATAGCGATATAAAAGAATGGGGTGATAAGAAAATAAAAAGCTTAATAAAAACTAATAAAGCCTTTGCAAGTGGGCTAATAAATCTTTTCTTTCAAGGCTCAAGTAATCCTTTTTTAGCCAAGACCTTGCCACTTTTTGAGCTTAATAAGCTTAATTTAGAAAAGATTAATTTTAATCAAAATGCAATGATAGATTCTCTAATTCGCTATCGCCAAAAAGGTAGCTATAGTGGAGCAATGGAAAATAATCCTGAATCCTGCATAAAGCAGATTCTAAACACTCTTAATATTTCTTTTGAAAGCGGCGATTTACCCCTTTTAAGCACAAATGACAAAATTTAAAAGATATTTTTAAGGTGTAAATATGAAAGATTTAAGTTTTAATCAAAATCTACCTATAAATGAAATTTTGCAAGGCGATTGCTTAGATTTATTTAAAAAGATTCCAAGTAATAGCATTGATTGTGTGTTTGCTGACCCACCCTTTAATCTTAAGAAAAAATATAATTCATACAAGGATAAATTAGCCACACAAGAATATTTAGAATGGTGTAAAGAGTGGATAAATGAATGTGTGCGTGTGCTAAAACTTTGCAACCAGCACATTATGGAATCTTATTTTATTCAAAAGGAGATATTAAAAATAGATTCAAAGAAATTCGCCATCCGCACAAAAGAGATAGAAAAGGCGTTTTAATGAAAGATTATGGTGGCAAAAAGCATCTTTTACATCCATTTGGTCCGCTTTGCTCTGATGTGTGGAGTGATATTTTTAGAGTAAGACACGCTAAAAATAGAGATGAGCATCCTTGTCAATTGCCCTTGCATTTATTAGAACGTATTATTTTGATGAGTAGCGAAGCTACTCAAATTATACTAGACCCATTTATGGGCACAGGCACGACAGCTCTTGCGGCTAAAAGACTTGGTAGAAATTATATGGGCTTTGAAAAAGATTCTAAATATGTAGAAATTGTAAGGAAAAAGCTAGAAAATGAAAATTTTATATCTAAAATTGATAATTTTTATGTGAGCTTTCATTTAAATGAAATTATTACTTTAAGGGAGTGCGATTGGCAAGATTTAAAAGAATCTTTTGTGATACCAAAAAATATAAAAGAAATTGATACACAAAAAATACGACTAAAAAATAAAAATAATATGGTTAAAGAAAGAGAAATTTCGCTTTTTGATGAATTAAGATTTGCTACGTAAAATCTTCGATTTGCTGTAGATATTTTATATAAGGTTTAAATCTTTAACTTAAATCTATTTTTTAGCTTTAATATATCTGCGTATATCTTTTGGTAAAGTGAATAAATCTTTAAAGATTCTATAATAAAGATTATTTTTTAGTGTCGACTTATATTGTTTTTTCTTTTGATTTTCTAAGCCTTTTTTACCAAAAAAGTAAGTATTATAAAATTCTTTTGGTGGCAAAATTATATTTTTTGTGTAATTTTGTGGTTTAGATTCTAAGATAAACTTAGAATCAACAATTGGTGCTAGTGGTATATACTCACTTATAGGACTATTTGGACAGAGTGAATAGAATTTAACATCATAGTTATCCATCAAAAACAATAAGGCTTGTAAATCAAAATTTTTTGTATGACATTTTGTATCTTGAATATTTGGTGAAATTTGCATTAAATTTTTATCTTGTATAGGAAAAGCATATGAGTGAACTCCTAACTTATAAAAATCGATACCTGCTATATAAATCTCCTTATACCCCCTAGAAATAGCAATAGCACAAAAATCAATACCACTTGTAGGTCGATTGCCAAAATATAAATTATTAAAGTTGCAAAAATTATAGAATCTTCTTAACTTGCTTAAAATTTCATAACCAATCGTTACGCTAGGATATATACTCCTAAATGTTTCTATATTATCAAAATATTCACTTGGTGAAAGACCAACACAAATCATTTCTTCCCATTCATATTCATTATTTTGTAACAAGATATTAGCAGTATAGTATTGCTCACAAATTGTATATGGAATGCTGTTGATAGCTTTTAATGTTTTACCCAAATAATATTTGTCTTCAAAATAAAATTGCGAACAGCGAAATACATCATAATTTTCTGGCATTCTTTTGTAATCTATTTCTTTTAAACTTGGAGCATTTCCTGCGACTATAGCTACTTTATCTTGCATAATTTTCCTTTTTTTTGGAATAAATGCTTTGTAATATTAAGTAGCATTAAGAAATATTGCAATAAGATAGGGCTATCTACCCCCCCCCCCCCCCATTTGTGATACTTGATTTAACACATTCATACTTTCATTAAAAGATTGCATTAAATCAATCTTGTTTGTTACTAGCTGCTTTCTTTTTAATTTAGATTCTAACTTTGTGTAAATATCTTTGTAGATTCTATATTTTAGTTTTATATGTTGTGGTGAAGTATCAAAATCTTTTAAATTAGCTTCAAATAATATGTGGTAAGATTGCATTTTTTGTAATATATTTTGCATTTTATTATAGAATCTAGAATCTAAAAGTGCATTAAACATCATAATACCAAAAGATTCTAACTCAAAAATTCCTTTATAAGTATTAAACGCACGCACCAAAAATGTATCATATTTTCTATCATAAAACTCCCACATATCAATGTAGAAATCTACACCTGTAACAAGCTGACTAACCTTATCAAGGCTCTGCCATATTCCTTTATCATGCACACGATACACAGATACGATACGTGGCACATACTGCATTTTACCTTCGTGTAAATGCACCATATTTCTAAAGCTATCACCGCGAAATGATACTTCGCTACTGCTAGTTTTTAGCTCAAGCATTTGCTTTGGCATATTTTTACCAAAGATAGCATTTCTAAAAAATGTAGCCGAAGTATGCCCCATAATCGCTCCAGATTCTAAAAAATTATTAAAATCATAACTTTTTGGCTCATTACAACTAATATATGCAACATCATTTTCCACACCATTAATGTTAGTTCGCACATTTGTATTAAAGGCAAAAGTGCTAAAGCTAGGATTAGATTCTAAAAAATCAATTGCCTCTTCAATCATATTAGAATCTATCCAAAAATCATCAGGGTCAAGCACACAAAAATATTTAGTATCAAGTGCGATATACGCACGTAAAATGTTTTTATAAAGCTTTTGATTGACTTTAGATTCTAAAATCTCGATATTTTTATGTGTTTTTTGGTAGCTTTTTACAATCTCTAAGCCATTATCACTTGAATTATCATCGCACACTACAATCTTATATTTATACTTTGTATTTTGCATAAATATAGAATCTAGGCTCAAAGCGACATGCTTTTCTTGATTAAACAATGGAATGATAATGGTTAAAATATACAAACTTATGCCTTTTAATTTTCTAAGGTAGATTCTATAGGATGATTGTTAAGATTAATATTCTATCCTAATCCATATATTCATATTTTCTAAAATTTTGTAAGCTATGGATAAAAAATTATCACTAAGCTCACTAATATTTTGCAAATCTTGCTTTGCTATCATAGTTTTATTTATATTTGTGATTTTTATTTGCACATTTATGTTTGGCGTTGTAGCAATTTTTATTAAGGCACTTAGTAAATTTCTATAGTTAGTATCAGCTCTGCTTTTATGGTTTGGAGCAGATTTTGTATTTAAATCTTTTAAAACACCATAATACCCTTGCAAAAATGCCTTGTAATCCTCAAATAAAATATCATCATTTTTTGTCAAATAATCTTTATCATTCATAGAATTTTCATCATTTGCGATACGTTGTTCTCGTTTGTAAAGGTCAAAAAGCACTTCATTTAAACTCACACTATTAATATTAAACTCAATGCTATCGATTTCAAAGAGCATACTATCACCATTTTTTGAGCTTTCATAAGATTTATTAATCGCATCAATGCTATTTTTTGCCTTTGCTAATGCTGGGTCAAAATGCTTAACAATGATTTTAAAATCAATCTTATAAATATTAGAATCAAGCTTACAAAATGTGCTTTCATTGAATGTTTTTGTTTTTTTATCGAGCTTTTGCAAGGTAGTTTTATCCTCACAGCTTACATTTTGTGGCAACAAACTAGATAGATTATAACCTTCAAAAATAAAGTTACTCCTATCAATTTTATGATTTTGGATAATGTCTAAATCCCCATTTTTAGAGGAAATATTAAAAGTAGATTCACTAGCAAATATGCCATTTACTATCTCATTTCGCCCAGCCTTGCAAGTAATTTCATTATTTTTTTCCTTGCAAGTAAAGTTAGGCTCTACATAATTTCTATCAGTAAAGATTAAAAAGGCGCTAAATAATTCGTTGTAATACTGCTTTTGTGCATTTTTAGAATCTTCGCTTTTTTTAAAGCCATCTTTAGCGTTCACACTAAGCAAAAACGAAAAAAGAAAAAAAATAATAAAGATTTTACGCATTAAATAACTCGCTTACCTTACTGATACTATTTAAAATGATATGCAAATTATATATTTTTTTTCTTTAAATATAGTTTAAAATTATGTGAGTTAAAGGCTATAAAATCTTTATCAAGTTGTTTTTTAGCTCATACACAAAAACATCTTGAAATTCATTGTCAATTTTCACATAATTACTAAGTCTCCCACACATTTTAAAGCCCATTTTTTCGTATAATTTTATAGCCCTAATATTTTTTTCAAAAACTTCTAAAAATAGCATTTTTAAGTTATATTCATTAAAAGTTATAAATTTTATAACTTCTATTAATTTTTCGCCATAGCTTATAGAATCTATATTCTTAAAATTATAAGATTCTAAGAGTGGATTTTTATAAATCCCTAAATATGCGTGTTTATGCTTAAGATTAATACGCGTAAGGCTTACTACACCGATGTCTAAATACCCATTGTGCGACAAACTCGTATTAATTTCGCTTTTTTCTTGCACCAAAAAATACTTGCTATTTTCTTCATGTCGCAAAGATTCTATAAAATCAAAATGCGTTTTCGCACTAATATGCGCACTGCCATACATACTTTTAGAAACGAAAGGATGATTGCGATATTGCAAAACACGCAAAGATTCACTAGCACTTAGATTACAAAAATTAATCGCTTGTAATTTAATAGTATTAAAAGTTCTAGATTCTGTAACTTTTATAGAATCTAATTTTGTATTTAAGTTAATTTTAAAGTTTTTTTCTTTTTTATTATGTGTCAGATTTAAACTTGAATTAATCGCACACATACAAAGAATACTAGCAAAATCACGCACTTTTGTGCCGATATTTATAGAATCTTTTTTTATTTTTTTAGTAATTTTAATATCATTTTTACTAAAATCTATTTTTATTTCCTTAACTAAACCCTGTGCTTGCAATATTTCAATTTGTTTATTTTGATTATTTGCTAGATTCAGGGCAAAAACGCTCTTGCACACGCTCAAAGCTTCAAAAATAATGCCCCCACCAGAGACGATACAAGCCTTAGATTCTGCCATAAGTTTGGCTAACTTTTCTTGTTTAATATTATGAAAAATATAACTTTTTTGCGTGTTTTGTGAATTAGATTCTGTATTATTTTGGATGTTAGAATCTTGCAAAAGTTTGCCCTTATAATTCGCCCCAAGCACCACGCACACGCTAAAATTAAACTCATTTAAACGAGTTAAAATCACATTGCTAATATCACGTTTATCTTCACCACCCAAACACACAAAAAAATCATATTTTTTCTTAATTCTTTTAGAATCTAGAAAGCATTTATTAAGCAAGGCATATTGCAAACCAGAAAAGATTTGCGTAGATTCTAAACCTTGCAAATTATAGAATCCATTTGGATTTAAAATATAAAAATTTGGAATATTTTGCTTAAAAAGTTCTAAATATAGCCCATCATCATCTAATAAACATACAATCTTGCAACACTTAAAACACTCAAATAAAAACCCCTTAAATTCATTTAAATGATACGAATCAATAATGCAAATATCACATTCAATTAGACTTTTATGTGTAATATTTTCCCACTGCAACGCCAAAGGATAAAAATATTTGAAAGTAGATTCTATAACTTTTTTATTATTAAAATTCGTAATATTAGAATTTATATTTTTATTAAAATTTATTATAGATTCTGTAACTTTTGTACTATTAGAATCTTCTAAAATATGTAAATGTTTAGAATCTGTTGAAGTTTTATACTCTTTAGAATCTTTATAAAAATCCTGCGAATTTAACGTGTTAGAATCTTGCATTTGCGTATTAATAAAGCCCATAAAATCCGCATTTCCACGTACAAAAAAATCAACTTCATACCCCATTTCTAAAAACACAGCACTTAAATTAAAGCACCTAGCCACATGCCCTAGCCCTAAACCTTGCAAATTCTCCGTTAAGATTCTAATTTTCATTAACACTCTTTTGTTTAAAATCATAAATATTGATTCTAACATAGTTTTGATTTCAATCACAATTAATTTAGGTCACTACCTAATTTAAATATGCTTTTTAAACTTTGAAAAACTTTGCAAATCATTTACATCAACCAGATTTAAGGCTAGATTCTAAAAACCATTTTTAAAAACGTGTGAAAACTTTAAATTTTATGATATAATCATTGCTTTAAAAAATAAAAAAGGCAAGGAACAAATGGCGATTATTTCAAGCATTATTATCATTTTAGTAGCAATTATACTCGCTTTAATTGCGGCGTGTGCGCTATTTTTCCGCCGCGTTGTCGCTACAAATGAGGTGCATATTATCCAGTCGGCTAAACACACGATTTCCTATGGCAAGGACACGGGAAATGGGAATACTTATTATGAATGGCCATCTTGGATTCCCATTTTTGGCGTGACGAAAATCACTCTGCCTGTCTCTGTTTTTGACATTAATCTTAATAGTTACGAGGCGTATGACAAGGGGCGTGTGCCTTTTATTGTCGATATTACCGCGTTTTTCCGCATTAAAGATTCTAATGTCGCGGCACAACGCGTGGCAAATTTTGAGGAGCTAATCGAGCAGTTGCGCGCTATCATTCAAGGCTCGGTGCGAACGATTTTGGCAAGCCATGAAATCGAGGATATTATGCACTCGCGTAGCACTTTTGGCGATAGTTTCACTAAAGAAGTCAAGGAACAGCTGGCAAACTGGGGCGTTGAAACCGTTAAAAACTTGGAGCTTATGGACATTCGCGATAGCAAAGATTCTAATGTCATTCGCAATATTATGGAGAAAAAGAAAAGTTTGGTTGAAATGCAAAGTCGAATCGAGGTCGCCGAAAACCTAAAAAACGCCGAAATCGCCGAAATCAACGCCAAACAAGCCACGCAAATCGAAGAGCAAAACGCAAAGCAAGTCGTAGGACTAAAAACCGTGGAAGCCCAAAGAGAAGTCGATATAAGCAGCCAAAAGGCAAACCAGCTCATAAAAGAGCAAGAAAAAATCACCAAAGAAAAGGAAATGGAGGTAGTCAAAGTCGCGGATACAAAACGCGCTGAAATCACCAAAGATGTGAATATACTGAAGGCTGAAGAGAGCAAAAAGACCGCAATAATCAATGCTGAGGGTGAAAAAGAAAAAGAAATCCTGCACGCTGACGCACTTTTGGAGAGCAAAAAACGCGAGGCAGCCGCCCTTTTGGAAGTGAAAGCCAAAGAAGCCGAAGGAATCAAACTAGAGGGCGAGGCAAAAGCAGCAAGCGAAAAACTAATGCAAATGGCGCCCGTTGAAGCCCAAATAAGCCTAGCCAAAGAAATCGGCGAAAACGAGGGCTATCAAACCTACCTAATCTCAATCCGCCAAATCGAAGCCCAGCAAGCAATCGGCATAGAGCAGGCAAAGGCACTTGATAAGGCAGACATCAAAATCATCGCAAATGCGGGCAGTGGCAAGGTTGGCGAGGGGCTTAAAAGCGTGAGCGATATATTTAGCGCAAATGGTGGCACGCAGATTAGCTCGATGTTAGAATCTATCGCTCAAAGCGAAGTAGGACGCGACTTGCTAAATAAATTTACAAAGGGGAAAAGCCCAACGCCTTGAGCTTTTGTGAAATTAGATTCTATAAACCACAAACTAAAAACTAATCTTTAATCTTAAATAGTTCAAGTCTCGTGTGTTAAACTAAATTTATCATCTAGCTAGATTTACATCTATAAAAAATCCACAATCTAATTCTTAAAAAGTAACATCTTGTGAATAAATTTAGATTCTATATTAAAAAGTGTTGAATTAGCAATTTAATATCTTATAATGAATTTGATTAAGCTAGATTTAAAGGCGTGGAAATGAGAGTAGATTCTAATCATCATCTTTTTGATAGTATTGAAAATATTACAAATGAAAAAAGCACACAAAATGTAGATTCTAACCTGCAAGAGCAAAGTCAAACGCAGAATCTACAAACGCAAAATAAAAAGCTTCCAAACGCACACAACATAGAATCTAAGCAAGATATAGAATCTACACAAAATATAGAATCTAAAGCCGACATTGCCTTTGATAGACGATGGATTCTAGCCCTTTTTGGCACGGCACTGGGCGCTGGGATTTTATTCTTACCTATTGCAGCGGGGCGTGGGGGCTTTTGGCCTGTTGTCATTATGACGCTTATTGCCTTTCCTATGGCTTTTTTGTCTCATCGTGCGTTTTCGCGTTTCACACTTGGGGTGCGACATCCTGATAGCGATATTACCCACGCAGCTGAAGAATACTGGGGACGTAGGGCTAGCTTCGTGCTAACTATCCTTTATTTTTTCGTGATTTACCCTGTCGTTTTAGCCTATGGCGTGGGCATTACAAACACTTTTGGCAATTTTTTAATCTATCAGCTTGATATAAAATCATTCTACATCATAGAATCTAGCGGCGAAAAGGCGTTATTACCGCACGTGCGGCTAATTTTAGCATTTATATTAGTATCCGCGATGATGGCAATTATGCTGTTGAAAGAAGAGTGGGTAACGCGCGTTTGCACCGCTTTGGTATATCCCTTGTGCTTCGTGCTTATGGGCTTTTCGCTTTATCTTATAGGCTTTTGGAAGCTAGATTCTATAAACTATGTCCCAGACGCGAAAGATTTTTTAATCATCGTGTATTTGGCACTTCCTGTGATTGTATTTTCCTTTGATTTTTCGCCTGTCGTATCCACTTTTAGCGTTAGTGTGAAGCGGCGATATGCGGCGCGCGGCGATTCTTTTGTGGATAAAAAGGCTAGTTCCATAATTTTTAAGACGACTTTAATGCTGCTAATTTTTACGATGTTTTTCACATTTTCTTGCATTTTGTGCTTAGATTCTAAAGATTTTGCTTTAGCTCGTGAGGCTAACATTCCCATTTTATCGTATTTTGCAAATACTTTTGCTAGTGATAAAAACGCTCTTAGCTACTATATTTTCTCTTATGCTGCTCCACTTGTGGCTTTCTTAGCGATTATTACATCATTTTTTGGGCATTATTTTGGCGCTTATGAAGGGCTTACAGGCATTATCCGCAAAGGCTCTAAGATGATGGGCATTGACCCAAATATGCGTAAAATCCATATTTTCAACACGATTTTTCTCTACATTACAATCATTTTTGCTTCTTATTTTAACCCTAGCATTTTAGATTTTATTGAGAATTTAAGCGGTCCAATTATTGCCATTATGCTACTTTTAATGCCTATTTATGCCATTTATAGTGTCGCCGCTTTGAAACATTATCAAAATAAATTGCTTGATTTATTTGTCTTTATCGTAGGACTTATCACGGTTTCTTGCATTATTTATAATTCTTACATTAACATTTTTGGATGAACTTAGAATCTAAATTTTAAAAAGATTCTATCGTATTATTTAATTTTTATAACTTTAAGATAGAATCTAAATTTTATTTCGCTAAGCAAGACAAATTATAGAATCTAGATTCTAAAAACAAAATAAGGAGATTTTAAGTGTTTTTTAATAAAATTGTAGGTTGGTTTTCGCACGACATCGCCATAGATTTGGGCACTGCAAACACGATTGTGATGATAAAAGGACATGAGATTCTAATAAATGAGCCATCCATAGTCGCCGTCAAGGTCGATAAATACCGCGATGGTGAGATTTTGGCGGTGGGCAAAGAGGCAAAAGAAATGCTAGGCAAGACGCCTGATAACATCCGCGCAATCCGCCCCTTGCGAGATGGCGTCATAGCCGACTTTGAAATCACCGAAAAAATGATACGATATTTTATCGAAAAGGCGCACAAACGCAAGACTTTCGTGCGACCGCGAATAATGGTGTGCGTGCCTTACGGGCTAACATCTGTAGAGCGAAAGGCGGTAAAAGAATCAGCGATGAGTGCTGGAGCGCGCGAAGTCTTTTTGATAGAAGAGCCTTTGGCTGCGGCAATCGGGGCAGGGCTACCTATACAAGAGCCGCAGGGAAGCTTGGTCGTGGATATAGGCGGTGGCACGACTGAAATAGGCGTTTTATCGCTTGGCGGTTTGGTCATTTCAAAGTCCATTCGCGTGGCTGGGGACAAGCTAGATAGCGCGATTATGGATTATGTGCGAAAGAAATTTAACCTATTAATCGGCGATAGGACGGCTGAAGAAATAAAAATAGAAATCGGCTGTGCAGTGCCACTTGAGACGCCTTTAATAAAGCTAGTGAAAGGGCGCGACCAAGTTAGCGGACTTTTAAACTCAATCGAATTGACGAGCGAGGACATAAGGGAAGCCATCAAAGACCAAATCAAAGAAATGGGCAACGCGCTGCACGGCGTCCTGCAGGAAGTTCCGCCAGATTTAGCAGGCGATATTGTGGAAAATGGTATCGTGCTAACCGGCGGGGGCGCGCTAATTCGCAATCTTGATAGATACTTTAGCGATATAGTGAAACTGCCCGTGTATGTGGGCGATGAGCCACTACTAGCGGTTGCCAAAGGCACAGGGAAAGCGATGGAAGATATGGATATGCTAGAGCGCATCGCTGCGAGGAGTTAGGGCTTTAAATTCTATAAACCATTCAAATGTTACAAAAAGTTTTTATTTTCTTGCAAAAGTGCGTTAAATACAACAAATGCTAATCATTCTAACAAATATCCATTATAATTACCTTATTTCAAAAAAGGGAGAAATTATGGATTATGTTTTTGATAATAAGTCTTTGACAATGTCGATTTTGGCGACTCCTGCGGTGGTGAATTTTAGCGGCGTTATGCATGGGGGCGATTTGTTAAAGCTGCTAGACCAAGTGGCGTATGCGTGTGCAACGCGATATTGTGGCAATCCTGTCGTAACACTTAGCGTGGATAGAGTGCTGTTTCGCAGTCCCATTAAAATCGGGAATTTGGTGCATTTTTTGGCGTCTGTGAATTACACGGGCAATACGAGCGTGGAGGTCGGCATAAAAGTCGTAGCAGAGGACATTGCGCGGCGTTGCGTTACGCACTGCACGACAAGCTATCTAACGATGGTTTCGCTAGATTCTAATGGCAAACCAACGCAAGTCCCGCCATTAGTGCCTATCACAGATGATGAAAAAAGACGTTTTGAGGCAGGGAAACTGCGCCGCGAAGCAAGTAAGAAAAACGCAAGGAAAAGATAGCATATAAAAAACAACATTAATAATTTGCGTTAGCTAAGATTATTTAAATTTACTTTGTTTATTTGCAAGTTTTGAGAGGTAGGTGCAGGCGTTTGTGTTGCCTAGAATGCAGCCTTTGTTGTAAAATTGCATTGCATCACTTATATCTTGCTTTGCATCATTTGTTAAGCCTCGTTCATACATTATGCCTAGATTTAAACAGGCTTCTGGGTAGTCATTATCACAAGATTGATTGAAAAAATAAACTGCTTGTGCGTAGTCAGCGGCAGTTTTGGCGTAGTTATAACGCAGCACGCCAAGGTTAAAACACGCCACGCTATCGCCCATCGTGCAGCTTTTGTTGTAGTAATTTTGGGCTTGAGAAAGATTGACATTTTGCTGTCCGTTTTTATCCTCTAAATTATCGGTGTAAATTAGCCCTAGATTTTGGCAGGCTTCCTTATTTCCAGCCTTGCAAGATTGCGCGTAAAGCTCCATCGTGCGTGAATTTTGCTCTTGTTGTGCCTGCTGCTCTTGCTTATCTTTTGCCCTTTGCTCCCTTGTGGAATACTGATAAAACGCCAAGTTGTTACACGCGTCATAATTCCCACCATTGCACGATTTTGTATAAAACGCCATCATTTGATAATACATCTCTTCTTTAATGCGTTTTCGCTCCTTGCTTGATAGCCTTTTGTCCTGCTCGAGGTTTGCTATCATTTGCCCTAGCAAGATTCCAGCACTTAGACAGGCGATAAAATTATTATTTTCCTCGCAAAGCCTTGCAAAAATAGGCATAGCACCCTCTAAATCGCCCCTTTTATATCGTGCGTAAGCGGCGTCATAATCGGCATTTAAGTCATATTGAGACGCGCCACCCTTGCCGCTGTATGCGTTACCGCCGTAGCCTTTATTTCCGTAGCTTCCATAGTTTGAGCCATAACCGCCGTAACTGCTACCGCTGTAGCCCCCACGATAGTTGTAACCCGGTGCGTAGCTTTGCTGGTAAGATTGATAAGGATTTGCTACTATGTAGCCAAAAAATAATGCTAAAAGTGCAAAAACCTTGCTTGTAATTCTCATTTTATCCCCTTTGTGATAGAATCTAGATTCTAAAAATTAGAATTTTTTTGCGATTTTGTTATATAAATTTCTAAAATATTTTTCTTTTATCAATTCCCACCCAACCACCCTTAAGGTTTAGAAAAATATTTATAGAATCTAGATTCTATAAATCGTTATTTTTCCTTGATTTTTATGTGAAATTATATTAATATTTTAGTTTTTTTAGATAATTTTAAGCAAAAAATGTGTCAATTATGTTGATTTTATAGAAAATTCTATTTTAAAAGATATAAAATTTGGACTCTAAAAACACTACAACATTTTACGATGTTTCTAGACTTTCATATATCAAGCCATAGAAATCTTTAGGGATTATGTATTGTTTTATTGATGCTCATAATAAGGAAAAAGTATGCACTCGATTTTTAGTGATTTTGTGGATAGTGCGGCACTGCTGCGTGCGATACAAGCAAAGGGCGGGGCTAGGAATGCAAAGATGATTTTGCGGCATAGCTTGCGTGATAAGATTCCAAAGGGGAGTATGGGTGAGAGTGTGCTTTTGACGCGAGAAGGGGAGCGGCTAGCGGAGCATTTTGGGCGGCATTTTAGCTTTGAGATTTCGCGCATTCATACAAGTGTAATCGGGCGGTGCGTGCAAACAGCAGAGATTTTTGCTAAAAATTATATGGCGGCTCGCGGCTTCAGCAGCGAAGATTCTATCAAAGTGATTAGTGAAAAGAAGTTTAGGGAAAGTAAAAATGTGGAATCTGCTTTGAAAGATTCTAAGATAGATTCTAAAAATATGGAATCTAAAATGCAAGATTCTATGTTACAAGATTCTAAAACTTTTACAGAATCTAAAGGGCTAGATTCTAAAAAAGATTCTAATTTTATGGAATCTAAGTCGCAAAATGTGGATTATAAAAAAGATTCTATGTTACAAGATTCTAAATTTATGGAATCTAGTTTGCAAGATTCTAAGGATTTTTTGGAATCTAAAGGGCTAGATTCTAAAAAGGATTCTAAAGATTCTAGCCTATCGCCCACCCACCACCCTTTTAAAAATCAAGATTCTAAAAAAGTGGAAAATTTGAAATCTAAGTCGCAAGATTCGAGTAAAGATTCTAAAAGCTTTATGGAATCTAAGAATGTGGATTCTGTGGATTCTAAAAACAATAAAGATTCTAAGAATAAAAAAGTGGATGTTTCGCATTCGCTCAACATGACGGATAGCAAGGATTTTATAGAATCTAAGTCGCAAGATTCTAAGTTGCAAATTATCAAAACGCATATTTTGAGTGATTCGTATATCGATGATATGAAGGCGGCGAAATGGCTGTTTGCAAAGCATTCGCCTTACTACATTATGCAGGAGTTTTTGCGTGGGAGTAAGCTTTCTGGGATGAAGGACAAGGAAGCGGCGATGCGGATTTTGTTTGAGTATATTTTCGCTGATGCGGCGGAAGCTAAGTCGCAAGATTCTAAGGATTTTATGGAATCTAGCTTTAAAGATTCTAACATAGATTCTAAACTTGCAAAAAATATAGAATCTAATTTGCAAGATTCTATCCTAACGCCCACCCACCGCCCTGCTAATAAAAAAGATTCTAACCTAACGCCCACGAATCCTACTACGCAACAAAACGCCGATAATTTGGAGATTTTTGTAACGCATGATACTTTTTTGATAGCGATTATTTGCTATATTTTTGGCATTGTGCCGCTAAATCCGGCGGTAGAATCTGGCGAATTTAGCGCGAATTTAGAGCAAAGAAATATCGATAATACCGGCTTTGCGTATATGAAAAATGGTAAGCTGGAGCAATTTACTTGGCCCTTTATGCTGGAGGGCGCGTTTCTTTACTATGAAAATAATCGAATTTACTGCATTTTTCGCGGGGAAGTCGGCAGTGTGGAGTTTAAATTTTAAGGGCTTTTTAAAGGAGTGAAAATGAAAGATTCTAAAATAGATTCTATGGAATCTAAGTTACAAAATGTGGTATCTAGTTTGAAAGATTCTAAAGATTTTAAGAATATAGAATCTAATTCGCAAGATTTTATGGAATCTAAAAGAGCTGATTTTGCTGTGGATTCTAAAATAGATTCTAATTTTATGGAATCTAAGTTGCAAGATTCTAAAAACCTATCACCCACCCACCACCCTACTTTGAATGAAATGCCTACCCACCGCCCTTTTAAAGAAAAAGATTCTAAAGAAACGCCCACAAATTCCGCTTTTGAAAAACAAGATTCTAAAGAAAATACAGAATCTAAACACATTTTAGAGGGCAAGATGAAGCCTGTGATAAAGGGCGCGAATGATTTATCGCTTGGCATTTCAATGGTTGTGGCAGTGCTTTTAGGCTGGGGCTTAGGCTATTTGCTTTATATGTGGCTTGGGTATTACTGGCTTATTTGGGTTGGGCTAGGATATGGCTTTGCGGCGGCATTTTTGAATGTGTATAAGGCATACAAACGCCTACACAAAGAGCTAGAATCAATAAAAGATGATGAGAAATATAAATATATGGAGGAAAAGGCACACTAGATTCTATTCGTGTTAGATTCTTAATATGTGAAATTTGTGCTAGATTTTAAATTTTGAAATCTTTTGGAGCTAGATTCTAAAACGCAAAAGCCGCAGTTGCAAGATTAAATTTATCTATTCCTGCTCAACCAACCTTTTAAGTCTTTCAACTATGACTTTTGTTAACAACGTTAAAACATAGAATCTAGATTCTATAAATTCACTTTTAAGATTCTAAAATCTTTATTTTTGCTTCGCAAATTGCCTATCGTTCGCTCATCGCCCTTTTAGTAAATTGAGTAAAATACGTAATTTTAGGCTATAATGTTAGAATCTTTTAAGGAAAGTTTAAGGCTAGAAATGAAGTTTTTGCGTATTTTTTTATTTATATTTTGTGTATTTTTTATTTCTTGTGATATAAAATCTATTAAAGATTCTACAAATACAGAATCTAAAGACACCGCAAGACAAGATTCTATAAATAAGCAAGATTCTATACAAGAACAAGATTCTAAAAACAACCAAGATTCTACAAAAAAACAAGATTCTATAAACGAGCAATATTCCATAAATAAGCCACAAGAAGAACAAAATGAAGAGTCAAATCAAAATATAACCTACCATAAACGCGAATTTAAAAATTACGATAGAAGCAGCAACATACAATATGAGATGATGGATACTGCTAGAATCCCCACTACTCAATATCAAAGTGGCGCGATAAACAACACACAAAGCATAAATAACACGCAAAGCATAAACAACATAAGCAGTATGGATGATTTCAACACAAACTCATTTTATAGCATAAATGAGAATGGATGGAAGTACGCTAAAACTTCGCCGCTTTCGACATTTTCAAGCGATGTGGATACCGCTTCTTACGCCTTTGTGCGTAAAATGTTAGAATCTAACAAGCTGCCTAGAAAAGATATGGTAAGGACTGAAGAGCTAATCAATAGCTTTAACTACCACTACACGCCCCCGCCGCAAAATAGCAAGGACGCCTTAAGCATTACAACGACTTTTGGCACGCCATTTTGGGCGAAAAATCATCGCTTTATAAAAATCGGTTTGCAAGCAAAAGACATCGATATGAAAAATCGCAAAAATGCAAATCTTGTCTTTCTAATCGATACATCTGGCTCTATGGATGCGCCTAATAAACTGCCGCTTGTGGTGAAATCCTTGCGGCTTTTGGTGGATAATCTGGGTAAAAATGACAAGGTTTCTATCGTTACTTATGCTGGTGATAGTAAAATCGCTCTTGAACCTACAAATGATAAAAAAAAGATACTTGACGCGTTAGATAAACTTTATGCTGGGGGCGCGACTTATGGCAGCGGCGGGATAAATATGGCTTATGATATGGCGGAGAAAAACTTTATAGATGGTGGGTATAATCGCGTGATTTTGGCTACTGATGGCGATTTTAATGTCGGGGTGACAAGTGATGATGAGCTAGTGAATCTAATCGAGCAAAAGGCAAAAAGTGGCGTGTATCTAAGCGTTCTAGGCTTTGGCTATGGCAATTATAAGGATGATAGACTAGAAATACTTAGCAATAAAGGCAATGGAAACTACGCATATATCGATAATCTTTTGGAAGCAAAAAGGCATTTAGTAGAGCAAATCGGCGCGACACTTTTTGCGGTGGCAAAGGATGTGAAAATACAAGTGGAATTTAATCCATTAAAAGTGAAGCAATATCGCCTTGTAGGCTATGAAAATCGCTTGATGAATAATGAAGATTTTAATAATGATAAAAAAGATGCAGGTGAGATGGGTGCTGGGCATAGTGTGACGGCGATTTATGAGATTATCCCTGCTTTAGATTCTACTTTTGATTCTGGGGAAGATTCTAAAGGCTTGGTTGATTCACTAAAATATACAAAAAATGTCCTAACAGATGATTTTAATAACGAGTGGGCTACGATAAAAGTGCGATACAAAGAGCCAGAAAATAAGGCAAGTAGCAATGAGAAATCTAGGCTAATCCAAGCGGTGGTGAAAGATAGCGACTATAAACGCAATCTAGATTCTAACACGCGTTTTGCCTTAAGTGTGGCGTCCTTTGGAATGCTCTTGCGTGATAGCGAGTATAAGGGCGATACAAGCTACCAAAAGATTTTGGAATATAGCAAGGGCAGCATTGATGATGACTACCGCGCCGAATTTATAGGACTTGTCTCAAAGGCATCTCGCCTATCGAAATAATGTTTTAGAATCTAGATTCTATAAAATATTTTTTGTCATCAAATAATTGTATTTCATTTTAATTTCTTCTAATACTTGTTGTTTGAATTTCTCTTCGCTTAAAGTCCTGTATTTCAACATATATCTCCTATTTTTTATAAAACGCTAAGATTTTTTATCTGCAAAGATTTGTGCATCAAGTGCATAAGTTTCTTTGAGATGCTTAGGAAGCTCAAACAAGTTTGTAAAGTCTTGTTTTCGTTGCATAATTTCTTTTGCTTCTTTAGTGGTATCAATAGAAATTAAATGATTTTTAAAAACAAATATTTTCTTGTATAGCTAATATTTATTCTATCATCTAGGCTATACCCCGCAATAAAGCTTCTTATCCTTTTTATATAGCTTTCTTTAAGGCAGATTTTTATTTCTTTATCATTTGTTTTACTAGCACATTTATTTCTAAGATTCAACCATTCAATTTGAGAATCTTTTAAGATTCTAAGATATGGTTTTATTTGATTTTGTGTATTTTTATTCATATAAGCTAAGTCATATTTTCCCATAATTATATTAAAGACTTCATTCATATCAGAATCTAGATTCTGTAATTCTCCACTTTCATCAGCACAAATAATCTTTTCTATTTTTGTAGTAGCTCTAATACAAGGGAAACTTGGCTTAGGAGAAACATTAGATTCTATAGATTCTGCATAGATTATATTTAGAAATAAACATATTATTATAAAATGTTTCATAATATTTCCTAAACTTTAAAAATACTTACTTTGACAAATTCTAGCATATTATAATCTAAGATACTAAATCTTAAGTATGCAATTATTTTTTTGTAATTAGCCATTGCACTATCATAATATAGCTTTTTTTCACTGCCTTCTACTTCTTTAATAAACTTAATTATGTTGCTAAAAAAATTGCTATCGTTTCTTTCTATAAGGCTCATTTTGCTACTTCTTTATTAATCCAAAGTTTTTAAAATATTCTTGTTTTATCTTGTGATTTATGCTCTCAAATTGCTTAAAGTATATACTAGCATTTTCTCTTATATATGCGTTATTATTCCATGCTTTTTCTAATTTATCTTCACTAGCTTCAAATGCAATACTTTCATAATCAAGAATACTTGGTAATCTACATATAAGTTTAGAGCTAAAAACTTGTTTATTATCTTGTATTGTGTTAGTAAAATAATACACACGAAAGAAAAATTTATCAGCGATAATAAGATATTCTTCATATTCTTTTTTTCCTAATTCTAAACCGACTTTCATACTAGCACTAGGAGCAAATGACATAATCCTCATATCAATATCATCTTCATCCATAAACACAAGTGTATCAAGGCTAAGGGCTAATAATTCTTGGCTATCTTTCGTGTTTATTGTAGGGAGTGCATTTTGAGCAATTTCCTTTTGTATATCATCATATTTTGTCTTATCTGCATTGATAAATACACAATATCCCTTATTTCTTTTAAGTGCATTGCAAGCTACTAAGTCATCTCTATTCATCACAGGAGAAATATTATAAATATATTCTACATTTAGCGTATCTTTAAAATCACTTTGTGATATTTTGCTTTGGTAATTTTTATTAGGTTGATTGATAAAAGGCGTGTAATTTGATAGATTTTTCGCAAGCAATGACATTTTATCTTTGTTTAAAGTAATTTTATTGCTTTGTATTCGTGGCATTGTAGAATCTATATAGTCGTAAAATTTTTTAGATGACAGCTCATTTTGTATAGAGGAGTCTTTTTCGAGATTAAAAGCACTAGGTATGCCTATACCATTTAGACTATAATTATCTACATAGTCTTTACAATGAGTATTAAGATTCACTAACAATCCTTCTTTTATATCATACCCCGCAATAAAGCTGCTTATCCTTTTTATATAGCTTTCTTTAAGGCAGATTTTTATTTCTTTATCATTTGTTTTACTAGCACATTTATTTCTAAGATTCAACCATTCAATGTGAGAATCTTTTAAGATTCTAAGATATGGTTTTATTTTATTTTGTGTATTTTTATTCATATAAGCTAAGTCATATTTTCCCATAATTATATTAAAGACTTCATTCATATCAGAATCTAGATTCTGTAATTCTCCACTTTCATCAG
>NZ_JRMP02000012.1 GCF_000762875.2 Helicobacter saguini
GATGTGTGTATTTGTATTCGTATTCCAAGTAAAAGTCGCTTTAATTTAGAATCTTTTGTTTTGAGTGAGAATCTAATTAAGCAAGGCTGGACACACCAAAAAATTAAAGATTTTATCAAAGATAAGAAAAATGTGCTAGTTAGTGGTGGCACAGGTAGTGGTAAGACTAGCTTTCTAAACTCACTAATGCAAGAAATCCCTATAAATGATAGAGTTGTTACGATTGAAGATAGCCAAGAGCTATTTGTCGCTAATCCAAATAAAACGCAAATCGCCGTGCCAAAGGATGAAAATAGCGTATATACCTACACTACTGCGATAAATAATGCAATGCGTTTGCGACCCGATAGATTATTCTTAGGCGAGATTGATATTCGCAATACTTTGACATTTTTGCGTGTGAATAACACAGGGCATAGTGGGAATCTAAGCACACTTCACGCTAATAATAGCGAAGATGCTATCAATGCGATTATCACAAACGCTATGTTTGGCGGAATGAATGATAGGGAAGCCCTGCGTGATTATATTCGTAGTGCGATAGATTTTATCGTGCAAATCGAGCGTGTGGGAAAACAAAGAAAGATTCTAGAAATCCTAGATGTAAAAGCACATATAAAAGCAGGACAGGGCAACTCAAAAGATTCTATAAATGAGAGTGTTTTAAAGTTATTGTCATTGCGAACGAGCGAAGCAAGTGAAGCAATCCAAAATAAAGCCAAGTCGTCATTGCGAGACTCTAGCGAAGCTAAAGGCGTGGCAATCCAAGACAACACGTCATTGCAAACAAAAGAAGCAATCCAAAAAAACATAGAATCTAAAAAAGATTCTAAACACTTTAGCGACTTAAACGTGATAAATATCACAAGTCCAAGCACCAAAATATTTAATTTTATCTAAGGAGACAACCATGAAAAAGATTCTAATAAGTTCAATTTTAAGCATAAGCTTAAGCATACAAACAGCACATGCAAACTTACCTGTATTCGACTTCACAGGCTTAACACAGCAAATCACAAGCTACGTCGACCAAATAAAAGAAATGATGATGTTTGAAAAGCAACTAGCCGCCGCAGGTATTGATTTAAATCGCATTAATGGATTTATCAATCAAATGCAAGATGCGTGGGATAAAATGAATGAGCTAAAAGACCAAGTGGAAAATCTAACCAACCTTGAAAATGCTTTTAGCAAATTGCAAGAGCAATGCGATATGTTGAATCAAGAGATTCCACAATTTAAAGATATTCTAAGCAAAAAAGAGAATCTTTTTAAAGGATTTTTAGATAGGGCTAAAAGTAAGACTTTTGCGTGTGTGGAATCTTTAAATGATAGTGTAGTAAAACAACATTTTAACGCTAAGTTTTTAGAAAGAAAAGAAAAATGTATGCAGGAGCAAGATGAAAAATGTTATAGAGAAACTTTAATAGAAGAAAAGAAAACCGAGCAGAAATTAGCTCAAGCAGAAAGACTAAAACAAGCAGGAGTAATTGAAAAAGTTTCTACTAGCTACAAAGCTTATAATGAAAAAGAAAAAGAAGAGTTTGAAAAGCAAAGAAAAGACTTAGCTAGAGAAATAAAAAATGCTTCAAGCAAAGATGAAAAATATCAGCGAGAGACAGCCCTAAAGATTCAACAAATGATGCTTGATATGATGATAAAGCAATATGATTTAATGCAACAAAATACAAATATGATGACCGAGCTAATAAAGGTAGAAAAAAGCTTAAGCGATGTTGCAAGGGAAGAAGAAAAGCTAAACTCAATAGATACAAGTAAAAAAGACTTTGTAGAAACTGAAAAGCGAAAAACTTGCGAATACAATAGCAAGGGAATTATAAATTGGGACAAATGCAATCAATAAAGGACAAAAGATGACTTTAGAACAAGTAGGAAATACGCTTATAAATTCAGGCTTATATGTTATTAATGAACTAAGTGATGATAAATTAAAAGCGGCAGTAATATTTTTATTTTGTGTAATCATAATAATATTACTTGCCATAAAAGCACCTTTTGTTTTTAAATTAATACGACTTGCGATAGAAATACTAGGTAGTGATAATAAAAAAGGTAAATAGATTCTAAAGGAGTAAATATGCAAAGAATTTTAGCTGGTTTTTTAATTTTTCTAAGTCAAAATATTATGTTGGCTAGAGAAATAGATTTATATGGAAACACCGCAGATATTATGGCTAGAGCATTAGTTGATTTTAAAAGTGCTGTATTTGATTCAGTAAGTAGTTTCTTAATACAGGAGCATTTTTTAACCTATATTTTAGGTTTAACATTATGCTTTTTTATTTATTCTAAAATCGGTAAAGATTGGAATCGTGAAGATTTCTATAAAATGGGAATCTATTTGATTACTTATTGTGTGATATATGCTATTTTTTATAGTGAAAAAAATTACAATGGCTTTATTGATTTCATACAAATACCTGCCAAATGGTTTAATGAGCATTTAGAAGACATTTCAAAAGCAGATTTTCAATCTACAAATTTTTCACAACACATGGTAAATATTTGGGATACGATGGTAAAAATAGTTAAGGGCGATACAACAGGCGATATAAGAGAAAATGTAATAAATGCAATATTAGGCTTCGTGCAAAGATTACCCTTAGCGTTAATATACGCATTAGTAATGTTTTGTTTTATAGTATATGCTTTGTTATTTACTTTATTAACTCAATTTGCTTCACAAATATTACTTATACTTTGTCCTTTTGTTTTACCTTGCATAGTGATTCAACCATTAAGACAATATTTTTATTCGTGGTTAAAATTATATTTAAGCACAAATATTCAATTAGGTTTAGGAATAATGATAGTTGGCATTGCATTAAATGGAATCAATAATATACAAGTGAAAATAACAAAAATAGATAGCAATCAAAGCGTGGCAGAAAGACTAGAACAAGCTGGAACAGATATGTGGTTTAATACATTAGAAATAGTAGCACCCATAGTAATTGCATTAGCCTGTATAGCTTTATTAAGTAAAGTCCCAGCGTGGGCTCAGGGCATTATCGGTAGTGGAGATGGCGAACACAAGACAGGTTTAGCAGGTTTAGCAGCGGTAGCTGGGAAACAAGCTGGAAAAGGATTCCAAGCATATAGTGAAGCTAGAAATGGAATAAACTACAAGACAGGTGGTAAAAATAGCTGGGGCAGAAGTGCAATGGCAGGATTAGCTTCAATGGCTGGAATGGGCGGATTATCACAACGAATAAGGGGGCAAACAAGTGGCGATAAAGAAGCTTATAGAGCTAAAATGCAAAATGGTTCATTCACAGCCGAAGCAACACCATTTACTGATAAAAGTGGAAATAAAGGGAAATAAAATCTTAAGATTTCTCAATCTTATTTTTCATAATATCAAAATATTTTTGTGCGTCTTCACCACAATATATTTCACCCATTCTACTAAATACAAATTTCTCTTCTTTTTTGCCATTAAAATTATCATCGCTTCGAATAAATGGTAACTCAATAAGTATCGATTTATTCTCAAACTTTAAATCATACAGCACAAAAGCATAATCAATGCTACCTTGTCCGTCATTTACCTTAATTATAGAATCTTTATAATCTATGCTTTTTAAATTTCCTAGTTTTTCATAATCTTTAGTTGTAATTTCTTTGCATATTTTCCATTTGTTATCAATATTTTTTTTTAATAAATCATAAGCAGTTTCTTTAATTTCATTAGTTTCGTTATTGCTACATGCAGTAAAAATAAAAGGAGAAAGGATAAAAGCACAAACCCCCACCATTTTCTTAGAAACATTTGAAATCCTAAACATACAATACCCTTTAATCATTCTTATTTTTCACACTTTTGCTATTTGACTTCTCGATAGCAACAGCCAAATACACAAAACTAAACACCAAAGCCCCAAATGAAATACCTAGAAAAATCCAATTACCAATCATTCTAAATACCTTAAGTATCTTTTAGCTCATATTCTTTAGTAATATCATTAGATATATAAAAGACTAACGCTAACACAGCAACAATACCAAAAGCAACTAAAATAACACCATTAGTCATTCTAAATCTCCCAAATAATCAACTAGCTTCTTATATTTCCTATGAATAAAATAAGAACCAGCCAAAAGAGCCACAATGACAATACCACCGACCCATATTTGATTATTTTCTAGCTTATTCATATTAATCATAGCATAGCCGACAATCCCAAAAATAGAAGTAACAAAAAGCATTAAAAAAGCCTTATGAATGGATATATTTTCTTTAATCTTATCCTTTTTACTCATAAACTTTTTAATCCTTAAAATCACTACCTACATTTTTCATAGACAAAACTATATCATAAATTTTAGAAAAAATTATATATATATATGTAAAAATTTTCAATTTTTTATATACATATAGCTTTTTTTATGTTATACTTTCAAAATCTTAAAGAAAGCTTAAAAATTGCCACAGAAATGCTTAAAACCATTCTGCTCTCGCATTCACATAGAATCTAGATTCTATAAAACACAAAAAACCACAGAATCTAGATTCTATTCATTTATCAAAAAGGGTGGTGGGTGGGCGACTAGGCAATTTGGTACGCAAAATATAGAATCTAATTTTAAATATTTGCTTTCTGTCTATTTCCACAAAAGCACCCTTAAGGTTAGAAAATATTTTATAGAATCCAACACACAAAATACAAAAGTAGATTCCAAACAAACCACAGAATCTAGATTCCACACCCCAGCAAAAATCCTGCTAACCCTAGCACTCTTAAGCCCCCTAAACGCCGCACCACTGCCTTTCTCCTTTAGCAAAACCATGACAGATGTAAGCAGCGAAAAGGACGGCTTAGAGCTAGACTTAAACCGCATCGCGCTAAATTTCTCGCAAAATTCGCTATCAAATCAAAGCCTTTATTCAAGTTTCAGCGATAGCAACCTAAGCGGAAACTCGCAGCTTGCCTTGCAGTTTTTTTTTACTTTCAACGCGAATTACTACTCGATGCGTTTTGTGAGTTTCAATTCGATGATTGCCGAGTATGGTTTCACTGAAATTAAGCAAACAGATAGCTCCACGATACGCAACAAAAGCCTTGATAGGCTGCTATTTTCAACCGATTATACGCAGCGCTCGTGGGATTTTGACTTGGGCTTTGAGAGTTTTGAGGCGGGTCCGTTTTTAAAGGCGAGCTATCAAACCGAGTTTAACCCTACTCCTGCGTTAGGGCGGCGGCACATTATTAATTATGTCTTGGGCGCGAAACTTTTTGATGGCAAGTATATTAAGAGCCTGTATTTTGACTTTTTTGGCGAGCATGACTTAAATCGCACCACTGAGTTTAATGGCTTTGGCGCTGAGCTTGGCATTTCGCTTGAGTATTGGCTTAATAAAAGCGTGCGGTTTTTGTATTCGATGAATTTCAAGCACTACATAATCGACTTTCGCGGGTCGCGCATTTTGCCTGAATATCAGTTTTTGATTGAGACGCGAATTGAGGCAAATTTGTTTCGCACATTGTCGATTTCACCGACACTTCGCTACTATCGCTTAAAAGCAAAAGACATTGAAATCCCCGCATCAAACCTAATCTTAGGCGTCTCGCTAAACTTTGGCAAAGTGCTAAAACCCGCCGCCAAACCACTTGATAAATATCAATTCTTATATTAAGCCTTTTTGAAAGTTATGTGGTAAGATTCTAGAATCTATATTCTATATTTTCAATCTTAATTATATTAAACAAAATAATCTATCAAAAATTTTGAAATTATATCTCAAAGCCAAAGCCAAGATTAAAGCTGCCCAAAGTAGCCCAAGTTTTATCATTAGAAATATCTAAGATATGTCGATAGCTCATTTCTATATACATAAAACGAGCAAGATTTATTGTATATCCAAGCTCCCAAAATGGATACGCATTCTTAATATCCTGCGTAAAGCCATTCCAACCAACGACTCGCATAGTAGAGCCCACATCAAAAAGTGCGCCACCACCGACATACACGATACCCCTAATAAACTCCGGCACAGCCCATCCTGCCCTAAAATCGACACCGACTTGCTTGTGACTTAGAGTGATATTGCGTATATCATTCGTGTAACAGGACGCGTTATTGTAGGTGCAGGTAAGATAACCACCATCGATTTTGCCCTCGTGTTGCGAATATAAAAGGCTAAGTTGCAAACACAAGCCACTATCAAACCTAAAAAGCAATCCAGAGCGCACTATCATAGTAGCATCCATTTCTAATCCATCATCTTTATTTTTAGGAGCGGCGGTTATTGTGGTATTCATGGTTTGATTATTTTGCGTGACTTGGTAGGTAAAGGGCGCGATATTTGCATTACCACCTCCCCAGCCACCACTTAAGCCTATTATAAAAGAAAGTCCAAACTTACGCCCTTTTTTATACTCTATTTCTTGCGTTTTAGATTCTGTTGTTTCTTTTGTAATAACGCTAGATTCTATTTTGGCACTTTCTTTTGTGTTACTAGCTATCATATCTTTAAAATCCGGGCTGTTTTGATTAGATTGATTTTTAGAAATTAGATTAATGTTATAGTTGTTTTGTTTAGCAGATTCTGTATTTTGAGTGTTTGAAATATTTTTGTTGTGTGGCTTAGATTCTATAGAATCTAGCTTATCATTTACCGCTTCTGCATAAGCAAAATAAACAAAAGGAAATAAAACTAAAAAAATAAAAAACCGCACTTCTTCCCTTTAAAATAGAATCTAAATTTAGATTCTATAAAAGATTTGTTAGTATATAGTATATAGACTTTATTTTTTATCATCCACGACTTCGGCGTCTATTACATCATCATCTTTTTTAGAGCCAGAAGCCCCACCAGCGGAAGCGTTAGCACCGCCGCCCCCTTGAGCATTAGCACCACTTGTAGCGGAGAATTTCATAAATACATTTTGTAGATTCTGTATTTTAGAATCTATATCCGCCTTAGTCGCGCTATCATTTTTTAGCGTTTCTTTCAGTGCATCTTTTGCCGCAGTCACTTCAGCTACCACAGCCGCATCGACTTTATCCTTATTTTCATCTAGTGCTTTTTCTACTTGATATACTAGATTATCGCCTGTGTTTCTAGATTCTATTGCTTCCTTGCGTTTAGAATCTTCTTCTTTGTGTAGCTCGGCGTCTTTTACCATTTTTTGAATTTCTTCTTCACTCAAACCGCTTGAACCTGTGATTTTGATTTCTTGGCTTTTTCCGCTTGTTTTATCTTTTGCTGACACCGTTAAGATTCCATTAGCATCAATATCCAAAGTCACTTCGATTTGTGGCACACCGCGTGGGGCTGGTGGGATTCCTTGTAAGTCGAAGTTTCCTAGCTTTTTATTATCCCTTGCAAGTTCTCTCTCCCCTTGAAAGATTTGGATTGATACCGCTGGTTGGTTATCCTCAGCGGTTGAAAATACTTGCGATTTTTTTACTGGAATTGTCGTGCCTTTTTCAATGATTTTTGACATTACACCGCCTAGCGTTTCAATTCCTAAGCTTAAAGGCGTTACATCAAGTAGCAACACATCTTTTACATCCCCTTTTAATACGCCACCTTGAATAGCCGCGCCAACCGCTACGACTTCATCTGGATTCACCGATTTATTCAAATCTTTACCGATAAATTCTTTTACACGTTGTTGCACTTTTGGAATACGTGTTGAGCCACCAACCATTACTACTTCGCTAATATCACCCTTACTTAGCCCAGCATCTTTGATTACAGAATCTATTTTTTTAATCGTATCTTCGATTAAATCATTGATTAAGCTCTCAAACTTTGCCCTAGTTAGCTTTTGCACCAAGTGCTTAGGACCACTCGCATCAGCAGTGATAAATGGCAAGTTGATTTCAGTCTCTGTCGCGCTACTTAGCTCTTTTTTGGCGTTTTCAGCGGCGTCTTTCAAGCGTTGCAGTGCCATTACATCGCTTTTTAAATCAACCCCATTTTCACTCTTAAACTCACCAGCGACCCAGTCAATGATTCTATTATCAAAGTCATCGCCCCCAAGGAACGCATCGCCGCCTGTGGCTAACACTTCTACCACGCCATCGCCTGTTTCTAGCACGGTAACATCAAACGTTCCCCCGCCTAAGTCATAAACCATAATCTTTTCGCTTTCTTTCTTATCTAAGCCATAAGCCAAAGCAGCCGCAGTAGGCTCATTTATAATACGAAGCACATCTAGCCCAGCAATTGCCCCTGCTTCTTTTGTAGCCTTTCGTTGTGCGTCATTGAAATACGCTGGAACCGTGATTACCGCTTCTTTCACAGGCTCTCCTAAGTAGCTCTCTGCATCTTCTTTGAGTTTCATTAGAATCTTAGCGGAGATTTCTTGCGGGGTATAGACTTTATCAGCGATTTCTACCGCACACGCTCCATTTCTATCAATGATTTTGTAAGGTAGGCGCTTTTCAGCCTCTTTAGCCTTGTCCTCGTTATACATTAGCCCCATAATGCGTTTGATTGAATAAATCGTCTTTTTGGGGTTTGTGATTGCTTGACGTTTGGCTGGCTCACCTACTAAAATCTCGCCCTTATCCGTAAAAGCCACGATTGAAGGGGTGGTATTTTTCCCTTCTTTGTTGGCGATTATTTTGCCCTCATTGCCTTCATATACTGCCATTGCGGAGTTTGTCGTTCCTAAGTCAATGCCTAAAACTTTGCTCATTGTGTATCCTTTTAAATTAAGATTCTTTTTTGTTTTCAACGTTCTCTCTTTTTGAGATTCGTCTTCCACGTTATCCTTTGCTTGATTTTGTAGTTTTTATCGCTGCGACAGACGATTAGTCTAGTCTCGCTCAAAAACTACAAAAAACAAGCAAAATATATTTAAAATACTAGAATCTATTGCTCTAACCACGAGTCGCTAGATTCTGGCATTTTATAGAATCTAAAGATTCTAAATATATAATTTTTCAATTACATACTTAAAATCTTTTAAGATTCTATATATAAAATCTTTTTTAGATTCCATATATAGAATCTTTTAGAATCTAGACTTACGAAAGCCAAAACGCCAGAATCTAGATTCTAGTATTTTGCGTGTAGTTTGGATTTTCCTTTTTCCCTGCGAGTGAGACTAGACTAAAACGTCTGTCGCAATGAAGCAGGGAAAAAGAAAATTCAAAATCCAAACGGAAGACGAATCTCCAAAAGGACACGCTATCCATTCTTTACAACACTAACTAACGCTGGGCGTAAAGTGCGGTCTTTATACTTATACCCCGTTTGCAACACATCCGCAATCTCGCCTTCATTCTTAGAATCATGCGGCACTTGGCTTATTGCATGGTGCAAATTTGGGTCTGGCTCGCCTTTAGATTCTATAATTTCTACGCCGTGATTACTCAAAGTCTTATGCAATTTATCTAAAGTCAATTTTATCCCCTCAGCGATTTTTGCGCCCTTATCATTCTCATTTGCAAACTCTTTTGCCGCTTTTAACGCATTTTCAAGCGTATCCGCCACAGGCAAAATATCCTTTAAAATCTTTTCATTTGCATATTCTAAGGCTAAATTTTTATCTCGCTCCAAACGCTTTTTGACATTCTCAAAGTCCGCGTGAGTTCGCAAATATCTATCTTCAAGCTCCTTAATTTTTGCCTTTAAAGATTCTACACTTTCACTAGATTCACTAGCCACATTTTCATTTGCCACGCTTTGATATTCATTTGCGGCTTTTTTAATCGCTTCATTAGAATCTTTAGAATCTTGCTCGCTAGATTCACTAGATTCAGTAGTCTCCAAATCATCTGCGGAAATATCGTTATGCTCGGTATTTACATTTTTTTTCTTAGAATCTTTTTTTGCCATGTTTTCTCCTTAAATTCATTTAAGATTGTAAAATCTTTATACAAACCTACGCGACTAAGTCTGTATAAAAACCTTCAAAATCGCATAAAAGTGAGCCAAAAACTAGCATTCTAGCGCACTTGTTTTTTTCTTTTGAATCCACATTCACCACATCGTGTATCACGCAAACAAAGCCGCTTGGCACAAACTCGCTTGTGTAGATTCCATTTGCCTTTTTTAACATAATTTTGCCACTGAAAATCTGCTCAAAATAGCTAGATTCTAGAATCTCTTTTAGGTTAGAGACGCCGTATTTAGCGGTATTTTTCGCCATATCGACCTGCTCTAGTGCGATTAATTTTAACGCCAAGTCACTAGCGCCCACTTCCACACTCACACGCGTAATATCCGCGATGTCCATATTGATAAAAGGCTGCAAAAACCGCAAAATCGCTTCACTTTTTTTTATCACAACTTCACCGCGAGAAAATTTCAAAATTAAAAAATTTTCCTTTGTAGCGATGATTTCTTGCAGTTCATTGCTCTCTTTTGGCGCTATCACACAAAAGATTCTATAATCTCTGCATATAGAATCTAGTTTCGTGCTATTCACGCACAAAATGCTATCAAGCAAATAATTTAGCACTCCACGCCAATAAGTGCTAAGTGCGCTAGTCGTAGGTATGCGACCGCTGCTAGCGTGTGGCTGAAATAACGCGCCCTCGCTCTCTAGCACCTTAAAATAGTTACGAATCGTAGCAGATGATAAACAAATGCTTCTTTTTTCCTTAAGAAAAACCGAGCCAATAGGCTCTTTGCACTTGATATACTCTTGTATTATCCCTACTAACAAATCCTGCTTTTTATTCATTTTTTCCCTTTTTTATTATAGATTCTATAATCTTTAGAATCTATTAGTTTCCATTTTTGTAATTTTTAGAATCTTCTTGCTATAGATTCTATAATTTCTTAGAATCTTTTGTTTTTAAGATTATGCACTCCATAAACCTTAAAACTTTCGCATTTAGATTCTATAATTTTAAAACCCTTATATTCTAGATTCTATAACTTTAGAATCTCTCGCGTTTTAAATTCTATAATTTCTTAGAATCTTTTGCGTTTTTAAAATTCTAAATTTTACAAAATCCTAGATTCTATAACTTTAGAAGCTTTTTATTCAAGATTCTATAACTTTAGAATCTTTTTATTAGAGATTCTATAATTTCTTAGAATCTATTTTGTTTAAATGTTTGTTTTTATTAACAAACGAAATTATAAACAAAAAAAGTAAATGAATTTAGCAAACTTATTAAATTTTTGCTAAATTTTACAAACTCTTAGCCACAGACCATCAACTTTAATCACAAACCACACTAAACAATCATAACAAATCCCACTTAACAATATTAAACAAATACAATTAATTTTATATGCAACATTCAAAAAAATAATTCAATTTATCTTACACATTCACCAACATTTTCACAAAAAAATTATAGAATCTAAACCCAAAACTAACTCACAAAAGGCACAAAATGTCCAGCACCACGCGCACGATAAAGTCGATGAACGCCCTATTTATCGGTATGTCTTTTTTATTTATCGGTAATTCGCTAATTGTAAGCTCCGTTGGCGTGATTTTGAAAAACTCGCAAATGAGCGATACAGCCATAGGGCTTATTAGCTCGTGCTTTTTTATCGGCGCGCTCGCTGCCACGATTAGTGGGCATCGCATTATTTCGCGTGTGGGGCATATCCGCAGTTTTGGGATTTTTGCCGCGCTTTTTGCGATTTCTAGCCTGTTTCACGCTTTTAGCGACAATCTTTACCTTTGGTCGATTTATCGCCTTATGCTTGGCTTTTGCTACTATGGCGTGCTTATGGTGATAGAATCTTGGCTCAATGAAAAGGCGAAAAATGAAGTGCGTTCGCGCGTTCTTGGCTTTTATGAAGTCGTGTATTATATCGCTTCAGGGCTTGGCGTGCTAATTATCGCGCTAAACTTGAGTAAGGATGACTTATTTATCTTGAGTGCATGTCTTATAATGTTTTCGACCATTCCGCTGTATCTAATCCGCATAAAAGAGCCGTTGCTGCCTAAAAAAGAGCCTATTTCGCTACCTAAAATCTTTGATATTGCTCCACTTGCGTTAGTGACGGCATTTATCGCGGGTATGCTTGTGAATGGCTTTTTTGCGATGGCGTCTGTGTTTATGCTAAAGCAGGGCTTTGATGTGCGTGCGGTAAGCTATTTTATCGCTTCTGCGATGTGTGGGGGCTTTTTAGCCCAAAGCGTGATAGGCATTGTGAGTGATAAGCTCGGGCGTAAATTTGCCATTATGCTTTGTAGCGGCGTGGCGTTTGCGGTGATGACGTGCTTTTTGTTTTTTAATTTGCCTTTAATTTTGCAGTGTGCGTTGGCTGTGCCTTTGGGCGGTGGCGTGTTTTGCCTGTATGCGTTATCTTTGGCTCGTGCGAATGATATGGCGGCTGAATCTGGCTCAAAATACAAGGGTAAAAGCGTGGAGCTAGGACGTGGTATTTTATTTTGCTACTCGTTTGGCTCGTTATTTGCACCTGTGATTTTGGGCGTTTTAATGGAATATTTTGACACGCAGGGCTTTTGTTATTTTTATCTCGCGTCTTTGGGCTTTTGTCTAATCTTTGCGATTAATAAGCCAAATGTGCTTGGCAAATCAAAAAAGACACCGCGAAACCCCGGCAGCACGGTTATGATGCAGTGAAAAAATCTTTTATGTTACACAAAGTAATTTTATAATTAAATACCACCTTACTAAAATTCCCAAAATTATTACTTTCCCCTTGCATTTTTGCTAATTTTGTGTATTATATTCAAATCGATTTTTAGTAAAAGGAAACTTATGAAAGACATTGAAAAAAGACGAGTGGAAGCCACTCCAAAGGGTATCGCTGTAATGTGCGACTGGTTTGTGACAAAGGCTGAGAATGCTACGATGTGGGATAGCAAAGGGCGTGAGTTTATCGACTTTGCCGCTGGCATTGCCGTGCTAAATGTGGGTCATCGCCACCCAAAAGTAGTCGCTGCGGTAGAAAAGCAATTAAAGGCTTTCACGCACACCGCATATCAGGTCACGCCTTATGAGAGCTACATCGCTTTGGCTGAAAAGATTAACGCACTAGCGCCGATAAAAGGCAAGAAAAAAACCTGCTTTTTTACCACTGGCGCGGAAGCAACTGAAAACGCGATAAAGATTGCAAAGGCAAAAACAGGGCGATTTGGCGTTATCGCATTTGGCGGTTCATTCCACGGACGCACTGCTACTGCGGTGGCTATGACAGGCAAGGTCACGCCTTATAAAGCACAGCTTGGCGTAGGGATGGTTGGAATCTATCATGGATATTATCCAAATAAGTTACATAAAGTAACAACTGAGGACGCCCTAAAAAGCCTAGAGCATATTTGTAAAAGTAGCATTTCGCCAAAAGATGTCGCCGCGATTATCTTTGAGCCGGTGCAAGGTGAAGGGGGGTTTAATCCTGCGCCAAAAGAATTTGTAGCGGGTCTAAGAAAGTTTGCCGATGAGCATGGCATCGTATTGATTGCCGATGAGGTGCAAACAGGCTTTGCAAGGACAGGCAAAATGTTTGCTATGGAATACTTTGACACACAAGCGGATATTATGTGTATGGCGAAAAGCTTGGGCGGGGGCATTCCTATTTCAGGCATCGTTGGCAAGGCTGAGATAATGGATTCTGTAGAGCCAGGTGGTATGGGCGGCACTTATGCTGGTTCGCCTTTAGCCACAGCTGCGGGTCTTGAAGTGCTAAAAATAATTGAGGAAGAAAAGCTAATAGATAGGGCAAATAAGCTAGGTAAAAAACTAGAAAAAACGCTAAAAGGCTTGAAATTTAAAGAAATAGCCGAAGTGCGCGCCTTAGGCTCAATGGTAGCGGTGGAATTTTTCAAAGATGGCTGTCCTGGCAAGGGCGCGGACATTGCTAAAAAGGTGCAAAAGTTAGCTATGGAATCTGGGCTTTTATTACTAACTTGTGGCACTTATGGGAATGTCATCCGCTTTTTATATCCGCTAACAATCCCTGAAGCGCAATTTGACAAGGCATTGACAATCTTACAAGAAGTAATCACGGAGGCTGTAAAATGAGTTTAGATTCTACGCATTTTGAGTTATTAAATCACGAGTATGTTTCAAAAAGTAGCAAAGATGGCTTTATCGCGGTAACTAACCCCGCCACAGGCGAAAATATCGCGTGGGTTTATGATATAAAGGAAAATGAGCTTGTAAAAATCATAGAATCTTCGCAAAAAGCACAGAAAAAATGGGCGTCCCTTTTGGCGTTGGAGCGTGCAAATATCCTATTAAAATGGTATGATTTAATGCTAGAGCATAAGCAAAAGTTGGCTGAGATTCTAACCATTGAAATGGGAAAGCCTATTACTGAGGCAAGTGGTGAAATCGTGTATGCGGCAAATTTCATTCGCTGGTTTGCTGAAGAGTGTCGCCGCATTGATGGTGATATTTTGCAGCCTGTGGCGCATAATCAAAAGTTGCTTGTATTAAAGCAGCCTATCGGTGTGTGCGGCGCGATAACCCCGTGGAATTTCCCAAGTGCTATGATTACTAGAAAGGCTGCTCCGGCGTTGGCGTGTGGGTGTTCTATGATTGTAAAACCAGCTACGCAAACGCCTTTAAGTGCCTATGCGTTGGCTGTCCTTGCGTATAAAGTGGGCGTGCCGCGTGATTTGTTACAAATAGTAACAGGAAAGGCTAGTATGATTAGCAAGATTCTATGTGAGAGCGATATTGTGCGAAAAATCACTTTCACAGGTAGCACTGAAGTTGGTCGCGTTTTAATGGCGCAAAGTAGCAGCACGATTAAAAAGCTTAGCCTTGAGCTTGGCGGGAATGCGCCATTTATCGTGTTTGATGATGCTAATATTGATGAAGCGGTAAAAGGCATTTTGGCTAGTAAGTTTCGAAATAGCGGGCAAACTTGCGTTTGCGCGAATAGAATCTATATCCAAAGTGGCGTGTATGACAAGGTCGCAGCGGCGTTGAAAAGTGCTGTGGAAGCCCTGAAAGTAGGCAATGGTATAGAATCTAGCACAACGCAAGGACCTTTAATTGATTCTAAAGCGGTAGAAAAGGTCAAAGAACATATCGCAGATGCAGTGGGCAAAGGTGCGAAAGTGCTTTGCGGTGGGAAGCCACACACGCTAGGTCACACATTTTTTGAGCCGACAATTTTAACAAATGTAACGCAGAAAATGGCTGTGGCAAGGGAAGAAACCTTTGGTCCTTTAGCGCCATTATTTAAGTTTGAAAGCGAAAATGAAGTAATCGAAATGGCAAATGATACTGAGTTTGGCTTAGCGGCGTATCTTTACACTAAAGATTCTGGGCGTTTGTGGCGTGTGGGCGAAGCCTTAGAATATGGCATTGTGGGCGTAAATACAGGGATAATCTCCACAGAAGTAGCCCCCTTTGGCGGTGTAAAACAAAGCGGCTTAGGACGTGAAGGCTCAAAATATGGCATTGAAGACTACCTTGAAATCAAATATATGTGCGTGAATTTGTAACACTTTAGAATCTTAGAATCTTTAGATTCTAAAAAGTTTTTAAAAAAGATTCTAAAAGATTCTATTCGCAAGTTTTTAAAAACACAATTTGCATTTTGGAATCATGAAAATATAGAATCTAGATTCTATATAAATGTTACATTTTTTCCTTAGATTTATAAAAACGTTAGAAACTTTTAAAAACCCCTTGACAAAGCTTTTTTTTTGTATCCTTTAGAATCTAAAAATGAAAAGGAGAAAAAATGGCAATTGATTTTGCAAGTGAAATGTCTAAGGTGATAGGCGATATAAAAGAAGCTAAAGTTGCAGAAGCCAAAAAGCCCAAAAACTTGGTAGATGAGCTGGATAGTAAGCTAATTATTAGCGATTTTGTAGAAGATGAAAATTACATAATACCATCTCGTCAAATACGACGATTGATGACTATTTATACGATTAATGTATCTAGGGATATTGTGTTTTATATCATAGAGCTTTGGGAGCGATATGCTAGTAATATCGATACTTTGCAGTCTCAAGCGATAAAGTTAGCAAACCAAATGGGTAAGGGCGAAATACATGAATTGAACTTAGATTTTCAACCTTATATCGATAAAGAATATGTTGAAAGAGTCCATGCGGAGTGGGTAGGTCGTAATATGGATGATGAAGAGTATATGAGTAAAGAAATCGATGATGAGACTAAGCAAATCGTAGAAAAGATTTTCCAAACAAAGCTAAATGAATATATAGAATCTAAAATAGAGCGAAAGCTAAGTGGTAAGCTAAATGAAAATGAGGAGCTGCAAGAATCTTTTTTAATTATGCCTACACGTGTGAGAGAAGATTCTATAAAACACAATGATAATGAGTATGTGAAACTCACAGATAGCAATAAGAATACAAACGAGGATAGCTTGTCTAATATGTTGCTATATTTTAAGGTAAGATACAATAAAAATGATTCTATACCACCAATCCCTGGTTTCAGGCGTGATTTTGGTATAGGTAGATGGCATAGAAAAGAGTATGATGGAACACATGATGGAAATAGTCTCAAAAGGTCTATAAATAATGTCCCCTTTGTAGTATTTGAAATATATGCAAAGCCAAAAATGCTTAATAAAATCCTAAATGATACGCAAAAAGAATTGTTAGCATATCATTTTAATAATAAAGTGGATAAATATAGGCAAGCTGAAAATATCCCATACTACGAAGGAACTATAAGACACCACGACGGCAGGATAGAAAAACAAAAACCATACAGAACTTGGTAAAGATTCTATAACAATATTTTAATAGATTCTAAAATGTTTTCTTTTCCACGTCAGCTAGTATTTCATTTGCCACAGAATCTACTGCGGTGGAGATGTCACGCGCGTGGTTGGCTATATCCACATTTTGCATGGTTGGTGGGTGATAGGTCGAATCCAAGATTCTAAATAACCATAGAATCTATTTTAATATTTTTATTTCTAAAGATTAAATGTGTGTGTTTAGAATCTCTTGTAAGGTATTTTACCAAAATAATTCTTGTGTTAGATTCAATAAAAATAAGGAAAAAGTTTTGTAGTGTTTTAGGATAGAATCTTTGCTGTAAGATTCTAAGTTTAAGTGTTTGTAAAGGGTGTAAAATTGCGAAGTTTGCAAGATTTTTTGGCGAGATTTTAGTGATTTTTTGCGTTTAAAAGTCTCGCATAAATTAGATTCTATAAAAATTAAATTAGCAATATTGTGTTTATATTTTTCAAAATCTTTCAAGTTTTTAAAGCCCAAGATAGAATCTTTTTTATTAAAATGGTGGTGGGTAGGTAATATGCTAGATTCTATAGAATCTTTTTTAAGAATCCTATCGTCCGCCCACCGCCCTATATTTGAACTATAGCCCACAAGCTGCCCTTTATTTAATTTATCGCCCAAGTGTCGCCCTATATTTGGATTATGCCCCTTTTTCACACAAAACCTAAACACCCTTTCATCAATTATAAAGCACCTATCGCAGTTAAAAAATGCCAAAATAGATTCTATATCTAGCATATTTAAAGCAAAATCAAGATAGTAAAAAAATAAAAAACTACTACACTCCTGTGGATAAACATAGCCAACTCCATCTCTATCCCCACGCAAAAACGTGCTATAATTAAAGCCATAAAAACTATAAAAAGGCTTTTTAAAATACGCTTTTATATCGATATTTGCGATATTTTTAAAGATATTTGCCACATTTTTCACATACAAAATAAAGCCCTTTTTTATAGAATCTTTGCTTGTAAAATCAGTATTTTGCATAAATTTTCTAAACTCTACACCGCGATTTTTGACAATTTCTAGCTCAATATTTTGAAACTCATCACTATCAATATCACAGCTAATATCACTCATAATCATTTCATCCACATCCCAGAAAATAAGCATTTTAGAGCAAAAATTAAGCATTTCATTATCCAAAATATTATGGCTAAAAAGCTTCGCCAAAAGGCAAAAATTAAAATTTACAATCTCAAATTTACAAAAATAATTATAACCTAGCATATACACTTTTAGCATTTTGATATTAGATTCTAGGGCGTTTAAAAAGGACAAATAATTCTTTAAAAATTGCAAAATTCCTTGCATTAATTCATCAAGGAAATGCGAGATTTGCGATTCTTTTTTAGATTCTAAGTTAGCAAAAAAATTGCTTAAATCCGCTTCTCTCATATGATAAAAAGTCTTTGAAAAAATGAAAAATCCATAAATAATATCTCCAGAATCTTGCGTAGTTTGCGGGCTAATCATTGCTTTTATCACTTTTGTATTATAAATTTGCTCGCAAATATTTTCAAATTTTTTGCAATATTTTATGTATTTTTTGTCATATTTTTGGGCTAGATTTAGCAGAGTTTGTTGCATTTTTTCACCTTTTAGAATCTTATCTAGGCAGTTTTGATTGCGGAGAAAAGCCGCTCCATTCATGCGTCTTATTTGGTAGGGGCGAGTTTGGGCAGCCTTGCGTATCAGTTGGAATCTTAGCCATATATCCGCAGTAGCCACACATAAAGCCACTTTTGCTATCATTCTCATAGCTGCCGCTTTCATACTTTTCCCTATGACGATACGCGTAGCTAAAGCACACATCGGCATTTAGCATTGAGTGCTTTTTAGTGGGACTATTCACACACAGCCCATCCGCATCGCCGCCACACTCAACGCAAATGCCACAATATCTACACCACTGCAAAAAATTTCCAAGACTTTCCATAATTTGCTCCTTTAAAAATCTAATATCGAAATTATACGCACAAAAAGAGACATTTTTTGTCTAGTTTTTAGAATCTATTCGCTTAAAATAGGGTGGTGGGTGGGCGATAGGATAAAATAAAATTCTTGATTCTATAAATATTTTTCAATCTTAAGGGCGGTAGGGCTTAGAATAGATAAAAGAAAAAATATTTAAACATCAGCTTTAGATTCTATAATTTCGCTTCGCTCATTGCCTAGTCGCACACTCACCACCCTTTTAAAGAATAGCCTAGTCGCACACTCACCGCCCTTTTAAAGAATAGCCTAGTCGCCCACCCACCGCCTTTTTTTTAAAAACATAGAATCTTAAAATCGCAGTGGGCGTTTGTAAAATTAGAATCTATTTTAACTCTTTTAGTATCTCTTCATACACTTCTTTTAGTGAATAATCAAATGTTACGCTTTCCATATCATAAGGGTCCCACCAACTATCATTTCCTTTCCACTTTATTTTATCTTTTTTATCTTGTCCCACACAGCCCATTTTTATGGCTATATCACGCATTTTTTTATATCTATCTTCTAGTTGTTTTTCGATTTCATTATCTTTGGCGTTTAGATTCTGCTCTATTTGCCTTGCGATTTTAAATTCATCGAAAAACTCAAGCTGTTTTAAATCGTCTAACTCTAATTTTCTCTCGTTGTAATCATATCTATTCTTATTTATCAAATACACAGAATATTCACCACTAATGATATTTTCTAATGTTTTATAACACACAAATTTTCCATTATAAGAAGCATACAAAAGCTTAGAATCACTTATAATAGTCTCAGTCGCCACGCCAAAACTACCAACAATAAAAAGCCCACTTAACACTTTACACACAAATTTTCTCATTTTATTTCTCCTAAATTTAAATTGTTTGAATCTATTCTAAAATATAGAATCTAGATTCTATACGCTCTTATAAAAGGGCAGCGATATGATAAGATAGATTCTATAAATCCGCTCCAAAAAAGCCATCATTTAAGATTCTAAAGAATCTAACTTGCCAAAAGCTCTCTAATTCGCGCTCCAAACTTGCTAAAATCATCATCACTATTAAGCCCACTAGGCGTCCCAGACACAAAAGGCAAAATCACCACAAGGCTTTTTCCACCTTTAAAATGCAAAAGCCTTTTATCATTAATCTTTTCTTCACTAACCTTAGAATCCACGCCAAACGCCTTAATAAAATCATCCTTAAAACCAAGCCCCACGCAAATTATAAGCTTTGGCGCATATTTTTTCACTAAATCATTAAAAAAAGGAAAGCGATTTGTGCGGATAAAATCCTCATATTCTTTCACATTATTAAAGCCTGTAAGCTCCTTAATCACGGCATTTGAAGCGTTTTTAGAATCTTGATTGCTAAAAGGGAGCGGATACAAATTCATCTTAAAATACCCTTTTGAAGAATCGCTAAAAGGCAGCTTAGATTCTATAAATTTCTTATAATCGCTCGCACTGCCGCCATCTATCACACTCAAAATCTTGCAAATATTTCGATTAAATGGATATTTGTCTTGCGTAGCTGCCCACTCCTTATCATAGCCAAAATTCACATCGCTAAAAGTGTGTGCCATATCCTTTTTAAGCGTCTCAATGTATTCTTTGTCACTCTCATACTCGCCCTTTTTCGCGCCGGGCTCAATGCCACACACCCAAATGCTAGGCGCACTCTCACTACCTATATCACCGCCATCACAGCCACTAAAAGATACAGCCCATTCCTTAAAATTATTCATTTTTCAACCTTTGTGTATAAATTTCTAGATTTTATGTTTCTAGATTCTATAAAAATCTTAACACAAAAAAAAAGTCAATACTTTTTCAGCAATTTATGGAATATTTAAAAATGATAGAATCTTTTTATGATCCATTAGATTCCAAACGCCAAGTCTTATGTATTTATTGTGTAAAATAAAAATATTAAATCCTAATAAAATATTTTTATGTAATATATGATTATCAAATCATCTGTTGAATAATTTTATTTTCTAAAGGCAAAAAATGAGTAAAACTACGATGAAAAAAGATTCTAAAATCTTTGTGGCTGGGCATAATGGGCTTGTTGGTAGTAGCATTACAAATGCTTTGAAAAAGCAGGGTTTCACTAATTTGATTTTAAAAAATAGAAGTGAGCTAGACTTGCTAGATTCTAATGCGGTGCGTGATTTCTTTGCGAAAGAAAAGCCTGAGTTTGTTTTCCTTGCGGCGGCTAAAGTTGGCGGGATTTTGGCGAATAATACTTATCGCGCTGATTTTATCTTTGAGAATCTAACTATTCAAAATAATGTAATTTTTAACGCCTATAAGTTCCAAGTTAAGAAACTTTTGTTTTTAGGGAGTTCGTGCATTTATCCCAAAAATGCCCCACAACCTATGCGTGAATCCTGCCTGCTTACAAGCGAGTTAGAATACACAAATGAGCCTTATGCCATCGCTAAAATCGCGGGGATTAAGATGTGCGAGAGCTTTAATCTGCAGCATGGCACGAATTTCATCTCCATTATGCCGACAAATCTGTATGGAAATAACGATAATTTTAACCTTAAAAATTCGCATGTTTTGCCTGCTTTGATACGCAAATTTCACCTTGCGAAACTCCTTGCAAATGGCGATTTTGCTTCTGTTGAGCGAGATTTAGCACGCGATAAACTAGCAGATTCTAAAGATTCTATGATGCAGATTCTAAATGAGTTTAATATTAGTAGTGAATCTGTTGGTGTGTGGGGCAGTGGGCGTCCGCGGCGTGAGTTTTTGCATAGCGATGATATGGCGGAGGCTAGTGTGTTTATTATGCAAAATGTGGATTTTGCTGATTTGTGCAATTCGTCTCGTGCGCAATCTTCGCGGGAGCTTGATTCTCACTTCGTCGATGAACCCAAAAGTTCTATCTCCTTGCTCGAATCTGCACAACCCGCGAATCTTACGCACGATACTAGAATTGCTAATCCTACAAAAACTGGAAATTTAAAGGGAGAGGTGCGTAACACACACATAAATGTGGGCTTTGGCGAGGATATTAGCATTAAGGAATTAGCGGAGCTTGTGCGTGAAATCGTGGGTTTTAAAGGCGAAATAATTTTTGATAAAACTAAGCCAGATGGCACATTCCAAAAGCTAATGGATAGCTCAAAGCTAAATAAACTAGGCTTCACCCCCCGAATTTCCTTGCGTGAAGGGATAAAAAGCGTATATGAAAATTATTTGAAATTATAGAATCTAAATGTTTTTGGATATAATTTGTGTGAAATAGTAGAAGAAATTAGATAAGCAGGAAACATTTATGTAATAATAAGATAAGATTTAATAAGTAGATTCCAAGAAAGGACAAAGATGACAATAATTTTAGATACTAAGGATGATTTTAACGCGGAGATTGCACGTAAGATTAGGAAAATGCTACTTGTAGGTTTAATCGTGTATTATGTGTGCGTGCTACTTAGCATATTTGTAGGTGGCGTTGGGAGTGATGAAGATGTGGAGAGTTTTTCTAGCTATCGCTTTTATTCAAACCCTTATAGTGAGTTTCTTGATAGAGAGATAAATAGGCAGTATGCGACAAAAAATGATGTTAGTATGCTCCCTACAATTATAAATTTTATTGGTTTGGTAGCCACTATTTATTTTTTGGTGGGTGTTAAAAAGCTTAGTAATTTCACGTGCACGCCGCTATTTCGCTACTTTGTGTCTGGGATAATTTTGTGTGTGATGTATGTGGTGTTTATTGTGATTTTGTTTTTTAGCGTGATGGATAGTGATAATGTGGGCTTAAGGGGCTTGAGTGCTGCATTTGGCGGGATTATTAGCTTGGCGTTTATGATTTATACGATGTATTTGCAGTATAAGATTGCGGATGCGTTTCGCCAGATTAGTGGGTTGGAGGTTTTTATGCGCGCGTTTAAGTTTATAGTCGCATCTGATGTGATTATAACGATTTTTTTTGTGTATTTTATATCATCGCTTTTGTGGAATGGTTTGAATTTGGCATCTATTTTTGATGGTGGGATGGGATGGTTGTTTCTTGTGTTATTTTCATCCATTTTGTCTTTTATAGCGCAGATTCTATTTATTTTGGGGGTTTATAGTATTAAAAGTATGAATGTTAGAAATTAGATTCTATAATTTAACTAGAGTTACATAACGTTGATTGTCTATCCATGTAAGCTTTCAGCTTTAAATTCGGTTATATTTTTCCGTAAAAAAAAAAAATATAGTAAAAATTAAAAAGTAAAGCTAAATCCTTTGCAATCACTTTTTTAGGTTTTAAATAATCACTGAAACTTAATGTGGTATTTTGAAAGATTATGAAATATAGTTTTAAATTTCCCATTGATTTAACTATTATTGATAGAATCTAAACTCATTTCAACAAAAAGGAAAAATATGAAAAAATCAGTAGTTATAGTAGGTGGCTCTATTGCAGGGCTTACAGCGGCTTTGGTATTAGCATCAGCGAAAAATAAAGAGCTAGATTTTGAGATTACGATTATTGATGAGGGCAAGGCGGATTTGAAAAATGTAGCGATTTATAATGTGGCGATGTTCCCGCGTGGCGTGGAGTATAAGGAGATTATCGAGCATACTAAACGGCAAATAGATTCTATGTTGCATGTAAAATATGTCGATGGTGAAGTGACTGACATTAGCGGTAGCAAGGGCAGTTTGCACACTAAGGGCAGTGGCATTGATTTTAAGAGTGATTATGTGATTTTGGCGACTGGTGCGGGTCATTTTAACATTAAGGGCTTAGGCGACATCGTAAAACCGCACAATTTGATGAATAAGCCAAACAAAATCCGCCTTGAGTGGAGTGGCAGACAGCAGGTAAAAGATGGCGTATATGTCGCGGGTCTTGCAAGTGGTGTAACAACAATGGTAGGTGCGGCTATCGGTAGTGCGACAGAGGCAGCGTGCGCTATTTTAAGCGATATTAAAGGCGAAGTAGCAATCGTGCATGACGTCCCATCTAGCAGAGAAGTTAAGGTTGTGTATAAGTAGTTAGCACTATTGCTTTAATTGTTTTTTGCATTGTAAACTCCATAATTTCTACAATATACGCATTTTTGCTATTGAAAAACAGGGCGTTTATTTTTTAATCTAAGTATGTTATAGAGATTGAAAAAGGTTGTATAGAATCCTAGATTCTAAAGGTGTGTTAAGACCAAAAATATTTTATCATAAATCTTGTTTGTATCGCCTTGTTTAAACAAACAGATTCTAAGCACAGCACAAAACCCCACAAATTTTTGTTAAAATTACCAAAATAAAAAAGGTTTTTAACATTATGAGCATTGCAATTAGAAATAAAAAAGAACTTGAGATTATGCGTGAGGCTAGTCGCATCGTGGCGGTGACGCTTGATTATGCAAAGAGCATCGCCTGTGAGCAAATGAGCCTATTAGAGCTTGATAAGGCTATTGAGGATAAGATTTATTCCCTAAATGCGATTCCTAGTTTCAAAGGCTTGTATGGCTTCCCAAATGCCGCGTGTCTGTCGCTAAATGAGATTGTAATTCATGGCATTCCTACGGATTATCGCTTGAAAAAGGGCGATATTTTAGGCATTGACATCGGCACGAAGTATCAAAATTACTACGGCGATGGTGCGATAACTATCGGTATCGGCGAGGTGTCAGCACAAGATTCTAAGCTAATGGATTGCTCCTTGCAAACGCTTCAAGCAACTATAGATTCTATAAAAGCTGGGATGCGATTTAAGGAAATTAGCGCGATTTTGCAAGAAAATATAGAATCTAGGGGCTTTGTGCCGCTGCGTGATTTCTGCGGGCATGGCATTGGCACGACCCCGCACGCTGAGCCTAGCATACCAAATTACCTTGATGATGGTGTCAAAATCAGCGGTCCAAAAATCAAAAATGGTATGGTTTTCTGCCTTGAGCCGATGGTGTGTCAAAAAAGTGGCGAAGTGAGAATCCTGCCTGATAAATGGTCGGTGGTAAGCATTGATGGCAAACGCACAAGCCATCACGAGCATACGATTGCTATCATTGACAACAGGGCGGAGATTTTGACTAGAATATAGAATCTATAAATTAGAATCTTATATCCCTTTAAAGCCTAGCTCAAGTCCAGCTGAGTAGCCATTTGCCACAGGATAGCTTACATTATTTACCGCAGTAGAATTTTGCAGCCCATAGTATCGCCCCACAGCCCTTAGATAAAATGCGGTGTTTTCCGTCATTTTCACATCAAAGCCAAGACTTGCTTGTATCCTATGATTATACCCTGTCAAAAAGGAATTCGCCGAATTGCCAAAATTATACCCACCCGCAAATATCCATCCATACCGCAGGTTATAATCAAGCCCTACGCGTGAGCTAAGCGGCACGCGACCATCCAGCTCTAGCCCAGTGTAAAACAAATCGCGATTTAGACTGCCCTTATTTTCAATATTATCAAGCCCTACTTGAACCTTTACAAACAGCGGCGCACGCACGCTAGAGACATTAAGCCCAAGTTTAATCAAAATCTCATAATTAAAATATCCGCTACTTTGTGCGATACCACTTAGAGCCGCACCACTCACATTCAGCATACCGCCACCAACGGCAACTTCATTCCCCCACAAAAACCTATTGCGATACACCCCATCATACGCGATTTTAAAATACCCACCATACGCATTTGCACTTGCATCATTATTCCCACCAAAGCCACTATAAAAGCCGCCAACGCCCGCTTCACCGATATAGCAAGTATTATTGCTGATACACGCAGCATTTGCTCCCATGCTTAAAGCTGAAGCTAGAACAATGCTTAAACCAAACTTTTTCATATTTCACTCCTTTATGTTTTTTGGTTGCGAAATAATTATAACTAATAAATTATTAACATTGCATTTATAATAATTAAAAATCTATAAAGTTATAGAATCTAAAAGTATAGAAATGTTAAAGTTATTTTACATTTTGGCAAAAACGTAAAGTTTTTTTAACATTTTGTTAGGGAAATTGAAACTAGATTCTAATATTTGACAAAAGTTAGCAAATATGGTAACATTTTAAGATGAATTACAAAATTACTTTTTTTAATGATAATGTTTATAGCGAAACGATGAATTTGCCGCCTAGCATTTTGGCAAATTTATTGCGAATTTTAGAGTTAGCCCAAATTTATGGCGGGAATCTTGGGAAGCCTTATTCTGCACCGCTTAAAAATGGCTTATTTGAGTTTCGTGCTAAAGGGGCTGAAGGCATCGCTAGAAGCATTTTTGTAAGCGTGAAAAATAAGGAAATTGTAATTTTGCATACATTCATTAAAAAAAGCCAAAAGATTCCAAAAAAAGAGCTAGATTTAGCCCTAAAACGAGCAAAGGAGATAAAATGAGAAAAGATTTTAAAGAGTTTAAAAAAGAAGCGTTGAAAAAGCCTGAAGTAAAGGCGATTTATGATAGTTTAAGCGATGAATTTGAGTTAAAAAGTAAGCTAATTTCTTTGCGTAAAGCCGCGAATATGACGCAAGAAGAGATTGCAAAAAAGATGAATACGACTAAAAGTAGTATTTCTCGACTTGAGAGCTTGAATGCGAAAAATTCGCCTAGTTTTGCGACTTTAAAGGCGTATGCAAACGCACTTGGTAAGAAGCTAAGGGTTGAGTTTGTTTAAGCTAGATTCTATAAACAATAGATTCCATAGTTTATAATAGAGATAAAGGTTAATAGCACTATTATAAGCCTTTGCATTGCAAAAAGCAATAACAAAAACCTAGATTCTATAAGTTAGTTTAGAATCTTATATCCCTTTTACACCTAGTTCAAGCATTACACTATATGAGTTAGCCGCTGGATAGGAGATACTTGTATTTGCGGCGGCATCCAAGACTACACTTTTAGAATCTTGCAATCCATAATACCTACCGATAGCTTTTAGATAAAAGGCGTAATTTTCACTTATCCTAACATCAAAACCTAAAGATGCGTGTATCCTTTGATTATACCCACTCAAGTGAGAGCGTATATCATTAAATGTATAATTACCCGCTACAATCCATCCATATCCAAGAGAATAATTAAGGGCAAAGTTAGTATTAAGCGGCAAGCGACCATCTAGCTTGCGCCCCTACGAAAAATAAAGCCCTTTCAAAACTCCTATTTAAAATAGTATCAGCCCCAGCTTGTAAATTAATAAATAATGGCTTATCTTTAGAGGCTATATTAAAGCCCACTTTAAGCAAACCCTCCCACGCAAAATATACCTTGCGACTACCTAAAGCCTGCATGTTAGCACCATTTTTATTAATCGCCCCACTACCAAAAGTAACTCCACCATAAGCTAGCAGCCTACCAAAATAAACGCTTTGCCCATACGCACTTATATACCCACCATAAGCATTCGCATTCGCACTATCATTGCCACCCAAATCGCTATAAACGCCACCTATCCCCACACCACCTGTATAACAGCCGTTATTAAAACAAAAAGCAGAGGCACTAACACCAAAGGCAGACACAAGACTTAACGCAATAAATGATTTCCTAAATAATTCTCTCATTATTTACTCCTCATTATAAATTAAGAAATGAAATCATATAAATTAATATTTATATGACAACACCTTTTTGCCGTTTTTAAGTTAGAATCATTACTGATAGTAATCTTACCACCACTTGTGATCTTCACCTATTGTGTAAATTAGAGCCGCTGCTGCTACAATAGCACCCCAAAATTCACCTTTAGTTTCACCTAGCTCTTGTTCGTTTAACACGGCAACTTTGCTAGTTTCCACATTATTAAATAAAAAGTTTGCATCGCTTTGCTCTATCTTGGCTGTATTAGATTCTATAGAATCTAATTTATCGATAGGGTGGCGGGTGGGCGTTAGGGTAGATTCTATAGAATCTACATTAGCTTTAACTTAACATTAAATCCAAGAACACTGAAGTTACGATTTTCATAACATTCACTTTAAAATACCAACTAAAAATTTTAGTGGTATTCACACTATATCACATTTAACCTTAAATCAAACTTAAATTTAAGAATAAATCTTATTTATTTATATAAATAATTTAGATTCTTAAAATGTAAAAAATTTTTAACATTTCTTAGTGGATAGAAAACATTTCACTTTAAAGAATAATACAATAATTACAATATATCAATAAAATTACTAAGAATTTTATATTGTTTATTAAGAGTTATATTTTACATTTTTGCCTAAGCCCATCCACCACCTTTTTGCGAATGGATAGAATCTAGATTCCATAATCTCAAGTGAATATGATAGAATCTAGATTCTTAAATGTGCTTTTAAAAGATTTAACTAAATCAAATTCCTAAGTCCTTTGCTAATGTTGGTAAATTAGATTCTGTAGTAAATGATTTTTCCTTAGAATCTGCTTTTTTAGAAATGTTAGAATCTTGCAGCTTAAGCCACTTTAATATATTTTTAGTCTCCATACTTTGTGCTTTGAAAAATATATTATGCAGAAACTTTACATTGCTAATATCCCATGAGTTCAAATCTTGATTAAACTTTTGTGTATAGCCAAACATTTGATACATATTTTCTACCTTGCTAACATTCCATGATTGTATATTCTCATTAAAGCTTTCATTTTGATAAAACATATAGCTCATATCTTTCACATTTCCTACATCCCAAGAGCTAATCCCAGCATAGCTATCGCGTAAAATAGCGTGATTTAAGCAATTATGCTGCATTTTTGCAATCTTTTTTGATAACTGCATACTTATTGTTTCTACATCTTTAGAATCTAGTTTATCTAACTTTGCTAACCTTATTTTGAGAACATCATATAGATTTTTATCTAGTGGCAGTTTATAAACATCTATGATTGATAGAATCTCATCAGTTGTGAAATCCAAACTTTCAAAATAATCAAATGCAAAATGATGAGGAAATATTTTGCATGCCTGTCTTTTATTATTAACTTTGTTATTCAAATAATCTATGATTTTTATGTCCCTGCAATCGTGATACACACAATCTAGTGGTGACAAATCCACCCACACCATAAAATCAGGAAATAAAAAACTCATATCATCCACTTCACTAGTATCAATCTCATCTAATCCTATAAGAAATCGCTTTATCCTTGGCACTTCAATAAATGAAACAATAGATTCTATATTATCTTTATTTTTTTTATCAATGTTTAAAGTGGTATAAATTTTTATGTATTCTAGCTCGACTTGATTTAGCAATCCCACTAATTCATCTCTGCTTTTTGGGTGATATTTTTTGTCTTTAGAATCTAATTTAGATTCTAAAAAATCGCCCTGCATACAACTAATAATAAATAATATAAAAATTAACTTTTTCATAACTTTTTACTTTAAAAATTCTAATCTATATATCTTATCCAGCTTGGGATGTTTAGCTTTTCCGCATTTACGCTTGTATCTTCGCCATGTCCTGGGTGAATGGGCAAGTTAGATTCTATAGCCATAAAACGCTGCAGTGATTCTTTCATATCCTGCGGATTTGAGTAAGGGAAATCGCAGCGCCCCACACTTCGCCTAAACACAAAATCGCCACTAAAAAAATGCCCTTTAATCTCAATGACGCTGCAGCCGGGCGTATGTCCGGGGAAATGCCAAAATTTCACATCCACGCCTTCAATATTTAGCGTTTTAACAGCCTTATTATTATCCACATAAAAATCCGCTACAAAGGGCGTTAGACCAAGCTCAAAGCAGTCACTCTCAAGCATAAAATTATCCTGCTTTGGACAATAAATTCTCGCTCCGGTTTTATCACGCAGCATTCCAGCCTGCCAAATATGGTCAAAATGCCCATGCGTAATCAATATCGCCTTTAAATTTTTGGTATTTTCTAGCACAAAATTAAGCGCAAAACTTGGGTCAATCACAAACTCAAACTCGCCGAAATCAAGCACATAAGTATTAGTTTGATACTCACCACTTGCTATTTTTTTTATTTTCATTGTAACTCCTTTATAAAATTAATAAAATAAAGTATCATTTTAACACATTTTAGAATCTATTTCGCATAAATGGCAAAATTAAGAATGAATTAAGTTTAAAAGTTATACAATGTAGCTTTTTAGATTCTATAAAAACAAAGATTCTAAAACAAAATTAGATTCTAAAAAGAGCAAGTTAGAATCTAAAAACAAAACTAGATTCTATACAAACAACAAAGGGCTTAAAATGATTTATGATTTTATTATCGTGGGTGGCGGGATTATCGGTATGTCGGTCGCTATGCAGTTGCAAAAAAAACTGCCAGATAGCAAAATAGCGGTTTTGGAGAAAGAGAGCGATGTCGCAAAGCACCAAACAGGGCATAATAGCGGCGTTATCCACGCTGGTGTGTATTATACGCCGGGTAGTCTCAAAGCGAAATTTTGCTTTGAGGGGAATAAGGCGACTAAGGATTTTTGCGATGAGAATGGCATAAAATACGATATTTGTGGCAAAATGTTGGTTGCGACAAACGATGTCGAAATGGAGCGGATGAAAGCCCTGTGGGATAGGACGGAGGCAAATGGGCTTGAAAGGACGTGGCTAGATTCTAATGAGCTAAGGGCGCGTGAGCCTAATATCATCGGTGTTGGCGGCATTTTTTTCCCTAGTAGTGGCATTGTGAGTTACACTGAGGTGACTAAGGCTATGATGAGGCGATTTATGGAATCTAAGGGCGAGGTTTTCCTAAATACGCAGGTTGTGGGCTTGACCGAACACACAAATGGCATTGTGGTTAAGACGAATAAGGGGCAGTTTGAGGGGCAGTATTTGATTACTTGTGGCGGACTGCAAAGCGATAGGCTTGTGAGTATGCTAGACATCGCCCCGGACTTTGTGATATGCCCATTTCGCGGCGAGTATTATCAGCTTAGCCCCCAGCATAATAACATTGTGAAACATCTCATTTACCCTATCCCAGACCCGAGCGTGCCTTTTTTGGGCGTGCATTTGACGCGGATGATTGATGGTAGCGTAACCGTTGGTCCTAATGCGGTTTTGGCTTTCAAACGCGAGGGGTATAAAAAGACTGATATTTCGCTGCCTTATATCATTGAAATGCTAAAGCACAAGGGCATTCGCAAGGTTATTAAGGATAATTTTAAGACAGGATTAGAGGAGCTAAAAAACTCGCTATTTAAAGATGGCTATTTAAAGCTAGTGCAAAAATACTGCCCATCTTTGACGAAAGTTGATTTAAACCCTTATCCAGCAGGTGTGCGCGCTCAAGCGGTAAGCAATGATGGCAAACTAATTGAGGACTTTTTATTTGTCAATACGAATCGTGCGATATTTGTATGTAACGCACCAAGTCCCGCCGCCACATCGGCTATCCCAATCGGCGCGCATATCTTAGAAAAGGTAGATTCTATGGTTAATAAAAAGGCAGAAATTACAAATTTATAGAATCTAAAATGGCTTTCACAAAGGCTTTTGGGTAAATTTCATACTCTAGTTTGTGGATTCTAGCCTCAAAAGATTCTAAGTTTTCGCCCTTAATTTTAGGCAGTTTTTCTTGCAAGATAATCGCGCCACTATCAAGAATTTCGCTTACATAATGCACGCTTACACCACCAAAATCGTTGGTGTCATTAAAGCTATCAAGGATTCCATGCGCACCCTTATGCAGCGGTAAAAAGCTAGGATGAATGTTTAAAAGAATGAGATTTTTACTAAGATTTAAAAAAAAACTAGGGTTTAAAATACGCATAAATCCGGCTAATAAAACAAATTTTAAATCGCTCTTAGATTCTAAATCGTTTAAATGTTGGCTTAAAATCGCATCAAATTCCTTGCGTTTTTTGCCTTTAGATTCTATAATTTTTGTAGGGATGTTTAGATTCTGTGCTTTTTGCAGTCCTTTTGCTTCAGGTTTATTGCTTAAAACCTCGATAAATTCGATATTTGTTTTTTTTAAAAAATCTATGTTGTTTTTAGATTCTATAGAATCTTTAGAATCTTTGTGTAAAAAATCTTGCAAATTAGATTCTAACTTGTAATTTTGCATTATTTCAAATATACTCTTTTTATGGCAAGAAAGTATCAAATTTTGCATATTTGTCCCACTACCACTTATTAAAATCATAGCTTTTATACTTTGCATATTTCTCCTTTAGAATCTAGATTCTATTTCTTTTTCCCGCCTTTTTTATCATCCTCGTCTTCAAAGACATCGCTTGCGTATTCTACGCTAGTTTTCCATAGTTTGCCCTTCATCATCAAATAATCCACCGCAAAAATCGCCCCACCGATAATGCCAACTAGCAATATTAGCTCAACCTTCCGCCTATAAGTCGCACGCGGAAAATCATAAAAAATGCCTTTTAGAATCTTAAAAGGCAGGGTCAAAAATATCGATGCCACAAAGTAATACACCGCCAAACCTATAAACTTATGCAACGGATAATTTTGCTCCAAATCATCCTCATATAACACGCTCAAATTCGCATACGCCCAAAAGTAAATCCCCCCGCCAACCACCACAATAATCGCAAGCAGCTTCACATTATACACCCAATCCTTGCTCCAAAATAAAAACGCAATATAAACGCACACAACAATAATTGACATTGTTAGGGCGTGCAAAAAGGGCAGTTTCATCCCATTAATGATAGAATCTAGGAATGAGACGCCACGTTGGCGCGCCAGCTCAATGGAGTGATACAGCCACGCCATCACAAAAAACGCCAGCACATAGCTAACCAAAAACTTAATGCCATGCGAAAGTAGCAATGCCAAAGGAAGCTTACCTAGCAAGTAATACCAAAGCACACCATTTGCGACAAACGCCAAAATCGCACTCCCAAAAAGCTGCGGCATTTAAAACCCCTTAAATCATTAATTTTAGTGAAAATAAGTAGCGTATTTTATATGGAAAGTTTTAAGATTTGTTTAATATTTGGATTTTATCCATCCACACATTTGTAAGTTAATATTGAAAAATATTTATAGAATCTAGATTCTATCCACGTTTTTAAAAAGGGCGGTAGGTGGGCGATTAGGATTTGAACAAAGCAAAAATTTAAAACAAGATTTTTAGAATCTTAAAATTATATGAGATTATAGAATCTAGATTCTATTTTATCTAACGCTTTTTAAAAAGTGGGGTGTATTTCACACCATTCACACCGCTTTGCTTTTTTTCTTTTTTATTAGGATGGGTTTTTCCTCTTTATCTACGACTTTGCGAGTGATGATTACATCATAGCCATTTAGATTTGGCAAGTCAAACATAATATCAAGGCTAAAGTCCTCCACGATTGCACGAAGCCCACGCGCCCCAGTTTTTCGCTCCATAGCAAGCTCAGCTATTCGCTCTAGTGCGTCATCCTCAAAAATCAAACGCGCACCATCAAGCTCAAAAAGCTTTTGATACTGCTTTATTATCGCGTTTTTAGGCTGCGTTAAGATTGAAATCATCGCTTCCTTACTTATAGAATCTAGCGTGGCGATAATGTGTAGCCGCCCGATTAGCTCAGGGATTAGCCCAAAGCTAACAAGGTCATCGGTTTCGACTTGATGGATGATATTATCACGCGTGATTTGCTCTTTTGCATTAGAATCAAAGCCCAAAACATTCTTGCCAAGCTTTCGCTTGATAATCTCCTCTAGCCCATCAAATGCGCCCCCGCAAATAAACAAAATATTGCTCGTATCAATCTTTATAAACTCTTGATTTGGGTGCTTTCGCCCCCCTTTTGGCGGGATATTTACGCTACTGCCTTCAATTATTTTTAGCAACGCCTGCTGCACGCCCTCACCGCTAACATCGCGTGTAATGCTACGATTTTCACTTAATCTTGAGATTTTATCAATTTCATCAATGAAAACGATGCCCATTTCAGCCTTTTTTAAGTCATAATTTGCCGCTTGTAACAAACGCGTTAAGATATTTTCCACATCTTCGCCCACATATCCAGCTTCTGTTAAAGACGTCGCATCGCTAATTGCAATGGGAATATCTAGGAATCTAGCCAAAGTTTGCGCCATAAGCGTTTTCCCACTGCCTGTAGGACCGATAAGCAAGATATTTGACTTTGATAGCTCGACATTTTCTTCAAGGTCTGTAAGATTCACAATTTTATTGTGGCTAAGTAGCATTTTTTGCTGGTGCAAAAGGCGTTTGTAGTGGTTATACACAGCCACGCTAAAGACCTTTTTTGCCCTATCCTGCCCTACGACATACTCATCTAAATGCTCCTTTAACTCCTTTGGTGAAGGAATAGAATCTTGCATAATATCGCTACTCTCGCCCTTGCTTTTCTTAAACTCCTCGTGGATAAATTCGATACAAGCGCGGCATATATAAGCCTTTAGCCCTGTGATTTTCTCATTGCTTGACACGATGGGATTTGCCCTGCTTTTTGGCTTATTGCAAAAGCTACATGTTTCAGTCATTTTCGCCTCTCTTAAATGGTATTCCGCGAGTAGATTCTAAGATAAATTCGCAGATTTTTATAATGTGTGGATTTTTTTTACTTTTGGCGACCTCTAGCTCCATCGCCGCAAGGTCTCTCAAGGGCTGTTCGCCAGAAAAAAGCCTTTTATACAACGCATCAATAGAATCTATAATGTCGCGTTCCATAATTTTACGCATACGAAAGCGATTTAAGCCGATAATCTTAGCGCGATTACCCTCTGCCATACAATAGGGCGGAATATCTTGGGACAACGCAGACGCCCCGGCAATCATCGCACCCTCGCCGATTTTGACAAACTGATGAACAGGCGTCATACCGCCGATATTCACATAGTTTTCAATCACGATGTGACCGCCAAGCGTGGCGTTATTTGCAAGGATATTATTATCACCGATAATGCAGTCATGGGCGATATGCACGAATGCCATAAATAGATTGTTATTACCGATTTTTGTAAGACTGCCGCCGCCCTGCGTGCCCGGATTAAACATACAAGATTCACGAATTAAGTTATTATCACCGATTTGGAGCGTGGTTTTCTCGCCATTATATTTTAAATCTTGCGGTGGCGTGCCAAGCGTGGCGTTTGGGAAGATTTTATTATTTTTACCGATTTGCGTGTCGCCGTAAATGCTTACGTTGTTGTAAATGTAGGTGTTCGCGCCGATTGTGATGTGGTTTTTTGTGTTGTTGTGGTGGGGCGTTTGGCTCTCTTTAATAGGGTTGTGGGTGGGCGAAAGGATATTAGAATCTAGATTTTGTAATTTCTTAGAATCTTGGGCGTTTTTAGAATCTAGATTCTGTGAATTTTGATTAGCGTGATTTTCTTTAGAATCTGCATTCCTAGATTCCATATTATGTGCGTTATTAATAAACTCCGCATAATCAATATGCGTAACCGAGCTAATCACACTATGAGCACCCACAAACACGCTAGATTCTATATCCACATCGCCCACAATCGTAGCAAAATTTGCAATGTTAGAATCTTTACTAATCTTAACATTCCCAAAAATACTAGCCCCATTGCTAATACTCGCATTCTCCTTAATTTCCACATTCCCACAAATCACAGCCCCACTTCCAACCCTAGCATTTTTCCCTATTTTCACATTTCCATTAATTGTAGCGGAGTGTTCTATCTTAGCATTCGCGGCTATTTTCACATCGCCATTAGTGCCATTAATCACAGCATAATCGCAAATTTCTACGCCAGATTCTATATTCACATTCCCTTTTATTATCGCAGTCTTTGCCACTTTCGCCGCTTTATCGATATGTATTTTAGATTCCACATTTTTAGGTTTCACATTTCTAGATTCTTGAGCCACTTTAGAATCTTTTTTTGTGTCATTATGCTTTTCATTGTGCTTATAACGCTTATGTTTAGAATCTGCCATCACACAGCCTTTTTATAGTTATAAATTTCATAAGTTTTATAGAATCTAGATTCTAAATTAGATACTTTTATAGAATCTTGCAAATTAAATTCCATAACTTTTTTAGAATATAAATTACTAGATTCAGTATTTTTATAGAATCTAGATTCTAATTTTCCTAATTTTTCTTTAGAATCTGCTTTCTTAGATTCTATAGAATCTACTTTTCCAAAGTCGCTATTTTTCAATATATCGTTATGAGATGTATTTTTACACATTGCGCAAAAAAATCTTAATCCCCACCCCGCGCCCCTTAGACCAAAAAAAGCCGCCGCTTTTTTTTCAACTAAGGGGCGAGCCCCGCTAATCTGTCGCTTTGCAAAAAAGCGGACGCCCGCACTACTGCGTGCGTTGTTTCCGCTTTTTTGACACTGCGCGACAGGCGGGCTTACAAGGTTCGTGCTTCGCACGTCTCCATTAATTGTCAAGCTATCGCTTGACGTTTTTATTCGTTTGTTTTTAAAATCTAAATTCGCTTTTTTAGATTCTGTGTTTTTTATAGAATCTTTGCTGTCATTGCAAGAATTTTCGCAAGAATTTTCGTGGCAATCCACGCTTTTTATAATTTTAGATTCTATAATTTTTTTAGAATATAAATTAGTAGATTCAGTATTTTTATAGAATCTAGATTCTATTTTTTTTGTCATGTTGAGCGTTAGCGAAACATCTATTTTATTTTTCTTAGAATCTTTTATTTTAGATTCTATATCTTTAATTGTGCTTTTTCTTTCTTTAAACGTTGAAGGAGAATAACCCCCCTCCCTTGTGGAGGGGGGTTGGGGGGTGGGTTCTTTGATGTTTTTAGAATCTAGATTCTGTAATTTCTTAGAATTCAAGTTGCTAGATTCTATATAATCTTGTGCGTTATCAAAATTTGCAGTTGCACTTTTTATATTAATCTTAAAAAAGGGTGGTCGGGTGGGAATAGATTGAGCTAAAAAGTGCGAATGCGAATTTTGTATAATATTAGATTCTATAATTTCTAATTTTTTAGAATCTAAATTATTATTTTCGATATTTTGATAGAATCTAGATTCTATATTTCCTAACCTTTCTTTATAATCTTGTTTATTTGTAGAAATTCGCAAGGACAAATTTTCTTTGTATTTCAATGGGTGGGAATGGGTGGGACTTTGGAATCTAAAGAAAATTTGTCCTTGCGAATTTCCTTTGTTTAAAATATTAGATTCTATATTTTTTTTAAAATCTAAATTATTATATTCAATAGTTTTATAGAATCTAGATTCTAAACTAGCTAACTTTATAGAATCTTTCAATTTAGATTTCACAAATCCCCACATAAAATCCAAATCTTTACAGAATCTAGATTCTATAATATTATAAAAATCATAACTTTTAAGTTTCATAATTATATTTTTCCTTATTTATTTTTAGATTCAGTTACCATAGCTTTGAGTTCTGCTTCACTCGCTAAAACATCATCAATATACGCCTTGCCCTCAAGCTGCCACACGCTACTTCGCTGTTTTAACACTTTCATTTTATAGGTCAGTCGGTCGCCGGGCTTTACAGGCACGCGAAATTTCACATTATCAATCGTCATAAAATAAACAACTTTGTCCTGCATATCGGTAAAATCAAGCCCCCAAGTGCTAACAAACGCCAGGATTCCACCGGCTTGTGCCATCCCCTCAATAATCATCACGCCCGGATAAATAGGCTCACGCGGAAAATGCCCAGTGAAAACCTGCTCATTTATCGTCACATTTTTATACGCCGTAATGTCGCTGTGTGCGTGCAATTCAAGCACTCTATCGACCAAAAGCATAGGGTAACGATGCGGCAAAACCTGCAAAATCTTATCAATGTCAATTCGCCCATAACTTGTTTCACTCATTCTCAAAACCTAAAAAGTTAGTAAAATAGTAATTAAATCTAAAAAAACTTATACATTCTAGCACCAAAGCCAAAACCTTAATGCTAAAAATAAAAACTAATTGTAACACATAAATTCTAAAATTGCGTATTTTTGTGTGTATATCTTATGATTTTTGAGATTTTATTTTAAATATCGAGCCTGTTTTTGTGGATTTTATATTCTCAAAACCCCACAAAATTATAATAAAATACCCTTTTAATTACAGAATCTAAAACCCTAAAAAGTGAAAAACTAAATGCAAAATGATTTGTTATACCTTAGCATCGTTGCACTCCTTATTGTGATTGCCCCGCCCTTAAGCCGTCTAAGCAAGATTCCTGTTGCGGTAATTGAGATTATGCTAGGCAGTCTTGCGGCATTTCTTGGCGTGATTCAAAGGAGTGAGAGCTTTGAGAGCATTTCGCACATCAGTTTCCTTTTTCTTATGCTACTAGCTGGCGCGGAGGTGAATTTGCGTAGTTTCCGTAGTCTTGGGGCAAAATTTTATAAAAAAGCCGTGATTTATTTTGTCTGCCTTTATGGCTTTAGCATTGCGATTGTGGTGGGGTTTGGGCTGCCTGCGATTTATGTGGCGATTTTCCCTGTGATGAGCCTTGGGATGATTGTGACGCTGCTGCGTGACTATGGCAAGGAGCAGGACTGGCTAAATACCGCTTTTAAAATCGGCGTTTTAGGTGAGCTAGTGAGTATCACAGCCCTTGTGGTCGTGCAGAATGGCTACTCGCGGCATTTAGATTCTATATATAGTTTTAGTTTTTATGAGCCATTTATCCTGCTTGGGCTTTTCATTCTTGGGTGTGTGATTGTGTTTCGCATTTCGCGTCTTATTTTTTGGTGGCATCCTAGATTTAAGCTGTGGTTTATGCCTGAAAGTGGCAATGCTAATCAAGATATTCGCTTTTCATTTATGCTATTTTTCGTGCTTATCGGCATTACGACTTTTATGGATATTGAGGAGGTGCTGGGCGCATTTATCGCTGGAGTGGTCATTGCGACTTTTTTTGCGTATAAGCACGATATGATTAGCAAACTAAATGATATAGGTTTTGGCTTTTTTATTCCTTTGTTTTTTATTTATGTGGGTAGCACGCTAGATTTGGGGCTAATTTTGAGTGATTTTGATATTGTTTTAAATGGAATCTATATTGTTTTTGCGATGCTTTTTGTGCGTTTGGTATCGGCAAATATCTCGTTTTTAAGGTATTTTGGCACGTTTAAAAATACACTACTTTTTGCCCTTAGCGATTGTATGCCTTTGACTTTCTTAGTCGCTATTGCTTCTTTAGGGTTGAAACTAGGCGCAATAAGCAATGAGCAATACTACTCGCTTATTATCGCCGCCATATTTGAAGGGATATTTTTCACAATTGTGATTAAGATTTTGTATTATATGTGGGATGGTAAAAATTCTAAATAAGATTTTATGATAAAATAAAGGTTTTTAACATTTTTTAAGGATTGAAATATGCAAGATGTGAAAGAAGATTCTATAGAATCTAAAAAGGCTAAGGTAAGTGCTACTCCAAAAGATTCTATAGAATCTAAAAGCAGCAAGATTAGCAAGACGCCTTCACTCCCGCAGGGCTTTAAACTATCAGGCATTAAGGCGAATATAAAGTATAAAAATCGCTTTGATTTGGCGTTGATTTACTCCAAAAGTGCGTGTGTGGCAGCGGGTGTTTGGACGAAAAATAAGGTGCAGGCAGCCTGCATTTCTTATAATAAGGCTGTAATTGATAATAACATTCACGCCATAATGATAAACTCAGGCTTCGCAAACGCTTGCACCGGGCTGCAGGGCGATAAAAATTGCATTATTTGTGCGCGTGGATTAAGCGAGAATCTTAGCGTAGATTCTACAAACATACTACTTGCAAGCACAGGCGTTATCGGGCAGCAGCTGCCTATGGATAGAATCTTAAAGGCGATACCAAAGCTAGTTGGCAATAAAAAGGCGAGTAAAGATTCTATAAAACAGGCAAGTCGCGCGATAATGACGACTGATACTTATCCAAAGACTTTTGGTGTGAAGTTTGCCTTAGAATCTACGAACGCTGATACCCCGAAAGTCAAGGCTAGAATCTGGGGTATGGCAAAGGGCAGCGGGATGATTCATCCTAATATGGGGACTATGCTAGGCTTCATACTAACTGACGCCGCGATTGATAAAGCCTTGCTAAATGACGCGCTAAGCGAAGTGGTCAATGATAGTTTCAATCAAATAAGCGTGGATGGCGACACTAGCACGAATGATATGGCGATAGTGCTTGCAAATGGCAAGGCTGGAAATGCGCTAATTGATAAAAAGGGCAAGGATTATGAGACCTTTAAAAATGCGCTAAAGCAGGTGTGCGTAAATCTTGCCAAAAAAATCGCAAGAGATGGCGAGGGCGCGACACATTTGCTAGAAGTCGTGGTAAAAGGGGCGCGTGATAAGGCTCAGGCAAGGGCGTTAAGCAAGGCGATTATCGGCTCAAATCTGGTTAAAACCGCCATTTTTGGCAAGGATGCAAACTGGGGGCGAATAATTTGTGCGATGGGCTATAGCAATAGCGACTTTGACGCGGGCAAACTTGATTTAAGCTTTGAATCTAAAAAGGGCAGTGTGGAGATTGTAAAGCAAGGCGTGGGAGTGAAATTTAGCGAGACAAAGGCGCGTTCAGTTTTAGGTGCGCAAAAAGTGCGAATAATAGTGAATCTAAATGATGGCAAGGAAGAGGCAAAGGCGTGGGGCTGCGATTTAAGCTATGACTATATTAAAATCAACGCGGATTATAGGTCGTAGGTTTTATAGAATCTAAAGGTTTTAAATGAGTAGAAAAGTAACAATGTTGGGGATTTTTTAGAAAAATGTAAAAAAAATTTGTGGGATTTTGGAGTGTTTGAAATGGCGATGGGGACGTGCTTTGTGAGAGTTAGATTCTAATTTTACATACTTGTTTTTTTTTTTTTTGTCTATAATTATAACATAATTTCACAAAAAGGAAAAACATGGATAATGATTTGGCATTTTTAGATACGCCTTTAAGATATACATATGAGCGTATAGCGGCGGTTTTGGGGATAAATGATGATAATTTTCTAAGCATTGCGAATGTAGATTCTCACACATTAGCCGCGCTAGAAGCTAATAATTTTGTTATAGATGAAAGTGATGCTGATAAGCTACTAACAAAAGCCATGCAAACACGAATATTGCAACTAAGTAATGGCAAAAGTTACAAAGATTTCTTGCAAGATATATGCAAGGAGCTAGATATGCAAAATAGCGGTGATTGCGAGAGCTTGGAGATGAAAATTATTTTTTATGTGTTTGATAAGGCTTTAGATTCTATGAATTTTGAAAAGCTAGATAATATCACAAAATACATGGGGATAAAAACGCGTAATGTGAGTGCGGATGGCATAAGAGAAGCGATGGAAAATATCGAGCCTGATTTATTAAAGCTATATGTGTCGTTTTTGGTTGGCTTTGCTGTGGCTGATAAGTTTGGCTTTGTTAAATCTAGTGTTAATGGTATGAAAATCGGGCTTATAGATTCTATAAAATCTATCAAAGAACCTATGCAAAATTCTGCTTTTGCTAATATCGCTTTAGACAATCGCAACATTAATGATTTATATAGCAACTATTATAGAAATCAACAAAAGATAGAATCTAGTCTAATAGATTCTATGCGTGGGGCTATTAATGATTTAGAGCGCGAGTTTAGCCACGAGTTTAATGGCATTGCAGCGGCGATAATTATAGGATGTGCAAGGCAAGAGTTTTTATATGAGCGAATGAAATAGCTTTATTTTATAGAATCTTATTTGGATTCTATGGATTTTAATATGCTAGATTCTAAACGTTACTGCGATTTGACATCGCTTTAAATATGCTAGATTCTATTTAGATTCTATCTTGGCTTTTTTAGAATCTTTTGCTTTAGAATCTTTTGGGGGCATTTTTTTGACTTTTGGTTTTTCTTCTCTTTTTATGCCGCTTATTAAGATATTAGAATCTTTTACTTTGCTTTGTAGGTCTTTGGCGGTTTTGCCGATTAGTTTTACGCTTTCTACATATTTTGGAAAGTGGAAAGTTTCGCGTAAAGATTCTAAGGTTATAGAATCTAAGCTTTTTACCTTGCTTTGTTTTTCCACATTTATCACAAATGGTTTTACTACTCTTGAGCTAAAGCCTACTTTTGGTAAGCGGCGTTGCAATGGTTGCTGACCGCCTTCAAAGCCTCTTTTTGCTTTATAGCCTGTGCGTGCGGTTTGTCCCTTGCCACCGCGTGTGGAGGTTTTGCCCATGCCGCTGCCTTGTCCGCGTCCTACTCTTTTGATTTCTTTTGTGCTGTTTTCAGCTGGTTTTATTTTTTCTAACATAGTTTATCCTTTTTTGAAATTAGAATCTCTTAGAAAAAATTTGCTTAAATTCTTTGCAAGAGATTCTATAGTTTTTTAGAATCTAGATTCTATATTTTGCTTCGCAAATGCCTAGTCGCCCACCCACCACCCTTTTTAGATGATGGTTTAGAATCTATCCTTTGATTTTAGCTAACGCATCAAATGTTGCGCGAACCACATTGTATGGATTATTTGAGCCAAGCGACTTAGTCAAAATGTCCTTAATACCGGCTAGCTCTATCACAGGACGCGCACTACCACCGGCAATTACGCCTGTCCCAGCACTAGCTGGTTTCAACAAAATCTTACTTGCGTTATACTTATATTCGATGTCATGGGCGATTGTCGTTCCCTTGATATTGACCTTTATCACATTTTTGAATGCGTCATCAATAGCCTTTTTTATCGCATCAGGGACTTCCTTTGCCTTGCCAAGCCCAAAGCCAACAAGCCCATTGCGATTACCTATCACCACAAGGGCGTTGAAACGAAACCTGCGACCACCTTTCACAACCTTAGTAACGCGACCGATATTTACGACAACTTCGCTAAATTCACTCTTATCAAACTCTAGCATTTTTTGCAACTCCTTATAAAACTATGCCATTTTTTCTTAATCCATCGGCGAAACTCGCGACCACGCCGTGATACAAGTAGCCATTTCTATCGAAAATGACTTCTTTTATCTTATGCTCGTTTAGAATCTTCCCAAATTTTTCGCCTAATTTGTGGGAATCTTCTTTTGTATTTCCTAGCTTTTCCTTGCGACTATCAATGGCTGCGATTGTATGCCCTTTTGTATCGTCAATGGCTTGCGCGTAGAAATATTTATTTGAGCGAAATACGCTTATACGTGGCTTAATCTCACAGCCCTTTGCCTTTGCTTTTACTCTTGCTTTTCGCTTTAATCGCAATAATTTTTTATGCTCTAAAACTTTGCTTGTCATTGTTTTTCCTTTCAAAAATTATGGTTTTTAGAATCTAGATTCTATTTCTTAACTAAAAGGAGGCGGAAAGGGCTTTCAAGACCCCCTCCAAAAAGAAGTTACCTTCTTAGTAAGATACTAAATTTGCAACCAAAAATCACAAATTTTATGTATAATACTTTCGAAGGTTTTTTACTATGTTTTTTCATAGTAACCTCCTGTAGTTAAGAGTTTAGCCCCTACTCCCTTAGATTTTATCTAAAAGTTTCGGGGCTTTTTTTATTTATACACTTTCATATACAAATAAAATTTAATTTCAAAGAACATTTAGATTCTATAGAATCTCTTAGAAAAAATTTACTTTTGAAATTCTTTGTAAGAGATTCTATAATTTTAGAATCTAGATTCTATAATTTCGCTTTGCGAATGCCTAGTCGCCCACCCACCACCCTTTTTAAAAAGTGGTTAGAATCTAGATTCTATTTTTTACTTGTTTTACCTGCCTTGCGTAAGATTACTTCATCGCTGTATTTCACACCCTTGCCTTTATATGGCTCTGGCGGTCTAAACTCACGAATTATGGCGGCAATCTGCCCGATTTGCTGTTTATCACTTCCCTTTATCGTAATGGTATTTTTATCCACAGATATTTCTACACCTTGTGGAATATCATACTTTATAGGATGTGAGTAGCCAAGTGCCAACTCTAAAACCTTGCCACTTACACTCGCCTTGTAACCAACACCATTAATCTCTAAGCTCTTGCTAAATCCAGCACTTAAGCCCTGCACGATGTTATTAGCAAGCGCGCGATAAGTCCCCCAAAATGCGCGCGATTGCTTTTCATCATTTAGCAAACTAAAGCTTAGAATCTTGCCATCGATATTGATACCTACGCGATTGTGTGTATCAAGCGTTTTTGTTTCCTTTTTGCCTTTGAATGTAAGGACGCCATTTGCGTTGCTTACTTCAATATCTTGTGGAATGTTTATCGGCTTCTTCCCTATTCTTGACATTTTATTCTCCTCGAAATAGATTCGTCTTCCGTGTCGCAAAATACTAGAATCTGTTTTAACCTTTCATAATGTTTTATAGAATCTAGATTCTAAGACAATTTAGAATCCCTTAGAAAAAATTTTAACTAAATTCTTTATAAGAGATTCTATAATTTCGCTTCGCTCATAACCTAAAGCCCACCCACCACCCTTTTAAGGATAATGGATTGCTTCGCAAATTGCCTAGTCGCCCACCCACCACCCTTTTTAGATGATGGATTCCTTATTACCAAATACTACACAATGCTTCGCCGCCGACATTCGCCTTGTGCGCTTCATCATTGCTTATCACACCTTTATTAGTGCTAACGACAATGATTCCATAGCCATTTTTAAATCGCTTTAACTCACTACTACTTTTATACACGCGGCGTCCGGGCTTACTAATACGCGTGATTTCATTAATCACAGAATGCCCACGCTCATCATACATCAACTGCACTAAAATGCTTTGCTTTCCATCCTTATCATTGACCTTGTAGTCTTTGATAAAGCCGCGATTTTTGAAAACTTCCAAAATGCTAGCCACGATTTTAGCGTAATATAGCTCCGTGTTATCAAGTCGTCTCATAGCAGCATTTCTAATGCGAGTTAGAGAATCTGCAATAATATCATTTACCATATTTATCTCCTACCAGCTTGCTTTTCTTAGTCCAGGGATTAACCCTTCATTACCCATTTTCCTTAAGCATACTCTGCATAAAGAAAAGTCCCTATACACCGAGTGCGGTCGCCCACACACTTGGCATCTTGTATATGCTCTAACGCTAAATTTTGGCTTTCGTTTTGCCTTTGCTATCATTGATTTTTTCGCCATAGTTATCTCCCTTTTGAAAATGGCATTCCAAATAACTCAAGTAATTTGAATGCTTCTTTATCATCTTGCGTGCTTGTTACCATTGTGATATTCATACCATGCGTTACCATAATATCATCATATACAACTTCAGGGAACATCAATTGTTCGTTAAGCCCAAAGTTATAATTTCCCTTTCCATCAAAGCCATTTCGTGGCACACCGCGAAAGTCTTTCACACGCGACAGGGCAATCACAATTAGCTTTTCTAAAAAGTTATACATCATATTCCCACGCAACGTAACTTTCACACCCATAGGCATACCTTCGCGCATTTTAAAACCTGCCACGCTTTTTTTCGCCTTTGTAATAATCGCCTTTTGCCCGGCTATCAAACTAATCGTATCAGCGATATTTTGCATAATTTTGGCTTCCTTAGCATACTGCCCAGCGCCCACGCTAATCACAATCTTTTCTAGCTTTGGTAGCAACATAGGATTTTTGATATTTAGCTCTTTTGCTAACTGCTCCCTTATGCTACTTTTATATTTTTCTCTTAAAGCAAACATTATTTTCTCCTAAGCTTTCTTTACATTTGATACATGTATAGGCATTTCTTTAGCTACAAAGCCGCCTTTTTTATTATCATCAGTTGGCTTAATTGCCTTTTTTGCGATTTTGCAATCTTTGACAATTAATGTGTTTTCTTTTGGGAAAACAGCTAAGACTTCGCCGCTTTTACCCTTATCATTTCCCGCGATAATCGTAACTTTATCGCCTTTTTTAATCTTTATTTTATTTGCCATTTTTTTATCCTTTTTAGAATCTTTTTAGAATCTTAGAATCTAGATTCTATAAAACCTATAACACTTCCACTATAACACTTCCGGGGCAAGTGATACGATTTTCATAAAATTCGCATAACGCACTTCGCGGCTTACAGGACCAAAGATACGAGTGCCGATAGGCTCTTTTTTTGCATCCAAAAGCACAGCAGCATTATCATCAAATCGCACTAATGAGCCATTATCCCTTTGAATCTCTTTTTTGGTTCGCACGACAACAGCTTTCATAACCTGCCCTTTTTTGACCTTACCATTTGGTATAGCCTTTTTGACAGATACGACTATCACATCGCCCACACTTGCATAACGGCGATGGCTTCCGCCTAGCACCTTTATACACATCACTTCTTTTGCACCGCTATTATCAGCGACACTTAATCTTGTAAAACTCTGTATCATTCGCTAACTCCTACTTGCAATATTTCTTTTAGCTTAAAAGCCTTGCGTTTAGATATAGGGCGACACTCGATTGCTGAAATCACATCGCCTACCTTGCTTTTATTTTCTTCATCGTGGATAATATATTTTTTGAATCTTTTTACGATTTTTCTATATCTTGCATGCACGACTTTTCGCTCTACCAAAATCACAGCGCTTTTAGCCCCAGCAATGCTTACGACCTTGCCTTGTATTACCCTTTTATGTGTTTTTGCTTCGCTCATTGCTTATTCCTTACTTTTTCTCATTTTTTTGTGCGTTTGACTTCGCACTAATTGCCGTTTGGATTCTAGCTATGTCTTTTCTTGTTAAAGAAATCTCATGGCTTTTTGTAAGCTGCTGTGTTTTTAGCTTGATTCTCATTACAAATAGCTCATTTTTCTTTTCTTTAAGTAATGTGCGTAACTCCGCCAAGTCCTTATCTTTCAAATCAGTATATTTCATTTTCACTATCCTTTGTTACAATTTTTGTTCTAAAGGGCAGTTTGCTTTGAGCAAGAGCTAAGGCTTCCCTAGCAGTCGCTTCATCAATGCCTATCATTTCATAAATTATACGCCCAGGCTTAATATTCATAACCCACTTTTCCACGCCGCCTTTACCTTTACCCATACGCACTTCTAGCGGCTTATGTGTTAAAGGCTTATCAGGGAAAACGCGTATCCACACTTTACCAGCTCTTTTTACATGGCGAGTCATTGCAATCCTAGCAGATTCTATTTGTCTGCTATCAATCCTACCATGCTCAATTGCTTTTATACCTATATCGCCGAAAGCTAGGCTATTTCCACGAAAGGACTTTCCACGATTTCGCCCTTTCATCTGCTTTCTATATTTTGTCTTTTTTGGCATTAACATAGCTTATCTCCTTTTAGGCTTATTATTACGCCCATCTTTAGAATCTTCTTTTTCTACTTGGATACCTTTTTGCAAGATTTCGCCTTTGAATATCCACACTTTTACACCTATGATTCCATAAGTAGTCATCGCTTCCGCAAAGCCATAATCTATTTTTGCTCTTAATGTGTGAAGTGGCACGCGACCTTCCATATACCACTCAGTCCTAGCCATTTCAGCCCCGGCTAAGCGTCCGCTTACTTGCACTTTGATTCCTTTTGCGCCACTTTTTAGGGCGGCTTGCATTACCTTTTTCATAGCACGTCTAAAGGCGATTCTTTTTTCAAGTTGCAAGGCGACATTTTCAGCGGCAAGTTGCGCATTTGCTTGGAATCTTTTTGCTTCTTTAATATTTATTGAGACTTCTTTTTTCACAAGCTTGTAAAGGGTATCTTTGATTTTTTCAATATCAGCGCCTTTTTTACCGATGATTAGCCCGGGCTTTGCCGCTGTAACCGTGATTCTAAGTTTAGCAGCCATCCGCTCAATCACAATCTCACTCACACTCGCATAATACAATTCTTTCTTTAAAAACTTGCGAATGATATGGTCTTCGCCTATTCGCTCTGGTGTGCTTTGTGAATCTGGAAACCACCTACTAGCCCAATTTCTATTGATACCTAATCTTAGTCCTACAGGATTTACTTTTTGTCCCATTTTATTTCACCTTTTCTTTAGTTTTCATTTTGTTATCCTTTTTTTTAGAATCTTTAGAATCTTTTTTTGGTGCTTCTGCCACTTCTACATAAATGTGTGCCATAGGCTTTCTTATCGGTGTAGCACGTCCCCTTGCTCGCGGCATAAAACGTCTTAATACAGATGCCTTATCCACGCGACAAGATTCTACAATCACATTTGTGGCTTCATATCCACCATTTGCAATAGCACTAGCTAATGTCTTATATATCGCTTTTGCCGCTTTATTTGGTGTAAATTCTAAACTTGCAAGGGCTAGCTCGGCATTCATTCCTTGCACCTGCCTTGCAATTAGTCTTGCCTTAGTAGGACTAAGTCTAGCATATTTTAATATCGCCTTAGAGCCGCGAATATTTTTCTTATCACTCATTTTTTTTCCTTAATATTAGAATCTAGATTCTATAGAATCTATTTACCTATCTTTTTTTGCACAGAGCCTTTATGCCCTTTAAATGTGCGTGTAGGAGCAAACTCGCCTAGTTTATATCCCACGTGATTTTCCGTGATATACACAGGCACAAATGCGCGACCATTATGCACGCTAAATGTTAAGCCTATCATTTCAGGTAAAATCGTGCTACGTCTTGACCACGTTTTAATCGGCTTATTATCCTTTTTTGCCTTTGCTACTTCTACCTTTTTTTCAAGATATTTGTCTATAAATGGACCTTTTTTAACTGACCTTGCCATAACTTATCCTTTTATTTTTTACGTCTTGAGATTATTAGTCTATCACTTGCTTTTTTCTTTCTAGTTTTAAAGCCTTTAGCTGGTGTGCCCCATGGAGATACAGGATGACCGCTTGAGCCTGTTTTGCCCTCACCACCGCCGTGTGGGTGGTCTACCGGGTTCATAGCAGCGCCCCTTGTTTGTGGTCTTATACCACGATGGCGATTTCGCCCTGCCTTACCGATTTTAATGTTTATAAAATCTTCATTTCCTACACTTCCTATTGTCGCCATACATTCATCTAAGATATATCGCATTTCACCACTTGGGATTCTAAGAATGGTATATTTCCCCTCTCGTCCCATAATTTGCGCACTACTCCCTGCACTTCTAGCAATACTTCCACCAGCACCCGGGTGCATTTCTATATTATGAATTATTGTCCCGATAGGAATATTTTTTAGCTTCATTGCAAAGCCTACTTTTACATCCAAGCCACCCTCAGCAGAAATGATAGAATCTCCTACTTTAAGTCCGCTAGGCTGCAAGATATATCGCTTCTCACCATCTTTATAAAATATCAAAGCAATACGACAATTTCTATATGGGTCATACTCAATCGCGGCTACTTTTCCCTCAATATTAAACTTATTTCGTTTAAAGTCAATGATTCTATAAAGCTTTTTAGCCCCGCCCTCTTTATGTCGGCTAGTAATGCGACCATTATTATTTCGCCCACTTGTTACAGGTAATTTCACAAGCAAACCACGCACACTAGCTTTCGCGGTAATATCTTTTGAGCTAAGATTTGACATAAAACGCCTACTTGGCGTATATGGTTTATAAGTCTTAATTGCCATAATTTTCTCCTTTGATTACACCGATAAAGATTCTATATTCGCGCCCTCTGGCACTTTCACATAAAATTTCTTAGAATCATTTCTCTGCCCTACTCTGCCTTTGAATCTTTTTACCTTACCTTCGCTACGCAAAGAATTAATTTTCAAAGGAGTAAAGCCAAAATATTCCTTAAAAATTTCTTTAAGCTTATTTTTAGTTACCCTTGGAGAAGTAAGCACGACAATAACGCCCTTTTCTTGCAATCCTAGCGACTTTTCTGTATATAAAATCGTCTTTATATCTGTTATATCTGCCATTGTCTAACCTCTCTTTACAATTTCATCAAAGACATCTTTTTCAATCACAACGCTACGAAACGCCGCAACCAAATACGCATTTAGCTCACTGCTATCAGCCAAGTAGCAATTACCAAGATTGCGAAATGCCAAAAATGTCTTTTCATTACTTGCCTTAACGACAAATAAAGTGCTTTTTTGTTTCAAACTTTTAAACACATTATTTGCATCTTTTGTCTTGCCAGATTCTATATTTATAGAATCTACTACAAAAAGGCTATTAGATTCTGCTTTTTGTTTTAAGGCATACTCTAAGGCTAAACGTTTTTGCTTTTTATTGATTTTAATATCATAATTTCTATTATTGCTAGGACCATGAGCTACACCACCACCGACAAATACAGGAGATGTGATAGAGCCAGCGCGAGCCCTACCGCCGCCTTTTTGCGACCAAGGCTTTTTACCACCACCGCTTACATTTCCACGCGTTTTAGCTTGCGCGTTATTAGAACGAAATCCTGCCAAATACGACTTTACATACAAGTATAAATTATGCTCTTTTATCTCTGCATATCTAGCGGGAAGCTCGGTTTCACCGCTTTTTGCAAACTTATTATCTAATACAATCGCTTTCATTTCTAACCCTTATTTTTTAGTCTTATTTAGAATCTTAATCTTACCAAACGCACCATTGTAGCCAGGAATCGAACCTTTAACCACCAAAATGCCGGTATTTTTATCAAAACTTAGAATCTTGCTCTCAACACTTACAAGCTCATCGCCATAATGCCCTGCCATTTTTTTCCCGGGCTGAACGCGACCTGGCCACTCTCTATTACCGATTGACCCTAGTCGTCTATGGAATCTACTGCCGTGTGCGGCTGGACCACCTTGAAAATTCCACCTTTTTATCGCGCCACTAAAGCCACGACCCTTAGTCTTAAAGCTAGATTTTATAATGCGATTACTCTCAAGTAGGCTCGTATCAATATCGCCACTTTCAGTATTTGCCACATTTAAAGTCGCGAATTTATTAAATTCTTTGCTTAGATTATATTTTTTTTGATTACCAGCAATCGCCTTGTTTGTGCTTTTGCCCTTTGGATACGCGACAAGGGCGATATTTGCAGGAGTATTGCTCTTGCCATCGCTACTTTTAATGTGCAAGGCTTTGCCATTGCTGTTTTTTGCTTCACCCAAAATCGCGCACACTTTTGTATTTATCACTTTTAAAAGTGTCACAGCCATACTAGGCGTTGTTATAATTCTACTCATACCGACTTTCTGCACTATAAATTCCATTTTTCTTTTCCTTTTTATTTAGATTCTATAATTTTTTATAAATAGGGCGGTGGCTGGGCGATAGGATTCTAAAAATCTACCGACCACCGCAACTTATAGAATCTAGACTCTATATTTCAACATTTCACAATCTAGAATCTAGATTCTATCCACTCATTTAAAAGGGCGGTTAGGATTCTAAAAATCTACCAACCAACACACCGCATTTATAGAATCTTATTTTTAGATTCTATCCACTCACTTAAAAAGGGCGGCGGACGGACGATAGGATTCTAATATTTAAACTATCACCACAACCTTATAGAATCTTAATCTTAGATTCTATAGAATCATTTTAGAATCTAGATTCTATAAAAACTTAAATCCATAAAACTTAAATCTTTATAGAATCTAGATTCTAAGATTTAAACCCTTTTAGATTCTATAATCCTTAGAATCTTGTTTTAGATTCTATACCATTTTAGAATCTTAGATTCTATCCACTTCTAAAAATAGCGTGGCGGGTGGGCGATAGGATTCTAAAAATCTACCAACCACCGCAACTTATAGAATCTAGATTCTATCTTTCCCTAGCTTAAACCCTGTTTCTATTTTTTAATAGTTGGGGGGTTGTTCCCCCCTCCCTTGCGGAGGGGGGCTAGGGGGGTGGGTCACTGCGAGAAATTGCTTTAGCAATTTCGAAGCAATCCACAATCACTCAAAAGGGTGGTGGGTGGGCGATAGGATTTAAATCCTTATCATAACGCCACAACTTTATAGAATCTAGATTCTATAAAAACTTAAATCCATAAAACTTAAATCTTTATAGAATCTAGATTCTATGTTTTTTAGAATCTTAGATTCCAAAAACCCACATTTCAAAGAACAAACGCCCTACTTATCAAGCGACATAACTTCCACATCAACTTCAGGCGCCAAATCAAGCTTCATAAGGCTATCGACCGTCTCACCAGTCGCGGACATAATATCGATAATTCGCGCGTGAATGCGAATTTCAAACTGCTCACGCGAATCCTTATTAATATGTGGCGAACGTAGCACCGTATATCGCCGCTTTTTAGTCGGCAGCGGCACAGGACCGATAATCTCGCTACCTGTACGTTTCGCCGCATTCACAATCGCCACAATCGACCTATCAAGCACCCTGTGGTCATAAGCCTTAAGCTTCAATCGTATCCGTTGCATCCTTTTCCTTTTATGCGTTTAAATAATTTTTCAAAACTTAAATTGTAAAATCAATGTAAAGTAACGAAAAATAAAAGATGTAATCTTACAAAAAACAAACCCAAAAGTCAATAAAATTACCCAAACTAAACAACTTTTTTTAAACTTTTCCCCAAAACCCTTCCTTTATTCAAGGAACAAACTCCAAAAATCATCACAAACTAAATATTTAAACAAACAATATCAACAAAAATCTTAAATTTTACTTTTTATTTTTCCTCAAATCACGGAAAATGTGATAAATCGAAAGGCGTTTGTGACCGCGTGTCATCATAAAACTTTGCTCATAAAAAATGATAAATGTAAGGAGTGCGCCTGAAACTAGCGACGTGCTAACTGAAAGCATAATCGTAATATTATTAAAAAACGCAAGTAAATAGCCAAGCTGTTCGGGCTTATCGGCGTTTTGCGTAAAGGCTAGGATACTAAGAATGCTCTTGTAGCCATAACTGCCCGGAAACATCGGCAGAAGCGCAGGAAAAACGATTACTTCGGCTGGAACTTTATTCTTTTTAGCAAGGAGCATCGTGGTAAGCCCCATGCAGCAAGACGCGCAAAAACTCGCACCCGCAAGGCTAAAAATGGGCGAGTTCATAAGCAGGGAGCGGATAAAATAGCCAAGCCCAGCGATAAACACGATGGAGATAAACACGCGTTTTGGCGGATTAAACGCGTAGCTAAAGCCAAATCCAGCCACCATCGCAAAAATCGTGTTGATTAAAATATGCTCAATTGAGTTTGAGCTGAAAAAATCGGTGTAGAGAAATTCTAGCACTTTTGGGTAAGATTCTAAAAGATTAAATTCTAATAAGTCAAACATTTTTAGCCTTAGGTTATGAAAATAATATTTCAAAATTTACGTTAGATAAAAGTCTTCTGTGCTAGATTCTACAATATTTAATGTTAGAATCCTGTAAATGTTATTTAATTCTTAAAACAAAAAAAGGTCATCAGTTGAGTAGCAAATCTCTTAAACTATCTGCCAAAATTGCCCTTGTTTTTATTGTGATTTTGGCAATTTGTGCGATTTTTGCGCCCTTTATTTTAAGCTATAATCCAAATGAAATTAATCTAGATTCTAAGCTTTTGCCCCCTAGCATGACGCATATTTTAGGCACTGATTATCTTGGGCGCGATATTTTTACGCGGCTTATTTATGGTGCTAGAATCTCGCTAAGCGCGAGCTTTGCTACACTTGCATTGATTTTATTTTTTGGCATTGCGTTGGGTGGCGTGAGCGGCTTTGTGGGTGGGGCTTTGGATAGAATCTTAATGCGGCTTTGCGATGTGTTTTTGAGCTTTCCAACTATCATTTTGTCGCTATTTTTGGTAGCGATTTTGGGCGGCGGATTAGCAAATGTGATAGTCGCCATCGCCGCGACGCATTTTGCGTGGTATGCGCGTATCGTGCGCGCCATAATTTTTAGCGCCAAAAATAAAGAGTATGTCGCGCTATCCGCGGTCTATGGCTTGAATGCGGCTCAGAGTTTCAAGCGAAATATGCTGCCGCCTATCCTTCGTCAGTGCGCGACTTTGGCGATGCTTGACATCGGGCATATTATGCTGCATATTTCGGGCTTAAGCTTTGTTGGGCTGGGCGTGGCTGCGCCTACGGCGGAGTGGGGCATTATGATTGCCGATAGCAAGGATTATATTTGGAGTAATCCGTCTTTGATTTTGTATCCGGGTGCGGCGCTATTTATTTGCGTAGTGGCGTTTAATGTGCTAGGCGATGGGGTTAGGGAGTATTTTAGTGTAGGGTTAAAAAATTAAAGTATAATCTATGTATAAATTCTACCAAAAGGACAAAAATGTTTCAACGTTTCAGGCGATTAAGGCTAAATGAGGTTAGTAGGGATTTGGTGCGAGAAAATTTTCTTAGTGTGAGTGATTTTATTTATCCGCTTTTTATTGTCGAGGGTAAGGGCGTGAAAAACGAGATGACTTCGATGCCGGGTGTGTTTCAAATGAGTATTGATAATATTTTGAAAGAATGCGAGGAACTACTAAATCTTGGCATTAAAAGTGTGCTACTTTTTGGCATTATCCCAGATTCTAAAAAAGATGAGAAAGGCACTGCTGCGTGCAAAGCAGATTCTATCGTGGCAACTGCGGCAAAAGAAATAAAAAAACAACTCCCACAAATGCACATTGTAGCGGATGTATGCTTTTGCGAATACACTAGCCATGGGCATTGCGGCATTTTAGATTCTAAGGGGAATGTGGAAAATGATTTGACCTTAGAAATTTTGGCGGCTCAAAGCCTTGTGCTTGCACAGAGCGGCGTGGATATGCTAGCGCCTAGTTCTATGATGGATGGGCAGATTTTTGCGATGCGTCACGCGTTAGATAAGAATGGCTATTATAATCTGCCCATTATGAGCTATAGCACGAAGTTTGCGAGTAGTTTTTATGGTCCATTTCGCGAGGTGGCGCAAAGCACGCCCACTTTTGGCAATCGCAAGGGCTATCAGCAGGATGTTGCAAATCGCAGGGAGGCGATTTTGGAATCTTTAAGTGATGAAAAGCAGGGCGCGGATATTTTGATGGTGAAACCTGCTTTGGCGTTCCTTGACATCGTGCGTGACATTCGCGAAAGGACGCTGCTACCTTTGGCTGTGTATAATGTGAGTGGTGAATATGCTCTCTTAAAGGCAGGCGCGAAACTTGGCGTAATTGATTATGAAAAAGTGATGATAGAATCTTTACTAAGTATGAAACGCGCCGGTGCGGATATAATCATAAGCTATCATGCTAAAGAAGTGGCAAAGATTTTGAAATAAAAGCTCTATAAATTCTTGTTGTAGATTTGGTTTAGATTCTAAAATTACCACAAAAACTAAGCTTAATAATATTTCAAATATCAAAAATTAATACACAAAGGCTTTTATTTGGAAAATGTAGAATCTAGATTCTATTCAATCTTGTCCTTGATTACTTCGTAGATTAGGTCGTTTTTAGAATCTATATTCATAAAATCATTATTTATTTGCACTGAGTTTGAATTTGGCAGAATTGCTAGAATCTTGCCCGGATGCGTTTTATCATCTCGTCTATAAAACATTTCTTTAAACTTATCAAGGCGGATTTTGATATTGCCAAAGCTAGGGTCAGCCAAATTGATAAACTCGCCGCTAATGCCCTTATACACGCTAAAATGCTCAATATCACGCACATTTATATACACAATCACAGGGGCTTTTAGCTTTTTCAAAGTGTCTAAATCAAGCCCTAGTCCTATCGCCTTAAAGCCCTTGCTCTCCGCAAAATGCGACAAATCAAGGAATGATAAATCTAGCGTCTTTCTAAGATTCTCATCCTTTGCAAGTTCCTCTTGCTTTTGCGTGTCAATTCCCTTACTTTGTAGCACAGATTCTAAAATCTCTTTCTCACTTACCTCCACATTATAATAATAAGTCAAAATAGTCGATAAAGACGCACTCCCGCAGCTATAATCAAACTGCTGACGCGTCAGGTTATCATTGCGAATTTCACTCCAAGATTTCACATTTTTATCTATACTTATAGAATCATTATTGATATGGATTTGCCCTTGAATTTGGGCTAGTGAAAGAAATAAAATAAGGATGTATTTTTTCATAACCTGCCTTTTAACATCTAGGTTTTATTAAATCTACTTAAGGCGTGGAGCAGCTTATAAGGCTACCCCCTCTTTTAAAGCTACCTTTTGAGTAAAATACTAAATTTGCAACCAAATATTACAAATTTTATGTATAATACTTTGTTGGAGCTTCTGTTACTATGTTTATTTTTCATAGTAACCTCCTTAATATGTAGAGTTTGCCCCTACACCCCAAAGATTCTATAGAATCTAAAAAGGTTTCGGGGCTTTTTTATTATACAAATTTTCTTTTAAAATCATTAAATACTAATAATTAGCAAATTATAAGATTCTATAAATATTTTATTTTATCTATTCCCACCCAAACCACCCTTAAGGTTGGAAAATATTTTTAGAATCTAGATTCTATATTTTGCTTCGCACATTACCTAGTCGCCACCCACCAGCCTTTTTTAAGTGTGTAAAATCTAGATTCTATATGATATAGACATATTTACACTTGCCATTGTGTATTCGCTTGTATTTTTATATTCGGCGTCCATAAAAAATATTAGCTTTGCTTTTATTTCATAAGCTAAGCCAAAGATATATGATAGCGATGAGCCTTGCGGGCTTACTACTGCGTTATTTAGATAATCTTTTGTTTTATACTGATATTTCACACCAAAATTAAGCGAAACATAAGGATTTACCGCGAAATATATCATAGGGCTAAGGCTAAAAATCTCTGCATTATCAATACTTAAATTATCCATTTTCTTATACAAATTAAACCTAAAGCTACCCTGCAAAAGCAGCACAATAGGGTCAATGGTATAAAATGTAGTCGCAAAAATGCTAAAGCCTTTGAAATACTCCACACTACTTTGCGTATCGCTAAATCGCGTCCTATCAAGTAAATCTGTGCTAGCTCCTACGAATATAGCAGGAGCTTTTCCCTCTTTTTTAGCCTGCACTAGCACACCTAGATTCCATACGCCAAAGTCCCCGCGACTTTGCGTTAGTGTAGCCCCGTTATTAAAAGCGATATTATTTTGCCAAAAGGCAGATAATGCGCTAAATAGCTCGACTCGCTTATACACACCATAGCGAAATTGAAAGGAGAAGTTTAGATAATCTTGATTGATATTCGCACTAGAAATGACAGGGATTTGTATGCTACCACTACCATTTGGTAATTCTGTAGGGATATTGCTTAAGCCTTGCTGCTTTTGATTGATATTTGCATAAGATATAGTGGCTAAAATCTTAAATTGTTGTCTTTGTGTGAATATCTCATCTACGCTTACAGGTTTAGAATCTAATAATGAAATTGTAAAAAATAAAAGTAATAAAAAGATTCTATACATAATATTCCTAATCTTTATCTATCTACAAAATTTACAAACAAGCTGAGGCCTAAATAACGGAGATAATACCTGAGAAATCCAAACTGAAAGCCCAAACCAAAACTCGCCTTTAGTCTCACCTAGCTCTTGCTCACCCAAAAGAATAATATTTTTAGAATCTATGTTATGAAAGAGAAAATTTACATCTTGTTGCTCTATTGTCTTATTAGTGGATAAAGAAGATTCTATAGAATCTAATTGCGTTTTGGCAAACATTGCATTTATACCTAAAGTCGTAGTTACTAACATAATACTTAAAAGTTTTTTCATCAGTGATTCCTTAAAATTATTGTCGTATTATAAGCCTTTGCATTGCAAAAAGCAATAACAAAAACCTAGATTCTATAAATTAGCTTAGAATCTTATATCCCTTTTACGCCTAATTCTAGCATTACACTATATGAGTTAGCCGCTGGATAAGAATTACCATTTGCTACTTCAGTTTTGTTTAGTCCATAATACCTACCGATAGCTTTTAGATAAAAGGCGTAATCTTCAGTCATTCTAACATCAAAGCCTATACTTGCTTGGATTCTGTGATTGTAGCCTGTTAGAAATAAATTATCTCCACCGCTAGTAAATTTATACCCACCTGCAAATATCCATCCATATCGTAAGTTATAATCAATGGCAAAGTTTGAATTAAGTGGCACACGACCATCTAGCTCCACACCTGTGTAAAATAAATCACGATTTAGACTACCTTTATTATCAATAACATCCGCACCAATTTGAGCCTTTACAAAAAGTGGAGCATTTTTAGACGCCACATTAAAACCTATGCTAGGGAGCAATTCATAAGCAATATACCCACTATTTTGTGCAATACCATTCAAAGATGCACCGCTAACATTAAGCATACCACCACCAGCTAATACTTCAGCACTAAGTGCTAATCTACCATAATATACACTTTGAGCAGATGCTTTAATATAGCCACCATACGCACTACCATTAGCATCATTATTCCCACCAAAACCGCTATAAATCCCACCGATACCCACTTCGCCTGTATGGCATCCATTTTTGTAACAAAACGCATTTGCACTAACACTTAAAGCTGAAATTAAAACAACGCTTAAACCAATTTTTTTTACTATGCTTAACATAATACTCTCCTTTTTTTAAATATTTAAAGTTATTGTGGTATAAATCTTACCACCAGCCTTCACTCTTACCTAATTTATAAATCTCAATCCCTAATGTAATACTACCAAAAATAAACTCAAGCCAAAATTCGCCCCTAGTATCATCTAGCTCTTCATTGCTTAACACAGCCACCTTGCTAGTATCCACACCATTAAAAAGAAAATCCACATCGGCTTGTTGCACTTGTGCTACATTCGCATTCGTTATTGCATTTGTTTGCACTTTTGCAGATAAGCTACTTAAGCCCAAAACCGCTACCAACATAATAATATTAATCAACTTTTTCATACTACACTCCTTTTACCAATTAAGACCAGCATTTATGATACCGCCAATTCCTGCTATTACTAGAAATGCAAGACCCCAAAACTCACCCTTAGTTTCTCCTAGCTCTTGTTCGTTTAACACGGCAACTTTGCTAGTTTCCACATTATCAAACAAGAAATTTGCATCTGCTTGTTGTATTTTACTTGTGCTAATCTTTGATTCTATAGAATCTACATTAGCTTTAGCGGATAATCCGCTTACACTCAAAACTGACGCCAACAATACTGAAGAAATCAACTTTTTCATGATTAATCCTTTTAGAATAAAATTTCACTTAAGTAAGAATACTTAGTGTTACTAAAATAATAATATAAAATTTATAATTTGTCAATAAAATTACTAAAAAGTTACATATTTTTTACTAAAAATTATATATATGATAACTAAAAAGATATAAAATTATAGAATATAAAAGTATAGAAATGTTAAAGTTATTTTACATTTTGCTCAAAACGTAAACTTTTTTTAACATTTCTTAAGATAGAATCTAAAATAATAACTAACAAAGCCTAGATTCTAAGAAAATATAGAATCTAGATTCAATAAATAATAGATTCCATAGCTTATAAGAGAAATTAAAGCTAAGATTAAAAATGCAATAATACCACTAATTTCCTTTTTAAAGTTATTAAATCTTATAGTTTTAAAAAATAAATAACATATATACACACTAGCAATAAAAAATAAAAATCCCAAACTATATAATAAAAATTCACTTTTTACACAATAATATAAAACCAATAAAGCAAAAAAAGAAATATGTAAAATGGATAGAGTTATAAACTCAATCTTGCTTAAAGATTTAATCTTAGATATAACAAGTCCGTAAATGTTACCAAAGACAAGAAATATAAATAATTTGTAAAAAAATACAATCTTTTCCATTTTTCCACCACAAAACTACATCTAAGATTTAAAATCCCCTTAGGGTATTATACCATAATGCTCCAGAATAAGTATTACTATTTGGTCCGGGTGCATTAAGCATTAGTGCATTAGTAAATAAAGTTGAAAAAATAAGATAAGGCCACACATTCCCTATGCTTTCCATCATTTCTTGCTCACTTAATATGGCAACTTTACTAGTTTCCACATTATTAAACAAGAAATTTGCATCGCTTTGCTCTATCTTAGCTGTATTAGATTGCATAGAATCTACATTAGCTTTAGCAGATAATCCGCTTACACTCAAAACTGAAGCCAAAACCACTGAAGTTGCGATTTTTTTCATAACATTCTCCTTAAAATGAAATTAATACTCACTAAAAATTTTAGTGATATTCACACTATACCACATTTAACCTTAAATCAACTTTAAATTTAAGAATAAATCTTATTTATTTATATAAATAATTTAGATTCTCAAAACTTAATTTTTTTAACATTTTGTCAGAGAAATTGAAGCTAGATTCTAAGAAATTATAGAATCTTGAAAATACGAATTATATAGAATTAATACATCTTTAAAATCCTGTCGCGCCTATTTCCAACATCACACTATATGCGTTGGTAGCTGGATATGAAATATCTACATTGTTTAATGTAGCCACATCCGAAGCCTTTAAAGAATAAAACTTACCGAGCACTTTTACATAATATGACATGTGTTCGCTTAACTTAGATGAAAAACCTAAGTGAGCGTGTATGCCATAGTTATATCTATTTTCTATAATAGAATTAACACTTGCCCCACCTTTAAATGTATAGCCTTCACCCACTATATATGTATATCCACCACCATATAACACATAAGATTGATTACCGCCAATTGGTATTTTACCCTGAATATCCCCACCTAAATGATAAAGAGTCCTATCAAAACCACTACTTAAAAATTTCTCCACTCTAAGCAATGGACTTATAAAAAGTGGGGCATTATCAGTCAAGATATTTACGCCAAACTTAAGATTACCCTCTAGATTCAAAAAAGCGGCGTGTGGTTTAAAACGAGATAAAGTATCCCCTTTTAAATCCCTTACCCCACCAGCTATCAAGCCATCTATACTAGCTAAAAATCTATACGCAAGAATAGATTCATACCCTAAATGCAAATATCCACCATATCCACTAGCACTAGCTTGTGCGTTATCGCCTAGATTTGTATAAATCGCACCTATACCGATATATCCATCATGGCAAAGACTACCTATACAAAAAGCATTCGCTGAAGCACTCAAAGTAAGGGCAAGGCTTACTGAAAGAAAAGACTTTTTTACTAAGGTGTTCATTCATCCTCCTTATATTTTATTTGAGTAAATCACCAAACAAATCGCCCAAATAATTACCTAACTCTTTAGCAGCGGGCTTTAAAATCTCTAAAAACAATGTCCCCCAAAATTCACCCTTAGTCTCCGCTAACTCTTGCTCGTTTAATACTGCTACATCGCTTACACTTGCATTATTAAACAAAAAGTTTGCATCTGCTTGTTGTATTTTACTTGTGCTAATCTTTGATTCTATAGAATCTACATTAGCTTTAGCAGACATTCCACTTAAACCTAAAACTGAAGCCAAAACTACTGAAGTTACGATTTTTTTCATAACATTATCATTTAAAATAAAATTTCACTTAAGTAAATACTTAGTGTTATTGAAATACTAACTTAAAAATTACAACTTGTCAATAAAATTAGCAAAATTTTATATTGTTTTATTAAAAATTATATTTATAATAACTAAAAAACTATAAAGTTATATAATCTAAAAGTATAGAAATGTTAAAATTATTTTACATTTTGAGTAAAACGTAAACTTTTTTTAACATTTCTTAAGATAGAATCTAAAATAATAACTAACAAAGCCTAGATTCTAAGAAATTATAGAATCTAAATTCAATAAATAATAAACTCCATAGCTTACAAGGGAGATTAGAGCGAGAGTGATTAGTATGATTAAGCCTAAAAGTTCGTTCTTTGCATTGTTTTTCATCGCTTTAATGGATATGTATATAATCCCTACACCACTTATAAATATAGCAACAATTAAAAGCCAAGATATACTAAATTTTGCTTAGATTCTATATTATGAAGATTCAAAATCTTAGAATCTAAATTGCCAGATTCTAAACCAAAAAAGAAAAAACTAGCCACGCCAAAATAAAGATTTTACTTGCAAAATCTTTATTTCTAGTCCTTAGACTTTTTTTGGGTAATCATTTACTTTATAATCAAGAGTTATGAGTCATAAAGAATATAGGCAATCATTAAAATTTTTGGGTTTTCAATATTCTAATAAAGTAGCAAGTATGTCTTGCGGGGTCCGTGAACGCCAAAGACGGTTTGTAGCTCGATGTCGGCGGTGCGCGATGGTCCTGCTACAAATATAATATTGCTAGGCAAGATGTTTTCTTTTAATGGGTTAGAATCTACATTAGAACCAAGAGTAGAAGCCCTATTAGAATCATTAGAATTAACGACAGAACCAAAAGTAGAGCCACCTTTAGAATCATCATTAGAATCTACATTAGAACCAAGAGTAGAAACCCTATTAGAATCATTAGAATTAGTGTTAGAATCAAGAGCAGAAGCCCTATTAGAATCTTTAGAATCTACCCCAGCCAAAGCACCAAAAGCAGAGCCACTAGAGCTAGATTCTAAACTAGAAGAAGTAACACCAAGAGCCTTAGAATCTAAGCTATTTTTATACGCCAAAGTTTTCTCACTCACGCTAAAGTCGCGTAGTTTGCCACTTTCACGCCCACCACGTTCATAGGCTTTAATAAGCTCGATTCCAGCAAACATGTGTTCTACCACATTATTTTTATCCAAAAGATAAATGCACGTATTCGTAATTAAAGAAGACAAACGCGGTGCGTGCGGATTAGCACTTAAGCCTATCACGCCGATATTTGCCACGCCACAGCGCGCCTGCACAATTGATGTATCCACGCCAAAAAACTCCTCACGCCTAGAATCAATAATATCCACATAAGGAATAAACTCCGCACCCTTAAACGCGCTAGTATCCGCAGCAATATCAGTGTTATAAAGCACCTTTTTTGCACCCTCTTCGCTTAAGATTCTATTAATCTCATCGCTTAATTTATCGCGACTCGTTTCAACCACAATGCTTTTATTATTGCTATGATTAATGATAAATTCTTGCAATACGTCATGGCTTAACTTCATCGCACCCTTATAATGCGGCTCGTAATTTGGTATATTTGGATTGTAATCAATGGAGCTTTTCAAGCGATTTAGGATAAAATCACGTGCGTTTTTTTCTTGCCCGCTTAAATCACGCTCTGGGGGGAAATTCTTGCCACTAGATTCTAAAATGCGAGATTCGCTCGCATTAAACTCAGCCCCTTCAGCCCTTTGCACCGCATTTTCTAAAACATTACTCATAAATCACCCCTTGCATTTTTGATACTTGTGAGTGGAAATATCCTTTTATTTCTGGGAATTCCCTATATTTTGTCCAATTTTTTAGCCCCGGAATGATGCTATGAAAGAATTTTCCAAGCGGTCCAAAAATGCTTACCATAAGCAGGGCAAATCGCCATTTTTTCGGGCTTGTCGCCGCCACAGCAAATTGCTGCATTTGGAAAATCTCGCTAGGATTTTTAGTGCTACCATCATTTCCTACGATATTTTTACGCCCTTCACCCACACGCTCACTACGCAAATCGCGAATTAGCTCAGCTAATGGAATCTTCACCGGACACATCTCGCTACATCGCCCACATAGTGAGCATAAATCAAGCATCGGCGAACATTTATTAATACCATAAATCTGCGGGGTAATCACCTCCCCGATAGGTCCTGGATACGCACTAAGATACGCATGTCCGCCGATTTTATCATACACAGGGCAGTGATTTAGACATGTCCCACAGCGGATACAGCTCATAGCACGATAATAATGCGGGTCTTTTAGCATATTTGAGCGGTTATTATCAAGTAAAATTATGTGTGCCTCACGCGGTCCATCCTTTTCTCCAGCCTGACGCGGCGAAGTAATAATATTATTGTAGCAAGTAACAGGCGCACCCGTTGCGGATGGGATAAGCAAGGCATTCAAAGTCGCAGCGTCCTCAAAAGATTCTATAACCTTTTCAATACCACAAATGGCAACGTGAATATCAGGCGCTGCCGTGCTCATCCGCCCATTTCCCTCGTTCTCCAAAAGCCAAATCGCGCCCTCATTTGCAATGGCGAAATTCACACCACTTAAGCCCATTCTAAAGGTCTCAAACTCTTTTCGCATATACGTTCTAGCAATCGCATTTAGCTTTTCAGGCTCACTTTCAAGCGGCGCATTTAGCTTTTCATGGAAAATCTCGCCGATTTGAAAGCGATTTTTATGAATCGCCGGCGTAACGATATGCACAGGCGCCTCATCTAGTAGCTGGATAATTACCTCGCCTAAGTCCGTCTCTAAGGCTTGCATACCCTTTTCAGCCAAGAAGTGATTGAAGTGGATTTCCTCACTTGCCATTGACTTGCCTTTTAGAATCTTAGTGACTTTTTTCTCAAGCATAAGGTTGTAAATGATTTCATTTGCCTCATTTCCATCCTTTGCCCAGTGAATCTTAAAGCCATTTTTAGTCGCATTTGCCTCAAATCGCTCTAAAAGTTGTGGCAGTTGTCGCAGGTTTTTTTGCTTAATTTCTTTGCCTTTTTCTCTTAACGCTTCCCAGTCATAAAAGCGTGTGCCAACAAGGTTTTTACGATTATTTTTTAGCGTATCCATTGCGTTTTTTAGATTAACGCGAAGTTGTTTATCGCTTAGATTGCCATCGATTGCAGTGTGGTATTTTTGCTTTAATTCGCTTAAGCTAGTGGGACTTTCAGCACTCATTTTAAACTCCTTAAATTAAGAAATTCTTTCACATTTTTAGATTCTATTTTGGGTTAGAATCTAAATTAGATTCTATAAAAACGTTTTTGCGAATGCGAAATCTGCTTTTGCTTTCACATTTAAACGCTTTTAGAATCTAGTTTCTATTTTACCAGAATCTAGATTCTTTATAGAATCTAAAATCTTTTATCTAGATTCTATTTTAACTCATCGTTTGGTTGTGGATGATTTTTAATCCTAAAGCCCACCCACCACCCTTTTTGAATGAATAATGAGTAAATAGAATCTAAATTAGATTCCGTAATTCTATCATTTTTAGAATCTAAATTCTATCTTTTGTTACTTTCTTGCCTATTTTATAAACGCAACATTACCAAATGAAACATTTTGAAACAGATTCTATGCTTGATTTAAATCTAGATTCTGTATTGTATAAATTTAATATCTCCTTATTAATGTAATAACTTGGATAATAACATTTCTTGTTTGGTAACTAAATCGATTGCTATATTGTCATCTTTATGATTTGGTGGTAATATCTTTATAGCCTTTTAGGTGCTTTGCAATTAGTATAGAGTGCAGAAACTAATTTAATTTTTAATGAAAGCTTTATGCTTTAAAATAAGAAAAACTTTGCATATGATGCAAAGTAAATTGCATATATTTTCTCAAAATAGTTGAATTGAGCTACACCTATTTTACCGCAGCCAAAGCCTTTTCGTAATTTGGCTCATTTGTGATTTCATCACAGATTTCCTCATATACGATTTTGCCCTCTGGATTTACCACGATTACAGCGCGAGTTAGCAAGCCTTTTAGCGGACTATCTTCCAAAAGCAAACCATACTTTTTACCGAAATCTTTCTCGCGAAAATCACTCAAAACCACCACATTATCAATCCCCTCAGCCCCACACCATCGACCCAACGCAAAGGGCAAATCCACGCTAACGCAATACACATTCGCATTTGGCAGGCTCGCAGCCTTCTTGTTAAAACTGCGCGTTTGATTTTGACACACGCCCGTATCAATGCTAGGCATAACGCTAATAATCTGCCATTTGCCACTCGCTCCACCGATTGTAACCTCGCCTAAATCCTTGCCAACAAGCGTGACCTGTGGCGCACTCGCACCCACACCCAAAGTCTTACCATACAAACTAACCTTATTTCCTTTAAAAGTAGCCATTTTTTTCTCCTAAAATTTTGTATATAAGCTCAAAGTTTAGCATAAAAAATAAAATTTATTATTTATAAAAACTAATAAAATTTAATATAAGATTCTAAAAAGATTCTAAAAAGTGAGTGAAAAATGAGTAATGTGACGGGTGGGGTGGTTTTTATGCTGTTGTCTGCGTTTAGTTTCGCGGCGATGAATGGCTTTGCAAGGCTGCTTGCAAATCATGGAATGCCATCTATGGAAAATGTATTTTTTCGCTCATTTGTTATGGTTTTAATTATTTTGGCTATTTATTGTTATAACTTTTTGCATGATAAAGTTATGAAAAATAAAGCTTTTAAAATTTCTAAAAAGGATTTAATGGAAACTAATTTGCAAGATTCTAAGAAAAATATAGAATCTAATCCAACAGATTCTATAAAAAACACGGATTCTATAAAAAATATAGAATCTAACCTATCGCCCACCCACCACCCTATTAATGATATAGAATCTAATTTGCAAGATTCTAATCACAAAATAGAATCTATCAAAAAAGATTCTATAAATTCGCTAGATTCTAAAGGAGTTATAGAATCTAATATTGCTTCGCAATTACCCACCCCCCTAACCCCCCCAAATATTGATATAAAGCAGGGAGGGGGGGACAACCTTGCCAAAGATTCCATAAAAACAAATTTGCAAGATTCTAAAGAAGTTATAGAATCTAATCCAACAGATTCTATAAAAAATACAGAATCTAACACGCAGGATTTTATAAAAGTAGATTCTAACAAACAAGATTCTAAAGAAATTACAGAATCTAAAAATAAAAATATGGATTGCCACGATTTTGCTTTCGCAAAATCTCGCAATGACGATAAACAAGCTATAGAATCTAAAAATATAGATGTTTCGCGTTCGCTCAACATGACGGATGATAAAGATTCTAAGGAGAATATAGAATCTAATTTGCAAGATTCTATAAAAACAGATTCTATAAATACACAATCTTTAGAATCTAATTTACAAAATATGCAAAAAATAAATTCGCAAGATTCTAATAACAAAATAGAATCTAACAAAAAAGATTCTATAAATTCGACAGATTCTAATTTGCAAGATTCTAAAGAAGTTATAGAATCTAATATTGCTTCGCAATTACCCACCCCCCTAACCCCCCCAAATATTGATATAAAGCAGGGAGGGGGGAATATCCTTGCCAAAGATTCTAAGGAAAATATAGAATCTAGTTCGCAAGATTCTAAAAACATAGAATCTAGCCTATCGCCCGCCCGCCGCCCTATCGTTAATAACAAACCCAAAAAACCCTACAAAAAAGGGGGCGCTTGGAAACTCACAATTCGCGTTGTAATGGGCGGCTTATCAATGCTCGCACTTTTTTACAACATTAGCACCATTCCGCTTGGCACGGCGACCACTTTTACGATGAGCGCGCCACTTTATGTCGTGCTACTAGGCGCGATATTTTTAAAAGAGCGATTGACACCCGCCATAATCATCGCCACAATCGTAGGCTTCATCGGCATTTTGCTAATTAGCAACCCCACATTTAGCGGCATTTCGCTAGTCAATGTCGCCGTTGGAATCTTCGGCGGCTTTAGCATGGCAGTCGCATTCATCACGCTGAAGGGCTTAAAAGAATACTTTAGCGCGATGTTTATCATACTCTCATTTGGCGTGGGTAACGCAATCTTGGGCGTTTTGGGGATGTTTATACCAGTGGAAGGTGTTGGCGGCTTTGTCACGCCAAATTTTCGCGACTGGATATTCGTGTTAGCAATGGGCGTGGCTGGCACGCTAGGACAGCACTTTTTAACCAAATCCTACTTGTCAGCCCCCGCAGGAATCGTAGCGCCGATTGACTACACACGCATAATTTTTAGCGTATTTTTTGGCGTTTTGCTAGGCGACTCGCTCCCAAATTTAATGACAACAAGCGGCATTTTTTTAATCATATTTTCTGGCATTCTAATCGTCTTGCCATCACTGCTTGATGATTTAAGCAGGTTAAGAAAGAAAAGGCGAAAAATCTAAATTTTAAACCATTGTGGTTTATCAATTTTGATAGTTTCTATGATTTTAATTATGTCTTTTGCATTATACTCGCTGTCCTCAGTTATAGATTCCATAATTTCTTCGTAATATTCAATCGCTTCTTGCAAATGCTTAGAATCTAATCCTGCAAAGTAAAATGCGACCTCAAACATATCTAAAATCTCTAACTCCAACTCGCGAATTTCCTCTAATAATTGCTCTTTTTCACTCATTTTTTCTCCTTTAAAGATATTTAAGCAAAATCTCCCTTAAATGCTCTGGAATCTTGCTTGGCTTTTTTGTTTTTAAGTCAATATATGCCAAATTTATGGTGGCACAAAAGCTTAAAATAGGGCTTTCAATTTTATTTTTTGCATTTATAGAATCTATTTTAAAAATCTCTTGACGCACATTTAGGCTAGTGTGTTTAAGCTCCAAAACCTTGCTTTTAACCTCGTATTTATCAGCAAACTGCAGCGGATAAAAAAACTTAGAATCAACACTTCGCACGACAAATCCACGCGACTCTTCGCTACTAATCTCATGCGGAAAAATGCCATTTTCAAAGAAAATATAGCTCCTAGCGCGCTCACAAAATGTGATGTAATTGCTATGATAGACGATTCCACCGCAGTCTGTGTCATCGTAAAAGACGTAGTTTGTCATTTTTTCTCCTTTTTGGCTATTGTAGATTCTATAATTTTTAAGGTTTAAAATTCTAGATACTATAATCTTATAATTTTTAAAATTCACATTTAGATTCTATAGTTTTAATCTTAATTTTTGACTTTCCTTTTTGTTTCTTAGAATCTTTTTGGCTTTTTGTAGTTTTTAGATTCTATATTTTATAACTTTTTGTTTTTTAAATTCCATATTTTTATAGAATCTTTTTAGTTTTTAAATTCTAGATTCTATAATTTTATATTATAATACTTTTGAATTTTATAACTTACCACTTTAGCCGATTATCGCTAATCTCAAATCGCACATACGCATTTTTTGGATAATAATACATTTTTATATTTTCTAGCTCGTAAATGTGCGGATTTACAAGGCTAATAATTTGCAAAATCGAATCTAGCCCTGTAACTTGGCATGTGTAAAGCCACGCATTCCCACTTTTGCTACACTCGCGATAGAAAATCACGCTTTTATTTTGAACTTGTTGCATTGAATCTTGATTTATAGAATCTTGCAAATTAGATTCTAAGCTCAAAGTTTCAAAATGTCCAACTTTTGAATAACATCCACTTAAGAATATCATAATAAATATTAAAAAATATTTCATTATTTTGACCTTAGATTATTCTTTAGAATCTTTGCTATTTTGATTTAACGCAACGCCGATTTGATAGTATGAAAAGCCCTTGCTTTCTAAGTTTTGATGTTGATAGATATTCCTGCCATCAAAGATTACAGGGCTTTTTAATAGCTTTTTAATCTCATCAAAATCAGGGCTTCTAAACTCGCGCCACTCAGTCACAAGACACAACGCATCCGCATTTTTCAATGCCTCATACTTGCTATCCACCAAATTTATAGAATCTAAATACGCTTTAAGATAGAATCTAGCCTGATGCTCCGCCTTGCTATCATAGGCATTCACACGCGCCCCAGCACGCACCAAGTGCGAGATTAGCACGATTGAGCTTGCCTCACGCATATCATCAGTTTCTGGCTTAAAGCTTAAGCCCCAGATAGCAAACGTGCGACCTTTTAGCGGCTTTGTTTCTATAAAAGATTCTATAGAATCTTGCGGCTTAAACCCACAAAAATGCCTTAGAATCTTCTCAACTAAAAGCATTTTTTGACTATCATTCACGCCCTGCACAGCATTCAAAATACGCGCTTTATACCCAAAATCAAGTGCCGTTTTTTCCAACGCTCTCACATCCTTAGGGAAACAACTCCCACCATACCCACACCCAGGATAAATAAAGCTATAGCCGATACGCGAGTCCGAGCCGATACCTAGCCGCACATCATTAATGTTTGCGCCCACACGCTCACAAATCTGTGCCATTTCATTTATAAAGCTAATTTTAGTCGCAAGCATCGCATTTGCCGCGTATTTCGTCATTTCCGCAGATTCTATATTCATCGCTATAAGGCGGTCGCTTTTGATTAGAAAGGGCGAATATAACGCCTTCATCACATCTAAAGCCCTTTGCGAGTCGCTGCCGATTACCACTCTATCAGGGCTTAGAAAGTCCTTTATAGCCACGCCTTCTTTCAAAAACTCAGGATTGCTAACCACATCAAACTCGCTATTTTTGTTACGCAGTGTAGATTCTATGATACCTTTTACCATACGCGCCGTTCCCACAGGCACGGTGCTTTTATCGACCACCACGACATATTTTGATTGTATGTGTTCGCCTATATCACTTGCTACCGCTTTTACATATTGCAAGTCCGCAGAGCCATCTTCACCCATCGGCGTGCCAACGGCGATAAATATCACTTCGGCTTTACTCAAGGCTTCTTTTTTATCGGTTGTGAAACTAAGGCGTTTTGCCTTAACATTTTCTTTTATCATAGATTCTAAGCCCGGCTCATAAATGGGTATCACGCCCTTTTTTAGATTCTCAATTTTTTTAGAATCTACATCAAGGCAAATCACTTCATTGCCACTCTCACTAAAACAAGCCCCCGCCACAAGCCCGACATACCCGCTACCTACGATACTTATCCGCATTTTCTCTCCTTTGTAGAATCTTAAAATGGCTTACAAACCGCAAAAATCACAATGGCTATCATTAAAAGCGTTGGAATCTCATTAAAGATTCTAAAAAATTTCTCACTTTTGTAGCAAGATAGTAAAAGACGTTTGCGATAAAAGCCACACGCAAAATGAAAAATAAACAAAAAGCCCACAAATAAGAGCTTTGCGTGCAGCCAACCACCGCTTTTAAAAATATAAGGATTACTAGCAATTAGCAACACACCGCTAAGAAGCGAGCAAATCATCGCAGGATAGCCGATATAATAGTAAAGTTTTTTTTCTTGCACTGCCGCGACACGCGTGAAATCGGCGTTTTCATACTGCTGTGCGTGATAGACAAAAAGACGCGGTAGATAAAAAAGCGCTGCCATCCAAGTGATAATCGAAATGATGTGAAAAGCCTTAAACGCCGTGTAAAACTCTGCCATTTTCCGCCCTTTTTAAGAATTATTGCTTTTAGAATCTTGCGGCATTTCGCTACTAGATTCTATAATCGTAGATTCTATATTAGATGATTTTGCGATGTCTTTAGAATCTTTTTGACTGCTATCGCCAAGCTTTAGCAAATGGGCTTTGTCAGTCAAAATTATGCGTGCAAAAAAGGCGATTATAAGCGTGAAAAATAAAATTTTTAGCGTGATTTCAGCCGAGTTCAGTAGGCTTTCAGCTTGCGGGCTTGCCATTACTTTTGGCTCTTCATTAAAAATATTTACAATTTTTGGGGCGTAAAAAAAGCAAAAAAGAAACATTAAAATCGTGTTTAAAATGCTTAAAATCCACACAAAAAAGTTCGACTTTTGGAATCTAAAGCTCAAACTTTCATAACTTAAAACATAAATAGCTACAAATATTAGAACATAGCGAAACTTATCGATTATATCAGCTAAGATTATGCCTTGCTCATATTTTGTGATTCCTTGTGTGAAATCTTTTAGTCGCAAAAGTGCGTCCGCATTTAAAATCGTGCTTTCCGCAAAGCCTAAAAGTGCGATACCGCCGAGTGCCACGCCGATATTTAGGAAGTATAAGCCAAGCAAGATTTTGGAAATTGTTAGAGTTTTGTTATTCAATTTTCGCCTTTTTTAGTTTTTTAAGATTCTATCTTAACATTTTTAAAATTTAAAAAAATCGCCAAAACTCTTTAAAACTTACTGCTTTCTTCCCTAACAAATTTCACTAATTCTATCGCGTTTTCGCGTGGTAAGTCTTTTATCATTCCATGACCTAAGTTGAAAATGTGCCCTTTGTTTTGCATTACTTGCAAGATTTCTAGCGCGCCCTTTTTCATAGAATCTAGGTTGTAGATTCTAGCTGGCTCTAGGTTGCCTTGCAGGGTGAATTTATCGCCGACTTTTGCCTTTGCCACGCTCATTGGCGTTTGCCAGTCAATGCCTAAAACATCAAAATTGCCATCCAAAGCCTCCAAAAAAACGCCCGTGCCACGCGGGAAAATAATCACAGGCGTTTTTGGAAATTCGCGTTTTAAAAACGCCGCAATATCACGCAAATACGCCCATCCAAACGCTAGATACGCCTCCTTTTCAAGTGCGTTCGCCCACGAGTCAAAAAGCATTACCGCATTAGCCCCAGCCTTGATTTGTAAGCTTAAATATTGCTTAATCTCATCGCTCAAACGCTCTAGCAATGCGTGTAGCACACGAGGTTGTGTGTATAGAATCTTTTTACTTTTCTCATACGCCTTGCTCCCAGCTCCCTCAATCATATAAGTCGCCAACGTCCAAGGCGCACCGCTAAAGCCTATCAAAGCCTTATCCTTGCTTAGTTTAGCTCTTATATCCGCGACACATTCATAGACATAATTTAGACGTTTGTGTGCATTTTGACGCAAAGATTCTATAGAATCTAGGTTTTCAATAGTGCGAGAAAACACAGGACCCTCGCCACTTTTAAACTCCAAAGGCAACCCCATCTCAAAAGGCAGCACCAAAATATCGCTAAAAAGTATCGCCGCATCCACATCCAAAATTTCAATCGGCTGAAGCGTAATTTCGCTTGAAAGGGCGACATTTTGGCATAAATCTAGGAAGTTTTTCGCCTTTGCCCGCGTGGCTTTATATTCGTCCAAATATCGCCCAGCTTGCCGCATAAACCACACGGGTGTATAGGGCGTTTTCTCCTTAAAACAGGCTTTTATGAATGTCATTTTGTATCCTTAAGTGATAAATCTACTTGAAATTAAAAGTAGATTCTATAGAATCTAGCAAAAATTTGCAAGGCATTTTGGGTTATAAATACTAGATTCTAAAAACCTAACGCAGTTTTGAATTGTATATCTTATTAAACTTTATAGCAAAAGTGGATTCTATGACAAGGTTTAGAATCTGCTCCATTAAAAAGGCGTCTTTTTCATGTGGATTTAGCCTATATTCATGCACTAAAATCATAAAAATTTCATAAGGATAATAAAGATTAGAAGCCAAACGCGAAACCCTTATAGTATTATCATATAGGGTATATGTCCCCTCAAGTGTTTCATCCATATCCGCAATTTCCACATTCGGCTTAAAGGCATAAATCTTAAAAATATCATTTAAAGATTCTATAAATTCTTTCATCAATTGCAGTTTAGAATCTTCGCTAACTTGCGGCTTAAATGTAATGCCAAAAGGCGTAAGATATTTATTCATATACAAATTCACAATTTTATTTACAAAATCATATTGCAAAGATTCTAAATATTTGCTGCCTTCATTAATATCTGTCTCAAATTCACTTTTTATATCACGCAAAAAATCCTTATTAAAAGTGTCAAAAATGTGGTAAATATAGCCTATTTTGCCTGTTAGCTGGGGGTAGATTCTATAGATTCTGTGTTTTTTATAGAATCTAAATCATAGCAAACTAGATTATCAAGCTCTTTTAGTGGCAAGTAAAAACCGATTTTATCAAACATATTATTTTTTGCAAAAAAGTTACTTTTATCACTCAAATCTTTATAAATCACTTTATTATTTATAGTGCGTTTTTTAAACTTTGAGTGATAGAATCTAGGGTAGATTCTATAAGTTTATATTTTGTTTAGAAATGTTTTTAGATTCTATATTTTCTTTGGAATCTTGTTTAGATTCTAAAATATATTTTATCTTAAGTGGCTCTTTTATAGCGACAGGCTCGCCATTTTCAAGCTCCCAAAGGATAGATTCTATAAATCTTATGCATTTAATATCAATCATTTTTTTCCATTACAAAATCCATTAAATTTATTGCAAAAGTATAATGCTTTTTTCTAAATCTTTGATAGAATCTAAACTTTATAACAACTAAAAAGGTAAAAGTTGCAACGAATATTTATCATGCCATTTTGTATTGTTTTTTTGCTGATTATGTATTATTTGCTAAATTCGCAGAGTTTTGAGCGGATAAATCCTGCCTTAAAGTTATATTTATTGAAAGATAAAAATATTTATCCTTTCGAATCTAGTTACTTTAACCCTGAAAATGATATAAAATTAAGTGCTTTTGATGCGAGTGGGTTAAGTTCTTATAATGTGGAGATTTTAGATTCTAATGGCAAGATTTTGTTAGAATCTAGCGAGATTTTGACCAAAAAAAGCAAGAAAATCGATGTGATTTTGCCAAAAATCAGCAATCTTAAGAATGGAGATTCTATCACTTATAAAATTAGCGTGCAGGACTGGAGCAATACGAATTTTTTTCGCGGAAACACCACGACAATTAGCAAAAATCTAGTGATAAACAACACCACGCCGCAGATTCAAATCATCGCCACAAGCCAGCAAATTAGCTATGGTGGCGCGGCTTTGATTGCCTTTCAGGCGCGTGATTTGGGCGTGGATAATAGCGATTTGGGCGTGGAGCGCGTCTTTTTGAGTAACGGCAAAAACATTTTTGAAGCCTATCCATACATCAATAAACAGGGCTATCTTGTGTATCTTTCAATCATTGCGTGGCCTATTACAAACACATTTTTTGAAGGCAAAATCCATGTTTTTGACAAGGCGAGTAATGAAAAGGTGATAACCATTCCCATTGCGACTAATATTAATTTTACAAAACGATTATATAATTTCCCCCTTAGCGATTCATATATGAATAAAATGTTATCTCGTTTAGAGCAGTATGTAAAGTTTCCTATTTCACTTACAAAAGATATTGAAAAATTCGAATATTTTAATAAAATAATGAGGCCACAAGATAATAAACGTATAGGTGATTTTGATAGAATCTTTATTAATGATGCCATTAAAAAAATACCAAGATTTAATACTTTTGCTCCTTTGCAAAACTATACAATACAAGGGAAATTTGGTGATGAATATATTTATAGATATAAGGGTGAAAATATAGGCTCGTTTAAACGATTAGGGATTGATTTAGTGGCTAGTAAAAATACTTCTATTATTAGTAGTAACGATGCTAGACTTGCTTTTTCAGGGCAAATAGGTGAGTATGGTAATGTTGTGGTGTTGGGACATAATTTAGGTTTAAATACCATGTATGGTTATTTGAATAATTTTAGCAATACTAAATACTCACTAAACTCTCTTGACGTGATAGGGTATGTGGGGCATAGTGGTTTGGCATTAATTGATAATGTTAGATTTAGTGTTTTGGTGCAGGGGCATTTTGTCAATCCACAGGAGTGGATGAATGCGGAATGGATAGATAAAAATATTAATCAGGTGCTTGAAAAAGCCGAAAACTTTGGAATAAGATAATATATAAATAAATTCTAAGATTCTATAGAATCCCTTAATATTTAATTTTATATGATAAAGTTTGGATTCTTTTTTATAAACAAAGGAAAGTTATGCGGGTTTTGTTTTTTATTTTATGTTTTGTGGTTTCTCTTAATGCGGTAAGCCTAAAAGATTATAAGCCGTTGGTTTTTGAGATTTTAGATTCTAAAGAAAATATAGAATCTAAACCCACGCAAATAGAATCTAGCGACAAAGATTCTATAACGAATAAAGATTCCACAAAAAATATAGAATCTAAGTCGCCACAAAGGCGTATTTTAGAGCTTTCAAATGAGTATGCAAAGGAGCAGCTAACTTTTGTAGATACGCTGCAAAAATACGCTACAACAAAAGAGCAGCAAGATTTTATCACGCATTATAAAACATATTTGCAATTGCTTGTAATGAATGTAGCACTGCAATTTTACATAGAAAATCATAGCTCAAAACAAAAAGATTTAAGTAAAAAAGAGAGTGAATTTATAAAATTTATCAATGATTTTTTGCAGGAGCAAAGTGATATTATTGCTAGTTTTGGTGATAAGTTTTTTATTTTTTTGGATTTTATGAAAGGCAATGCAGAACCTTGTATCGGGGCATCTTGCGGTCATATAAATGAAGTCTTTATCATTGATAATATGTTAGAGTACAATAAAAATAAAATGAGCGAAAATATCGCTAATTACGCCATTAATGGCTATAAATATTATATATTAATGCAGTTTGAAGATTCTATAAATTACACATTTAAAAAGCTAGATTTTAGCAATGTGAGCCAAAAAAATTTAGAACATAAGGCTATGGATATGAATAATAACAAATTGCTAGATATTTTCATTAATTATTTATACACAGAATATTTGCAGCGGCTATATGCGGACAATTTTGCGTTAGGATTTTTAGAATCTGGTTATAAAAATTTGCTTTTAGATACTGAGTTCTCTCCTTGCTTTTTCCCATCAATGCTAGGGCAAAAGGGCAAGGATGTGTGCATGGCAGAGTTTTTTAATATAACGGCTAATGATTTTTATCCGGGCGTTATTGTGACGCTAGATTCTAAAAACTGCATGATTGTTACTAAATCTAAAGATTCTACAAAACCAAAAATAATAAAAAGCCCCACAAATACCGATAAAATGTGTAAGGATATAATACAAAAGTTTGAATCTGTTTTTTAAACCATTACAGATATTATAACTTTATATTTTTCATAATTTTGAATTTTATAGTTTTAAATAAATTTTATTAAAAAATTAGTAATTTGTTTATTTTTGTAGTTAAAAAGTGCTATAATTTCACATTTATGAGATTCTAAAGAATTTAAAGGAAAAAAAAATGAGTGAGATTTTACCCATTGCTTTGACGCCCAAAAAGACGCTATTAATCGGAGCTGGAGCGGTCGCGGCACAAAAATATAAGGTTTTAAAAGAGGCGAATTTTGATATTACAATTGTGGCAAAAGAAAAAAAACATAGCGTTTTTAGCGATGTTGATGTGATTTTGGCTTCATTACAAACGGATACTGAAAACATAGAATCTAATTTAAATCATATTAGATTGCAAGAGAAAGTATGTGCGAATTTAGATTCTAAAATAAGCCAAAATATAGAATCTAATTTGCAAGATTCTAACAATATCACAAGCAAAAGTATTGAATCTAATAATAAAATTTCTAAAAAATTAGAAAATATAGAATCTAAAACTACTGATTCTATACAAATTATAGATTGCCACGCTAACTCTAGCGACTTAACTCGCAATAACATAGATTCCAAAAATCCTAACTTTAATACTAAAAACTTACAAATTATAGAATCTAACTTTTTACAAAATTTCGACTTAGTAATTGACGCCACAGGCGATAAAAATTTAGGCGTTTTTCTACACAAAAACCGCAAGAAACTAGGCTTTTTACTCAATGTGGTCGATGTGCCAGAGCTTTGTGATTTCTATTTTGGTGCGATTGTGAGAAGCGAAAATGTAGCAATAATGGTAAGCACAAATGGCGCTTCTCCCATTTTAGCACAGAAAATAAGAGACAAAATCGCTAGAATCCTGCCAAAAAGCATAGGAAAATTTAGCACATATTTAAAAGAAATGCGCACTAAGATTCTAAGCAACAAGGATGAAGAAAATAAAAAACTAAGCCCAACAGAGCGGGAAAATATCGCTAAAGCTTGCGAACAGAATCTAGGAAAGGTTTTCATTATCGGGGCTGGTCCGGGCGATTTTAATAGCCTAACTTTAAAGGCGCTGGAAGCGTTGCAGCTAATTGATGTCGCGTTGATTGACAACCTTGTAAGTGCGCAAATTTGGGAGTTTTTGCAACAAAATGGCGTGGAATGCGTAAGTGTGGGCAAGCAAAAGGGCAAAAAAAGCTTCAAACAGGACGCGATAAATCGCCTGATGCTTGACTACACATTGCAAGGAAAGTGCGTGGGGCGCATTAAAGGCGGCGACCCTGTGATATTTGGGCGCGTGTGGGAGGAGGCAAGTTTCCTAAAAAAACACAATGTCGATGTGGAATGCGTTAGTGGCGTGAGTTCGAGCCTGTGCGGGTCGCTTAGTAGCGGCATTGTGCCGACTTTGCGTGGCGTGAGCTCGGGCGTGCTGATTGTGTCCGCGCATTTGCGTGAAAATATTTTCCATACGCAGTGGCTTCTGTGGCTTAAAAACTCGCCCTACACGCTAATTGTGATGATGGCGTATAGCTTCGCGGACAAAATCGTAGCAGAGGCACGGCTTCGTGAAATCGACTTGAATATCCCAGCCGCCTTTGTCTCAAAGGTTGATACACCGCAGCAAAAAAGCGTCATAGGCACGCTAGGAGAGCTAGAATCTATGGCAAAAGTGTGCGATAAACCAGCCATTTTGATTATCGGCAAAGCGGTGTTAAAAGCGCATGAAATGCCTTATATCGGTGAGCGAATTGTGATAGAATCTAGTGAAGAAAAAAACTTAGAATCTAGCATTTTGACACTTGGGGCATAATATTTTGTTAAACTCACTAAAAAATTAGTGGCGACCATAAAACATCTTTAATCTCAAATTTTATTTACATAAATAATTTAAATTTTTAAAACTTAATTGTTTTACATTTATTGAGATAAAATTGCACAATTTTATACAATTTAAATGGAAAACATTTAGAATCTATGTTTTACTTTATTTTATAAAGCTTTATTATAATTAAATACAAGTTAATCCTTAAATATTTTTCATTTCTTTGATAATTTTTTCGTTATTTTTTACTTTCCCTTGTTTAATGAGATTATTGTAAATTGTTGTAACTTCCTTAATATCTTGCTCACTCAAAGTGTTATCGTTTTTTAGCTCTTTTAGCTCTTTTAGCAAAACAACTATTCTTGGACGCAATTCATTACTAACAATCATTGCTACTCTTTCTGCCAACACAAAACTTTGTGCTTTTGTTAAATTTATATGATTATTTCCATAAAAATAACGAATGGCTTGTATTACTCCATTAACATTTTGTGCAAAATTAATGGAACTTAAATAAATTTCTAATTGCTCATCTTTACCTATAATTCTATCAAGCCATAATCTTGAGAATAATATTTCAGCCATTTTTCTTCTATATCTTGTTGCGTTCATATTTTTTATAAATAATGTTCTAAATAATTGTTGAGTGATTGTAGAACCCCTTGAATAAAGATAATAAAATTACTAAACACACAATTGCTATTAGTGATGATTCCGTAGTTTCTCCGTTGTGAGCATTAACCAAAAATATGGATATAAAGCATAAAACAGGTATAGGCAAAAATAAATAACTAAAGGATAATTTTATATCAAAAGGTCTATATGCACCATCTACTTCATTTCTTCTAAACAATAGTTGTTGATTTCCATAATTTATGCCTAACATTCCTCTTAATGTTACAATTTTTCTTTTTGCAAACACAATTTCTTTTTGTTTATGTGCAAAATCTTTTGTAATAAATAAAAATAATATAAAAATTAAAAAACTTATAACAAGCGATGTAACTTCTCTTTCAAACGTAAAAAAATCAAAAATTTTATCTAAAAAACCCATAAGAATAGAATTAAATAATGTCCCAAAAATAATAATATACTTAACCATATTATCAAAAATTTTCTGTTCTTGTTCTAGTATCTTACACGCAAATTTATACTCTTCTAGTGCAATATCTCTATTCTTATCTTTATCAAAATGACAAGTTGAAAAAAGCTGCTGTGAATTTGTATCCATAAATTATATCTACTTGTATTCAATCTCTCAAAACTAAGCAATGGTTTTAAATATGTTTAATTCTTTAAGTTATAGAATCTAAAAGAAGATTCTATAAATCGTTACTCAAAATCACATTTGCAAGATTCTAAAAAGATTCTAAAAAGATTCTTAAAAGATTCTAAGGATTATAGAATCTATTTTAATTAAAACAAGTGAATGTTTTAATATTCTCTTAGAAAGGAGGTGATCCAACCGCAGGTTCACCTACGGTTACCTTGTTACGACTTCACCCCAGTCGCTG
>NZ_JRMP02000013.1 GCF_000762875.2 Helicobacter saguini
TGGGGGGTTGCAAGGGGGGATAAGGGGGAGCGACTTCGCAATTCAAGCCCCCCTTGTCCCCCCTTGCGAACGTGTAGATTCAATAAGTAAAGAATTATCAAATAATATTAAAGAATCAAGCGAGTTTGTCAATTCTCGAAGCGAAACAAAAAACGTAGAAAATAAAAAAGATTCCATAAAATTAGTGAATCTAGATTCTAACAACGTCAATATACCCACCCCCCTAGCCCCCCTCCGCAAGGGAGGGGGGAATACCATTACCCAAGATTCTAAACACAACGCAGTTTCTTTAGAAAACAAAGTTTCTTTAGAAAATACAGAATCTAACTCACAAAATTCTAAAATAGTTTCAAAAGATTCTATAAAAAAGATACAAGCAGATTCTAAAAATTTACAGAATCTAGATTCTATAGAATCTAATAACCTATCGCCCGCCCACCACCCTACTTTAGAAAAAGATTCTAATCAAACGCCCATAGAATCTAACAAATTTGAAAACTACCAAATATATAATTTTATCCACCCAAATAACCAAAATTTTATAACTTTCACAATGCCAAGCAACGCCACACCGCCAACGCAAATCACTTACAAAACCCATTTTAAACTAAGCTTTCTGCTAAAACTTTTGCAATATTACCTAACAGGAATTGCCCTATTTTTCCTAGCAAAAATCGCCTTTAACGAAAGCAAAAACACGCAAAAAAGCAAAATTTATAGAATCTTAAACCTAAAAAATCTAGCCATCGCCTTGCTTCTAGTAGCGGTATTTGCGAGATTCTACGAATATATCAACCACAAAGATTTATGGCTAGATGAGGCAAGTCTTAGCTATTCAATGTATGGCTTGGCGTGGAGTGATATGTTTTTGAAAGCCCTGCCAAATGGACAAGCCGCGCCTGTGGGCTTTTTAGTTCTTAGCAAAATTATCGGCGCACCATTTAATTACAATGAATATTCGCTTTATTTTCTGCCCTTTATTAGCGGACTTTTGGTGTTGTTTTTGACTTATAAAATTGCGTTTTTAGATTCTATAAAATCTAGCTTTTTTCCCGCATTTTTTATTACGCTTACTTGCGGTAGTTTAGGGCTTTTGTATTATGCGGCTGAGTTTAAGCAATATGAGGGTGAGGCTGCTGCTGCGTTTTTGCTAGTCTATCTTTTCCTTGCAAATAAAAGTTTTAAGAGCTTTATAATTGCTACGATTTTCTGCTCTCTTTTTTCTTACACGAGCCTTTTTATCGCCTTTGGATTGGGCTTTGGCTATCTTTATCGCGCTATTTTTCAAGCGAATTTCAAGCAAGATTCTAACCTTTTTATAGAATCTAATTTGCAAAATTCTAAGGATGTAACAAATGTTACGTCAAAAGATTCTATGGATGTAACATTTGTAACTTCCAAGCAAAATGCCCTAAATAACGATATTACAGAATCTAATTTACAAGATTTTCAAACAGATTCTAAAAATTCACAAAATCTAGATTCTATAGAATCTAACAACCTATCGCCCACCCACCGCCCTATTAATCACACCAAAAACGTTTTAAATTTTTTCAAACAAAACGCCCTTTACATCGCCATTTTAGGCATATTTGTAGTCGCTTATTACCTACTTTATATCCGCTATCAAGCAGGAGAGCATTTCTATAATTACTGGGCGAAATATTTTTTACCACGAAACTTAAGCGAATATCCTGAGTTTATCCGCACAAATTTAATTGGTGTTTATGAGGGTTTTAGCATATTTGGTGTAAGTGGCGTAAAATATTTTGCGTTCTTTTTGCCTTTAGGACTTGCATTTTTGTATGTTAAAAAACGAGATTTGTTTATCGCATTTAGTATGATTTTATGCGTTTATATTGCACTTTCACTTTTAAGAATCTATCCATTTGGTCATTGGGGATTGATAGGTGGGCGACTTTCCTTGTATATGAGCGTTGTTTTTTTTATTTTAATAACCTATGGTGCGTTATGTTTTTATCAGTTTAGAATCTTGCGTTTTTTATGCAATTTTTCATTGCTAATTTTAATGTGTTTTACAGCTCAAAAAATCACAAAATATGTAATAAACAAAGAATATTATTTCCAACAAACACACGAATTAATTAAATTAATCGACAAAGATTCTAAAATATATGTGTATAATCCATCCACCGCAGCCATGTCTTATTATTTTTACGTCGATAAAACTAGCTTTAATTATGAAACTTTTGGCGTGAAAATCGATGATATTCCAAGAGATTTAGAATCTTTAAAGGGTAAAATTATGAATCTTAAAAGAAAAGATTCTAAAACAAAAATCACATTTTTTGCGAGTCACTATTGGAACGAGCAAGACAAACAATTAATAAATCTAGCAAAAGAATTTGACAAAAATCCTACAATTATACAGACAAAAGGAGCAATTTTAATCACTTTCCAAATTTAGATTCCATAACATTTTAAAGCTATAATTAAAACTTTCATAGAATCTAAAGGAGCAAAAAATGATAAACAAAAAAGTCCTAGTTACCGGTGGGGCGGGCTTTCTTGGCTCACATTTGTGCGATAGACTGATTGAACGTGGAAACGAAGTGCTTTGCGTGGATAATCTTTTCACTGGCACTAAGCAAAATATCGAGCATTTGCTAAGTCATCCGCGATTTGAGTTTATGCGGCACGATGTGACTTTCCCACTCTATGTCGAGGTTAATGAAATCTACAATCTCGCCTGCCCTGCTAGCCCTATCCACTATCAGTTTGACCCCGTGCAAACGACCAAAACATCCGTCATGGGCGCGATAAATATGCTAGGACTTGCCAAACGCACAAAGGCGAAAATCCTGCAGGCAAGCACAAGCGAGGTCTATGGCGACCCTGAAATCCACCCGCAAACTGAAAGCTACAAGGGCAGCGTCAATCCCATCGGCATTCGCGTGTGCTATGATGAGGGTAAAAGGTGCGCTGAGACGCTGTTTTTTGACTACAAACGCCAGCATAATGTCGCCATAAAAGTTATGCGGATTTTCAACACTTATGGTCCGCGAATGCACCCAAATGATGGGCGTGTGGTGAGCAATTTTATCATTCAAGCACTGCAGGGCAAGGACATTACGATATATGGCGATGGCAGCCAGACACGCAGTTTTTGCTATGTGGATGATTTGATTAATGGGATGTTGGCGTTAATGGATTCGGCTGATAGCTTTGCAGGACCTGTGAATATCGGCAATCCGCACGAGTTTAGTATGCTTGAACTTGCAAACTTAGTGCTAGAAATGACAGAATCTAAGTCAAAAATCGTGTTTTTACCCTTGCCGCAAGATGACCCAAAACAACGCCAACCAGACATAACATTGGCAAAAAACGAGCTAAAATGGCAACCAAAAATACAGCTAAAAGAGGGCTTACAAAAAACGATAGAATATTTTAGGGAGTTAATAAAAAGATAATTTGTGTTAGAATCTAAATTTTGTATTTTGCACTTTTTTGATAAAATATCAAATCTTATAAAGTTATAAAGGAATAAATATGAGTGAAAAAGCAGAAAAAGGCATATTTGAAAAGATAGTCGATAGGGAAATTCCAGCAGATATTGTGCTAGAAAATGAGAACTTTTTGGCATTTAAGGACATCAATCCAAAGGCGCCAGTGCATGTGCTAATAATCCCAAAAAAATATGTGAAAGATTTTAATGGAATTAATGCGAAAATGATGGGCGAAATGGGCGAATTTATCCTGCAAGTCGCCGAAAAACTAGGCGTGAAAGAAAGCGGCTATCGGCTAATCACAAACATCGGCAAAGACGGCGGACAAGAAGTCCCACACCTGCATTTTCACCTACTTGCCAAACGCAAACTAGATGGCCACTTTGGGTAAGATAATCTAAAACTAGATTTTAAAAATTGTAAAATTATGTAAAAATGCGGAAAGATTTTGTAAAATACATTTTTTATTTTGGGTGTTTTTAGGAATGTATTTTTGGCTTGTGGCTTTTTAAAATGGAGGCTTTTATGGCTTTTGTTAATAGAATCTTTTTTGTGTTTTTTGCGTTGTGTGGGTCGTTTTTATTTGGCGAAGATTCTAAGAAAAGTATAGAATCTAACTTGCAAGATTCTAAACAAACGTCCAAAAATATGAAATCTAATAATGAAGATTCTATAAGATTAGCCGAAATCACAAAAGATTCTAAAGAAAATATAGAATCTAGTTTAAAAAAAGATTCTATAAGTTTAGCGGAAAATAAAAATATAGAATCTAATTCGCAAGATTCTATAAAAATGATAGATGTGCAAAAAAATTCTATAAAATCGCCCAAAAATATAGAATCTAAGTCGCAAAATACGAAAGATTCTAAAGATTCTATAAATCACAATTTGCAAGATTTTCAATATAAAAATATAGAATCTAGTTTGCAAAATGCTAAGGATTCTACAAATTTTATGCACAATATAGATTCTATAAAATTAGCTCAAAACTCTAAAAGTCAAGATTTAATAAATCCAAAAGAAAATATAGAATCTAATCCACAAAAAGATTCCACAAATACAGAATCTAACGCTCAAGATTCCATAAAAATAGCACAAAATATAGAATCTAAAAACCCTAAAGATTCTAAAGAAAGTATAGAATCTAAAAACACTAAAGATTCCAAAACGGATTCCAAAAACAACATAGAATCTAACCCCAAAGATTCCAAAGAAACCACAGAATCTAAAAACACTAAAGATTCCAAAACGGATTCCAAAGAAAACACAGAATCTAACAATCAAGATTCCATAAAAATCACGCAAAACACAGAATCTCAAAACACACAAGATTCTATAAAAACAACACAAAACATAGAATCTAAACCTAAAAAACAAAAAAAGCCAAAAAAGCCCAAACAAACCGAGCCTATGTTCCCCCTGCTTAATAAAGAAAAAAAAGAAGAACTCTACCACGATGGCTATCTAAACGCACAGGATATTCCAGCCGCGCCCACGCCGCTAAATAAGCTCTCAAAGCTACCGCTTGAAGAGTGGCGTGATACTTATATGATTTATTTGTATAATTTCACGCCGATGTATCAGTCAAATTACTGGCGAAATGAGGCGAAAATCCAAATTAGCTTTCGCGTGCCAATGGTGCGAAATATCTTTAAAAGCGGTGGGATTTTGTATGTCGCGCTAACGGACACTTTCTTTTTTCAGCTCTTTAATGAGAGTGCGAGCAGCCCCGTGCGTGACAATGATTTCCAGCCTGAAATCCTTTATACTTATCCTATGAATATTCAGTTTTGGGGTGGCGCGCTAACTGAGATTACCACTGGCTGGCGGCATATTAGTAATGGCGAGGTGGGCGAGCGAAGTCGCGGGAGTGATAGATGGACTATTAAGGCGATTTGGCAGAGTAAGCACTGGGGCGTGGATGTGGAGAGCGGCTTTCCTGTGCGGCATTATGAGGAAAATCCGGATATTTACAAGTATATCGCTGGGCTTGATTTGAAAATATATATGCGTTATGGTAATCATTTAGCAGATATTACTTTTAGTAATATCGTTCGTAAAAAGGCTTTTTTTAGAGGTAATTTACGTCTTAGCTACACATATAAATACTCGCAATATGTTGGGCTTTACATTCAGTATTTTATCGGTAATAACGACTATTTGTATGAGTATAATAGCTTTGGACATCGCATTGGTGCTGGGTTTAGGTTTGTTAGGTAAAGTTAGATTCTATAGAATCTAAAACATCGGGTTGTCGGCTTCCTCTAGGCGTTCGGTCTCGTTTAGCTGCTCGTAATTTATGCGTGATGCGTCTGTGTAGTAAATCGTCTCGCCTCGCACATTTTGTGTATATACGCCACTTGGCGTCCTAAAATTGCGTTGCATCCCTGGATTTAATGCTAAAGCGCGTTGTATAAAGTCCGCAAATACCGGTGCGGCGACATTTCCGCCATACGCGTTTCCACCGATTGATGTGTTGTCATCTCTGCCATACCACACGATTGCTTCTAAGTCTGGCGTAAAGCCGCAAAACCACGCGTCTCGGTTCATATTTGATGTGCCTGTTTTCCCTGCGATTTGGATTCCATTTACTCGGGCGCGATGTCCTGTGCCGCTATTTACGACTTCTCGCAGGATTGATGTAACCAAAAAGGCTTGTTGTGGCGTGGTTATCGTTGTTTGGCTTGTTTGATAGTCGCGGATTTCACCTTGCGGAGTGATGATTCTAGCGACTACATAGGGCTTTACAATCACGCCATAGTTGCTAAAAAGGCTGTATTCTTGCGCCGCTTTCATAGGGCTAATTGAGAGACTTCCTAAAACCACCGTTAAATCATTTGGGAAATTCTCAAAGCCTAACTCGCGAAGTCCGCTATATAGCGAGCTTTCACCTACTTTCAACGCTGTATCAATCGCTGGGATATTTAGCGATTTTTTTAATGCAGTCTGCATTGTAACAGGTCCTAGATATTTTTTGGTGTCATTGCCCGGGACCCATTTGCCTAGCCTTTTTGGCGAGTCAATAACGATTTCAGCCGGCGAGTAGCCTTTATTGAATGCAAGTTGATAAATAAAGGGCTTTACGGTGCTGCCAAACTGCCTATTTGCCTGTGTGGCGCGATTAAAATTACTCTGTGCGTAATCAATGCCCCCTATCATCGCTAAAACCTCGCCTGTGTGCGGATTTGTCACCACCATAGCGCCATTTAAAGTCGTATCATATTTATGATAGTTTTTTAGCTCATCAGCTGTGATTTGACTTCGCTTCATACCGCTTCGCTCTAAGATTCTATACACGATATTTTCATAGCCTTTTTCAAACGCCTGTTGTGCTATATCTTGGTAATCTAAGTCGATTGTTAGATAGATTTTATATCCGCCGCTTTTTAAATCTTTGATAGATTCTAACTCACGCAAGGCTTCATCTACCACATAAGGCGCTTTATTTTGCGTTAGCGTTTGATTATAGATTTTTGGCGTCTCTTTTATGCTATGCTGAAACTCGCCCTGACTTATCCAGCCTAAGTCATACATTCGTTTTAATATCGCATTTGCGCGGTTCATTGAAAACTTTGGATTACGCGTGGGGTCGTATTTCTTCGGCGACTTTGGAATGCCAACTAGCATAGCGGTCTCTTTAAGTGTAAGCTCACTCAAAGGCTTATTAAAATAGCCAAGTGCGGCAGTCTTTATTCCATAATATCCATGCCCTAAAAAGACGTAGTTTAGGTAACGCTCCAAAATCTGCTCTTTTGTCAAAACCTGCTCGGCGCGAATAGATAGCAAAAACTCCTTTACCTTTCTATCAAGCGTCTTATCACTTGTAAGTAGCATATTTTTGACTAGCTGTTGGGTAAGCGTAGAGCCTCCCTCCATAAAACGCATATTAACTAGATTTTTAAACATAGCCCTAACAATTGCATCAAGATTTACCCCATCATGCTCAAAAAACATCGTATCTTCCACGGCTAAGAGTGCCTCTATAACGCGCCCTGGGATTTCATCATAGGTTACATAGAATCTGTATTCTTCGTCAAATAAGTTTGCGACCAAACGCCCTTTAGAATCAAAGACTTGGGTTATTTCATTTGGGTGGTAATTTATCATTTTTTGTGCTTGTGGGGCTAGCTCTTTATATAGCTGAAAGCCGTAGTAGCCTAAGATTCCAGCGATTACAACGCCGATTGTTAGAAAAAAGTAAAAAAGGATTTGAAAGGTCTTAAAAAAGCCACTGCTGCTTTTTGCCTTTGGTTGCTTTTTGTCAATCTCGCCGTAAATATCTGCCATTTATTGCCCTAAAATTATAGAATCTTAAAATTAAAACTCGTATTATAGCTAAAATTTTTTGTAATTTATACGTAAGATTCTATGTAAAAATATGCTATAATTTTAGCTTTTTAATTTCCAAAAATAATTTCAAAAAAGGAGCGAAAATGCTTGAAGGTAAGATTAGAGATAGTATTAGCAAAAGCAACGCAAAAGCGTTAAAGCGAGATGGTTATCTAATCGCAAATATCTATGGGAAAGGCGAGGCAAATATTCATTGCGCGTTTAAACGCAATGATTTTATTAAGTTTATGAGAAGCAAAACTAGCCTTATTTTCCCTGTGAAAGTGGGTGAAAAGACTTATGATGTGGTCGTGCAGGAGTATCAAAAAGACCCTGTAAGTAGCGATATTTTGCATGTGGATATGATGTTTGCCAAAAAGGGCGTGGTAGCAAAATATAAAGTGCCTGTGAAAGTGCATGGCGTGCCTGTCGGGCTAAAAAATAAGGGCGTGCTAGTGTTTTCGTGCAAGCGAATTAGTGTGAAATGCGATGCGGCAAATCTGCCAAATGAGTATGATTTGGATGTGAGCCCTTTAGATGTGGGACACACAATTTTAGTTCGCGACTTGCCAGAGAAACAGGGCGTAAAAATTATTGACAAACCCTCAAATGCAGTCGTGGGCGTAATCAAAGCGAAATAGGACATGCGTTATAGAATCTAATGTGCTTATGCAAAAAATAAATCTCAAAAAGTTAAATAAATGAAAAAAATAGATTCATTAAATCTTGTGCCTTTTATTGATATTATGCTTGTGCTACTTGTGATTGTGCTAGTTAGTGCGTCTTTTAGTGTTAGTTCACAACTGCCAATTCAGATTCCAAAAGTTGATGAAGAAACGCAAAGCAGTCTAGATTCTAAGCAAATAAATATCGCACTAGATAAAGATGGAGATATTTATATTAATTCGCAGCAGGTTGATAAAATTGCAATGTATGGCTATTTGCGAAGTTTGGAAAGTGATATAAGTGTGATTATCAAGGCAGATAAAGATGCAAACGTGCAAGGTTTTATTGATATTATGAGTGCATTACAATATTTTGGGCTAACAAATGTATATACAGAAGTGCAACAAGATTATTAAATAGAATCTACACAGCACAATATTACAATCAATATAGATTCTATAATTTGGGATGCAATTATGGTAATAACAGACACAAAAGCATTATTACAAGAAGTTAATAAAACTTTAAGATTAGCTACACAAAAAAACAATCATCAAAACACCACAATTGATTTTATTTGTCCAAATTTTTATGCTTTTTATCAATCTTTAAGGCATTTTGGCGATTCGATTTATTCAAATATATTTAAATATATTATGTATTCTTTATTTAATTTAGTGCAAAAAGATTCAAATATTAAAGTAACAATATATACTTTTAATGTAATAAATTACGATATAAATCTAAAAGATTTAAATAAACAGATAACTATACAATATTTGGAATCTTTTAAGGATAAATTGCTTGATTTTGCACCAAGCAGTAGGAAATATATTAACATTCAGTCATATTGTAATATTGATAATTCTATTATAAAATTTATACAAGGCTTTGAAAAAATAAGCAACAATAAAGATATTAAAACCTTAAATAATTTATTGGAATCCATAAACATTAATAAATTACATATTGATAATTTTAAAGATATTAAACAAGAAATTATCAAGAATATTAATTTAATTATAGAATCTAGGATGTTTGATAACATAATAAAACTAAATTTAAAAGATAGTTTTGAATCTTTTTTTGATGATTTTATTATGTTTGTAAGACAACTTATAGAAAGTAGAGATAATGAAAAATATAAATTATTTATTAAATGTATTTTTGATGTTATCATAAACATAACACTTTTATTTAATCCATATACTGCCATACTTGGCATAGTAGGCGTTGGTGGCAGTATAGCTTCATTTTTATATGAATATAATAATTTAGAGAATAAGGCATATCATAAAATTTTAAGTCCTATAGCAAAATTACTTGTAAGCGAATTTGGTGTATTTATCACTTATATAAATACTACCTTATTAAGTTCTGCATTAATTGTTGATAAAAAAGAAATAATAGATTTATCATGTTTTAATCTTATGTCTAGTAAAAACCATTCTAATATAGAATCTAATTTAGCTTTTAAATTTACATTAGAAAATGAAATAGATTTAGATAAATTTTTTATGCAAGATTCTCAAGTTATTAATTTATCTTATAATGCTAAATTATATACCAAAGATATTTTACAAAAACTAAAATATGACATTGCAAAATTTAATCATATATCATATATACAAAGTCCACATTTTAATTCAAGTGTGTTAGCAGAATTAATCGCCAATAAAAATACTACTAGCTCTACAACAATGAATAGAAATTATATAATCATAACAAATGCCCCAACTAAATATAATGCAAAACTAACAGAAACGATAACACAAGAAATATTAAGCAATCATATTGAAAATAAATATACACAGCCAAATCCATTTAGATACAATCAAAACAATAAAAACTATAATTCCAAAAGAAATTTTAGTGATTATGTTATAACATTAGAAGATGGTGATAATAAGCCGTATATATTACAACTATCAGTATTTGTAAAAATTTCAAAAAAGAAATATGAATATTATAAAGAAAAATATGACGATATTAAAAAATATTCTAAAAAATCATTGACTGAAAAACTTATACAATTTGAACCTGAAATGGCAATGTTAACAAACAATTATTTTGATAAAAAAATAGAATCTGTTTTAGTATATAAAAATGAAGCCATAAATTATGAATACATAAAACAATTTTTTAAACAAAAAGAAGAAAAAGAAAGCATTATAAAAAAAGAAATAGAAATGACACGTGAATACATAAATGCTTTAAAAGTATATTATATAAGTATTCGCAATAATAATATGAAATATAGGTCAAACACATACGAATTTTACACATTAATGGATTGTCTAAAAATAGCATTAACTTTATATCATCTCAAAAAACTTTTTTTGAATATAGAAATAGTATTTGTTGAATCTAGAAACATTATAATTAAATTTAATAATGCTGATTGTTCAATAAATATGTTATCTCACGCTCTAATAGGATATAAAAAAAATGCTATTGATGTAATAAAAAATATTTATGATATTTTAGAATCCAATAAAGACTTAAATAATGACAAAGAAATAGAATCTTTTTTTGATAATATAGAAAAAGAAATGCAAGATTCTGAAAGCTTAAAAAAAGAAATCATAGAAAATTATGGAGAAAGATATATACAAGATTCTTACAAGCAAAGTGTGCAAAAAGTTATAAGTGTTAGTGTGTGCAAAATACTATCTAGTGCTTGTCCTTTTATCAACTTTATGCTTGATTCTAACTATATTCAAAGTATGGAGCGAATATTAAAATATATGATTATACACTTCACGCAAGGTTTTGAGCAAAGTTTATTAGAAACAATAGGTATATTTCATTTAATAAAACAACAAATATCACCTGATAAAACTTATGTGTTAATAGATTCTAAAAAATCTAATGAAACTACAAACTCAAAAATAAAGGAAAATACAAAAAAATATATAAGAGCATTAGCTATTGCTGAATTACGTTTAACAAAAAAACAATTAGCACATTTTGCCGCAAAGGAAGCCATAATAACAGGCATAAAATTAAAATTAGAAAACGAAAAGAGACTCAATCTATCAACCCTAAAAGATTCTATAAAAAAACATCTAAAAAACACAAAAACAAAAGATATAGACAAAACGCTAATAGATAATATTTATTTTTATTATGACGCAACGCAAAATCAAACTTACCAACAACATTTAATAGGAAAAAATCAATTTGATATAATTTTAAAAGAAGCCAAAAAACTACCTATAAAAAAAGTTTTAGATTCTATAAAAAATAATTTTAAGTATGCCTTAATAGATGCTGGAGTATCCATAACATTAGAATATATATTTCCTAGTAATTATGAAGCCTTAAAAAAACAATATGATAATATCATACATACTTTTTACACAGATAAATATGATGCACCTTATGCAGTGATAAAAGAAGATTATGTAACATATCCATTTGTAATTAATGATAGTTTTATAAGTTTTGATTTTAAAAAATTATTTTATGGTATTAAATTGCATACAGGTGTTTTTTATAGTCATTTAAACTTTCATTATGAATTAGAATCTAGTGAAGATGCTCATATACTTGCATTAAAAAGATTATTAAGTTATCTAATATTAGAGAAAAAAAGAGCAGCACTTACAGATACTGATATAAATGACCTAGATGATATAACCTTTTTTAATAAAAATTTAAACACCATAAAATTAGGTAATAGAGCAAACATATATAAATTAAAAGATGAAAAAGCTGAGCAAGAATATATAAAAAGTGGAAAAACTATAAGAGACACACCGATACTATTATATAATGAAGCCATAGGTATATTAGCAGACTATGCAGAATATTATTATAACAATTCGTATATAAATAATAAATGGAGACCCGATAAAGATAAGGCTAGAAGATTGGTGAGAGCATTAAATGCAATAGGAGAGAATAATATAAAAGCGATGTATTATGGAGTGGATGATGGTGATGAGTCTTGTGATCATTTAAAAAAGAAAAATCATAGTGAGAAGACAGCAAAAAAAGAAAAACCACCAGAAATTATAGGCAGATTAATCACAAATATAATTATGTCGGATGGTTTATGGATAGGATAAATTCTATACTAAGGAGTAAATATGAGCGATACTTATGAAATTTATGCACCAAATGGTGTAATATTGGATGTAGATAAAAAAACAAATAAGATATATTTTAAGAGAAACAAAAAAGAAACAGGTGATTATACAGAGGCTTATTCACAAGCTTTGTTTAAAGCATGGCATATTATGGAAGATTATAAAAATTCTTATAAACCTATTTATTTAGACCCATCGCAGGTAACAGGACAAAGCTCTACCTTAAATGCTTTTAAATCATGGCAAACTATATATTTAAAAGACCCAGCAAAAGGAGCAATAGCCCCATGGACTAAAAAAGAAAAAGCTTACTTTGAATCCTTAAAAACAAAAAGAGAAAGATATAAATATCTAGTGATAAGAAGTGGCATAAGAAGTGCAATCATGGATATACCGCTAGATGCAATAGCAAATGTAAATGAATATGGTAAATTAATAAATGAAAAATATGAAAATATATATTATGAAATAAACAAAATAGAGAATAAGTATGAGTGGCCATCAGATTTAATTAAGCATGAGATAGGCATATCAAAAGGGATGCTAGGCAATATAAAAGCTTGGCCTAAAGAATATACAGGCTTTTCGGCTAGATTTATACAAGCATACATATTACATATACAACTTACAGGTGGAGATAGTATTTTATCAAAGCCGGGATTATTAGGTGGATTATATGAATATGGACATAATATACCAGGATATGGTCTAGTAGGGGTTCATAAAAATAAAGCTAGAGCAAAAAAAATAGAAAAATTAGCTGAAACATTAAAACCTGATAAATTTGGTATGTTACCATATATTGATGAGATTATGGGTGTAGATTGGGTGTTAGACTGGAATGTTATGCATGATTACTCTACTGACAGAAAAGGTCATAAATTAGACGAATTTGAAGAGTTAGTACAAAATGGTAGTCTAAAAGATCCAAGAGATTCTGATTCCACAAAAGAAACAAGAGAAGCATTTGATGCATATAAATTGAAAACTGCATATTTTGAGAGATATGATGTAGATATAGCTAATGATAAATATGAAGATATAGCATTGACACGTATGGACACGATGCTTTTAGAAGCAAAAGTTATGGCAGTAACACCAAGGCAAGGCTATCCAAATGCTCCTACATACTACACACCAGAGCATCTTGAAGAATTATATAAAGAAGGGAAACTAGATAAAAAACTAGACCCTAGAATCCCAGCAATACAAAGAGATAATTTTCCTCAAAGCTTAAGAGATGAAATAGAATCTTATGCTAAAAAACATAATATTAAAAATTAGATTATATTATTTGTTTGTTTAAAGGAATCATATATCAAAATAAACAAATTACAACATCACTATAAAAAAATAAATTTTAAAATCAAAAATTAGTTATAATTTGAATTTGCAAAATGCTAAATAAATTTGATAAACTTAAAAAGATTCTAAAACAAAAGGGCGAGAAAATGGAGAAAAATGGCGATGAGCTGCTGCTGCAAGATGATAGTTTGATTACAACAAAGACGGATTTGCGCGGATTTATCACTTATGCGAATTTTGATTTTATACAATTTAGCGGGTTTAGCGAGGATGAGCTGCTAGGGAGCAATCACAACATCGTGCGACATCCTGATATGCCGCGCGTGATTTTTAAGATTTTGTGGCAGTGCATTAAGGGCGGACGCGAGATTAATGCGTTTGTCAAAAATAAGAATAAGCAGGGTTATTTTTATTGGGTGTATGCGAATATTACGCCATCTTTCGGGCATAATGGCGAGATTATCGGCTATTATTCGGTGCGTAGGAAGCCAAATCGCGCTGCAATTCCTTTCATTGATAATGTGTATCGCGACTTGCGAAATGTCGAGCGAGAGGCAAAAGAGCAGGGAAAACACGATATGGTTGAGAGCGAAAAAGTGCTAGCAAAAACCCTACTTGACTTAAAAATGGACCACGAAGTTTTCTTTATCACATTGCAAAAAGAAGGGAAAGTTTAGAATTAATTTTAAAATACTATTTATGTTTTAAAGGCTACGATTTGAAAGAAATTCGGCTGTTTATCACTGAAGATATTGTTGGTAATGAGAAAGAATTTTATGATTTTCATTATGTGAAGCGTTTGGGCGAAAAATATAAAATCATCTATGATCCGCAAAATCCGCAGTTTGTGATGTGTAACTGCAATGGCGATGCGTATTTGAAGTATGATTGCGTGCGGATTATTTTGAGTGGTGAGAGTTTGCGTGTGGATTTTAACTTGGTTGATTATGCTATTGGCTTTGATTTTATGGATTTTGGCGATAGATATATGCGCGCGCCGCTGTTTTACACGATTTTTCGCCCGCATATTTATCGCTGGGTCAATCGCGCGGAGTTGCTTAAAAAGGAGCGTGAAAAGTTCTGCAGCATCGTGGTTAGCAATGGTGGGCGGCATAGAATCTTGTTTCGCACGCTTGCATTTCACAAGCTAAGTGAGTATAAAAGGGTGGATTCTGGTGGTGGGTGGAATAATAATATTGGGCGACGTGTGGGGAGCAAGATGGAGTTTTTGCGTGATTATAAGTTTAATTTGTGCTTTGAAAATGCGAGCTATCCGGGGTATTTGAGTGAGAAGCTGTATGAAGCCTACATCTATGGGTGTGTGCCGATATATTGGGGGGATACTTCATTGAGATGTAATTCGTCGTCTCAAGTTATGGAATCTACATCTTTATCTTTAGAAGATTCTAAGATTATAGAATCTAGTAATATGGAATCTAACTTGCAAGATTCTAAAGTTATAGAATCTAGAACTTTAGATAGCAAAAATATACCTTTTATGCAACCACAAAGCGATAAAGTTATACCAAGTGAAAAAATCGATATGAGTATCCCTAAAATCTCGCCACATCTTTTTGAGTATAAAATCAATCCAAAGGCGTTTATAAATGCGCATAATTTCCCAAATTTAGACTCACTTTTAGATGAGGTAAAACGTATAGATAACGATAAAAACGCTTATTTAGAAATGCTGCACCAAGATTTATTTTTAGATAATTTTGAGCCATTTAGCTATTATGAGGAGAAAATTTATAACTTTTTAGATTCTATATTTGCACAAGATTATGAATACGCCTTCCGCCGTGGCAACTCCGCAATGTTATATATTTACAATCAAAAAGCCCAAAATAGTTATAAAATCTCTAACTTTAGAAATAAAATCTTTCACTACCCACGAAATCTTATTCGTGATATTCGTAAGAAATAGGATTCTATATATTCTATATTTACGTTTAGAATCTGCGACATTAAATATTGCATTATCTTGCCAAAATTTTGCAAACTCTCTAGCAAACTATTCATAATATCTTAAGCAATCGCTCTCTTCGCCCACGATTTCAAATTTATCATAGAATCTAGCGAATGTATCATCGAAATAATATATGTTTTCCACACCTTTTTGCTTCAAAAAAGTCCCCATGCGAGATGCACGCCCACCACCCTTGCAATGCACCACGATTTTTTTATCTGGGTTATCAATGGCTAAGTTATAAATCGCATAAGGCTCTTTGATATTTGGCACACCCTTAATGCGCGCCGCACACACCTCTTCTTGCTCTCGAATGTCAATTAGCATACACGAATCATCCAAATCATCGATATACACAGGCTTTGCAAGGCTTTTATATCTCTTTCCATATTCCATTTTTTCTCCTTTTTTAGAATCTAGATTCTAAATATTATCACAATAGCCTTAAGATTTTATAAACTATAGAATCTAGATTCTATAATTTTAAATTTCCTATCACCCATTTTTACGCACAAAGTAAATGAAAATTTTTCCATTTTAACTTAGATTCTAAGAAATTATAGAATCTAAAAAACAAAAACCACGATAAAAACGATGTTTTAAAGCCATATAAAAATTATCACTAAACTTTACAAAAACCCTTGACATATAAAAAAACAAAATATAAGATAACGCTTTTGAAATTCAAAACTAGATTCCATAGAATCTAAATCAATTTTAAGGAGACAAAATGAGCGAACAACAAGTAAATATCAAAGTAGATAACGGCTCAAGTGGATTAGTTGGACTGGCTTTAGCCTTTTTCTTTAGCGTGGTGGGCGCGTTTTTTGCGTGGTGGATGATAGCAAAATATAGCTTTGCAAAGAGCTTTTTATATGCACTCGGCTACACGATTTTATTTACCATTAGCATTGTGCTGTGCTTTTTTGTGATAGGATTTATAATGCTGCCGATTGTAGAAATAATAATGCTAGTAATGGTCTATAAAGCCTGCTCAAACCAAAGCGTAGTCGTGCAAATGCCAAGCATTGAAACGAAGGAAAGCGCATAATGTTAAGCAAAATAAAATCTATTTTTAGCAAAAAAGATTCTATAGAATCTAGCGAACTTATCGCTAATTTGCAAAGAGAAATGTATGCTTTAGAATCTAAAAATAGTGAGCTAACAACTCAATATAATAATTTAGTCAAAAAATACAATAAGTTGTTGAATGACTCCAAAAGCTTAAGTGCGGAATATAAAGACTTGGCAACAAAATTTCTAGATTATAAAAAACAAGAGCAAGAAAGAAAACAAAAAGGTCGCCAAAACGCCGAGCTAAGAAGGCTTGAGCAAGAAGCACAAAAAGAGTTTGAAAAAAGCCTAGATTATATTTTACCACTTTTGCAAGATTCTAATATCGCTACTAAAGAATTGTTAGGATTCCACGAGTTTAAGATATATCAAGCATTGATATTTTGTGAAAGCATAAAAAAACATTTTATTATTTTGCCGCAGGTTAGTTTTAAGCGATTTATTGTTGATAATAGTGAAAATGATGCGTGGAAAGCTTTTAGCAATTTTGACTGCGATTTTTTGCTTGTGCTAAAAGATTTTAAGCAAAAAACCTCAAAACCTTTTGCAATTATTGAATATCACGGCGGCTGGCATTATGGTAAAGAGCCCACAAATGAAAGCATAGAAAATACAAAAAAACGAGATAAAATAAAAGAATTTATCGCTAAAAAAACAGGGCTAAAATATTATGTTATAGATTATAAAAGAGTTGTAACAAAAGATAAACCAAGTGAAATTAATGATAATTTACTAGAGATAGAATTACAAAAACTTGTAGATTATTTATATAACTAAAATTATAGAATCTAGATTCTATAAATTCTTTAGAATCTACTTTTTTGCACTTTCAAATAAAATTTTTTATGTTACATAATATAATAAATATTTAAGATTTTAGCATTTAGAATCTATCAATAAGTCGTTTAAATCGCAGCATTCTATAATTGTGTAGTAGTTATATTCTAATAATATTTCTAAATAAAATCCTAATATTTTTCATTCGTCTTTTAATGCTTCTTTCTAATTTTCTATAAAGCCTTTTTGCTTTACTTGGTGCGTTAAAAATCTCTTTTTCTTTCAATATAGCGTCTATAACTTTTTCTTGTTTAAAACTTTTTTGCAAACTAGAATTCCAAGTCACAAGCACATTTTTACGCCTAGATTCTGGCATAAAATAAAAAATTGCAGAAAACCATAAATCAATCCTAAGCAAATTAAAATCCTGCGGATATTTAGAAATTAACCACGCCTGCAAAGCTTGGTCATCACATAAAATATTAGAATCTAAAAAATGGTGCAAAGATTCTTGCATTAAAATATTAAAACGCTCCCATGAGCTTTTTGAACCATATAAAATCCCGCCGATTGCCACTTCAAAATTATCATTTTCAACCTTACCTGCTTCTATCATTTTGTCATAATCTAAGCCTAAAATAAATAAATTCATCTTAGTGTGAGAAATTAAATCGATTTGCTCAGCCATTATAAAATCTAAATCGCTAGGACGATAAAAAAGTGTTCTACCATGATTAAATCCAAAATCAAGCCACATAATATTTCTAGTAATATTCTTAGAATCTTTTTTAGATTCTATATCTAGGTTGATAATATTACCCCCCCCCCCCCGCACTAGATTCTATAAAATCGCTAGCATAATTTAAAGCTTCTAACACAAAAAAACTTTTTAAATACATAAGGTATACATATTTTGCATTAATGCTTTCATGTGTTTTATAATGGCTTTCATGGCACATTTGAATTTTTTTATAATCATTTGGCTGAAAAGATTCTAAGTTTTTTAACAATATTAATGTTTTAGATTCTAAATTATGATTTGTGCGAATTTCTAGAATCTTTTTTGCAATCATCATATTTTCACAAAAAATTATAAACTTATTTTTAAGCCCAGCAATGCTAGAAAAATACTGCAAATATGTATCTATCGTGCGTTTTGCCTTATGAAAATTAGGATTTTTAGAATCTAAATCAATTTTATAAAACGCACTAACCACAACTAATTCATTATTTTCCATTTTTTCTTAAACCTTACAACACTTCCACTCTAGATTCTATAGAATCTCTGCGCGACCATTTTTCACCACGACCAAATCCTCGATTCTAATGCCAAAAACACCCTCAATATAAATCCCAGGCTCAATAGAAAAGACCATCCCATCCTCGATTATACTCTCGCTTCGCCGCGAAATAAAGGGCATCTCGTGAATATCAAGCCCTATTCCATGCCCTGTGCTATGCACAAAATACGCTCCAAAACCTGCCTCTTCAATCACGCTACGAGCCAGCGCGTCAATCTCTTTCCCACTCATCCCAGCGCGTAAATTCGTAATCGCAAACTCTTGCGCCTTCCGCACAATATCATAAATTTTTTGCTTTTCACTCTGGCTCATTTTGCGCGCATTTTCGCCTAAAATCTTAGAATCTAGTCGCGTAAAATCCTGCTCCTTGCTAAAGGCAAACTTCCCACAAATAAACGCCCCACTTCGCGTGCAGTCCGCACAATATCGCTCGTATTTTAGCCCACAATCAAGCAAAATACTATCGCCATTTTGCAAAATATCGCCACTAGGCAGGGCGTGCGGCTTTGCAGCATTGCCATTAATGCCAACAATCGGCTCAAAACTAAGCGGAAACTGCCCACAATCGCCCAAAATATCCGCGATTTTATAATGCAAAAATTTCTCGCTTTTGCCCACGCCGCTTGTATTTAGAAAGTCCGCAAAGGTTGCAAACGCTTTTAGATTCAGTCGCTGGGCTTCTTTTAGAATCTGTATTTCATTCTCACTTTTCACAATTCGCATTTTTTGCGTGAAATTTGGGCTAGATTCTAAGTTAATGCCGCTACTTTGCAGGGCTTGAAACTCGCTTACATTCATCCTTGTGGGGTCGTAGCACAGGGCTTTTATGTGGTGTTTTGTTAGAATCTCAATGGCAGTTTTTAGCAAGTCGCCAGATTCTATAATCTCAATATGTTTTGAATTTTGTAATTGTCTTTCGCTTTTATTATGAATATTAGAACTTTTGTGGCTTTTAGATTCTATGTTGTGATATTTAGAATCTTTAGAACTTTTAGATTCTATATTTTTAGAATCTACTAAATTAGAATCTTGCATATTAGATTCTATAATATTATGATTTTTGCAATCTTGCGGATTAGATTCTATAATTTTATCATCACAAATATTACTATTTTCATAACTTTTAGAATCTAAACAAATCTCCCTAGCTTCCCCACTATATCTAGCATCAGTGATAAATTTTATCTCATCATTAAGCCGCAAAAGTATCGCATTATCCGCACTATACCCGCACTCATAATACATCGCACTCTCATCTCGCGTTATATAATTTGTCATTTTAAACCTTTACAAATTCTTAAAACTAACTTTCCTCATACTCATCTTTTTGATAAGTGATATACGCAAAATACGCGCCTTCGCTTTCAAGTGGCAGAATCTTAATTGAAAAAATCTCCTCTGGGAAAAAATCAACGCAAAATTTATTAATTTCTCGCTCTAAATTTTCTATCGAGTTAGCCTCAAAAATCTTAACCTGCTTTACCATATCTTGCTCCTTAAATCTAAGTGATAAAGTATTTTAGCTTAAAAATAGTGAATCTAGTAACGAATTATTCAATAGAATAACTTAAAACAACTTCTCCGGCAGGATTTTCGCGGCGTTTTTGTAAAGGCGAAGCCAAAAGCTTGTGTTTGGTGGCTTTGTAAAGGTTTGCTCATCTCCATCGATACGAAGCTGCCATACGCACTTTTTCAAAGTCGCATCATACAAGATTCTATAAGACTCTGCCATTTGATGTTGCGTTATTTTTTTCAATTCACTTGCCAAATCGCTAGACTTAAAAAACACGATACTTTCAGTATTTAGCATTGCGCTGCGATAGTCAAGATTAAAACTCCCTACCGCGATAATGCTATCATCAATTATCATACTTTTGCTATGCAGGCTCACGCGCGCCTTTTTTGTGTTGTAAAACTTCGCCTTGTCCTTTAGTTTCGCTTTATTCACATCAAGATTTGTGTATTCATAGACTTCAATTCCCATTTTGGCGAGTTTATCGCGATAGTGCTCCCAGTGCGAATACACCGGCACTACATCAATGCTAGCAAGCGAATTTGTTAGAATCTGAATCTTTACGCCACGATTAAGGAAATCTTGCCAAAACTCCATTGACGCATTCCCCGGGACAAGATAGCTAGATGAAATAATGATAGAATCTTTTGCATAATTCAAATAATATGAGAGTGCGTCCAAAATTAGCGTCTTAGAATCTGCGTTATTAATATCCACTTTCTGCGGTAAATCCGCTAGGAAAATGCCCTCGCCAAAGCTCATTTTTAGCTCTTTATTAAGGTATTTGCCCTTAAAAGATTCTATATCAGCGCGGTATTCTAGCCACTGCTTTTCATTTATGTTATACGCCTTTGCCTGCTCTTTTAGTGTGCGTTTATGATATTTTTTAAGCTTAGATTTACTAGGGAAAAAAGATAGCGGGATGCTGCGATTATAGTTCCAAAACTCTTCAAAATTTAGCCTAGAATCCTTAGTAATATTACCGATAAAAAGTAGGTCAGTATCAGTAAAATTCACACTTGCATTATCAAAATACTCATCGCCGATATTTCGCCCACCCATGATTAGTGCGGTATCATCGAAAATAAAAAGCTTATTGTGCATTCGTTTGTTAATACGAGCAAAGTCAAAGGGCGCTTCAAACGCCCTTAATATCGTAAAGCGAAAAAAGTAAGGATTAAAGATTCTAACTTCAACATTTGGGTGATTATCAAGTTGAATCAGGTCATATAAATCATTTGTAATGCCATTATCATCAATTAAGATTCTAATTTTCACACCGCGGCTCGCAGCCTCCAAAAGCTCGTGTATCAGCAGCTTTGAAGTAAGCTCATTTTTGTAAATGTAGGTTTGAATATCAATGCTTTTTTGAGCCATTTGAATAAATGCAAGGCGATGAAGCAGTGCGGACGTGCCATCAGCGATAATCAATGCGCCATCTTTTCCTTCTCTTAACTCATTTTGATAAGGTGTAGCAATGGGACTATCAAAGACATTATATTGCGGTGTGTAGGTGGTTTTAGTATCATGCTCGATTTTAGTTAGCGGACTACACGCAGTGAAAATCAAGGCGATTAACACCGCCACACTAATCGTAATTATGCAGTAAAGTATAAAATGTAGTGATAGCATTTTGTTTGTCATTTTGGCTTATATTCTGGTGAATTTGTGGAATCTTAGCGTAGAAATTTTAAGAATTAGAATATAGAATCTAAAATTTATATCCTAAGGTTAGCCAGAATTGGCGGCCGACTTCATATATGGGAGTAGCAGTAGTCCCAGCAGTTAGGCTATAACTTGCCGAGGCAATGGCTAGATTTTTAGAATCTAAAAGGTTATAAATATCCACATTCACATACAAACTATTGCCCTTATACGCATTAATCTCAAAGCCAAAACGCATATCCCAAGTAAAAGCGCCCTTTACATTAAATGGGCGAAATGTATCGACATAATTTCCATTAGAATCTTTATCAGGTTGCGGTCGATTAGCAACTCCTCCATAGCTAGCAGGCGTGCTAGCCATCGCTATGTAGCTAGAGCGAAAGCGAAAAAAGTTATTCCACAAAATCTTAGTTTTCCATATAGAAAATATATGCGTGGTATTTAGCCTTATTGTATAGGGGCGATTAAAGTTATCCGCTGGTCTATCTGCATAACGCAAAAGCTCTCCATTGTAGCTTATCCATTGATTAGCAAGTTCTGGGTTTGAAAGCGTGTCGGTGTAATCTGTGTAATTTCTACGCACTTGTGTCCAGTCAAATGCGAATAAAAAGTGATTTTTTATCCCAAAAAATTCTATAAATTCTTTATTTTCAACACTTAGGGTTATTACGTGGGTGGTGGATTTACCCTCATTTGTATAGATGTAGTATGTATCTGCGTAGTTAGAATCTTTAGGGATATTTGCTAGGGTATTTGTGATTCTGCGAATTTCATCTCTGCCTAATCTACAAATATATTTCGCACCTATATTAAAATCATACACACTTTGAGCAAAGCCTATCATATATTCATCTACATAAGGCACTTTTAGCTGTGTGAATTTAGTATCGCTTGTATATTTTGTTACGCAGTTATCATAATCTTCGCCTTCTATTCTTTGTCCTGTTTGATAGTGGTAATGATAGAATCCATTTGCATCGCGTAATCTAGGTTGGCAGATTCTATTTTGATTTAATACACTATCCCAGCTTACACCCACGCCATTTCTCCTAAGGCCTGTTTCATATCTAGCTATACCATCAGCTAATGCGTAAGCAAAGATATTTCTACCATAATATCTATTTACCCCAGCGGTAAGTTGAGATTGAAAGTTTTTGCCTAGTTCGCTTTTATTCCACGGGGCTTCATAATTTAGTGAGATTCTATGACCTAGTGTTACTTTATTCATATAAGTATCATACTCTACTCTAAGTCCGGGGCGAAAATTAAAAGAGCCAAATTTTCCTAAGTCAAATAAAATATTATCTTCTATGAAAAATGCAGCAATGAAATTATCTATATTAATATTTCCCTTGCTATACATACTTTTTTTTCTTATATATTGTCCATATTGCCAATTTATTATTGTTCCATTAGCTTGTGTATAGCGGACAGGATTTGTATCACACCAATTTAAATCAGTGCATAGCTTTTGCTGTGCTTCATTTTCTATTGCTACTAAATTGCCATTATTTAAAGCCATTTCAAAAGGCTGCTGTGTGTAATTAGCATATTGATATGCTAAATCTAATCCTACTTGGAATCTATGAGTGCTTTTCCATATTTCATAAGGTTTAAAATCTTGGATAATCTTATTATTAATTGTATGTTGAGACGTGTTATATGGTATATTTCCCCCTTCACGCACAAATGCAGAAAACATACCAGCCCAATTTTTACTAGCTGATGGATACCAATATTTTGTAGCGCTATATCCGTGAGCTGTGCTAGAAGATTCTAAATATGAATAAGATAGAGTGTTTGTCAAAACGCCCAAAGGATTATCCCAAATAGTTTTTAATCCTATCGTTTGCCCACCAGAATCTAGGCTATACCAATCATCTTTACTACCCGTCATAAAAAAATAGTTACTTTGTGGGGCGTATATATAGCTTAGCTCCATTCGCACATTTTCATTTATATCATAGAATCCTTTTAGAAAATAGTTATAAATTTGTCGCTTTTGTGTTTGTTTATTATCAATAGAGCTTTGTAAGATAAATGATGAGTTATTAGTGCTTCTTGGATTTGTATATAAGGGTATAAAGCTTTGCGTTGTTGTGAAACTTGCTAAAAAGCCAAATTTATCACTGATTTTAGATTCTATACTGCTTTTAACTAAGTGCTTTATAAAAATGGGCTGATTAGATTCTGAATTTGAATTAATAAAACTTTGCAGGTTAGAATCATCACCATAAATATGATAATTTGTCATACTTATTGCATTTGGCGTGACGTTTCCTTGTGTTATTTGATAGCTAATATTTGCACCAAATTTTTTAGTTGGACGTCTTGTATTTGCCTCAATTACGCCGCCTGTAAAGCCACCATAAGCAGCACCCACATTAGAATCTAGTATAGTTATAGATTCTAAAAGGCTAGTATCTATTGCTAAGCCTTGTGAATTTCCACTCTGTTTTATCCATGAATTTACACCATTAAATGTAGCTCCTGCTGGGTCTAAATCATTATTCATATTAAAACCATCTAATTGAAAATTATTTTGATAATGCAGTCCGCCGCTAATTGAGATTCTAGCAGGGTCAATTTCTCCGGGTGTAGTGCTTCTTAGTTGTGAATTATCATACTGCACGTTTGGTAAGATTCTAAGCAGTGAGCCTATATCACCATTTCCACTTGGATTAGATTCAATCATTTGTTGATTTATAAAGCCGCTACTGCTTTGATATGTTTTATTAGCATCATTTGATATTGTCGTTACGGCATTTAGGCGATAGTTTTTTATATTTTTGGTTTTAGATTCTGTATTTTCACTAAAAGGGTTGTTGGTAGGAGATAAGGTAGAATCTTTAGAATCTTTTTTAGAATCCACAAAATTAGATTCTATAGAATCTTTATCTTGCGTGATAGAATCTGCATTCATTAAATTAAACACAAAAAGCCCAGCAAATAAAATCTTAGAATCTTTTAAAAATAAGAACATAACCACTCCAAAAATACTAAATTTATAATTTAAATTACAAGGAATTATTCCTATTATTTTATTAAATCTAGCTTAAAATTCATATATTTTATAAAATTCCGCATTCTAAAAACAAATCGCTACATTTTTTGTATTTTAAGAAAGTTTGGTTAGTGCTTTTAGGATAGATTCTAATCTCGTTTAGAATCTCACTCCCCCATCTCATACCCTAAGTATTTTAAGCCGCCTTTTTCCTTGCTCCAGCCGTGTATCACTTTGACTTCTAGCTCTAAAAAGACTTTGCTCTCACTCAAAAGTTCGCATTTTTTACGCGCCAAAGTCCCCAAAGCGCGAATGCCCTTGCCACCGCGACCGATAATTATCGCCTTTTGACTCTCTTTTTCGACAATAATTTGCGCCTTTATCACAATCACATTCGCCTTTTCAGCCACGCTCACCACGCGCGCATCGCTCTTATATGGAATCTCATCGCTAAAAAACTCATAAATGCACTCTCTAATCGCCTCCTTATAAATATCGCGCATTAGCGTGGTGCTAAGGGTTTCTTCATCATAAAAATGCGGATGTTCTGGCAGATTTTTAGCGATTTCTAAAAGTAGTAAATTTTTGTCCTTTTCTTTCATATTTACCGCACTTAGTGGAATTAGTGAGATATAATTTTTAGAGTATTTTTCATAAAAAGTTAGTATTTTTAGAAGTTCAGCGTGAGTTACATTATCGATTTTATTTAGCAGTAAAATATGCTTTTTTTGATATTTTTTAATAAAGCTTTCATAATTTTTCATCTCATTTTCTTTGAGACTTGCCACGCTAATAAAAAGGCTCAAATCAGATTCTAAAATCGCATTATTTGCCTCCTTAAGCATGTATTTATCAATTAAGTTTTTTTTTAAAATCTCCTTTGTATAGCTCTCTTTTGTGAAACCGGGCGTATCAAGGAAAATGATTTGACTATCAAACTGCTCGTTAGTAAAAGGCAGGATAAAATCCATTTTTTTACGCGTGGCATTCGCCTTTTTTGAGACAAGGGCTAGGGGCATATTTGCGAGTGCATTAAGTAGCGTAGATTTCCCAGCATTAGTGCGCCCAACCACGCTTACAAAGCCACTTGTTATTTTTTTATTTTGCATTTTTCACACCACAATGCGTTTGATAAAGGGGGAGAGGCGCGTTAGGACTTCATAAGGAATCGTATCAAAGATTTTTGCGATGTATGCCGCGTTATCCATCACAAGAATTTCTGGCAGCTCACTAAAGCAGCTAAAGCAATCCATCGAAGTCTTAGGCAGCATTTCCAAACCGCAGGGCAACAGCACCTTTTTGCGACCATTAAGCCGATAGAATCCATCGCCATAGCCGATATCATAAGTGCTAATTTTGCCTTTAGATTCTATAATCGTGCGCCCGCCATAGCCTATCTTTTCCCCCTTTTGCAAAGAGCGCGTAGCAATTTTTTGTGCGTAAAGTTTCAAAATCGGCTTTAAATCCTTGCTAGATTCTATACTCACATCAGCACACAAGTAGCCATACATCGCGATTCCAGCGCGTATCAAGTCATCATCGCTACTTTTTGCACGCAAGGCAGCAGACGAGTTAAGACTATGGAATCTAGGCACTTCAAAGCCTTTCAAAGTCGCCATTTCACGCACTATTTTTTTTATTTTAGCAAAGTTAGCACGTTCCCTTTCATATTCATCGCCCTTATCATCACCATAGCCATTATGAGAAAACACGCCCACAAGCCGCATTTTCGCCCCCAAAATCATATCAATGCAAGATTCAATCTCATTTAGCTCCACACCATTGCGATTCATTCCTATATTGACTTTCAGCTCCACGCCGACATCTTTTAGCGAAGAGCCACACTCACACTTCAAAGATTCTAAAAACTCTAAAGAAGGCACAGACACATAGATGTTTTTTATTTTTTTATCAAAATCACGGGGCAATTTCCCATAAAAAAATGTGATATGTTTAAATTTATGCGCGATTTTCAAAGCCTCATCATAGTTTTTCACAAAGGCAGATTCTATATTATTCTGCATACATAAATCGCTCATCAAATCCAGGCCATGCCCATAAGCGTTATCTTTTAAGACCGCGCCGATTTCAATTTTTTTAGAATCTTTTAACATAGAATCTTGCGACTTAGAATCTTTTAATATAGAATCTTGTAAATTAGATTCTATAAAAGTTCTAGATTCTATAACTTTCTTAGAATCTTTTTTAGAATCTTTAAAATCTTGCGACTTAGATTCTATAGAATCTAAACGCATATTTATAGAATCTAAATGCTTCCTTATCACATCCAAATTATGCTTAAAATTTTTAGAATCAATAGTTATATACGCCATAAACTACGCCCTATACATACTAAGCACACTAAGTATAAGAAGCATTGTAGGGGCGGCAAACATAATTGCATCTATTCTATCTAATATACCGCCATGACCGGGTAAAATCGAGCCTGAATCTTTTAGCCCAGCTCTGCGTTTAAGCGAAGATTCAAACAAATCGCCTATTATTGAAATTACCGCTATAACTAAAGAAGCCACTGCGGAGATATAAAAATTACCAAAGATTCCTATTCCTGCGATGCCACCAGCGATTATCGCACCACAGATTCCACATAGCGCGCCTTCAATAGTCTTTTTAGGAGAAGCAGCGCAAAGCGGCGTTTTCCCTAGCTTTTTCCCACCATAATACGCGAAAATATCCGCAATGGCGACAACCACAATAAGCCACACCACATACCACATATCATACTCATATAACGCAAAAATGGCAATAAAAGGAAGCGATGGATAAATAAATAATAACAGATTTTTAAACCCATCGCTATTAAAGCCATCGCCACCATCAATAAAGCTAGAATCTAACACCACAAATAACGCTGCAATACACGCCCCAACAACCCCAGATAGCAAAGGCGTAAGGCTAAAAAACACGCCAACCCACACCGCAACAGCAAGCAGTGCAGACCATAAAGATACGCCGATACCATAAAGCCTAGCGCCTTCATACATCGCTACTAAATACAACACGCCCATAAAAGCCCACGTAACAATCTTGTCATTAATGCTAAAGACAACTACCAGCACCGCAATCATCGCTAACGCCGACCACACACGCGCACTATCTTGCATTATAAAGCCTTTTATTTTCTCTAGCATGATTTCTCCTTAACTTAACATTGTGTAGTATAATTCTACAAAAATTCTACATATTTAGGGTAAAAAATGAATAATTATGATGTAATTGTAATCGGCGGCGGACATGCTGGACTTGAAGCAAGTTTCATAACGGCTAAAATGGGTTTGCACACTTTGCTTATAACGCATTTGATTGACAATATTGCTTTAGCTTCTTGTAACCCCGCTGTTGGCGGACTTGGCAAAGGGCATTTGGTAAAAGAAGTCGATAGCTTGGGCGGACTTATGGGCGCGATAACTGACATTAGTGGGCTGCAGTATAGAATCTTAAATGCGTCAAAGGGACCTGCGGTGCGTGGGACTAGGGCACAGATTGATATGGATTTGTATCGGCGGTATGCAAGGGATTTTGCACTTCATACACATGGGCTGGAAGTTATGCAAGGGAATGTTGTTGAGATTTTATGCGAAGATTCTAAAGATTCTATAAAACAAGCGGTGGGCGTAAAACTAAGTATCGGCAAAGAAATTTATGCTAAAAAAGTGATTTTAACATCTGGCACATTTTTAAATGGAAAGGTGCATATCGGCACACATACAAGCAATAATGGTCGCATAGGCGAGATTTCTAGTAATGAGTTAAGTGAAAACTTGAAAAGATTAGGAATACCACTAAGTCGATTAAAAACCGGCACTTGTCCGCGTATTTTAGGCACAAGTATAGAATCTAAACATTTGCAAAAGCATTATGGCGATGCGATAAATGCAAGTTTGGAACATGAAGAAGAAATGAATGAAATATGGGAAGAAGATTCTAATAATTCACAGAATCTAGAATCTAGAGAAAACATAGAATCTAAAAACGTGGATTCTAAAGTAGATTCTAATAATTCACAGAATCTAGATTCTAACAACCTACCGCCCGCCCACCACCCTACTATTGAAAAAGATTCTATAGAATCTAACCACAATGAAAACAACCAAAAAGACCTGCTTTTACGAAATGCCATAGAAAAAAGCGACTTTAAAGACTGGCAGGCTTTCCAAAACTTTATCCACAAAAATTACAATGAGACAAAAGAGCTAGATTCCATAAGTGAGCGCGAGTATAACGCGATTATTAATGAAAGCTTTTTAAAGCAGGATGCGCCCTATTTTAGCCTTTTAACGCACCATTATCTAAATTATGGTAAGAAAAATCTTATTTCACGCTATCTTGATAAACGCCTAGAGCATGGCTATTTTCGTCCGCACGAGCTGCCTTGTTTTGTGACATATACTAATGAAACAACGCATAAAATTATAGAATCTAATTTCCACCTTGCCCCCCTTTTCACAGGGCAGATACAAGGCACAGGACCGCGTTACTGCCCTAGCATTGAAGATAAAATCAATCGCTTTCGTGATAAAGAGCGTCATCAACTTTTTTTAGAGCCACAGACTTACGCGGCTAGTGAATATTATGTCAATGGGCTTAGCACGAGCCTGCCTTTTGAAGTGCAAGAGAGCGTGATTCATAGTATCGAAGGCTTACAAAACGCCAAGATTACGCGATATGGCTATGCTATCGAGTATGATTATAGTCAGCCTACAAATCTTTATCATACGTTAGAATCTAAGATTATTTCAAGCCTTTATTTTGCAGGGCAGATTAATGGCACGACAGGCTATGAAGAAGCGGCAGCGCAAGGCATTACAGCAGGTATAAATGCGGCTTTGAGTATCCTTTATTCACAGGGTAAAACGAGCCGAAAAAATTTGATTTTTGATAGAAGCGAGAGCTATATCGGCGTGATGATTGATGATTTGGTTACAAAAGGGACAAATGAGCCTTATCGCGTATTCACAAGCCGTGCGGAATATCGCCTTTTATTACGCGAAGATAATGCGTGCTTTCGCCTTTTAAAATATGCTAAAGAGCTGCGGCTGCTAGATGATTCTATAATCGCACAGCTTGAAATTGATAAGAAAGATATAGAATCTAATTTGTATATTTTGGATGAAGATTATACACCTAGCATGGAGCATTTGAGTTTGTTAGAATCTATAGGCGAGAGCGGCTTTAGCAATAAGTGTAAGTTTAGCCAAATTATAGGGCGAGATTCTATGAATGCTAAGAAATTGCGTCGACTTGATTCTAGATTCAGTAATTTAAGCACACGCGCACTAAAGCAGCTGCAAATTTATGCGAAATATAAAGATTATATTGTGAAACAAGAAGCCCAGATTAAACGCAGTGAGAAAAACCTTAGCCTAAAGATTCCAAGCGATTTTGATTACAAAAACATTTCAGGCTTAAGCCTTGAAGTGATTGAAAAACTAAGCAAGGAACGCCCCACCACACTTAAAGAAGCAAGCCTAATAAGTGGCATAACACCCGCTAGCCTAGAAGTCCTTGAACTCCACCTGTGCATAAAACACCATAAATCATAGAATAAATATTTGACTTCTAATGCCTTAGCGTATTTTCTAGCTCCAAATTCGTGTCAATAGAATCTCCAAAGCCATCCCCTGGCGGGGGCGGAAAGGCGCGTTTTTCCATCTTGCGAATGAATTGCATTACCGAGTTATTATACTCACCATAAGGGCTTTGCGTAATCATATGCACATAGCTAAGCCGCCCATTAGAATCAATGCGTATGCGCACTTTCGCGCTCGTGCTGGCTTGATAAAATTTCGCCGTTTTTCGCCACTCACTCATCAAAATCTGCTCGATTTTAGCATACCATTCATCGTATTTCGCCTTGTCCTGCGAGTTTCCCACAAACTTTGGCTTTTCCAAATTCACCTTACTAGCCACCGCCTGCCGCACATTTTCTTGCAGGTTTTGCGCACTTGCTTGCAGGGCTTGCGTGCTTTGCTTAATTGCCGCGGCATTTTGTGCTAACTGCAGGGCTTGCTGCTTTTTGGCGTCCTCTTGCTGCTTTTTACGCAGGTTGATTTCTTCTTGACGCGCGGCTTCTTCTTGCGCCTTTTTTTCTTGCAAAGTCTGGCTTGGCACATTTGAAAACATATCGGCTAGGTCAATCTCTTTTTTTTCTTGCGTCTCATTTGTCGCGCTTTTTATCTCTTTTTGCGATGTTTTTGGCTCTTCTTTTGGAATCTCTTTTGTTGGTTCTTTTGGAATTGTGGCTAAAATGGGGTCAATTTGTTTTGTTTCATTGCCATTTTCTGGGGTTTCTGTGGTGGTGGATTCTATATTATTTTGCGTGATGTTTGGGGCGATAGAATCTAGCTCAATGCCATCCATTTCGGCTACAAAATCACTAGATTCTAACTCGCCATATCGCAACTTTTCCTTATAAAAATGAAACCCACCAAGAAGTAGCAAAAGCACCAAAAAATAAATAACAAACGCGCCCACACCGCTATACAACCGCAGTTTAGTGCTACCATTTTCTAAGATTACGTCTTGTTTCATAATTTACTCTTTAAATCTCTACACATCCCGCTCAAGCATTGCGGTGACCATTGATTGCAGCTCGTTATTGCCTAGCTCTTTTGCGATTTGCGCGGCTTTATCGCCGTATTCTTTTGCCTTAGCGCGCGCGCGAGATAAAGGCGAAGCGGATAGCTTTTCTTTCAATTTCGTAAAATTATCAAAATCAAGCTCTTGCCCAAAAAGCGAAACAAGCCACTCCTTATCAATCGCGTCCATCTCATCGTATAAATAAATGTAAGGCAGGGTGCTTTTGCCACTTTTAAAATCGCTAAGCGCGGGCTTTCCTAGCTTCTCTCTATCCTGCGTAATATCCAAAATATCATCAATTATTTGAAAGGCAATGCCTAGATTTTCACCATATTCATAATATTTTTTTGGCTCTTTAGCATTCGCCAAAATCGCCGCACACTCGCTACTAGCGGCAATCAGGCTCGCACTTTTTAGCTTAATCATATTTAGATATTTATCCGCATTAGCGTTGAAACTCGCTTCCAACTTCACATCTTCTAACTCGCCGATACTAAGGCAGGACACGCTTTGCGCGATACTTTGGATGACAAGCGGCGTAAAGTTTGATAGCTCAAAAAACGCACTCGAATACAAAATATCGCCCAACATAATCGCACTTTTATTGCCAAAAATAGCGTTAATACTAGGCTTCCCACGCCGCAAATCGCTCCCATCAATAACATCATCATGCAGCAAACTAGCACTTTGAATTAGCTCCACAATCGCACACAAATTATACGCCGCCTCACTATCACAAATCGCCAAAATGAGCTGTGAACGCAGCATTTTGCCCTGCTCTAAGTTGTTAAAAAGCTCCATAGCACTATCACTTTGCACCTTTGATAAAATCTGCCGCGTTAAATCCTTGACTTTTTCAAGCTGCATTTTATATCCTTTTTATTTTTTAAAGATTCTAATATATTTTGTATAATTATTCGTTTAAAAAGGTTAGAAATGATACGAAGCATTTTGATAAATAATGGGAATGGTTTTAATCGCGTGAATGTGCGAGTTAGTGAAGGCTTTAATGTCGTAAGTGGCGTAAGTGGCGCTGGAAAGTCTGTGTTTTTTAATCTTATTTTAAGCGCGTTTGGGCTAAAAGATGCCCTTGCTGAATTAGTCGAGCTAAATATTGAACTGCCTTTGGAATCTAATAATATAGAATCTAATGGCAAAAAAGATTCTAAAAAAGTTATAGAATCTAAAACTTTAAAAGAAAAAAGTTATAGCGAAAGGGCAGAATCTAGTTCTAAAAATACTAAAGATTCTAAAGAAAAGTTAGGAAATATAGAATCTAATACAACTCATATTGAGCGAAGCGAAACATCTAAAAATAAGTCAAGCATTAGCAAAATATCTAAAGATTCTATAGAATCTAAAAATATGGATATTTGGCTTAATATGGGCGAAGATTCTAAAAATCTAGCAAATATTTTTGAAAATTATGGAATCTTGCTTGATGAAAATATCGCAAATTTTAGCGTTTTGAAAAAAAATTCGACCCGATATTTTATCAATAATCAAAATATTTCTAAGAAAAAATTAAGCGAACTTAGTAGCAATTTTGTGAAATATATTAGCATTAAGGATGCTAGTGAGTTAGAGAGTGAGAATATTTTACACATTTTAGATTCTGCGATAATGTTACAAAATGCTACATTTAGTGTATCTCTAAGTGAGTATAAAAGTAACTTTTTGGAATATAAAGCTGTGAAAGCTGAACTAGATTCTATCATTGAAAAGCAAAAAAATCTTGCTAATTTAAAAGAATTTGCCGAATTTGAAATTGATAAAATAAAAAAAATAAACCCCCAAATAGGCGAATATGATAAGCTTTTAATGGATAAAAAAAATCTAAGCAAAAAAGAAAAAGTGCTGCAATCTTGCCAAAAAGCACTTGATTTTCTGGATAATTTTGAGAGTGTAAATAAGGCTTTGGAGCTGCTAAATATCGATAATAGCGTCTTTAGTAGCGTTATGCTTGATGTGCGCGCTAGCCTTGAAAATGCGTTAAGTGAGTTTGAAAATCTTGATATTGAGCCTGAAATGTTGCTTGATAGAATCTCGGCGTTAGCGGATATTATAAGACGTTATGGGAGTGAGAGTGAAGCCTTAGAGACCTTAAAAAAGCAAGAGAAATTTTTAAGTGAATGTGAAAATATTGAATTTGATATGACAAATTTAGAGAAAAAATGTAACGATTTGAAACATAACTTAAATAAACTATGTGAAAAAATTACACAATTTAGGCTAGATTCTATCCCGTTTTTAGCTAAAGAGCTTTGCCATTTTTCTCATAAATTGAGACTTGGCGATATAACACTAAATCTTACAAAGGCTGAAATGAGCGAAAGTGGCGGCGATAAAATTGAAATCTTGCTAGATTCTAAGAGTAAAAATGTGCTGAGCGCTGGTGAGTATAATCGCGTGCGTTTGGCTGTTTTATGCTCTATGGTAAGTGTGGAAAATATGGAATTTAGCTCGCTGGGAAATAACAATAAGATTATAGAATCTAAAACTAAAAAGGCTAAAAGTTCTAAAAATGCTAAGATGAAAGATTCTAAAGTTATTGAATCTACAAATATAAAAGATTCCAAAGCAGATTGCCACGAATTTGCGAATGCAAATTCTCGCAATGACAAAAAAATAGGAATCTTAATCCTAGATGAAATCGATGCAAATTTAAGCGGCGAAGAAAGCGAAGGTGTGGCGGAATTATTAGCATTTTTAAGCCAAAAATATCAAATTTTTGCAATTTCTCACCAGCCCTTTATGCCCATTTTCGCGGATAGCCATTTCTTAATTACAAAAGATTCTAAGAATAATGCGGAGATAAAATTGCTCGATAATGAGAATAAAATCAAGGAAATTGCGCGAATGATTAGCGGTTCGCACCTAGATTCTAACGCTATAAATTATGTTACAAAATTACTCGAAAAACATAAACAAAGGATTTAAATGGTTACTTTTTTACCCACTCCCATCGGGAATTTGAATGATATTTCACTGCGAACTTTGAGTGCGCTAAATACTTGCGAAATTGTGATTTGCGAAGATACGCGCGTGACTAGTAAGTTATTAAATCTACTAGCTAAAATGCCCATCATTACGCAAAACTATCCACAAATAGATTCTAAAAATAAGCGGTTTTTAAGCTTTCATTCTCATAATCAGCACGATTTTTTGGCGAAATTAGACAAAAATGAGTTTGGCTATGACTTTTTTGATAAAGAAATTGTCTTTTGTAGTGACGCTGGACTGCCTAATATTAGCGACCCGGGTGCGGTTTTCTTGCACTTTCTAAGGCAAAAAAATATCAAATATGAAATTTTGCTAGGAGGAAGTGCGTTTAGCCACGCATTTGTTTGTAGCGGGTTAGAAGGGAGTTTTTGCTTTCTTGGATTTCTCCCGCACAAGCACCACGATAGGATAGAATCTCTTCGCCACGCAAGCAAATTTCATGCGGATTTGCACATTATTTATTATGAAAGTCCGCACCGACTGCGCGAGAGTTTGAGCGATATTTCAAGCGTGTTTTTGGAAAGTAAAATCTATCTTTACAAGGAGCTAACAAAGCTTTATGAGTGCGAGTATATCGGCACTGCTAGCCAGATTTTGGAAGCCTTGCCGCTTGAAATTTTGGGCGAGTATTGTATAATTATTGAAAAAGATTCTAAAGAAGTTAGCAAATTTATAACTTTAGGCGTTGATGAAATTATGAATCTTAGTATAAATGTCAAGGAAAAATGCAAACTTTTGGCAAAAATCACGGATAAAAGTTCGAGTGAATGGTATGATATTTTGGGGAAAAATTAGGAATTTTGTAATTTTTTGGAGTAAAAATTATGCTTAGATTCTATATCGTTATTGCGAAAATCCGCGAAATTTTAAGTAAACTTTAAGGTTAAAAAATGATAAGTAAAGAAGGTTTTGACTTTGAATTTGACGAAAATATGTGCGAAAAATGCGGCGGAAAGTGCTGCTATGGCGAAAGCGGCTACATATTTGTAAGCGTTGATGAGATGAAAAAAGTCGCTGAGTTTTTGAAAATGCCTTTTGAAGATTTAACGTTACGATTCGTAAAGAAAGTGGGCTATCGCTTTTCATTCATTGAGCAAAAATGTAACATTTTGCCAACGCAAAACCTGAAAGATAGAATCTTAAAAAGGATGGAAACTAAGAATATATCTTCGCAAGATTCTATAGAATCTAAGAAAGAAGATTCTAAAAAATTGCTTGATTTTAAGAATCAAGATTCTAAGATTATGGAATCTAAAGCCAAAATGCCCACCCACCGACCTAATATTGCGGATGGGAGCGATATGCGATGCGTGTTTTTTAACGAAAAGAGCCTGAAATGTGACATTTATCCTGTGCGACCAAAGCAGTGCCGCACTTTTCCATTTTGGGAAATGTATAAAAAGGACAAAAGCGAACTAATTGAGCGCTGCATTGGCATTTGCAATATCAAAGATTCTAAGAAAATCTAGAATCTAAACCATAAACAATCTTTTAATAAGGCAATATTAAAAATACATAATTAAGAATTTTAATTTATATTTTATCCACATTCCTATCTTTTAAGTATATAATTTCAATTTAGATTCTAAGATTCTAATACGCAAAATGCAAAAAGGGAGAGAAAATGTTTGTGATTTATGATTGTGGAATGGATGGCTTTTGTAATGCGGATAAAAAAAATACAAGTCTTAGTAGTAGCCCATTTGGCGTGGCTAGTAAGGCGGTTTTAAACTCGCTTAATATTCCTTTTAGGCTGCTAGATTCTAAAGATTTTGATAGTTTAAGTAACGATTTGAAACACACTAAAACTTTCCTAAATAACGGCGGATATTACGGCAGAATCGCTAATCTTAGCAAGTTTTTATTTGCAAATATTTTTAATATCGCCCTTGCGGCAAAAAATGGGGATATTTTGCTAGCCTTAGAAGAAGATTCTTATAGCAATTTGGCGTATGCCTTAAATCTTTTAGAATCTAATGCAAAATTTAAAGAGTTCTTAAATAACGAACTTTTGAGCCAAAATATTAGGATAAATATAGAATCTTTAAAAAATCATATCGCATATTTGCCACAGGTTTTAAGCGACTTTGCCCTGCAAAATCCTGATAAATTTAAAGCTAAGATTAAGTTTCATTTTGGAGATTCTAAAGATAATGAGATTATTCCTAGTATTTCAAAGCGTTTTGATAGCACGAGTGGTTTTAGCAGTGCGATTTATTATGGTGGGCGGCATTTTGACTGCACGCGAAATAGCGAGTATGACGGGCTTAAAGGGCTTTTTGATAGTGTGGAATTAAATGCGTTTGAGACTAGTTTCAGTGCGTTGTCTTTTAGCCATTTTTTTGCCTTTGATACGCAAAAAGCGTTTGAGAAAAGCGGTGAAATTTTGTATAGTGGGATTGATTTGGGCGTGGATTTTTTGTGTGTGTTTAGTGCGAGTAGTTTTGCTGCGTTTGACGCGCATTTTAGGGAGCTATCAAGGGCTTGTGGGCGAGATGAGATTGCCATTCCTTCGCTAAATTTGGCACAAATCTTGCTACTATCTTTTGGCGAGATAGAATCTTGTGGCTTTGAGCTGCATCAAATTAGCCCGCTGTCGCTATTTGTGAATGATTTTAAGGTTTCATAATTGTGTGATTTTGCAAAACAGATTCTATAAATAGATTCTAAAAAAGGCATTTAAAGGTCAAAAAATGGAAAAATTTGGCGTTGTTTTGAAAATATTTTTTGCGTGTTTTGTGGGTGCGGCGTGGTATCATTTAAATGGTCCAGAGCAAGCGCCCATTGCTGTGCTACTTTTTGTTTTTATTTTGCTTGCAAGTTTCTTAAAGCCGGTCAAATATCAAGACCCAACAGAGCGGGATGAGTATCGGCATAAAATGGCTGAAGCACGTGAACGTCGGCGTTTGCTAGCTGAAAAACAAGCCGAAGAAAAGAAAATGCTAAAAAAACAAGCCGAAGACGCCGAAGAGGAACGCAAAAAGGAATTAAGAAAAAAGTTGAAAATATAGAATCTATTAGCTTAAAGTCGCTACAACACGCGTTGTTTTTCAATTTCTTTGTAGATTTCTAGCTCATCGCCTGGGGCGATGTCATTATAGTTTTCTAGCATTATGCCGCACTCAAAGCCTTTTGCCACTTCTTTTACATCATCTTTGAATCTTTTTAGACTAGCGATTTTCCCACTCCAAGTAACTACGCCATTACGCAATACTCGCACATTTAGATTTCGCTCCACCTTGCCATCGATTACCATACATCCTGCGATTGTCCCTAACTTTGCTACGTTGAAAATCTCTCGCACAGAAGCAATTCCTACCACTTCTTCTTCTAAAATAGGCGACATTAGACCACTTAAAAGTGCTTTCATATCATCGATTAAGTCATAGATTACGCTGTAGCTTTTAATTGTGATACCTAAATCTTTTGCTAGATTTTTGATTTCACTTGTAGGACGCACATTAAAGCCTAGCACAATGCAGTTGCTTGACGCATTTGCTAAGTCAATATCACTTTGTGTTATGCCGCCGATTCCATAGCTTATCACATTGATTTCTACTTCTTGATTGTTTAAAGATTCTAAGCTAGATTTAATCGCCTCAAGGCTGCCTTGCGTATCAGCACGCAAAATAACAGGGAGCGTTTTAATCTGCCCTTTGGCGACCATACTTGATAATTCATCAAATGTAACTTTCGTGCTTTTGCTAAGCTGCTTTTGGCGTAAATATGCCGCGCGTTTGTTAGCGATTTCACGCGCTATCGTATCATTTTCTACCACTTGTAGTAACGCCCCGGCTAAGGGAACTTCGCTTAAGCCTGTGATTTGCGCTACCCAGCTAGGGGTTAGTTTATCAATATTTTTGCCTGTATCGTCTTTCAAAGTCCTAACTTTTCCATACGCCGTGTCTGCAACGATGCTCTGCCCTATTTGGAGTGTGCCTTGCCGCACGATAATTGTAGCAACTGAGCCTTTGCCTACTTGCTGGCTACCCTCTAACACTACCGCTTTTGGCGTTGCCTTTTGACTTGCTTTTAAATCTAGAATCTCTGCTTGTATTAATATCGTCTCTAGCAAAACATCCACGCCCTCGCCTGTTTTCGCGGATATGGGGATAAACTCATAGCTTCCCCCCCACTCCATAGGTGTAAAGCCTAGCTCGGCGCACTCGGCTTTCAACTTATCCGGGTTTGCGCCCTCTTTATCCATTTTATTCATAGCGATTATAATCTGCACGTTTGCGGACTTTGCGTGATTTAGCGCTTCTATACTTTGCTGTTTTACGCCATCATCAGCGGCAATTACGATAATGGCAATATCTGTTACTTGCGCACCACGGCTTCGCATTTGTGCGAATGCTTCATGTCCTGGTGTGTCAATGAAACTTATCCATTTCCCATTTTTTTGCACCATATATGCGCCGATATGCTGCGTTATCCCACCTGCTTCGCCACTTGCTACACGCGAATTGCGAATATAATCTAGCAAACTTGTCTTACCATGGTCTACATGCCCCATAATTGTAACAACCGGCGGTCGCTCTACTAAATCAGATTCTATAACTTCCTCTTCTTGCTCACTTAGCTCCGCATTTGCCTGAATGCTAACATCGATATTATACTCACTAGCCAAAATCTCAATCGTGTCTTTATCTAAAAAGTCATTTTTTAGCATTTTTACGCCAAGCATAAAAAGCTTCCCTAGCACATTTCCTAGCTCTAAATTCGCCCTTTCGGCAAATTCATACACGCGAATTTCTTCAGGCAAAACTAAAGAAGTTACCACTTCGCTATTTTCCTTATTATTTCTAAACTTATTTTTTTTACCCTTGCCCTTGCTAGGACGGGCAATCGAGCCTTCTTTCATCCATGGGCTATAGCGATTTACCTTTATTTTATCATTTAGCTCTGCCTTTTTAGCGCGCTCATCATCATAGCTCTCGGTAGGGATTTCAAAGGCATCAATTAGCATAATCTCATCTTGCTCATCATCATACTCGCTAATGCGAATTTCACGTTCCATCTCAATAATATGCGCGTGGCTTTGCTTTTTTTCTTTAGGTTTATCTTTTTTTTTAGCTTTTTTCTCTCTTAATTCAGTATTTTTAAGATTGTCTAGAATCTTTTTGCTATCTTGCTTTTTATCGCTGCTTGATTCTATCTTTGGCGGTTCTTTTTCATTTTTGCTAATCACTCTAAAGCCGCTAAATTTTGTTTTTTGACTTTTGGCTAGATTTGGGTCAAAGCCCTTTGGTTCAAAGCCCTTTGGTTCATCTAAGCTATCAATAGATTCTATAGAATCTACTTTTGACGCAATTTCTTTTGGGATAGAATCTTCTTTTGGTTTAGTAACTTTTGGTGTGGTTTCTTTTGACGCAGTTTCTTTTGGCGTAGAATCTTTTTTTAGATTTTCTTTAGATTCTTTAGATTCTATAGAATCTTTTTTCTTAGATTCTATCTTTACAGGCTTTTTATCTTCCGCCCCGCGTGAGATTATTTTAAATTCTCTTTTAGTTTTTTCAACACTTTCTTTAGATTCTATAGAATCTGTTTTTGGCGTTTCTTTTATAGAATCTTCTTTTTTAGATTCTATATTTTCATCTTTTTTCTTTGTAGTTTTTTTAGTTTCTTTTGGTGTTTCTTTTACGCTTTCTTTTGGTGTTTCTTTTGCAGAATCTTTAGATTCTTTAGAATCTTTAGCACTTTCTTTTGGCGCGCTTTTTTTAGTGGCTTTTTTCTCTTTTGCTTCTAGCTTTTTGCGAATAGATTCTGGCATTACGCCACTTAGGACATATTCACTTAGAATCTCGGCTTCCTCATCGCTTACCTTGCTATTTACAGCGGTGACTTTGAATCCTAGCTCTTTTGCTTTTTTTAGGACATCAGTATTTTGTTTTGCGGTGTATTGCGCTACTTCTATAATTGTTGGCATATTTCTCTTATCTCCTTAAGTTGTTCGCTTACATCATTGCTTTTTGCTATTTTTTTTAGACTTTTTAGACTATTATCGCTATTTAGACATTCTTTACATAAATAAAAGCTCCTACCAAATCCATTATATAATCGTATTTTTTTTTCAATTTTTAACCTTATTAAGCTTTTTTGCAATTCTTTTTTGCGACAAGCAATGCAGGTTCTAATTGCATTTTGACTATAATAGATTCTAATCTTTTTCAATTTTTACTCCATCATTGTCAAAATCTAGCGTCAAGATTCTAAAACGTGGAAAACTCTCCGCCATTTTTTTAGCAAGCCTTTTAGAATCTTCACTATAACAAAGGCTAAAAATGCTACTACCACTCCCAGATAACGTGCTCATTAAAGCCCCATTATTTAAAGCAAGTTTTTGCACAGAAAATAGCACAGGATAAGTCTCCATACGTGCATTTTCATGCATTTTATCTAGTGAGCTCTCACGCAATAATTCCCACTTTTGCAAGATAAAAGCAAGGCTTAACATACAAGAGTGCGAAATATTAAAAACGCAATCTTTTGTGCTATAAGTCTTTGGCAAAATTGTGCGAGATTTTTTAGTATTCATAGGCTTATTTGGTATTACCATTACGCTTTTTACAACTTTAGGAATGCTTTTTCTAATATAAGTTACCACATCACTTTTAATTAATTTTGGATTTTTTATAGAATCTTTTTTTATAGAATCTTGTTTAGAATCTTTAGATTCTATAAATTTTTGACTTATCATACTCGCATTAAAGCCGCCAAATGTCGCAGGGGTAATATTATCAGGATGCTTTTCATATTTTAGTGCAAGATTCAATACTTCATCTTTATTTGGAATTAATTTTGCCATTTTATACGCGGCAAATATCGCGCCCACAATCACAGCAGATGAACTTCCCATGCCACGTGACACAGGAATATTATTTTGAAAAGTGAAGCTAAATTGCGAATCGCCACCAAGTGCTTTATAAGTTTGCATAAAAATTTTCACAAAGGTATTATCCTGCGTAAAATGCGGATTATTCATCCCTTCACCATTGACATTTATATGCTCCTTGCTAGATTCTACAATGCTAAAATAATTGCGATATGATAAGGAAAGCCCCAAGCTATCAAAGCCCGGACCAAGATTAGCACTTGTAGCTGGCACAGAAAAATTCAAGTAAGTCTCCATTAATTAAGTGAAAAAACTCGTATTATAGCGTAAAATCTAGCGTTTTCCTACTATAAATAAAAGAATAACGCAAACACAAATAACGCGATATTAAAAGCGGAATAAAACGCCACTCTCACAATAAAGCCCAAAATGATAACTAAGATTTTATACCAGCCGTGTTTTCCGTAGTTTTTCCCCCTTTTTTGCGGTGTATTTAGAATCTTGCTAAGTAACGCACACACTAGCATAGTTGCATTTGTCAAAAAGCTTAAAATGACTTGTGCGTTAAGATTTATGGCAAGTAAATTACTATTAACATCATCATTTAAAATATATATAAAAGTTATAATACTTGCAATAAACCATGCAAAAAACTTAGGAAAACTATAAACTTTATAATTAAAAAATAACGCATTAAATATAATTACTGCAATAAAGATTCCAAACGCTGCAAGAAATCCTAAGAAATCTACCTGCAGCAAATTTGTAATCTCATCAATATCAATAAGCCCTAAATTCTCTAAATTCATTCTTTCTTCTTAATTTCAAAGTATTTTGACAACACTAGATTCTATCTTAAAAATGTAAGTTTGCATATATTTGAATGTATTTTAAGAAGTAGATTCTATAAAAGTATCATTGTGAGTTATAAAACCACTTGTCTAACGAAATAAACATACAATTTAGATTCTGTAAACAAGTCTTAGAATCTAAATGTTACAACCCACAAAATTATTGTGTTACTACACCCCAAGGAGTTGTGCGATTCGGTTGCCATAGTTAGAATCTGCCTTTTTAAAATGCTCTATTTGTCGCTTTATAATCTCAAGTGGCACGCCCTGCATTGCTTCCTTAATATTTTGACACAAAATCTCTTTTTGAGAATCATTCATCAAACGATACAAATCCCCCGCCTGACTATAATAATCTGTATCAGCTCTGTGGTCATATCGCGTCATTTCCGCACCATCTTTCACATATAGCGGCGGCTCGCTAGCGTCCTTAGATTCTATATAACCATCAAAATTGCTAGGATTATAGTTGCGTGCCGCACCAAACTCGCCACGCTGCATAAAGCCATCTCTTTGCGTATTTGCCACAGGCGATAAAGGAGCATTCACAGGCAGCTGCGTATGATTTACGCCAAGCCTGTATCGCTGCGTATCTCCATAAGCAAAAAGCCGACCCTGCAGGACTTTATCAGGGCTATAGCCTACACCTGGCACGATATTTGCGGGGTTAAAGGCGGCTTGCTCGACTTCGGCAAAATAATTTTTAGGATTCTCATTTAGCTCTAAAATCCCAACATCAATAAGCGGAAAGTCCTTGTGACGCCATATTTTTGTTAAATCAAATGGATTGAAATTTACTTCATTTGCCTGTTTCTCGCTCATTATTTGAATGCAAAATCGCCACTTTGGAAAATTGCCCTTTTGTATATTTTCAAACAAATCTCTTTGGTGCGACTCCCTATCGTTCGCTATTATCTCGGCGGCTTCTTTATTGCTTAGATTGTGGATTCCTTGCATTGATTTAAAGTGGAATTTCACCCAAAATCGCTCATTTTTTGCGTTAATAAAACTATAAGTATGACTGCCAAAGCCGTGCATTTCGCGATAGCTTCGCGGTATGCCCCTATCACTCATTAAAATTGTGATTTGGTGCAAAGACTCAGGATTTAAGCTCCAAAAATCCCACGCAGCAATGTTATTTCGCAAATTTGTGTGTGGGTCGCGTTTTTGCGTATGGATAAAATCTGGGAACTTTATCGCATCGCGAATAAAAAAAACAGGCGTGTTATTACCGACAATATCCCAGTTTCCCTGCTGCGTGTAAAGCTTTAAGGCAAAACCACGCACATCGCGTTCCGCATCCGCAGCGCCACGCTCTCCCGCAACGGTGGAAAATCGCAAAAACGCCCTAGTTTTCTTACCAACGTGGGCGAAAATATCCGCCTTGCTATACTTTGTAATATCATGCGTGATTGTGAGATGCCCAAACGCCGCGCTACCCTTCGCATGCACGACACGTTCAGGGATACGCTCTCTATCAAAGTGGGCTAGTTTCTCAAGTAGCCAAGTATCCTGCAAAAGCGTAGGACCGCGAGAACCAGCGGTAAGCGAATTTTGATTATCAGCTATGGGCGTGCCTGTGGCGGTGGTTAGGGTTTTATCTTTCTTACTCATTTTCTTTCCTTTAAAGTAGATTCTCAAAAAGTTATATTTTTGAAGTTTAGATTCTAGAAAATTTTAATTTCTCAAAAACTCTAGATTCTAAAAAAGTTTAGATTCTAAAATTCTTTAGATTCTCAAAAACTTATCCTTTTTGATAGATATATTTTAAATAAAATTAGTTAATGGAAAATATTTATTATTTAGAAAAGTATAAAAATTATATATAAAGCTCCAAAATATTACAAAATATCACATAAAACCTTAAATTTACACAAACTTTACACAAAAAAGATTCTATTTTACACATCGTTTTTACAATTATAGCATTTAAACTTCAAGGAGAAATCATGTTGAAAAAGTATGTTTTAGGAATGATAGCGGGCTTAAGCCTTTGTGCAAATGTTGTGATGGCGGACAAAATCCACCCTATTTCGCGTGAGATGGGCTCTGGGACTAGGGGCGCATTTACGGAGATTTTCCATATACAAAAGGAGATTCAGGGTAAGAAAGTAGATGGCACGACTGACAAGGCTGAAGTTACGAACTCCACTGGCGTTATGATTACGACCGTCTCAAATGATAAGGATGCGATAGGCTACATCTCGCTAGGCTCACTAAAAGATAATGTGAAAGCCGTTAGCATCGATGGTGTCGCTCCAAGCGTGGCTAATGTGAATAACAAAACTTACAAAGTTTCGCGTCCTTTCAATGTCGTGGTGAAAGAAGAAAACGCGCTAATCAAGGACTTTTTGGACTATGCGGTAAATGCTAAAGATGTCATTGAAAAAGCGGGCTATATCCCAAATAAGCCTGAAAAATACGCTAGTAAAAAGCCTAGCGGAAAGTTGCGTGTGGTTGGCTCAAGCTCTGTTACGCCTTTGATGCAAAAGCTAGCGGAGAGCTATAAATCTGTGAATCCAAATGCGACTATTGAGATTTCGCAGTCAGATTCTACAACGGGTGTAAATAGTATCGTTGAGGGCATTGCAGACATCGGTATGGTAAGCCGTGATTTAAAACCAGCCGAGCTTGAAAAAGGTATCAAAAATCGCGTTTTGGCAATTGATGGCTTAGCAGTAATCGTAAATAAATCAAACCCTGTGAAAAACATAAGCAAAGAGCAAGTGCAAAAGATTTTCAAAGGGGAAATCACTGATTGGAAAGAAGTGAAGTAAAAATTTTTATAGAATCTTAAGTTAAAGATTCTATGGCTGCATTTATAGAATCTAATTTAGATTCTTATCCTTAAAAAAATATATGATAAATGGGTGGCTAGGTAATTCTTAGAATCTAATTTTTAAAATCTTTGTCTTTTTACTCCCACTTGCTACCCTTTTATACAATAAACTTTTTAGATTCTATAAGATTTTATATAAATAATGGTTTTTTAAGCTTGATTTAATTAAAAAATAGTAATAATTCTTTAATACTATTTTTGAAAGGCTTAAATATGACTTTTTTACGTAACATTTTTTTGTGTGTTTTTATTAATATGATGTGTATTAATAATGTCTTTGCTACAACGGGATGGGTAAATAGGCTTTTACTTGTCCTTTTTATTTTTTTATTTGGGCTTTTTGGGGTTTTAGATTCTAAAGAGAATTTTGGGGTTTTAGATTCTAAATCTAGTTTGGAAGATTCTAAAGATTCTAAGAATATAGAATCTAAGTTTGCTTTTAGTGATTCTAAAGAAATTATAGAATCTAAACTCGCTTTTTTGGATAAAAAAGATTCTATAGAATCTAGCCTAACGCCCACTCACCGCCCTACAAGTAAGGAAGATTCTATAGAATCTAATTCTATAAACGTCGTTCGCCGCCATTTTAATGATGAGATTCTAATCTTAGCGGAGAATGAAACTACAGAATCTAACAGCCTATCGCCCACCCACCACCCTACAAATGAAAAAGATTCTAACACACAAACGCCCACGACAAGCAAAACAGATTCTAAAGAAAATATAGAATCTTACAAATTAAATGCCGTGACTACAACGGCGAATAATCCGCTAAAGACTTATCAAAGTAGTAGCGGCGTGGTAGGTAAAGAGCTTTTAGAATCTAATCCTAGCGGAAATGGCGATATTACAAGCATTCTTAAAATTTTGCCAAATGTGCAATTTGATGCGGCACAAAATAAAAGCACCACTCCGGGCGAAATAGACCCCGCTAATATAAGCATTAGCGGTGCGCAGTTTTATCAAAACAACTTTCAACTTGATGGCTTTAATATGAATAATGACTTAGACCCTGCTGGTGGCACTACAAATAATCAAAATAACTTGCGAGGTGGCAAAAGTCAAGGGCTAAATGTAGATACTTCACTATTAGATTCTATAAATGTGCAAGATTCTAACATTTCTGCAGCCTATGGTGGCTTTACCGGCGGTGTGGTAGAGGCTAATATTAGAAAACCACGTAGAGATAAAGGGATGCTAGGCTCTTGGCATAGTAACATAAGCTATCAATTTACAAGTGATAAACTTACAGAATATATTTTACACCCAGATTCTATAGAAGCTATGGCGACAAGTAGTGATGAAAACTATCAGCCAAATTTTACAAAGCATTTAGTGCGTGCAAATGTAGAAGGTTATGTGACTAATAATCTAGGCATTGTAGCAAGTTTTACCACGACACAAAGCTTTATTCCGCTTTTACCCTATTTGGCTACATATTCGCAAGGTGGAGATGATATAACGCAAAAAAGAGAACAAAAGCGTCAAAGTTATAATTACTATATAAAAGCAAATTATAACCCACTAGAATCTCTTACGATTGAAGCAAATTTAGGTTATATGCCACAATACAATACTTATTTTAATAACACAGCTAGAAATAGCTATTATGAAATGCAAAGTGGTGGATGGCAAGCTGGACTTAAAGCTATGTGGGATTCTAGCCTTGGGTTATGGACTAATACTTTAGGATATAATTTTTTAGAAAATTCAAGGAGAAGTGATGCAAATTACTTTTATCAATGGAGACGAAGTGCAGAGAAAAACTGGGGTGGCACTTCAAATGCAACTACAGGAGCTGGAATCTTATTTGAGGGTGGCTTTGGGAATCTAGACCAAATTCAGCATACGCTAAATTATAAAAGCGACTTTCAACTTAATAGCATAGATATATGGAACACATCTAATAAAATACGTGTAGGCTTAGAGCTAGGATATACAAAGGCAACTAGAAATAGACTAAATGACTTAACAGCAGTGCAAGGTAATCCTACTAATATGACAGGAAATCAAACCTGTGGTGTGGATAACTTAGGCTTAGATTTATGCTCTATGTCGCCTGTTATAGGTCAAGCAAATAGTGTAGGACAATATGCAAATAGAATCTATATATGGAAAGCAGGTCAAAGTGGCTTTAATGTGTTTAATTATGGAATCTATTTAGAAGATGATACAAGGTTTGATTTTGGTAATTTTGGTATGTTGAATGCTCGTCTTGGTATTAGACTAGATGGTGATAATTATATGGATAAGGTTACATTTGCTCCTAGATTCTCACTTAATTATGTCGCCCCATGGAGTGATAATTATAAAACTACAATAATTTTTGGTGCGAATAGATATTATGACGCAATTTGTTAAGCTATCAATTATACGCATTATCAGCCACAAATAGAGATGAATATAGACGCACTATTACTAATGATGTCGTTGGTAATTGGACTTTATATGGACAAGATGTAGCGGGCAATTATAATTTTACTAAACTAAATGTGCCTTATGATGATGAATTAATGGCTGGAATTACACAGAATCTTTTTATGTTTAGTATGTCTTTAAAATATATTCATAGAGCAGGTAAAGATGGCATTATGCGTGAAAATAGAGGCACAACACAAAGTGCAGATTATTGGTGGACTAATAATGGTGAATCAAATAGTGATATTGTAAGTTTAAGCATTACAAATGATAGAGTTATTGAAACTTATGGAGTGAAACATTACTACCTTTTAGCACTTGATTATACAAATGTAAAGCGAAATTATAATGGTTATACTGATAGCACTTTAGATAATGAGTGGATTAGCTATAATGGGGTGCTTATGCGTTATGCTGATAGACCAGCGGATAACTTTATACGACCATTTAGCTTACGTTTTAATACCACTCACACATTTAATATTTGGAGAACAAGATGGATATGGAATAACTTTTTTAGATTCCGTAGTGGATATGATGCGATGACTACTACTAATACACAAAATCAAGATTCATTTGAAATAGATGGTGTATTAACCAAAGTAACAACCTATCGACCTTTTAGAATCCAAAATGCGTTTAATTGGGATATGCGAATAGGCTTTGAAATAGATGTGTGGAATAAAAATACATTATATGTGAATCTAGATATTTACAATGTGCTAAATAATCAAAATATGGCAGTGTATAATTTTAGCGGAAGTGTAGGCACGACAACATTTGCCGCCGTGCCAATTTATGAAATAGGATGGCAATTCTGGCTACAAGTGGGGTATAAATTCTAGAATCTAGATTCTATCCATTTTGTTAATATGATAGTGGTGGCATCCACTTTAATATGTGGTGGGTGGGCGTTTAGGCATTTGCGAAGCAAAACATAGAATCTAGCTAGATTCTATAAATATTTTTCCAACCGGTGGCAGGGTAAGAATAGATTAAAATAAAAATATTTAAAAATTGAGTTTAGATTCTATAATTTCGCTTCGCTAATTTCCTAATTGTCCACTCATTCACTCACCACATTTTTTTTGAAAACATAGAATCTAGGTTTTATAAAATTCTATCATAGCGAAGCTAAAGCTTAAGCATTTGTTTTGTAGCAACTAACTTATACTTGCAAATCCACAATAAAAAGTAGATTGCCACGACTTTGCTTAGCAAAATATAGAATCTAAATTTTATATCACTTTTATAAAATCTTTTAATGGAATCTATTATTATGATAAATTTTTTAAATCTAGATTCTAAGTTTCTTTAAAACTATTTTTTCAACCATTTCTTTATTTTCTTAAAAATATTTAATTTTTTCTTTTCGATAGGTTTATTAATTTCATTAGATTCTAAAGGTATTACTTTTCCACCAAAAATACTAGCCTTTTTTATGATACTGACGAGCAGAACTCCCAAGCGGCGAAACTGACTTTGAGATTCTAAAGATTGAGTATAAAGATATTGAGTTTTAGAATCTAGATTCTATATAGAATAATCTTAATCGCAGGGTAATTTTCCATTATTTTCAAAATTGTGTATATGAGCTTGTGTTAGCTGTTTTCCATCGGCGCACTCCCCACTTACACCTTGATTATCTTTATACACTATTGTCGCGCGCACATCGCCATCCTCATCATATACTTTTGCCACTCCCTCTCTTTTGCCTTGTGTAAATGGTATTTCGCTTAAAATTTCACCATTTTCAAAATAATTCTTTAACATGCCATCTATTTCGCCGTCTTTATAAACGTAGTCCGCACTTAAATTCCCACTTTCATAATATTCCTTTGTAAAAACAGGTTTGCCATCTTTATATTCTGTAAAAAAAGATACTTTTCCATTTTTATGAAAACCTGTCATACTAATAAGTTCAGAATCTTTGCCACTTAGATTCTCAAGATAAAGATAGCCTTCTTCTTCATGATACATTTTTGTCAATATTCCCCCGTTATCCAAGCATATATCTTCGCATTGTAGTTTTCCGTTTTCATAATAGCTTTTAGCTTCTATTATGCCAACTTCATCAGAATCAACAAGCACACTCTCAAGATTCCCATTTTCATAATATGTCTTTGTCGTTGTAATGCCATCTTTTTCTATGGTTTCGCTTTTTAGCTTACCATTTTTGTGATATTCCTTGTTGTTACCTGTGAAAAAATCAAAAATACCCATAGCTTTCCTTTTTAAAAAATACTAATAGATTATACAACAATAAAAAAAAAAAACATTTTGTAATATAAATATTTAAAAAAATATACACAATGTAGCAAAAAGTAACATTTAATCTTATTTTTAGTTATAAATTAGAATTTAAAATAATTTTAAAGATATTATAGAATCTTTGAAAATGTTAGATTTTATAACTTTACCCTATAAATCATTATCGATTTTAAATTCAATTTGTAAATGTTCATCGCGTTTTTTATTTATGACGTAGCCGCAAATTAGCCCACTTGGCTTATTATCATTAATCAAAATTCGCTCACCAAAAGGCAAATCACTAATTATGCAATCAAAGCGGATATTTTGCGATTTTAAAAAAGATTCTAATGCGGGAATCTCGCTTTTAAGCCTTGATGTAAGCAAGATAATTTTATCATTTTGAGGTATTTTTGCGAAAAATTCCCTTACACCATCTAGCAAAATATCACCGCCAAATTTATGCCCATTATGCCGCACAATCGTGCCATCCACATCAATTAGCCATGTTTTTGGTAGGTTTGATAAAGTCATTTTTCGCCCTTTTTTAAGTTTCAAAATAGAAATTTTAACATTTTAATGCTTTAATTTTGCAATATTTCGCGGTGGTTTAAGACAAGTTTTAGAATCTAGATTCTAAACGCCCACCCTATTTTAAAAACAACAAAGGCTCAAAATATGCTAAAGCAAATCATTATCCAAGCAGGTGGCAAAGGCACGCGTCTAGAGGGCTTAACGCGAAATAAGCCAAAGTGCATTGTGCCTTATGATAATCTGCCCATCATTTTTCATCTTTTTAGGAAGTTTAAGGGCGCTAGATTCACTATTATCGCGGATTATAAGATTGATGTGCTGGAAAAATATTTGCAAATTTTCGCTGAAAATGTAGATTATAGAATCTTAAAACCGCGTGGGGAAGGGACTATTTCAGGGATTAAAGACGCAATTTCTAGCTTTAAAAATGATGAATCTTTTATGATTATTTGGTGTGATTTGATTTTAAGTGAAAGTTTTAAATTACCTAATGAGTTAGATTCTAAAGTTATAGAATCTAAAACTCCTGTTGTTGATAAATTAGATTCTAAAGAAACGCGCTACACTAAAAACTACATAGGAATTTCTAAGTCTTTTGAGTGTCGCTGGAGCTTTGAGGCTGGAATCTTCGCTGAAAAGCCAAGCTTCCGCCACGGCGTAGCAGGGCTTTTTATTTTTTCAAATAAAAAGATTCTAAAAAATATCCCTACAAGCGGGGCATTAGTTGAGTGGCTGCAGCACCAAAATATCGAGTTTAACGAGCTAAGTTTAGAATCTTGCAAGGAAATCGGCACGCTTCTAGCCTACACAAAGTGCAATCCCATAAGCCTTACGCGTCCTTTTAACAAAATCGAGTTTAGGGATAAAAGGGCGATAAAAAGCCCGCTTGACACGCAAGGTCGCGAGATTGCTAAAAAGGAAGTTGCGTGGTATAAATTCGTTAGCAAACAAGGTTTCGCCGATATTCCGCACATTTATAAATACGAGCCGCTCGAGATGAAGCAAATTAATGGTAAGAATATTTTTGAGTATGAATGTTTGCTAGATTCTCAAAAACGCGAAATTCTATCACAAATCATTGCTACTTTGCACACTTTGACGCCGCCGCGAAAGGCCGTCAAAAGCGATTGTATTGAGACTTATATCACAAAAACTTTTAGCCGTTTAGAGAAAGTAAAAGAGCTAATTCCCTTTGCCAAAAATGAGTTTATAAAAATTAATCATAGATATTACAAAAATATTTTGTTTTGCAAGGATACTTTGTGCGATTTGATTGAAAAGCATTTGCCAAGTGCGTTTGTGGTTATTCATGGTGATTGCACTTTTTCAAATATTCTCTTTGATAGTTTTAATATGAAATGCGTGCTAATTGACCCGCGAGGCTACTTTGGAAAAAGTGATATTTATGGGGATAAAGATTATGATTTTGCTAAGTTATATTATTCGATAGTTGGTAATTATGATACTTTTAATCGTAAAAAGTTTTCGCTTTTGATAGAATCTAATAGCATAGAACTTGCGATAAAGACAAACGGCTGGGAAAATATGGAAGAATACTTTTTTGAGCTTATTTCACAAAAAAGATTCTATATAGATTCTAATTTAGATTCTAAAAATCCTAAAGATTCTAAGAAAAAGTTAGGAAATATAGAATCTAATCTTGCAAATCTTAAAGATTCAAAGTTTATAGAATCTAATAACGCTAAAAATTCTAATAGAAAAAATCCTAATTTTATAGAATCCAACATCATTAGCAAAGAAAAAATCAAACTTTTACACGCACTAATTTGGGCAGGTCTAACCACTTATGCGTGGGAAGACTACGATAGCATTTGTGCCGCGTTTTATCATAGCAACATTCTCCTTGATGGCATAATATAGAATCTAGATTCTATATAACTTTCAATTTTGCTGCTGGGAAAAGTTTTTCTAGTTCGGATTCTAGGGAGTGGCTTACATAGAAGTTGCTTTGCATTAAATATGCGGATTTAGATTCTATGTTTTTAAAGCCTATGGCAAATTTTGAGTTGCCTTTGTGAATCTTAGCTAAGTTTGCGATTTTTTCCACATCTTTTTTTTCTATCATACTATCAAATATGATACATAAACAGCTATCTTTTTGGCTCATCTGCCCTACTAAATCAATGGGTGTGACATGATTTTCATAGCTAGATTCTATATCTTGCAGGGCTTCTGCTTTGCCATAATTTTTATCTCTTCTTACGCGGATATTTACATCTTTGCACTCTTGCAGACTTTTAATATCAAAGATTTTTATATCCACTTTGTAGCTTACAGCAGATTCTAAGCCATTCATAGAATCTTCTTCGCCATATTCTTTATCAAGCACTACGTTTTTACTAACTTTCCCTACGATACCAACAGGCTCGCTTAAGTCCATTTCTTCTAGAATCTCTTGCTGATTTTCAAATAAAATCAATTCTTGAGCCCCACTAAAATCAATGATTTTTGTCACACCATAAGTGCGATTTGACTTTTTGCTAATCCTTTTTTCTATCTTTTGAATCTTGCCTATGATTAGCACAGATGAGCTATCTTCTAGCGTTTCTAAATCTTTGATTTTCACCACATTTTTTATGCTATTTATTTCATCTTTAAACTCATCTAATGGGTGTCCGCTAATGTAGATTCCAAGACATTCAAACTCATTTTCTAATAGAATCTTATGCGGTAGTTCAGGCAGATTTTTCATTTTTAAAGAGATTTTAAATGAATCTTGTCCAAATAAGCCATTTGTCATTTCCGCCTTTGCCTTTTGTGCGTTTCGCCCCATTTCGCAAATGTAATCGACATTTTCAAGCATACTAGCCCTTGAAAAGCCAAGATTATCCAAGCTCCCACTTTTTATTAGCGGCTCTATTGCTCTTTTTGAAAGCTTATTAAAATCCACACGCATAATAAAATCTGCCAAATCTTTATACACGCCATTTTCTAGTCTATTATCAATAATATTTTGCAAGGCGTTTTTACCAGCCGATTTTACCGCAGCCAAGCCAAATACGATTTTTTTAATATTACTTTTTTCAATTACAACAGAAAAATTTGTCTTAGAAATATTTACATGCGGTGGCAATACTTCAATACCCATAGCTCTTACTTCATCAATATATTTTGCCACAGATTCTATCTTATTGCTTTTGCTAGTAAGTAGGGCTGCCATAAATTCGTGTTTAAAATATGTTTTAAGATAAGAAGTTTGAAATGTTAAGATTCCATAGGCAGCTGAATGCGATTTATTGAATCCATATCCGGCAAATTTTTCTATTAAATCAAATAATTCTTCAGCCTTTTTTCTATCAAAGCCTTTGCTTTCCGCGCCATTTGCAAATTTTTCTTTATTTTTCTCCATTATTTTAGTATCTTTTTTACCCATAGCGCGGCGGATTAAGTCGGCTTCACCAAGTGAAAAGCCACCGATTACTTGCACAATTTGCATTACTTGCTCTTGATAGACTATGATTCCATAAGTGCTTTTTAATATCGGCTCTAGCTCATCAAACATATATGTGATTTTTTCACGCCCGTGCTTTCTTTCTATAAAGCTATCTGTCATACCACTTTCCATAGGACCTGGGCGAAATAGGGCTAAAAGGGCTATGGCGTCATTAATATCTGTTGGCTGGAGCTTGCGATTTATTTCTTGCATTCCATTAGATTCTAGCTGGAAGATTCCAAGTGTGTTTCCACTACGCAGTGTTTGATAGACTTTAGGGTCATTCACATCCACGTTTGATAAATCTAACGTGATATTATCGGTATCTTTTATAATATCAAGGGTATCTTTTACCACGCTTAAAGTGCGAAGCCCTAAAAAGTCAAATTTTACTAAATCTACTTCTTCTAAATATTTCATAGAATATTGTGTGATTAGCTCTTCACTATCGCTATAATACTCTTCGCTTTCATCATCTAGCTTTTTTTTATTTGTTTTTCTATACACATATAAGGGGACTTTATGCCACAATTCTTGTTTAGAATCTACAACTAAGGCTGCGGCGTGTTTTCCTGTATTTCTATTTAGATTCTCTACCTTTAAAGCCATATCCCATACTTGTCTAGCTTTTGGATTAGATTCTATAAGCTGTTTTATTTTTGGCTCTAAATCAATTGCCCCTTCAACATATTTTCCACTTTTTTTATCAGTGTAGCCTTGCAGTGTTATCCCCGGCTTTGTTGGGATTAGCTTTGCAAAGTTATTCGTATCATTTAAGGGCATATTATAGATTCTACCTATATCTCTAATAGCGCTCCTTGCTAGCATTTTACCAAAGGTTACGACTTGTGCTACATTATATTTCCCATATTTTTCTCTCATATATTCTATTACTTCATTTCGTCTTAGCTGGCAAAAATCTGTATCAATATCTGGCATAGACACACGTTCAGGATTTAAAAATCGCTCAAAAAGTAAGTCATATTTTATAGGGTCAATATCAGTTATTTCTAAGCAATAGCTAACTAAACTCCCAGCAGCGCTCCCCCGTCCAGGTCCCACAGGTATCTTATTTTCCTTAGCAAAATTGATAAAATCCCAAACTATTAGCATATATCCGGGGAATTTCATTTGATTTATAATTTTCATTTCATAATCTAGTCTATCAATATAGATTTGATGCTCTTTTGGTGGAATCTTTTTTAGCTTTTTAGCCAAGCCTTTTTTGCACTTATGCACGAAATATTCTTCTTCGCTTTCTATATCTAGCCCTTCAGCCTTTGCATATTCTTTTGCAAATGTAAAGCTAGGTGGGGTTGGCGGATTTTTATCATTTTTTAAGTCTAGCTCTAAATTGCATTTATCCGCTATCTCTTGCGTATTAAACACCGCTTCAGGTATATCGCTAAATAAATCTAGCATCTCACGACCGCTTTTTACATAAAACTCGCTTAAGGGTTGATACAATCTTTTTTCATCATCGATATTTTTACCCATTGCTATCATTTTTGCAGCATCTTGCAAATCTGCGTCATCTCTTTTAAGATAGTGCGCATCATTTGTGGCAATTAGCTTTATACCTGTTTTTAAACTAATATCAATCAAGGCATTATCAATATAAAGCTGGTCATCAATACCATGTCGCATTATTTCAATATAGAAATCTTCTCCAAACATATCCTTATATTCCAAAGCAGATTCTAAAGCGGCATCATATCCACTAGCCCCCATTGTTTTCTTTTTATGTAGCCTTTTGCTCTCCATTCTAGGATTTAGATTCAAATGCCAAGCAATCTCACCACTAATACAAGCAGACGTGCAAACTAGCCCACTGCAATGCTCCCTTAGAATCTTTTTATTAATTCGCGGATATTTATACATCCCATGTATAAAGCTCTGGCTTGAAAGATATAAAAGATTCTTATACCCCTCTTCATTTTTGGCAAATAAACATAAGTGAAATCGCGGGACATTCCTATCTTTATTATCCAAATCTTGTTTATTGTGCAAATATGCTTCAATTCCTATAATAGGCTTTATCCCATTTTCTTTCATAGCCTTGTAAAACTCTAACGCCCCAAACATATTCCCATGGTCGCTCATCGCCACGCTATCCATTCCTAGCTCTTTAATCTTACCTGCTAGCTCTTTAATGCGCATCGCCCCATCAAGCAAGGAATATTCAGTATGCAAATGCAAGTGCGTATAAGGCACAATAAGACTAGAATCTTTTTTGTATCGATTAATATCATATTTATTTTGTATTGTATCATTCGCGTTATTAATAGATTCTATATTTTTTAACTCACTCATAATTTATCCTTAAAATTTTTATAGAATCTTAGTCAAAAAACATTAAGAATTTTGCCTTATTTTTAGAATCTTTTTTTGGATTAGATTCTATAATTATGTTTTAAAAAATATGAGAATCAAAAATTCTATAAACTTCAAGGAAAAATATGCAAATAACCTTTGGTCCCATACTTTCAAGACGTTTTGGTGTAAGCCTTGGCGTGGATTTAAGCCCAAGTGTGAAGCAGTGCAACTTTAACTGCGTATATTGTGAGCTTAAAGCCGCAAAGCCTATTGATACACAAAGTGAAATTACGCCTACGCAAACGGTTTTAGATTCTATAGAATCTGCCCTAAAAAAAAATAACAACATCGACGTGCTAACCTTTACAGCAAATGGTGAGCCGACACTTTATCCGCACTTGCAAGAGCTAATTATAGAATCTAAAAAGATTCTAAAGCCCTATGCGCACATAAAAACCTTAATCCTTAGCAATGGCACGCGTTTGAGCGAGTGCAAGGAGACTTTGCAGCACTTTGATATTGTGAAATTTTCGCTAGATTCTATTGATTCTAAAAAATTTAAACGCGTGGATAAGCCAAGTCGCATGATAAATTTAGAGCATGTGAAACGCGGTATAATCGAGTTTTCGCGCGATTTTAGCGGCGATTTGGTGTGCGAGATTTTGATTGTCAAAGATATTAATGACGATTTGGAATCTAATGCGGCGTTAGCGGAGTTTCTGCGTAATGTGCGACTGAAACGCGTGGATATTTCGACTATCGATAGACCTAGTAGCCACCGCGTTTTCCCTGTGTCAAATGCGCGGCTTTACAAGATTGCGGATGTGTTTAGCGGCTTAAATGTGTGCGTTGTGACGCGAAAGAGCGATTTTATCGTGGCAAAGCAAGATTTGGATTCTTTGCAAATTTTGGATTTACTAAAAATGCGTCCTTTAAGCGTGATGGATTGTGAGATTTTATTTTCTCAATCTAGCCTTTTAGTGTTAAAAAACTTGCTAGATTCTAAGCAAATTAAGCAAAAAAACATCGTTGGCGTGGAGTTTTATTGTTTGTGAAAACAGTTAGATTAGAATCTGTTTTAGATTTGCTACAAAAACCCAAAAAAGATTCTAATAATTTTGTAATTTCTTCCTTGAAATACAAAATATTATAAAATTTTATAAACAATCTTAGAATCTAAAACCCAGCTTACGCACTAGCCAAAATCCCAGCATTCACATAGTTAATGTTATACAATTTATTGACTAGCTGGTTAATTAGCCCTCGCATTTCCATACTCAAATTCTCATTTTGCAAGATTTGATTGAATGAATCAAAGTTAATCTCATCGCTCACCCGCGCAACATACCCCGCCGCAATCACATCTTGACTATTCAAAATGTTCTCGCCTTGCAGGATTGTCGCCATATTCATAAAGCTCTCCGCATCGCGGAAACTGCCTTGCAAACTATCCCCCAAACTCTCAATTTTTTGCAAATACTCCGATTTGACAAACACATCTTGCGGCAAATAACTATCATCCACGCTGATAGGCACATAGCGGTTTCGCGCGCCATGCTCCATATCGATGCTGTATTGATTATGAACGCCGTCTGTGTATCTTTTCTGTAAAATATTCTGTGAAACTTGCATGTTACATCCTTTCAAACAAAGTTTAGAAGGATTAAAGCAAAAAGGAGTCCAACTTTTAGAATCTAAGATTTTTTCTTAAAAATCACCTGCCAAATAAATATCGCAATGCCGCAGTCAATCACAACATCCGCGAAATTAAAAATAGGAAAATCAAACCCAAAATGATAATAAATATAATCCACAACGCCGCCGTGCAAGAATCTATCAAGCACATTTGACAAACCACCACCAAGCATCATAGCAAAGGGAATGTAATGCGTCCTAAAAAGCTCTTTTTGTGAATATAAAATAGCAATAATCACAAAAATTAGGGCGATTTGAATATACTTTAACCACTCGCCAAGTGATGTAAGGAAGGAAAACGCCACGCCTGTGTTAAAAACTAAGGCAATAGAAATAATAGGCATATCTTTAATCATGTAGAAGCCGTGTAAATCAATCTCATCTTTGCTAATACCTTGAGTAGAAATTACAAAATCAATTAAAATATATTTTATGGCTTGGTCAATTAGTAACAAAATAATCAAAATAATTAAAAATATAAAAAAAACTTTTTTCATACTATGTTTTCCCTAACCTAAATACTAAAACATAATTATACTAAAAACATTATTTTACATATATAATAAAACATTCTAAATAATTAAAGATTTTTATAATTCAGCTAAAATTTAACCATAAACATTTATTCTAAAAGTTTTTCAAAATGAAACTAATCGAGCTTATTTTTAGCATTTTAATCATTGCGATTTTATCTTGTGGGGCGTTTCTTTCCTACTCTCTTGCCCTGCCAAATAACACGCGAAGCACGCTAACCACGCTTTATGCCTTAAAGCACACACGCATTTTAAGCCTAGCTGATTCCACATATTTGGGCTTTTTGGAGTTTGGCGATATTTATAATTTTGCACGTGTAGATTCCGCTAGATTATTGCAAAATACGCAAAATTTCCTATGGCAGACGCAGTTTCACACAAGCGGCATTTATACTAAAAATAGCCTGTCAATTTATCGCGATACGCCGCGATTTGCTAGTAGCACGGACTTTGATAGGCGACCTTTGGCGGGCGATATTGTCGCACTAAACGTGGGCAATTCGCAGTGTCTAAGCGGCTATAATAACAGCAATATCACGGGCTTTTGCAAGGATAATGCGGCATTTGATTTTCGCTTGTTTGAATCTAATCGCTTGGATTTGCTGTCGCTTGGAGCTATGAGTAGTTGCGTGGAGCGCGATACTTTTCGGTTTTATTTTAGTGATTTTGGGAGTATTTTGTGTGGGAATAACATTCATACGCCACTTTCACAGCAAATAAGAGTTGGAGATTCTATCATTATGCTAGAAAATTTGAGTGGATATGCGTTTATTTTGCATTAGATTCTATAGAATCTACTTTGCCACCAAAACAGGAATGGGCGAGGAGTTTATGAAACTATTTTGATGAGAGTTGAAAATGCGCTTTAACATACCGCTTTCACTAGCCCCGATTACTAGCAAGTCGTATTGATTAGCAATCTCAAGCACGACATCAATGGGGTTGCCATTTTTTAAAATCTTCTTGGTCGCAATGCCCTCCTTGCTAAAAATGGCGGCAAATTCATTCAAAATCTCATTTGACTCCTCCGCTTGCACATGCTCTAAGGACGCATAATCCACAATGCCGCTTTCAGCCAGCACAATAGTCTCCGCGCTCACATGCAAAAGTGTTAGCTCAATCTCACTTCGCTTTGAAAATAGCTTAATTATCGTGGGCGCGGCTTTTCTACACTCATCAGTATCGCTTACGCCAAACAAAATCTTAATCGCATCCATATTTTCTCCTTAAGTGTTTTAAACTAAGATTCTACAAAAAAAGCTTAAATATTATAGAATCTAAATTTATGAAATTTATTTAATAATTTGCTTTTTACTTATCGCTAACTTATATTTTTGAAAAATACAGAATCTTGTAAAATCTTAACCTTAAAATTATAGAATCTAGTCTTATTTGACTTTTTAGATGATTTTAAAGGATTTATTTTGCGTGTTTTTATATTTATTTTTATTGCATTGTTTGTTGGGTGTAATTCCAAAAAAGATTCTAATGTAGATTACAAAGATGAACTGGCAATGCAAAAATGGGCTTTTGACACTCGTTATGTAAAAACAATTGATGATAATAGTTGGGAACAGTTTAAAATTGGAGAGTTAAATAATTACGAAGATTTCAAAATTGATTTCACATTTATTTCTACAGGAAAACCGCAAAATTGCACACTTTATTCAAAAGGAATTTTTCTTAATTCCGCTATACATACGCAAAAAGAAGTAAAAAATAAAAAAAAGATATTGTTTCGTCCTAATGTAATCCCAAGCATAACAATCACTTTAATACAAGCTAAAACAAACAAAAATACCATAGAAATTGAAATAAGTGATATGCAAGAATTTACAAAAATCTGTGGCAATGTGCATAATAATGCAAATGGAGTATATGCACTAAGTGAATAAACTAAGGTAAATTATGAAAAGTTTTTTTTTTTATCTTGATTCTAAACTCCCATTTACAAGCGTTGCCATCGGTAAATTTGATGGTATGCACAAGGCGCATTTAAGGCTTTTAGAGCAGCTAAATGAAAGCGAAGATTCTAAAGATTTAAAGCAAAATGAGAATAAAGATTCTACTCAAATTGAGAATACCAAAAAAGATTCTAAATTTATAGAATCTAAAAGCCAAAATTTTAAAGATTCTACTCAAAATAAAAAAATAGATTCTAAGGCTTGTGCGTTGTCGATTGCCTCGATTAAAACGCCCTTTGTGACGCCGCCAAATGAGCGTCAAAAGTATGCAAATGTGCCATTTTTCCGTCTAAAATTTGAGCTGATTAAAAGCTGGGATAGTTTGAAATTTCTAAAATTGCTCTTTGAAATTATGCCAAATTTGCAAGAAATTATCGTTGGGTATGATTTTTGCTTTGGGGCGAATCGCGCTAGTAATGTGCTAGATTTACGTGATATGCTAGATTCTATAAATCGTAATTATGTTAAGGTAAAAGTTATAGAATCTATAACATATAATGGCACTCCCATTCACACAAGTATCATAAAAGAGTTGCTAAAATATGGCGATATGGACTCGGCAAATGCGATGCTTGGACGCTTTTTTAGCATAAAAGGACGCATTATAAAAGGGCAGGGGCTGGGTAAAAAGAGCCTTTATCCTACAATAAATATTAAAAATAGCTTAAATATTATTCCAAAATTTGGCGTTTATGCGAGTTTTGTTGAGTTTTGTGATGATATTTTTGATGAAAAAAGTTCTAAAAATACTAACTTTATGCAAAAAAGATTCTATAAAGCTGTGACTTTTATAGGCAATCGACTAAGCACTGATAAGCATTTTTCAATCGAAACACATATTATAGAATCCGCCAAAAGTTCTAAAAATCATAACTTTATAGAATCTAAAGATTCTAAAACTTTGCAAGATTGCATAGAATCTAATGTAACTTTTAATGAAAAAAATTCCATAAATTATAACTTGGAATCCGCCCTAAAAACCACAACCCACATTCGCATATTTTTCGTCCAAATGCTAAGAAATAACAAAAAATTTAGCGACTTAAACGCCCTAAAAACGCAGATAAGCAAGGATATAGAATCTGCCAAATTGATATTACAAAATGCAAATCAAAATCTTTGTAAATAAATATTAGATTTTTAATTGTAATAAGAAGCACAACATTTAGCAAAATTTAGTATTTTAAGATAAAATTTTATGTTTATTTTCGATTTATAGAATCTAGATTCAATGATTTGATAAAAAATTAAAAATTATACACATTTTGGGGGCGTTATGAGTGCGCAAAATTACATCGACATCGGCGTCATAGTCGTGGTTTTAATCCTAGCCATACGCGGCATGCAAAACGGGCTAATACAAGAAATCGCCGCCCTAATCGGCTTTGTTTTAGGGCTATATTTGGCGACAAAATACTTCGCACTTGGCGCGGAATACATCGGCTACACGGGGCTTGAGTTTGAAAACGAGAGCATTTCTTGGATTTTGTCATTCATTATCATTTTGTCGTTAGTGTGGGTGCTTTGCCTTGTGATAGGTGCGGTGGTGTCGCGGTTTGTGGTCATTATGCCGAGCCTAAATGTGATAAATTATTTTGGCGGATATTTGTTCGCGGCGCTGAAATATTTTCTTATTTTGAGTGCGATTTTGTATGGATTATCGCAGGTTGAGTTCCTAAAAAAGCCTATTGCGGACAATTTCAAGGCGACCGCGACCTATCCTGTGATGATGGAAATCGCGCAAAAAATTATGAATTTTGAAACTTTTAAAGAAATGCAAAAAGAAATGAGCAAGGGCGTAAGTAAAATTAGCAATAAAGCCAAAGAAGACGCCGCAAAACAGGGCGAAAAAGTGAAAAAAGATATACTAGATTCTGTATTGCAAAGCATTAAATAATCTTTGATATGTCATTAAGGAGAAATAATATGATAAATTTAAAGCAAAAGGACTTTATAGATTCTATAAATATTTTTAGCATCTCTAAGCAGTTTAGTGTTAAGCTTAAAAAGTGGAAAGTGTCCCTTGCGTATCGGTTTGCTCCGTTTTTAATACTTAACAAACAAGAGTTTGCGGTTTATAAGATTTTGTGCAAAAGGTTAAAGTGGAATTATAAGAATATTTTAAACACAGATTCTAAGTTTTTTTATAAACATTTAAAAAGCCATATTGAATGGGTTAGCTCAAAAAGTTTTATAGAATCTTATGGCGATTTTATCGCACTTTGCAAAGATGAGAGACTAGATATAACTAAAAGCCTTTTTAGCAACAATCTAGATTCTAATAAAGATTCTAAAAACATAGAATCTAAATCCACAAATAACATTACCCCCCCCCCCCCGTTAGCCATAGCAATATAGAATCTACAAACCACAACACCTTTAAAGATTCTAAAAACCCAAAAGATTCCAAATTTTCCCAAAATAAAGCTTCCAACTTTATCCACCCATTCCCCCCTTTACTAAATCCAAACTCTATAAATTACGAAACGACACCCCCAGCCTTAGCCTATCATTTAAATCTCCCCTTGCCACAAAACTATAACTTTGTATATTTTAGCAATGGCTCATCTGCCTCTGCGGCTAATCTTTACTATTTTGAGATTTCACACGCTCTAACAAATCCTTACTGGCTAGGCGACTGCGAAAAATACATAAAAGATTACACCTTGCTTTTACATCACAAAAATGAGTATATTTTCCTATCATTTCACCCACTTGTCTCTACCAAAAATCTATTTTTATTCAATAAAAAAGTAGATATGTATTACATCGCGCGAGACCCAATAGAAAAGCTCCAGCATGGCATAAATCACACTGAAAATGGCTTAATTGATGAAGAAATCGCTAAAAATCCACTAAGCAAACGTTTTAATCTAACCTGTGATTACAACAACTTATTTGTAACACCCTTTTATCGATTAGGTAGCAAAGTCCCGCAAATGCAGGCTTTAGATGATGAATGGATATATAAATCTTACATTGCCTTTAGCTCATACTTAAAAATCTGGCGTAATTTAGGGCTTATAAATAATGTGTATTGCGTTGATTTCAAAGATTTTAGCAAGGAAAAGGCTTTTGATACTTTTGCTAAAGTCGCAAATCATTTTCACTTTACTCCGCCTAGTGATAAAAAAATCTTTAATGATAGAATCAATCGAAATCGCGGCGTGCTAATAAATCTCCCTACAACACTTGTAGCCGCAAATAGTGATATTGCTAACGCCTTTTGCAATGGCAGTGAAAATACACAGAATCTAGCGAGTTTAGATTCTAAAGATAGCCTAAATATCCACATCGGCACTTATCAAGATTTTATCACAAATGGCTCTTTTATCGATATTTCTAGCGAGTTTTTCACTGAAAAAATCATAATTGATAAGACGCAGATTCTAATATTTATGCTAAAAAGTGAATATTTTATTTTGCGTGAAAATGCTTTGCTGCTAAAAGCGTGTAAAAACTATTTGCACGGCTACATTGATACGTTGAAAAATAAAGTAAAAGAAACGCAAAGCCATTTAATAAGCGAAGATTCTATAATAGAATATTTGCGAAACAATAAAACTTTAAGGGAAAAAATAAAAAATATAATGGATGTTGAATTGTCATTTTTTAAGGAAAACTATCCGCAAATGGTTGCATCTTGGGAGTATTATCAAAAGTTTGAGGCTATGTGTAAGGGGATGCGTCATTACGAGCAAAGCAATCCAAATAACGGGGATAGTAAAACAGATTCTAATAATTTTATAGAATCTAAAAACTTAGATTCTATAGAAAATATAGAATCTAAAAACTTACAAAATCCCAAACTAGATTCTAAAAATATTATAGAATCTAAAACTATTACCCCCCCCCCCGTTAGAAAATGACTTACAGGATAAAGCCTACTGGGAAAATTATTACAAAACGCACAGCAGTGCGGATAAAGAGAGCCTTTTTGCCTCCTTTTGCTTGCATAATTTTTTTAAGCCAAAGCTAGTCGAGCTAGGCTGTGGGAATGGTCGCGATAGCATTTATTTTGCCAAAAATGGCTTAGATGTGCTAGGCATTGATATGTGCGAGAATGAAATAGCACTTTTAGCGAAAAATAATCCAAATGTGCGGTTTAAATGTGCGGATTTTACGCGGCTAGATTTCATGCAGGAGCTAAAAGATATTGATATTATTTACTCGCGTTTTACGCTACATAGCATTACGCAAGAGCAGGAAAATAGGCTGTTTGCGTGGATTGTGGCTAATCTTAAAAGTAATGGGCTTTTTTGTATTGAGGCACGCGGGCTTAAAAATTCGCTTTATAAAAAGGGAAAGCCTGTAAGTGGCGAGAAAAACGCCTTTATTTACAATTCGCATTTTAGACGCTTTTTAGACTTTGAGATGTTGTGTGAGAATCTAAAATCGCATTTTAAGATTCTATACGCAAAAGAAGAAAAAAACTTCGCCCCATACAAAGATGAAAACGACTACTTCATCCGCATTATCGCTAGAAAAAATTAAGAAAATATAGAATCTAGATTCTAAAAATCCATAGAATCTAAAATTAGATTCTATAACTATAAAATCTAACCAAAAGGCGAATATCACAAGCTATAACGCCATATCAAGCACCATTCGCCCATCAATTTTTCCCTTTCGCATATTATCAAAAACTTCGTTTATAGAATCTAGCTTAGTGCCTGTCACGTGGGCTTTTACACGACCTGTCTGGGCAAACTCAATTGCCTCTTGCAAGTCAAGGCGTGTGCCAACAATCGAGCCGCGAATCGTGATTCCATTCAAAATCATATTGAAAATATTCACAGGAAATTCGCCCGGTGGCAAGCCATTCATCGCCACGGTGCCGCCGCGTCTTGTGACGCCAACGGCTTGTTTGAACGCCACAGGATGCACCGCAGTTACCAAAACGCCGTGTGTGCCGCCCTTTGTCTCTTTTACGATTTTATCAATCGTGCCTTGCTCGCCTAGCTCTTTTGCGTTTGCGACCACTTCTGCGCCGTAGCGTTTGGCAAGTTCTAACTTTTCATCGGCTACATCGATTGCCGCGACCCGCAGTCCCATCGCACGTGCGTATTGCACCGCGACATGCCCTAAGCCGCCGATACCAGAGATTGTCACCCACTCGCCAGGTCGCGTATCAGTCATTTTTAAGCCCTTATACACGGTCACGCCAGCGCATAAAATCGGCGCGATTTCGACAAGTTGTGCGTGGCTTAGGTTTTTATCCAAAATGCCGACATAGTCCGCCGCGCCGATTGCGTATTCTGCAAAGCCGCCATTGACCGAGTAGCCGCCATTTTCTTGCTTTTCACATAGCGTCTCCCAGCCTGCAAAGCAGTGTTCGCAGTGTCCGCACGCGCTATAAAGCCATGGAATGCCCACCACATCGCCTACTTTAAGGTGTGTGACGCCCTCGCCTAGCTCGACTATTTTGCCGATACCTTCGTGTCCGGGGATTAGATTTTTCTTTGGTTTGACTGGCCAGTCGCCGTCCACCGCGTGTAAGTCCGTGTGGCACACACCACAAGCTTCGATTTTGACTAGAATCTCGCCGCGACCAGGCTTTGGTATCGGCACTTCTTCTATCACTAATGGCTTCCCATACTCTTTGCTAACTGCCGCTTTCATAGTTTTCTTACTCATGAAATATCCTTTTTTTAATATATAGAATCTTTAGATTCTATAAATACGTATAAAAAATACACATTTATAGAATCTCGAATCTATCGACTTTAAATTGATTTTAGAATCTAGATTCTAAAAGTCGCACATTTTTAAAATGATTTATAGAATCTAATTTCTAACTGCATTCATTATAGTGAAATTTAAACGAAAAATCAATCTTATTTTATTTATTTCGCAAAAATTTGTAAATGTGTGTAAAAATGTAAAATATAAACACCAAAATGTTAGATTAGATTCTATATAAAGAATCTAGAACCTATTTTTTAATGATTTTTGATAGCACTTAAAGATGTTATTTGTGTATTTTTGATAGAATCTTTTGTATATTTCTCCTTTATTTAGAATCTAATTTCTAAATCATTTTAACAACACAAATAATTTCAAGGATAATGATATGCGAGTTATTGTATTGTCTTATTTAATTTTTGTTACTTTAATATTTTTTAGCTTTTTTACTCATATTAGTGCTGATACTTTTCATAACCCAAATGCTTTAAAAGAATTTTTAAATTTACAAAATAAAATCAAGTTTGGCGTGCAACAAAGAGCATGTAGCACATGTGATTGGAGTATTAGCTATCCTTTAGAATCTAATTTTGCAACACAAAACTTAGATTCTATCAACATTGATTCTATAAAATCACCGCAAAATCCAGCTAATCTAAACAGACAACAAAGTAAAAACATGGAGCAAGTTTTACAATATTCAGCAATGCAGGATTTATTTGATACTAATATAGATGCTGAAAATGATGTAAATTACGAATTTTTAGGGCAACGTAATGGAGGTGGTTATCTTGATAATTTGAACTCAAATAATTCATTGTTTCAAAATCCACTAAATACACAAAATACTATGAAACCACAGAATCTAGATTCTATAAATTCATTAGATAACCACATTACACAAGATATAAAACTAACAAAAGCTACCTTTATGAAACGAAATGTTGCAAGTGCTTATGAGCAGATTCTAAAACACAAAGGTGTATTAACCTGTATGTATTGCGGTGATTTAGATAAGGTCGCTTCCATATTACCAACAGATTCTAAGATAGCAAAATTTCATAATGTAACCTACACTTTTACACCAAGTGTAAGCGATGTAAATAATGCACTTTATCGCATTGATATTGCTGATAGTGCTTGTGGTATTGTAGATTCGCTAATTTTTGTCACAGATAAGGTTTCTACGCAGCTTTTTGTATATTCAAGAACTAGGTGTAAAACTTAGCTATCATTATGTTTGGTAAAGGAAAATAATGGATACACAAAAATTTAATCACAATATTGCTATTATAGAATCTTTAAATGTTAGCTTTTATGAAAAAGACTTAATACGAAGTGCATACTATAATCATATAAACAATATTCCTATAAATAAGGAGGCTAACAATATTCTAAATAAATATTTTATTGTATTTAGAAATGGTGAAATAATTTTTAGAAATGGAAATGTAGCACGTGCTTTTAACAAAAAACAAGAAATTGAAAATCGTAAAAAACTATACAAACAACGCACACAACAAAAAGAAAATGTTTATAACAAGGATTTTTTACAAGAAAAAATATCACCAGATACAAACTCAAATCTTATAGAACATACATTAAAAAAAGCAGATTCAATATATAATGACGGGATGGGAATCTTAAATAAATGTAGTGAAGTGCTAGATTCATGGCTTACAAAAGATGAATTATCTTACAAAACAAATATAAGTATGATAGAGCAAATAAAAGGGAATCTTGCAAGTAGTATTAAGGCATTAAATGAATTTTTAAATCCATTCACAAGCTTTTTTGATGCTTTAGATGATAGCTCTAAAAAAGAAATTTTACAAAAAGCAGATACTTTTTTGCAAATATTGCAAACAGAAAAAACAGCCAGCACAAATTTACTAATAAAACTATCGGAGCTAAACGCACACAATACAAAAAATAAAGAAAGTATATCAAATGACGAAATACAAAATCGCATAAATAGTCTCGATGCTTACAAAAAAAACAAATAGAAAGGTTATAGAATCTAAAACAATCAATTTGCAATTAGCACAAAATTGTGTTTGTTGTTTGTAATATCATGATTGTCTTACTACTTATCTCATAGCTACAAATCTATCCTAGATATTGTTTTTATAAATGTAAAAAACTTAGCAATAAGATAGAATCTAAATATATAGAAGATTACCAGCGATAATGCGCGAAAGCCTTATTAGCCTCAGCCATTTTATGCACATCTTCTTTCTTTTTAAACGCAGCGCCTTTATCACTTGCCGCGTCCATCAATTCATTTGCCAAACGCTCCATCATAGTTCGCTCATTGCGTTTTCTGGTAGCCTCGATTATCCAGCGGATTGACAGGCTTTGCTGACGCTGCGCGCGCACCTCAACAGGCACTTGATAAGTCGCACCACCCACACGCCTACTTCGCACCTCAACTAGCGGTCGCACATTATTTAGCGCCTTTTCAAACACCTCGATGCCCTTTTCACCGCTCTTGCTCTCAATCTTTTCAAACGCAGCATAAATGATTTTCTCCGCCACGCTTCGCTTCCCATCGAACATCATTTTGTTGATAAACTTCGTCACAACCTTATTTCCATAAATGGGGTCGCCTAGCACTTCTCTAACAGGGGCTTTTCTACGTCTCATATTTCTCTCCTTAAATTAAATTATTTTCCAAAAATTTTGACAACTTGACAAGTAATGTCGTCAAATATTAGATTCTGGTTGTCTTTGTCGTTTTCAAAATAAGCTTTACCATTGTAGCCTTTTACTCTTGCACCATAATCCACCCATCTACCATTATATCCGCCATTGCAAAAACCAGGCACGTCCGAATCACACTCATACTCACCACAACTAACCCTTACAATAGTTCCATTACCTATATCAAAAAGGCTATCGGCTTTCCAAGTTACTTCCACTTCACGCAATTCCGCAAAAGCAAAAACAGACAATAACAAAAAAGAAATTATAAATTTCACATTAAAACCTTTTGTATGGATTGCTTCGGCAAAGCCTCGCAATGACGGCCTTAGAATCTACTTTTTAGCAGGGGCTTTCGCGTCACCACCCTTAGCCTTTTTCGCACCATATTTACTACGCGATACGCTTCGTTTCGCCACACCAGCGGTATCTAACGCACCGCGAATGATGTGATATTTCACACCCGGCAAGTCCTTTACACGACCGCCACGCACAAGCACGATGCTGTGCTCTTGCAAATTATGCCCAATACCAGGAATGTAGCTAATGACCTCAAACTTGCTTGTAAGCCGCACTTTAGCGACCTTTCTAATCGCGGAGTTTGGCTTCTTTGGCGTGGTAGTATAAACCCTCGTGCAAACGCCACGACGCTGCGGACACTCCACTAACGCGGGAGATTTTGTTTTTTTAACGACCTTTTTTCGCTCCTTGCGAATTAATTGATTAATCGTAGGCACTTCTATCCTTTAATTTTTAAATTGAAAAATGCTAATTATAGCAAAAAATTACATAAATTTGACTTAAAATTTATAGTATCTATACAATTTTAGATTCTATAAACTTAGAATCTAGATTCTAGTCCCCTAGAATTTTTTCTTATTAACATCCTCTAGGATTTGGTTGGCGACTGAATCTACGGCGGTGGAGATGTCTTTAGCGTGGTTTGCTATATCGACATTTTTTTGCGTTAAAGATTCTAATTGCGAGATGGCTTCATTTATTTGTCCTATGCCTGTGGCTTGTTCCTTGATTGACTCGCCCATATCATTGATTGACTGCACTAAAATATTTGTGTTTGCTTCAATTTCGCCTAAGCTTTTTTGCGTTCGCTCCGCAAGTTTCCTTACCTCATCAGCGACAACGGCAAAGCCACGACCATGCTCTCCAGCCCTTGCCGCTTCTATTGCCGCATTTAAGGCTAGTAGATTTGTTTGGTCAGCGATGTCGCGGATAATGCCGATTACATTTTTAATATCTTCGCTTTGCCCTATTACTTCGCCTGTCCTGCCACTTACATTTTGCATAGAAGACGTAATTTGCTCTACCGCCGTAGCCGTTTGCTCTAAAGATGACGCTTGAGTATTTGTAGATTCTGTCAATGTCCGCACCGCTTCCTCTAAATCCTTGCTTTTAGATTCTAAATCATTTGCAAAGTTTAAAGACGTTCGCAACATATTTTGAATCTCATGTCCCAAAGTATTCGTAACGACTTCCACCACGCCCTTTGCATCCTTTACCTCAGTGGTAAAATCTAAAGCAGTGTAGCTTTTAAACACACGCGCTATTTCATTCGTGTCGCCCCCGATATTTTTTTCTAGCACATCAAGCATAGAATTTAGCACATTTTTAAGCTGTAAAAGTTGCGGATTTGCCGGGATTGCTTCAATTCGTGCGCGAAGATTCCCACCCTCAATCTCTTTTGCCTTAGCACTTGCATCTTGGATTGCCGCGGCGTCCTTGCTTAGATTATTTTTGGTATTTTGGATATTTGCGTTAATTGCGGCTGCCATTTGCCCAAACTCATCGCGGCTATTGACCTTTATCACATCCACATCGTGGCTTTTATGATTGACAAAGTCAAAGAATGAATTAAGCCCATTTTGCACCACACGCAAGGATTTCATCATCCTATCAATGATAAATTTGAAAATGAGTGCCGAAATAGCCATAAGCACAAGGCTTAAAATAAGCTGCTCTATAAAGCTCTCTTTTAAAGGCTCGGTATAAAACTTCACACTTGTAATGCTACACATTATGTATTCTGGGTTGTTTGCGACATTACACACGATTGCTTGTTCATTGCCATTATCATCTATGGCGGAGAAAATATCATCGATTTTATTTTTTGGCTCTAGCAAACTAGGATTTGCCCTAAGCTGATTAGCGATATTTGTGCTAAGGGCGGTCTTTTGCATTATAAGGTTAGAATCTTTGTGGAATAGAATCTGCCCTTGCGGATTTATAACCATAGCATACGTGCCTTCGCCCTCGCCCATTTCTAGCACTTCCTCGCTAAAGTTTGCAAGGCTCACATTCGCCCCGATAACGCCCATTAGCTTACCACTAGCGTTTCGCACGGGCATTGTGTAGGTGATAACCATTATCTTACTCGTATCGCTAATGTAGGGGTCTGTCACACTTAGCTTATTTGTCTCAAGGGCGTGTTTGTGCCACGGACGCACACGCATATCATAGCCATCGATAGTAGGGCTACGCACGCGTCCATTGCTATAAAGCATTTCATTCGTGTCTTCTACGCCATAATAAAGCAGCTCAAAATCGCCCGCTTCTTTAATAAGTAGCAAAAACTCGATTAGAATCTTATTATCAAGGTGGTCATCTTTAGCTAGTTCTTGCGCTAAAATCTCGACATGGCGGTGCTTTTGCTCGGCTATCGCGTTAAAATCAAGCACGACATCGCTCATCGTCTTAACCTGAATGCCACCCAAATAATTTCTAATATCATTTTGAGATTGTTTAAAACTTAGAATCATAATACAAATAAGCAGGAATGCGATAATCCCGCAACCAAGTAATGTGAGTTTGCCCGAAACACTTTTCATCAATTTTATCCTTAAATTAGCCTTAAACCCTTACAAAATGTCATATTTATGCAATAAAACAATTTTAGATTTTATCATTAATTAGATAAAAAGTAACTAAAAATTTGGAAAAAAATTGAAAAATCGACGTAAATGTAATATTTTTGTGTATCTAAGTTATTTGTATATGAATTTTAATAGTGTTAATATTAAAACATTTACTTACTTAGTATTAATTCTAATAAATAAAGAATATTAAATTGCGGACAACAATATTTTGTTAATTTTTAATGTTGTGTTTTTTAGCAAAAGATTCTATTTTATCTCGTAAGTCTTGCGGAAAAGATTCTCTATATATAGCTGGGATTCTTGGGTCTAGTTTAGAATCTAGTTTCCCTTGTTTATATATTCTCTCTAAATATTCAGGCGTATAGTATAATGGGGCATTTGGATAACCTTGTGGTGGTGTTACTGCCAGGATTTTAACTAATAGTATGGATGTTGTCATCCATAGTTGTGCTTGTTCTTTACTCATATCATTAGATAAGTTAATATCAAAAGGTTTTATATCAAATGCTAGTTCTTCTATAAATTTCTCCCTATCTTTTTGTGTTGCTTTAGGACTTCTAGGGTCGATAATTTCACCATTACTAATTTTCTCTCTTGCATCAAGTAATGAAAGTCCTTCGAAATCATAAGTAAATTGTTGAATAATATCTTGAAAATTTTGTAAATTTAAATCGATTATCCATTCTAATCCTAATATTTCATCAATATATGGATACATTCCAAATTTATCTTAGTTTCTCGCAATGGATTTTTGTATTGTCCATCTGTAAATAAACCATATCCATACAACGCTTTTTCCCATATATTTCCTAATTGAGTTGTTAAAACTCGTAATTGATATGTTCTTGATGTAAAACCATGCCCTGTATTTCTATTTTTAAAGCCTTCTATATCTCCTAGTATTCCTGCTGCTATATTCCATTCATTCATTGCTAGATACCCATTGCCTAAATGTGCTAAGTCTCTATTTTTCTACTGTTTCATAAAGCTCTGCATATTTTGTATTAATTAACTTGCCGTTATCATCTATATTTGCTATTGCTTCAAATGGTATATCTATTACGCTACTTCTTATACCACTTCTTATTACTAAATATTTATACCTTTCTCTTTTTGTTGTTAAAGATTCAAAATATGCTTTCTCTTTTTTAGTCCATGGAGCTATTGCTCCATTTAGTGGGTCTTTTAGATATAAACTTTGCCATTCTTTAAATTTTATAAGATTAGATTTTTCTCCTACTTTATAGCTTGGGTCTAGATAATTTGGTTTGTAGTTGGCAAAAGGTGAAGATTCCATAATTTTGTAAGATTGAATTAAAGCTTTGCTCCATTATTTTGTGTATTTACCTATATTTTTTTTAGAAGTATTGAGAAATTCTAATTCACCTGTTTTTTTATTAATTTCTATTATTAAAGCGTTTATTGTATATATAAAGTCTTGCTCTAATATTACGTTTTTTCTCTTTAATTGTTCTATTATTTGTTCTCTTTTAAAGCCCATAACGCACCTTTATCCCATATACAATCCGTCTTCTATAATTATAGTTGTTGCTAGTCTGCCTATGAATTTAGGACGTTTCACTTGCATTTTAATATCTTTTAAATTGCTAGCATTTTTATTAGAATCTTTATTTTCACTTTCCTTATTTTTATCCAATATGCCTATATACATCGACTTAATATTATTTTGTCCTATAATATTCAATAATTCTAGTAATTCTCTAAATTTTGAGTGATAGTTATTCTCTTGTTGTTTAGTGTTAATAATTCCATTAGCTATATAGCTTAGTATATCTATGCACTTATTGTAACAATCTATTGGCTTATGTTCTGCGTCGTTTTTATCTATAAATTATACTTTTTTAATCTACAATATCGTTATACACGCACTTTTAAAGCTAAAAAAAGCAAGTTTAGAAAATTGTTACTAACAATTTTACTAACAACTTAAGCTATATTAAGCTATCCTTAAGATTTCAAATAACATTAAGATTCTAGCAACTAAAAATCTTAAATGAAATTATATCAAATTATTACAAAATAAAAACTTAAATGAAAATTAAATTAAGAAAATTTTAAGATAAAAGTAGATTTAAAAATTAGATTCTATTCATTCCAAAAATTAGAATCTATTTTTATTCTTTTGTGTGTAGTCTTTAATCACAAACATATTAAGCTTTTTAGATTCTAAATCATTGCTAGAATCTGCATTTACTAAGATAGCTTTACAATCCACTTTAAAACGAGTTTTTGCTATATTTGCTAAATCACTTAATACATTATCTTTATTAGCATTGAAATAAGCTTCCCTTTTATTGTCAATAGCTAATATTTCCCTTTTTTTAGCTTCCCTTTGAAATATTTTTCCAGCACGTGCTATTTTGTCTATTAAATCCATTACACTACCCTTTTACTTTCATTCCTTAAATAGATTCTAGCAAAATGTAGCTTAAGCAATCCTTGCAAAAAAAAGATTTATTTGTGTGTATTTTTTATCTTAGAATCTTGCTTATGTGATAAATCCTTGCTAGATTTTACATTGACAGCAGATTCAACATTGACAGCAGATTCCAGCCTTTGATACTTTGCAAACGCATTAAAACGCTTTTTATTTGTATTATGTGAAACCTTTAAAAATTCTATGCCATAGTCAATAATACTTTTATTCATTACAGAAATCCCGGTAATACTTTGCTATCACATTCTCTTTGATAGCTTCTCTTTTTAAACGCTTTTTTTCGATATATTCATAAGTTTCATTATCACTTAAAATAACGCTTTTCCCATACTTTGCAATCTTTGCTTCTTTTTTAGCTTTTTCATTTCTACATATTGTAGCAATTTCATTAAGCAAACTTTGAATCTTATCCATTACGCTTCCTTAAATTCTTTTTTAATCGTAACATTGCTAGAATCTAGCAAAATCTTACCCTTGCTACCCT
>NZ_JRMP02000014.1 GCF_000762875.2 Helicobacter saguini
TTGGGGGGTTGCAAGGGGGGATAAGGGGGAGCGACCTCGCAATTCAAGCCCCCCTTGTCCCCCCTTGCGAACGTGTAGATTGCAAAGATTCTATAATGCCAAAAAATATTATAGAATCTAGCGACTCTGTCAATTCGCGAAGCGAAACTAAAATAGTGGATTCTAAGATAAAATCCAAAAAACTCTTTGATTTTAATCATTTTAGTGACAATATCGCCTTAATTGATGATAGTGAAAATGTGCTTACTTACAAGGATTTAAACGATTTTACAAGTGAATTAGATTCTAAAATTAAGCGTGATTTATGCGTAATATTTTGCTGTAATACTATCGGCTGTGCTGCCTTTTATGCTGCGTTATTAGAATCTAAAATCGTGCTTTTAAATATCGCTAGTGATTTAGATTCTAACTCTATTCTTAGAATCTTAAATGATTATAAACCGCGATATTTGTGTATGCCTAGCAATTTAGCTCACGCTTTTTTCTCTCAAAATTTTAAAAATATTTTTGAAAAATATAATTATATGCTTTTAGAATCTTGCTTAGATTCTATGGATGATACATTTGTTACATCCAAAGAAAATTGCGTAAATAACGATATTTTTAACGATAATATAGAATCTAAAAATTTGCAGAATCTAGATTCTAAATTTATGGATGATACATTTGTTATATCCAAAAAAGATTCTATAATTTCTAATAATTTTAACCAAACGCCTACCAACCAACCTATTTTAAAAGATTCTAAAACGCAAACTTCGCACTTGCACCCTTTGTATAAATCTATTCCCAAAGGGCGACCCATTTGTAAGATTGATACAAAGAGTGCAAGTGCGAAGTTTCAAACACCAACCCACCGCCCTTGTAACGATATTTCTAAAAATCTAGCCCTGCTGCTAAGCACTTCAGGCTCTACAGGTAGTGTGAAATTTGTGCGACTTAGCTATCAAAATCTAAAAAGTAATACAGATTCTATTATCAAATATCTAAATTTAGATTCAAAAGAAAGAGCGTTGCTAATTTTGCCGCTAAATTACACCTTTGGCTTGTCAATTTTGCATACGCATTTACGCGTTGGCGCGAGTGTTGCTATCACGCAACTTAGCGTTATGCAAAAGGGCTTTTGGGAGTTTTTAGAATCTAGCAAGGCTACTTCGCTATCAGGTGTGCCTTATACTTTTGAAATGCTAAAAAAGCTAAATTTTTTCACTAAAAACTTGCCGCACTTAAAGACGCTAACTCAAGCTGGTGGGAAGCTAAGGAGCGATTTGCAAAAGGAATTTGCCACTTTTGCCCTTAAGGAAAACAAAAAATTTATCATAATGTATGGGCAAACTGAAGCTAGTGCTAGAATGAGCTACTTGCCATTTGAATATGCTCTTAAAAAGCTAGGCAGTATCGGCATTCCTGTGCCAAATGGTAAGTTTGAGATTCTAGATTCTAAAGGTTGCAAAATAAAAGAAAGCCAAAAGCAAGGTGAGCTAATTTATAAAGGTAAAAATGTCGCGCTAGGCTATGCTGAAAATAGAGAATCTTTAAGCAAAGGCGATGATTTTAAGGGCATTTTACACACCGGCGATATTGCGTATTTTGACAAAGATAAATTTTATTACATTGTTGGGCGTAAAAGTCGCTTTATAAAAATGCAGGGAAAACGCATTAGTTTAGATGAAATAGATTCCTTGCTACACGCCACTTTTAAGGATGTAACACTTGTTACATCCGGGCTTGATGATATGCTATATATTTTTATAGAATCTAAAAATTGCAATCTAAATGAGATAAAAAAATTTATTTGTAACGCTTTAAAAATCGCTCCTTTTTGTGTGAAAATAAAAGAAATTGACAAAATCCCACGCACAAAATCAGGGAAGATTCTATACTCGCAAATGGAAAAATATTATGAATAAAATGTTTGAAAATTACGATATAAACGCACTTTTTGATATAGAGCCATTTTCGCTTTTGCAAAATGACAAAGAGATTTTTTACTCGCATTATTTAGAATCTTTGTGTTCTTTTCACTACCAAAATTGCAAGGAATATAAAAAGATTCTAAATGCGTTTGGTTACAATTTAGATTCTAAAAATATTGATTTTATTACAAATTTTATGGATGGCACAAATGTTACATCCAAAAAAGATTCTATAAATTCTACCTTATCGCCCACCCACCACCCTATAAATAGTATAGAATCTTACCCCTTTCTCCCCGTTAGATTATTCAAAGAATACGACTTAAAAAGTATAGATTCTAAAGAGATTCTAAAAACAATGACAAGCTCTGGCACAAGTGGGCAAAGCGTTTCAAAAATCTATTTAGATAAAAAAACTTCAAGTTTGCAAACAAAGGCTTTAACAAAAATTATGCAAAGCTTTTTAGGGAAAAATCGTCTGCCTATGATTATAATTGATAGTGAAAATCTGCTAAAAAATCGCGCTATGTTTTCAGCGCGCGGGGCTGGTGTGCTTGGTTTTTCAATGTTTGGTAGCGATAAAATTTATGCCCTTGATAGCGAGATGAAACTAAAACTAGATTCTATAAACGCATTTTTAGCTAAACATAAGGGCGAAAAAATCCTGCTTTTTGGCTTTACATTTATTATTTGGCTGCATTTTGTGAGTGAATTACAGCGTTTGGGGATTAGGCTAAATATAAAAAATGGCGTGTTAATCCATGGCGGTGGGTGGAAAAAGATTCTAAACTTAGCCGTTAGCAAGGACGCATTTAAGGCGACTTTACGCGATTTGTGTGGTATAGAATCTGTGCATGATTATTATGGTATGGTCGAGCAGACAGGGAGCATTTTTGTGGAGTGTGAGCGTGGGCATTTACACGCTAGTATTTTTAGTGATATTATCACGCGGCGAAGCGTTGATTTTAGCCCTTGTGATATAGGCGAAATGGGCATTTTAGAAGTGATTTCGCTTTTGCCACATTCATATCCGGGGCATTTGCTACTTAGCGAAGATTTAGGCTCGATTTTGGGCGTGGATAACTGCCCTTGTGGTCGCAAAGGCAAATATTTTGAAATAAAAGGGAGAATAAAAAATGCAGAAATTCGAGGATGCAGCGACACATATCAAGGGTAATATAGAATCTAAAACACAAGATTCTAAGGGCAATTCTAAGGACGTAACAAATGTTACATCCAAGAAAGATTCCATAAATAACGATATTTCTAATGATTCTATAGAATCTAAAAATTCTAAGGAAGTAACAAATGTTACACCCAACAAAAACGATAAAAACGACAAAGAAATAAAAATATTATTCCCCAAAATAGATTCTAAAAACGCAATAAACCACATAGAATCTTTACAAAATCTAAAAGCCCTAAGCCCTTTTAATAACGAAGTTTGCGAGTTTTTAAACAAATTATCACAAAAAATATTGCAAGATAAAGAAGCCAAAAACTACCCAGATATTATCACTTTTGGCTTTTTTTGTCGCGGCACAAATTTGGCAAAATTAAAGCAACATTATGATGTAGAATCAAGGCTAGGACGCGGTTTAAGCTTTCATATTGCCCCTTCAAATGTGGCTATAAATTTCGCCTTTTCTTTAATCGCAAGTTTGTTAGCCGGAAATGCAAATATCGTGCGTGTTTCAAGCAAGGACTTTGCCCAGACACGCATTATTTGCCGCATTTTAGATTCTATAGAATCTGTAATAAAAGATTACATTTGCATCGTGCAGTATCCACATTCGCGTGAGCTGAATGACAAGTTATCACAAATTGCGGATAATCGCATTATTTGGGGTGGCGATAAAACGATTGAAAATGTGCGACTTAGCCCATTAAAACCGCGTAGCGTGGAACTTGCCTTTGCTAATCGCTACTCGCTTTGTGTGATAGAATCTGGTGCGATTTTAAATTTAGATTCTAAAGATTTAGGGAAACTTGCGCGTGATTTTTATAACGATACATATTTATACGACCAAAATGCGTGCAGCTCGCCATTTCTTATCTTTTGGCTTGGACAAGATTGTATGCAAAAAGCGCGTGAAAAATTTTGGAGCGCTATTTTTTCTTATGTGAAAAATCGCTATGAAATGCAGGATATTATCGCGCTGGATAAGATTGTGAATGAGTGCAAAATGGCAATAGATTTAGATTCTGTGCGTGTGCAAAATTATGAAAATCTAATCAACACAATTTTTGTGCCAAACTTAGATTCTATAGAATCTAAAAGCATAAAAACCTACGCCACGCCCGGTGGCAGCTTTATAGAAAGTAGCGGAAATTCCTTAGAATCTTTATTTAACATAATAGATTCAAGCTATCAAACCCTAAGCTATTTTGGATTAGATTCTAAAACCTTGCAACAAGAAATAATAAAAAAAGGCTTAAAAGGCATTGATAGAATAGTCCCAATCGGTCAAACAAGCAATTTTAGCCTAACATGGGATGGCTACAATCTAATCACGTCCCTCTCCCACAAAATCTCTAGATTCTAAGATGGATTAGATTCTATCCTCTCCACAAATATCACATCTTGTGAGTTTAGATAATTTATCACTTCACCATTTTTAACATTAAAATGGCTTGGTTGTAAGCCCTCTAGCTTTAGATATTTTGTATTACTAGCGCGACTTATTGCGACATACGCTTGTCCTACTTCAAAGATTCTATCAAATTTTATATGCAAATGCTCGATTGTCATCCCTTGCGACTTATGAATGGTAATCGCATATGCCAAACGAATGGGAAACTGCTCTAGCTCGTGGTCTATGCTATGTGTCGCTACATCGCCATTCATCTCGCTGTGATAACGCGTAAAAATCTCCTTATACACATTAATCACCTTGCCATCATAAGTCTCAATGCTTAAACTATCCTTATCCACACTCTTTAAAACGCCCTGCAGCCCGTTATAGTAGCCCTGCAATATATTATTTTTACAAAAAATCACACGGCAGCCCACTTTCACATGCAAGATTACGTCCGTAGGAAAGTCCTTATTATCAGGGAAACTCGTGTGGTTGGTATATTTCCCTTCTAAAGTGTAAAGCTTAGAATCTATTTTAGTAAGCTCATTATTATTGATAGAATCTACTTGTGCATTTGTCGCGCAAATAATCGTAGGCTTCCATTCTGCGTAGTTTTCAGGCGTATTTGCGACTAGATTATTTAGAAAATTATGGGTATCTTGCGTGTAGATTCCCTGTCTTATTTGCTGCTGATAAAAGGCAAACTGCTTATCTTCAGTCCGCTGAATCTGCGTTAGCTCGATAATGACAGGGTGCCAGTTTGGCGAGTGAAAAATATAATTTGCCCCCACTCTATCGCCAGGTCTTGAAACAGGCGGTAGCTGGAATAAATCGCCGATAAATAAAATGGGCTTTATTATGCCTACTTGGCTAAATCTAAGATAGATTAAATCAAGGAGCTGGGCTGATAGCATTGAGATTTCATCAATGATGATTAAATCAGTGTTTTTTAGAATCTTTTTTAGGCTTGAAAGCCTTATAGATAGGGCTTGCTCGTAGCTTATGCCCTTTTTTAGTAGATGTGCTATTCCTTTTCTATCAAAGGCTTCTAAATCTTGTGCATCTTTGCTTAATCCTAGCTTAAAAACGCGATGAAGTGTCTCACCATTAAGATTTTGTGCGGCGATTTGCGTTGTGGCTAGTTTTAAAGTGTTGTTAAATTTTTGTATGATTTTTTTCGCGCTATAAGTTTTTCCCACGCCACCAGCCCCGGTTAAAAAGACCTGCCCCCTATCCTTTAGCAAATTTACAATATCATCAAATGTTAGTTTGTCTTTAGTCAAAATATACTCGTCTGTGTAAGATAAAATAAAATTATAGTCATAAAAGTTTAGAATCTAGTTTATTTTTACATTTCATCTTGTATATTTAGTTAGAATCTTTACCTAGAATTAAACATCGTTTTTGCCAAATTGAAAGGATATTGATTTCTTTAAGATAGATTCCTACATTTTTAAATTCGCTTATCCCTGTGGTTTCTTTTGCTTTTTTTAGTAAATTTTCTATATTTAAAATCTCGTATCCTTTATAGCTTTCATTGCCAAAAAAGCTATAACAAATCTTTGCTATTTCTATCATAGGCTTTTTATTTTTAGATTCTATAAAATCTTTATAATTAGTAATTTTAGAATCATTACTAATACTACTTGATTTAAACTGACCTAAAGACCCTAAATCAATCCTAGATTCTATAAAATCTTTTTTTACACACCCATTAAGACAAATACAAAAAAAGCTTATAAAACTAAGTAAAAATACAAAAATTCGCATAAGAAATTCTACCCTAAAAATCTCAAATTTTAGAATCCAAAATATAATTACGCATTTCTATTGCATAAATTAGACTAACAATAAACCTAAATAATTATTTTTATAGTAAAATTTCATTTACTTTTGGTTGTAAAGGTTTTAAGATTATGGGCTTTGCGGTGATTATTATGGGTAGTAAGAGCGACTGGCAGGTGGTAAAAGAGTGCGTGGTGGTGCTGGAGCGATTTGAGATTCCTTATGAAGTGTATATTTCGAGTGCGCACAGGAGTGCGGAGCGAACCATTGAGATTGTCAAAGACTGCGATAGTCGCGGCGCGAAGGTCTTTGTGGGTGCGGCTGGGATGGCAGCGCACTTAGCTGGGAGTATCGCGGCGCACACGCTAAAGCCTGTTGTAGCAGTCGCCCTGCCTGGCGGGATGCTAGATGGGCTAGATTCACTACTATCAAGCGTGCAAATGCCAAAAGGAATGCCCGTTGCTACGATGAGCGTAGGCAAGGCTGGGGCGATAAATGCGGGCTATTTTGTGGCACAGATTTTCGCGCTTTTGCCGCAGTATAAGCACGTCTTAGAATCTTTAAAAAATGAGAAAAGCACGACATCACAGCAGTTAATCGAAGACACAAAAGAGATTAGAAAAATCATTGATTGCGAGATGAAAGGCTAGATTCTATGGGTTGTTAGGGCGATATTAAAGGATTTAAAATGGCGTTAAAAACGATAAAAGAAATGCAAGAAGAGATGAATAATGAAGCCTTTGGCGGCGGCTTTAGTGGCGAGTTTGGCGGGGGGTTTGGGGCGGATTCTAATGTGGCTTTGGAATCTAACACGGCTAGTTTGCAGGCGCAAAAAAATGCGATAAAAGCCCAAGTCGAGCAAACTCAAAAGATTCTAAATAATGAGCCTTTAGAATCTCCTTTAGATTCTAATATGGTGGAATCTGCGGAAATGCCGACCTTAAGACGCGCCAAAACGATAAAAGAGAGTATGCAGGATATGCAGGGTTGGCTTGATGATGAAACTCCAGCGGTTAATTCGCCGACGTCTTTAAATCCGCAAACACCTTTAAATCAGCAAACATCTTTGCAATCTCAAACGCCTTTAAATTCACAAAATGTTTCACCAACGCCAACGTTGCAAACACAACAAACGCCCTTAAATCCGCAAAATCCACAGAATCTAAACGCCACACAAAATAAGATTCAAACACCGCAAACACCTTTGAATCCACAAGCAACGCAAACGCCTTTACAAACGCGACCTTTAAACACGCAAAGACCGCAAAATCCACAAACAACGCAAAATCTTAACGCCCAAACACCGCCAAAACCACAGCCCACACAGAATCTAAATCCACAAACGCCAAATTTACAGAATCTAAACCCACAAAAAGATTCTATAAAGCCCATCCCAACGCCACCAAATCTAAAAGAAGCTACACAGCCAAATCTAACGCCACAAACGCCTTTGAATCCACAAGCAACGCAAACGCCCACGCCACCGCAGAATCTAACGCCAAAAGAAGCCCCCAAAAAAACCCTGCCAAAAGAAATCACTGATGGCTTAGAAAAAATCGCCGCAAAAGAGCCACAAAGCAGTATCGCCGAGCTAAAGCAGGAAAAATACGAGCAAATTATGAAAGCAAACGCGCAAAAGCAGGAGACGTGGCTACTTTTGGATGAGTTTTTGCGGTTATCAGGCTTAGAAAAAGACAAGGTTATGGAGCTAATCAACGACAAAACTATCAAGAGCAAGATTGATGGCGACAAGATTTATGTCGAGGCTAGCACAGGCACATCCGCGCTGATTAAAAAGGTTGAAAATCGGCTCGTTTCCCTTGATATGAGTGGGAATGCGCTAGACCCTGTGTTTGTCGAAAAGACGATTGCGACAATTTTAGGGCTGCATGAAAAGGTCACAAGTGCTAAAGATGAGACGATTGCGGCGGTAAAAAGTGAAAATAGCTTTTTAAAAGAAGCATTAGTATCGATGCAAGAAATCTATGATGATGATAAAAAAACTATCGAACTTTTGCAACAGCAACTGCAAAAAGCCCAAGAAGAAGTCGAATTTGTGAAGCGAAAATACAAGCTAATGTGGGGTCGCGTCAGCAACTCCGCCACGTAAGATTCTAAAAGGAGAGAAAATGACACTAATTGTGGAAAATGTGAATAAGGATTTGGAAAAGGCGATAAAGGCGATGGCTAGGCTTGCGAATGCTAAGGTTAGAAATGGAGATTGTATGCAGTCTAAAACTTCTTTAGAATCTAAATCTGCTGTGAAATCTAAAGGCGGGTTAAAGGCGGCGTTAAAAGAATATAAAAATGACAAAAAGGCAGGGAAAATAAAGACTTATGATAGCTTTGAAGAGTTTGAAAAAGATTTACTGCAAGGGTAGAAAATGTATAAATTTGAGCCATCAAATCGCTTTAAAAGGCAATACAAAAAGCTAAATCAAAACGACAAAGACAAAGCAAAAGAAGTGATAAATAAGCTTTTAAATGGTGAGATTTTAGAATCTAAATATAAAGACCATAAGCTAAGTGGCGAGTATAGCGGCTTTCGCGAGTGTCATATTAAGCCTGATTTATTGTTGATTTATAAAAAAGATTCTATAAATTTGATTTTAATTTGTTTGGATATAGGCTCGCATAGCGATTTATTTTAGAATCTTATAAAGGGTGAAAATGAGTAAAATGGTGGATTTAGATTCTAGAGAAGTTATAGAATCTGGTGTTTTTAAAAATATAGATTCTAAAAATACTAATGTAGATTCTAATAAAGTTATGAAATCTAGTTTGGATTCTGTGAATTTAGATTCTAAAAATTTTATGGAATCTAGTTTGGATTCTAACATCCTAAACGCCGCTCACAACACTACTATTGAAAAAGATTCTAAAAAAAATATAGAATCTGTGGATTTGCAGAATCTAGATTCTAACAAAGTTATAGAATCTAGTTTAGATTCTAACAACCTATCGCCCGCCCGCCACCCTATTCTAGAAATTAAGAATCTAAATGCAAGTTTTAAAAATAGTAGTTTTAAGCTAGAAAATATTAGCTTTTCTATAAGTGTAGGGGAGTGTTTAGGCTTGGCTGGGGAGAGTGGCAGTGGGAAAAGTTTGCTATCTCGCATTATACTAAGTTTAGAATCTAATGCGATTATAGAATCTGGAAGTATTATCTTTAATAATTATGATTTGAGCAACCTTTATTTTAACGACATTAAAAAATATAGAATCAAAATGAAGCAGATTCTAGGGAAAGATATAGCCTATATCCCGCAGGATACATCAAATTCGCTAAATCCGCTGCATAAAATAAAAAAACAAATCGCCGAAGTGCTGGATATTCACGCCCTTTATACCGACAAAGACAAAAGGGAAAAACATATCAAAGAGACCTGCGAGAATCTAGGGCTAGATTCTAATCTGCTAAATCGTTACCCATTTGAGCTAAGTGGCGGACAACGCCAACGTGTCGTTATTTGCATGGCTTTAATCTCACATCCAAAGCTAATAATTTGCGATGAGCCAACAAGCGCGCTAGATTCTAATCTTAGCTATCAAATCGCGGAGCTACTAAAAGAAAAATCACAGAATCTAAATATTGCACTCCTTTTCATAACGCATGATTTAGGGCTACTTGGGCATTTTTGTAACAAAAATATTATTATTCATAATGGAAAAATTATTGAGATTTTGAAACGCAATGAAAAACCGCAAAAAGATTACACAAAAAAGCTTTTTAGCGCTAACCACCTACCGCAAAAAACGCCAAATACTAAGCAAACAAAAGTGATTTTAAAACTAGAAAATTTCTGCGTGCAAGTGAAAAAAAATGCCCTTTTTAGAAAAAAGATTCTAAACATTACGCAAAATGTAAATCTAACTTTGCAAGAAGGCAAAACGCTAGGCATTATCGGGCAAAGCGGCAGTGGCAAAAGTAGCCTTGCACTAGGAATCACGCATCTATTGCAAACGAGTGGCAAAGACTTTTATTTTGGCAAAGAATTATCAAATAATGGAAAAATTGATAAAAATTATCTTAAAATTATGCGAAAAAATATGCAGCTTATTTTTCAAGATTCAAGTAGCGCGTTAAATCCGCGATTTAGTGTATATAATTTGGTAAGTGAAGGATTAATTTTGCAAAATTTAGATAAAATATCAATTTTAGAAAAAATAAGGAATACATTTAGCTTTTTACAGCTAAGTATTGACCTTTTAAATCGATACCCAAGTGAGCTAAGTGGTGGGCAGCGGCAGCGTGTAGCCTTAGCGCGCGCGATGGTGCTTGAGCCTAAAATCTTAATTTTAGACGAGCCAACTAGCGCACTTGATAAATTCGTGCAAAAAGAGACGCTAAATCTCCTTGCAACTATGCAAGAGCGGCTAAATCTAAGCTATGTGCTAATCACGCATGACTTGGGCGTTATGGCGAATTTATGCGATGATGTGGCGGTGATTTTTGGTGGAAAGATTGTGGAATATGCTAGTGTTTCGCAGATTCTAGAAGCCCCAAAACACGCCTACACACGCAAAATGGTAGAGATTTATAAGTATTTTAATTCTATTTAAAGGAGAGAGAATGAGTAAGAATTTGGCTTTATTTATCGATTGTGATAAGCTTGAGGTGGCGTTTATGAGCGTGATTTTTGATTATTTGAAAAATCATGGCTACAATGTGTGCTTGAAAAAGGCGTATATCAACAAGGATAACCTGATAAATTGGCAGCCACAGCTTGATAGACAATACTGCAAAATAGTCCTTGGCACATCACAAGCTAACACAAATATGAATATTAGCGCAGATGTCGCAAATGCCCTATATAGCGGAAAGTATGAAGCCATTGCTATCGCGTCAAACTATAAAGAATTTGGCGTATTAGCAAGTTCTGTAAGGGAGCAGGGATTAGAATCTTTGTGCTTTTATCAATACTCAAAAGGTAATGAAGCCTTTTTAAAACGCGCCTACAATGTCGTCTATAACCTAGAGCCAACACCAGCGAAATCTACACAGACCGCTAGCACAGGCGATGCGATTGAAGACTTTGGTGCATTACTAGAAAATCTTGATATGGGCGTGCTAAATGATATACCAGAAGATGTAAAACCAGCCAAAAGCCCTGCCAAACGAGCCACAAAGCCACGCACTACAAAAGTGGTAAAATCCACAACAAAAAAGAGCGTGGGGAGAAAAAAGGCATAACCGCGTTTAGATTCTAACATCGTATAAAAAGTAACGTAAGATTGTAAAATCTAGATTATATTGTTATATTGCGGTTTTTAGAATCTAAACAATGTTTTATCTTAGAATTATTAAAGACACAAGATAGGTAAAAATGTTGTGTATTTAAATCAAAACTTATTTTATGATTTATGGGCTTCTGCTAAAGTGCTTATTTTATTGTGAGTTATTTAGCAAAAAACTTTTCACTTTCCTTTTTTATAGAATCTTTATTTGTATTTATGCTTGAGATTTCTTCGCGGTTGTTATTGTCTAGCTTAGAATCTTTAGAATTACCGCCAAAACTAAGCCAATTAAAGCTCCCTACAATCATAAAATCACTATCACAAATTAGAATCTTTGAGTGCGAATTATCTTTTTTTACAAATAATAAATCATTATATTTTTGTTTCAATTCTTGTAATATTTTGCGCGCGATATTATCCATAGGCTCTTTATCATCTTTATGTTTTGAATCTAAGCCAAATTTTATATAGATTTTTACGCCACGTTTTAGGGCAGATTCTATATCTTTTTGATATTCTTTTAGAATGCGACCACGCACCCAAGGGCTTTGGATACACACGCTTTTCTTTGCATTTTCTAAAACATAGATAAAATATTTTTTATGCTCTTGCATACTAATTGTATGTCCATTTTCTAAGTTTATTTCTAGTTTAGATTCTATAGCTTTAGAATCTAACGCTTCAAATTTCTCCTTGCAATCAGTATAGGCGTTATTATCTTTTGCCTTAAATAAAGACTTATCCACTAACTTTGCAAGTCGCTGCGTGGCACTACTATCAATTAGATTTTCTTCCAAAGATTCTAAAGATTCTAAATTTTGCGGATTTTCGCTTTTTTCTATATCACGCAAATACTTTTCATTTATCGCTAGAATCTTTTCATTTCCTTCAATATTTTTATAAAACAAACAAATATATTTTCTAAAATATTTCTTGCACTCTTGCACTTCTATAATATCTAGCACGTCGCATCTATAGTGTGTTTTATCGCTTTTAGATTCTGTATTTTTAGAATCTCTAGAATCTGCACTAGATTCTATAAAATCTAAGCCTTTTAATTTTTCCATTATCATTGTTTTTAATGTTTTATTAGAATCTTCATTTATTTCCTCACCCTCAATAAAGCTAGATTCTATAAATACATCGTTTAAAGTTTCCGTTCTTAATCGTTTATCGCCCTGTGGCTTTAGCTCTATTGCTTCTTTACCTGGTGTCGAATCTAGTTTTATGTTTCCTATTTTATTAGATTCTATAATATTGCCCAAGATTCCATCGCTTAAAATGTATGCGATTTCTTCTTTTATTTCTTTTTGTTTATCCTGTTTTAAAGCCTCTTTGCCCTTTTCACTCAATGCTCCAGATTCTAAGATATAACCTAGCTTTTGATATTCACTTATGATTGTGCCTAAAATATCGCCATCTAGCTGCGTTATATCTTGCAGTATTTCTAAAATATTTATTCCCTTTAAGCCGCTTAAATATTCTAAAATCTTAAAAATACTTAACACTATTGGGTGCAGCGGACTTTCTTTACTTACTACATATTTAATTCTGCTTTTATAATATGGATAATAAAGCTCACGCGTATCATACCAAATATAGCTCGTATCCTTAGATTCTATAGAATCTGTGTCTCTTTTATCATTATAATAGTCGCTATATTTATGCGTTAGAAATTCCATATCAGGCGTGAAATGCGATTTAGATTCTGTATTTTTCTTTTTAGTTGCCATTGTTTGCTCCTTTAAATTTTATAAAATATTTTTATAGCCTAAAGCCCGACCAACCACCCCTTAAGGTTAAATATTTTATAGAATCTAGATTCTATCTTAATTCTATAATTTGATACTTTTCCATATTTTTTCTTATAAATTCAATAATATCTTTAAATGGATTTTCACCCTCACTTACACTTGCAGATTCTAAAAACTCCATATCGCCAACGATAATCAACAATCGCTTTGAGCGAGAAAGCGAAACATTTAGCCGCTTTTCATCGGCTATAAAATTGATTTTACTTCCTTGACGCTTTTTTTGTGCGGCTTTATCATTTTTAGCCTTATCACTTCTAACGCAGTCATATATGATTAAGTCCCTATCACTCCCTTGAAAGCTATCCACCGTTCCTATATCAATCTTTACATTTATAGAATCATATTCTTTTATCATACTTGCTAGATTTTTTTGCAAAAGCTGCATTTGATTTTTATATGGCGTGATTATGCCGATGTCTTTTATATTGCTAGATTCTAAGTTACTTTTATTTTTTAGCGTATTTAGCGTTTCTTTGATAATATCTGCGTGCTTTCTATTTATTTTTCCTGTGCCTTGTTGCTCATCATTTTTATTTGGGAGTTTGCCTGTATCAAGCCACACTACGCTACTTTTAAAGCACTTTAGATTATGGTCTCTATCATAAGTGGCTAAATCACTTGAAACTAGCTCTCCATCATAAAACGCATTACTATAAATATCACAAATTCGTGGCTCTGCCCTATAATTATATGTAAGCCTGTGATAAAAATTTTTGATATATTCTTTATTTTCACTAGCTTTTTCCATACGCGTATAAAGCCGCTCAAATAGCGATGTGGTTACATCTTTTTTATTATGTTTTAAATCTTTATTTTTTGCAAATTCACTCAAATTTTCTATAATTTCATCATCTACCACAGGTGATAATTGCTTATGGTCTCCTACTAAGATTATCTTTCTAGCCTTAATATTTGGCACTAATATTTCGCTTAAAATAGCCCTACCCGCTTCATCAACAATTGCTACATCAAAGACAATATTTCTAAAATCTTTCCAACTTGAAATCCCTAAAAGTGTCCCAAAAATAAGGCGGATATTTTTTAGAAATAAAGTTGCTGTATGAGATTCTTTTGATATTAGCACTTCAGGGTTTTGCGATAGTTTTGAGCTTATAGTTTGCAGGCTACCTTTAAACTCATACTGCAGATTTGCTAATTTTTCCTTTATATTTTCACTAAGATTTTTTGCATTTTTAGAATCTAGTATAGGATTTTTAGCAATTCTATCCATATTTTCTTTAATTATTTTATCTAGCACTTTTATTTCGATAAATTCTTGTCCTACTTTGCTTATTTTTTTATTATCATTGCCGATACGCAAAATCTTTTGGTTTATAAAGCTATCATTTGCTAGTTTTTCTAGCACATTATCTACTGCTTGATTACTTTGGGAGGCAACTAAGATTCTATAATGCTTATGGCGATGCAAAAGCTGCAATATCATTTCTGTAATTGTCGTGGTTTTGCCAGTGCCAGGAGGTCCTTGTATTAATAGAATCTCGCTTTCAGTATCAAGGCTTAAAGCTTTACGCACTGCTTCTTTTTGATTGTCATCCAACGCAGCATTAAAATAAGATTCTATATCCACTAGCACATTTTCTTTTAATTGTGTTGGGTCATTTATTTTTCGTAAAAGGTTTGGAATCTGCACCATACCTGATTTTAAAGATTCTAGTGCGCCATTCTTTTTATTCCATAAAATCTCTTCTACTTGAAAATCATAGCTTATAGAATATTTTATATCTTTTCTATAATCTATATGCGTAGCTTTAGAATCTATTTTTATTGTTAGGTGTTTATTTTTATTGTTATAAGTTTCAATTACACCCTTTATTCCTTCTGTTTTTTCATTTTCATTTTCATATTGAATGATTACTTTATCCTTTGGTTTAAAATCACGTCTTTTAGAATCTTTTTGCGTTTTATTAATGGCAAAGTCGCTAGATTCTATATTTTCATCATATTCTACTGAATCTTTAGAATCTTTAGATTCTATAAGCTCAAAAGTTAGAGTCTCAGCGCCGCGTTTATTATCTATAAATCTAGCCTTTTTTGTATTTTTCTTAATTTGTATTGTTTTATATTCTGCGACTAGTAAATCTTCTTCGGTTTTTATAGATTCTATATCAATAGCATTTGCTTTATTTTCTAGCTCTTTTAATCTATATTCATATTTTATTTTTGATTTTAGTAAGCCTACATTTGTGCGATTTTCTATATATTTATTTTCGCCATTTATACTAATTACAAAATGCTCATTTAGCTCTAATCCATCTTGCTGTGTTTTGTCAATTTCTATTGATTTAAACTCAGGCAATTCAATTCTAGGGCAGAAAAAATATGATTCATCTGTGTAATTATCATCTACCTTACACACAAATAATAAATCATTTATTGCTATTTCAATATTTTCATACTTTCTTTTAGAATCATATTTCATTCTTATATATGCTTTATGCCCTGCTATTCTATTTTCTATATCCTCGTCAAACTCATACATTTCAATACCATTTTTTTCACAATAATGCTCTACCGTGCTTTCAAGACATCTAATTTCATACACTTTTTTAATATAATCATTGTTATAAATTTTTCTAATTTCTGTATCAATCTCATTTAAAGTGATATTAGAATCTTTTAGCATTCTTTTAATTAAGACTATAAATTCATTTTCTGTATCTTCTAAATCGTAAGTGTGATTAATGCTTTCAAACATAGATTCTATATTATTACTAAAATCTATATCTAAACAAAGGCAGTAAAGTTTAAGCATACTTAGGGCGAAATCTTTAATATCATTATTTACACTAGCATCTTGCATAGAATCTAAAAAATATTTTTTACCAAAAGATAGTAAAAACTTATTATTTTTAGAATCTAAATAGATATTTTCCAAGCTAATATCTCCGCAAAAATACCCTTTATTATGGATAAAACAAATGCAATCTAGTATACTTAAAAAGCAATCAAGGACTTTTTGAAAGTTTAATTTTTGATAAGATTCTACAACAAGCCACGAGTTATAAGCAGACTTAGATTCTAAAAAATCACTAGATTCTATAATTTTAATATTTTCAAAATCCTGCACTATAAAATAGAAAAAATTAGAATCTTCATCAAAGTGAAATGGGATAATATTACTATGTGATAAACTTACAATATTTTGCATTTTATTTGAGAAAGATATATCATTTATAGAATCTTTATTCTCATTTATAGAATCTGCATTAGAACTTTTGCTAGAATCTTTATTAGGACTTTTAGCCTTTCTATAAATCGTGCAAGTTATATCATTATGCTTTGCCTGTATAACATTCCCATCGCTACTTATCACATCATATTTCCATAGAATCTTTTGCATTTTTACCCCTTGCTATCTTTTACCAAAGACATAATTATAACAAAAAAAAAAAAAAATATTTTTATACTTATTTTTATATATTTTATTTGCGTTTAAAATCTAGATTCTATAAAATGTTTGAATGTTTGGAATCTTAAAGGTAATAATAAAATTTTGTGATAGAATCCTGCTTGGATTTTATATGCAAAATAAAATTACCTAAAATCCACTTAACTAATACAAGGAAATATATGACAAAAGTTCAAGATATAGAAATCACCCAAGAGGCAAAAGATTTATTAGCGGAATTAAAGGCTGAAAATAACGACAGCCTAATACTTTATTTATCAGGCGGATGCTGTGATGGCAGTGCTCTTTTATGTTATGAAAAAAATGATTTTAAGCTAGGAAATAGCGATGTTTTGTTAGGAATTGTCGAAAATGTAGGGATTTACACACATATCAGCCACTTTTCATTCCTTAAAAATAATACTTTTTTGCTTTATGTAGAAAATGGAAATGGTAGTGAATACTCGCTAGAATATGGTAAGAACAAATATTTTGTCCTAAATACTAATATATGTCAAAAAAATTAGATATTTATAGAATCTTTGATATTTTGAAATTCTTTTAAGATTAATAAACATCACAGATACGTTTTTAGGATGGCGAATGAAAAGTCGAATGTTGCAGGCTCAAAAGTTGCGATATTTAGAACTACCTTGATATGCTTTTGTTCAAAAGGACCTGCTGGGCGAAAGGCGATTAGATAGCCTTCACTCAAAGTATTTTCAAGTTTTAGCATAGAATCTAGCTCGTTTTTATCGACCTTTCTAAGCCACAGCGGCTTCCTGCCAAACATACTCACCTGCATAGAATCAGGCAACAACACATCCTCATCATCATTAAAAATCTCTAAGAAAAAATACTCTCTGTTGTGGAAAATGCTGCTATCAAGTGGGTTTAGATAAGTCATTCGCACGGCAATTTTTAGCTTTTCACCCTTATTTTCATTTTGGGCTACATTTTGAGACTTAAAAGTGTCATCACTGCCGCTAAGTAGCACAATTCGCGAGTTTTGGGCTAGTTGCTGTGGTGGGGTTTGCTCATTTGCACTTTTGCTAAAATAGCTAGAGCAAGAGCTAAAAAAAGTTATAAAAAATATAACAAAAATAATAAAAAAGTTAGCCTTTGAGCTTGCAAATTTTGCCATTTTTGCCCTTTAAAAATTTTAGATTCAACACATAAAATCTTAATAATTCTATCAAATTCGATATAATAATAAGCAATTTTTAAGCCAAAATTAAGGCGATTTATAATGTAACTTTTGAAAATTATAGATTCTAAATTATCGATATTTTTAACCTTAAAGTTATAGAATCTGCAATAGGAGAAAATCTATGGTTAGACACTTAATTAGCACAAATGATTTGAGTAATGATGAAATTAAGGATATTTTTCTTCGCACAAGTGAAATTAGTGAGCGTGATAAAACCCTGCAAAATAAGCGTTTTATAACGATTTTTTTTGAAAATTCTACGCGCACTTTGAGTAGTTTTGAGATTGCGATTAAAAATCTTGGCGGCGAGGTCATTCGCCTTGACATCGCAAATAGCTCGACTGCAAAGGGCGAGAGTATCGCTGATACCGCCGCTACGCTAAATGCGATGCAGCCACACGCCATTATCACGCGACACAAAAGTGCGGGTGCGCCGAACTTTCTAGCGCAATTTACATCCTGCCCGATTGTCAATGGTGGCGATGGCGCGCACGCTCATCCTACGCAGGCTTTGCTTGATTTATACACGATGTCTATGCACTTTGGGGAGAAATATTATGAAAATAGTAATATTTTGGATAAAAAGTTAGAGAATTTAGATTCTAAAAACTCGTTAGATTCTATGGAATCTAAGTCGCAAGATTGCAAAAAAGATTCTAAAAACTTGCAAGATTCTAACTTAGATTCTAAAAAAAATACAGAATCTAACTCACAAAATCTAATAGAAAAAAAACAAAAAGCCTGTATTAAAGGGCTAGAGCTAATGCAAAACAAACGCATTGCAATCGTTGGCGATATTAAAAATTCGCGCGTGGCAAATAGCAATATTGAGCTTTTAAGCCGCTTTGGCGTGGATATTACGCTTGTTGGACCACCGCATTTTCTTTACAAAACGCGCCTTAAAACCGCGCACAACCTACAAGAAATCATTGATAATGTGGATATTATAATGGCTCTTCGCACCCAAACAGAGCGGCACAATACACAAATTTATGGCAGTTTGAAAGACTATGCAAATCGCTTTTGTATAACGCGTGAGCTACTAGGAAACCGCGATATTATCGTGCTACACCCAGGTCCTGTGCATCGTAACATCGATATTGACGATGAAATGCTAAGTGACACGCGTAGCAAAGTGCTAAAACAAGTGCAAAATGGCGTAAAAATCCGCATGTCTGTGATGGAATTTTTATGTAAGGATTTCACATTATAATATTTTAAGCAAAATACGATATAATACATCTTTTTCAAAACACAAAGGAAAACTATGAAAAATTCTACACAAGATTCTAAAAAACTTGCAAATAGTAAGTGCAGTGTTACGGGGGGGGGGGGGTGAATGCCTTTCTTATAATATAAAGCATAATGATAATATAGAATCTACTCCTAACAAATCTACAAAAATATTACAAAATATAGAATCTAAATACACTAAAGATTCTAAAAAGTCTAATAAAAATTATAAAAATATAGAATCTAAATGCAAACAAGATTCTAAAATAACATATAAAAACATAGAATCTAAAAAAGATTCTAAAAAGATTTATGAAACAAAAAACATAGATTCTAAACAAAACAAAGATTCTAAACTAAAACTACAAAATATAGAATCTAAAAAAATCTACATAGGAATGTCGGCGGATTTAATCCACCCAGGACACATAAATATCCTAAAAATCGCACATAATCTAGCAAAAGATATTGAGAAAAAAGAAAAAATAAAGTGCGAAGTAATCGTAGGTTTATTGACTGATAAGGCGATTGCAAGTTATAAACGCTTGCCTTATATGAACTATAATCAACGAAAAGAAGTGGTCGAAAATCTAAAATTTGTCGATAAAGTAATCCCACAAGAAGTCCTAAGCTATGAGCCAAATATCCGCAAGATTAAGCCTGATTTTGTCGTGCATGGCGATGATTGGAAGCACGGACGACAAAGCATTACGCGTCAAAATGTGATTGACACGTTAAAAGATTTAGGCAAGGGAGAGCTAATCGAGCCGCACTACACAGAGGGCATAAGCTCCACGCAGCTAAATGAAAATGCGCGTGCCATAGGTATCACCACAAACGCAAGGCTATCATTACTAAGACGTCTAATAAACGCAAAAGCCCCACTTAGAATCCTAGAAACCCACAACGCCCTATCCGCTTTAATCGCACAAAATGCGAGTGTGAATAAAAATGGCGAAAAGATTGAATTTGATGGCTTTTGGAGTAGTTCTTTGACAGATTCTACAAGCCGTGGCAAGCCTGATATTGAGGCAGTCGAGCTTACAAGTCGCCTAAACACGATAAATGAAATCTTTGAGGTGACTACAAAACCGCTAATTTATGACGCTGATACGGGCGGGAAAATCGAGCATTTTGCCTTTAGTGTGCGAAGTCTTGAGCGTGTGGGCATTTCGGCTGTGATAATTGAGGATAAAACGGGGCTAAAGAAAAACTCGCTACTTGGCAATGATGTGGCTCAAGAGCAAGATTGTGTAAAAAGCTTTTGTGATAAAATCCGCGCTGGTAAGCTCGCACAAATCACGACTGATTTTATGATTATCGCGCGAATTGAAAGCTTGATTCTAAATAAAGGGCAAAAAGATGCGCTGCATAGGGCTTTTGCGTATCGTGATAGCGGGGCTGATGGCATTATGATACACTCAAGGCATAAGGATGCTAGTGAGATTTTGGAATTTTTAGATGCGTTTCGCAGGGCAGATTCTAGCACGCCTGTGGTTGTCGTGCCGACAAGTTTTAATGATATTACCGCGTCTAATCTAGCAAATGCTGGGGCAAATATTATAATTTATGCAAATCAAATGTTGCGTTCCGCGTTTGTAGCGATGAGTAGCGTAGCACAAGGCATTTTAGAGCATGATAGGAGCAAGGAGATAGAATCTAAATGTATGAGTATAAAGCAGATTCTATCCTTAATCCCTGGGACTATTTAAAATGTATAATTAAATCAAATATACATCCTTATTTTTTGATGGTAAATAAATTTTTGTTATAATCACTTGTTTAAAAAAAATGACGATATTTGCAATATAGAATCTAACTTCAAAGATTCTAAAAAGGGGAAGTTATGACTAGGTTTTCTTTCAAAAAAGGCGTTATTTTAAGTGTCTTTATAGCAAGTATTTTATATATAAATAGTGCAAATGCTATGGAATTTGGCTCTATGGGCAATGTCTCTGCGTCTATGGGGGGCGCTGGGGTCGCACTTAAAAGTCCTTTTGGGCTTTATTATAACCCTGCATTGATTGCTAGTGAAAGGAAGTTTCGCTTTGCATATAGCCTTAGTGCAGGTATTGACCAAAATAATCTTGATAAGCTATCAAATATCAAATTTGATGAAATGATAAAAACGCTCTCAAGTGTGGGAAGCTCGCTTGGCGGGACATCTCAAGGCGGTGGCAACGCTGGCGGTGGAAACGCAGGTGGCGGTAATGCTGGCGGTGGCAATACCGGAAATGCTAATGTGACAAGCGTAAAAGACGCCCTAACCGAAGCCCTGCAACAAACCGTTACAGGACAGGGGAATAACAACGACTTAGAATCTCTTTGGAAAGCTTATCAGCAGCAGCAAAATGGCAGCACGGATAACTCAAAACTTGCAGAAAATCTACAAACTTCGATTAACAACTCCGGCATGAGCCAAGAGCAAAAAGATATGTTTAATGGCTTGGCAGATTCTATTGACTGGAGCAACTTTGATGTATCAAATGGGCAGATTTCAAGTATGACGATTAAAAAGGGCAATAATGCCGCACTCGATGAAGCGATGGGCAACCTTGATACGCTATTTTTTGTGTTGAAAAATAATAATATGAATGTGCGTTCTCAAAATGGAATCGTCTTTCAAATCCCTAGCGAAGTGATAAATGAAGAGTATGGCGCGCTTGCTATCGGGCTTTTTAATACCACGCAGGCGGGCGTTTCACTCGTTGGCGACCCTAATCGTATGCGGCTAATTTTTGGCAGTGATGGCTCGTATTATGAGCTGCAAGTGGGCGAAAATGGCTACACGATTAAGGCTACTACGCAGGATAATTATGAAAAATACTCGCTTATGGCAAGTATAGAATCTGGTAACGCACACAAGATTACTAGCTCGATTTTTGCGCTTACTGAACTGCCCATTGGCTATGCGTATAATTTAAATTTTGGCGTGTTTAACCTTTCGCTTGGTGCGGCGTTTAAGATTATGAATGGTGCGAGTTTGTTTAATGAGACTTATCTTGGGAAAAATTTGCATTTTGATATGGATTTTAACAATAGCACGCAGTTTAGCACGACTTTTGGTATCGATGTGGGCGCGTATTTTGGCTACAATGTCAATGAGAGCAATCAGCTATCTTTGGGCTTTGTGGCAAAAAATGTCAATTCGCCGACATTTAGATTCAATACTGCGCCTACAATTGTGATTGACCCGCAGTATCGCGTGGGCTTTGCGTATAATGGGAAGTATTTGGCGTTTGCCTTTGATGCGGATATTTTGCCAAATAAGGTGCTAAATTATAGCTATGGGAATAAGCTCTCCCAAATGGTCGGGGGCGGCGTGAAAGTGGATTTTCGCTATATTGATGTAAGGGCTGGTTTGGCGTATGATTTAAAGCAAGATTCTGGCGTGATTTTAACGGCTGGATTTAACTTCTTTGGCTTTATTGACTTAGCTGCTGAAGTGGGGACAAAATGGGTAGATTACTTTGGTCATACCGCACCAAAATATGCGAATGTCCGCCTTGGCGGCTCGTTTAGTTTTTAGGGACTTACATTTTTACACATTAACCCATAAAATCTTAATATTTCACCCAACTTTTCTTATCAAAATTTACAAATTATGATAGAATCTAACTTTTAAAAAGTGTGAAAGGACGAAAAATGATGCAAACTGAGATAAATATCGCTTTGAAACGCGAGATGGAGCAGCATTTAGAGTTTGGTGGGATGACTAGATTCTTGCACTGGGTGCGTGCTTTTATGATTATTTTTTTGATAGCGAGCGGCTTTTACATCGCATATCCGTTTTTGCAGCCGGATGCAAACGCCGAGCCAACCACATTTTTACAGGCGTATTATCGCGCGTTTCACTGCATTGCGGGCTTTGTGCTGATTTGTGCTAGTATTTTCCGCGTGTATCTTTTCTTTTTTGCCAAATCTAGTAGCCCTGAACGTATCTCGATTTATCAGGTTTTTAACCCAGCAATTTGGCTTCGCACAATCGGTGCATATCTTTTTATCGCGCCGCATCCACACATTAATGGTGCGTATAATCCGCTGCAGTTCTGCACATATTTCGCACTTGGAATCTTAACTTTTGTGATTTGTTTGACAGGCGTTTCGCTGTATGCGAATGTGTATCATGAGGGCTTGGGAGCGCTTTGTGGTGCGTTGTTTGGCTGGGTTGAGTATGCTTTTGGCGGCTTGGCTAATGTGCGCGCGATTCATCACATTGTCACTTGGGCGTTTATCATTTTCATTCCTGTGCATATTTACCTTGTGATTTGGAACTCTGTGCGTTATCCAAATGGCGGGGCTGATGCGATGGTAAGCGGCATTCGCTATGTGGAAAACCGCCGAATTTAAAATTTGCAATGTAGATTCTATAAATTTTGTGAGAAATTTGAAATGCAGTATATGGAGACTATTACAATTTGGCTAGATTCCATGAAAATAGCCTTGCTTGAAAAGGATAGTCAAAGGGCGTTTGATTTAACGCAAAATTTGCCTTTTGATAGCATGGAAATTTCGCAAGATTTAAACAATAAAGAGTTGTTAGAGTATCTACAAATGGCTAAAGAGCTTATATCTCAAGCGATAGAATTGCTACAAGAAAATAAAAAACAATCAAAAGAACAGCTTGATAAAATTTTTAAAGCAAAGAGATTTTTTGAATAAAAAATATATAGATTCTAAAACTTTTTATCTTAAAAACTATAAAATATAGAATCTAGATTCTATAAGCGGAGTTTTGGAATCACTTTTGCTTTTTACCATTTAATTAAAGACAAAAAATGGAGTTTGAAATGGCAGCTAATATCGCAGGTGGCGTTACGCAACGATACATCATAGGACCAAATAACACGCGAAGTCCGCTCCCAGAAACCATCGCGGATAAGGCAAACGCCGATAGCACCGCGACAAACGCAACACAAAGCAGCACAAATGCAACGCAAAACGCCACAAATAACGCCAAAAACACCCAGAATCTAATCAATACAAAGCCACAAAGCACCAAAGATTCACTAAAATTTGCTGGGGTGCAAAAGACTTTTAATATTATGAGTGTCATTCCTAATAGCGATGTGGCGGATGCCGAAATTAGCGCGGATAAGCAAACTAGCGACCTTATAAATCGCCTAAATGCCCTGCAGTTCGCCAAAAAAACGCTTAGCGATGTGCAAAGCATTGTAAAGGATATTAAGAGTAATTATCGCGCTGAGGCGGGCGATAATTTTGCGCCGCTGAATGACAATGCCTTGCGGACGCGATATAACGCCAGTGTGCAGATTCGCGACCTTATTGATGGGGCGATTTACAAGGGTAAAAATGTGTTTTTGCCAGGCTACTTCGGCGATGAAATCACGCTAAATACGGGGCGGCTGAACCTGCGGAATTTGAACCTGCGAGATGAGCTATCAATCAACATTTTTTCGCAAAATGTGGCGACTTTGAGCGATGAAATCGAGACGAATGTCCGCACGCTGCAGGGCAAACTTGACAAAATTATGGAAAACAAGTGGCTAAGCATGGAGCAGCTAAGTGGCGTGCAGCTTGAGCCAAAAAGCGTAAATGAGAGTGCGAAGGCTTTAAGTGCCGTGCCGAGCTTGACTAGCGCGTTGCAGGCGGCTTCTGCTTCGGGGGCTTCGGCGTCTCCTACTCCTGCGGATTCTACGGCTATGGCTAGTGAATCTAATGTAGCAGATTCTAATGTGGCTTCGAGCGATACTTCAGCTTCGTCGGATACTTCGGCTCCGGCTTCTGCGGATACTTCGGCAAATAATGCAGAATCTAATTCGCAAGATTCTAACACTTCGCAAGACTCTAATACAGAATCTAATGGCACGCAAAATATTAACTCAAACACCCAGCCGCAAGTAGCAACCGCAGGCGATGGTGGCACTACATCGCAAACTACGGAATCTAGCACAACCCAAGATTCTAACACAGCGACAAACACAGCCCAAACCACTACAAACGCGACTAATACCGCCCAAACCACAGAATCTAACACAGCCCAAGATTCTACAAACGTGGCTAATGCAAACAACGCCACAACGCAAACCACAGATTCTACAAATAATGTAGTCGGCGTAGTTAGCGGACCTGAAAACGACAGAGTGGTAGATTTATACACAAATTCGTAAAAATTTATTAAGTTTTGAGTGTATTTATAGAATCTATTTAATAAAAATTATCCATAATAATAAATTATTAAAAAAAGTTTGATAAAATTTTGTATTCGTGATTTTTAAAATTGTGTTTTTGTGATAAAGATTCTATAATAAATTGTAGCAAAAAGTTATAAAAACAATAACTTTAAATCTTGCGATGTATTTCAAATTTTAGGAGAAAAATATGTTAGTTACAAGAAAGGCGCCTGATTTTACTGCTCCGGCGGTGTTGGCAAATAATCAAATCGTGGATAATTTTGAGTTAAGCAAGAATTTGGGCAAAAATGGTGCGATTTTGTTCTTTTGGCCAAAAGACTTCACTTTTGTGTGTCCTAGCGAGATTTTGGCGATGGACCACCGCGTGAAAGCCTTTGCTGAAAAGGGTTTTAATGTTATCGGTGTTTCAATAGATTCTGATGTCGTGCATTTTGCGTGGAAAAATACGCCTGTGGATCAAGGCGGTATCGGCAATGTGCAGTTTCCGCTTGTGAGCGATATTACTAAGCAGATTTCGCGTGATTATGAGGTGCTGTTTAATGGTGCGATTGCGTTGCGCGGGACATTTTTGATTGATAGAAATCAAATCGTGCGACAGGCGACAATCAATGATTTGCCACTTGGTAGGAATATGGATGAGTTTTTGCGTTTGGCTGATGCACTGCTTTTCGTTGAAGAGCACGGCGAGGTCTGCCCTGCTGGCTGGCATAAAGGTCAAAAGGGTATGAAACCAACTGCTGATGGCGTAAAAGAATACTTGAAAGAAAATGCTTCTAAGCTTTAGAATATAGGTTTTAATTAGTTATTGCAAGTGTAAAATGTAAAATACAAACTATGCAATGATATAAAAATCCACATTCTATTAAAACTACATTTAAAATTGCCTTGATATTTCAGCATTATTAAGGTGATTGACAATCAATATATTATTTTGCTAAATTATTGCCCTTGATTATTTTGCTCTTGTGCTGGTTGCGTGTTATTTGTTTCACTAGCTGGGGCTGCGTTGTTAGAATCTGTGTTAGTTTGATTGTTAGAATCTCGTGGTTCTTTTTGCGGATTATTTTGCCCATTTTGAGCGGGGGGCAGATTCCATAAACGCAGTCGCAAATTCGCACTATTAAACACATTCTGCACCCTGCCCTCCGCATAGTAGCGAATATTGAAACCCGCTTTCACATTTGCAATGCCGTTTTTATCAGGCTTTATCGCGAGTGCCCCACTTGGCGGGATAGGCATCGCATTGACATTTGTGATACTTGTGCTAGGTGGGATTGTGAGCGGATTTTGATTACTCGCCACAAGCATTCCATTGATAAATAAATCGGTCGAAATGATTTGCAGTGGGTAGTTTGTAAGGTTTCGCACATTGAAAATCACGCCGCTATTACTCACCTTAAACGCACTCGCACTCACCGCCAAATTCAAATCTTCGATAATTAGCGGCGGCACCGCGATTTCCGCGACTAGAATTTGTGCTGGACTAATGCCATACATATTTGGCTCATTTACATCAGCTCCGGCGTTAATTAGCACATTTTTGGAGATATTATCACCGCTGGCTGCGGCATAGTGCAGCGGAGTGTTGCCATAAGTATCATCTTTGGCTTTAGCGTCAGCCCCAGCGGCAATTAGGAGCTGCACCATTTGTGGATTGCCATTTTGCGCGGCTTTGTGGAGAGCGGTCTCTCCGTTATTTTTGGCATTTACATCGGCGCGATTCATTATCAAAATGTAGGCGATTTCAAGGCGATTGTTTTTCACGGCTTCAAAAAGCGGCGTGATATTATGCAGACGCGAATTGACATCAGCCTGCAGGTTTATGCCGCTCTCCACATCGCTTAAGACATAGCTATACAGCAGATAATCGTATTGATTCGCCCTTGCAATCCCTGTAATTAAGCTAAAAATCATCGCAAATAATGCTAAGGTTTTCACACATTCTCCTTATTTTTTGTGACTTTAGAATCTAGATTAAAAATGCTAATTTTATCAAAACTTTAATGATTTTTGCTAGAATTACGCACATGAAAACTTATCAAAATAATTTACATTCCTTTAATTCTTTGGTTTTGGCGTTGGAAAAGCTGCCTACAATCGGCAAAAAGTCGGCTAAAAAAATGGCTTACACTTTGGCTGTGGAAAATGCGCCGCTGGGACTGCAAATCGCACAGGCAATTCATGACTGCATACTAGAAATCCGCAAATGCGAGGTGTGCGGAGGTTTGAGTAATGCCGAGATTTGCGATATTTGCCTTGATAGTGAGCGGCGAAATGGGACACTTTGTATCGTATCGCACCCGCGTGATATTTTTTTGATTGAGGATATAGGCGAGTTTAGCGGCGTGTATTGCGTGATGCAGGACTATAAGGAGTTTGATTTTAGCACTTTAGTTAGCCGCATTAAAAATGAGGGCATTGAGGAGGTGATTTTCGCCTTTGCGCCGAGTTTAGAGAGTGATATGCTAATAATGTTTATACAAGAAAAGTTAGAAAATTTAGAACTTAGATTCAGTAAAATCGCACAAGGCGTCCCACAAAATATTAGCCTTGATAATGTGGATAACTTTTCACTTGCCAGGGCTTTCACCTCAAGGGTTAATGCGTAGTGTTAATTAATACATATTAATTATTTTGTATTTTAAAGGTTAAATTTATGGGCTTTAAAAATGTGTATTCTCCATGGCGTAGTGAATATTTAAATGATGAAGATTCTATAGAATATAATTCCAGAAATGCTAATTTAGAATCTAAAGAAATTACAAAATCTAAAAGAAAAAATAATAAAAAAGTAGAAAATATAGAATCTAATTTGTCAAAAGATTCTAAAGATTCTAAAAAAAATCCAAAAGAAGATTCTATAAAAAACAAGAAAGAATCTTGCATATTTTGCAACATTTCTAATAATATAGAATCTAAATTTATGGAATCTAAAAACAAAGATTCTATCAAAAATCTCACGCAGAAAATCAATGAAATAAAAAACAAAGACTATGTATTTTACGCAGATTCTATATGTTTTGCGGTGATGAATCTTTATCCTTATACGCCCGGGCATTTTATGATTATCCCGCACAGGCACATTGATTCACCAACTCTCCTAAGCCAAGATGAGTGGCTACACATTAGCGCGTTGAGCCAAAAAGCGATAAAATTGCTGGAGATGTATGGCGCACAAGGTGTAAATATGGGTATAAATATCCGCGAAGTCGCTGGAGCTGGGATTCCACAGCACTTGCATTTGCATTTTGTCCCGCGATTTAAAAGTGATACAAATTTCATCACCGCTATCGCTCACACGCGCATTTTTGGCTTTGATTTTGATAAGATTTATGAGAAAATTGCAAATCTTGCAAAGGAAATTTTTTAGACATAATGAAATAAGATGCAAAGTCATTTTAGCACAAAGGTAACGGCAAAAACTATTAAAAAAGATTCTGCAATCGCAAGGCTTAATCCAATTAGTGAAGCGATAAAAAATGCCATTGATGCAAAAGCGAGTGAAATTAATATTTATATTTACGCACATAATACCAATAGAGATTTAATCAATAAGGATATATCTATTATTATTGAAGATAATGGCAGTGGCTTTGATTGCTCTAATAGCACATATATGCAAAATAGATGGACACATTATAAAGGTGGAGATTATATCCCAAATACTTTGGGTGGTAGAAGTAAGGGGCGATATTCTTATCTTAAATTTATCGATTTTAAAGAAGAGTGCTTAAAAAATATTAAAATATTTACAAAATGTAATAAGAAATCTTTTTGTGTTACTTTTTGTAGCAATGATAAAAATGTGAGCTTTAATGTTACGCAAAAATCAGCAAAATATAAAAAAGATTCTATAACGCAAGTAAATATTGAAAGGCTAGGAGAACAATTTATTAGTGGTAAAAAGATAAATGAATTGATAGATTCTATAAAACAAGAAATTGCTGTTGAATTTTCAGATAAATTGCTAAATAATGTTACTTTATGTATCAATAATGAAAAAATTGAGGTACAAGAATATATAGAGGAGCAACTAGAAAAAGAGTATGAATTAAAAGATGGTTCTAAGTTTAAAGCATATATAATTGTCTGGAAAAATGAGATTAATTTAATAGCCGATAAAAAACATACATTTTTATTAAATGAGAAGAATAATCTTCTTTGGAAAATACCATCTGGCTCATCAAAATCAATATTTAATTGCCATACGATATTTTTGACAAGCGATATTTTTAAGGACGATTGTGAGCTTATCGATTTAAATGCTGAATATAAAAAAACTATCCAAGAAGTAATGGATTTATATAAGCCTGATTTAGATAGAATGTTGTGTGAAGTATGGTTAAAAAACGCAGATTTAGTAGCAGATAAATTAGCTAATGAAAATGAAATTTTTAAAAAAGACGCCGATAACATGATAAAAGAAAAAATTAATGAGGCATATAAGATATTATCTTTGCCATTGCTTATAAAAGAGCATAATATTACTAGAAATATTGAGTATTTTAGCAATTCATTGATGGGATTAATTTCAAATAATGCGTATAACACACTTGAAAATCTAAATTTTGTTTTTAAATTAAGTGATGATGAAAAAGAAATATTTAATTATGTAAGAAGGAATATTAATATTTTAGATTTAGTTAAACAATATCATAATTTTATATCAAGACTTGATGTTTTACATCATTTTGAGAATCTAGTATTAAACGAAGGTAAAAATACAACAAAAGAAAGAAGTGAGTTGCATAAAATTGTAGAAAATAATCTTTGGCTATTTAATGAAGATTATTTGGATTTAGAATTTTTTAGTGACCAAGCATTAAAGGGGATTTTTAAAGATGTTGGATTACCTATACAATCAAATGATAATCTAAATACAATTCCAGATATTTTTATACCACGAACTAAAGATAATAAACTTATATTAATAGAGCTAAAAGCCCCAAAAGTAAGCATTGATTCTAAAATACTTAATGAAGTATTTAATAAATATATTATTAAGATTCTAAATGCCTTGCAAACTCAAGGTAGCAATATCAATTTTATTGAAGCTATATGTGTATCATCTACAAAACAGCGTCACATAGGGACATTGCAATCTAGTGAATATACCATTAAAGCCATGACTTGGAAAGAAATAATTAATACTAGAAAAGCAGAAATTAATACAAATATCAACAATACAAAACATAACTTATCTTTATCAAAATACAAAGATATTAATCATTTTAAAGAAAAAGAAATACAAAAAGATAGAGTAGGGAATTTAAAAAGGCTATAACATTTTAATATTTTATGGAATCTAGCCACTATTTATATAGCCATTTACTCAAAAAATCTAACCTAAAATGCTATAATTGCAGGTTAAATTTATAGAATCTAGATTCTATGTTTAGGAGTGAGAGTTGGCAGGAATTGATTTTGATTATTACGAAGTCTTAGAAGTAAGAAAGGACGCAAATGACGAGGAAATAAAAAAATCTTTCCGCAAATTAGCGTTAAAATACCACCCTGATAGAAACCCAAATGACGCACAAGCCGAAGAGAGTTTTAAGCAAATAAACGAGGCTTATGATGTGCTAAAAGACCCGCAAAAAAGGGCAATTTATGATAAATATGGCAAGGATGGCTTGAAAAATCAAGGCTTTAGTAGCGGCGGAGGCGGCTTTGGCGATATATTTTCTAGCATTTTTGAGGACTTTTTTGGCGGCAGCTCTAGCGAACCGCAGGAACATTACGCCTTTGACCCGGACTATGCTATTAGGCTAAATATTAGCTTTAAAGAAGCCGTTTTTGGCTGTAAAAAGCAGGTTAAAACAAAGTATAAAAGCTGTTGCAAGGCGTGTAGTGGAACGGGGGCAAAGGATGGGAAAATGCAGGATTGCAAACGCTGTGGGGGCAAGGGCAGGATTGTCATTCAGCAGTCGATTATGCAAATGCAAATGGCGTGTCCTGAGTGCGGTGGCAGCGGGAAAATCGTTGTAGATAAGTGTCCAAAGTGCGTGGGGCTGGGCTATGAGAGCGTAGAAGAGGTGCTAGACCTTGATATAAAGGCTGGTATTGATAATGGAAATCAGCTTGTATATCGTGGTCGTGGAAATGAGGTAAAGCCCGGTGTGCGTGGCGATTTGTATATCAAAATTGTGGTTAGCCCTGATGAGCATTTTATCCGTCATGGGAGCGATTTGTATTTGGAAGTGCCTGTATTTTTCACGACAATTGTGCTAGGCGGTCGCATAATGATTCCCACTTTAAAGGGCGAAGTGGAGCTAAATATCCCGCCAAATACGCCGCAAGGACATCAATTTATTTTCGCAAATGAGGGCGTGCCAGAGCTTAATAGCACGCGTGTGGGGCGACTTATAGCACAAATTAATATCACTTATCCAAAGAGTTTAAATGATGAGCAAAAAGCCCTTGTAACCAAACTCCAAGAGAGCTTTGGCGAAACTAGCAAACCATATAAAAGCTTTATTGATAGTTGTTTTGATAAGGTTAAAAATTGGGTGAAAGATAGAATTTCTTAAACAATTATGGAGTTTCTAGTAGCCATTTAGCCACATTTTCCGCACTTCCATGCTCTAAATATGCACGGAGTTTCTTTGCATTTGCAAAGTATTTTTGATAATCAAAATGTTTGTAAGATTCTAGCATTTTGGCTGCGGTGCAGTCATTTTGTATCAATTCTTCGTGTAAAAAATCGCTCCCAAGCCCCGCCTTTTTAATACTAGAATCTTGGCTCATTTGCATTGCTTGATAGATGATATTTGCCAACCCAACGAAGTTTAGCCGCACAAAAGAGCGCGCAATGATGTAGTCAAGCCAACGCGCACGATACACCAGCACGAATGGAATCTGCATAAGTGCCGCCTCCAAAGTCGCCGTCCCAGCGCACACAAAGGCGAAATGTGCATCACGCAGCCCATCCTTAGTATTGTAGCAAATCTCAAAGTCACTCAAATCGCCATAAAGTTCCATTTTTTGTGTATTTTGGAATTTTGTAGGTATGATTATCCTAAGTTTTGCCCAGCTATAATTAGCTTTTATAGAATCTATTAAGATTCTATATTCGCCCATAAGCCGCTTAATTTCACTCGCTCTGCTGCCGGGCATAAAAACAAAAATCTTAGAATCCTTATAATTTTGACAAATATCATTTTGCGTGTAAATATCAAGCAGTGGAGCACCTACGTATCGGGCTTTGTGCGTGTAGTAATGTAGCTCAAATTTCCATATACACGCAAGCTTGTCGCATAAAGATTCTATAACTTTGGCTCGCCATGGCTTCCACGCCCACACCTGAGGAAGTATGTAATACATTATGTTTATTTTTTTTTCTTTGTTTGTTTTAGAATCTTTTTCTCTTATTAGCTTTGCCAAACGCAGATTGAATGATGAGCTATCCATAAGTAACACATAATCGCACTTTATAGATTCTATACTTAGGATTTTCATAGCTTTTTTAAGGAAAAATATCTTTTTTAAGACGTCGATAAATCCCATAATTGAAAAATCATTCGGTGTAAATATCGCGTGTCCCAAATCGCTATCACACACGCCTACAAGTTCGCAATTTGCAGGTAAGTATTTTTTTAAATTCCTTAAATGCACATTCGCACTTGGCTCCAAAGCACTTACAAAGATTGTTATTTTTTTATCGCTCATTAACATCCCTAAAGTCATAGAATCTAAATTAGATTCTATAAAAACTTTGTTTTGTTACTTAAATGGATTTTGGATTCTATTCTAAATTGTAGAATCTAGATTAATAAAATCATAAACATTCAAAGGATTCAAAGAATACAAAAACTGGCAGTGCTATTGAATCTAAAGCTAGTTTTATCAAATAAAATCTTAGATTCTATAAAAGTGTGTTTAAAATATAGAATCTAGATTTAATTCAAAGCTTATTCATAATAGAAAGGATAAGGTAGAGCAAAATGGGGGTTACATCATACCGCCCATGCCACCCATGCCGCCCATATCAGGCATTGCAGGGGCTGGTTTGTCCTCTTTTATATCAGTGATAGCCGCTTCTGTGGTTAGTAGTAGGCTTGAGATTGATACCGCATTTTGCAGTGCTACACGCGAACATAGTAATATTAATGCCACAAATATTACAGATTCTATAAGTAAAGAAACTATGCAAAATCCGCACGAATTTACATTTTATGGGCTGTATAGCAATGCTGATATTGTCGTTAAAAATGTGATTTGGATTCTATCATTATTCTCGATTCTTACTTGGTGTGTGCTAATTTGTAAGTTTTATCAATATTATAAAGCCACTAAAATGATAAAGGCTGATTATGATTTAATCAAAAATGCTATTAGTTTTCAAAATCTGCGTGATAATAACGCCCTAAGCCCGATAAGCAAAGGCTTTATAAGCGAGATAAATGATGAAATTACTAAGACAAATGCCCTAGATTCTAAAGAGAATTCTAAAGAGAATTCTAAAGATTCTAGCCAAAATATTACAGAATCTAGCATAAAATCTACGCGTAATTCTAACCTTAAAAACCGCTTGAAAATCCGCCTTGAGACCGCTACGCAAGGGCTTTTAGCTAAAATGCGTTTGGGCGTGGCATTGCTTGCTAGTATCGGCTCTAGCGCTCCATTTATCGGGCTTTTTGGCACGGTGTGGGGCATTATGAATAGCTTTATAGGCATTGCAAAAAGTGATAATGCCTCCTTAGCCGTGGTCGCTCCGGGTATTGCAGAAGCCTTGTTTGCGACTGCATTTGGGCTTGTGGCGGCTATTCCGGCGGTGCTTTTTTACAACTATCTTACGCGGCTTGGCATTGCCTTTAGCCATAAGATAGATTCTATTATTACAAATCTTTATCTTAGCGTGGATAGGGAGCTTGACTAATATTTTAAGACAATATTAAGGATTTCAAAATGGTAAAAGTAGAAAATGAAAGCGAATTTAGTGATATAAATGTGACGCCTTTTATTGATATTATGCTTGTTTTGCTAATCATTTTCATGGTTGTAACGCCCTTAATGACTAGCTCTGTGAAAATCGAGTTGCCAAAAACAAGCGATAAAGCCAAAGATAATGATAAGAAACCCATTATTATTTATATTACAGAAAGTGAAATTAAAATCAATGACAAGGATGTAAATGGCGATTTAGTGCCGCTTTTAGACACTTTGACGGATAATAATAAAGATGAGGTGATGTATCTTTATATTGATAAAGCCGTGCAGTATGAGAAAATTATGGATACACTAAACACGCTAAAAGATGGTGGCTACAATAAAATCGCCCTTTCCGCCCAAAAGGCAAAGGGATGATAGAATCTAGATACTATAACTACTTTAAATTTAAATGAAGCCATAGAATCTAGTGTAAATCCGCGTTGAGCTTTATTTCGCGGTTGCTCCTAAAGGCGATTAGCTGTCCATTTTGCGTGTTGATTCTAAAGTGGATTCCATTCATTCCGCTTAAATTTCGCCCTTTATAAATATTGCTAGATTCTATAACAAAATCTTTATTTACTTCCTTTAGTTTCGCCGCTTCAGCAGGCTCAATAAAGACCTTGCCACCGGCTAAAATGGCAATCCCAGCATCCACGATACAACTATCCCCAAGGCTAATCCCAGTCACAGAATTTGCCCCCAAAAGACAATTTTTACCGATGCTAATAGGCTGCGTATTCCCCCCACTTAAAACGCCCAAAATACTCGCGCCACCGCCTACATCAGTGCCCTCGCCTATCACCACGCTTGAGCTAATGCGACCCTCATTCATACACGCACCAAGCGAGCCAGAGTTGAAATTCACATAGCTAGCCCCCGGCATTTGCGTATATCCCGCACCAAGAAACGCCCCAAACCGCGTCTTGCTCGTATCTAGGATTCTAATATTATCCGCCTGTGGCAGCACCTGCATAAGGTATCGCGGAAACTTATCGATATAATCAATCACGGGGAAACGCCCATTCACACGCCACTCAATCTCATTTTCACGCAAGTATTCAAGCTCATAAGGCGTATTCCCACTCCACGCAAGGTTTGGAAAAAGCCCAAAGATAGAATCTAGATTCAAACTACGCAAAGGTGCAGCACCCTTTGATAGCGCGTGTAACTTCGCATAAGCCACTTGTAAAGACTCGCTCTTTTTATCCTCATTAAAGGCGATAAATTGATACTTATAAAACTCATCATTTCGAGAATCAAGTAACGAATTACCATAAATCACCTTTAAAATCTCAAAAATTAGCTGAATATTTTTATGCGTTTTCCCAAGCGTAAGGTTAAAATCGCTAAGATAAATTATAGCGCTAAGCACAGCCTCATTGCGAAACGCCTCGCTAACTTTTAAGCCCTCAAATTCGTTATTTAAGAACTTTGTAAGGAAATTTATTAGCTTTTCACCACGCTCTTTAAAGCCCTTAAAAGCCTCGCTATCCACCCTTTCATAAGCCTGCATTTCAGGGCTATTAGTAAGCTCCTCAAGGATAAAAGGCGCATAAAGGCAAAGGCAATTTATAAGGAAAGTCGCATCCACATCAATAATGATTTCATTTTGGCTTAAATCTTTAGAATCTAGCCCAGCCGCCGCCGCAAATACCGCGAAACTGCCATAATTTTCTTTGAAATTTAGCAGTGGAAAATTTAGGGCAATAACCTTGCGATTATCTTTGTAAATAGGCTCGTTGTCTTGTGTTTTTTTAGAATCTTGCGTGTTGTTTGTTGTTTGTGTGCCGCCTTTTTTCTTAAAAATATTGTGAAAAAAGCTAAAAGGGGATTTTTTTGCGTTTTTATCGTGGTTAGATTCAGTATTTTTAGAATCTTGCGCGTGGTTTTTAGAATCTACGTGGTTAGAATCCTTAGACTCTCCCCCACAACAAGAATGTTTTTGCGAATGTGTAGAATCTCCACAATGTGCGTTATTAGATTCCATAAAATGTTTAGAATCTACACAATTAGATTCAGTATTTTTAGAATCTTGCACGTTTTTCCCTGCATGAGAATCTTTAGAATCCACACAATTTAGATTCTGTAATCTCTCCATTCTCCGCTGCATAGCCCTTTCATCAATCTCTTTTTTCAAAAGCTCAACTCGCGAAGTATCACACCTTGCAATGCCAAAGCACAGCGGCTTTTCCCTGCCCTTATAAAACTTCTCATAAAAAGAATCCACAAAATCCTTAAACTCATCCTTACTCTTAATAATTTTTACTTGCATACAAATCCTTTGTTTAAAATTAAAAGATGAATTATAACATTAAATTATTAAGCAAAACTCCATTATAAAAAACACCTACATTCCTAAGATTCTACTTAAAAACACACAAAATTTGTAATTAATGCCTAACCAACCTTATTTATTAGAAATAAAAATAAATTTTCATAAGAATAATAAAATTTAGAAAGCCACACTCAATATAATAAATCTTTTATATATTTTTCAACAAATAAAAACAAAGATTTTATAAAATTATGACTTGTTCCCAAAAGTACTCAAAGTTTCCGTTTTTAAATAAATTTATATTGATTACTTTGGCGTAAATCTATTTTTTAATGCAAAACTTTCAACAACAATGTTTTAAGATTCTATAGAATCTACTACAAATATTCAAAACAAGATTCTAAAAATCTAATTTATACCAAAACATTACATCTTTTTAAGGAAAGATTAAGGTTTTATATGTAAAATTTCATTTTAATAATTTTTCTTATATTTGTTTAAATTTCAAAGATAGAATCTATTTTTTATATTAAAAGGAGATTTTATGTTGTTTAGATTTTTAGGACTATTTATTTTGTGTTTTGCTTTTGTATTTGCGGATAATACAAAAAATATAGAATCTAAGCAAGATTCTATAGAATCTAAAAATGAAAGTGATGAAATCGAGTTTGACACGATAGAAATTAGCGGTGTTAAAAAAAGCAAAGAGCAAAAAAACTTTAGCACACCAGGTGCCATTAGCACTAAAGAGGGTATTTATGATTCTACACAGAATCTAGATTCTACAATTAGAACTATACCAGGAGCTTACACGCAAATAGACCAATCACAAGGAAGCGTATCAATAAATATTCGCGGTATGAGTGGCTTTGGTCGTGTAAATACGATGATAGATGGTGTAAGTCAAAGCTTTTTTGGGACAAGTGAGGATAGACTAAATTCTACCACGCACCCAAGTCCTGGTGGTATGGGAAGTGAGAGTGGGACATCTGCTTTTGGTGCGTTAATAGATTCTAACTTTTTGATAGGTATAGATTTGCAAAGAGGTGGCTTTAATTCTAACGGGGGGGGGGGGTAATGCCCTTGTAGGCAGTGCGAATTTACGCACACTTGATGTAGATGATGTAATGCGTAATAAGAAATATGTAGGATTTTTAGGGAAATTTTCTTATGGAGATAATGGCATAGGTCCTAGTGTGATGGGCGCTATTGCCACTAGATATACTTTTAAAAATAATATAAGGTTAGGAGCATTATACGCATATAGTATAAAAGATATAAGCCAAGAGTATAGAATCGGCGGTGGTAGATTTAATGATGACCCTGCTAATCCTAATCTTATCCCAAGCCTTAATACAACTAGATTAAGGCAAACTCCAAGCAGCCATTTATTTAAATTTGAGTTAGAGCCTTATGCTAATCATTTAATCAAGTTTCAATATCGCCGCTATGATACGCACTTAGCAGGACGAGAAATTTCAGCTAATAATTATCAAATAAGTTATAGATTTAATCCAGAATCTAATCTTATAGATTCTAAGATTCTAATAGCGTATAATCAAACAATGCAAGATTATGATGATGATTTTACATGGATAACTTTGCCGCTAAATCGATACTTTAGTGATATAAAAGCAAATAATCAATATGTAACAATAGATGCAAATAATGCAAGTGAATTTAGCTTTTTCAAAGATTTACATTTGAATCTAGTGTATGGAGCTAATTTTTCGCTAAATAAATATGATAGAAAATTCTTTTGGAAAGTAGATCCGGGAACTGGTCAGTGGAATATAAATTTAGAGAGGGCAGTATCATTTTTACCTAGCGGGGAGCAGCAAATCACAACTGCTTATTTAGATTCTAATATTAAATATAAATTTATGAATTTAAGTGTAAATTTGAATATGATGTATTGGAATCTAATGGGGCAAGTAGGGAGATGTTCTAATAGAGAGTATTGTGGTAAGTATTATGATACGACTTATACATATAAAAATTTTGCTAAAGATGATTTAGTCTTTAATGCTTTTGTGTTGTATTCAATGGATATTTTTAAATTTTTTCAGCCATTTATTAGCTATGCAAAAACAAATAGAGCGTTAAACCCACAAGAGCAGTTTGTATCAGGAGCAGGAGGACAGCAAGTAAATGTGTGGCTAAGACCAGAATCTGCTAATACTTATCAAGTAGGATTAAATATCTTTTTAGATTCTATATTTTTTAAAGAAGATTTTTTAGGTATAAAATTAGTATATTTTTACACGGATATTAAAGATTATATTTATGATGATTGGGATACAAATTATACTTTTGTGCCTAGACTTAATGGAAATGCAAACTATCAAGGTATAGAGTTAGAATCTAATTTCACAATGCCTCACTTTTATGCAAAGTTAGGTTACACTTATCAAAATAGTGAATTTCCATATTCATTAAGCACGACTTTAGCCCCAGGAATGGGCTATGGACAAAGTCAATTTAGCAGACTTCCAAAGCATATTTTAAATTTAGATATGGGTGCTACACTTTTAGATTCTAAGATTATCTTAGGTAGTATTATCCGCTATACAGGCGGTGCAGAGCGTATAAATCCTTTAAGTGAGAATCTAGAAGAAGGAATAAGCGTAGAAAAAATACCAGATTACACAACTTGGGATATGTATATCACTTTTAATCTAGCAAAGTTTTTAACACTAAAACTAGACATACAGAATCTACTTGATATTGACTATATGGACGCTTTAAATACATTTAATTCAAGCTCTGGAAATTACGACCCAAATGGCATTACAGCCTTTAATAACTCCGCACGTGGCAGAACTTTCATAGGAAGCATCACCGCCAGATTCTAATCCCTACCGCACATAGCCTAAGTCGTATAATGCGTTGGCAAATTTCACAAGCAAGGGACCGCCGCGTCCCCCGCTTCCGCCATGCTCTATTAATATCGTAATAGCATACTTTGGATTTTCATACGGCACAAAGGCAGTCATCCAGCTTTGTGAACGTTTCCAATAGTCCATATCCGCTTCCCTTGTACGTTTCATCGTATCTTGCGAGATTCCTACCACTTGCGCCGTCCCTGTCTTACAAGCTAACGAAACTTTCACACCTTGCGTCACACGATATGCAGTCCCACCAGGCACGCTACACACCTGATACATCCCTAGCCGCAGCGCGGGCAGTTTTGATTTCTCAAAGCTAGTCAAAACATCTTGCACAGGCATTTCTACCTTTTGCTCCCCTAGCTCCTTTGCAAAGTGCGGCGTGACTAGCTTCCCACTAGCAAGTAACGCTGTATAACGCGCTATTTGCATAGGCGTAGCAAGGAATGAGCCCTGCCCTATGCTAGTTTGAATGGTATCGCCGATATACCACTGCTGTGAATATGTCTTTAGCTTCCATTCAGGCGTAGGGAAGATTCCAGCGTTTTCATAAGGTAAATCAATGCCAGTCTTTTCACCAAAGCCCATTTTTCCCATAACCAAAGCCATATTTTCAATCCCAGCGACCTGCGAAAGCTTATAAAAATACACATCTACACTCTCTCTTATCGCTTTATACACATCAGCAGAGCCATGTCCGCCAGCTTTCCAGTCGCGGAATTTATGCCCATTGATTTCCACATACCAAGGCGTAGGAATGATAGTAGATTCTGTAATATTTGCATATTCAAGGAAGGATAACGCCATTCCCATTTTTATAACGCTTCCTGGCGGATATTGTCCGCTTATTAGCTTATTTATGAGCGGCTTATAAGGATTTTCTAACAATGCCTTATATTTCGCATGTGAAATGCCCCCTACAAAATCATTTATATTATACTCCGGATAGCTCCCAGCCGCCAAAATCTCGCCATTATGCACATCCATAATGATAGCCGCCCCTTCAAGCCCTTCAAACGCAGTATCAAGCCTTTCTTGCAGCCGCATATCAAGGCTAACTTTCATATCATTATTACTTATATCTTGCTCTTCTTCAAGCAGTTTTAGCTGCTGATTTAGGCTATTTACTTGAATCTTGCGCGTTCTTAGTTTCCCTTGTAAAAATGTGTTATATTGCTTTTCTAAGCCTTGTTTGCCGATAATCTTAGTGTATTTTGATATAGGTTCAATCTCAGTATCGCGTGCATCACTAGCCCCGATATAGCCTATCACGTGGGAAGCGGATGCGTCATTTGGATACATTCTTTTTGTTGTAGATTCTATAAAAATATTTGTATTTTGCATTAACGCCGCATAAATAATTTGCATTTGCGAATATGGTATAAAGTCAATAATTGTCACAGGTGTGCGGCGATAAATGCTATCGGTATCCTTGTAGGTTTTCCGCAAAGATTCTATATTTGCATCCTTTATGTGTAGCTTTATAAAATTTAGCTCATTTTCTAGCTCACTTTCTTTTAAGCGATTTTTTAGCGACAAAGAAAAGCCTAGCTCATTTATAGCAAGTGGCTCATTATTTCTATCCAAAATCTGCCCACGTGTAGGCACTAGATTCTCTATTTTTATGGTATTTTCAAGGCTTAATTTATCATAATGCTCATGACGAGCTATTGTCAAAATATATAGCTTAGTGATAATCACAATGCAGACAATCCCAAAAATACTATATAGAATCTTAAAGCTAGCAGGCGTTTTATTCATTGCTTAATCACTCCTACACTCTCATAAATAAAAAATAATAAAGCAAAGCAAGCGCGCAATCAAACACCGCATAATACACATAAATAAGCGAAAAATCTAGCACATTTGTCTTAAACAAAATATTAGATAAAATCATCCCAGCCACATACAAAAGGTAAAGCAGGGCAACATAAATCACAATAAAAAGCCAGTTTAGCTCCATTGCAGATTCTAAACTATTAGCCACTAATAAATGTGTAACAAAAAATACTAAAGGCATAATACCAAAAATTAAAGACTTATCAAATTCATAATAAAATACGCATAAAAGCACTAAAATGCTAACATAGTGATTTCTATCATTATAATGCTTATGAAATATCAAAAATAGCACCCCAACAAGCGGAGGCAACAGCGGATAAATATCACTAAGACTTGTGTAGATAAGATAGGCAATAGCAAAAAATATAAAATAAATATTGTGATTAACTTTACTTTTTTTATACGACTTAGAAAACATAACATAAACTTTACAAATAAAATAATCTAAAATTATACAATATTCTTTAGAATAGATTCCATATTTCACATACATAAAACCTTACAAAACGAAACTTATAAAAATAAAAATTATAAATTTAATACATTTAAAAGTAAAAAATAACGAAAAAAGTATAGAATCTAGTTTTTGAAATTTCATCCACTTAAAAAATATGTTGGTGGGTGGGCGTTAAAATAAAGAATAGAATTTAAAATATAAATAGATTCTATACAAAGTAAGTAAGATAGGATTTAAAGAATAAATAGATTCTATAAAAGCAAGAAAGTGGGCAAAAGATTTGAAAATTCTTCAAATTGCATTTGTCGCTATATTTTTAGAAAAGTGGTTAGAATCTAGATTCTAAACTTGCCAAAAGATTCTAAAAAGATATTTAAAGTATAGAATCTAGATTCTAAAAGATTCTAAGATACCAACAACACAAAAGGAGAGAAGATGTATAAATTTGCGATTAATCGTCCTGTAAGCACTTTTATGTTTGCTATGGCTATGATTTTATTTGGGCTTTATGCTATTAATATGATGCCAAAGGCGCTTTTCCCTGATGTGGATTTCCCTGTTGTTGTGGTTAAAACAACTTATAAAGGGGCGAGTGCTGAAACGATTGAAACAAAGGTTACTGATAAGATAGAACAAGCTGTCCTTGCTATTGATGGGCTAAAGTATGTTACGTCTAATTCTGCAAAAAATGTGAGTCTAGTTGTAGCGCAGTTTGACTTAGAAAAGCCAATAGAGACCGCTGTAAATGATGTGCGCGACAAAGTAAGTGCTGTTGTGCTTGATAGTGAAATCGATAAGCCAACGGTGCAAAAGCTTGATACAGGTAGCACGCCGATTGTTTCGCTTTTCGTGTCTTCTAATAAGCCTGTGCCTGAAATGATGAAGCATATAAATAATGTTATCACGCCTATTTTGCAGCGAATTAGCGGTGTGGGAAATGTAAAATTGAATGGTTATCGTGAGCGTCAAGTGAAAGTCTATCCTGACCAAACCTTAATGAATAAATATGGAATCACATATACTGATTTAGCGGGAATCTTAGGGAAAGAAAACCGCGAAATAGATGGCGGTCGCGTTTTAGATTCTAAAAGCGAACATTATATAGTAACTGATGCAAATAGTATGAGCGTAGAGCAAGTGGGCGATATAATTATAAAAGATGGCTTAAAGCTAAAAGATGTAGCCGAAATTGATGATGGCTTGGCTGAAGAGAAGTCCTACTCGACACTAAATGGCAAATATGGCGTAATATTAGAAGTGCAAAAAATCACAGGAGCAAATGAAATCGCTATTTCTAAAGGTGTAAAAGAAGCCCTGCAACAAATAAACTCAGTTAGCCCGGGCTTTGAAGTAGAAATCTTTTGGGATACCACCGATTATATCCAAAGCTCCATAAAAGATATACAATTTGACCTTGCTTTAGGTGGCTTACTTGCGGTTAGTATCGTATTTTTATTCTTGCGAAATGTTACTATTACAATCGTATCTGCGATTTGTTTGCCCGTTTCTGTGCTTGGCACTTTTATGCTAATACACATGATGGGCTTTACGCTAAATATGCTTACAATGCTAGCCTTGACATTAGCTATCGGCATTATCATAGATGATGCAATCGTGGTAATTGAAAATATCCATAAAAAGTTAGAGCATGGAATGAAACCGCGTGAAGCAGCTTATGAAGGAGTGCGAGAAATAGGCTTTGCAATCGTAGCCATATCTGCTATGTTATTATCCGTTTTCGTGCCTGTTGGGACAATGAGTGGAATCTCAGGGAAATTTTTTGCATCTTTTGGACTTACCGTTGCCTTAGCTGTGGGCTTAAGCTATATTGTTGTAATTAGCGTTGTGCCGATGTTTAGCTCGATTTTGCTAAAGGCAGAGCAAAGTGCGTTTTACTACAAAACAAAGCCCTTTTTTGATAAGCTAGATTCTATATATTTACACACAATTAAGTTTTTAATGAAAAGCTGGTTTAATATGATTATTGTGGCAGCCGCAGTGTTTGGAATCTTTATGCTTAGTCTTGTTGTCGCTAGCACTATGGGAAATGAATTTCTTTTGAAAGAAGATAGAAGCGAATTTGAAATTATGTTTAAAGGAAAGCCCGGAATTAGCATTACTGAAATGAAACATCGCACTGAAGCCTTTGCCAAGCAAGTGGAGAAAAATCCAAATGTGAAATTTGTCGCATTGCAAGTGGGACCGGGCGATTTGCAACAGGCATTTTTTAGTGAATTATATGTGCGACTTAAGCCTATAAAGGATAGAAGTGGCTCTGGGCGTGAGAGAGACCAGTTTGTAATACTAGATAAGATTCTAAGTGAGCTGCGAAATATGCCAGAAGCAAAGGGCTTAGATGTCTTTGGTAGTGAAGTGCCACTTGTTGGTGGTGGTAGTGATAATACGCCTGTGCAGTTAGCAGTTTTTTCCCCGGTAGAATCTATTATGCAAAATAGCGTAGAAAAACTAAGCAAATATATTAATGAAGTCGAGCCAAAGTTTAAAGATAAAATCACAAACTTTCACCTTAGCACATCAGATTCTATGCCAGCCTTTAAACTAATCCCCATTCGCCAAAATGTCGCGCAATATGGAATCACAAGCACTGATATAGGTCAAGCAATAAGTATGGCTTTTAGCGGGGAAACGCAGGTAGCATATTATAAAGAAGCGGGGAAAGAATACTATATCACGGTGCGAGCGCCTGATGATAAGCGAATTAGCCTTGAAGATATTAAAAAAGTGCAAGTGCGAAGTTCTGCTGGGAATCTAATCTTTATTGATGGGCTTGTGGATATTGAGGATAGTTTTACATCTACAAATATCACTAGATTCAATCGTCAGCGAAGTATCACCGTGGCAGTCGAGCCAAAGGAGCATAGTGGCTTAAGCGTGGGCGAAATGGTGCAGCTAATAGAGAAAAACGCAAATGAAGGTGCGAAATGGTTAGAATCTGGCGCTGGTTATCGCCTTATGGGTCAAGCGGATAATTTGAGCGAGACGCTACTTGCCTTTGGTATTGCTATCGGTATGGCGTTTATTTTGATTTATTTGATTCTAGCGGCTTTATATGAGAGCTTTTTGCAGCCTATTATTATTATGGTAACGATGCCACTTAGCTTTAGTGGGGCATTTTTTGCGATAAAATTAGTAGGTGGCTCAAGTGCTGCAATGTCAATGTTTTCAATTATGGGGCTAATATTACTAATAGGAATGGTAGGCAAAAACGCAACGCTACTTGTGGATGTGGCAAATGAAAAGCTAAAAGAAGGCGTAAGCATAACTGAAGCAATACAATTTGCCGGGGAATCAAGGCTGCGACCGATACTAATGACAACGATAGCAATGGTCGCTGGAATGCTCCCCTTAGCCCTAGCCACAGGCGATGGTAGTGCGATGAAGCAGCCCATAGGTTTAGCAATGATAGGCGGCTTACTTGTCTCAATGATGCTATCTTTGCTAGTCGTCCCCATATTTTATAGAATCATCACCCCAATAGATTTAAAACTACAACGATTCTATAAACCAAAGAAAGAAGATGAAATCTAGCGAAGGTTTATAGAATCTAAAACAAATACAAACTACAAAAACAATATATTTATTCTTAAAAATAAAAGAATATATAAACTTTACCCAATCGTTAAAATATATTCTAAAAAATGTTACTTTTTTTCCAAAATTTTTAAAAAATGTTTTTTTTTTTTTGTATTTGCTATTTATTAAATATACATAAAATGTATTTAATCTTTTTTAGTTATCTATAAAAGAATTTTATATTTTACAAGGACATAACAATGAGAAAATTTTTAAGTTGTGTAGCATTAAGTGCTATTTTACAAAGTGTTGTGTATGCTGAGAGTGAGCAAAGTGGTTTATTTATAGGTGCTAGTGTGGGTGCTAATATTTTAGATTTTTCCGCTTATGATAATGGCAGAAAAATTAGCAGCCAAAGTGAAGTAAAAACTACTTATAGCATAGGTGTAAAATTTGGCTATAACTATTTTTTTACTGAAATGTTAGGTTTAAGAGGGTATTTATCCTATGATTTTGATGGAATTATAGTGCCTAGTGTTGTCTTTGCAGATGCTCCTTATGCAAAAGATATAATGTATCATAATGTAGGTTTAAATGTTGATTTCATGGTTAACTTTTTAAATATGGATTATTTTTCTATGGGTGCATTTGTTGGGTTTAATCTGGGATATGCAATGGCTTCATTTACAAACAAAACTATGAATGAGCAAATGCAACAAATGGCAGATTATAATGGTTTTAATATACCTATTAATGTTGGTATTTCTGTAACACTTAATAGTCAACATAAGCTTGAGTTAGGAGCGAAGATACAAACACTAGCGGCAGGATATACAAGCAAGACGGATAGAACAAGTACCTTTCTTTTTAAGCCCTACATAATAACATTAGGATATTCATATATTTTTTAAAATATTGCGTTTTTTTTGATGGCGGTGGAATGTTATGGCGAAGCGGTGGGCTTCATCGCGTAATTTTTGCAAAAATTGCAGCCGTTTGTCGCTCTCGCTTAAACGCACCTCCAAGTCGCTACTACGCAGGGTGTCTTTGGCGCGACCTTTGGCGCGATAGGCTTTGGCGTCTCGTTTTTCTTTGGCGATGGCTAGCACCTCGACATTCGCGCCCACAGATTCTAAGATTTCTTTTGCCAAGTTGATTTGCGCTTTTCCGCCATCAAGTAGCCACAGATTTGGCGGCGGCTCTTTGCTAAAACTTGCGGCACGGCGACTTAGCATCTCGCGCATTTGGCTGTATTCATCCTTTCCTTGCAAGTTGTAATGTCGATACTTTTCCTTGCAAAAGTTATTATTTTCATAACTTATCATCGCCCCAACGCAAAAACTCCCACTATGATGGCTCGTATCAAACACCTCGATACTATCAATGTCTTGCTTAAGATTAAAAAGCTCTTTAATCTCGTGTAGCACGGCATTTTCAAGGCGATTTATTTTATAGTGATTTTCTAGCAAATTTTGCGCGTTAAGATTTGCAAGTTGGGCTAATTTTAGCTTATTTCCTTTCTTTGGAAACACGAGCCGCTCAGCAATCTCAGGGATAGAATCTTGCAGGGTTTGGAAATTTTTTTCACTAATATTTGCGATAATTATTTCATTGCTAAGGCTTTCATCTTGCAAAATCTTAAGTAGGGCCTGGGTGTAAATCTCGCATTCAAATTCTTGCGTTAAGTTAGAAAAATTAGAATTAGATTCTATAAAATGTTGGCTTTTTTGTAAGTTAGATTCTACACTAATAGGGTGGTGGGTGGGCGATATATTATTAGATTCTATATTTTCTAGCTTTTTAGAATCTTGCAAGTTAGATTCTAAATTTTCGTTATTTTTTATAGAATCTATATTGTTAGATTCTATAACTTTTTTAGAATCTAGTTCTAAATTTTCTAAGTTTTCTTTGGAATCTAAGTTTTTAGATTCCAAATTAGTAAATTCAGTGTTTTTATAGAATCTAGATTCTATATTCTCTAACTTTTTAGAATCTTCTTTTGATACGCCGATATTTGCACGCACAAAAATATGATAACTACTTGCCACCTTACCATCACGCACAAAAAGTTTCAGCAAAATCCCACCCTTTTGCCCATAAATAAAGCTCAAAACCTCCGCATTATAGCCATTTTTCAAATCAATCACGCTAAAATGCTCAATTTCTTTCAACACCGCAAGGCTATTTTTACACGCCAAAGCCTGTTCAAAAAGCTCATTTTGCGCGTATTCAAGCATTTTAGATTCTAAAACCTTAAGCATTTTTGCCTTATTTTGCATTAAATTTAAGGCATTTTGCACGTAATTTGCATACTTTTCACGTGTTGCAGAATCTTTATATTCACACACGCCAAGGCACTTATTTAGCTGAAAATAAAGGCAAGTTTTTTTTCCTTTTAAGCAACTGCTTTCCTGCACGAGCGGAAACATTTCATAAATGCTACTTAGAATCTCCTTAGCACCCTTTGGATACGGACCAAAATATAGGACATTTTTTGTCTTTTTTATCACACGCGTAATGCTAAATCGCGGAAAATCATCGCCCAGATTTATCGTAATATAGGGATAAGTCTTATCATCGCGAAGCAAAATATTATACTTTGGATTTTGCGTTTTTATAAAGGAATTTTCCAAAATGAGCGCTTCTTTCTCATTATCGACTATAATTGTGTGAATGCTTGAGATTTGTCGCACCATTTGCTGGATTCTAAGGCTATTTTTTGGATTTGGCAGGATTTCATAAGTTATGATTTTTGTAACTTTTTCTTGTGATTTGTTAGAATCTAAGCCGCTAGATTCTACAAAACTTTCAATTTCTATAATTTTAAAATAAGTTTTTATCCGTTTTTTCAAATTTTTTGCTTTGCCAACATAGAGCAATTTATGATTGCTATCATAGTATTGATACACGCCCGGCAGGTTTGGCGCGTTATCAATCTGGGCTTTTAAATCGCTAAAATTTTCCACATTTTTCCCTTAAAAATAAAACAAGATTCTATAAAATTTAGTTAAATTAATAAAGTTTTTTGATAAAATAACCTTTTGCGTTAACGGAGTATAGCGCAGCCTGATAGCGCGCACCCTTGGGGTGGGTGAGGTCGTGGGTTTGAATCCCGCTACTCCGACCATTTTTTAACTAAAAAGTTTTTATTTAAATAATAATTTTGCAAAAATTTACAATTGAATATACTTTATATAAAAAATATTTAAACTACATTTTGAATTTTAATGTTATTTGTTAGGTTTTGTTTATTTAGGAGTAACACATTTAAATATTTAGCTTTTTAAATTTTTTATCAGGGTAAAACACCCAAAAATTAAAAAGATAACAAAACCTCCAAGTTTTGTAATCATTCAATATTAGATTTTACCCCTCAAAAAGTTCGGTTGATAGGTATCGTTCGCCTGTGTCATTTAGCATTGTTAGAATGTTGTGATTTGGGTAGCGTTTTGCTAGCACTTTTGCGGCGTGCAAGTTCGCACCACTTGAGATTCCAACTAGGACTCCTTCTTTTTTAGCGACTTCTCTAGCCATATTAAAGGCATCTTCATTTTCCACCTTGATAATCTCGCTATACACGTTAGTATCTAAAATCGGTGGGACAAATCCAGCGCCGATTCCTTGAATCTTATGCGGACTTGGCTGACCGCCACTCAATACAGGCGATGCAGCAGGCTCAACGGCTACTACCAAAGTCTTAGGATTATGCTCTTTTAACACGCTTCCTACACCTGTCAAACTCCCGCCAGTGCCTACACCAGCGACAAAAATATCCACCTTTGTATTGCCAAAAGATTTTAGAATCTCTTTTGCAGTCGTTTCTTTGTGGATTCTAACATTTGCTTCATTTTCAAATTGCTTTAAGATTATAGAATCTTTTGTAGATTCATTAATTTCTCTTGCGCGCTCTAACGCACCTTTCATCCCCTTTGCAGGTTCTGTCAATTCTAATTTCGCACCCAAAGCAGCCATTACTTTTCGTCTCTCAATGCTCATTGAGCTAGGCATTACAATGGTTAATTTTAAGCCCAAAGCCGCGCACACTCCAGCCAAACCGATACCTGTGTTACCACTTGTCGCTTCGATAATTAGCGTATTTTGCGTGATTTTCCCACTTTTTAGCCCATCTTGCACCATTGCAAAGGCGATTCTATCCTTAATCGACCCATTTGGCTCCATAAACTCGCATTTCCCAAAAATATTCGCCCCAAACTTACTAGAAAGCTTATTTAGCTTTATTATCGGTGTGTTGCCAATCAATTCTGTTACATTTTGTGCTATCATGATTAATTCTCCATATTTGAAATGTGTAGCTAAGCACTTTCTTAAAAAGTTTAAGCTAAAATTATTATACCAACTAAAAGTAAATTTTAGTTAATTTTATAACTCTTTAAAGGAGCGATGTGATGAATTTAGAACATTTTATAGCAAAATATAACGAATTAGCTAACGAGAGAAAATCTCAAGCTATACCACCCCTAGCTTTAGATGTATCCCAAACTACATCTGCAATTGAGATTCTAAACTCAAGTAAGTTTAGCGATGGTGACAAGGATTTCTGCAAAGATTTGTTAGTAAATCGAGTGAATCCGGGCGTGGATGATTCCGCAAAAATCAAGGCTGAGTTTTTAGGCAAGATTGCAAAGGGCGAGATAAAGTGCGATAAATTTGCCCCACAAGAAGCAGTCAAATACTTAGGCACAATGCTAGGTGGCTACAATGTCCCATATTTGTTAGAATCTTTAAGCTCTAGCAATGATGAAGTGGCAGCTGAAGCGGTTCGCGCGTTAAAGCATACATTATTAGTATATGATGCGTTTGAAAAAATCGCTGATATGAGTAAAGATTCTAAAGATTCTAAGGTAGCAAGTCGCGCTAAAGAAATTATAGAATCTTGGGCTAATGCAGAGTGGTTTTTGGCTAAAAAAGAATTGCCAAAAGAAATCAAACTAGCCGTTTTAAAAATAGATGGTGAGACAAACACAGATGATTTAAGCCCGGCTAGTGATGCCTTTACTAGAAGTGATATTCCACTTCACGCAAAAGCAATGCTAAAAAGTCGCGTAGATAATTATGAGTCGCGTTTAGATTCTATAAAAAAGATAGCGGCTCAAAATGACGCACACGTGGTATATGTCGGCGATGTAGTTGGCACAGGTAGTAGTCGTAAGTCGGCGTGTAATTCTATCGTGTGGCACTTTGGAGATTCTATACCTTATATACCAAATAAGAAAAGTGGCGGATTTGTTATCGGTAGCATTATCGCGCCGATTTTCTTTGCGACTTGTGAAGATAGCGGCTGTCTGCCTGTGGTGGCGAATGTGGATAAACTCAAAGAGGGCGATATAATCATTTTGAAACCACACGATGGGCAGATTGTGAAAAATGGCGAAGTTGTTAGCACTTTTACACTTAGTCCAAATACAATATTTGATGAAATCCGCGCTGGTGGGCGAATACCGCTAATTATCGGGCGTGGGCTAACTAATAAGGCTAGGAAATTCTTAGGATTAGGGGAGAGCGAAATATTTGCAAAACCAAAACAACCAGCACAAAGTAACAAAGGCTACACACTAGCGCAAAAAATGGTAGGTGTGGCTTGTGGAAAAGAAGGCGTTAGAGCAGGGGAATACTGCGAACCAAAGGCTACAACCGTAGGCAGTCAAGATACCACAGGCGCGATGACAAGGGATGAAGTAAAAGAATTAGCAAGTTTGAGTTACAGCGCTGACTTTGTAATGCAAAGCTTTTGCCACACAGCCGCATATCCAAAACCAGCGGATATTAGCTTGCAAGCGACATTGCCTAACTTTATGACTACACGCGGCGGCGTGGCATTGCGTCCTAAAGATGGCGTGATACACTCTTGGCTAAATAGATTCTGTCTTCCTGATACCGTAGGCACAGGGGGCGACTCACATACAAGATTCCCTATCGGTATTAGCTTCCCAGCTGGTAGCGGACTAGTCGCATTTGCCGCTGTTACAGGCTCTATGCCGCTAAATATGCCAGAATCTGTCCTAGTGCGATTTAAGGGCAAGATGAATCCGGGCATAACATTGCGTGATTTGGTAAATGCTATTCCATATTATGCGATTAAAAAGGGCTTGCTAACCGTGCCAAAGCAAAATAAAAAGAATATTTTTAGTGGAAAAGTTCTAGAAATCGAAGGTTTGGAAGATATAAAAGTAGAACAAGCCTTTGAACTAAGTGATGCTAGTGCTGAGCGAAGTGCGGCGGCTTGCACCATAGCACTTAATAAAGAGCCTATAATTGAATACTTAGAATCTAATATCGCATTAATCGAAGCGATGATAAAAGATGGCTATCAAAACGCTGAAACCCTGGCACGTAGGGCAAAGCGAATGCGTGAGTGGATAAATAATCCTGTGCTTTTGAAAGCTGATAAGGACGCTGAATATGCTGCGGTAATTGAAATTGACTTGAGCGAAATAAAAGAGCCGATTTTAGCGTGTCCAAATGACCCAGATGATGTGGCAACCTTAGGCGAGATACTAGCAGATTCTAAACGACCAAAGCATATTGATGAAGTTTTTATCGGTAGCTGTATGACAAATATCGGGCATTTTAGGGCATTTGGCGAGATTATGAAAAATGAGGGGCAAAGTGCAACACGCACGTGGCTAGTGCCGCCAACGAAAATGGATTCTAAAAAGCTAAGTGATGAAGGGTATTTTAGCCTTTTTGGTGCGGCAGGAGCGCGTATTGAAGTGCCAGGATGTAGTCTATGTATGGGAAATCAGGCACGTGTAAAAGATAATGCGGTTGTGTTCTCCACATCAACTAGAAACTTTGATAATAGAATGGGCAAAGGCGCTCAAGTGTATTTAGGAAGTGCCGAGCTAGGCGCAGTGTGTGCGAAATTAGGGCGACTACCTAGTGTAGAAGAATACTTGCAAATAGTCCCACAAAAACTAGGAGAAAACACAAGCAAAGTCTATCGCTACCTAGAATTTGACAAAATCAAAGACTTCGCCCTATAGAATCTTTATAGAATCTATGGAATCTAAGGGCTTTAAAATGAAAAAATTAAGTGGATTATACGCAATTAGCGATAGCAAACTTAGCCCAGATTCTAAGATTTTTTCTTATTTAGATTCTGCAATTAAGGGCGGTGTTAGCATTTTTCAATATCGCAATAAAGATTCTAAAGATAGTCAAATACGCGGTTTAGTTAGCGATTTACAGGGCTTTTGTGATGAAAAAAATGTGCTTTTTGTGCTAAATGATAGGCGTGAGTTAGCGTTAGATTTGAATGTAAGTGCAGTGCATTTAGGTAAAGAAGAAGTAGCTGATTTTACACATTTTAGGGAATCTTTTAAGGGAATCATAGGCGTTAGTTGCTATAATGATTTAAATCTTGCTTTGCATTTTGAGAATCTAAAAGCAGATTATGTTGCCTTTGGTGGTATGTTTAAGTCAAAAATTAAGCCAAATGCTGTAAATTGCAATCTTGATATTTTGCGAAAGGCAAAAGAGATTCTAAAAATCCCTATTTGTGCTATCGGTGGAATAGATTCTAACAACATCCATTTACTAAAAAATGCCGACATGATAGCGGTAATCTCAAGCCTTTGGAATCTAGATTCTAAAGATTCCATAGAATCTAACATAGAATCTAAAATCACACAAAACGCAAGGAATTTACTAAAAAATTTTAAATCCTAAAAATCTACTTTAAAAAAGAATCAAGGATTGTGTTGTGTAGGACTGGGTCAAATTCATATATTTTGTATTCGGCTACATGATTTTGGACAAAGGGGTCTGCTTTACTAAAGGCAGTAGCGCAGTTTATACACTCAAATTTACCTATGATTAAGCCGCCATCTTTTGGATTTCTAGGACCTGAAGCGAGTAAAAAGCCTTCCTTATATCCTTCGCTTAAGTAGCTTCTGTGTGCATTTAAATTCTCTTCTATCTTTTCAATCGGTGCGGTGTAATTTACTAACATTACAAATAATTTCATGACTTCTCCTTTACATTTAATCAATAAATTATATATTCAAAATACAAAAATATAGTAAATTTGTAACTATCACTTGCAATAAATTTATAAAATTTATAATAAAAATATAAAAAATGTGTATTTTAGGATAGAATCTATTTTTAATTTTTGCGTATTTTATTTCACACACAAAGGAGTAAAACATGGCAGATTCTAAACAAGATTCTAAAACGCAAGATTCTAATAAAACCACAGAATCTAACGGCAGTAAAAAGCCCATTAGTGCTAAGCAGAGCATAAAAGAGAGTAGCGCGAAAGCCCTTGCTTCACGTCATATCGGTAAGCTGGAGTTTAATTTTCCTATTATCCCTACGCTTGTGTGCCTTGCTATCGGGTTTTTCTTTTGGTTTAGCACGCCGCCTGGCGATGCGGTCGTGATGGTAAATGGCGAGGAAAAGCTAATTAAGGGCATAAGTCAAGATGGCTGGCGATTGCTTGGAATCTTTATTGCGACAATTTTGGCGATTATTCTTAAGATTATGCCTATCGGTGCGTTAAGCATTGTGGCGATTTCTATTGTGGCGGTAACTTGTGTAACTGCGCCTACTATGAAAGCTAGTATGACAAATAGTTTGAGCGGATTCCATGAGAGCCTTATTTGGCTTATTGCTGTGGCGGTAATGATTTCGCGTGGTATCATTAAGACAGGCTTAGGGCGACGTGTGGGCTTTTTCTTTATCTCGCTTTTTGGGCGAAAAACGTTAGGTATTGCGTATTCAATCGTTATTAGTGAGCTTATTTTAGCACCTGTAACGCCGTCAAATACCGCGCGTGGCGGGGGCATTGTCCATCCTATTATGCGTTCTATCTCGCATAGCTTTGGCTCTGACCCGGAGAATAATACGCAAAATCGCATCGGTCGCTATCTCGCGTTAGTGAATTTCGAGGCAAATCCTATCACTTCTGGTATGTTTATCACCGCGACTGCGCCTAATCCGCTGGTTGTCAATCTTGTCGCTGATGTGACAGGGGGCGATTTTCACATTACTTGGGGGCAGTGGGCTGTGGCAATGCTTTTGCCTAGCCTTGTGGCGTTGTTTTTAATGCCGCTTGTGGTGTGGTTTTTCTATCCGCCTGAGATAAAAGATACGCATAATGCAAAGCAACTAGCAAAAAGCGAACTAGCAAAAATGGGCAAAATGACGCATTTAGAAAAGGTAATGCTTGGAATCTTTGGCATTATGCTGCTGCTTTGGGCTGGTGTGACGGATTTAATCGGTATTAAGATGGACCCTGCGGCGGTGGCGTTTATCGGGCTGTCGCTCTCTTTGCTGGCTGGGATTTTGACGTGGCAGGATTGCTTGAGTGAAAAGAGTGCGTGGGATACGCTTGTGTGGTTTAGCGCGCTTGTGATGATGGCTACTTTCCTTAATAAATTAGGCGTGATTGCTTATGTCGCGCAACATTTGGAAGTGGGCATTCGTGGGCTAGGCTTAAGCTGGTTTTGGGCGTGTTTGCTTTTAACGTTGATATATTTGTATTTACATTATTTCTTCGCTTCGACTACGGCACACGTAGCAGCGATGTTTGCGGCGTTTTATGGCGTGGGCATTGCACTTGGTGCGCCACCTATGCTTTATGCCTTAATGCTTGCTGCGGCTGGTAACATTATGATGAGTCTTACGCACTATGCCACAGGGACTGCCCCGGTAATCTTTGGGTCTGGCTATATCACAATCGGTGAGTGGTGGAAAATGGGCTTTATTATGAGCGTGGTAAATATCATAATCTTCGCCATATTCGGCTCAATTTGGTGGAAGATTCTGGGGTATTATTAGAATCTAGATTCTATATAAGGATAGAATCTATTATCATTTTAAAAACATAAACGGAGAGAGTTTGAAATATTCGCTAGTAGTTTTGATATTTTTTAGTGTGTTTTTTAGTGCTTGTTCTAAGTATAGTGAGCAAGTTAAACGTGAGTATGATGGGCATTTTTACACGCATTTATATAAGACACTGCATACTGCTAAAAAAGATAAGGATAACGACAGATTGCTTTGGGAGATGCAGTCTAGCTTTCTTACATTTAGCTATTTTGGTCCATATTTTGCCTTTGATGATTTGGAAAAGGCTGAGAATATTTTTAAGGTTTATGAGTCACAAGGGATTTTATCTGGCATAGGGGCAAATGTCGCGGCAAGTCTAAGCAATGATTTGGCTATGCCATATCGTGGGTATATTTTTGAGGGGGCACTTTTAAATTATTACGAAGCTTTGGCGTATTCAAGTGTAGGCGATGACCAAAATGCAAGGATTAGATTCAATCGCGCTAATGATAGGCAAAGACGCGCAAAAGATTATTACGCAAAAGAGATAAAAAAGGCTCACGATGAAGCGGTGGAACAAGCTAATAAAGAAAAAGAAAATGACGCGTATGCGAAAAATACAAGCGATGCAAATATCGATAGAATCTTAAATGAAAAATACTCAAATTTGCGTAATTTCGCAGCGTATCAAAACCTTATAAACCCCGCTATTCCTTATGTTTCTGGAATCTATTTTATGATAGTAGATGATTATCCAAAGGCACAAGATTTACTTAAAGAAGCCTATGGAATCTCAAGAGCTAAAATCGCAGCACAAGATATGCAGATTCTAGAATCTAGAAAGGGTAGAAAAGATTTTGATAAATATACGTGGATAATTATTGAAGATGGGAACTTGGCTCGTAAAAGCCCAATAGAATTATCCATACCGCTAATTATGGGAAGTGGGATGAATGCGGTGAATTTCGCCTTGCCGACTTTGGATGAAGGTAGAAAAAATTTCTATAACTACCGCGTAAATGAGTATAATGCGGATTTAATTAGCGATATGTCGGCACTTTTTGCTAGTGAGTTTGAGAAGCATTTATCAAGCATTATCACACGCGCAATTATCGGTATGATAGTAAAATCACTGATTACAGAATCTATGAATCAAATGGGCACTTATGGGCAGCTTGCTGGGCTTGTTACAAGTCTAGCGTTTAGTGCTACAAATGCGGCTGATACTCGCTCTAGTATTGTCCTGCCAGATTCTGTATATATCGCACGTGTGCCAAACAGCCAAAGTCAAATACAAGTCTTTGGGGATAATAGAGAGATTCTAAATATGCAGATAGATTTTAGCTGTGATAGTTTGAAAAATCGAATGATGGGCGGCATTGAGTTTAATAAATTGATAGAATCTAAACCAAATGATTTAAAAGGACGTATTGCAATCTTTGCAAAATATGACTATGATAACAAAGTATGTGCTAGTAGCGATAATATCGTGTATGTGCGGGTGCGCGATGGCACGATAACACATTTTATACTAAAAGGAGATTAGATGTTTAAATATGTAGGTAGTGGAATTTTAAGCGTGGTCTTAAGCGTTGGCTTTGTTGCTTGCGGCGGTAAAGTGGAGTATGTGGATAACGCACAAAGTAGCGAATTTACAAGCACAGGCATTGACTATCACGATATAGAATCTGCGGTGGCAAAATCTGTGCAAAGTCTGCTAAATAGCGAGTATGTGCTGGATTTAGATTCTAAAAAAGTGGTCGCTATTTCGGATGTAATAAATGATACGATGCAGCAAGTGGATGTGCAGGATTTAACAATGAAAATAACTCGCGCAATGCGAAAGTCTGGCAAGTTTGAGCTGACAAGTGCGATAAGTGGTAGTGGTGGAATGACTGATAATATGATAAATAAGGCTAGAAACTTGCGTGAAAATGATGAGTTTAATCAATACACAACGCAGGAAAAAGGCACATTAGTCGCGCCAAGCTTGTCACTGCAAGGTAAGATTGTGCAGAAAAATACAAGGGTGAAAAATAAACAAAGGGTTGATTATAACTTTTTACTTGTGCTAACTGACCTTAAAACCGGCGTGGTAAAGTGGGATGAAAGCACGCATATTATAAAAGTCGCCCCAAATAGTAAGGTTAGCTGGTAGGTTTTAGATTCTAAAATTTATAGAATCTAAAATGATTTTAGGATTATATATGGAATCTAAAAGCCTAAAACTTACAAATTTTATAATAAAACCTCTTTTGATATTATTAATATCATATATTTTTTTGAATAAAGTAAATGCACTTAGCTGTCATGAAGATGTCAATTACTGCACGGATGTGCGTGTGGGTGGTGGTATACATTATGATTCATTGAAAATATTAAATATTGATTTTCAAAATACAGGAGTGTTTTTTAATGCTTTGGGTAGTATTTATTGGAAAAATGCTATGTATTTTGGGATGGAGGTAGTTTTTGGTATTGGATACTCGCATATAAATGGCTCTCTAAATCACACAATAAATGCAAATGGTATGCAAAATCAAACGCCCTATAACACGCAAAATAACGCAAATGATATAGCTATAAAAATACAAGGCGTTTATGAAATGGGCGCTGCAATTGGCAAACTTACAAATCCACTTATTCTAACATTGAATCTTACAATTGATGGGCATGGTCTAGGTTCGCATTTTAGGGATAAGAAGCTTAATTCTGGCTTTGGATTTTTAGGTTTTGGTGTATTTTTTAGGCAGAGTATTACTAATGATATTATTTTAGAATATAAACTTGTTTATGGTTACAATATCCTTAATACACACAGAAGTTATTTTTTTAACACATCAAACAATAATGGTAATGGCGGACATAGAATCGAAGGAAGTCTAGCATTGCTTTCAAAACGAAATGGAATAGGAAATAAAAAATTTAATTTTTATACGCGTTTAAAGGGCGTGTGGCAAAGGATTTATGGATATAATATTATGAGATATGATTCTAATTTGAATGTATATCCACAAAGCGATAATTTTATGGTAACGCTTGAGTTTGGTAGCACTATAAAATGGTGATATAGAATCTAAAACTCAACGCGTAGGGTTATCCAATAGTTTCGGCTAGGTAAGATTCTTTGATAGCGATTTATTACATTATTTGCGTTTGCCCCACCTATCACTAGATTATTACCACTGCCAGAGTAGCCTACTAAGTCTCCTAAGAAATCTACATCAAATAAGTTATTTACACTAAAGGTTATATAATATTTCTTAAATGCCTTGTAAGTTAGAGCAATATCTACTATTTGATAGTCTTTATAATACTGCCCAATTATCGCTTTTGTCTGGTCTAGTCGTCCTGCTTGTGTGCCTGTGGCTGTAGGCGTTGGCGTTTGGAATTTACCACTCCATCTTAAATACATATCAAATACATGATTTTCACTTAATGCAATATGATAACGTGGCGTAAGCGTAAAGCTATGTTTTGGGATAGAATTGACAGGCTTTCCTACCGGATTTTCCCCGACATTACCACTAGCTGAATAGCTTAGCACTTCTGTATATGTAAAGCCATAGTTTGCATCAAGGCTAAAGCCATATATAGGTTTTAGTTTAAAGCCTACTTCAGCCCCTGCCATTAGCGTCTTATCTAGGTTTCTATAAGTGCGACACACATTAGTAGAGCCTGTGCTACACATATCACCATCAAAGGGAATAGTCTCAATCTGGTCTCTAAAGTCTGTATAATATCCTGTAAGCGTAGCAAAAATATGCTCTGTATCAATAATGCTACCTACTTCATAGCTCCAGCTAGTCTCAGGACGTAAGTCTTTATTACCATATACATAAGTCGTTACGTCGTTAGAAGTAGATTCAGTGTGTCCTTCATACAAGTAGCTAAGATTTGGTGTGCGAACGCCACTTGCTACGCCCACTTTAAATGTTAGCCAAGAGAATGGATTATAATTAATATAGAATCTAGGGTTAGGAATATCCTTAAAAATATCACTATAATTATATCTAAGCCCCAAAGTCATACCGATATAATCATTAATATTCCATCCACCCTCTGCAAATACCGCAAATTGATTCATAGCTCTATCAAAGTTGCTACTTTTATTTTGGAATCTTTCATATAAATAATACACACCGCCATTTACTACTAGCTCACCAAATTTCCCAAATTCAAAAAGATTATTATACGTGCTTTGGAAAATCACATCTTTATTATCCCTTAAACTAGCCCAATTTATACTAGTCCCACTACTAGCGCCCACTGCTACACCTGCGTGTGGCGCCCAAAAAGTTTGACTATATTGCAAATATGTATTAATTCTCCCCCAATTATAATCAACATCATAATTTAAGATTCCATTAATCTTATAAAAATCTCTAATAGCCGTGATAGAAGCAGTCGAAGTATTAAGCGAACCTAAACGACCAAAATAGCCATCTAAATCTAAATATAACGTATTATTAGTATTTGGCGTGTATGTGAATCTTGCCCCTAAGTTTGCATTTTGAAAGCCTGTGGCTGACCAGCCTAAATATGGATTTGCCCTATTTGTGCCTGTTTGATTAGCCAAGATATATGCTGGTTTTAAAAAGGCATTTTGCTCACCATATTGATATTTACCGCGAAGATTCATTGAAAATTTATCTTTTACAATCGGGGCTGCCATATAGAAATTTACGCCATAGATATTACCAAATGTCTTGTGCTTTTCATGTAGCTTTGTTTCTAGCTGCACACTTGCGGTAAATTTTTGCGGATTTTTCTTTGTGATAATATTTATTACACCGCCCATCGCATCGCTACCATAAATAATACTAGCAGGTCCACGTATCACTTCTATTCGCTCTATCATACTTGCTGGTGGCATAAAGCTAGTATTAGCACTCATATCATTTTCATCAAAGCCTTGTGCTACATTCTGCCTTTTCCCATCAATTAGTATAAGTGTATAGCTAGAATCTAGCCCACGCATTGAAATCGTATTTGCCCCAGTCTTACTAGCCTCTACATATACGCCAGGAATATCTTGCACGGCATCGCCTACATCACGCACAGGTCGCTCTAAAATCTCCTCTTTTGGCACGACAGCGATACTTGCAGGGGCGTATTTTATATCCTGCGTATAACCACTAGCAGTGCTAACCGTCGTTGTAACTTTTTCTAGTTTGTATGTTTTTGCTTCGCTAGATTCTGTTTGTGGGACTTGCGTTGTTTGCTTTTTTGTGCTAGTAGATTCTATATTTTCGCTATTTATAGAATCTTTAGAATCTAAGTCATCTGCTAGGGCTACACTGCTGGTTAGTAACAGAGAGAGAGAGAGAACGTATTTTTGCGTATGATTCTTAGAATTGAATTAGATTCTATAGAATCTTTCAGTGTTGTATTTTTCATGCTCATTTCCTTTTAGATTAGATTAGTAAGAATTATTACCAAATTCTTAAAAGCGAAATTATAAAATTTTAAATATTAAATCTAGCTTAAATAGATTTTAATTTTTTAGATTTTATTCTAAATTTTAAAGAAAAACCTTGCAAGAAAAAATCACAAAAGAATATCATTTAAATGGAATCATAAGCTAGATTCTATAGAATCTATTGTATTAAAAGGGCGGTGGTTGGGCGATAGGATAGAATCTTTAGAATCTTTTTTAGAATCTACAAGATTAGATTCTATAGAATCTGTTTTATTCGTCATATTGAGCGATAGCGAAATATCTATGTTTGTATTCTTAGAATCTAATCTAAGATTTTACGGGCGCCCTTGCATAAAGATTCTATGTTGTGCGTGTGTTCGTTGTAGATAAATTGTGAATCAAATAGGTTTTTTGGTAGGTTTTGCGTGTGAAAGTTACCGATATAAAGGGCGTGGAGTTTGTTTTTGGAATCTTTTGAATTTTTGTTTTTAAATTCTATAAAATTTTTAGAATCTTTACAATCTTTTTAGATTCTATATTTTGACTTTTTAATTTTTGCAAGATTCTAAAGATTGTTTAGAATCTAATATAAAAAACAAAGATAGTTTGCTAGCGTCAAGTATGACGGATTTAGATTCTATACACAATATTTCTCAAAGATTTAAGTTAAATTTAATATTTATTTGCGTATAATTCTTATTTTTAAACTTTTAGCATAAGGAGAAATTGACTATGAAAAATGGTTTTATTATACAATCCAAGATTCTAAACAAAGCATTAGAATCTAAATTGCAAGATTCTAAACTAAAAGGCTTTATAGAATCTAAAACGTTAGAATCTAAAACAATAGAATCTAAGACGTTAGAATCTAAGACACTAGATTCTAAAACAATAGAATCTAAGCATATAGATTCTATAAAAACTAGGCTTTTTACTCACGCTAAAAATGCTAAAGATTCTATACTAAAAGGCATATATATATATATATATATATATATATCGATAGGCACTTTAGCCTTAGCAAATCCGCTAGATTCTAATACAACAGATTCTAATACAATAGATTCTAGCGCGACGCAAAATATAGAATCTACAACCACTACCACCGACACAACTGATGATAAGGAAGCCAAAAAAGCAAAAGGCTACAAGCTACAAGCCGTAACCACCACAGCAAAAGTTACATCCGCCACAGGATATGAGCAAAACTTGCGTGATGCCCCTGCTAGTATAAGTGTAATAACGCATGAAGAGATAATGAGCCGTCCTGTGCGAGATATAGGTGATATAGTGCAAGATGTCCCGGGCGTTTATACAGAATCTACTAAGGTAGGTGGAAATGAGATTAGGATGCGTGGGCTTGGCACTGCTTATACGCTTATCTTAATTGATGGGAAAAGGCAAAATATCGCACGTGGATTTGATGCGAATGGCTGGGCTGGGACATTTAGCGGCTTTATGCCCCCTGCATCTATGATAGAGCGAGTGGAAGTGATACGCGGACCTGCAAGTATTATCTATGGAAGTGATGCGATGGGTGGCGTTATCAATATTATCACAAAAAAGCACACTGATAAATTAACTATGGGCTTACAAGCAGACACAAAACTAGCGGAAAATCATAACGTATTTGGGAATCAATATGGTATAAATGGCTATATAAACGTCCCTATTATTAAAAAAATGCTAAGTATAAACTTGCGTGGTGGGTATAAATATGGAGAGCAAAATAGCTTTTTAAAACCACTTGGCTTACAAGCGTGTAGCTGGGCTACCACAAATGGCAATCGTGTTTGTAATATAGGACCGGCTAATTATACAAACCCTTATGCTACTTGGAGCTCTACTGGCTTTACAAATTGGAATGCGGGAGCAAGGATAAATTATACTCCTACTAGCAGTGATTATATCTATTTAGATTCTGAAGTGTATTTTGCACGCACTGGTAGTCTTAATACAAGTGGTAATCAAATCACTGCCATTAGAGATTTTTATAAAATAAATAATGTGCTAAATCATGAAGGAAGCTATGAGTGGGGACGCTTAACTAGCTATATACAATATTCGCAAACATTTTGGGGCGCACATAGTGGCGTGCCTATTGGCGGAACTAAGGGCGATAAAGTAAATTGGGGAAATGATGGCAATGGTAGGGATAATAAAAATATTATTTTTCAAACTACATACAACAAAGAATTTGAGCTTAATAAAATGGGGAATCTAATAATGAATGCTGGGCTTTATTATATGTGGGAGCAGCTAAGCGTATTTAGCACAACTGCGGCTAATCGCTCAATACGCGCCTTTAATCAATTTGCCTTTTTTATAGAATCTAATCAAAATTTCAATGAATTTTTTAGCACGACTTTAGGGCTTAGATATAACTTTAGCGATTTATTTAAGGCTATACCAAATCCTAGATTCTATGTAAATTATCACCCCTTTGATTTTTTAACACTAAAGGCTGGTATTGCAAGTGGTGTCTTAGTCCCACAGCTAAGTTATTTATACGAAGGCTTTACACCAAGCACAGATGGGCAAACTTATACGTATGGTAATAAAAATTTATTACCTGAGCAAAGCTGGAACTATGAGCTAAGTGCGATATATGAAGATAACTATGTGCAAGGCGTTTTGACAGGATATTACACAGATTTTAGAGACCAAGTAACAAGTTATAGCGAAACTACAAACTGCCCTGTGGCGACTTGTACATATTATGCAAATGTGGCTAAATCGCTAATGGCAGGGCTAGAAATGAGTGTAAAGATGAAGCCACTTTATGGCTTTAGCGCGGATTTTAACTATGGCTTTACATACACAGAAGTGCTAGAAGCAATCAATGCTGCTAATGCCTATCAAGTAGGAGAGCCTGTAAATAATATCCCAAGACATAATTTTATCTTTACACCAAAGTATCATTATGCTATAAATCAAAATCATATATTTGATATTTATTTGCGATGGAGCGGTAGATTCCAAACGCCTACAAGCCCAGCAAATACAAATGCTGCAAACTATAATGCCACTACACGTGCCGTGATAGGAAAATACTACAAAGACTATCAATTAGTAGATATAGGTATCACATATAATTTATATAAAAAATATGGCATCACTTTTACAATTAATAATCTTTTTGATGTGAATTTTTGGGACCCGATAATTTATACTAGCTATTCTACTAATGGTAGCGGTGCTAATCAAGTCGGTGCGTGGGTGGAACGTGGCGGCTATACAAATCAATATCAACGCATAATGCCATCTCGCAGCTACTGGATAAGCTTTAAAGTGGATTTTTAGAATCTAGATTCTATAAAACATTATTTTTTCAAAAAGGGCGGTCGGGCGGGCGATAGGAATTTGCGAAGCAAAATATAGAATCTAGATTCTATAAGATATTTTTCGCTATTAAAGGCTGGCAGGATGGAAATAGATAAAAAGAAAAATATTGTTAATTTAGATTCTTTTTTGCTTTCATAAAATGCCTAGTCGCCCACCCACCACCCTTTTATAATAGATAAAATCTAGATTCTATGTTTTATAAAATATGGTAGGTTGTGTTACTTAGATGTTTGAATCTAATCTAAGATTTTACGGGCATTTTTGCATAAAGATTCTATGTTGTGCGTGGATTGATTGTAGATAAATTGTGAATCAAATAGATTTTTTGGTAAATGTTGTGCGTTGAAATTACCGATATAAAGAGCATGAAGTTTGTTTTTAGAATCTTTATTTTTAGATTCTATAAACTTTTTAGAATCTTTGTTTGCAGATTCTATAAAATTTTTAGAATCTTGCGAATTTTTAGATTCTATAGAATCTTTAGAATTTGCGTTTTTAAAATATTTTGCAGTAGATGTTTCGCTTTGCGATTCAATATTGTGTATAGATTCTATAGATTCTATAAAATCTTTAGAATCTAAATTAGAATCTTGCCTATTTTCAAAAGCTTTTTTGCGTAATTTCGCAATAGATTCTATATTCCCCGGGCTAAAAATAAAATCGCTAATCATCAAAATATCCGCATTTTTAAGCTAAGATTCTAAACTTTTAAAGGTGTTGAAAATGCTTAAATTTATAGATTTATTTGGCTATTTTGGTGGGTTTCATTTGGCGTTAAATGAAGCTAGTAGCGAAATAGATTCTAAGAAAATAATAGAATCTAAAAAGATAAATATCAAAAAAGATTCTAAGATAGAATCTAAAAATATTGATTTTAATATAGATTCTAAAATAATTACAGAATCTAAAACTATTAAAAAAATAAATTCTAAAAATACTAATAAATTTATAGAATCTAAAAAGATAGATTCTGTAAATTCTATACAAAATAAAAAATATAATTTAGATTCTAAAAAAGTGGATTTTAGCAATAAAGATTCTAACAATATAGAATCTAAAAAAAATATAGAATCTAATATATCTTGCCTTTTTGCTAGTGAAATTGAATTGAATGCGCAAAAAACATATTCGCTAAATTTCCCTAAAACGCCCCTTTTTGGCGACATTACACTAACTCAAACGCAAGAAAAGATTCCAAAAGATTTTGATATTTTATGCGGTGGCTTTCCTTGTCAGGCTTTTAGCATTGCGGGGTATCAAAAAGGCTTTGAAGATACGCGCGGCACGTTATTTTTTGAAATTGCAAAAATTGCAAAAGAGCATAAACCAAAAGTCTTATTTTTAGAAAATGTTAAGAATCTAAAAAATCATAATAATGGCAAAACTTATGAAATTATAGAATCTACTTTGAAAAATCTAGGTTATGAAGTCTTTAGCGAGATTCTACACATTCTTAAGCTAAGATTCTATGTTTTAAAATATAGAATCTAATATTACAAATAAAGAAATATTATGAGTAAAAAACACGAGAATTACGAACTTTTAAATTTGCTAGGTTATGGATTAGCTAAGTTTGATAATGATTTTATAAAAGAGTTTAATTGCAAAAGTAAGCAAGAATTTTTTAATATTTTTGTGAAAGAAAATATCGTAAAAACCGCGTCTGTGGTGAAAAATAAAATGGATTTGTTTGATTATTTTTTCCCAAATAAACGGCGTGGCTGGTGGCAAAAAGGCAATGCCTATATCCATAGAAAAGAGCTAATTGATAGTCTTTATGGTAATTTAGATGTGCGAAATTATGCAAATATCGTAAAATTAGTGCTAAAAAATGAGTATAAAATCACGCTAGATTCTAAGGATTTTAAGCCTTCAGCGATTTTAGAATCTAAGTTTAAAAAAATGCAAAATACAGGGCTTGAAGCCGAGCTTTATTTTATGAAAAATTATAATCAAATTGATATTTTGCGTGATTTTAACCTAGAAGATGCAAGACTTTATGGCGATGGATACGACTTTTTTATGACAAATAAAGAAAGCGAATTTTTATGCGAAATTAAGGGCGTAAAAGAAAAAAGTGGCAATGTAAGATTAACGCAAAATGAATATCAAAAGGCAAGTAAATTTAAAGATGCTTATATGTTGGTGGTTGTTTTGAATTTGCGTGAAAACCCGCAATTTAGGGAGTATATAAACCCTTTAGAAAATCTAAACTTTAAAGAAAAAATCTTGCAGCAAAAAATCACAAAAGAATATCATTTAGATGGAATCATAAGCTAGATTCTATATTTTTTAGAATCAAACAAAGCTTAGAAACGATAGAATACAAGCCGCAAATAATATCTATGGTATAAAAGATTCTATATATCACATTATCGCAAGACGTGAAAATAAGCTTTTATTTTTTGAAAGCGATTATAAAAAAATCAATATAGATTCGTTAAGAAATATTAAGACTTCTAAGTCGTCTTTGCATTTTAGCGATGATTCAAATGAATATTTTTTTAATTTTTCAAAAAGCGTGTTGCAACGCAAATTTTACATTCCACAAAATGCCTTTGAAATTAATATAAAAATTATAGAAAATCCTTTTTTGTTGCTTTTAAGTCTAAAGGATAGAATCTTAAATGCAGATTCTATAAAAGAAAAAATAGCGGGTCGCGATTATGTGATTTTGCCACTTTATAGTGTGAAAAATGGTGTAAAAGAAGTGCCAAGCAAAAGTGGCTTAAATCAATGGAATGCAGGGGGTAGAGCTAGAAATTATGGCGAAGTGTATATTCAAATCCCAGCTTTTGTAAGAAATAATTTTCCTAATTTTTTCCCGCCACGTGATAGCACTTTTATACTAAAAACGCCAAATAATGAGAATCTAAATGTGAAAGTTTGCCAGCAAGATTCTAAAGCCTTGATGAGTAATCCAAATACCGCTTTATCTACGTGGCTTTTACAAACCGCATTAAATTTAAAAGTAGGCGAACTTGCCACTTACAAACATTTAGAAAACTTAGGCTTTGATAGCGTGATAGTTAGTAAAGATTCTAATGGAATCTATAGCATCGACATCGCTTCACTTGATAGCTATGATAAATTTGTAGGTAAGGTTAAGCAAAATTAAATTTTACTATGCGACTTTAGATTCCATTATAGCAATCCATCGCCTTTCACTTACATCGATTATCTCGGCATTGTGCGTTAGGGCTTCGCTATTATAGATTTCTATTTGGGCTTTTATGTTTTTGAGCGCCGCTTTTACTTCCTTATCTAGCGTAATATTTGGCACTTTTGCTTTTATAGAATCTAATTCAGCATTGCTAAATTTTAAACTAGATTCTATATCGATAAAATCCTTAGCCGCCGCCATATCTAGCAAGGTATCAAAGCTATCTTTACTTTTTAGCCGCGACACAATTAGTCGCATTATAAATCTATCATACAAGGCTTCTAGGCTATTTTTTCAAGCAGCCCATCACTTAGAATCTTCCTTAACTCCGCAATCCTACTCTTATAACTCACACCACTCATATTATTCCTTTTATAATTTTATAAACAAAAACTTCTTAATTTCGAAATTATATCAAAAAAATATTAGTTTTAGATTCTAGTTTATATAGAATCTAAACTTTTTCGTTATTATATTATTTAGATTCTAAGAAAAGGATTTATTTTGAGCGTTCAACCACAAGATTCACAAAATGCAAAAAGTAGAGACTTGCAACAACAAAGCACAGATTCACAAAAAGTTTCACAAAGTGACAAGCCCCAGACTATCACTGAAAAGATTTTTAGCCACCACATCGGGCGAAAAGCTTATGCCGATGAGATTATTGAGTGTAATATTGATATGGTAATTGGCAATGATATTACCACGCCTATTTCTATCAAAGAGTTTGAAAAAGTCGGCGCGGTGCGGCTTGCACGCCCTGATAATTTCTCCATTGTGATGGACCATTTTATCCCGGCAAAAGATATTGCCTCGGCTAATCAGGCTAGAATCTCACGCGATTTTGCGTTAAAACATAACTTAAAAAACTTCTTTGATGAGCGTGATATGGGCATAGAGCACGCGCTTATGCCTGAAAAAGGCTTGGTAGTTAGTGGTGATGTGATTATTGGTGCTGACTCGCACACTTGCACGCACGGCGCACTTGGCGCGTTTAGCACAGGGATGGGCAGCACGGACTTGGCGTATGCGATGATTACGGGGAAAAATTGGTTTAAGATTCCACAGAGTATCAAGGTCGAGTTTAAGGGCAAACTGCAGCCTATGGTGGGCGGCAAGGACTTGATTTTGGAGGTGATTAGGATTTTGGGCGTGGATGGTGCGCTCTATCGTAGCTTAGAGTTTTGCGGCGAGGGCGTGGCGACTTTGAGTATGGATGATAGATTTTCGCTGTGTAATATGGCGATTGAGGCGGGGGCGAAAAATGGCATTGTGGCGGTAGATTCTATAACAAAGGCGTTTTTAGATGAGGTTAAAGCGTTAAATGGTGGCTTGCGAAGTGAGCCGATATTTCACTATAGTGATGAAAAAGCTAACTATTTAAAGCATATAGTTATAGATTTAGATACTTTAGAGCCGATGGTGGCATATCCATTTTTACCTAGTAATGGGAAAAAAATTAGTGAATCTAGTAAGGAAAAAATTGAGATTCAGCAGGCATTTATCGGCTCTTGCACGAATGGTAGGCTAAGTGATTTAAAAATAGCTAGTGAGATTTTAAAGGGTAAGAAAATTGATAAAAAAGTTAGATTAATCGTAACTCCTGGCACGCAAAGAATCTATAAACAGGCGTATGAAGCAGGATATATCCAAACGCTTTTAGATGCAGGAGCGCTAGTTAGTAACCCAACTTGTGGTGCGTGTCTAGGCGGCTATATGGGAATCTTAGGCGATAATGAAAAGTGTATCTCAACTACAAATCGCAACTTTGTAGGTAGAATGGGTGCTAGGACTTCACAAGTCTTTTTAGCAAACGCCGCTGTGGTCGCCAAATCCGCCATCACGGGGGTGATAAGCGACCCTAGAACTTAATATTTAGAACTAGATTTTATAAATCTAAAAGGAAAGTATTGAATCTAAATAATGTAATTTTTTTAGCTCAAAGTGATACGACAATTGGGTTTTTAAGTAAAAGTGCGGCGCGGATAAATGAGATTAAAAAGGCGAATGCAAATAAGATTTTATTAAAAGAATTTTGCAATTTCAAAAATCTAGATTCTAGAATCCCTACTAAATTTAGACGATTTGTGCGATATGCTAAAAAAACTACTTTTATACTGCCTTGCAAAAGTTTGCATATTTACGCAAATTTAAAAAACAAAGATTCTAAAAATACACAAAATTTAAACTCTAATTTAAAAAATAAAGATTCTATAAATTTGCTAGAAAATATAGAATCTAAAAATATACAGAATCTAAATAGCAAAGATTCTAAAAAAAACACACAGAATCTAAACTTTACACAACAAGATTCTAAAAACCTAGATTCCTTAAAAATTTTAGAGAATCTAGGTAATATTTCAAACAAAAAAGATTCTAAAAACACATTACAAAATATAGAATCTAACAAAGATTCTAACATCTCAAAAAGCTTTCGCGTTATAAAAGATTCTAAACACAACGCGTTTTTGCAACATTTTGCCTGGCTTTATTCATCATCTGCAAATCTAAGCGGACAAAAATACAATAAAGATTTTGCCATAAAAAATGCGGATATTATTGTGCTTGATTCTCGCGGCTTAAAAGAGCAAAAAAGTAGCAAGATTGTTAAAATAAATCATTTTAGAATGCAAAAAATTCGTTAAAATATCACTTTCAAAAACACAAAAAGAGACAAAATGGATAAGCAAGAAAAAATCATAAATATGTTTGACAACATCGCGGCGACTTATGATACGACAAACCGCGTGATGAGCATGGGCGTGGATATTACCTGGCGAAAGGAAGCGTGCAAGGAAGCCTTTAAAATCCTGCAAAAAAGCCACATTGACATCGCTGACATCGCGTGTGGGACGGGCGATATGATGCTGCAGTGGGAAGCGAGCACGCGTGAAAATGGCGTAGAGATTGCTAGTATCGTTGGCATTGACCCATCAAATGGTATGCTTGATGTGGCGCGAAAAAAGATTGCAAAAGGGATATTTTTTGTCGCGCAAGCTAGCAAACTGCCGCTTAAGAGTGAGAGCAAGGACATAATTTCGATTGCTTATGGGCTAAGAAATGTGGTTGATAGAAAGGCGGCGTTGAGTGAATTTTACCGCGTTTTAAAGCCTGGTGGCGTGGTTGTGATTTTGGAATTTATGAGTGGTGGGACGCGTGGGGGCGGGCTTTTTAGTGCGCTTATGCGGTTTTATACAAAGTGCATTTTGCCGCTTGTTGGCGGGGCTATTTCGCGCAATTTCAAAGCGTATAAATACCTGCCAAATAGCATTGATAATTTTGTAAGTCGCGAGAGCTTGGAAGCGGAACTCGCACTGCATAATATGCCGACAATTTTTGCAAAGGATTATAGCGCTGGGGTTTGCTCACTTGTTATTGCAAAAAAGGATTAGGGTTATAGAATCTAATATTCTCTTTTTGCATAAATAAAAAACCTTTTATCGTGTTTGAAAATTTCTACATCAAAATTATTTAAGGTTTTGTATTCATTAATGCTATTTTCACCCTTAAATAGCAAGTAGCAGCCATTTGGTTGTAGCAAATGAAGGCTATCTTTAATAAGTAATGACGTGTTGCAGACGGCACGTGATGTAATTAAATTAGCCTTAATATTATTAATATTGTAAGAAAAATCTTTAATTACTTCTATATTTTCTAACTTTAGCTCCAAGCTTATATGTTGTAAAAAAGCCGCCCTTTTAGCACGTGGCTCAAGCAAATAAAAAAAAGAATCAGGATAAAAAATCGCCAAAATAACCCCAGGAAATCCCGCTCCAGAGCCTATATCAATGCAGTTTTCAAAAGGCTTTAAAAACGCGGTAGGTAGCAGACTATCAAAAATTTCTTTGTGTATAGAATCTAGATTTTTCGCGCCTGTGATATTGTGGATTTTAGCCCATTTTAGCACTAAATTCGCATAAGATTCTAATGTGCTAAATTTACTATCTTGTTTGATTATTTCAATGTCGATTTTTATCTCCTTACATTCTTTCATTTTTTTCCTTAAAATTCTAATTTTTTTAGCTATAATTTTATCATTATTTCTTTTAAAAGGATTTTTTATGATAAAAGTTTTGAAATTTATAGCTTTCATTTTTTTAATGTTAGCCCCATTATCTAGCTTAAAAGCAGCTGAAACAAAAGAGCTAAAAGTCGGCACGGTCCCAGTCCCGCACGCCAAAATCTTGCAATTAATAGCCCCAGATTTAAAAAAGCAAGGCATTAATCTCAAAATCATCGAGTTTAATGATAACGGACTTATGCCAAATATCGCCCTAAATGACGGCTCAATTGATGCAAATTATTTCCAGCACGTGCCATTTTATCAAAGTCAGGCTAAAGATAGGAAATATGATTTTATAAATGTAGGAGAGGTGCATATCGAGCCTATCGCACTTTACTCAAAGAAGCTGAAAAATATTAGCGAGCTAAGAAAAGGTGCGGTAATCGCCGTGCCAAGCGACCCTAGCAACTACGCACGTGCGCTAATTTTGCTGCATAATAACGGCATAATCACGCTTAAAGACCCAAATAATTTCACGGCGACAAAGTATGATATAGCGAAAAATCCTAAGAAAATCGAGATTAAAACCGTGGATGGACCGCTTTTGGTGCGGACTTTGAGTGATGTAGATGGTGCGGTAATCAATGGAAACTACGCTATGCAGGGTGGTTTGAGTAGCAAAGATGTGATTTTGCGTGAAGATTCTAAGTCAAAATATGGCAACTGCGTTTTTGTGCGAAAAGGTGATGAAAATCGCCCTGAAATCAAAGCCCTAGTAAATGCTCTGCGTAGCGAAAAAGTCAAAAAATATTTGAAAGAGACTTATAATGACGAGGTAATACCCGCATTTTAGAATCTTTTTGTGTCTCACTCTATTATCTATAAGAGTTAGTGTGTGAATTATGACAAATATCTTTAGAATATTGAAATACTGATTAGATTTTATAAAATTATTTAATTCGTTTTTACACGTCTTTTACTTAAGGATTTGCAAAACAAGAAGATGAATGTGCAGAGCAATATTTGCTTGTAATCTCTTTCACTTTATTCAAATATTCCTTATCCCTTTTTAAATTAGAACAAAAATTGTCTCTTTCTTGCGTGTCTTTATATTTTTCTAACATATTGTCTATATAAGCTTTTATAGCTTCTTTTGCTTCCTTATGAACTAACACATCAAGCTGTTTGCCTTTACAATAATTCATTCCAAGAATTTTTAGCTGTGAATCGTAATAATACAGAAATATCATTGGATCTATTGCTGACATACTTTGAAAATTTACAATAGCCAGTATGTATAATAATATTTTTCTCATCATTTCAACTCCCAAAAGTAAAATTCACTAACCGCTGGATAATCATTTATTTCATTAGTTAGATAATTATATCCATAAAGAGAATAGTTTAAATCACTTTCATCATTCATTTTCACATCTACAAACTCATTTTCTTCCCATAGCGTCGTATGTCGTATTCTATTTTTATGCAATCTCATTGCTGCAACACCTTTTCTTTTAAATGATTGTAACTCTTTAAAGAAAGATTGATTTTGCTCTTTTGTATTCATTTTATGATAAAAATCTTCTGTGCAACCATTAAGAATTGATTGTTTAATTGTCGCATTATATACCTTTGGCTTATGCCATAGAGTAGATAGGATATCAATCACACTATCAACAGAGATTCCATAATATGAATTATTGATAATCCACGCATTAGTAGGTGACTTTTGATTGTCTGTCTTTGTAAGTGGAATTGCAGTATTATTAATAGCATAGCTTATTCTTGTGGCACATGTATTATATCTACTTTCTCTATCTTCATTAAAAAAATTCAATAGTTTATTGCTTACTGTTTTATATCTAGCCTCTGACATATCAATTCTAAGTTTACGAATCTCTTCTTTTGCCTCTTCTTGTGTGATGTTGCCATTATTGAAATTTATTTGAATTAACTTATATTTTTCTATATATTCTTTAGAACCAACCATTGTTATCTCTACATAATTCTTTTTTACACTCTCAAAGCTTGGTCTTTGTATATTTATCGTAGTTTCTAAATTTCCACATTTTGCTTTAAGTTTTTTCATAATTACCCTTACGTATTAAACACATTTGTAATTGTAGCTTTATTATTGTGAATCTTGCACTGAATATTGATAATTTTGTTGTGTGTTTCTAAATCAATATCAAGTCTCTCTCCATCACTATACCCTTGTGTCTTAATATGCAAATTTATATCATTATGATACTTTGAGTATTCTTGTAATCGTGTCATATTCTCCCCATAACTAAAATACATCTCAAGGATTTGTTTATCTTTTTTTATCGTTTTGAAGTGTTGTAAGATTAGAATCTTTATCTTTACTCATTTTATCTCTTTTTTCACCCCATAAACTATCATTATATCCGACATTTATTATATCCACTCTTAAAGTGTTAGAATCTTTATTAGATTCTATAAATTTATCTAATCCATTTGCTAGATTAATATTAATAGAATCTAGTTTAGCAGGTGATAATAATGTGATTATATAATGCACTAAAGGTTCTCCATTTAAGCCTACTTTTGTATAATCTTCTTGTTGTATTTCTTTGCATTTACAATAGTTATAAAGATATTGAAATCTACCTACGCCATACTCTTTATCTTTATAATCTTCATAAGCTTTTTTAAATATTTTTGGAATCTTTTGCGGGATAACAAATATAAAAGTAGCAAGGTTAGAATCTAGCTGTAAATCTAGTGATTTAATATCATAATTTTCATATTCTTGTTTTAACTTAGAATCTAAATCGTTAAAATCAAAATTAGATTCTATATAATCATATTTTTTTATTTTATTTAAATCTTTTAAATCTTGCATATTTATATTTATAGAATCTAGCGGATTTTCACTACTAGATTCTATAATCTTATCATTTAACTTTATTACATAAACGGGTAAGTTATCTTTTTGAAATCTATCTATTTTATAATGCACTCTTAAACTTGGCTTAGTTAGATTTATGCTAGATTCTATAGAATCTAAGTTTTGTTTAGAATCTAATGTGGGTTTTGGTGAGTTTATTTTAAAAGTGTTTGGTTTTG
>NZ_JRMP02000068.1 GCF_000762875.2 Helicobacter saguini
AATAAATCAATGATTTTAGAATCTGATTTATTAAATAGCCAAATAATAGGTTGTCAAAATACTATCTTAGGAGTGCCAACTCCTTGCAATCTAATTAGTCTTATAAGCCCTGCTGCTCGTGCTTTAAAAAAATATAATGATGACTATCCTATAATGCAAGATTTAGTCGCTGGAAATATATTTAGCGATAAAGGCTTCCCATTAATTGCTACACCAAAACCAAACACTTTTAAAATAAACTCACCAAAACCCACATTAGATTCTAAACAAAACTTAGATTCTATAGAATCTAGCATAAATCTAACTAAGCCAA
>NZ_JRMP02000015.1 GCF_000762875.2 Helicobacter saguini
AAAAGACTATATGATTTTTTACACTAATCTTAGTGATAAACATTTAGATTCTAATGTAGAAGATTCTAGAAAAAAAGTTTATGCTAGATTTATAAGTGTGAAAGCTTACTAAATCTCCCAAATAATCAACTAACTTCTTATATTTCCTGTGAATAAAATAAGAACCAACCAAAAGAGCCACAATGACAATACCACCGACCCATATTTGATTATTTTCTAGCTTATTCATATTAATCATAGCATAGCCAACAATCCCAAAAATAGAAGTAACAAAAAGCATTAAAAAAGCCTTATGAATGGATATATTTTCTTTAACCTTATCCTTTTTACTCATAAACTTTTTAATCCTTAAAATCACTACCTACATTTTTCATAAGCAAAACTATATCATAAATTTTGAAAAAAATGATATATATATGTAAAAATTTTCAATTTTTTATATACATATAGCTTTTTTTATGTTATTCAAAATCTTAAAGAAAGCTTAAAAATTGCCTTTAGACTTGCTTAAAACCATTCTGCTCTCGCATTCAAATAGAATCTAGATTCTATTGTTTATAAAAAATGGTGTTGGGAATTTAAAAATATAGAATCTAATTTAACTTATTCTAAGCCATTTCTTACATATCATTATAAGCTTCACAGGCGGTTTTATAGCCTAAGTCGCAGGATTTTTTAAAATTTTCTTTTGCTTTTTGAAAATCTTTTGTAACATTATCACCATTATAATAATATGTCCCTAAATTAAAACACTCCATAGCATTATTTTTAGCACATTTTTCCATCGCCACTTGCATTTTTTGTGTAAAATTAGCACTTACACCATCTTTACTACCATATATCGCATCCCTATTTTCACTACACACGATGTAGCTATCATCTTTATCACACACGATTTTAAAATACTTTTTTGCCTTGCTAATATTCTGTGGCAGCCCATTTCCACTTTCATACATACTACCTAAATCAAAACAAGCCTTTATCTCATTAAGAATGCAAGCTTTTTCATACAAATTTATATCATTTTTGCTTATCGCCACATAATAACAAGCCCATCCAAAGTCTTTATCACAGGCATTTATGTAGTTTTTAAAATCTTTATTTGGCTTAAAATTAGGACATTTTTTAGATTCTAATTTACAGATTTTTACTAGATAATAAAAGCTTTTGTTAAAATCTTTCTTAATATTTAATTCGTTTTTACCATCAAAATATATAGTATGCAACGCTTCACACGCTTCTTTAAAGTCTAAATTACAGGCTTTGTTATATAGCTCTAATCCTTTTTGCACATTTTGTTTTACATTATCCTTGCCATAAAGATAGTAGCCAGCAAGCCACACGCAACTTTCCCTACCATTATTATCGCATTGCTTCTTAAAATCATCTATTTTAGATTTCTCACTTATATATTCATTTTGCACGTAAATTTTATTTTTTTTGTTATCTTTATTTAAATTATCCGCTACTAAAACAATGCAAAATATGAGAAATACACACAAGATTCTAAACATTAATAGCCCCTTAAAAAGCATATATTATAATTAATTTTCCTTTAAAAAGTTACAATTTTTCACATAAATTCATAATCTTAAAAATTAGATTCTAATATGTAATTTTGCTACATTTCTAAACACTCTTACATTTTTCTTTTGTTTTTTGTTACTTTTTATTGCAAAAGTTAGTTTTTTTTATATGATATATAAAGGTTTATAGAATCTAGATTCTATACCAAACTGCAAAAAAGGAAGAGTATGAAGCCGCTTAGTAAAATTATCTGGCTTGTTATAGCTATTGTTGGGGCTTGTTGTTTTGGCGTGTTGGCACTGCATAAGGGCGAGAAAATCTCCGCACTCTATCTTGTCATCGCTGCTATTTGTATTTACGCGATTGCGTATCGCTTTTATAGCGCGTTTGTCGCGTATCGTGTGCTAGGCTTGGATAAAAATCGCATCACTCCTGCGGTCTATCACAATGATGGGCAAAACTTCGTCCCTACGCATAAAGCGGTGCTTTTTGGGCATCACTTTGCCGCGATTGCGGGCGCTGGTCCTTTGGTAGGTCCTATACTTGCCGCGCAAATGGGCTATTTACCATCTATGATATGGATTTTAGTTGGTGGGTGCTTGGCTGGAGCGACACATGATTTTGTCGTGCTTTTTATTTCATCTCGCCGCAATGGTCGTTCCTTAGGCGAAATGATAAAAGAAGAAATGGGCAATACAATCGGTCGCTTTGCAATGCTTGCCATTTTTGGCATTATGCTAATCATTATTGCAATTTTGGCAATGGTCGTGGTTAAGGCGTTAGCGGATTCTCCTTGGGGGACTTTTACGATTGCTATGACTATTCCTATCGCGATGTTTATGGGTGTGTATATGCGATTTTTACGCCCTGGACGCGTAGGTGAGGCTAGTATCATCGGCTTTATTTTGTTGCTTCTTGCACTTTATTATGGCTCTGTTGTCGCGGATAATCCTGTTTGGGCGGAGTATTTTCACTTTGAGGAGACGACTTTAGCCTTAATTATTATTGCTTATGGCTTTATTGCGGCGATTTTGCCTGTGTGGCTATTGTTAGCTCCACGCGATTATTTAAGCACATTTCTTAAAATCGGCGTAATTGTGGTAATGGCGATTGCCATAATAATCGTAGCCCCCGACTTGCAAATGCCAAAAATCACAAAATACATCGATGGCACAGGTCCTGTGTTTGCTGGTAAGCTTTTCCCTTTTCTATTTATAACCATTGCGTGTGGGGCAATCAGCGGCTTTCACGCGCTAATTAGCTCAGGGACTACGCCTAAAATGCTAGAGAATGAAACACACGCGCGAATGGTAGGCTATGGCTCGATGCTTATGGAATCTGCTGTCGCTATTATGGCACTTGTAGCGGCGTGTATCTTAGAGCCTGGCTTATATTTTGCCATAAACTCTCCTGCGGCAATTATAGGTAGCGACATCGCTGGAGCGGCAAAAACCATTAGTGAATGGGGCTTTGTAGTAAATCCGGCAGATATTAGCGGTATGGCAGATTCTATAGGAGAGCGAACGATATTAAGCAGAACCGGTGGTGCGCCAACTTTTGCGATAGGACTAGCGACTATCATTTCAAAAGTGCCGATATTTTCACTCGCGTCAATGGATTTTTGGTATCACTTTGCGATTTTGTTTGAAGCGTTATTTATCTTAACCGCTGTGGATGCTGGCACACGTGCTTGTAGGTATATGGCTCAAGATATTTTAGGCAATGTGTATAAACCTTTAGGGAATTTAGAATCTATTCCTGCTTCGCTATTTGCTACAGGCTTGTGCGTAGCTGGATGGGGCTACTTTTTATACCAAGGGGCAATTGACCCAAAAGGCGGGATTTACTCGCTATGGCCACTATTTGGCGTTAGTAATCAAATGCTTGCTGCAATGGCGTTGTTGCTTGTTATGGCGATATTATTCAAAATGGGCAAAGGGAAATTTGCGTGGGTGGTGGCTGCGCCGGCGGCATTTGTTTTAATAGCGACTTTATATGCTGGTGTGCAAAAAATCTTACCTGCAAATGGTGAAAGGGTGCATGATGCGGTAAGCCACGTAGCATTTGTCCAAAACGCCCCGGCAAAAATCGCTGCTATGGAATCTAAAATTGCGGACTTAGAATCTGGAGCTATATTACCAAAAGCAGCGGCGACTTTAGAATCTAACGCTTTAGATTCTAACACAGAGAGTGAAGGCGTGGGCGTAGATTCAGCCACATTAGAAAAACTGCGAGGTGAAGAAATCGCTAGCGTGAAAAAAGATATAGCAATCTTAAAGCAAGGCGTGGTAAATAACACACTAAATGCAATTTTATGCGCATTTTTTATGTTTGTAACCTTGCTAGTATTGATACAATCAATCCGCATAGCCCGTCAATGCAGTGAAGGAAAATGCGCTTACCCGTTGCGCGAAGAGACTTACCCCGCCCCAAATAACGCGTAATCGTTGGTAGATTCTAAACTTAAGATTCTATGAATGATAGAATCTTGTTATAAAAAGTTATGATAAATTAAATTTTTAAATTTATCTTATGTAAATTTTATTTCTTTTTGGTAGCTGTTTTTGACTTAGCATACTTATTTTTAGTGATAATATTTATGGGCTTTAGCGGGATTAGTAGCTTTTGATTGATTGAGAGATTGTTAGATTTTAGTTTGTTTAGCGATTTTAGTTTATCCACGCTTGTGTTGTTTTTTCGTGCGATGGATGAGAGTGTATCGCCCTTTTTTACGATGTATGTGGCTTGCAGGCTCGTGACTTCGACTACATCTTTAAAGTGTTGTTTAAAGTAGCTTAGCTTTTCATAAGGCAGATAGACTTGATAATCGCCGCTGCCTAGCGGAACAAAGTCGTATTTAAAATGCCGATTATAATTTTTTAGTGAATCTACGCTCATATTCGCGCCTTTTGCGATGTTTTTTAGCGAGTTGCCCGACTTCACACTTACGACCACGATAGAATCTGCCGCGCCGCGATTTAGCATATATTCCTTATCCATTTGCTTTAGCTCGTGCGCGTTGCTAAAGGCAAGGCTCATTGAGATAATTTTACGCAAATAATCGCGTGTCTCAAGCGGTAAATACTGCGCCTCCTCATCTAGCAAAACCTCGACATTATCGCTCCCAGCCTCTTTTATCGCGCGATTTAGCCGCCCAAGACCGCAGTTATACGCCATCGCAGCCAAATACCACTTGCCTGTGGCGTTATACAAATACTGCAAATAGCGAATTGCCGCAGCCGTGCTTTTAATGGGGTCGGCGCGCTCATCGATGTAGTCGTTGATTTTTAGCCCTAGCTCGCGTGCAGTAGCAGGCATAAATTGCCAGATTCCAGCCGCTTTTTTCACACTCAAAGCGCGCGCGTCAAACTCAGATTCAGCCATTGCTAAAAATAAAAACTCTTGCGGAATATCCGCGTCAAAAAGCATTTTTCGCAAAATGGGTATAAACTCGTAGCCATTGTCAAACTTGCGGCTTAGATACTGCCATTTACGCGTGTCAAAGGCAATGAGCCGCTCCTCTTTCTCCAAAGTGGCGATATACTCGGTAGGAATGCTAAACGCACTAATCGTCTCCTCATTAAAACGATTGATAACCTGCGTATTTATGGGCGTTAGCATACTATATTCGTTAAAATCGATTGAAAAATCATCGGCGGATTCTATTGTGTTATCTATCGTGTTTTTAGGTGTTGCAGGCTCGTCAAATACGCTATTTTGCGGGGTTTTAGATTCTATATGATTGATAGAATCAAGATAGCTAGAATCTTTTATAAGTTTAGAATCTTTTAAGATATGAGAATCAATAGATTTAGCACCCATAAAAGCTACAAAGCACAATAACAACAATTTAACACGACTCAATATAAATCCTTTAAAATTTCCATATTTCTATACAAAAATCTTAAGACTAACAAAAAATATTCCATAATTTAGTATTTTTTAGAATCTAGAAAAATTCTAATGATTTTTTTAGCAAAGACTTATTTATAAATACTATAACACATAATAAATTTTAGGTATTTTGCTTAAAAATATATTTTAATGTAGATTTGTTTTTTATTATAGAATCTACTTAGCGGTTTTAACACCGATGACGCCCCAGGTTTTCAGCACATCAATAGCGCTTTTCAATTGGATGTCTTTTACAATCATACTTTGCGTTATGTTTTTATTATCACTAGATTCAGTATTTTTAGAATCTTTAGAATCTGCCCCCTTAGAATCCGCAGAATCTGCGTTTGCTAGCTCATTTTTCAAATGCCGCTTCAAATCCGCCTCTTTAAACTCAAGCTGATTTTCGTTTCCCAGTGGCACTTCGCCCTCCGCTACGATAATATCAGGCTTAATGCCTACCGCTTGAATGCTGCGACCTGTCGGCAAGTAATATTTTGCCACGGTTAGCTTCAACGCCTCTTGACCCTTGTTGCCAAATGGCAGGACTTTCTGCACGCTGCCTTTGCCAAAGGTGCTTTCTCCTAGGATTATCGCGCGTTTGTAGTCCTGCAATGCCCCTGCTACGATTTCACTAGCTGACGCGCTACCGCCATTTACCAAAACGACTAAAGGGACGTCTGGGAAGTCCGCACCACCGCTTACTTTTAGCTCCATATTTTCGGTTTTCCCCTTTTCACTCACAACCACGCCGCTTTTGACAAAAAGGCTCACAAGTGATACCGCTTGGTCTAGCAAACCGCCCGGATTCCCGCGTAAATCAAGGACTATTCCATCGATTTTCCCTAGCTGTTTTAAGCCCTTTCGTGCCTCTTGCGTTACATTTTGGTCGAAAGTCGCCACGCGTAAATATGCGTAGTTTGTGTCTTCGATTTTGGATACGAATGTGGATTTTACCTTGATTTCATCGCGTTTTATTTCAAATTTTAGCGGTTTTGGCTCGCCACTTCGAATGATTGTAAGGACAACTTTTGTCCCTTTTTTCCCTTTCATAAGCGAGACGGCGTTATCGATTTTCATATCAAGGGTTGGCTTATCATCGATTTTAAGGATAATATCGCCGCTTTTTATCCCAGCCTTTTTTGCGGGGGTATCATCAAGCGGGGCGATGACCGTGAGCGCACCATCCTTGATACCGATTTGTATGCCTATGCCGCTAAAGCTGCCGCTAGTCTTAGTTTTCAAGTCCTCGTAGTCCTTTTGCTGCAAATACGCTGAGTGCGCATCAAGGTTGCTAAGCATACCAGAAATCGCCTTGTCAATGACCTCCGCGGTATCCAAATCGCTCACATAGTTATTTTCCACGACATTTACAGCCGCCATAAACTTCTGCAAAGCGTAGTCACGTTCAGCTTTCGTCAATTTTTTCTTAGGCGTTTTAGAATCTTGCTTATCATCATTTGCGGCAATCACTTGGATATTTTCGCCCTTGCTAAATCCTAGATTCTCACTTTGCGTCAAAGCAAAACCACCCACAAGCAACGCACTGCTAAGCACACCAGATAGAATATAAAAATTAAACTTTTTCATTTTTGTCCTTTTCTTGCGAGTGTTGTAACTTTTGCATTCGCTTTAAAATCGCTTTAAAATCGCAAAACATTTCGCAAAAATATAAAAGCTAAAATTGTATCATAAAATAATGTATAAAATATAATGCGGAATTTAAAATGCAAAATTTTGCTTTTATTATAATGAAAAACAAGAAAAACTATTGACAGCTTTTTTTTTTTTATATAATTACTTTTTAATTTATTTTAAAAAGGATTTTTTAATGAAAAAAATGTTACTTTGTGTTGGTTGTGCTTGCGTTGTCTTTTTTAGTGGATGTTCAAAACTTGTAGGGACAAAAGTAGATTCTAATGTTGGCTATATCGTGCAGTTTAATGGGAGTGATTTTGATGTGGGGGATGTTATCACCACAGAAATGCCTTATGACCCAAAGAATTTGAATATGACACAGACTTTGCTAAATAAGGCGATTACTGATAATAAATGTGATACAATCTTGTTGCCTCGTTACGAGATTATTTCAAAGACTTTTGGCAAAGACATTATTCGTGTGACAGGTAGAGCTGCTACATTTAAGAAAAAATAGGTAATATCTATTTTTTTATTAGCTGCATAAATTCTGTGCGGGTTTTAGAATCTTTTTGGAAAATGCCGCGAACGGCGGATGTTAAGATTCTGGCGTTTTGCTTTTGCGCCCCTCGCATCGCCATACACAAATGGAGTGCCTCACACACAATCATCGCGCCCTTTGGCTTTAAAGATTCCATAATGCTATCTGCGATTTGCTTTGTCAAATTCTCCTGAATCTGCAGCCGTTTGGCAAAGACCTCGACAAGTTTGGCAAGGCTTGAGATGCCAACGACCTTTTTATCCGGGATGTAGCCGATAGAAATATTGCCAAAAAAGGGCAGCAAATGATGCTCGCACATTGAGTAAAACTCGATGTCTTTAATGATAACCATCTCGTTAAACACGCCATCAAATTCATTAAATGTGTGGCTTAGAATCTCGCTAACATCGGCGTTGTAGCCACTATAAAGAAAATCATTTAAATCCATTAGCCGCTTTGGCGTTTTTGCTAGGCTCTCTCGCTTTGAATCTTCGCCGATTTTTTGGCATAGATTTTCAAAATAAGATTCTATACTTTCTTTGTAAGATTTGTTAGATTCTATAGAATCTATTTTGCTAGATTCTTTATTGCGTTTTTTAGAATCTTTTTTGGAATTTATACGTTTAGATTCCATAATTTCGCCTTTTTTTTAGAATCCTTGTTTTTTTAGAATCTCTTATAGAATCCTAAAAGTACAATATTAGAAAAGTGTTTGTTAGGTATTTTAGCAATTTAAAAATAATAAGATTTTTTTTATAGCTTAAATATCGCGTTTTGCTCTTAAAAATTAAAATAAATAAATTCACTATATTGAAAAAACAGCATTTTGTAGAGTGAATAGCCCAAAAGCACCCAAATAAACGCTAGATAACCTGAAAATGTGAGTGCATTTTTTTGCGGATTAAAATTTTTTAGCAATGTGATAGAATTTTTGCAAACAAAAACTAGCAAAAGTGCAAACACTAACATATAAATAAGCGTCCTAAAATCCCTTGTATCCGCGAAAATTTGGCTATTTTTCCACCATTTAGATTCTATATTTATGGCATTTATAAAAAACATATTTTTGATTAGCGTTAGGGCTGTATCTAGCTTTTCCGCGCGGAAAAAAATCCACGTGATATTTATAAAGTTGAATGTGATAAACCAACATAGAATCTTATAGAATCTAGATTCTAAAAAGGATTGAATCTTTGGGCTTTTAGGCTTATTATTTTGTAGGGCGGTGGATGTTTGGTTAGATTCTATGTTTTCACTTAAAAGGGTGGTGGGTGGGCGATTAGGATTTATAAAATTAGATTCTGTGTTTTCTTTAGAATCTATTTTAGAATCTTGTAAATTAGAACCTACTTTATTTATTTTAGATTCCATTTTAGAATCTTGCAACTTAGATTCTATAGAATCTGTCAAATAATTCACATTAATTTTAGAATCTTTTAAATGAATGTCAAACATAGATTCTAAAAAATATCGATAGATTCTATGAATACACATTGCGACTCCATGCAAGATTCCCCAAATCACAAAGCCAAGACCAGCGCCATGCCACAAGCCACTGATAAACGCCACGATAAAAAGATTGCGAAGCGTTAGAATCTTATTTAGCATAGAAGCGGAAGTGTTGCGATTACCACCAAGCGGAATGTAGATATAATCACGCAAAAATCGTCCTAGCGTAATATGCCATCGCCGCCAAAACTCCGCAATATTCAAAGATTTATAAGGCGAGGTAAAGTTAATCGGTAACGCAATGTTAAACAAAAGCCCAAGACCGATAGCCATATCACAATATCCGCTAAAATCAAAGTAAAGCTGAAAGGTATAAGACAAAGAAGTCGCCCAAGATTCAAAGATATTCAAAGTCACGCCAGAATCTAGCGCGGCGTAACCAGCATTCGCCCATTTTGCAAAGCTATCGGCGATAAAGACCTTTTTAAACAAGCCGATACTGAAAATAAAAAGCCCACGTGCGATGTTATCATACTTTAGAATCTTGTTGCGTAACTGCGAAAATTGCGGCATCATCTCTGCGTGATGCAAAATAGGACCGGCAATCAAATGCGGGAAAAATGTTACAAAAAGTGCATAATTTATGATATTTCGCTCAACTGCGCGACCTTCATAACAATCCACCAAATACGCGATTTGAGTTATGGTAAAAAAGCTAATACCAAGCGGTAAGATTATATGCAAAAGTGCGATATTTGTGTGAAACAAAGCATTAAAAGATTCTATAAAAAAGTCCATATATTTAAAGTAGCAAAGCAGGCTTATATTAAAAATCAAAGCGATGATAAGCAACAATCTACCACGATTGTTTTTTATTTTTTGGGAGTGTTTAGAATCTAGATTCTTAGAATCTTGCGAAATTTGCATAGAATCTTTTGCCCTTAAAATTAGCCCAGAAATAAAATAATTAAAACTTATAGAAATTAGCAATAATGCAACATTTTTATACTCCCACCACGCATAAAAAACCACGCTCATAAACGCCAAAAAGCCCGTAGCCAACGCATATTTCTTATAATGATTTAGCAAAAAATAAACACAAAAAGTAATCGGCAAAAAGATAAAAATAAATTGATAAGAATTAAATAACATAAATTTCCTTAAAAAGCTCAAAATAAAACCAAAATCTTAGCGAAAAATTGTGTAATTTATAGAATTTACTCCCTAAAATTCATAGCGGTGTCTTTCCATCTTTTTGCCGCGCCATTGCCCTTATCTATGGAATCTAGCTCGCTTAAAATATGCCTAATTGATGGGCTAATGATTGCTACAAAATAAGATTCTAAAAGCAGCTTTTCTTGCGAAGAGTGCGCTAGATAGCCACTTGAGCCAGCATGCAGCATCGCAGTTTGTGCCGCATCCAAAGTAAGCCTGCTAGCCTTTAGCCGCAGCTCCAAAATAGAGCGTAAATATCCGCTATCACAAGTCCTAAAATTTGTAGCAAGGTCACTTAACTCACGCAAAAAATCATCACGAAGCGCGGTAAGTTTGCTCTCATTTAAAGGCAAAAAATTATTCAAAACGCCCTTTTTCACATTACTTTTTTTTATTAAATCAAGCGAAAGATTAATGCTACCAAGTGCCATTCCCATTTGCAGTAGCAAAAATCCAGATGTTACACTTAGCAAAAAAGACTCGGCTGGAAGCCCTAGCACATGGGCATTTGGCATAAAATAATCACTCAAAATCACGCTTTTAGTCGCACTCCCATCAAGGGCGATAAAGTGCGTATCTTTCAGTTTCACGCTTGCATTTTGCGGGTCACAGAGCACGATTCCAGCGACATTATAAGGCTTATCAAGCTTTGCTACCACGCCCAAAATATGATTAGATTCCAAGTTTGACACCCACGGAAGCATCCCATTTAGCACATATCCGCCATCAACTTTTTTTGCATTTAGCAGCATATTTTCAAACCCAGCATAGCTTTTCATAGGGTTGCTTAGCCCCGTGCCACCAAGGATTTCACCACTTGAGACCTTGCTAAAAAATTCAGCCTTAACATTCTCATTTTTCGTGCGGAAAAGATACCAGGCTAAAACACTTTGACACCACGCACAAAACGCGGTGTTACCGCAGGTTTGACCAATTTGAGCAATCGTTAATATAGAATCTAAAAGCCCATCTTTGCCAGATTCTAAAAAAAAAGAAAAAGCACCTATTTTAGCCATTTCTTGCAAGGTATCACGCGGATAGATTCCATCATTATGTATAGAATCTAGCTGAACTTTTAGGCTAGAATCTATCACATTTTGTAACTTTTTAGAAATTTTCGTTTCCATTTTTTCGCCTTTTTAATAATTTTCAAAAATTTTTCTTATAAAATTTGTAATTTATGCTTAAAATCTTATCATTTTTTTATCATTTTTTAGTATAATGCTAGAATTTTTATGGATTTTTAAGGAAATATTATGAGTGAAAATGAGAATAAGGAAAATAAAAGTCCCGCTCTTTTGATACTTTTGCTACTGCTTATCGTTGCCGCTGTGGGCGGGGCTGCGTGGTATTTTTTAAGTGGGGATAAAAAAGATTCTAATACAACAAATACTATGGATACTACTAATTTTCAATCTAACAATACCACAAATGAAATACCTACAAGTAATTATACATCTCAAGCTCTAGAATCTTCTGTGCAGTCTAATGAAAATTTTAATGCTCAATACAACAATATACAGCCAGAATCTAGTTATGCCCAAAGTTCTACCAATTTAAACGACACAAAAACAAATAGTCTTTCTAGCAGTAATAAAGAAACTGATGGTAGTGCAAACGCTTTAAATAATATGATAAATTCTAATAACAACAATAAAAATCTCACAAATACAAATAATATTCAATCTAGCAGAACAAATAAAGATGTCTTTGTGAATAAAACTACGCATAATAGTTTTAATCAAAACAATTTAAACAAGGATACTAAACAACTTTCAAGCATGGAATCTAGCAAACAAATAAACAAAGATTCTAAGCAAAATAATCACAATAGCAATGTAAAAACAGCTAATAAACAATCAAGCGAAGATTCTAATCAATCTAAAACTCAAACAAATGAAAATATAGATTCTAGCAATAACATAAATGAAAACTCTAGCAATGTAGAGTCAAATGAACAAGATACTACTAAATCAAATGAAAATATTAAATCCAACGATGAAATAATAAAACAAGATTCCATTAATAATGTGAGTGATACAACACAATACAATAAAGAATCTAGCCAAAATAAGAATATTAAGGATATAACATCAACAAATGATAAGTCTAAAGAAGATTCTATAAATGAAACGAATACTCAGTCTAACAAATACTCACATAATGAAAGCAAAACCACAAAAGAAAGTGATAAATCTAGTGATGATTCAAATAAGAAGTCTAAAAACACAGAATCTAACGTGCAAGATTTAATTCAATCAAATGAAAATATTAAATCTAACAGCAAGGATAATTCTACACAAATAAGTGAAAAATCTAGTAATGAAAGTAACAAGGATGATATACAATTTAGTAAGCAAAATAATGAAGCCAATAAAAATAACAATGAGAACACACAAAAAGAACACACAAAAGATAGCAATCAAGATAATACAACGATAGTGCATTCTAATGACACTTGCGATATAGCACCAGCGTGCAATCACGATGATGTTTCACAATCTCTTGTTATAGCTAGTCTTAAAAGTCATGCAATGGTAAGGGCGGATGAAGAGCTAGAAGTAAATGGTAGAGAGGCTAGAGAAAGATTCTTAGAGTTATGGGAAAAAACTCAAAATAGCATATTGCCAAAACTAACTTCGCATATCAGCAATATTAAAGATTATGGTTTAAGCGAGGATAAATCTCAAAGATTCTGCAATGCTAGCTATTATACTGAGGTCTTACAAGATTTTGGAAATGGTTGGAGAGATAAAAAAGGTGATAAATCACCAATTTACAGTGTTACTTATGATGTTTCATGTAAAAATTCTAAGCCACAAATTAAAATAATGCAAGATAGCATAAGATTAACTAATATGGATTATGATATATTTGACTCAATAGTGCAAAATAACAACAAAAAAATAAATAAAGATGTGCCACCGAAATGTGATGACATTCAAGTGCATAGGCAAATTATGAAAGCAAGTTTTGAATATCATGCGATAGCCAGAGCGGACGAACAAGAAAGAGAATTTGGCGTAGATGCAAGGGAAAATTTTATGAATCTATGGAATAGAACTCAAAATATTGTAATCCCAAAGCTTACTTCGCATGTGAGTAACATAAGAGATTTAGGAATAAATTCTAAGAATAATAGGACATGTGAGGCAAATTATTATACAGAAGTATTAGAAGATTTTGGGAATGGTTGGAGTGATAAAAAGGGTGATAAATCACCAAATTATCTAATATATTATAATGTTAAATATAATGATAATAAAGACATTGAAATAGAGGTAACAGCACAAAACAGATCTGAATAGTTAAAATTCTTGTTTGGTACTATTTCCCAACGCAGAATTGTGAAAACATAGAATCTAGCATTTCTTCGACATTGTAGGGCTTTGTGATTTGGCTTATGTTTTGCAGGGCATTTGTTAGTTCTAGGCTTGTTAGTTCTAGGGCGTTTGTTGGTAGTAAAGTAATAGCGGTTTGGATATTTTGCAGGGCAGATTCTAAGAGTAATTTTTGAGTGTGATTTGTTAGGATTAATGTATCTTTGTCGATATTAAAAGTTAGGATTTGGCTAATTTTATCCTTTAAAATATTAGCACAACTAGCTTCTTTTGTGCTAATTTTTAGCACTTCAAAGTTAGGAAATTCATAAGTATTTTTATGCTCTAAGTCAACCTTATTTAAAATTATTAAAATAAATTTATCATGCAAAGAATCTAAAAACTCTAAAATCTTAAAATCATCTTTTGTCATTTCGCTTGAAATATCAAAAATACATAATAAAATATCACTTTTATTAGCAAATTCGAAACTTTTTTGAATGCCTTGAGATTCAATAGAATCTTTACTATCCCTAATCCCGGCGGTATCAATGATTTTAATCAAATTGCCGCAAATATCGATATACTCGCTAATTGCATCGCGCGTTGTCCCGGCAATGTCGCTTACAATGGCGCGATTTTCATTTAAAAGCATATTTAAAATGGAGCTTTTGCCTACATTTGGACGACCTAGAATGCAAAGATTTAGATTCTGTAATTTGTTATATTTAGTTGTAGAATCTATAATATTTTTAAAATTAGATTCTATATTTTGTAAGTTTTTAAGCGAAATATTCAAAATATTAGAATCTAGCTCTTCTTCAGCATAATCGATATTTACTTCAATTTGTGCGATTATTTCTAGCAATTTCACGCGGACAGATTCTAAATTAGATTCTAATTTTCCGCATAAATTTCGCGTTAAAAGGGCTCGAAAGTTAGCATTTTTAGAATTTATTAGCGAAATAATTGAATCTAATTTGATTAAATCTAGTTTTCCATTTTTTAAGGCTCTTTTGCTAAATTCCCCGGGTTCTGCTAAAGTTGCGCCATAAAATAAGCACATTTTTAAAATATCATTTGCAATAATGCTACCGCCGTGACTTTGAATCTCGACTAAATCCTCTCCTGTGTAGCTTTTGGGTGCTTTAAAATAAATAATAATTGCGTTGTCAATTAGCTCATTTTTTTCATCATAAATGTTGCGTAAAGTCGCTACACGTGGGCTTAGTGGCGTTTTAGAATTTAAAAGTTTATAGGCAATTTCTAATGCCTTATTGCCACTCATTCTTACAATGCTTATTGCACTCTTACTTAAAGCGGTAGAAATTGCCACAATGGTAGGTTCAAAATCATTGCAATCTTTTAAATTTTCTAACTTTTTATTAAAATTATTAGAATCCTGCATGGTAGATTCTATAACTTTAGAATCCAAAAAGTTATGATTTTTAGAATTTTTAGATTCCATAAATTCGCCTTTTAGATTCTATAAAATCATAAAAATTTAGTATTTTGGAAAGCCATGAATATTAGGAAGCCCGATATTAACGCTATTTCGTGGCATTCCAGCGTTTAAAAAATCATTGATTGTAATGTATTTTTCTCCCTCCGGCGTATCGCGGAAAACGATGTATTTATTTGGCAGCGCCTCACGCAAGATTTTCAAAGCAATATGCGTTAAAATGCCATCAAGTGGCTTAGTTTGCGCCTTGCCCTCCGCCTTTGCAGTCTCAATTATGGGCTGCAAATATGCGTGCATCATTTCCTCTTGGTTTTTTAGGAATTGTGCTATTTCAAGGCGGACAGAATAGCCATACTTCGCATTTATCCAGTTAAAAAGCAAGTAAGATAACGATTTGTAGCGATAGCCTTTTTGCCCGATAAGTAGCGCGGCATCAAGCCCATCAATTAGGATAAAAAGCGTGTGCTCATCATGCACTCTCACCTGCACTTTGCTTAAATCAAGCGGCAAAAATTTTAGCAATTCTTTTAACTCAGCTTGAATTTCCTTGCAATCAGATTCCATTTTTTCTAAGTCAAACTCTTGCTCTTTAGAATCTATAAAGTTAGATTTTTCATAATTTTTATGATTTTTTATACTAGATTCAGTAGCTTTAGAATCTTTATAATCAAAGCTAGATTCTACAAAATCTTTTCTTTTAGAATCTTTATTTTGACTTTGCATATTTTTTAGATTGCTAAATCGCTCATCTTTAAAGTTATTTTGAAAATCTTTATTTTGATAGCTACGTTCTACTTCTTCGTATTCATCGTCATTTTGGGCGTTATATTTTGAGTAAATATTGCGATTTTTTTGATATTTATCTTTATTAAAATCTCTAGAATCTTTATTACCAAAATCTCTAGAATCTTGTTTAAAATTAGAATCTTTTTGAGCTAGATTCTGTGGCTGCGTTGTCGGTGTATACGATGTTTCAGTATCGTTATTATCCCAAGGGATTTTATCATTAGATTCTATATCAGCCTTTTTTGTATAGATAGAATCTTGTGGTGTTTTCTTAGCATAAATCGAAGCTGTTTTAGATTCTAACGCCCTAGATTCCACGTCTTTAAAAGATTCCGCACTCTTATTTACATCATTAGCACTCTCCACCGACTTAGGACTTTCCAAAGACGAGCTAGATTCCAAAGACGAACTAGTTTTAGAATCCAAACCACTAGAAGTTTCAATATTACTAACTTTTTGCTTAGAATCTTCGCTTACTAGATTAGCTTTAGATTCTATAACTTTTTCACTATTAATATTAGGATTTTTAGAATCTTCGCTATTTTTCTCCACATTAGCACCACTAGCGACAGGCAAACTATCAGCCGAACTAGACGACATAGCCACATTATGATTTTCCAAACTATTTTGTAAATTATTACTAGATTCTATAACCTTTTTATTAGCGACAATTATTACATCTTTTTTCCCAAATCCTAAAAATCCATTACTAGCATTCTGCGTAATTTCGTATTCTAACTGCGTTAGCGAACAATCATAATATTTCCTTGCCTCTTCTAATGCTAAATCTAAAGTTTTTGCTACAAATTTTTTCATTTTTATTCCTGTTAGTGATTTTATAACTATTTATGTAATTATATCGTTATTTTTTATGTTTGTGTGTATTTTTTGCCCCATTTTTTGCTACGTTTTTTGTGTGATGTTCCGCGATTTCTTTTGCCTTTTTAGCGTCCAGCATTTTATTAATGATAATTTGTTGCAAAATCGAAATAATGTTATTTATCGTCCAGTAAAGTATCAATCCAGCCGGAAAAGTAATCAAAAATATGGTAAAAATCACCGGCAACCACTTGAAAACTTTCGCCTGAATAGGGTCAGTAATCGCCGTTGGCGTAAGGCTTTGCTGCAAATACATCGATAGCCCCATAAGAATAGGCAACACAAAATAAGGGTCCATCACACTCAAATCATGCACCCAAAACATCAAAGGCGCATTTTTAAGCTCCACAGCGTTATAAAGCACGCGATAAATCGCAAAAAACACAGGGATTTGCAGTAACAAAGGCAGACAGCCCCCTAGCGGATTTGCCCCGTGTTTTTTATACAGCTCCATCATTGAAGCCTGCATTTTCTGCGGGTCGCCCTTGTATTTTTCTTGAATCTCTTTCATTTTTGGGGCTAAATCTTTCAATTTTTGCATCCCAACCATTCCTTTGAAGCTAAGTGGGAAAAGAATGATTCTAATGATAATCGTCAAAAGCACTATAGCCACGCCCCAGTTACCCACATAAGTGTAAAGCCACTCAAGCAAACTAAAAAAATACTTCGCAAAAAAGGTAATGCGACCATACTCCACAATGCTTGTTAAATGCGGATTTATGCTTTGCAAAACCTTGTAATCTTTAGGACCGATGTAGCCTTTAAAACTCTCCATTTGCTCTTGCACATTGATAAAAGGACGCGGCAGTCCCTTACCATAAGAGCCGATACTAACGATACCCAAAGTCCCTTCCGGCTTAAAAAGCACAGATGTGTAATATCTATCCGCACTAGCAAGATACAAGGCATCGCTAAAGTTTTCTCCCTCCTCTCTTGCATCGCCATCTTCTATTTTTTCAATCGTGCCATTTGCATTTTGCAGCACCACGCCATGAAAGACATAAGCCTCACTATCAGCATCAGGACGCATTCCATTGCTAATTACATAGTGCAGATTCTGACTTAACTCAATGCTAACATCATAAGTCATATTTGGATAAATTGTTAGAATCTTTTTTAGCACTACATCGCCTAAATCTTGCGTTAATGTAAGCGTTTGCGGCTCATTTTCTATCGTAATATGGCTTTTGTCCGCACTAAATTTATTTTGTATAGCCAAATCATTATATTTAGAATCTACAAAAAACATTTGCAACGGATAAAGCGGCACATTATTAGCAAAAAGCGGCAATCTATCTAGCTTTTTATTCTCTCCGCTAATCATTCCAAAAAGACGCCCTAAGTGCGTAAAAATCCCCTCTTGCGGGGGCTGGGTAAATTTATCTGCCTTTAAATAAACTTGCGTAATCGCCCCGCTAACATCAATATCCATATCAAAATCTTTTGCGCTAATCGTAGTCAAGATTTCCTTTTTTGTAGGAACGGAATTTGGTGCGCCTTTCATATTTTGCGTGTTTTGCGTGTTTTGCAGGGCGTTTGAGCTAGTAGCGGAGTTTGGCACAGCATTTGCGTTAGAATCTTGTTTTGTAGAATCTTTAGATTCTATACTCGCCTTAGAATCCGCTTTAGAATCTGTTTGGCTGGACTCTGGGGCGAAATATTTAGACCATAAAACGATAATTAAAAATGAGATAGCAACCGCTAAAATTAACCTTACATTACTTTGTTTATCCACTAAAAACCTTTAATTTATGTAAATTGAAATTATATAAAATTTTTGTGATTTAAGCAAATAAGTTTGCGATTTTATTAGAAAATATGTTACTTTTTGTGGAGACTGAATCGTGGGCTTAGTTAGGAAATTTGTTTGTTTAAAGGCATTAAAGCTATTAAATTTAGAATCTAATCCCTTTTTATAAATAAATGGAGCTTGAAAGCCACCTTTAAATAACGGATTACAAGATAAGATTCTAAAACTTGATTTAAAAAACGCCAAAAACGCATTATCATACTTAAAAAGCAGCAGGGCATACTGCGAACAGCTAGGATAATACCGACAATTTTGCCCCAAAAATGGCGAAATAAAAACCTGATAGAATCTAATAAATTTTAGGTATAAAAGTTTCATTTTTATTTTACTTTCAGTTATTTTCTTAAAGAAGTATATTATAAATTTATAAATTTATTTCTTAGATTCTAAAACAATTTCCGTTTGAAGCTTATGTTAAAGACGCTGCTGCGCCAGAAGTCGGGCTTTTGTGGTGTGCCTATTATGGGTTGTGGGGTTGTTGGGTTTTGTGGGTTTATGTATATATCAGATTCTGTGCCTTTTGCGGTATCACTTGCGACTTCTTTAAAGCCCGGGAGTTCTAAGAATGCTAAGGGGACAAAAAGCCCAAATTCTATGCGATTTTTATTGCTAATGGTAAGATTAAAGCCAAGATTTAGTGAATAATCAACTTGCAAATTATAATTCCAAATATAATTTGCTGGATAATATCGATTAAGCGTTTGCCCATTCACATACACGCTATCGCGGCGAATGTAGGGACGATAATACATAACACCGATATTTATACCGATAAATGCGCCGATATAATGTTTAAACTTAGAATCTAGTGGAAACTCAAAGAGTATATCCGCACTCATGTGTGCTAGTGCGTAGTAGCTATCGATGTCCTTGCCTGTGAGCGTTGTGGCGTTTTCATACATTCCTGTGTTTAGATTATACTTTTGCGTATCGCCTAGCCACGTGCTAAAGACGCCACCCCAAAGGCGTGTGCCTATGTAGTGATTAAAAAAGCGTTGATAGCCACCATTCCCACCAAAGACAAAGGGCTTAGTCTGCGTTATGGTAATATCACAGCCCTTTATTGTTTGTGCTGCTGTGCCACCTGGCGTATATTGTGGATTTTCCACATCTCGCATATTCGCACAGCCGCTTGTATAAATATCCACAAAGCCGATATTTATCCCCCCAAAAAAGCCACTTTTAGCCTGTGCGTCATTGTAGCCTTGCGCTAAGGTATTAAACTTATTATAGCTAGAATCTGAATCTATTATGTTTCCATAAGGAATATCCGCTTTAAAACTATCACCTAGCTGCTGTTTAAGGCTAAAGACTTCATATCTTAGCGAGTAAAGCTCACGCAATTTATCAGCGTAATTATCTTTTAGTGGTTCTAAAGGCTTTGCAACTTCTATAGATTCTAGAACTACGCTTTTTTTAGGCTTTTCTTTTGGCGGAGTTATAGGTTTAGATTCTATCACTTTTGGCGTTTCTACCTTTGGTATTATCACTTTTGGCTGTTTTGGCGGGTCTTTAAATGTGCGATTAGCATCTAGCTTTCCAAATGGCACAATGGCAAATGGATTTTGCAAATAATTTTCATCAATATTATATGGAGTTTCTTTTATAGAATCTACATTCATTCTATTATCATAGAATCTTGTCGTAGCCGACTTTCTATTATTGTTATTAAGGATAGAATCAAGTAAGATTCCATTAGTAGATTCTATAGAATCTGCATTTAATAAAAAGCTAAAAATAAATATCAATAAAATCTTTTTCATTATCTAACCTTAAAACACAAATGAGCCGCTAACCACATAGTTATTCCTAAAATCAAGTGGATGTTCCAAAGGATTTAGCGGATTTAAAATCAGTCGCTCAATCTCAAAGCGAATATATTTTGTAATACTAAAGCTAACGCCTAAGTGCAAATTAATACCGATATGCTCGACATTATTAAGCCACCCAGCCCCAAAGCCAAATCCCATAATAAACCCAAAATGGAAAGCATTAGTGAATCTAAATAAATTCACATCATGCAATAGGCTAAAACGCGTCCCTGCATAGTAGTTCACGCGTCCATTGTTCTCACCAAATAGGCTAAAACCCTCCACCTTTATCCCTATATCATTATTAAAGTAGCGAATGTAGCCTAGCTTTGCTATTCCTGTGAAATTCACACGAATTGCCTTTATACCTTCATTTCTATTAGGAGTATTTACAAAGTCCACTAATACACCACCACCTATGTAGTAGCCACTTCTAGCTGTATTTGCTATCCAGTCATGCTTTTCTTTCTCTTTAAAATAAACTTGTGAAGAAAGCATATATTTTTCTTTTTGTAGCTCATGGATTCTATAATCTATATCTTGTATTTGTGGAATCTTCTCACTTTGCTTTTTTAGTTCTTGCTCTTTTTTATACTCTTGTGCTTGTTTCTCCACTTTTTCACTTATAGGGATTTCTTTAGAATCTTTTTTAGAATCTAGTGCGACTTTTATTATTTTATATTCATTAGATTCTATAATCTTGTTAGTTTGCAAATCACCTAAGAAAACTCCGCTAGATTCTAATAAACTAGATTCCATAGAATCTTGTTTAGAATCTTCATATTGCTTTATAGAATCTAGCAGCTTAGATTCTATATTTATATCGCTAGGCTTTATAGAATCTAGACTATGCAATATTGTAGAATCTTCTACTTGTTTTATATGCGATTGTGGAGTCTCTTTTGTGCTAAAATCTTTTGGCATAGGCAAACTAGAATCCATTATAGTATCGCTATCTTGCTCTTCCCAGCCTGAGTTATAAAGCGGCGCGATTAACGCTTTAGATTCTAAAAACGTTATTAAAAGTATAAATAAAATTAAGATTCTAAAACACATAAACCCACCCCGCACTTAGCACCATAGGTTTAGCAAAGTCGCTATTTAATAAATTGTATGGTTTATCGACCACATTTTCTAATTTACGCGTTACATAATCACCATAGCTATAAAAAAATAGCTTGTAACCTAGCTCAATTTTATTACGATTATTTAACGTTAAATATGTAATCACACCAGCATTACTAGCAAAGCCATTAAGGCTATCCCAAAACTCATCATGATAAGTCATATACCCTACCCCAAATCCAGCACCGATACCAAAGCGAATGCGTTTAGAAATATTTACTTCAAACACTAGCTCCGCATTCACATTAGTCGCAGTAAAAGTCGTATCAATAAAATCAGCCAAAGGGTCATTTTTAAGCGACAATAAAATATTACTAGCCACATTAGTATCCGCATACACACGCACGCCATACTGACGCGCTAGAGAGCCAAAAAAGTTTTGGAATCCTACTTTTATATTAATAGTAGGAAGAGTATGGACGTTACTTGCTACCGCACTAAAAGTAATGCCACCATGCAGCCCTAAAAATAAATGCGTTTTAAAGTTATCAAAGTCAGCCTTATCGTGTGCTTCTTGCACTTGCTTTTGCGTTTTAGCACTAAGAGCACCTTCTTGCAAGGTTTTAGAATCTAGCTTTTCAGGCTTTATAGTGTGCATTAGCTCTCTTTCATGGACGTAGTTCATATCTTTTAACGCATTCTCACGGCGTTGCAAGTAAATATCCATCTTTTGATTTTTTTGTCTTATTTCTGTAATATCTTTTGTGCTACCATCATTTAGCTCATTAGATTCTATATTTTTAGAATCTTTTAAAATATCTTGCACCTGTTTTTTTATTTCCTTATCTTCTTTTGTATTCTCAGTTTTTAATGTGCGAGTAATATCTACACTTGGCTTTTTTGGTGTTATCTTTTTAGAATCTTTTTTAGATTCTATAGAATCCATTTTAGTATTTGGCGGAGTGTTTAAAATATCTTCTACTTCTTTACTAAAATCTTTTAGCTTTTCTAGCTCTTTTGTATTTCCCCTTTGTATAGAGTTGCTTTTAGATTCCATATTATTATTAAAATCAGCGCGATTATCTTGTGGCTTTAGGCTAGATTCTATAGAATCTTCGGCTTTTAAAAAGCCAACAAACATTAATAAGATTAAGATTCTAAAAAACATATTCATACCCTATACTTGGTATCCCACTTACAAAGTAGCTCTGCATTCCGCCCACACTGCTTATAAGTGAAAAATTGATTTTATTTTTACCATTAATTCGCACGCCTAAACCTATATCGATTTTCCCGGCAAATTCATAAATATTATTATTGCTAAAACCTGTGATATTTGCCGAGCCAAAGCCAAAGTTAATAAAAAAAGTCGCACCAAACTTCCCGCCATTAGTCTCAAAAAAGTCATAAAGCAGCCCGATATTTAAAGTCGTATAAAACACAGCTCCTTGCCCAAAGCTAGATGCAATATCTACAAAGATTTGATAGCCTAGTGTATTTAGCGGTAAAACCTGTCCCATATAGCTTTGATAGCCTATTTTTAGTCCAAAAAGTAGGTAGTTTGTATTTGTGATATATGGATTATTTAATGGATTTATAGAATCTAGATTTGCTAATAAACTAGCGGTATTTACATTGATATTTGCCCCCCATAAGATTCCCACAAATACGCCACTTTTCCGCTCGGCAATATCCACTTTTCTAATAGTCTCTTTTATATCGCTATCATAAAACTTGCCAGAGCGTTGTATAAAAGGATAATATTTTCTATCTAATGTCGTGTAGTCAATTAAATATGGATTATTATCAGGCAAAATATTTAAAGGCTTTTGCTTTTTTGCCTTTTTTATATCCTTTTGCAATTGCTTTTCTTTTTTCTTTTGCTCCTTTTCTTGCTGCTTTAATTCCTTCTCACTCTTGTCTTTATCTATAGAATCTTGCGTTGTAGATTCTATATTATTAGAATCTTTTTCATTAGATTCTATATTATCCTTAGAATCTTTGTTTTCCTTATTAGATTTTGCATTTTGTTTAGAAGTGTTAGAATCTTGGCTTTTAGATTCTATATTCTCTTTAGAATCTTTTATAGAATCTTTATTGCTAGATTCAGTATTTTCGTTAGCTAACAACATAAAGCAGCCAAAAAATAAAAAACAAATATGTAAAAAAGTAACCTTACCTTTTCCCACAACTCACCCCAAAAACCCCAAATCCACTTAAACCCTTAAGCAAACCCAAATTTAAATTCCATAATTATAAAGAGAAATTAACAACATTTCGCAAATTCACGAATTCTCATAATAATATTTTATGCAATTCTTACAAAGATAAAAAGAAATATTATAAATTGCAGTCATCACAAAATTCCTTTAGCTTTTCTTTTGTGCCGCTAAGGGTTAGAGTCATATTTTCCCCAAAAAATTCTTTATTTGTGATTTTAATATTTAGCTTATTTGCAAGATGTGAGATTTTATTAAAATTGGCTGCTTTAGATTCTATAATTTTTGTAACTATTGCTTCATAAAGTTTCAAATATCCTAACTTTTTTGCCATATTTATAGAATCTAGCACACTTCCAGAATACGCACGAACAAGCCCTCCTACGCCTAGTTTCACACCACCAAAATATCGCATACAAACACAAAAAATATTGATTAAACTCTCCCCACGCAAAACCTGCAAACACGGCTCACCACTACTGCCACGCGGCTCTCCATCATCGCTAAAGCCCTCTACCACTTGATTAAACTCATTTAAAACCCTGAAACTTTCCACAAAATGCACGGCTTTTTTATGGCTCTCACGCAAAGATTCTATAATCATTTTGCGGCTAGATTCAAAGCTTGTTATAGAATCTAGGGCGAATAAATGCGTGATAAATTTAGATGCCTTAACCTCAAAAATCTCGCCTTTAAAGCCCTTAAAACCAGCAATTTCAAAATTAGCACAATCCAAAACAAACATCTAAATATAGCCCTTGCCCACGCGACCGATATTTTGCAGGGTAAAATTTAGATTTTCATTATAGATTCTATCATCGATAAAAACTTCTTTTGCCTCCAAAAGTAACGTGTCCTGCGTGCTTGAAAAGCTTAAAATATCCTTAAAATCACAAAAAAACGCCACTAAAGAATCCTGCACCATCGGCGGAAAATCATCGTTTATTTCGCTCATAGGAATGTTAAACTGCGCCGGTTCGCTAATATTAAAAGGCAGCTCGCTGCTAGTTTGCTGCAAAGATTCTAAGAACTGCGGTTGCGCGGTAGAAATCGTGGCTTTTTTCGTCATTTTCGCATTCAAAAGCGTGTCTTTAAGGTCGCCATTGCTCTTATTCATAATGTTTATGCTAAAAATCACAGGGGCGCTACAAAGTGGGGCAAAAAAGCTAAATGGCGCGAGATTTACCACACCAGCGGCACTTTTGGTGCTAACCCACGCAATAGGTCGCGGCGTAATCGCATTGCTTAGAATCTTGTAATTTGCTAAGGGCGTGGAGTCTTTGAAAGTCAGTAGCATTTTTGTCCTTTGTGTTTATGTCGCAATTTTAGTGGGAATTATATACTAGATTCTATAAAGAGTTAGGAAACTATCGCATGTAGCCAATAAAAAGAGCTTATAATTTCAGTTATGGAAATTTCTATACGCAAAGACGTGTGAAATCACGCAGGAATGCAGATTCTAAAAATCATAGCTTATCGCAAGATAGTAGCGACGACCTTCATATATACTAGCATAGTTATTATATACCGTAGGAGAAGCGTTCCCAGTACGCAAAGCATAGTAATAATCTACAAAATTATGATTAAACAAATTGTAGATTCCAAACTGCATTCGTAAATTTTTAGTAGCATTATAATTTATGCCTAAATGCATTAAAAAATATGGTTTGTAGAATTTATCAATATTATTTAGGTTTAAAAATGCATTTAAGGCATCAAGTGAAGTTGTTACTTCATCGCGCACTTGATTTGCCCTAAACTCACCGCGAATATACATTCCTACAATATCATTATAGTTATAATTTAGCGACATATTTAACGTATGCTCTGGTATGCCTACAAGTGGTAGTCCTTGTGTAGTGCCACTTGTGGCTTCATTTTTATTCCAAGTGTATGATAAATCAAAGCCTATGTTACCTACACCTACATTTAAGGGTTTCATACTACCAAAAAGCTCTATTCCATAGCTTTTTGCCGTATCTACATTGATAGAATAGCGACAAGATGCCGCTACAGTTCCAACCTGCACAGCATCGCATGTAAAGCCACTAGGTAATGCACCGCCTACCACTACGGTTTGTGAGCTAATCTTATCATAGAAATTTGTATAAAATCCTATAAAAGAAATTTGTGCATAATCGCTATCGCTTAAGATTCCAAGCTCATAATTTAAACTAGATTCAGGTTTTAAATCAGGATTACCATATACTCTAATAGAGCCACGACCTGTGCTAGATGTCCAGCCAGGTGTTACATTTGTGATATTTGGCATTCTATATCCTGTGCTAACCCCACCTTTTATACTTAAATCACCTATATCAATTCCGCCCACGCTAAAATCTTCTAGCACGTTATAGACAATATATGCACGTGGGCTAATATTAAAGCCAAAGTTAGAGTTCATATTTAGTCGCATACCAAGCGTCAGTAATAAATTATCCAGCACAGCTAACTCATTTTCCGCATAAACCGCGTAGTTATGCCTTTGTATAAATCTTAAATTCGCTCCAAAAACCGTGTTGTTTAGTGCTGCGACACTATTATACATATATTGAAATCCAACATTTAGCTTACTACTAGAAATAGGCATACTTGTCCTATGCTCTAGTACTACATCATTACTCATTCTATTTCGTGTTTCATTATACATATTATTGTATTGAAAGCTTGTATCAGTTTTTAATAAGCCGTTACTTCCATAACTCCCTTGATGTCGTACAATACTATTATTTCGTGTAAAAAATGAATTTTCAAAATTTTCAGTTGCCCCTACAGGTGTAGGGTCATACCACTGCCCTGCGTGGCTATAGTCAATATAAAAGTAGTTTTTCTCATTCATTTCATATCCTACACGTGCCCCTACATTCCACTGGTCATTTTTACCACCACCGATTAGTGCAGCCGTATTGCTTGTAACGATTTGATTATTCGTTGTATTATTTGCTCCTGGCACTTGTATTTCAAAGCTTCGTGGAGCTAATTGATAAGTGTTTTTTGCCCTTATTTGCAAAGATAGCTTTTTGGCAGAATCTAGTGGACCACCTGTATATGCTGACAGGCTAAAAGAATGCCCAAAAAGCTTTTCTTCTTGCAGAGTTGTATTTAAAAGGATATTTGAACTCCATTTGTCAAAACTCTTTTTAAGTATCACATTTACCAAACCACCGATGGCATCGCTACCATAGATAGTAGAAGCAGGTCCTCGTATTACTTCAATTCTATCAATAGCTGAAATGGGCGGCATAAAAACAGCTTGTGAATAGCTAACATTAGGGAAAGTCTCGCTACTTGCATCTTGACGTTTACCATCGACTAATAAAAGAGTGTAGCTACTAGGCATACCTCGAATGCTAATAGCATATCCACCAAAATTTGTCGCACCGCCATCAATGCTAACACCCGGTACTTGCCCTACTGCCTCACCTAAATCACGCACAGGTCTAGATTCCAAACTTTTACCTTGAATGACTGACATGCTAGCTGGAGCATCGCGTAACTCTTGCTCAAAGCCTGTGGCAGATGTGACAACTGCTTGGAGTTTGTAGGATTTTTTAGCTTTTGTGTCTTGTTGGTTAGAATCTTGTGTTTTAGATTCTATATTTTCATTTTGAGTATTTGCTCTAATAGATTCTGTAGAATCTGCTAGGGCTACATTGCTAATTAAAACAAGAGAGAGAGAGAGAGAGAGTTGGCATTTTTACTAATGATTCTTAGTATCTTAGATTCTGTCTGTTTTGAGCCTATAGAATCTTTTGTCTTAGAATCTAATTTTTTTATTAACATTTCCATTTGCACTCCTTTTGAAAAAACTAATTAAGAATTAGTATTATAATATAATAAAGCTTAATTATTGCTTAATTATTACTTGAGTATAAATGTGAATTTATAAATTTCTATTTTTCTTTACTAAAATCAATAGCTTTAAAACTATTTACTTTGAAATAGTTAGCATAGCTCGTATTTGGCCACACATCTGCGTTTTTACCAGGACTCATCCAGTCGCCATAGCGAGAATATTTTGAGCCAAAGCTATTAGAATCTACCACAATATCTTTTTGTCCTAGTCTTTTTTGTGCGTCTATGCTGCCTAGCATTTGCTCCCATTTATAGCGAGATTCTAAACATTGAATAGATACTAAAGTCATTTTAATAACACACAAAATAATAAATACAAAACTTAGGAAATTCATAATTTTAGAATCTTTTAAATAATAAAATATAGCTAAAAATAAAGAAATAAATATAAAAACTATATGTAGCTTGGTACGAGAAGCTAGACCACCTAGCTGGATTATAGAATCTAAATATAAGCAAAGCAAACATAAAATAAGAGCCAAAATAAGAGATAATTTTGCAAAATTTTTATCAATATTTCTAAAATAATACGCAAAAATAATACACATTACAATGGAAAAATGTGTAAAATAAAAACCTAGTTTATAAACATAGCAAATAACACCAAAAATTATAAATAATGTAATTAATAAGATTCTATAAATACTATTTTTTGTAATTTTATAACTAAAAATTATCCAAAATATAGATATAGATATAATCACAAATTTAGTATAACCAATATAAATTTCACTTAAGCGATTTATAATGCCAAAGATTCCAAGATGTAAAACTTGCTTTAAACTTAAAAAAGCCCCACTTTCTACAAAATAAGACATTCGCCTTGCACTTCCCGGACTAAAATAAAGCAAGAGATAGCCACAAATAAAGCCTAAGATTCCCACATAATACCAAGTTGGAAATTTTACTTTTTTATAGAATCCAAATGCTAAAAAAATAAAATAAGTGACTATTATTGCAATATTTACCTCTTGACCCCATCCAGCGATAAAAGCTATAAAAAACAAAATAAGTAATTTTAAAAAACTATTAGATTCTATATTTTTAGGCTTAAAAGTTTCGATATTTTTAAAGTAATTATCCCAAAAGATTCTATAAGGAAGCAAAAACAAAAGGATAAAAAAATGCGCCCATAAATAATTATAACTCCCAGACTGCCAAAAGAAAATCGAACCAAAAGAAATAGTGCTACTAAGCATAAAAAATAACATAAAGCTTAAGATTCCAATATCTTGTGAAATGATAGAATCTTTTCTATCTAAGCTTTTAAGATTCTGTAAGTTTAGAATCTGTAACGTAGGAAACAGCGGAAAACGATTATAAAATAAAATAAAAAACAAGTATATCACACATGTGCCTATAAACGCATTTATAAAACTAAACGCCACGCTAGGACTAAGAGCTGCTCCAAAGCTAACACGAAATAAATCGCCAATTCTGCCATTCCAGCCCATATACGAGTTGTAAGCTGAACTAATTGCACTCTTAAAATCAGTGTATTTATCACCCAAATCATCGCTTTGCAATGGAAAAATAAAATTTAAGAAAAATAAAAAAACATATATGAAAATAAAGGGAAGTAATCGAAAAATTATAGGTTTTAATTGATTAAATTTGTCGTTTATTGTAGTGGGGTAGGGCAGAGTTGAGTTGAGTTGAGTTGAGTTGAGTTGAGTTGAGTTGAGTTGAGTTGAGTTGAGTTGAGTTGAGTTGAGTTGAGTTGAGTTGAGTTGAGTTGAGTTTCGTGCGAATGGTTATTAATATCTAGCTTACTTACATTATTTGTCTTTTTCATATTTTTCCTTTATTTGTAGAATCTATAAGGAAAAATTATAGCGATACTTTAAAAAGATTAGATTTATTTCAAAATATTAAAACACAAGCTATTTCGCCCAGGTGGGCAAGTCGGTCATCCCAGAGTTTTTGAAAATGTCCTTTTTACTGCGCACTTGCGAAGTAGTCCAATAGCTAAGATTTTGATTAAAACTTTTTGCATTTTCAAACATATTATCCATATACTGCACATCGCCTACCTGCCAGAAACGCAGCGGCTGATTGAATGCGGCGGCATCGCGAAACATATCACTCATATTCCACACATTGCCTGTGTTCCATTCTTTCAAGGGCTGGTTAAAACTACTTGCGCCACGAAACATCGCGGACATATTTCGCACATTTTGCACATCCCAAGATTCTATAGGCTGATTAAACGCGACCGCGCCCTCAAACATGCTCTTCATATCACGCACATTTCGCGTATTCCAACGCTCAAGGGGCTGATTAAACGCCCTTGCACCCTTAAACATATTTTTCATATTCTCAACATTGCTGACATTCCAGCGATTTATGTTCTGGTTGAAAGCCAAAGCGCCCTCAAAAACGCCCTGCATATTTTTGACCTTGCTCGTGTCCCAAGTGCTAATATTTTGGTTAAAAACTTCGCAATTTTTGAATATTTCATTGATATAAGTTACATTTTTTGTAACCCACTTATCAAGTGGCTGATTAAAACTTTTCGCCTCCTTAAACATCTCGCTAATATCCTCAAAATTGCTAACATCCCAGCCATTTAGCGGCTGATTAAAGGCTTTGCTCGCCCAAAACATCGCCATTGCATAACGCACATTTTTCACATTCCACTTTGCAAGTGGCTGATTGAATGCCTCGCTGTAGGCAAACATTCCCTGCATACTCTGCACGTTGCGTGTGTCCCACTTTTCTAGCGGTTGATTAAACGCGCCTGTGCTAGCAAACATATAGTCCATATTTGTGACATTTTGCGTATCCCACGCCTGTATATCGTGGTTGAAAAACTTCGCGCCATCAAACATCGCATACATATTTTTGACCTTGCTAGTATCCCAAGATTCTATACCGCTAAAGTCTTTGCGGCTTGAGTTTTTAAAAAGCGCGCTCATATCGGTAATCTCGCTGGTATCGATATTTGCAAGGCTTATGCTTTCATTTTCAATTAGCTTTTTTAGCTCGTTTTTATTTTTTGGTTTGTGTTTTGGCTCTTTTGTTTTTTGAGAATCGTTATTTGTAGATTCTATATTTTGGGAATCTATTTTAGAATCTTGCTCTTTGGATTCTTGTGTTTTAGATTCTGTATTTTGTTTAGAATCTTTGGCGTTAGATTCTATATTTTTTTTAGAATCTTTTGTGGTGGATTCTGTAGTTTTTATGGAATCTATCTTAGAAATTATTTTTGTTTTCTTATCATCATCTTTATTATCTAATGTGTTTTTTAAGGCAATGGAATTTTGCCATGTTATATTTATTAGATTGCTTAATTCTTTTCCTATATTGTAATTTACATTTTTTAATAGTAAATCGCCTATGTTTCCGCCCATTTCATTAGCAGTATTTTTTTCTATACTTTGTGTAATGTTGGAATCTTTTTTGGATTTTTTTGGTTGTTCTTTAGCTTTACTAAGTTTTACATTAGAATTTTTTGTGGATATTTCTTTAGATTCTATGTTTTTAGAGCAGTTAGTAAAAGAAATAATTATAAAACATATAAAAAGATGTAAAGATATAAATTTCATAATTTACCTTAAAAATCAGCTTAAATACCTATCTACTCCACAACTGGCTTTCGCTATAAAAATGCAAGATTATTATTTGTGTATCAACAATATATCCTTCCAGAGAGTCGCTATATCTATAATCTCTTCTGCTAGTGTGCATTGTATTAACAGAGTTTATAATAACTTTTGGTTCACTTTTATTTCTAAGTCTTTTTGCATACTCTATTTTATCCATAGCACTGATACCTATTTCATCGATTCCTCCCTCCATCACAAAGTCTTTTGCACCACTACCTATAGCATTTAATAATCCTATTTTAAAATCTCTATTTATTCTTGTGGCAAATAGATTAGAATCTATAAGTGTTAAGAAGGCATCTTCAATACTATAATTGTCAAAAATATACATTTTAACGCCTGATTGCGCACGGGATAGTGATACTGTTTGCTCATCAACTTTTGATATATTTCTGCTGATAGCCTCTCTCATTTTGAAGTCACATCCATCGCACGCTTGTTTTACATCACTTAGATTCCAAACTTCCAATTTTTTTTCTATCGTATTCTCTTGCGCCTCAGCATCATTTTCATACACAATAAAACAACCAACAAATAAAACACACATAAAACAAGGCAACAATACACCAATAAGTCTTTGCAACATTTTTAACCCTTTCGTATAATTAAGTGATAATTATATCCTTTAAGTTTTAACTTTTTTATTTCCTAAATGTAAAGAATGTGCTTTATTTATAAAAAATGTAATATAATTGCGTGTTATTTTACTTTTTGGAGCTACAAAATGGCGATAGAAAAACCGACCACACAAACAAAAGAGGACAAATACAACATTTTGGATAAAAAGCAGGTGCATACCCCGCGTGAAATCGAGCTTGCGTCATATTTAGAGGATATGATGAGCGATTATGAGGGGCTGCTTGATATGAAGATTTTATTTAGTGCGGATTTAGGCTCGACACAGATTCCACTTGCGGATATTTTAAAGTATGAAAAAGGTAGCATTATTGATTTGCAAAAGCCCGCTGGTGCGAGTGTTGAGATATATGTCAATGACCGCGTTGTAGGTAAGGGTGAGGTGATGGTTTATGAGCGAAATTTGGCGATTCGTATCAATGAGATTCTAGATTCTAACGCGATTGTGTATTATATCGCAAGAGAGGTTAGCGACCAAGATTAAGTTATAAAATTTGGAGCTACAATGTTTTATAAAATTCTTATTTTTATAGTTTTTACTTTAAATAGTTTTATATTTGCTAATAGTGTAGATTCTAAAAATTCTACGCAAAATATAGAATCTAAAAATATAGAATCTAGCAAAACAGATTCTAGCAAAAACTTACAAAATATAGAATCTAATTCCTTAAAAACTACAGATTCTATAACACAAGATTCTATAAATTCTACAAATAAAGACAACAAAGATGATTTTTTAAAAGATTATGAAATTAGCACGTGGCGGTATGTTAGCGTGATTTTTGTGATGGTGCTAATCTTAATCATACTTTATGTGATTAGACTTCGGCAAAATAAGGGCGAAATTATCTCAAACATCACGCTAGAACAGGCTAAAATCCTAGATTCTAAAAATAAAGTTGCGATTATAAAATATGATAATAAGAAATATTTAATCGGCTTAAATCCAAATGGTATAACTTTAATTGATAAAATATATGAAAATCATAACTTTAATAGTCATGTTGAGCAAGGCGAAACATCTAAAAAGCAAGATTCTAAAAAAAATAACGAATTAGAAAATACAGAATCTAACCCCAAAAAACCTACAAATTTTGAAACTATGTTAGAATCTAAATTACAAAATACGCAAGATTCTATAGAATCTAAAAACCAAACATAAAAAGAAAAATAAATGAAAGCCCTAGCCTATCAATACAATCCGCATTATCATTATAGATTCTATAAAGATAGATTTTTGCTTTCACTGAGCCTATCGATTTTAGCCCATATTATCGCACTTTTTATTTTTTTTCACTTGCCAGAAAAAGAGAAAGAGACCACTTTGCGACCGATTTCTTTAGGCGTTTTAAAGTCTAATCCTGAAGTAACAAAAGAGATAGAATCTAGCCTGCAAAACTCCCAGCCACAAAGCATTCCAACGCCACAAACACCACAAAAATCACAATCTAAGCAAAGAATAGAATCTAAACCACAAATAACGCCACAGCCCACACAAATACCACAACCCACGCAAATACCGCAAGAAACAACGCAAAGTCCAAATCCAAACATCGACTTAAACGCGTTAAATGTCCCGCAAAATCGCCCTTTTGACCCACTTGCCACGCCACAGCCTAGCCTAAGCCAGAGCCTGCAAGATGCCGCAAATCACGCCAAGATTTCAAACCTGCCAAGCCGTGTGCAAGACGAGCTTTACAAGCTTTATGGCACGGAGCTAGATTCTATGAGCAAGGAGCAGAAGGACTATTTGGCGGAGAGCTACTTTATGAATGCGGAGGTTTTTCAGCAGACTGCCGATAGGATGGGCTATCCAAAGCTTGCGGCGTATCTAAAGCAGCAGGGCAAGGGCATTATACAATTTACGCTGCATCCAGACGGGCACATTGACGGGGTGCAAATCATTACTAGCACGGGCTTTGAAGCCCTTGATGATTCTATGAAAGCGGTTGTAGAGCAATCCGCAAAATCGCTTAAACGTCCCCCAAAGCCAGTCACCGTGCGCCTCGGCGGCCACTATAAAATCTACCCGTAAATTTATTAAGAATTTATTAAAGTGTATTTTTTCACATAAAAACGATATAATACAACATTTATGCTAGAGATTTGAGAATATAAAAGTTATTTATTTTGTAATAAAAAGGTTAAAAGTGTTAGATATTTTGCAACATTTAAAATATGATAAATTTGGGCTTATACCTTGCGTTACGCAGGATTTTAAGACAAAAGAAGTGCTAATGCTTGCCTTTATGAATAAAGAGTCTATTGAAATGACGCTAAAAACGCACATTGCGCATTATTTTTCGCGTAGCAAACAGCGGCTTTGGCAAAAAGGCGAGATGAGTGGAAATGTGCAGAAAGTGCGTGAAATGCGGCTTGATTGCGACTTAGATTCTATCCTTTTACTTGTGGAGCAAAAGGGCGTGGCGTGTCATACAGGGAATAAAAGTTGCTTTTTTAAGTCGATTAATTTTGAAAATTTGGCTGAATCTAGCAAACTAGATTCTAAGAAAAAAAATAAAATAGGCGATAACGTGGGCAATTTGAGTGTGAATCTTAGCAGTGAAAATGCGCGTGAAACTTTTAAGGATTCTAAAAATATTAGCAATCTAAGTGATAAGCAAAGCATTCAAAAAAGTATTGAAATGTATGGAATCTTGGACACGCTCTATCACATTTTGCAAGAGCGAAAGGGTGCAAATCCCGATACTTCTTACACCGCGAGTTTGTTTGCTAAGGGCGAAAATGCCATTGCTAAAAAGATTATCGAGGAGGCGGGGGAATTTTGCTTTGCCTTTAAGGATAACGATGAGGGCGAGATTATTTATGAGGGTGCGGATGTGCTGTATCATTTGTTTGTGGCGTTGGCTAAAAGTGACATTCACCCTGATAGAATCTATGCGGAACTCGAAAAACGTGTGGGCGTTAGCGGCTTAGAGGAGAAAGCTAATCGTAGTAATAAAACACCTAAAAAAGTTACTGAATCTAGAACTTTAAATAATGAAAAAAAATCTAAAAAAGTTATAAAATTACCAACTTTGATTAAGAAAAATACTAAAGTAGATTCTAAAAAATCTGCAAATTTTAGCTTTAAAGATTCTAATATTTCTAATAAAAGTGATATAAAAGTTATTGCACTAGATTCTAAAAAAGTTATAGAATCTAGAACTTTTAAAGATAAAAAAGATTTTAGAGAAATTATAGAATCTAAAAATTCACAACGCAAAAAAGATTCTAAAAAAGTTAGAAAATTCATAACTTTTCAAAATAATTTAGATTCTAAAATTACTAACTTTAAAAGCCAAAAAATTATAAAATTTATAGAATCTAAAAATTTAAAAGATTCTAATATTTCTAATAAAACTAATATAAAAGTTATAGAATCTAATATCACAAATAACCCAAAAGATTCTAAAAAACTTACAAAATTTATAACTAAAGCACATTTTAAGAGAGCCTAAATGAAAGAAAAATTACTACATTTTACATCATATTTTCACTGGTATGACATCGTGCTAATGTCGGCATTCCTTATGATTGCGCTATGTTTTATCTTTTTGTCATTCATATTTTTCCGCCGAAAAATAATTTCCATTCCCATGTTTTTAATCGGCTTTTTGCTTATCATTGCGTTACCTTTTGTAACACGTTACATCCTAGAAGAGCGTTTTTACAAGGTAGAAATCGATGAAATTTACAACAAAGTCTATAACTACTCAGACGTCTATCAATACATCGGTGAAATCACAAATGTGGGTAAACGAAACATCGCTGGGTGCGTCTTTTCACATCAGATTCTATACGACACAAGCAAGGATAGCGGCTTTGTGAAATACAAGCACATGCTGCTAAATTATGTAAAGCCAAAGCACATTTACAACAAGGATATACCGATGAGCCTAAATGTCGGTGAGAGCGTGAAAATCTCGCAGGTGATGGAGGATTATCCGCACCGCGATGAGCCTTTTAGGACCAAAATCGAGTGCTATGGCAAGGGCAAGGCGGGTGAAAATGACAAGGTTTTGGTGGGATATAAAAAGCCACCAAAAGAGGAGGCTAGCGAGCCAAATCCTTTGGAATCTGCTACTACGCCAAGTGCTGAAAATGCCGAAAATAGCGAGGTTAGTGATACTAATGCGACTACGCAAGATTCTAATGCTTCTCAAAATGCTAATATAAATGCGAATGCGCCAAATGCTACTTTTGAATCTACGCAAGAGAGCACGCAAACACTGCAAACGCCGCAAGATTCTAATGATTTTAGCACCCAAGATTCTATAGAATCTACGCCACAACAAGTTGAGCCGCAAACGCCACAAATCATGCCGCCACCGCAAATGCCACCGCAAGAATCGCCACAAGATTCTATCCAAGATAATTCCGCCGAGCTAGATTTTCAGGCAGCTGAAGAGGCTAGAAAAGAAGAGGAGCGAAAAAGGCGTGAGGAGCGAGATAACTTCCGCGTCCCGATGCTAAAGGAAGCCCCAAGGTAGTGATAGAATCTGCACTAAAGATAGAATCTATATTAAAAGGAAGCCAAAATAATGATAGAATCTATATTAAAAGAAAGTTCAAAAAGGTGAAATAAAAACGAAATATTAAAAAGTTTCAAAATTCATAACTTTTAGAAAGGAAAAATATGAAAAAATTTGCGATAGTTTTAGCGGTTGAGGCGGTGTTGTATGTGTTGATTTATGCGTATTATCAAAATTATGAGAAAAAGCTAGATTCTAAAAAAGTTACAGATTTTATAACTTTTAAGCATATAGAATCTATGAAATTAGCAAGAAATGATAGATATAATTCTAAAGATTATAAGGAGGATTTTTTAAAAACTTATAAGGATTCACAAAATAAAGACTTGATACTTTATCCAAATAGCAGGGAAATTAGCAGTGATGATTTGCAAAATTTGCAAGATGAGGATTTGCTACTTGCTCCGCCAAAGCCAAAAGAAAAAGAGCCTAGCGAACTGCTAAAAGATGAAACTAGCCGCAATGAAAAATGGAAAGGCTTGTATAAATATCCAACGCCAGATGAGTGGAATCGCGGCATACCCTACCTTAATGATGACCCTGCTATTATGGATATGCGCCGCTTTCATGGAAATTAGTTTTGGGAAATTAAACTTTGGGGAATTAAGCAATTTATAAAAAAAGGAGAAAATATGTATCACATTGTGTTTAATTGCAATGATAATTATGTGAAATATACCGCTGTGTTAATACAAAATATTATTAATTATGTGGATAAAAATAAGGCGTTTGGCGAGATTAGCGAAGATGTGATATACACGGGGGGGGGGGGGGGGAATGCTACACCATTAATGAAAAACGCCCTAACATTGCTAACAAAAGCGAATGCGACAACTCTAATATAGAATCTAAATCGCAAAATACAGAATCTAAGGGAGATTTAAACCAAGATTCTAAGAATAATTTCAATATAGAATCAAACCAAGCTTCTATAGAATCTAACAAGCCCTTAAGCCTAGATTCTAACAATTTCAATATAGAATCTAAAAATCTCGTTTTAAACGAAGCAAAAAATCTAGCTAAAAATAAAAAAGATTCTATAGAATCTAAGTCGCAAGATTCTAAAGATTCTAAAAATTGTATAGAATCTAATACCCTATCGCCCGCCCACCACCCTATTAATGGAAAAGATTCTATAGAATCTACAAACCAAACGCCCACTACTAAAAAAATAGATTCCAACATAGAATCTAACACAAACACCAAACAAATCGAGCATTTCCACTTTCATATTATAAGCGATGGCTTAAGCCAAAGCAATCTACAAAATCTAAAAATCTTAGAATCTAGCCTAAATAAAAATAGCGAATATTCTAAAATCACGCTTCAAAGCACAATCCACACTCACATTATAAGCACAAATGAGTTTGACAATCAGGCAAAATGGGGCTTTGAGGCTACACAAAGTCATAGTGCGTATTTTCGGCTACTAATTGATAGAATCTTGCCTAAAAATATTGAAAAGATTCTATACTTAGATACTGATATGCTCGTGCTATGCGATGTGCGGGAGCTTTTTAGGCTTGATTTAAAAGATAAAATCTTAGCATCTAGCTCGGGATATATCACGCCAACGCCTTCTTTTAGGGAGTTTCAGCCATTTGATAAAACAAAAGAGCCTTTAAAAATAATGATGAAAAATTCCTTTTGTAGCGGACTAATGCTAATAAATATGAAAGAGTGGCGGGAGCAAAATATAGAATCTAAAGCCTTAGATTTTCTACGCGATTATAAAAGTGAATTTGCCGACCAAGATGCGCTAAATGCGGTGATTTTAGATTCTATAAGCCTTAAAGGAAGCTATGGAATCTTAATTTATCAATACATCCTAGCAAGTAAGCAAAAGCAAAAAGAGTATGAGCAGATTCTAAACAATATAAAAATCATTCACTGCAATGGTCCAGCAAAGGCGTGGAGCAACTTTTTTTATTTTGCAGATTCTAATATCAAGCATTTGGTGTGTGATACGTGGTGGGAAATCGCCCTAGGGACGAGTGGCTTTGAGGAGGTTTTTAAGGATTTGCATAAAAAATTGCAAGCAGATGCCCTTAGCTACTGCGTGAAATATTTACGCAATGATATGGAATCTATAAATGTAAAAATAGAATCTTTACAAAGAAAAGTGTTTAGAATCTCCTATCCACACAAAGCTTTTAGGAATTTTTTAAGGAGAATTTTTAACATAACTTAATTTTTTTTTGATTAACTTTGTGTATATTTTATTTTATTAGAATGCACGACTTAGTTTTATGTAAAGGATATTATATGAAAAATCTTGTTGTTAATCTTGGCAGTAAACTTATTGATATTATGTTTATAATTTCTTGTGTTTCTGTGATTATATCTGGTATTAATTGGATGATTTTTATTTCTAGCGGATTTGGTGGTTTTCTTATGGCGTTAATTGGAACTATTATTGGACTTTGTGCGGTAGTTTTAATATTTTTTTTGGTGTATGTAATAATTGATATTCGTGATAGACTTACACAAATTACTGAAAAATAATTTTTGATATTTTAGCTTTAGCCGATATAACATAAATTTTTATAAAAAGGATTGCTTATGTTTATAAAAGGATTTAGCAAGATTATTTTAAGTTTTGTTGTTGTAGGATTTTTTTCTAACGCTACTGCTGCTAATGGAAATGGCTTCTTTCTGGGGCTTGATGTGGGCGGGGCTATCGGTGGTTTGAGCAATAGTAATTTTAATGTGACTACGAATATCGACCCAAATCTGCCGCCAAAAGATACCCTGCAAATCAACGCTGGTTTTGGGCTAAATGTGCGTATCGGCGGGCAGGGCTATTTTAATGAGAAAAATGGTATGCGGGGCTATCTTAGCGTGGGTGGCGTGTTTGGTGCGCCAAGTTATGCCTTTGGTGATTTGAAAGCGACTGGGATTACGGCTGTGGCGGACTTTAATGTCGATTATCTGCATGATTTTGTGGTGAGTGAGACGTTGCGTTTTGGGCTTTATTTTGGTGTTTCTAGCGGGTATTTGATGACTTTTTATCCGGGTGGGAGTGCGTTAATCATTGCGGATAGGGATATTCCGCGATTTCGTGGCATTACTGCTGGGCTAAATTTTGGCTTTAGAGCGGTGGTTAGCAATCACAATCAGTTTGAGTTTTCGACAAAATCTGTTATTACGAACTCCGTAGCCACCGAGAATATCTTTGGTTTCCAAGTCTTTATCGGCGCGAATTATTCTTATATTTTTTAGATTCTGTAGAATCTAACTTTTAATTTTAAGGACAAAAATGCTAGCAGGAATTATCGGCTTGGGGCTTATCGGCGGGTCTTTGGGACTTGCGTTAAAAGAAATAAAAATGTTTAAACGCGTTTTAGGGCATGACAAAAAGTCACTGCATGAAAAGCAGGCGTTATCTTTGGGGCTTGTGGATGAGTGCGTGAGTATGGCTGAAATTAGCGAGTGTGACGCGATTTTCATCGCTGTGCCACTAAGTCAGGTCGCACATATTGTTAATTCTTTCACAAATCTTAGGATAAGTCAAACTATCATTGATTTAGGAAGTGCAAAATCTGTAATTAATTCGCAAATAAGTTCTAAAATTCGAAAGAATTATATCGGCGCACATCCTATGAGTGGGACGGAATTTAGCGGACCAAAGGCGGCGAAAAAGGATTTATTCAAAAATAAGATTCTAATACTTAGCGATATTGCGAGCTGTGGGGAGTTTCAGATCGCTTTTGCTAAAGAAATTTTTGTGAATCTAGGAATGCAAATCATAACGATGGATAGCGTTAGCCATGATAAGCACATCGCCTATATCTCGCATTTACCGCACATTTTGAGTTTCGCCCTTGCTAACACGGTGCTAGCTCAAGAGCAGCCAGAGAATATTTTGGCGTTAATCGGTGGTGGATTTCGCTCGATGGCGCGCATTTCAAATAGTTCGCCTATCACTTGGCGCGATATTTTTAAGCACAATCGCGAGTATCTTTTGGAATCTCTCTCGCAGTTTCAAGGTAGCTTTAGCTACGCCCACGAGCTAATTTTGAATGAAAAATGGGATGAGTTAGAATCTTGGATGAAAAAGGCGAATAGTTTGCATGAGTTTTTGTGATTAGATTCTATAAAGATTTAAAAGTATTTTTATTTTTTGTGGCTTCTCTTACAATGATATTTCTACCCATAAAGACATCATTATTTAACATAGATATAGCGGTGTTGGCATTTTTATTTTCCATTTCTACAAAAGCATATCCCTTGCACTGCTTGGTTTTTTTGTCTCTAATAATTGAAATTGAGATGACCTCACCAAATTGTGCAAATAAATCCAAAATCTCTTTTTGCGTCACATAATCAACTAAATTGCCAATGTAAATACTTTTCACTTATTCTCCTTTTTTTGATTATTGCAACTTTGCTAACTCTTCTAACACTGAATCTTTATCCAGCCACTCTTTATTTGTGTTACTTGCGTAGGTGAAATTTGGCGCAACTTTCACGCCCTTTTCGCCCAAAAGCGTAAGCGAATAATCAATAGGCGTTTGAAACATAATGCTAGGGCTAATCACAAAAAAGTTATCAAATTCATAACTTAAATACGCATCATCTTCACTTATCATAACTTCGTGCAGTTTTTCACCCGCACGCTTCCCGATAATCTTAAAACTAGCCTGCGGTGCGATAGCTTTCGCTAAATCCGTAATTTTAATGCTCTTAATTTTTGGGATAAAAATCTCGCCGCCGTGCATTCGCTCTAGGTTTTTAATCACAAATTTCACACCCATATCAAGCGAAATAAAAAATCGCGTCATATTCACATCAGTTATAGGCAACTCTTTTGCCCCCTCACGCGCTAAACGCTGGAAAAACGGCACAACACTGCCACGCGAACCGATAACATTACCATAACGCACCACGCTAAACTTGCACTCGCTGCTGCCCTTGATGTTATTCGCGCTCACAAACAGCTTGTCACTGCAAAGTTTTGTCGCGCCATAAAGGTTTATGGGGCTTGCGGCTTTGTCTGTGGAGAGTGCGATGACATATTTTACGCCTGTTTTTAGGCAGGATTCTATCACATTGCTTGCGCCATTTATGTTGGTTTTTATGCACTCCATGGGGTTGTATTCTGCGATGGGGACATGCTTTAACGCGGCTGCGTGAATGCAAATATCTACGTCTTTAAGCGCAGATTCCAAGCGATTATAATCGCGCACATCGCCCAAAAAATATCGCATACATTTGTCGTTATAAATTTGTGCCATTTCGTATTGTTTTAGCTCGTCTCGGCTATAGACAATTAGACGTTTTGGCTTGTAGTTTTTTAGGGCGATTTCGACAAATTTCTTACCAAAACTGCCCGTGCCACCGGTAATTAGGATGTTTTTATTATTTAGCATTTGGGTCCTTTTAATCTTATGTATACACAGAATCTAGATTCTAACATAATTATAAAAAGATTATTTTGCATAAATCTAAATAAAAACATAAAAATTATTTTGGAATATCCAATGTATTCACATCAATTCGTTTGTCCGCGATAGCACTAAGCTCGTTTGCATTTAGCTTTCGCCATTTTAGCGTCTTACCAAAAATGCCAGCTGAATCCTTGCTTGCCACGACTTTCAAAATATTGCCATCTAACTTAGCACTAGCATGATAAAGCTTCCCATCTTTGTGATTATAAATCGTGCCATCCTCAAACTTATTCTCTTTTTCCTCGACAAGATTCCACATAAATACCACGCGGTGCAGGTTTCTGTCACGCAGTTTTGGGTCTGGATTATTCACATCCTTGCCACCCTCGCTACCATCTTTATTCGCAAAGCCCACAGCGTAATACTTGTTATTTTTTTTAAAGACCTCCACATAGCTCTCAGTCTCGCCAAAAGTGAGCGCATAAACGCCCGAAATATCCACCGCAAACGCCACATTTAACGCCAAAAGCAACGCCAAAAACTTCAATTTTTTCATTCAATCTCCTTTAAAATAAATGCGAAATTGTAGCACATTAATCTTAAGAAAATTGTCATAATTGTGTTAATGTGGAAATTCATACATCATTTTTTGGAATCTTGCCGCAATCATATTTGCCCGCGAAAGCACGAGTCCTACGCACTCCGGGTTATCATAAACCTCATTTAAACTCTCCTCAAAAAGCCCAAGCCAAGTGTTAAAAAACTCGCGTGGAAATGGGTCAAGCTCTAAGTGCGCTTTCATAGGATAGCCATTGTAGCCTTGCTCACCTAGCAGCTGCAGACGCCAAAATGACGCGATTTTCGCCTTGTGCGCATCCCAAGAAGCCTCGTCCGTTCCCACTTTGCCATTGAAAATAGGACCAAGCTCTGGGTTTATGCGCACTTTGTTATAAAAAACATCCATTAATTCGTTGATAGAATCATCATTTACTTCGCTAAATTTCATTTTTTCTCCTTTGGATTTTAAAGTTAAAAGCAAGATTCTATCATTTAAAAAGTGCATTTTGGATTAACATTTGTTAAGACAAATATTGTTATTTTGCATAAAATTTTGCATAAAATAAAATAATTATGTTATCATTCTAAGTTTAATCACTAAAATAAGATTAATTATTAGATAAAATTTAACAGAAAGTAAAGTGAAAATATGCAAAAAAGTGCAAACATCTTATCAAACCTAGATTCCATAAAAAAAGATTCTAAAAATATAGAATCTAAGGCGGATTCTAAAAGCGAAATCAAAGAGAAAACTCAAACCGACAAAATACTTGTAGGACGCATTTTGCTAGTTGTCGTGGCGATTTTGGTGATATATGCCATAACGCTTGTGATTGCCTTTAGCTTTGGTGGCTCGACATTAGAAGAGCTAGGCTTTGAAGTATTGCTAGAATTGCGTGGCTCACGCATTTTCATGGCGATTTTAATCGGTATGATGCTAGCAAGTAGCGGCGTGGTGGTGCAGAGCGTCTTTGCAAATCCACTCGCTGACCCCTACATCATCGGCGTGGCAAGTAGCGCGACTTTGGGCGCGGTCACTGCGTATTTACTGCAGCTGCCTGATATTTATTATGGAATCTTTGGTTTTGTTTTTAGCTTGGCGGTGAGCTTTATGATTTTTGGTATCGGGCGAAATCGCGATATGGCGACGCTTCTTATGCTAGGTGTCGCAATTAGCGCATTTGTGGGCTCTTTTACGACTTTTGCGATATATCTTATCGGCGAGGATAGCTTCAAAATCACGGCGTGGCTTATGGGCTATCTTGGCAATGCGAACTGGGATAGGGTGCTTATTTTGTGCGGCGCGCTGGCGGTTTGTGGCTGGTATTTTTTTGGCAAACGCTTGGAGCTAAATATCCTGCTTTTAGGCGATGAGGAGGCGCGAAGTCTTGGTATAAATGTCGGTCGGCTAAAGATTCAGTTGCTTATTGTGGCAAGTCTTGCGGTTGGCTTTTGTGTGGGTTTTAGCGGGCTTATCGGCTTTGTGGGGCTTATTATTCCGCATATTTTGCGGCTTATTTTGGGCAATAGTAATCACGCGATTATTCTGCCTTTGAGCTTCCTTTTGGGTGGGGCGTTTTTACTTGCTTGTGATACTTTTGGACGCATTGCGTGGAGTCCGATTGAAATCCCTATCGGCGTTATCACTGCCTTTTTTGGCGCTCCATTTTTTCTCTACTTGGCGTTGAAAAGGAAATAGATTCTATAAAATTTTAAAAACTAGCGTAAGTTTTTGTTGTGATGTTTAGGTTGTTGGTTTGGATGGTTTGCAAGGTTTTAGAATCTAGGGTTGTAGATTGTAGTGTTTTTAGATTCTGTAAAGATGTGTTAGTTAAACTTGCTAGTGTTTGTAGAAATGGTAAGTTTCGCTCACCTACCTTAAAAAGCAGTTTTATAGAATCTACGCACTTAGAATTTGTGTTTATAGAATCTAAATTAACGGAATAAATTGAATTTATAGAATCTAATTTCACATTAGAATCTAAAATACATTTAGAATCTTTAGAATTGTTAGAATCTAAACTCTCAAACCTTTCTTTTATAAGTTTAAAAGAGTAGGGTAGCATAATAGATTCTAAGTGTCTGCCTAATGCTCTGCAGCTTATGGCTATATCTTGTATTTCACATATTCCATTATTTAGATGTCCTATAATCACGCCGACATTTCCGCTATCACTTAGCTTATCTTGCAAGTAAATGCTAATTATCACATAATCTTTAGAATCTAAATATAATTTTATGCTCTCTAAGGTTGGTCTTGTGTAGTTTGATATAAATTGATTTGTTTTATTTAATAATTGCGTTATACGCTCGGCGTTTTCTTTATCATTTATTCTAAACTCTAACTTTATTTGCAATGTTTCAAAGTAGGCTTTAGAATCTAGATTCACTAATGCAGCCCTTTTCTCATTTGCCCTTATATCATCCGCCCTTAAAGTGTCTTCTTTATTAATCTTACTTTTTGTCATTTGTGGGAAAAGATTTAGCACATTTAATACTCTTTTTGGGCTTGTAGCTAAAATTGTTTTTACTCCTAAATGCTCCACATTTGCAATCTCTGCGATATTATCATCAATAAAAAGCATAGAATCTAATCCTATATTAAAATATTTTGCAATTTCAATAATATTTTGTGCTTTATTATCCCAGTTTGCCTTTATGCAGTCAAAATCTTTTAGTTGCAAAGGAAAATCACTTCGCTTTTTAAACATAAGCCTTACATCATTTTCATCATTTTTACTAACTAAGGCTAGTAAAAAGCCTTGTGTTTTATATTCCAGCATTTTTTCTTGCAATGCTTTAAAGTCGCTATTTAGCTCCAAATTATCTATGCCATCTTCGCCTAAGATTCCATTATATAATGTATTATCTAAATCAAGTAAGATTGCCTTTAGCGTTGGTAATATCATAAAAGGGATTAGTTTTAAGCCTAGTATTTGTGCTAGGTTTATACAAGCGGTGTTGCTTAGATTTGTCCCTGTGATATTTGCATTTTTAGAATCTAAAACGTTTTTAGAATCTAAAAGCTGTGAAATATAAAAAACTTCGCATTGTTTAGAATCTATTTTGACTTTAGATTCTATATCTAGCAAGATTACAAGTATCGGGGCTTTTGAGAGTGTGGCTAAATATGTTATTCTTTCATTTAAAAAGCCGCTAATATCGCTACTATATCGCCCTAAGTCAAGAAAGATAAGTTCTAAATTAGCATCTTTAAAATTGCCAAATTGCAAACTATCATCATAGCTACTAAGATTAAAATTAGCCCTTAAATTAGCAAAATGCAAAAATGGCGTAATAATAGATTCTATAGGCTCAAAGGCGTGATTGCGATATACATTGATATTTATATCTTTGCACTTGCTAAAATCAAGGCTTTTAGCATACTTTAGAATCTGCATTCGTTTTAGGCAGTTAGAAAAAATATCAAAATCCATTTTTAGCTCTCCTTTAAGCTTACTAATTCAATTAAGATTCTATTTGGTAACATAACAAAACATATTTGTTTGAAATAATTAGCATTTATTATAGGCACTATTAAACGTGCCTTTTTTGGCTTTTTAGATTCAATAGATTCTATAAAATCTTTACGAGTAGGCATTTCCCCCCCCCCCCCCGTTTATGTGATTAAAATCTATGCTAAGTATAGAATCTAAATCCTTTTTTATATCTTGTGAGATGAAAGCGATATGATACATTTTGATATTACCATTTAGATAATTATCTAATGTATGTGAACTTGGTAGATTTTCTAAAAGCTCAAGGCGAAAATCTCCCTTAGTAATAAAGATTCCCCGCACGCCTTGTGTAGAATCTACAAAGCTAGATTCTATATCAAAGCCTAAATTAGCAAAAATGCGTAATTCATTTTCAATATTTTTACTAGCAAATCCTATGTGATGAAAGGGTAGATTAAGCATTTTTAAGCTCTTTTATAGAATCTACTAAGGCTTTTAGCGAAGTAAGATTGACTAAATCATCTTGCTTAAAGCTAATCTCAAATTCTTCTTCTAAACTCATAATAATGTCAATATGTGCTAAGGAAGTCCATTCCTTACAATTACTCATAGCAATATCATCATAAATCTCAACGCCTAAAATCTCCCCTAAAATATCCCTAACCTTAGAATCTACATCCATAACTATCTCCTTTCTAATACGATGAAATATCTACTATATGTCTTATTTGTCATTAAATCAATGTGCTGCATTCTTTGTCCCCATTTTAGATAAAAGATAGAATCTTTTATAAGATTGTGTATTTTATTTTCATTAAAAAAGCTTTGAATAGTCCCAAACTCATGTGAATCTTTAACGACAATCTCACCACTAAAATCTCCGCTAAGATTACTAAAAAGGCTTGTAGAATCTTCACCTATAAGTGATAGAAAAATATATTTTTTAGAAACCCTACACATTTCATTAAATAAGCTCTTAGCCAAGCTAAAAGGCATACTATCTAACACACCATAGCTCATGCTAAAATCAAAAAAGTTATCATCAAATGGAATCTTTTCTCCATCATAAACGCTAAAATGTGGCATTTTTATAGAATCTAGATTTTTTACAAAAAGATTTGCTAGATTTTTTGCTTCATTTATCGCTTCACTTGAAATATCTATGCCATAAGATTCTATATGAAACTCACTTAAAAGCAAGCTCTGCCTACCGATACCACAGCCAAAATCAAGGGCACTCAAAGGGGCTAAACTAGACATATTCGCCCCCCCCCCGTGATTTATAGCGATATTAGATTCTATAGAATCTACAATTCCCACACCTGATTTATACATATCACCCTTATAAATCACATCAATAAAACTATTAAGCCCAACTCGCTTTCTAATAAAACGATTGATAAATTTCACCACTTCATCATGCGGATAAAATATAAAATTTTCTTTTCGCTTATAGCTTTCATTCCATTCATTAATCTTTTTGTCCATTTTCTACTCCACAATCATATAAGATATATTTGGCTCAAAAGAAAAGCTTTTAATCTCACATTTATTAAAACTCTTAAAATACTCTAAAGCCGCCACACTCTCGCCATGCCATCTGTCATTATTAATCTCATCAAATGCTATAATTCCGCCCTTTACTACGCGATGTGCTAAACACTCTAACGCCACTTTAGTAGGCTCATATAAGTCAAAGTCAAGGAATAATAGCGATATTAAAATATGCGGATTTTTCTCCACATATTGTGGTATCGTTTGTGTTGCATCGCCTTTTACTAGCTCGATTTTAATAAACTGATTTAAAAAGCGATTGCTATCAAACTCATCTATGCAATCTTGCATTTCATCCAAAATAGATTCAAAGCTATTAAAGCCGCCTTTTTTAAGGGCGTTTAAATCATCTTTTGAACTTAAATCTTGCTTAGATACATTAGGAAATCCACAAAAAGTATCAAATCCTATAACTTTTCTATTGATATTAAAAATATCAAGGCTAGCACACAATTTAGCAAATGCCATGACCCCCCCCCCCCCATTGAACGCCACATTCTACAATATGCCCCTTTGTGCTTTGAATTATTTTAAATAATTCATAACGTGCTAAAAACCTTGCTAATGCCTGTCTTGGCACATATTTTTCAAAGTTATTTAGCTTGTCTTTCATATCATAATTATATTTTTGTATTAGCATGTTGCTCCTTTGTGATTAGATTCTATAAAGTTAGGTCTATCTTGGTCGCTATCGCCCTTAAAAAAGGTGTAGTTTTTATTTTTGCTTTTATAGGCAAATGAAATATCCACATTATCTTTTACAAATGGCTCAAAATAATTTGGGATAATTTCACCCTTTTGTTTTAATCTAAAGCCAGATTCTATAATTTCACTTTGGTTTGGCACGTGGCATAAAAGGTCGATATACTCGGCATTTCTTTGCTCTAATAACTCTTGCAAACTCTCACTTATATCACACTTTGGAAACTCGCCTAACATATCAGTGATTCTAAGACACTTAGAATCTAAAGCTTGAACTTCACGGAAAATAAAGATAGTTTTAAGCTTATTGTTAATATAGATTCCATAAGCTTCATATTTATAGAACTTATGATTTATATATCTATTTATAAAATAAGTTATAGTTTTTGTAGGATAATATTTATAGTCTAAATTAGATTCTATAATTTCTTGTTTTGTTAATATTTTGGCTTTTATAGAATCTTTTGTTTTAGAATCTTGATTTGTTTTAGATTCTATAAATGTAGCAATTTTAAAGTTATTTATTTTATTGTTTTTGATATAGAAATGTTTCATATATCCTAAGTTATATCTTAACGCCTTATAAAATTTTAACCCACTAGATGAAATGCCAACTGCTCCAATGCTATCAAAATCTTGCTTTTGCAGATATAAAATAAGCTGTAGCCCAAGGCTAGGGCAACTCTCCTTAGCCTTCCAAATAGCAAGCCAAATGTCTTTAGTCTTTATATTTTTATCATAAAGCCTTGTGATAATAAAGCCAAGAAGTGCATCAAAGCCTTGTGTTTGCTTATTTATCGCCACTAAAAAATTATAATATTGATTCTGCTTAGAATCTATATTTTTAGAATTTTTAGAATCTTGCAAACTAGATTCTATATTTTGTTTAGAATTATTAGAATCTTTTACATCATTATAATTAAGCGATTTATTGAAATCTTTTTTAGAATCTTTGTTACTAGATTCTATATTTTCCACATTAGGCGAGTGCGAAATATCTGCGTTATGCAAGCTAGATTCTAGAATCTCTTTAGAATCTTTTATATTTTTATTAGAATCTATATTTTTAGATTCCTTAGAATCTTGCAAATTAGATTCTATATTTTGTTTAGAATTATTAGAATCTTTTACGTCGCTAAAACCAAACGAATTTATTTCTTTAGAATCTTTATTTGTAGATTCTATGTTTTCTTTAGAATCTTTTACATTATTATAATTAAGCGATTTGTTAAAATCTTTTTTAGATTCTATGTTTTTTATAGAATCTATCTTATCATTATAGGTAGCATTATGAGAGCAACTACTTACCCCCCCCCCCCCCTATTTGCAGGGCTTAAAGGTGCTTCCAAGACATTTATAGAATCTAAATGCTGAAAATCAAGCAACTCAACACTACTAGCCAAAATATGATTATGTTTCCAATACTTATCAATAAAGTCTTGCAACTTATCTTTTTCATTACCATAAACTAATCTAAACTCATATCCCATAAACTTCCATCCACCAAAAAATCCCAAAATTATACCCTAAAAACCACGTTTTTAAAATGTTTTCTACTTAATCTTACAAAAACTTACATAATAAAAACTCATACTTCTTTTCCAAATTCAAGCTTTTAAATTAACGCAATCTAAACTTTTATATTCTAAAATTCTAAACGCAAAATTTTAATTAGTTATTAAATCATAATAAAAAGCCCAAAGGATAATACAAATGTCAAAGATTTTATATGTCAAAAAGAGAGATGGTAGGATTGAAGAGCTAAATATTGCTAAGATTCAAAAGCACACAAGCGATGCGGTCAAAGGTTTAAGCGGTGTTAGCCAAAGTGAGCTAGAAGTCGATGCTAAGCTTAACTTTTTTGATGGTATCGCCACAGAGCAGATTCAGCAAACGCTTATAAAAACGGCGGTGGATAAAATCGATGTGGAAAGCCCAAATTGGACTTTTGTCGCGGCGCGTTTATTTTTGTTTGATTTGTATCATCGCGTTAGCCATTTTACTGATTATACTCATTTACGTGACTATTTTGAGAAAGGTGAGAAGCACAATCGCATTATTAAAGGTTTAAAAGAAAAATATGATTTAGACTTGTTAAACTCTAAAATTGACAAAGATAGGGATTTGCAGTTTAATTATTTGGGGATAAAAACGCTTTATGACCGCTACTTACTAAAAGATTCTGATGGTAATCCTATTGAGTTGCCACAGCACATGTTTATGGGAATCGCAATGTTTCTAGCGCAAAATGAGAAAGATTGCAATGAATGGGCGATTAGATTCTATGATATTATTTCAAAATTTGAAGTGATGTGTGCTACTCCAACGCTTTCAAACGCACGCACGCCGCGACATCAGCTAAGTAGCTGCTATATCGGCTCTACGCCTGATAATATAGAAGGGATTTTTGATGCGTATAAAGAAATGGCGTTACTTAGCAAATATGGCGGTGGCATTGGCTGGGACTACTCACAGGTGCGCGGGCTAGGAAGCTTTATAGATGGGCATAAAATGGCAGCAGGGGGCATTATCCCTTTCCTTAAAATCACAAATGATGTCGCCATAGCCGTAGACCAGCTAGGCACAAGAAAGGGCGCTATTGCCACATATATCGAAGTGTGGCATAGAGATGTGCAAGAGTTTATCGACTTGCGTAAAAATAGTGGGGAAGAGAGACGAAGGGCGCATGATTTATTTCCAGCGCTTTGGATATGCGATTTATTTATGAAAAGAGTTGAGAAAAATGCGTCATGGAGTCTTTTTGACCCATATCAATGCAAGGATTTAACGCAGTGCTATGGTGAAGAGTTTGAGAAAAAATACATAGAATACGAGCAAAATAAAGATTTAGTGGTAGAAAAGATTCAAGCACGCGATTTGTGGAAAAAGATTCTATTAAGCTATTTTGAATCTGGCGTGCCATTTTTAGGCTTTAAAGATACAGCAAATAGGGCAAATCCAAACGCACATCATGGAATCATTCGCAGTAGCAATTTATGCACCGAGATTTTTCAAAATACAAATCCTAGTCATTATGTGGTTGAAGTCGAGTTTGATGATGGTAGTAAAATTGATTATGAAGAATTTGAAAATATCAAGACTGATAGTGGCGTAATAAAACCAGCAAATAAGCTAACTAGCATAGATTCTATAAATAATAAAAAAATCTTTATAGCCCAGCGCGTGGCAAAGGGCGGTGAAACAGCAGTGTGCAATCTAGCTAGTATAAACTTAGGGCGCGTTAATACAAAAGAAGACTTAGAGCGCGTAATCCCTATTGCCGTGCGGATGCTAGATAATGTAATCGATTTAAATTTCTATCCAAATAGAAAAGTGAAAGCTACAAATATGGCAAATCGCGCCATAGGCTTAGGCGTAATGGGCGAAGCTGAAATGCTAGCAAGCCAGCTAATACATTGGGGTAGCAAGGAGCATTTAGAAAAAATAGATTCTATAATGGAGATTGTTAGCTATAACACGATTAAGGCTAGTAGCACTTTGGCTCGTGAGCGTGGGAGCTACTGCCTTTTTAGCGGGTCAAACTGGAGCAAGGGGATTTTCCCTATTGACAAGGCAAATGCGAATGCTTTGGGCTTAGTGGATAGGATTTTTGAGTATGATTGGGACTCTTTGCGTTCCTATGTGAGTGAAAATGGTATGCGAAATGGCTATCTTATGGCTATCGCGCCAACAAGCAGCATTAGTATTCTAGTTGGGACTACACAGACTATTGAGCCGATATATAAACAGGCGTGGTTTGAGGAGAATTTAAGCGGTTTAACGCGAAGTGTCGTGCCAAACCTAACACTTGAAACGATAAACTACTATAAAAGTGCCTATAACATAAATCAGCTAAAAATCGTAGAAGCAGCCGCCGTGCGACAAAAGTGGATAGACCAAGGGCAAAGCCTAAATATTTTTATGCGACAAGAGGAAGCCGATGGTAAAAAGCTAAGTGATATTTATCTTAGTGCTTGGAATCTAGGGCTAAAATCCACATACTACTTGCGTAGTGAGAGCCCAGAAGTAGATGACAAACTTGATAGAAGCATGGAATGCGTTAGCTGTCAATAAGGCTTTATAGAATTTATTCATAAAACTCCCAAAAGGGGATTTCATAGATTTGCACGCCGATGTTTATGCCTTTTATGGTTTTTTTTGCGATGGCGCGATTTGTTTGATAATAAAGTGGAATGTAGATTCTATCATTATCAATAATGTTTAAAACTTTGAAAATATTAGAATCTAAAAGTTTAGAATCTTGTAACTTTTTAGAATCTAAATTAGATTTTTTAAAGCTTTTAGAATCTTGTGAATTTCTAACACTCAAAACTTTAGAATCTTTCAACGTTTTAGAATCTAACTTTTTAGAATCTTGCAAATTTCCTAACTTTTTAGAATCTAAACTTGCAGATTCCATAATATTAGATTCTAACGCGTTATCAATCGCATTATTTAACGCACTAAAATCACTCAAAAACTTATGAATAGAAAAAACATGTCCCCCTGCTTTCATCGCATTTAGCATAATTAGCGGCTCATAAGGCACGCCCCACGTGCTAGAAAAGCACATATCAAAATTCGCACCACTTTGCAAATTCGCATAAATGCTAGGCTCACGCGCCGCAATTTTCAGCGAAATGCCGATATTTGCCAACTGATTTTGCAAAATTTCAGCCATTGCTTTTTGCAGTGCATTATCGCCCTCATATATTAATTCTAACTGCACTTTTTTATAATCTTTATAGTAATATTTATCATTTCCTATTTTATAACCACTAGATTCTAATATCTCTTTTGCCTTGTTTATATTATATGAAATATCTAACTTTTTATCCTTAAAATTATAAAAAATAGAATTTGCAAGATTATTATCATTATAAAAAATAGCCTTGTTTAACGCGACTTTATCAATGCTAAAATTTATCGCCAAACGCAAATTAGATTCAATACGCGCAGGATTTAACGCCAAAAACACACTAGAATTAGGGCTAGAAGTAAAAGTATTAAAATTTTTATCACTCATAAACTCGCGGAAAATCTCAAGCGGAATACTCTCACTACCATAAATAATATCGATGCTACCGCTCTTTAGGGCAATCACTTTTGCCGTAGATTCTAAAATATGACGCATAATAATTTTATCAAAATAAATTCCATTATAGCTATTTTTATCCCAATAATTCTCATTTTTGATAAAGCTATCAGCCACGCCTTTTTGAGATTTTTCAAACTTATAAGGTCCCGTGCCAATGGGCTTTACTCGTGCCTTAATCAAGTCAAAATCGGCTGGAATTTGGCTAGGGGCAATAAAGCGAAATGGGCGGATAAGTGCAAGCTCGTTAAGTGCCGCAGAATAGGGCTTTTTAAGACTAATCTCAATCTTAAAATCACTTAAGATTTTCACATTTTCAATCAAGCCAGAAAGCCTAGCCCAACTATGCCTACTTTTATTTTTTAATATAGAATCAAAGTTTTTTTTCACCGCTAACGCGTTAAATTTTTCACCATTTGAAAAGCTCACATTTTCACGCAAAATAAATGTATAGATTTTAGAGTCTTTCACATCCCAAGAAGTCGCTAGGGATGGCACAATCTCGCCCTTTTTATTGACTTTTACTAAGCCCTCATAAATCATATTTTGTGCAAACATTTGATTTTGCCCATAGCCTTGCGGATTAAGATTCCCAACAGGGCTAGAAATGCCAATTTTAAGGACATTCTCCGCATTTAGAATCTGCACGTTTATCAAAACTAGCAAAAAAAGATTCCATAACATTCGCATAAACTAAACCTTTATAGAATCTATAATCCAATCACACCCACGCGCTGCTTATTAATTTTAGAATCTTTAATAATATCCACAATGGCTAGGGCGTAATCTGCATAGCTTCCAGCCGATTCGCCCTTAGAGTTTGTCTCAAATTCTTCACCTATAATCTTATACTTCCCACTCTTTACACCATCAAAGCGAAAGTCAGCTGGCGGGCTAACATACACCCAATTTATCGCCCCTGCCTTAGAATCTTGAGCGCGCAAAAAGTCCAGCACTTCCCCATGCGCCTTTGCCACAGGCAGATATTCCTTTGGAAAATCGGGCGTATCAAAAAGCTGCTTTGTGTGACTTTTGTCAAGATAAAGGCTACCAGCGCCGCCAACGATTATAAGACGCGCAGGATTGCCCTTTAAAATGTCGTGCAAATGCTGTATGTGCTTTACAAAAAGGCTAGGGTCTTTGACCTCGCCAAAAGCATCCACAATGCTATCAAAGCCGCTTAAATCCTTAGAATCTAGCGCGAAAATATCCTTTTGCTTCACGCTAAATTTCTTAGAATCTAGCTTATTTTTTTTGGCTAAATCTTGCAGTTTTTTGGCGTTTCGCACGATTGCAGTCACGCTAAAACCGGCATTTACGCACTCTTTTAATATCAAAAATCCAGCCTTGCCACTTGCGGCTAACACCGCGACTTTTGGTTTAGAATCTATTTTAGAATCTGCTTTGCTATTCTGCGAGTTAGATTCTATATTTTTAGAATCTTTTTTTTGCGACTTAGATTCTATAGAATCTTTAGCCAACAAATTCACCCCAAAACCACCAGCCACAACGCCCAAAAACGCATATCTTAACACACTTCGTCTATTCATTTTCTACTCCTTAAATTAGATTCTATCACTCACCAACAAGCCTTAATAAACTAATCTCCCTGCGTGAGAAAAGACGCATTGGCATCCCCCACCAGCCAGCGCCACTGCTTATATAAATTTGCGAGTGCTGCCCATCATGCTCAAACTCATGCAAACCCTGCAAAAAAGGCTGGTCAAGCAACACTAGCAAGTGAAAAGGGAAAAGCTGCCCGCCGTGCGTGTGTCCGCTTAGCACCAAGTCGATTTTGCGGCTGCCTAGCTCGCGGATGATTTTAGGCTGGTGGCTTATTAAAATCGTAGGATATTCGCTATTGCTAGAGCTTAGCGTCTTATCAAGGTTTGGGGCTAAAATGCTATCCTTAAACGCCCCAAAACGCCCCATCAAATCCGCCACCCCAGCGACATTTAAGCCTAGATTATTTAGCACCATTGACTGATTTATAAGCGTATTTATGCCAAGATTATCAAGCGATTTTATAATCGTGTAGGTATCGTAGTGATATTCGTGATTGCCAAGTGCGTAAAACACGCCATATTTGCCCTTTAGATTCCGCAGTTCAAGGACAGAATCTTGCACGATTTTATAATAATTATCCACAATATCGCCGCCTAGCACGACAATATCGGCATTCAAAGCGTTTGTTTGCTCCACGATTTTAGCCACACTTTTTTTATCCATTAGCACATCGATGTGCAAGTCGGTTATTAACGCAATGCTTAAAGGCTGCTTTAAATTAGCGATTTTTATCTCTTGCTCCACGATTTTAGGCTCACGCGCATTGATGTAAAAACTAAGCGCGACAAGGGCAAATATCGCCACCCACGCCACAAGCAAAATCTTGCCCTGCCACTCATATAGCGTAAGATAGCCAAAGCCTAGCCGCACAATCGTATTGACGATAAGCACGAGCAGGGCGACATTTACGCATATCCAAAATACGCCGATGCTACTAGATAAAATCGTGTAAATTGCAGCATTCATCTGCGTGTGATAAAGCCGCAGGAAAATCGCTATGCAAAGGAAATTAGCAATAACGATAAACTTGCCTAAATGCTTTATCGCAGGGGTCGGGCTAATATTTTTAAACAGCATAAAATAGATAAAAATATGCAGCAGCACAACAACAATAAAAAAAACAATCCGCATACTTATGGGCATTTATGTCCTTAAATTTGTTTTTAGAATCTAGATTCTAAGATTTAGATTCTATGGAGCGGGAGCCTAGGTTGCCATAGCGGTGGAATGCGATGCTTGCGGCGCGTTCTGTAAAGTAGTAAAGTAGCTCAAAATAGCCATTTGTATAGGGCTTGTGATTTGCTATTAACTTGCCCCTTGCTTTGCCATCTTTAATTAAACCTTTATATATTTCTTGCGTTTCTATATTATTAGAATTTATAGAATCTAAATATCTAATAAGTTCAAATTCACTAGCTTTTTGTATAAAAGATTGCGTATTTTGATACTCTATATTTATATTAGTTAGCCCTATATTTTTTAGGTTTTCTAGCACAAAGCCTAAATCTTCGCTAATCTCAGTTGGCTTAAAGCTAAGGCTTAAACTCGCATTTGCAATAGAACTTGCCGCAATAATTAGCAAAATATCACGCAAAGAATCCTCTTTTCGCACACGATAAATCACGCTACTAACATTTTTGTAATAAAAAAGGTTATCCTCGCCCCTGATATGAACGAAATCGCGTTTCTTAGAAAATTCATTATCATAAAAATATGCGTAACTTTTCACGCTTTTAATTACAGATTCTATAACCTTTTTATTAGAATCACTAGCCAAAGTTAGCAAATATGTAAGTCTATCAATAATGCTATGACTTGCATTTAATTCGCTAGATTCTATAGAATCCACACTTTCAATATTCAAAAACTGCGTTACATAATTATAGCTCCCAGCCTTTCGCCCAAAGCCTACCGCACTCTTTTTAATACCACCAAAGGCTTGACGAAGCACGATAGCGCCCGTTGTAGGCTTATTGATGTAGATATTTCCAGCCTGTATATTTTCCAAATAATATTCCCACTCACGCTCATCAAGGCTCTCAAAGCCGCTTGTAAGTCCGTAGCCTGTGGCATTTGCTATTGCAAGGGCATGTTTTAAATCACGCGCACACATAACCGATAAAATCGGCGTGAAAAATTCAGTGATGTGCGAATAACTGCCCTCTTTTACGCCATATTTTATACAAGGTCGCATTGCGTAAGGGTTGTTATTTTCGGCGTTACTTGGCGACAACGCCCACTCTTCGCCAGATTCTAATTCTAAGCCTTTCTGCACTTTAGAATCTATCTTATCACTCAAATATCCTAATTTATTTTTTAAATCAAAAGGATTACCTACACTTAAGCTGTCTGCCGCGTCAATTAAGGTTTTTCTAAAGTTAGAATCTTCATAAACTTCCTTTTCTAAGATTAGCAAAGAAGTAGCCGAGCATTTTTGTCCGCTATTAGAAAATGCCGAGTGTATCACATTTTTAGCGGCTTGGTCTCTATCTGCCATTTTGCTAACTATCGTTGCGTTTTTACCACCGGTTTCAGCGCTCAAAAATAGCCCCGGGTTTTGCTCTAAGATTTTATATGCGGTATCTTCGCCACCTGTAAGTATGCTAAAATCAGCCTCTTTTAGCGCGATTTCGTTAATATCACGCCCACTTGCTGGGAGATACACAAGATAGTCTTTTGGCAGCCCAGCGTCATAAAAGCACTGCGTTAAAAAATGCCCTGTGATAGCGGATAAATTTGAAGGCTTGTATATCACGCGATTACCACTTGCAAGACTAGCGGCAATGCCCCCGACACTAATTGCCACAGGGAAATTCCACGGGGTGATTACCACGCCGATACCTTTTGGGGAGAGTTTTACATCTTTGTGATTTTGCAAAAGTTTATACATTGAGTGCGGATAGAATCTTAGAAAGTCAATTGCCTCGCTTACTTCAGCGTCTGTTTCAGCAAAGGTTTTGCCTACTTCTAAAGCAGAGATTCCTATTAAGTCGTTTCTGCGTTCCGCGACAATTTCAGCAGTTTTTAATAGAATCTGCCCTAACTCTTCAAAGCTTAAATCTTTTTTAGAATCTTTTAGCAATTTTATAGAATCTTTTATGCTTTCCTTGCTAGCTTGATATACGACACCTATTACACGTTCGCTTCCTTTGGCGTGGATTTCTTTTGCGTTATCTTTTGGAGTTTTCTCGCCTATTATGGGCGTAATTTCTAAGCCGCTTAGATTCTCAAACTTTGCCTTTATAGCATTCGCCCACTCCCTATTTTGCGGCATTATAAAATCTGTATCTGGCTCGTTGAAAAATGTATCCAACGTTGCCGAACGCGTATGTGGAGCAACTAGGCGATTTTGGATTCTATAGCTATCATTGCTTATACTTTTTACGCCATTAATTGCGGTTAGGAAAATCTCCTCTTGCTTTTTCCACGCAGGTGAATCCACACTCAAATCAAAGGCATATCGCATAAAATTATCCTTGCCTGTATTCTCATCAAGGCGGCGGACAAGATATGCAATAGCGTTATTGAAATGGGCATCACTACACACCGGCGCATAAAGTATGAGATTATTAGTTTTTGCCACTTCAAAGCTAGATTTAAGATTCATCCCCTCAAGCATTTCAAAGGTAAAACTTGCAAAGGCGTTATGTTGCTTTATACGCGTCATCGCGTATGCGATTTGAAAAATATTGTGGCTAGCCACGCCGATATTTATGTATTTATAATTTTCATTACTTAGCACAAAATTAAGCATTTTATTATAGTTAGAATCTGTATTTACCTTTTCTCTAAAGGTCGGCAGCTCCCAGCCTTTCACACTTGCGATTGTCTCTTCAGCCTCCATATTTGCACCCTTAACAATGCGAATCTTAATCGGGGGCTTCCCACTTTGCACACGCTTTTTAGAAAATTCAACAAGTTTTTTGAGATATTCATAAGAATCTGGCAAATACGCCTGTAACACAATACCTGCTTTTATATCAAATTTGCTAATAGATTCTATAAAAGAATCAACCGTTAGTTCTAAATCTTTGAACTCTTCCATATCTAAATTTATAAATTTTGGATGTCCCTCTTTTTGCTTCTGCTCTGCAATGGCATAAAGGCTATCAAGCCGCTTTACAATCTCATCCTTGCTATAGTTAAAATCAAGGATATTTATTTGTGAAAAAATCGTGGTAATTTTAATAGAAATATAATTTATATAGCTTGAATTTAGCGCGTCTGTGTATTTTTGTAACCGATAATTTGCCTCTAAATTCCCTAACACCTCTTCACCGATTAGATTCACATTTAAGCCGATATGTTGTGATTTACGCAGTTCAGCGTGTTTTTGCAATTTTATAGGATTTTCATCCAAAACCATTGCTTTTGTGTCATTTTTAAGATTTTTAATGAAAAAAGGCACAGAAATGCTAGGCATACTTTTCCCAAGCCCTAAAAATACTTGCAAAAGCAGCTTTTCAAAAGGCGAGAAAAAGTCGGCTATACCATACTTATTAAGCGTATAGCTAATTAGCTCATAAGTAGTCGCGTAATCTTTTGAGCGAAAACTCCTATCCAAAAGCTCAATTAGCATAATTTTACTAGCTGGATTTTCAAGCATTTTCATCATTTTTTTGCGAAATCTTTTTTCCGCACAGCTTAAATCGCTATTAATTTTCCCTTGCAACGTTTTAGCAAGTTCAATACTTTCTTTAATCGTAGAATCTGCATACGCCAAACTTTCAGCATTATCGCTACTAGATTCTATTGCGTTTTTAGATTCTGTAATTTCTTTAGAATCTTTAGATTCTACTTTAGATTCAGTAGTTTTAATCTCTTCTTTATGCCCATCTTGCTTTACATTTTTTTTCTTTTGTGTGCTCATACTTTTCTCCCAAAACATCTTTAAAAGATAAATGTGTAAATTATATCTTAAAACTTACACATAAAGGCTAAAATTTGCAAATTTTTGCAAATGTGTTTCATAATCTTTATGGATTCTAAACATAGATTCTATAACTTTAAAAATGAATAAATTTCATCCACTTTTTTATCCAAATTATCACGCAGCGAATTATCAATCACAAAGTCCGCCTGTGGCTCATCAAAGGAAATATCCACGCCCACGACATCCTTTACATCCCCACTTAAAGCACCTGTATATAGCCCTTTTTTATCGCGGCGTGCCAGCTCATCAAAGTCGCATTTGACATAGATTTCAACATAATTACTAAGATTTGCACGATTAAATTCATAGATTTCATTAAACATCCCTATCGCACTCACAATCACAATCAAGCCCTGATTACTAAGGAATTTGGCGAATTGAAAATACTTTTTACCAAACGAGATTCTAGAATCTTTATCATAACCACCCACGCCAAGCAGCTCACGCATTTCATCGCCATCCAAAAACACGACATTTTTATATGTCTGCCAAACCTTATCATGCAACGCCTTTCCTAGCGTGCTTTTCCCGCTACCAGCTAACCCCATAAGCCATATAACTTTACCTTGCTGCATATTTGTCCTTTTGTGATGTCAAATATTACAGAATGGATTATAACTTCTAATTTAAAAGATTTATTAAACACTTATGCTATTTTAATGTTCCTGTGATAGTGGTGCAAACTTGATTACATTCATCTTTAGAGCAAACCATATCACATTTAGTGCTTATAAACTCATTTTTTTTAAGCTTGGAATTTTTAGGAGTTTTGTTCCCACATGCATTAAATCCTACAAGTAAAGCAAAGCTTACAACAACAAGAAATACTTTTTTCATAGCTATGTCCTTAGAATAATCAAAAATATCACAAACAATAAGCAATAATAATTCCAAAATATTAGATTCTATAGAATCTATTTTTTACACAACATATTTAAAACCTTAGAGTTCTCATATTCCATTAACAAATTAGAATTTATTTTTCCATTATATTTTAGGTATAAAAAGAATAATTCTGTATATAGACTTAGGTAATAGCAGTTTTTGTTTTCTAAATGTCTATTAATGTTGTTGATTTGTTGCCTTATCAAATCAAGGGCGGTGGCTCTATCTTTTATGAATGTTAAATATGCTTTAGAATCTATTAGGGCAAATCTAACGCAAAGGATAGGTAAAGATTGTGTATCTACATCTGCGGTTTTTACTTGCAAGGCGGAGCCTGTGTATGTGTAGAAATTTTGCCCCATCAATGCTATTCTATTGACATATACTTGGTCTTCATCTTCTATAAATTCTTTGTCATAGTATCCACCAGATTCTATAAATTTGGCTTTGTTGTGAAATCGTCCATTAGGCTGCATGTAATACATTTTTTCCACTTCTTTGTGGGTTACCCCCCCCCCCCCCCATTTGTATTAGCAGTGCTGACATTCGTGCTCCACCAAGTCCATTTTGATAACGCTCTATCCATATAGGCATCCTTAAAGACTTTTCTAATTATTTCGTGCTTCTTTTTAAAATGATGTGTTTCACCTTCACTACACACGCCAAGAAGTGCCACGTTTTCACACTTTTTTAGCTTTATTACCTTACTTAGCTCTTTTAGATAGTTTGGCATTAACATATCATCACTATGGCATGTGCCTACCCATTCACCTTGTGCTAAGGTTATACAGCGATTCCAATTGCCAAAAAGTCCTAAATTTTCCTTATTTCTATAATAATTTATACGCCCTTTATACTCTTTTTCAAGCATTTCACCTATGCTATTATCATTGAAGTTATCAGTATTTTCCACGACTAAGACTTCATATTCGCTTTCAAAATCTTGATTTAATACAGAATCTAGAGCCCTTTTTAGCTCATCTTTTCGTTTATAATTTGGTATTGCTATGCTAAATTTTGGCTTAGTTTTTAAATCTTGCTTCATTATTAAAACAGATTCTATATGCTCTTTTAGCTTAAAATTATCATTATAGTCAGTAAAACAAGAAGTATCAAAATCCTTAGTAAAAAACTTTACACTTCGCTCTTCTACTCGTCTTATGGCTTCTAGCTGCTCTTCTTTTGTTAAATTCTCTCTTTTTTGCACTTGCAGTTCTGCGTATTCCATTGTTTGCTCCTTTTGCTAAATGACAAGATTCTATATATTTTTTATGAAAATCGCATTTAGATTCTATAAAATTTGATATTGTTAAAGTAGAATCTAGTTTATTTTTTAGATTAAGGACTTTTATGATTAGATTTTTGCTAGCTATTTTTGTGTGTATTATCACGTTAAATGCGGCGGAGCAGGATATAGATTCTATATTCTTAGATAGCCGTGATATTGAGATTAAAGATAAGCCCTTAATGCTAATCTTTGGGAAAAACGACTGCTACTACTGCGATGTGCTAAGTGCTTCGCTTGTTAGCAATGCGACTATTCAAGGCTACATAAACCTTAATTTTTCGGCATATTACATCAATATTGATGATAAAAAAAAGCACACGCTACCATATTTGAATCTAAATCGCACAAGCTCGCTAAACCTAGCAAAAGTCTATGAAGTAACCGCCCTGCCGCTAATCGTCTTTATCTCAAATGACGATAAAAAAGAAATTATGCGTGTGGTAGGATTTGTAGGGGAGAGCAGAATCATAAACCTATTAGAATTTGTAAATAATGATGTATGGAAAAACTTTCCTACGCCAAAAGAGCGAGTTGATGGCTTTTTGGAATATGAAAGGGAAATAAAAAGGTAGTGATTAATCTACCTAAGCACACTAAGTTTAGCCTTAGAAATATATTATTATATTCTATATTTTTTAGAAAAAATGTTACAAAATGCAAAATTTTATAAAAAATTCCATATTTTAGAATCATAATCATTTTAGTTTAAGGAATTATGATAGAATCTAATTTTATTTTCAACACAAAGGATAGAATATGAGTTTAGATTCTATAAAGTCTCACATGAATGAGCATCATGCGGATAATTTGAAAGATTTAGTTATAAAATATGGAGCTTTTGAGCCAAAAAGTGCTACTTTAGAGAATGTTACAAAAGATGGGCTTTTTATCAAGGCTGATGGCAAAGAGGTGTTTGCGCCATTCCCGCAAGTAACAGAGGAAAAGGACTACAAGGACGCTATTATCGCACTTTGCAAGAGTGTGAAAAGTGGCGATGACAACGCTAAAAATGAGAAAGTAGCGCATGAAATTAAGGAATTTAAGAATAGTTTTGATTCTGTCTTAATCGCGTCTTTGGCGAAGGATAAAAGCCCGCATATTAGCTATTCGCCGCTGTTAAAACACGAGGATAAATTCTATCTTTATGTAAGCGAAGTCGCCGCCCACACGCAAAATCTGCGTGATAATCCAGAGAGTGTGCAGGTGATGTTTATCGAGGATGAGAGCAAGAGCAAGACGATTATTGCGCGAAAACGCTTGACTTATGATGTGAGCGTTGAGTTTTTGCCGCGTGATAGCCACTTTGAGCATGTGTTTAATGATTTTGAAAAGCATGTGGAAAGTATCGGCAAGGGCGGTGGCGTAAGCACGATTCGCCAGATGACTGACTTTCACTTGGTGCGAGTGCATTTTAAACATGGGCGATTTGTAAAGGGCTTTGGCGCGGCTTACAATATCGATTCGCACGGAAAAGTAAGCCATGTTGGCGGTGGAAAAGGTGGCATTCCGCATAATATGCCACACGGACATGGCAATCCGCACGGCGGCGGTCACGGACACGGCGGAGGTGGTCATCCGCACGGGCACGGACATTAATTAAGATTCTATAATGATAGAATCTAAGAGCAGATTCTAAACACGCAAGATTCTGCAAAACTAAAATACAAAATGCTAAATCAAAGATTCTATAGATTCTAATATATTGCCCATCTATATCCTATTAAAAAATGAGATTCTATAGAATCTAAATCACAAATAACACAGCTTGTTACAAAAAGTTACATAATGTAAAATTTTTGTAAAAATTTACTAAAATTTCTTTTTCATTTACTATCTGTTTTTTTTTTTTTTTTGTCTAATATAGTTTCCATAGTGATTTTATGGTAATTTTTGTAACAAAGGATAACTTATGGGTAGTTATATAAAATACGCGATAAGTGCGTGCAGTAGCGGTCTTTTGGCGATTACGCTTAGTGGGTGTTTTGGTAGTGAGCCACCAAAGCCACAGCCAAAACCAAAGCCAGAGTTTAAACCAAGCTCGCTTGATGAAAAGGCGCGTGGCATTACGATTGCGAGTAGCAAGCCTTATAATTGCAAGATTGTAGGTGAGAGCGAAGGCTATGAAGAGGCAGGAAATACGCGTGGCGCGACTAAGCAAAAAATGCGACAAGGTGCGATAAATCAGCTTAAAAATGAGAGCGTGCACGCCATTGCTGAAGGGCAAAAAGTGATGATTGCCATCGGTAAAGAAGAGATGAAATGTCGCGTAAAAGAGCAAGTGGTAGTGGGCGAGGGCAAGAAAAAACAAGTGCAAGTCAAATACAATGAAGTAGATTGCACCACTTGGGACCCAATCCCTGAAAATGCCGTGATTTTAAGTTATAGAATCTATGGCGACTTGTATGACTGCGGCGCGAAATAATCGCCTTTAACTTAGATTCTAAAATTATAGAATCTATTACTTACAATATTTTAACCTTTTAATATTGAGTATTTTAAGAGCAAAATATTTACTTCTAAGTAACTTTCTACATTTGCATTACAATATAAAAAATATTTTAGTGATTCTATATCTTCCTAACCAAATCGTGTATATCCATTCGATTGCGTTTGCCCTGCTCCATCGCGCGGTAGCCAAGGCACAGCACAAGGCTTACTTGCTCTTTAAAAGTATCCATTTGCAGATATTTCTCAAGCTCGACCTTATCAAAGCCCTCAATCATACAACTATCAATCTTAAGAAATGCCGCGTGATACATCATCGCAGTCGCCATAATATACGCCTGATGCGCACTCCACATCCCTAGCTTTTCAATGTCCGCAGTATATCCTAGCGTCTCAAGCTTCATTCGCCCATAACGCTCCTTAATGTAGTAGTCCAGCTCCTCGCTTGTTTTGGTGCGGCGGGCAAATTTATTGCGAATATAATTCGTGCCAGGCAGCATATCACATTTTAGCGAAGTAAAAATTATCGTGTGGGACGCGTCTGTAATTTGCTTTTGCTCCCAGCAAGCCTTTTTTACAGCCTCTTTTGCCGCCTTAGATTTCACCACAATCATACGCGTTGGCTCTAGTCCAAAGGAGCTAGGCGCAAGCCTGCCGCTCTCCAAAATCGCGTGCCACTGCCCACACGGAATCTTTTTATCCTTATCAAAAACCTTACACGCAAAGCGAAACTTACTCGCATTTAAAAATAAATCCTCTCGCATTTTTTGTCCTTTTTTTACAAAATAAAATAAAATTGTAGTTTAAAAATCTAAATTTTTAGAATCTTAAATATAATTATGTTTTTAGATTCTATATTTTAAGGAAAAATATGCAACTAATAATTTTAGGCTATGGAAATATGGCTAAAGCGATATTAGCGGGGCTTTTAAGACAAAAAAAGGACATTTTGGGAATTACAAATATAGTGATTATGGGAAGAAATCCTAGCAAAATCACTCCATTTTTAGAATCTTTTTTTACGCAAAATGAGAGTGAGTATAAAGATTCTATCACTTTGCAGGCTACAAATAGCATAAAGTGCGATGGAAGCGAGATTTTACTCGCCTGTAAGCCGAATAATTTAAGTGAGTTTAGCTTTAATGGCGTGGCTGAAATCGTGTATAGTGTGCTGGCTGGTGTTACCATTAGTAACATAAAATCGCACATAGATTCTAAACATTTTGTGAATATTATGCCAAATGTTGCCGCGCACTTTGGGCTAAGTGCAAATGCGGTGCTGTGGGAGCATGACAAGCTAAAAATAAAAACTATAAAGCAGGCTGGGGCGGTGCTAAACGCCCTTGTGGATAATGATAATAACTTGCAAGAAGTGCGAAGCAAATATCTAAGCGAAGTGAAATCGCGTATAGAATCTTTTGTGAAAAGCTTTGGAAACTGCGTATTTGTCGAAAGCCAAAAGGAGCTAAATGCAAGTATCGCCACAAATGGTAGCTCGCCAGCTGTCCTTGCCTTAGTCGCGCAAGGTTTGATTAATGCGGGCGTGGCAAGTGGTTTGAAGTTAGAATCTAGCAGGGAATTAGTCGCCCAAACCTTTTTAGGAATTGCTAAACTTTTGGCTGAAAAAAGCCCACAAGAGATAAAAGATTCTATAACAAGCCCTGGCGGCACGACCGCCCAAGCCCTTTTATACTGCGACATTCACGGCGTGCAAGGGCATATAGCACAAGGCTTAATCAACGCGGTAAAAAAAGCGGAGAGTTTTCAAAAGGGTTAAAGATAGAGATGTATATCAAATAAGGATAACATATATGTCTAAAATAATTAAAGTAAATGCTGTTAATATATATGGATTCCCTATTACTAACCTTAAGGATAATATACTCTTAGATTTAGAATCTATGTTCAATACGATAACCTTATCTTGTAATAAAGAAGAAAATAATGGGGTATATATATTTTGTATTCCAGATGATGTTGATAGATTTTCAAAAGTATTTGTAAGACTTAAATCTCAAGTTTACATTAACACACAAATATCGCCACAACGATACGAATATGTATTTTTATGTGATAAGCCACATTTTTTAGTTGCAGAATGTCATCAAATTAACATACTTGAAGTTATGTGCAATAATGATAAAGCAATACCTTTCACATTTAATATAAAGATAGAATCTAGTAATATAGGCTTAATTAAAGCATACAAAAAAAATAAAGACGATAAGTTTATTAATGATATTACAGGATTAAGCAATACAAATAATGAAATATACACAATAGATTTAGAGCAAGAAATACAATTACAAGCATTTATATATAAACAACAAAAAATTTATGCAAATAAAGTATATGACCATTCAATACAAATAGAATCCGATAAGATACAAAATGGTAATATATCTAAAATAATAGATAAAGAGCAAATGCTAAGAAGTAATGATAATATAAGATGGGCTTTTAAGGTTGTTGGTGGAAGCTATCTAATTAAAAATAAAGTATATCTAAGGAATAATCCATTTCCATTACTAAAAAATAAAAAATTATTTACAAATAAAAGTAAAATTAGTAGTATTCCAAGCGATGAAGATTATTTTATATTAGAAAATATTAAAGGTTTAACAATTAATATTAAATTGAGAGATTTATTTGATGATAAGATTTTGCAAGATTTAGTCGATAAAAACATAATATTCTTTGCATATAATAAACTAGATGAGATAAATACATCAAAAGACCCAAATATAAATGCTTATCATTTATATCAAAGTGTAGGCAAAGGAGCTAAAAAACAAATACAACAAGATAAAATTACATCTATAGAACTTAAGATTATTCAAACGAGTTTTAGATTAGAATTTAATGGTAAGAATTTAATGTTATTAGAAAATGAGAGAATAATAAATAAGTGGGAAGCTAGAAGTGGAATACCACTAGATTCCATAGAATCTAATATGGAAACTAAAAGAAATAAATTAAAAATAAAAGACTTTAAAACAAACAAATTTTATTATTATGATTTAAATATACACACGCAAGATTCTACAAAGCCACTAAAAGAGGGAGAATATAATATATCAACAACATATAATCCACAAGAATTAAATATACAAAATATAGATTTACTAAATAACAAAGGGGATATTTGTAGCACATTTGAAATAAATAATATACCGCAAAATATATCAATTCCACTAAGAGTTAAATATCAAAAAAGAACACTAATAGTATTACAGCGATTTAAAGAAACCTTAGAATCTACTGAAGCAAGGATGTATGTGTATATGGATAATCAAAGGGTTAATATAGAATTTCAAGAGAACATTCTAAGCAAAACAATAAACAATAAGGGTAAAACCAACATTGTAAAAGAGCATATCAAAACAATAAAAAACATTAATGTAGTAAATGAAGAACTTAATTTTGATAATTTATCAAATAAAGCATTTGCTTATATACTAGATAGACCAGGACCAGATTGTATAGCGGGGGAATTAAATCTTAGGATTCCTAGTGGTAGATATAATATTTCATGGCATAATGGAAAAATTTTTCAAAATGTGATTAAATTGGGTAATGATTTTGTAAATAGCGATAGAGTAGTATTAATCCATGATGGCATTTCTCCTAAAAATTCTAATGGGTGTATGCTTATAAGTAGTAAACAAGCATTTTTTAAAGATGAAATTAAGGCTTGGATGGATACCAAAACAATGAAAAAACTTTTTGCAGAGTTATTAAAAAAATATTTACCTTTATTGATTAATAAAAACACACAAAACGTGTGTATTGAAAATTATATAGAAATAATGATATTGAATAATTTTGATATAGATAACGCAGATACATCACAAGAGTTAATTTTAAGCGGAAAAGAATGAATTCAAGTATGCCAACTTAAATTTAAGAAAAGTTGGGGAAACTTTTGGTGTTCGACTAATAATGGATGAAGACCCACCACATTGGTCGTTAGAAGGAAATTAAATGAAAATCATGTTATTTATCATACTTGTAAGTTTGCATATATATGCAGTGGAATTATCTCAAGATGTCCAGAATTTTATTAAAAATAGAAAAACAACATATAATAAAGTTGATATTATTTGGAGTAAAAACAATCTTGAATTTGTGCTATATAACAATGACTTTATGAGTAATATATGTAACAATTATGCAAATTTTCAACGATTTAGCCAAAAGACAAATGGCGTAGAAGCTACATTTGGATACAAGCAGATTCCACGAAACACAAACAAAGATACTGATAGCTTTATTAATAAAAGTTGTGAATGTATTCATATAGGTGGAGAAGAAATCTATAATGAAAAAAGAGCTAAAGAGCTTGAAAAGATGTTGCAAGGCTGTAAAAATCTAAGTCAAACACGAAAAATATTATGGGAAAAATATAAACAAGATAAATCAAGCCTAAAACTTTTAGGGCAGGAAAAAGAATATTATTCGAGAGTATATGGAGTGTTTTAGTAATATATTTGGAAATTTATATTAAATGGATTTATTAAACACACAGAAATTCAAATATAATAAGATAATAAACCAAAAATTTATCGATTACAAAGGCTTTAAATGAACGCTTATGTATCATCGCTTATAAATGCTTATGATTATACAGCAAACAATTTTTATGATTACGCAAATGAATGTGTGGAAAATAACAGCAAGGTAAAAACATTAGTATATAATGGTTATCTTAGAATTGCATGGAGTTATGATATGAAATACAATAAAAATATCGATTTAATATTTTTCCCACAAGAAAATTTGTACCTTAATTATGCTTATTTATACGCAAAAGATTTTGCTAAAAATATAGAATCTAATAAAACTTTTTATGATGCATTTGTTGAGCTTGATAAATTTATAATACAAATGCACCCACAATATAATATAAACTATGATTTTGCAAAAAATATTTTGTTGCAAGCAGGTTTAGATAAAAATCGCATAGATAGATTCTATAATGTTCGTTTTGGTTCTGCTATGTTTGTGCCTATGGAAATAGAATTTGAATGGTATATTGTTACTCCTAGATTTTTAAGTAAATATCCTATAAGTTTTTTTAATTACGATAGGGTTTTAAGGTATGCAGAATCTGACGAGATAACTACATTTGGAATTTGTATAGGTATAATAAAATCTTATTCTATACTTTCTTTAAATACAAAACCAAATTACGATTATAAATATCCACTTGCATACGATATTGAAATAGATAAATATACTACTTATAAAGATATATTTTCCCCTATTCCTACCACAGCACTTGCTATTACACAGACAAATTTTAATGATTATGTTGTAAACGTGAGAGATAAACCAGCTAAAGATTCTAAGATTTTATCTCAACTTTTCTCGCAAAAACTAAAATCTCAAATGACTGACAAATCAAATGATATATTACAAAGACAATATTACGAAATAAATAAATCTCAACTAATAAATCCACTATGGAAAGATGAATATATCGTGTTTATTCATAATATATTGCAAAACAACTGGGTTAAAGTATGGGTGCTTAAAATACCAAATAAATCAAATATAAACAAAAATGTTTTTGACGAAGAAGATATATTTAATTATAAAACAAATTGGGATTGGTATTTATTAGAAATTATAAAATTTATTAGCGATTCCAAGGACTATGTTTATATATTTAATAATCATCCTAGCAGATTAATACTTTATGATGGGTATATTCATACAAGCGGATTAGATTATCTTATGCCATTTGGAGAAAACTATATTAAAAGATAATTTATTTATAAAAGTATTTAATTTCACACAAAACCACCAAAAAGGAAAAACCCATGAACTCATTTATTACCCTAAAGATAGATAATTTAGAATTTATTATTACAAAGGCTAGTATTACTGAGAGTTTAGAATCTTTAC
>NZ_JRMP02000016.1 GCF_000762875.2 Helicobacter saguini
TGCTGCCTCCCGTAGGAGTCTGGACCGTGTCTCAGTTCCAGTGTGTCCGTTCACCCTCTCAGGCCGGATACCCGTCATAGCCTTGGTAAGCCATTACCTCACCAACAAGCTGATAGGACATAGACCAATCCTTTAGCGTAAGCTCTTAAATAAAAATTTATTGTGTTTTGTTTTCCATTAAAAAGGGTGGTGGGTGGGCGATTAGGATTAGATTCTATCTTTTTACCAGCTAACCAAATCCTTTAAAGTTTATAGAATCTAGATTCTATAATTTGTTTTCTTTAAAATCTAACTTTTTAGATTCTATAATTTAATAAAATCTAATTTTCTAACCCTTTGATTAAATGATTAAATCTAAAGATTCTATAAAATTTTATCTTTTAGATTCTATATTTGGACTTGCCTTTAGAATCTTTTTTAATTAAGTTATTTCAAATCTTAGAATCTAGATTCTATAGTCATTGCGAGCGAAGCGAAGCAATCCACACTTTTTAAGAATCTAGATAGAATCTAAATCTTTAGAATCTTTTTAAATCCAAAAAATCTTTAGAATCTAAAAACAAGATTCTATAAACATTCATTTAAAAGGGCGGTGGGTGGGCGATAAGAAAAAGTTTTGATTTTTTTATCATCCACTACAAAACCACAATCCTTTTAAAGTTTTATAAAATCTAGATTCTATCGTTTGTTTTTAGAATCTACTTTTTAAGATTTCATAAACCATTAGAATCTTAATTCTCAAAAGATTCGTTCTTAATCTTTAGAATCTAATTTGACAGATTTTATATTTCAGATTCTATGTTACAGACTCGCCTTTAGAATCTAAAACAAGATTCTACAAACTCCACCAAAAAGGGCGGTGGGTGGGCGATAGGATAAAACTCTTAAGCTTTATCCATTTATCACTAACCCGCCAAATCTTTTAAAGTTTATAGAATCCTAGATTCTATGTTTTTAATCTTTAGAATCTAAACATTTAAAGAAACCACAAAACACACTCAAATTCTTATTTAAGAGCCACTTTCCCCCATAGGGTGTATCTAGTATTAATCATCGTTTCCAATGGCTATCCCAGACTAAAGGGCATGTTATCTATGCGTTACTCACCCGTGCGCCACTAATCCACTTCTAGCAAGCTAAAAGCTTCATCGTTCGACTTGCATGTATTAGGCACGCCGCCAGCGTTCACTCTGAGCCAGGATCAAACTCTCCATAAAAACTTTATGGAAGTTTGAGCCATATATTTCAATGGACACAAACTCTCCATAAAAAAGTTTATTGTGCTATAAAACACAACATAAAATTATAGAATCTAAAATCATAAAAATTAAAGATTCCATAACAATTTAGGTTAAAAATTATAGAAAATATAATCCTAGTTCTTTTTAAAAATCTTGCAAAGATTAAAGATTCTATCGCCAAATTAAGATAAAGCGATAAAATCCAAAGCAATATTTGAGTTGTATTAAAGAATTAAACAATATTTAAGCTTTGCTTAGTTTTCAAAGATCATGCCTTAAATCAAAAGAAGTAAAAGCAGAACCGCAAATTCAAACTTGCGAAACGAAACTATACCTAAACTAACCTTAAACCTAGCTTAAATACCACAAATTTTTGCAAAAATTTTATAAAAAATTAACAAGATTATGATTTGAAAGATTCTATAGAATCTGGTTTCTAAAACTCATAGCGAAGGGATAGGTAGAAATTGCGGCGGGGGATAATTGTTTGATATGAGTTTAAGATAGGGTTGCGATTGCTTGCACTCAAAGAGCCATCAGCACCCGTAGTTACGCCATAGATGATAGGCGAGTAAAAATCCACATCAAACAAATTATTGATACTAAAAGTCACCATATAATTTTTCAAAAATTTAAAAGACGCACCCAAATCCACAAGTTGATAATCTTTATAGAATCTTCCCACCTGCGAACGCAGTGCCGCTACATTTGCGTTTGCCTGTTGGCGTAGGCGTAGGAGCGCGAAATCTCCCTTGATAACGCAAGAAAATATCCAAATCCCCCCACTTAGATTCTAAATGATACTCTGGCACAATGTTAAAACTATGCTGTGGAATGCTATTTAATGGCTCACCCACTCAAGGCTTGTTGGTTTGCATTTCGCACACTTAGCACTTGGCTATACGCAAAGTTATAGTTTGCATTTAGGCTAAAGCCATAGATTTCTTTTAGCTTAGCCCCAAGCTCTAGCCCTGCAAGTAGCGACTTATTCGCATTTTCATACGTTAGACAATTAGCCGCACTTTTTACCCCCGCAGGACACGCTGCATCATTAGGCAGTCCCACACTTACAATCACATTACTAAAATCAGTATAATACCCTGTCATATCAAAACTTGCATATTTACTATCAATCAACGCTGTAATTTCATAATTCCAAGTTTGCTCTGGCTTTAGCTCTGTATTCCCACGCGTATAGGCAGTCGCGCTAACATTTGGCGAGTACTGCCATCCATTATGCAAGTAATTCATCTGCGGCACACGCACACCGCTACTTACACCAGCCTTTAGCGTTAGCCACGTTGTAGGATACACATTCACATAAAATCGCGGATTAGGAATAGCACTAAACAAATCGCTATAATTATACCGCAGTCCCAAAGTCGTGCTAATATACTCATTAATATCATACTGCCCTTCAGCAAAAAGGGCTACTTGATTCATCGCCTTTAGAAAATTCTCACCCCTATCCACCGCGACAATTCTAAGCTCTTCCCAAATATAATAAAGCCCAGCATTTAAAGTAAGGCTTCCCCAGTCGTTGAAATCAAAGGCGTTATTATAGCTAGTTTGAAAGATAATATCTTGATTTCTACGCCAGTTTGTATCCCATTCTATACTTGTGCCGCTATTGCTACCTATCACGGGATAAGGCACTTGCGGCTTTGTAGGGTCTGCGCCAAGCGGGGTATTTGGCGTATTTGTGTGTCGCCCGATAATCGTGCGAGAATATTGCAAATATGTAACAAGCTGACCCCATTCATAAGTTGCTTCGTGGTTTAGCACAGCATTAATCTTTAGCTATCACGCAAAGATGTAAATACGCGTATATCGTCATTCAATGAGCCGATACGAGCAAAGTAGTTTTCCACATCCGCGTAAATGTTGTTGTTAGAATCTAGATTGTAGCTAAGGCGTCCGCCGACATTCCAAGATTATTAATATGGGCTTGCCAGTCAGTAGATGCAAAGACGGCGTAGGGGTTAATGTGACGTGGCATATATTGCGGACTTGTTGCGTTGCAGCTATCTTGATTTGAGTTCGCATTTGCACCGGGCGTGCAAGCCACAGGGATATTACGATACTCCGCTGGTTTTAGCACTCTATCACCACCGCCATACTTATATCCACCGCGAATGTTATAGAAAAGTTTATCCTTGATTATGGGCGCGGCAATACAGGCTAAAGCCATAAGTGTTACCATAAGTGCCTTGATGTTGCGCGAATCCTGTGTCTAGTTGTGCGGAAATGGTTAGTTTGCTAGGATTTTTCTTAGTGATGATATTTACGACACCGCCCCAAATTTGTCAATGTGTAGCACTGCCGTAAATTATACTCGCAGGTCCGCGTATCACTTCGATTCTATCAATCATTGAAATAGGCGGCATAAAGCTAGTCGCGGCGCCTTAACAAAAGATTCAAAACCTTGTGCGACATTTTGTCTCTTGCCATCGATTAGTATGAGCGTAAGCTAGGGTCAAGCCCACGCATTGAGATTTTATTAGCACCTGTCTTGTCTGGTTGAGTAAAGACGCCCGGCACACCGCTAACCGCATTTCCCATATCTCTTATAGGCTTTTTGAAAAGCTCTTTTTGCTGAATGGTGGAGATACTTGCTGGAGCGTTTTTTATATCCTGTTCATAGCCACTCGCACTTGTAACGATAGAATCTAGTTTGTATTCTTTTACGTCGTTTTTAGATTCTGTATTTTCATTAATAGGGTGGTGGGTGGGCGATAGGATGTTAGATTCTATATTTTTGTCATGTTGAGCCACAAAATTTCCGTCATGTTGAGCCGTAGGCGAAACATCTACTAATTTTAGGTATTTAGATTCTATATTTTTAGAATCTATGCTAACATCCGCTAGTTTTATGTGTTTAGATTCTATAGAATCTGCTTTTAAATCTCGCAGATATTTCGCTTCGCTCAATATGACTTCTGCCTTAGATTCTATATTTTTAGAAATGTTGGAATCTAGCAAATTCTTACTAGACTCCACATTCACTTTGGGCGTGTATCCTTTATCTCGTAAGGGCGAAAGGCTAGATTCCCCCCCCATTTATAGAATCTATTTTCTTAGAATCTATTTTTATAGAATCTAGCTTCGTAAAAGAATTAGATTCTAAAGAATGTAGCGAAACTACACTAATGCTAAAAACAAATGTTACTTTTAGAAATGTTTTACACATTTTCTATCCTTTTCAAAATAATATTAGAAATGTAATAAAAACGCAAAATTATAAATAAAACAATAATAAGAACGTAATAACCCCGTCACAAACACCCCAACCAACAACTTTTATCCTTTAAAAATCCTTCGTAAAAAAGTAACACCACTAACCCCACCCATTACTTTTAGTAACAAGATTTCAATAATATTGCTAATTTAAAAAAGATAAGCTATTTGAGTGAAGCCATAGAATCTAGATTCTAAAAACAAAACCTTAGAAATTTTTGATATTAAAAAAACAAAGCAAATAAGATTCTAAAAAATATTAGATTTTTTATTATAATGTTGAGTTTATATTATGAAAGTAGGGAAGTATGCAGGATTTTATTGAGTTTTTGAAAAAGCATAATGAGTTGAAAGTGATTGATGAACCACTTGATATTGAGCTTGAAATACCGCATTTGGCGTATTTGGAAGTAAAGAAAAAAGATTCTAAGGCACTGCTTTTTACTCGCCCTATTTGTCGCTCTTTAGATTCTAATATTTCACAGAATCTAGATTCTAAACAAAATATAGAATCTAAAAACACGGATTCTAAGCACAACTTAGATTCTATAAAAGAAAATATAGAATCTAACACAAAAGATTCTAACCTTTCGCCCACCCACCACCCTACTTTTGTAGATTCTAAAAACCAAACGCCCGACTGCCACCATAAAAATATAGAATCTAAAGAGTATGAAATCCCTGTGTTAATGAATGTTTTTGGCTCATTTAGGCGTTTGGAGCTGATTGCAAATCATTATAATTCTAAGAGAAAATTTAAGGATATTGAAAGTATTGCTAGCGCGATAAAAAGTTTGCTAAATCCTGCTGTGCCAAAGGGTTTTAAGGGTAAAATTGCTAAATTAATGGAGATTTGGAATGCGCGGCATATTTTCCCAAAGCCTTATAAAGTTGGGCTTAAAAACGCATTTACAGGGAAGTTTGAAGCCACGCCACCAGCGCAAGAAATCATTATAAAAGGAGATTCTATAAACTTATTTGACCTGCCTATATTGAAGACGTGGGAAGATGATGGCGGACGATTTATCACTATGGGACAGGTTTATACTAGAAGTTATAGCAATTCGCCTCGTGCAGATTCTATAAATTTTAGTGAATCTAAAAACGCAGATTCTAAAAATATACAGAATCTAGATTCTAAAGATTTTATAGAATCTACAAAAATAACTAACGACATAGAACCCACCCCCATAACCCCCCCAAATATTAATATAAGGCAGGGAGGGGGGAATTCTCCCAAACAAGATTCTATAGAATCTAAAAACGCAGATTCTAAAAACTCGCAAGGTATTTCGCCCTTTGAATCTGCCTTGCATTCCACTGAAAATAAAAGCCAGATTCAAAGGGCGAAATCTAACGAAAATACAGAATCTCCAAGCAATAACGTCGGAATGTATCGTCTGCAAGTCAAATCCAAAAACGAACTCCTTATGCACTGGCAAATCCACAAAGACGCCACGCATTTTTTCCACGAATACAAACGCCACGGCAAAAAAATGCCTGTTAGCATCGCAATCGGCGGCGACCCGCTTTATATATGGTGTGCCCAAGCGCCCATGCCCCCAAAGATGTTTGAGCTTATGCTCTATGGCTTAATTCGCGGGAAAAATCCACGCTTAGTGAAATGCATCACAAACGAGCTTGATGTGCCGCACGATAGCGACATTGTGATTGAGGGCTATGTTGATACTAATAATTTTGCGCCAGAGGGCAAGTTTGGCGACCACACAGGCTTTTACACGCCTATCGAGCCTTATCCTGTGCTAAAAGTCACGGCGATTACGATGAAGCGAAAACCCGTGTATCTAGCCACCGTTGTAGGCAAACCGCCCTTAGAAGATAAATATTTTGGTTATATGACAGAGCGCGTATTTTTGCCACTTTTGCAAACGAGTGTGCATGGGCTGCTTGATTATTCAATGCCTGAAAATGGCGTCTTTCATAATCTCATTTTGGCTAGAATCCGCCATGATTACCCAGCTGAGAGTTTGCAGATAATGCACGCATTTTTTGGCTTAGGGCAGCTTAGCTTTGTAAAACATGCTATTTTTTTAGGCGTGGATGCGCCGAGCATTCATAATAATTACAAGATTCTAACCGATTATATTTTGGATAGAATCTGCGTTAAAAACCTATATATAACGCAAGGAATCTGCGATGCCTTAGACCATGCAAGTGAGCAATATGCAGTAAGTGGAAAGCTAGGTATTGATGCGTGTGGAGCGGCTTTGGAGTTTGATTTTATGCAGATAGATTCTAAAGATTTATTATCTAAAATGCAAGAAATTGCAAGTGAGATACAAGATGTTAGAATCTACAAGCATAAAAATCCTATTGTAATTGCCAAAGTTTGCAAAAAGGATAAGCCGATTTTACATTACGCACGTGAGTTTGCAAACGCACTAAAAAACTACGCACAATTTTTTATTTTTATAGATTCTAATGAATTGCATAATGATTATATGCTAATTTGGCGTATTGTAAATTCTATCGATGTGAGCCGCGATTTGAAAATCATAGAATCTAAATGTGCGTTTTTAGACGCCACAAGCAAGGGCGCGTTAGAAAACTACAACAAAGAATACCCAAAAGATGTTCTTTGCACCAAAGAAGTCATAGAATCTTTACGCGCCAAAGGCTTAATTGAAGATATAGATTCTAACTTCTTAGAAAAATTTGGAATCTTGGAGTAAAATATGCAATCTAAAAAACCTATCTTAACAAATCGTAACATTCTAATCACAGGCGGCTGTGGCTTTATCGGTAGCAATTTTTTGTATCACATTATGGCGAATGCCAAAGACTGCGTGATAGTCAATCTTGATTTGCTAACCTATGCGAGTAATATCGAAAATCTCAACAATCTATCGTGGGGCAACTCCTTTTGCAATAGCAAGTTGCAAAATCTAGATTCTAAAAAGCTAGAAATTACAGAATCTAAAAAGATAAAATTTAGACGTCATTTTGAGCGAAGCCAAAAATCTAATATAGAATCTAGATTCTATAAAAATACTGAATCTGCTAATTTAGATTCTAAAAAAGTTATAGAATCTAAAACTATAAAAAACGTAGATTGCCACGAAAATTCTTACGAATTTTCTCGCAATGACAATAGTGAAGATTCTATAAAAAATATAGAATCTAAAAAAGCGAAATTAGATTCTAAAAACAAACGAATAAAAACGTCAAGCGATAGCTTGACAATTAATGGAGACGTGCGAAGCACGAACCTTGTGAGTCCCGCCCAACTCGCAGTGCAAAAAAGCGAAAATACGTCCGCAGTAGTGCGGACGTCGCTTTTTTGCAAAGAGTTGGATAAACGGGGCTCGCCCCCTTTTAGAAAAAAAAGCGGCTGCTTTTTTTTGCAAAGGGGGCGCGGGGTGGGGGATATGCACTTTTTTGCGCAATGTGTAAATGAAAACAAAGAAAACGATACACAAAATCGCAACGATAACAAAAATCTAGATTCTATAGAATCTCAAAATAATTTATCAAAAAATAGCAACTTTAGAAAAATAGATTCTATAGAATCTAAAAACAAAGATTCTAAGAAAAAAAACATAGATGAATCGCTTTCGCTCAACATGACAAACAACATAGAATCTAGATTCTATAAAAACACCAAAAATACTAAAAACACTAACTTAGATTCCAAAAAATCACAAGAAAAAAAATACCAAAACCAAAACACCAAAAAAGATTCTAAAAATTTCACAGAATCTAAAAACATAAAAGCCCCACTAAAACGCAAGAGCAAAAAAATAAAAAACTATCACTTTATACAGGGCGATATAAACGATAGCAAGTTATTGCAAAAAATTTTTGAGACTTACAAAATCGATAGCGTGATACATTTTGCCGCAGAATCTCATGTCGATAATTCGATAAATTCGCCTGATATTTTTATAAAAACAAACATAAATGGCACATTTTGCCTTTTAAATGCGGCGTTTAATGCTTGGTTTGACGCGCCTTTTTCGCCCAAAAAGGGCTTTGAAAACGCGCTTTTTTACCACATTAGCACTGATGAGGTTTTCGGTAGCTTGGGAGAAAAAGGCTATTTTAGCGAAAGCTCACCATATCAGCCAAACTCGCCATACTCGGCATCTAAGGCTAGTAGCGATATGCTTGTGCGGAGCTTCGCCCACACTTATGGCTTAAATGCGGTAATTAGCAATTGCTCGAATAATTATGGGCGATTTCAGCACGATGAAAAGCTCATTCCTACGATAATTCGCAAGGCTTTGAGTGGCGAAAAAATCCCCATTTATGGCGATGGCAAAAATGTGCGCGACTGGCTTTATGTCGATGACCATTGCGATGCGATTTTGCAAATTTTTTCCCACGCTATTGAAAATATAGGTCGCATTCCACGCTCACTTGCTGAGGGGGGTGGGTCAAAAACCCAAAAAATAACACCAGATTCCCAAAAAAACACAGATTCTATAGAATCTAAAAACTTCTTTGACACCTTTTGCATCGGCGGTGGTAGCGAAATGGAAAATCTAACAATAGCAAATATAATTTGTGAAATGCTAGATTCTAAACTCCCAAAAGAAAAAAGCTACAAAGAGCAAATAAGCTTTGTCAAAGATAGATTTGGACATGACAGACGTTATGCCATAGATTCTAGCAAACTGCGTAAGATTCTAGGCTGGAGTCCAAAGCACACCTTTAATCAAGCCATAGAAAAAACCCTTGATTTTTATATCAAAAAATACAAATAATATTTTATAATGTGGTAGCTATTAATTTGATTTTAAGATTCTATACTTCCTTAAGGCGCACATTTCGCAAAAGCGTATTTGCCACAGGCGACCACTTTATCGCATTGTCAATTATCGCCTTTTTTTCGCTCTCGCTAATGTCCGCATCCAAATTAATTTTCATGCGAATGTCGGTTACGCCAAGCTCTTTTTTAGGATTTAAATCGCCCACACCCCAGACCGCACTAATATTAATATCGCCCTCAAGCTCCATATCTAGCGACTTTATAGCGATATTTTTATCCACGCAATTTGCCTGAATGCCAACGCAAATACAGCTCCCAAGTGCCGCAAGCAACGCCTCTGTAGGATTTGGTGCGGTATCATCGCCAAGCAGCCCCGGTGGCTCATCAATAATGTGTGGCTTTAAGTTTCGTATAAGGTTTTCATGGATATATCGCTTCTTTACAATCGTCTTGCACTTCGCGGTTTTCACGACATTTGGCTCACTTTTGCCCTTTGCCTTTAGCTCATCTAAGCCCTTTTTACTAATTAGTTCTAGCATATTTTTCCTTTTTTTGTGATGTGAATATGGAATCTTAGCTAAAAGTTATTAGATTTTACATAATATTCTTATAAACACAAAAAAAGATTCTATAATTTACATTTTACAAAAGCAAAAGGCGAAAAATGGTATCAATACTTGTGTTTCCCGGGACTAATTGCCATGAGGATATTGAGTATATTTATAGGAATTTGGGCTTTGCGTGCGCGTTTGTTAAGCACACTGAAAGTAGGCTACCGCGGCAGACGCGTTTGGCGGTGCTAGCTGGGGGCTTTAGCTATGGCGATTATCTGCGGTGTGGGGCGATGGCTTCCACTACGCCTAGCATTCGCGCACTCAAAAAATATGCGGATAACGGCGGTCGCGTGCTTGGCATTTGCAATGGATTTCAGATTCTGTGTGAGGCAAAGCTGCTGCCCGGCGTGCTTATGCGGAATGAAAACCTGCGATTTATAAGCAAAAATGCGCCGCTAATTGTCGAAAACACGAATAATTTTATGTTGGCAAAATACAAGATTAATCAGCTCCTGCGTATCCCTGTGGCACACGCTGAGGGCAATTATCAAGTGGATATTCCTACTTTGGAATCTATGAAAGCGAATAATCAAATCCTTTTGAAATACGCGCAAAATCTTAATGGCAGTATAGAATCTATCGCTGGGATTTGCAACGCTGAAAAGACGATATATGCGTTAATGCCGCACCCTGAACGCGCGTCAAACTTTAAAAATATCAATCGTTTTACGCAGGATAATTCGCTTGAAAATATCGCTGGGATTGAGATGTTACGGAGTTTGGTTTAGATTTTTACATTATTATAATCTTAGAATCTTGCAAAAACAATAGTAAAATAAGATTCTAAAAATTACCATATTATTTAAGGAAATAATTATGAAAGATTCAAGTGCAAATATAGAATCTAGTTTGCAAGATTCTAAAAATCAACTAGATTCTAAAATGAAAGAAAAAAAAACAACGTTCTGCCGTGGCGTTATTTAGCGGTGTTAAACGATTAGAATTTTAGAATCTTTAAAAAAGGAAAGACAATGAAACAAATCAAACAAAAAAAAGCCGTGGCGTTATTTAGCGGCGGATTAGATTCTATGATTTCAATGCAGCTTATGGCGGAGCAAGGAATCAAGGTCTATGCGCTAAATTTCAACATCGGCTTTGGGAGCAATAAAGATAAGAGCGAGTATTTCAAAAATGCCGCCGCGCAAGTGGGCGCTGAGCTAATCCAGATTAATATCGCAAAGCAGTTTTTTGACAATGTGCTTTTTAAGCCAAAGTTTGGCTATGGGCGGTTTTTTAACCCCTGCATTGATTGTCACGCGAATATGTTTCGCCACGCTTTTGCTAAGATGGTCGAGCTAGGTGCGGACTTTGCCATTAGCGGCGAGGTGCTAGGGCAGCGACCTAAGAGTCAAAGGCGAGACGCACTAGACCAGGTTAGAAGCCTTGTGCGGAAAATCGGCGAAGACCCTTTGTATGACAAGATTCTAAGCCGCGATGGTAGCGATGATTCTAAGCCACGCACACTTGATGAGCTGATTTTACGTCCGATGTGTGCGAAACTTTTGGCTGAGACTTTCCCTGAAAAAAAGGGCTGGGTAGATAGGGAGAAGCTATTAAATGTAAGCGGTCGCGGGCGTCACGTCCAACTTGCCTTGCTTGAAAAATATGGCTGGAAATACCATGAAAAGCCAGGTGGCGGCTGCCTTTTGACTGATACATCCGTCTCGCTTAAAATCAAGGATATGCTAAGCCATCGCGATGTGGTTTTCGATGATGTCGCGCTTTTTAAGGTCGGGCGGTATATGGTGCTTGAAAATGGCGCTAGGCTTGTCATTGCCCGCAATGATGAGGAAAATAAAAAGCTTGATATAAGCCATGAAAAAATGGATAAAATCGTGCCTTTGAATGTGAAGGGACCCCTTGCGTTATTAGACAAAAGCGCGACTACAAGCGAAAAAGAGCTAGCTTGCAAAATCGTTTTAAGCTACTGCAAAGCTGAAAGTGATAAGAAATATGACATAACTTTGGGCGATTCTGCTTTTAGCTTTTCGCCTTTGGCAAGAGAGCAAGCAAGCAAATATTTGTTTTTGAAAGCTTAGATTCTATCTAATCTTTTTTTACCACAACTAACGCTGTGTTGCCGCCTACAATCTTATCATTTGCTCTAGCTAAACTTTGTAAATTCTTACCTTTTACACTAAGAGTTAAAACTCCAAGATTTAAAAAACCAATTTTCTCCAAAAAAAGAGCATTTTTACCACTAAATTTTAATCCACAAAATCTAAAAATATAAGGAGTAAGATACATTTCCACATTCAAAGTAACCCCATCTAAATTACTAGTTGCACTTAAAATATCACGTGCGTTTAGCATTTTAGTAAAATCATTAAAACCGAAATTAAAAAAACCAAAAGTGTGCGTAATATGGATATTTTGCAAGTCATTTGGTGAGTAAATGCGTCCATTAAATCGTGGTGAAATATGGAATTTTATTTCATTTTGACTAACTTCAATTTCTTTTATAATGCCACTAATTGGTGCTACGATAGCATTTGGCATACTTGGAGTAATAATTTTTGAACTACAAAAAAATAGCCAAAGCGGTAAAATTGAAAGAAGAAAAATCGCACCTACAATATAACATCCAAAATACAATAAAATGAGCACAAAAATCACAATAACATAAGCTACACTTCTTCCCTCTGGTTCGATAAATCGCATATTTGTCCTTTGTCAAAATTACTTTATATTTAATCGGTGTGGCTGTAAGCCGAGTTCTGTTTAGGTAATTATTTATCTATGCAATATTTCGCAATATTGCTTAAGCGAATAGCTAAAAATTTAAGACTTTCTAACCTGCTATTCTTGCTACGGATTGGGTTTGCATAGCACTTATTGTTGCCAAAAAGTCGGTAGGCTCTTACCCTGCCTTTTCACCCTTACCATTATAGAATCTACGTAGGAGTTTATCTGGCAAATTTAAAATGGCGGTATATTTCTGTTGCACTTTCCCTTAGGTTGCCCTAGCCATTTGTTAAATGGAATCCTAGTCTTATGTAGCTCGGACTTTCCTCTTTTATATAAAAGCAATTACCTACCACACCGCATAAAATAATAGCAAATAAATTGATATAATAAGAAAAATTTAAGGAAAAAAATGAAAAAAAAGAGTAAATTTGCAAAGAAAAATCATATAATTACGAATGTAAAAGCTAAGAAAAGTTTGGGGCAGAATTTTTTGCAAGATTCTGTTTTGTTAGAAAAAATAGTCCAAGCGATTCCCTTGAATATAGCGGAGTTTATAGAATCTTCTAGCCTTAAAAGCAAGTTAGATTCTAAAGAAAATATAGAATCTAAGTTGCAAAAAGGCGAATTAGATTCTAAAAAAGTTATAGATTCTATAAGTTTAGATTCTAAAGTTCATAAAGTGGATTGCCACGAAATTTCTAGCGAAATTTCTCGCAATGACACTAAAAAAGATTCTAAAGTAGATGTTTCGCTTAACGCTCAACATGACGAAAAAAGTTATGAAAATGCTAACTTAGATTCTATACAAGATTCTAAAAAGGCTAATTTTATAGAATCTAAAATTCGGCTTATTGAAATAGGGATTGGCTTGGGCGATTTAACCAAAAGGCTAACTAGCAAATATAAATTACTAGCCTATGAAATCGATACTAGATTGATAGATTGTGCTAAAACCACACTAAAAACGCAGCTAGATTCTAGCGATTTAGTAATCATTCACGCGGATGCTTTAAGCGTAAAAAATGGCGAGAATTACTTATTTCCTAGCGAGTATTTTTTGGTAAGCAATCTCCCTTATTACATTGCAACAAACATAATTTTGCAAGCAATAAGAGATGAAAAATGTCGCGGATTTGTCGTTATGCTCCAGCTTGAAGTGGCACGAAAATTTAGCGCCGCTCCAAAGGATAGCGAGTTTTGCGCCTTAAGCGTTTTGGCTAGATTAAGGGGAAGTATAAAGTTTTTGTTTTTTGTAGGGCGAGAGAATTTCGTCCCGCAGCCAAAGGTAGATTCTGCTGTGATTTTGTTTGAATCTTGTGCTTTAAAAAGCCAAAAGATTCCAAAAAATATAGAATCTATTTTAAAAGCCGCATTTGCTAACCCTAGAAAAAGGCTTTTTAGCAACCTTTTGGCGTATTTAGATTCTAAAAATATAGAATCTAAAAGGCAAATTTTAGAGAATATTTTTCAAATCTTAGGGCTAGATTCTAACATTCGTCCCCACGAAGTAGATGAGACAATCTATGCAAAATTAGCGTTACTTTTGCAAGAATATTAAAAGGAGAAAAAATGGAAAATTCACAAAATGCGAATAACACAGCAAACACAGCAAACAACACGGCGGAAAATCACGCACAGCACCTAAATGCGATATATGGGCAAAAGGCATTACGCAGAGAAGATTCTAATATAGAATCTAATATGCAAGATTCTATAGAATCTAATAACGCAAATTTGCATAAAAAGCAAAAGAATTTTAAACGCGATGGGCGAGATTCTAATCGAGATTCTAATAATCGAGAATCTAACCGCGAAAACCATCACCGAGATTCTAATCACGCACAAAATAGAGAATCTAAATTCAAAGATTCCAAAAAACAAAAGAATTTTCACACGCGTGACAATAAAGAGCAAAGAGAATCTAAACACGAAAAGCACGAGCGAGATTCTAAGCACATAGATTCTAAACACGAGCGGCACGACAAAAAAGACTTTAAACCAAAAAAATGGGTTGGTGAAAATAAACACGCCGCGAAAAATAAAACCAAAGAGCAAGAGCGGCACGAAGATGGCACACGCAAAGTTTTGCACGCCGATGAGCGAAATAATGTCGGCTTTCACAAAGACTTAAAAAAAGGCGTAGAATCTAATAATAAGATTCAAAAAGGCAGCCTAAATCCGCACCATAAACTGAATCTAGATTCTAATGCAAAGGTTCGCATTACCCCGCTTGGCGGCTTGGGCGAAATCGGGGGAAATATGACCGTGATTGAAACGCAAAATTCCGCGATTATCATTGACATCGGTATGAGTTTCCCTGATGATTCTATGCCCGGCGTGGATATTTTAGTGCCAGATTTTAGCTATATAGAATCTATTAAGAATAAAATTGATGCGATTATCATCACTCACGCACACGAAGACCACATCGGCGCAGTCCCTTATTTTTTCAAACAATATCAATTTCCACTCTATGGCACGCCGCTTGCACTTGGACTTGTGGGAAATAAGTTTGATGAGCATGGGCTAAAAAAGTATAAAGAGCTTTTTCACATCGTAGAAAAACGCACACCGGTTAAAATCGGTGATTTTGAAATCGAGTGGATACATATCACGCATAGCATTATTGATAGCTCGGCACTAGCTATTCGCACTGAAGCGGGTGTGATTATCCACACAGGCGATTTTAAAATCGACCATACGCCTATTGATAACTTGCCAACAGACTTGCACCGACTAGCGCACTATGGCGAGGAGGGCGTGATGTTGCTACTTAGTGATTCTACAAACTCGCACAAAAGTGGCGTAACGCCTAGTGAAGCAAGTGTAGGACCGACATTTGATAAGCTTTTTAAAGATGCAAAAGGACGCGTGATAATGAGCACATTTAGCTCAAATATCCACCGCGTTTATCAAGCAATCAAATATGGACTACAATATAATCGCAAAATCGCAGTAATCGGGCGTTCAATGGAAAAAAACTTAGAAATTGCACGTGAGCTAGGCTATATAGATTTACCAAGCAACATTTTTATTGAGGCACACGAAGTAATGCAATATCCAGACGAGGAAGTGCTAATCGTTACAACAGGCTCTCAAGGTGAGACAATGAGCGCACTATATCGAATGGCAGCGGATGAACATCGCCATATAAAATTGAAGCCCACCGATATTGTGATATTGTCCGCCAAGGCAATCCCGGGAAATGAAGCAAGTGTAAGTGCAGTGATAAATCTAATCACAAAGCAAGGTGCGAAAGTGGCATACCAAGACTTTAGCGAGATACACGTAAGCGGTCATGCGGCGCAAGAGGAGCAAAAATTAATGCTAAGATTAATTAAACCAAAGTTTTTCCTACCCGTGCATGGCGAGTATAATCATATCTCACGGCACAAACAAACTGCAATAAGTTGCGGTGTGCCAGAAAAAAACATATATTTAATGGAAGATGGCGACCAAATCGAAGTAAATCCAAACTATATGCGAAAGGTAAAAAGCGTCAAAACAGGCAAAACCTTTGTGGATAATCAAGTCAATAGAATCTTGCATGATGAAATCATAAATGAGCGAAATCTCCTTGCAAATGATGGAATCTTTATTTTGACTTTGCACCTTTCTAAATCATCTAGGGCTATTTTAGAATCTAGAATAAATGTTTTTGGTATCGCAGGACCACATGAGGAAAAAGAGCTAAATAAAATCGTAAATGACGAACTTCGTGCATTTTTAGCCAACGCAAAGGATAATATCTTTGTAGATTCTAAAACATTAGAAGGCAATTTATTCAATTTCTTACGAAAACTTTTATTCAAACAATACAAAAAATACCCCGCCATTCTAGTAAATGTCCTATTCGACGGAGTCTCCCCCAAGCCACCCCACAAAGATTCTAAACCCAACTTTATAGAATCTAAAAACACCGATTCTATAAAAGTTACAGAATCTGCAATGAGTGAAAGCTAATAGATTCTAAAACACTAACTTTAAAGCCCTAAAATGCTAAAATTCATCACTTTTAGAATCTTATGGATTATCCCCATACTTTTGCTTAGCTCGTTTGCGATATTCGCACTATTGCGACTAAGCGGCATTGACCCTGTGATGCAATACATTATCCACTCGCATTTAGAATCTAGCCCCGAGCTAATCGCACAAATAACGCAAGATTTTGGACTTGACAAGCCGCTATTAACGCAGTATTTTGCGTGGCTAAGTAATGCAATAAAACTTGACTTTGGCACAAGCTATATTAGTGGTGATAGCGTTAGTGATGATTTTTTCTACTACCTGCCAAATACGCTCAAACTTGCGGCGTTTGCATTCATTTTGATGTTACTATTTAGCATTCCTATGGGGCTAATTTCCTTTATTTATCGCGACAGGGCGCCTGATTTTTTCATTCGTTTTATTTGTTTTTTAGGTGTTTCTACGCCATCTTTTTGGCTTGCATTTTTGCTTATTATGCTGTTTTCTATTCACCTTGAATGGCTACCAGCGCAAGGCTTAGATTCCATCCAGAGCTATATTTTACCCGCTTTTAGTATCGCCTTTATGTCGGCGTGTGTGAATGCGAGAATTATTCGCACAAATATGATTGAAAATGCGAATGAACGCCATATTCTTTACGCACAAGCGCGCGGCATCTCAAGTCCTAAAATCGTGCTGAAGCATATTTTTTACAACTCGCTTTTGCCCGTTGTGACGGCGTTTGGTATGCACTTTGGCGAGATTTTAGGCTGGGCTTTGGTGATTGAGAATATTTTTGTGCTGCCTGGCATTGGGCTTTATAGTATTCAGGGCTTTCTTAACCACGATTTCCCTATTATTCAGTGTTTTATCGTTGTTATGTGCCTAATTTTCACGCTTGGCAACTTGGCTGTGGATATTCTTTACGCATTTTTAGATTCTAGAATCTTGCGTGACATAAATAGTGTATAATTGCAACTTAGATTCTAAAAAAGGAAAAATATGGAAAATGAGCTTATGTCACTAGCTATTCAAACTTATAAAATTACGCTTTTTTTGTCCCTACCTGTGCTACTTGTCGCGCTAATTATGGGGCTTTTAATTAGCATTTTTCAAGCCACAACGCAGATAAATGAGATGACTTTAGCCTTTGTGCCAAAGATTTTGGCGGTCGTGGCGATGATTATTTTTACGATGCCTTGGATGCTAAATATGCTTATGGATTTTACAAAAATGGTGATTAATTTAATACCAAATATAATTTCATAGATTCTAAAATGCAAAAAATCATAATTAATTTTCAAAAATATTCTAGTATTAAGATAGGTGGTGAAAATAAAGTTAGCATTATTGAAATGTGTGATGTGGGGGGTAGTTTTGTAAATTTTATAGAATCTAGTTTAGATTCTAAAAAAAACTTAGAATCTAGCTTGGATATTTTAAAAAATTTGCCCTTAGATTCTAATTTAGATTCTAAAGATTCTAACGTCGAACTTAGTAAAAATAAAACTTCTATTTTTCATAATAAAACGCTAAATTTTAACCAAATTTTGCAATCTAAAAAAATCTCAAATATCACTTTAGATTCTAAAAATTTTCACATTATAGGAAAAGGAAATAACCTTTTAGTCGCCCCTACTGCTAGTAATCTTGCCATTTTAAGTAATGAATTTAATTATATTAGCGTGTTGCAGAATCTAGATTCTAATATTATAGAAATCGGCGCTACCGCTCCAAGCGTAAAAGTTTTTTTATTTTTTAAAAAACATAATTTGCAAGGCTTAGAATTTTTGCAACATTTACCCGGCAATATCGGCGGACTTTGCAATATGAATGCTGGGATGAAAAGTTATGAAATTGCTAACTTTTTGCACTCAATAAATATAAATGGCGAGTGGATAAATGCTAGAGATGCAGGGCTAATTTATCGCGGACGTGAAAGCAAAGGCGTGATTTTTGCAGCACGATTTAAGGCGATTAAGGGTTTTCGCAATGATTTGTTAGAATCTTTTAAAAAAATGCGCACTAATCAGCCAAAAATTGCAAGTTGTGGGAGCTGCTTTAAAAATCCGCCAAATGATTATGCTGGGCGGCTAATTGAGGTTGTGGGGCTTAAAGGTTTTTTTTTAAATGGTGTAGGTTTTAGTGAAATTCATGCAAATTTTTTAGTGAATAAAAATGTGGGAAACGCTAGTTTCAAAGACGCCATAAACGCCATAAACATCGCAAAATCCCGCGTTAAAGAGCAATTTAACATAACATTAGAATGCGAGGTAAAAATCTGCAATTAAATTAAAAAAAAGATTCCAAAAACCACAAAATTTATTGTTAAAATCTACAGATTCCAAAAACGGAGAAAAATATGAAAAAAATTTTATTAATAATCTTAGTAATTTTTGCAAATGGTTGCAAAGATAAAATAAATGTAAGCGAAGAAAATAGCACAAAAGATAGCAAGGAAGAAATAGAGCAACGCCTTGCAAATATCGATGTAGCCCAGCTTCAAGGCTTGCAAGATGTGTTTGATAATAACATAGAAATTAAGAGTGAAAATAAGCCCATAATGATAATTTTTGGCAATAATTCGTGCAAATATTGCGAGGATTTGAAGCGCGAAATCCGCACGAACACGGCACTCAAAGACTACATAAAAAGCAATGTGACATCTTATTATGTGAATACGAGTTATAGCAAAAATCATAATGTGGCGTTTATGGGAAAGAGCCTAGATACGGATAGTTTGTCGCGGCACTATAACCTGTCAAATACGCCGCTGGTGCTGTTTTTAGAGCCAAATGGCGATTTGATTATCAAAATGGTGGGTTATAACGCCGATTTTTTCCCTAAAATGCTTGAGTTTGCCGCAGATTCTAACAACTATAAAAGCACGAAAGATAGCACAAAACGTATGCAACTTTTTATGGATAAATATATTAAATCTTAAAAAATCTCCTTTATTTTAGTAAAGGCGTATAGAATCTTTGCCTTTTGTATTGCGGCGTTGCGTGCTTTTTCATAGTCATTTGGCGGATACATTTTATCCCAAGATTCCATAAGTTTTCGTTCGCTGTCGCTTAAATTTATATCATATTTTTCGCTCATATAAAGGTAGGTGCGCGCAATTAAGCCCTTTGAATACTCAGCTGGATAGAATCTGCGCGCCTTAAAATCGCTAAAAACTTGGCAGCCGCCATATTGCGTGTAGGCTAAATCGCGTGGGGCTTGTGCGTAGCGAAAGTTGTTTCTATCGCCATTAATCTCGCCGATTGCTGGCACTAGATTTTGCAAGTCAGCTTCCATCGCATTAAACTTCGCATCTTCCTTGCACGCGGCACGTCCGCCACGCCGCCAACAAGCCAAATGCTGCCCAAAATTGTGCGCTGGCATAATATGCTCAAACTCGATTACTTTTGCGCGTTCGTTTATCGCGCCCTTTTTTGTGTATTTTTTTCGCGGCGAATACACACTAGATTCTATCACTTTTAGCCCATTTTGCGTAATTTCAAAGGGGGCATTGCAGTAAAAATCATGTGTAAAATCTTGCATTTTCCACGCTTTTTTTAGAATCTTTTTTGCTTCTTTAAAGTCTTTTGGCGTGGCTGTTTGATAAAGATATAAAAAATAAATACACGCAAAAATTAATAATAAAAATGTGCTAAAAGTTAGCTTTTTCCTAAGTCTCATTAGAATCTACCTAAAAATATGCGAAGTTTGATACTTAGAATCTCGCCATTTTAGAAAGCGATTTTTAAGATTTTCAATACTTTTAGAATCTTTTGTGCTAATTTGCATGATTTCAACGCCATTTCGCAGACTCGCCATATCGCTTAAAACACGCTCCACACGAAAGTTAAAGTGTGGTATCAAATCACACTTGCTAATCACCACCAAGTCCGCGCAAAGAAACATCGATGGGTATTTCAGCACCTTATCATCGCCCTCAGGGACGCTCAAAAGCACCACATTTGCATTTGCGCCCAAATCATAGCTAGCAGGGCAGACAAGATTGCCGACATTCTCGATTATCACAAACTCGCTCGCCTTAAAACGCGTATCAGATTCTAACTTTGGCAGAATATTAAGAATCATCTTTGCCTCTAAATGACAAGCCTCACCGGTTGTGATTTGCCTCGCCAAAATGCCCTTGTTTTCAAGCCTATCCGCATCCCGATTAGTCTCCAAATCGCCCTCAATCACACAGAATCTAAAATCGCTCAAGCCACTCATTGCCTCGAGTAGCGTTGTCTTGCCACTGCCTGGACTACTCATAAAATTTATCACAAATTTGTTATTTTTCGCGTAAAATTCCCGCAGCAAATTCGCATTTTTATCATTCACACTCAGCACACGTTCTTTCACATTTATCACTTTAGATTCCATATTTTTGCCTTTTAGATTCTATAAATTGGAATTTAGAATCTACACTCTGCCGCCCTCGTATAGTTGGCGTTGGCGGCGTCTCTCCTCTACCTTTTTAGCTTTGGCGACTTCTTTTGCATAGTATTTTTCGATTGAGAAACCTAGCAAAATGGCGAGTTTTGGCGCGACAAACATTGAGCTATAAGTCCCAAAAACAACGCCCACCAAAAGTGGCAGTGAAAAGCCGATAATGTTGTGACCGCCAAAAATATAAAGCGTCAAAACCGCAAAAAACATCGTTAGAGACGTTAAAAGCGTTCGCGGCAAAGTATTTGAAATCGCCTCATTTATCACCTCTTCAATACTCATTTTTTTGCCCTCTAGCATCTTTTCGCGGATTCTATCAAAAATGATAATCGTATCATTGATTGAATAGCCAAGAAGTGCGAGCAGCGCGGCAATCACCTCTAAATTCAAATCGATTTTAAACACAATCACACTCGCCGCCGTGATAATAATATCATGCACGAGCGTAATGATACTCGCAAGGGCGAAACGCCACTCATAGCGAAAGCTCACATAAATCATCATAGCAATAGTAGCTAAAATAAGCGAAATAACGGCACTTCGCGCCAGCTCATCGCCCACTTTCGCACTTATGCTATCAAGTTTGCGGATTTCAAAATGTCCGCTAGAATCTAGCGTGCTATGCAAGGCATTTTCGATTTGCTCGTTTGTCACGCCCTCTTGATATGGAATCTTTATTAGAATCTCATCGCCAAAATTGCTAACTTGCGCGTTTGTGAAAATGGCGTTTGTGCTAAGAAGTGTGCGAATTTGCTCCAAAGATGGCTGTGAATTTATAGAATCTTGCGAGTTAGATTCCATATTTTGCGTATTTGTAACGCCGCTTTTAGCATCACCTACATACTGAATCTGCGCCGCGCTCCCCCCTGCAAAGTCAATGCCAAGATTAAACCCCACGCCAAAGAAAAGATAAAACGCCCCGATAGTAAGCAGCACCGAGAGAGCTAAGCCCCACTTACTCCAGCCGACAAAATCATAAATTTTACTTTTTTTAAAAATTTCCATAGTTTTCCTTTTTAGATTCTATATTTTACACGACAAATCTTGATTTTAGACCTTTTGTATCAACACCCTTGTAAATTTTTTCTTTTCTTCGATATATGGCAAATATCGTGTAAGCCCAACCATTTCATACCCACACTCTAACACACCATTTAGAATCTGCCTAGCTGATACCGCAAAAGGCAAATCATAATCATTTGGTATATAATTATTATCCACTAATAAAGTCCCACTATCATCAAATTTCTTATACACATCTGGAATCTCATTTAATGGAACAATTTTTAAACGTTTTATAGCAGGGCGATTTTTAATAGGAAAATTTGTAAAAAAATGCCCTGAAGCTTCTACTAACTGCCTTTTTGGATTAAGATACCAATCTACGCTAGTATATCCAGCCCACGCCTTTTTCTTAGCAAAATATGGGATAAAAGCGGGGGTTACGCAATTTGTAATATTTGAAATAATGATAAATTTTTTCTTACTTTTGATTAAAATATCCCAAAATTCTATGGCACGAGAAAAGGGCGGATTAGTGCAAACGATGTCGGCTTCCTCATTTAAGATTCTAAGCGATTCTCTTTCTTCAAAGCCACCTGTATATCGTAGCGGAAAATCTACTATTTCCTTTACTCCTTCTTTTGTAAAAACATAGCCTTTTACACCTGCGTTAAATAAATCTACTTTGCTACCATAATGCGTGCAAATTAGCTTTTTTATTCCTAAAGTAAAGAAATTTTTTAAAAAATACAAAGCAAATGCGGAAGTATCAGCATAATCACGCCTTTCACCTACAGCATCATCGCAGTTGCAAAATACACATTTATCTTTCCATATTTTTGTAGGATAATTTGCCATTTCCCTTTCTACATCTTCTAGGCGTGTGTAAAATTCATCATATTTTACTTTCTTTGCCTTGTTTATAATATTGATTCTATCTATGCCACGTTCACTCATACTAGGCGTTGTTACAGCCTTTATATTTTTGTTGCTTTTTGATTTCTTTAGGCTAACTTTGCATTTATAATTTGGATGTGCTTGTATAAAATCCACATAAGAATCAAATAAAGTTGGGTTATAAAAATAAATCTCCCTTTTGCTTACCTCTCGCAAATGTGAAAAATTATTCTTTATATCTTGCTCTATTTGTCGCATATCGCTTACTTCGCAAGTGAAAAGATATTCATAAGTATTCTCCGCTGAAGTGCCTGTCATTGCGTTATATTCTTTCAAGCGGCGTTCTAAATCATTTGTAATGCCGATTTTACACTTGCTAATTTCAAGGCTAGATTGCACGATATAAAGATATTCTTTCATTTTTTGCCTTAAGAAAATTTATTGTTTAGAATCTAGATTCTAAGCCTTAGATTTTTTTGCGACCTTAGAATCTTTCGCATTTAACGTATTAGAATCTATTTTAATACCAAACCAAAAGTTTAGATTTTTACTCTTTGCGATTTTATCTCCTAAGGCGATGTAGATTCCATGTGTGCCGATAATCGCGGTAATGATTGACGCTAAAATGCCTATGCCTGTGGTAACTGCAAAGCCTTTAATCACGCCTGTGCCATAAATATAAAGCAGCACGGAAGCAATGAGCGATGTGATATTCGCATCAAATATCGCGCGAGACGCGTTTGCATAGCCCACCTGCAAGGCTTTCACCACGCCTAAGCCTTGTTTCAGTGCCTCCCGCACCCGCTCGTTTATAATGATATTCGCATCCACCGCCATACCGATGACTAGCACGATACCAGCCATCCCGGGCAGGGTCAATGTCGCGTGGAATAACGCCATAATAGCGATTATCAAAAAGATATTGACAATTAGCGCCGCAGCAGCCAAAACCCCAGCAAATGCGTAATACAAAATCATAAATCCAGCCACAAGCACAAGCGCGGCAATTAAGGCTAGAAAAGATGCGTGTATAGAATCTGCGCCAAGGCTAGGTCCAACACTTCGCTTTTCAATGACTTTCACAGGGGCAAGTAATGCGCCACTTTTTAAAGTATTTGCAAAATCTACCGCGCCTTTGTAGTCAAAATTCCCCGTTATGATTCCATTTCCACCGCCGATACGAGTGTTGATTGATGGGGCAGAGACGATTTTAGAATCAAGCACAATCGCAAGACGTTTGCCGATATTGCGACCCGTAAAGTCGCCAAAAATCTCCGCACCTTTAGAATCTAGCTTAAACCCAACAGCCGTTTGCCCCTTATCATCAGTCGTGGCAAAAGCGTCAGTCACGCTACTACCATCAAGGATAGGCACAGCTTTGATAGGCAGTTTGTAGCTTTCATTGTCAATAAAAGGCAGCAGCACATCGCCGCTACTAGCAGCCATAATATCAGTGATTTCCTCGCTACCCATGCGGCGCGCTAGGTCCTCATCGACTGCCATAAACTCTAGCTTTGCATTCTGCGAAATAAGCTTAATAACGCGGTCTTGCTCCTCTTTGGTATTCGTGCCTGGCATCTCAACGCGGATTTGGCTTAAGCCCTCTTTTACGACATTTGGCTCTGTCAAACCAAAGGTGTCAAGGCGTTTGCGAATGATAAAAACGGCTTGGTCAATCGCGCCTTTTATCACATTTCGCTTTTCAATATCGCTTAAATTTAGCGTGTATGCGTTATCGCTTTTTGAAATTTCAAGTCCGCGAATTTGCTCTAGAATCTTATTTAGCTTATCATTTTGGGAATTATCAAGTAGGCTAAATGATATTGTCTCACCATTAAGCCGCAGTTTGTTAATAAAAATGTGCTGTTTATCCGTCTTATATTTTATCTCGCTAATGATGTTACTTAGCTGATTTTTCACCGCTTCATTAGAATCTACGTCAAGCAATAAACTCAAACCGCCTTGCAAATCAAGTCCTAAGGTAATCTTTGGCATTTTATCTAGGAAGCTTGGCTCTTTTGGGGGGTTTGTGGTGGTGCTAGATTCTATGGCTGTGGAATCTATTGCGGATTTTTTAAGGCTCTCTTTGGTGGATTCTATGGCTGTGGATTCTATTGCGGATTTTTTAAGGCTCTCTTTGGTGGATTCTGTGGTTTCTTTGGATTCTATTTGCGTGGCGGATTCTATTGTTGTAGAATCTGTGGCGTTTTCTTTGGTGTTTGTTGTAGCGGAATCTGCTTTGGAATCTGTGGCTATGGAATCTTTGGTGCTTTCTTTGGTGCTTTCTATCGCTTTGGAATCTGTGCTAGATTCTATATTTTGTGCTGAATCTTGTTGCGTGTTAGATTCTATATTTTGTTTAGAATCTACATCTCTCCCCATCTCTTGTGTGGTTTTAGATTCTATATTTTGCGTGCCTTGCGTAGTGCTAGATTCTAAGGCGGTTTCTCTCTCTTCTTTATCTTTTGAATCTTGAGAGATTATGGGTTGGGTATTTTCTTTAGAATCTTTTTTAGATTCTATACTAGCTTTTATTTTAGAATCTATGTTACTTTCCGCCCCTTGCGTAGTTTTAGATTCTATATTTTGCTCGATTTTAGAATCTTGAATAAATGAAGGAATACTAAAAACAACGCCAAAAATCAAGGCAACAATAAGCACAAAAAGCCGATAATTAAATGGCTTCTTCGCCCTACTATTCACGCCCAACCTTTGCTTTGCCATACCTTATTCCCTTAAATTTATAGAATCTAAAAAATAGATTCTATAAAAACTTTTAGGATTATTTATTTAATTTGCAGAAATTTTGTAATAAAATTTATATTAAGTTATGTATATAAAATATATGGAACTAAGAATACACATATTGTAATGATTTTATTTACTACTTGACTTTTCCACCCTAAAATTACACGCATGGATTTAACTTTAGATATTTACTTGATTTTATTTTGCACTGCGTTCGTGGCAGGCTTTGTTGATAGTATCGCTGGTGGGGGCGGCATTATTACCATTCCTGCGTTGTTTCTGGCTGGTATTCCGCCGCATATCGCACTTGGGACAAACAAACTGCAAGGCACTTTTGGCAGTTTTAGCGCGAGCCTGCATTTTTATCGCATGGGCGTTTTGGATTTGAGGGCAAATGCGCCTTTTATCGTCTGTGTCTTTGCTTTAGCGGCATGTGGGACGCTGCTTATCAATGTTTTTGATAGCACGATTTTGGCGAAATTTATCCCATTTTTGCTGATAATTTTTGCGATTTATTTCCTATTTTCGCCCAAAATTAAGGAGCAAGATTCTAAAACTCGCATTCCAAACGCCCTTCTAGCCGCTATTCTTGGCATTATTGGCTTTTATGATGGCTTTTTTGGTCCAGGGACTGGCTCATTTTTGATGGCAGCGCTCATTTTGCTTGGCGGATTTGGCGTGACGCAAAGCCTTGCGCGTGCGAAGATTCTAAACTTTACTTCAAATATTGCCTCGCTTTTGATTTTTAGCATTTTTGGGAATATTTTGTGGATTTTAGGGCTTGTAATGGGTGTGGGGCAGTTTATCGGTGCGTATTTTGGCGCGAAACTCGCAAGCAAACACGGCATAAAAATCATAAAGCCACTCATTGTGATAATGTCGATTGCAATTAGTGCGCGACTGCTTTATAGGGAATATTTTTAGAATGTTAATATTTTTACCAAAACTTTTACAAAGACTTTAATCCATATCTAAATAGTGCGTTCTAAGTCCTTGATTAAGTCGCTAGGAGATTCTAAGCCGATGCTAAGGCGAACGGTGCTAGGCGTGATACCTGCGCTATCCATTTCAGCCTTGCTAAGCTGGGAGTGCGTGGTGGAGTATGGATGGATGATTAGCGACTTGCTATCACCGATATTTGCGGTAATTGAGAAAAGCTCCGTGTTATTGCAGATTTTTTGTGCCGCTTCAAAGCTCTCCGCTTCAAAGCTAAGAAGCCCGCTAGCACGCGAATTTGCAAAATATTTTTTTAGAAGTTTATTATATGGATTGCTTTTTAAGCCCGGGTAGAACACAGATTTTATTTTTTTATTAGATTCTAAAAATTTCGCAATTTCTAAGGCTGAGTCGCTGTGTTGCTTTATCCTAAGCTCCAAAGTCTCTAAGCCTTGAATAAGCAGCCACGCATTAAATGGCGAAATGCTAGCCCCGATATTTCGCAGCCACTCGGTAATTAGGCGGATTCCATAGCTTGGCAGCTCGCCTAGCTCGGCATACACAATGCCATGATAGCTTTCATCTGGCGTGTTAAAGGCTGGATAACGCTTATTGCCGCGTATTAGCTCATTTAAGCCCTTCCGCTCGATAATGCCACCGCCCATAGCGCTGCCCTGCCCATTGACATATTTTGTAAGCGAATGCACGCTAATATCCACGCCAAAATCAAAAGGCTTGTGCAAAAATGGCGTAGCCACCGTGTTATCACAAATGCTTATAATGCCGTGTTTTTTAGCGATTTTTGTGATGGCACTCGTATCAGCGATTGCAATTTGTGGATTTGATAAACTTTCAAAAAATATAGCTTTTGTCTTTTTATCTATCACTTTTTCTAAGCTTGAAATATTATCAATATCAAAAACCCTAGCTTCTATCCCAAATCGCTTTAGCGTGTGCGCAAAAAGCACCTGCGTGCCACCATAAATCTTATTTGAATACACGATATTATCCCCAGCCTCCGCTAGATTGACTATTGCGTAAAAAATCGCTGCTGCCCCAGTGGCTGCAAGGACTGCAAAGCCGCCGCCCTCAACTTCTGCCAAACGCGTTTGCAAGACTGCTACGGTAGGATTTCCCACGCGCGAGTAGATATTGCCTAGCTCTTTTAGGGCGAAGCGATTTGCCGCTACATCAAGATTCTCAAAATTATATGCCGAGCTTTGATAAATAGGCACGCTAAGCGTTCGTTGCGAGTCGTAATTATATCCAGCGTGCAGTGCAAGTGTATTTTGCGTAAAGTTAGAATGTTTTAAATTCGCCATTTTAGCTCCTTTTAAAAAATGAAATTATTTTAGATAAAAAGTTTATAATACATAACCCTTTAACTTTTAAAATTATAGTTTATAATTATACAATAAATGTAAATGTCGTGTAAAAAAATGTTTGTGTTGAGTGTAAAACACTAATAGTACATTATATATTTTGCGAAAATAAGGAGAGAAGATTTATCGTCTTATATGGTCTTAAAAGTATTTAAGGTAATCAATAAATCAATGCTCATCATCCAAAACAACGGCGCTGCCGATATACACATAAGTTAGAATCATAAATACAAATGCCTGTAAAATCGCCATAAACATTAAGATTCCAAAAGGCAAAAGCGGCACAACCCAAGGGGCAAGATACAGCATCACAAGCAAGAACATATCATCCCCACGAATATTCCCAAACAAACGAAATGAGAGCGAAATAATGCGCGAAAAATGCGAAATAATCTCAATAGGGAAAAGCAGCGGCGATAGAATCTTAATAGGACCAGCAAAATGCCCAAAATACTTCGCAAAGCCATTCGCACGAATGCCCTCAAAATGATAATAGCAAAACACCACAAGTGCCAGCACAATCGTAAAACTAATGCTAGCAGTCGGCGCCTCAAAGCCTGGAATCATACCGATAACATTGCAGTAAAACACCAGCACACCGATACTTCCAGCTAGTGGAAAATACTTTCGCGCTAGCTTATCACCAAGCGAATCACGCCCGATAAAAAGCATCCCACCGATAATCCACTCATAAAAATTCTGCAAACCAGTCGGCACAGCCTGCAGTTTCCGCACCGCAAACATACTAATACCAACCGCGATTAACGCACACACAATCGTGTAAAACGCGGTAATAAAGTTATGGTCAGTGCTAATCAGCCCCGCAAATGTAAAGAGTCTCGCTTCCATATCCATCGTGCATCCTTTAGTCCTTTTTGGAATCTAAAAACTTTATACTATCATAAAAAATCTTAAAATTAGCTTTAAAATTAATAATAATGTAAAATATTAGATAAAATGTTGCAAAAAGTTATATTTTTAATTATTTTTGAATAATTTTTCCAAAGTTACAAAAGGTTACAAAATGTCAAATTTTATAATATTTTATATTTTTAGTTATAGATTCTATAATTTTTATGTAGCATTTTTAAAATGTATAGAATCTAAACATTTTTTTTTAGTGAAATTGTTAAGCTTAAAGCAAGATTTTTTAAAGCGTCTTTTATGGTTTCTTTCAGGGAGAAAAAAAGTTATAGAATCTAGAATATTTTTAGCAAAAAAATTACTGATAGAATCTAAAAAGATAAATTCTAATAATATTATAGAATCTAGAATTTTAAGGAGTAAAAAATTACAGCTAAAAGTCCCAAAAGATTCTAAAAAACTTATAGAATCTAGAATTTTAAAGCTTAAAAAATTACTTTACATTTTCATATTTTTAACACTAATTTTACAGAATCTACAAGCCAAAAACTACGGCGGAAACTACGACTGGCGTATGATAGGCGGCGGTCCTTTGCAGCTTGTCTCCTTTCATATCGGCTTAGATTCGAGCATTACGCACAATGGTAGCACAGGGTATAGTATCGGCGCGAGTGTTGGGTGGAACTATTTTTCGGCATTTTACAATGTGCTTGATAATGTCGAGCATACCTTTGATGTGGGCTTTCGCGTGAAGTATATGTTTAATCATAGCGCGTTTGAGACGCATCTTGTAGGTTTTGAGACTTATTTGCATTTTCCTTGTGCGACAAGCGATAGCTTTCTTAATTTTCCGCAGCCTGTTTCGCTAATTGTCGGTGGTGGCGCGATTTTTCCTTATAAAGATTCTAAAAGTAGCCCAAATACCGAGCTTTTAGCCCAGCAAAATGCGTTAAATGGCTATTATTTCGAGTTTGGAATCGGGCTTGCGAAATATTTTATTGTGAATGTAAATTTGCTTTATCGCGTTAGTTTTTTTAATGAAGATTCTATAAAAGCTATGAATAATCTAACTTTTAGCCCACAAAACTTCAATTTGCAACCCATCGAACACAGCTTCCATATCGAATTCGCCATATTTTAGTTCCTAATACTCCACCCTAACATTACTCAAATCAATGCGTGTGATAGAATCTGCATAAATGTTTGTAATGCCCTGCACGCGCGAGATTATCGAGTTTTTTATCGGCGTGTTGCTCGTAAAATCACCGCCGATATGAAGCGTAGTAATTTTCACGCCACCTAGTTGTATTTTTTCTTTTTTATTATTTATCACAGGATTTACACCCCACGCGCTGTGTGCGACTATCGCGCGATTTGCCCCGCTAATATTTGTATAGCCGATGTAGAGCATAATGTGCCCTTTAAGCCAAATAATGCTGCCAAAAGGCACGCCATTTGCGATAATGTAGCTTTCTTTCTCACTATCGCTCATTTTTGATAAATCCACAAACGCGCCCTTGTATTTTGCCTGCGCAGCGGAGTTTCGCGGTAAAAACACGCCAAAGCTACCAAAGCTATCACGCGTAAAGCTGCTACAATCACGATTGCCAAAAATGCCGCCCCAGCCATACTTCTGCCCTATCATCATATTGATTAAATGCGACATTTTATCCGCGCTAAATTGCATAGGAAAATCCGCAAATTGATAGCTATCAAAGTCAATTTCCCTAATTTGCGCGAAATTATCCTCGCCCTTATAAAAAGTTATAAGGCGATTTGAGCGGCGATTATAAGGGATAATCTGCCCTATCCTAGCATCTTGCACCCACTGATTATTGTAAAAAAGCGGGACATAATCAAGCTTTGCGACCTTGTAATCCTCAAATTTCAAAATCTTGCTACGCATTGAATTATCGACCAGCGCGACATTTCGCACATCTATAAAGCCATAAACAAAGGGCGCTTGAACGTGCGCAAACCGCCCATCGCGGCTAAAATGCGTAATCATCACAGGCGTCCCCTCGAAAATAAAGCTATTTTGCCACCTATCAAATGGAAAATCATCCTTGCTTTTGTATCGCGGCTTATGCGTTGGGACAGCACGCACAAAGCCCGCCTGCGTGATGATTCCAGTCTTTGGGGCTTTTAAAAACGCACTCAAATTCATATTTTCAACAATATATGAAAACTCCTCTAAATTATTAGGTAGCAAATTCTCGCCAACGCCAAGCAAACGCGTGATTTTAGCCTCCAAATCGGCAATTTTTTTATTGTGATTTTGCAGTAATTTTTGATAATTTTTCGCATTTTTCTTAGGCGGTTTTTTCTTTAGCTCTTGCAGCTCAGTGTTGTAAGTTAGGGCATTTTGCAGGCTTGGCAGGATGTAGAAAATATCATTTTTATTCGTATTAACCTTGCTAATGTCCCAGACTTCGTAGAATTTTGTTAGATACTGCTCTTTTGTAAGCGTGTTAAATTGTGCTTGTTGTGCGGGGTCGATTTTATTGTCAATGGCAGACTTGCTCGCGGTCGTGTTTAGGATATTTGGGTTTAGGTTGCTTTTTTGACTTTGCGTTGGGAGTTTTGTATTTGTCGTGTTTTGGCTAAGGGGGCTTTGGATTTGTTTTGTGTTTTGCGTTGTTTGCGTTGTTTTTGTTGCGTTTTGGCTTTTGGTGTTAAAATTTGTATTTTGCGTGTTTTGGTTTTTAGTGTTAAAATCGGCGTTTTGAGTATTTTGGCTTGGCTTTTTTGCTTCGTAATAATCAAAATTATTTAGGCTATTTTGCTTTGCGTTTGCGTTGTTTGCATTTCCGCCAAAACTTTGCGAATTATCTTGCTTTTGTTTTGGTGTAATTACGCCTTGTGAATTTATAACACTCCCATGTATAATATCATCTGCATTTACTAACATTATATTAGAAAAAATTAGGAAATATATAATATATAGAATCTTTTTAGTGTTAGATTCTATAACTTTTTTAAATATTTTATAGAATCTAGATTCTATATTTCCTAAATTTTTAGAATCTAAACTCCAAGATTCCATAACTTTTATAGAATCTAACTTCCAAAATTTATAATATTTCCAAAATTTTTCAAACATATCTACGCCTTAAGTTTTTCCATTTCATTTAGCCCTATAAAAACAGATTCTATAGAATCTAAATTGCAATCTTTGCTAAATTTCACAATCAAAGGACGTTTAATTAATGCTGGATTACTCGCGATAATTTCCGCATTAACGCCACTTAAATCGCCAAATAAACCAAAATCTTTAAGCTTTCTAAAAGTTGTCCCTTTTGTATTTACAACAGATTCTATACTTCTTAAATTTATAATTTTTTCTACAAATTCTTTTGAAATTACGCATTTTTTAAAATCCACAAATTCATACTTTATCCCCAAATTATCCAAAAATACAAATGCCTTTTTCATACTATTACAATTTTTGATTCCATAAATTTTAATCATAAAACAACCTTTAAGAAAACCGCAATTTTACCATAAATTTAACATTTAGACAAAACAAGACTAGCGATATAAATACTTGCTAAGTGCGTGGTTAAAATATTATTAGTGTTGAGTTTATAGGTATTATTTTTTTTTAATTTTTCCCTTTCAGCATTAGAAAAGCCGCCCTCAGGTCCTATTATGATTCCATTATTTGCTATATTTTGTAGTTCTAAATTATCTAAAGATTCTATATTTTTATTAGTATTTTTAGAATCTATAAAGTCAATCACACTAGCATTTTTATAACTTTTAAATACGCAATCTAGATTCTCAAAAATATTTATTTTCATTAAATCAGTTCGCCCACATTGCATACATGAAAAAGTTATGATTTTCATAGCTTTTTGCGTATTAAATACACGATTTTTTTGTGAAAAATCGGCGTAAAAAAGGTTTAAAGACTTCGTATTTAACGCGTTTAAAAAGGGCAAAATTTCATAAATATCTTTTAAATCAATAATTGCTAAAATTAGATTTAAATCTTTAGAATCTTTAGAATCTTTTTGCGAATTAGATTCTATAGAATCTTGCGTATTAGATTCTAAAATAAAACTTTGTTTTTTATGAAATTTGTAAAAATATAACTTTTTATCTATTAAATTTCTAACTTTTAGAATTTCTTTGGTGTTGAATCTTCTAACGCGAAATAAATAATGATAACTTTCAGAATCTAAAATAATCTCATTTTCCCCAGCATTTTGATGATAAAAAAACTGCATTTAAAGCCCTATTCAAGTAGTCCGCCATTTTCATTCTCACCCAAATCTTCCTCTTTATTACACACGCTAGCAAAGGCGACTTTGTCGTTAGAATCACTAGAGCTAGATTCTAAGTTTATGATTTTTACGCCGCTTGCATTTCGCCCTGTTTCGCGGATTGATTCCAAAGGAGTGCGTATCATTTTGCCAGAAGTTGTTAGCACCATTAAGTCCATATTAGAATCATTTACGCTTAAGATTGTGATTAGTTTGCCTGTTTTTTCGGTTAGTTTCATAGCGATAACGCCCACGCCGCCGCGATTTGTGATTCTATATTCTGCCGCTGTGGTTTGTTTGCCGATTCCTAGCTCACTAATTGTTAGCAATTTATCATTGTCCCCTTTGATAGCCGAAGCCGAGACCACATAATCATCTTTCACCTTAAACTTAATGCCGATTACACCGCGCGCCACACGTCCTATATCTCGTATAGAATCTGCCTTAAAGCGAATGCACTGCCCCTCACGCGTAGCGATAAATAGCTCACTTACATTAGAATCTATAATACTAGCGGATATTAGCTCGTCATTTTCATCAAGGTTAATTGCGCGCACACCATTATTTCGCACATTTTTATACTCGCTTAAATTCGTTCTTTTGACGATACCATTTTTGGTAAAAAAGACTAGCGATTTATCATCGTTAAAATCATGCGTTGTGATTGTCGTCATTATCTTTTCGCCCTCTTGCAGGTTGATTAGATTCACTACCGCTTTACCGATAGCGGTGCGACCGGTTTCTGGTATGCGATAGACCTTTAGCCAGTAGAGCTGACCGCGATTAGTGATAAACATAATCGTATCGTGCGTATTTGCCACGAAAAAAGATTCTATAAAATCATCATCGTGTGTATTTCCGCTAATCTTGCCCTTGCCGCCGCGATTTTGCTTTTCATAAGTTTTTAGTAGGACGCGTTTTACATAGCCACGATGGCTCATCGTTACGACTACTTCCTCATTTGGTATTAAGTCCTCAATGTCGATTGCATCGTAATTCTCTTCAATTTGCGTAAGTCTTGGCGTAGAAAATATCGTTTTAACTTCGGCTAATTCTTCTTTTATCACAGCATTTAGTTTATCCTCGTATTTCAAAATAGATTCTAAGTTAGCAATAAATGGGAGCAACTCTTGATATTCCTTTTCAATCTTTTCTATTTCTAGCCCGGTTAGTCGTTGCAAACGCATATTTAGGATGGCTTGGGCTTGGATTTCACTTAGATTATATTTACTCATTAGCCCTGCTTTTGCCTCATCGCCATCTTTGCTCGCTTTAATTAGATTTACTATATCATCGATATTTTCTAAGGCGATTCGATAGCCTTCAAGTATATGCAGCCTAGCCCTTGCCTCGCTTAAATCAAACACGGTTCTACGAATAACAATAGTCTTTCTATGCGATATAAAAATATCCAAAAGTTCAATTAATGTAAAGATTTTTGGCTCACTATTATTTATCGCAAGAAGTATGATTCCAAAGGTTTGCTCCATAGCAGATGATTTATAAAGATTATTTAGCACGACTTCATTCATTGCCTCACGTTTAAGTTCAATCACGATTCGCATACCATCTTTATCGCTCTCATCTCTTATATCGCTAATGCCATCAATGATTTTATTTTTCGCCAAAGTATCAATCTGCTCGATTAACCGCGCCTTATTTACCTGATATGGAATCTCATCTACGACTATAATCTCTTTTGTTTTAGTCTGCTCGATATGCACTTTAGCGCGCACTTTAATTCTACCGCGACCGCTTTTGTATGCCTCTACAATGCCCTGCTTTCCATAAATAATGCCGCCTGTGGGAAAGTCAGGTCCTTGTATAAAGTTTAGAATCTCGTTTAACTCACAATTTGGATTATCAATTCTATGTAAAAGTGCGTCAATCACTTCATCGATTCTATGTGGGGGAATGGATGTTGCCATACCTACCGCGATACCACTTGAGCCATTTACCAAAAGGTTAGGAATCCTTGTAGGCAGGACACTAGGCTCTTGCTCACTCTCATCATAGTTTGGGATAAAATCAATCGTTTCTTTCTTAATATCACGCAACATCTCTTCACTAGCTCTAGTCATTCTAGCTTCAGTATAACGCATAGCAGCGGCTTTATCACCATCTACAGAGCCAAAGTTACCCTGTCCATCGACTAACATCAAACGCATTGAAAAGTCTTGCGCCATCCGCACTAACGCGTCATACACCGCAGTATCGCCGTGTGGGTGATATTTACCTATAACGTCCCCAACGATACGCGCACTTTTTTTATATTTCGCGGTGTGAGCTAGGTGCAGATTATCCATTGCATACAAGATTCTACGATGCACAGGCTTTAAGCCATCACGCGCATTCGGCAGTGCCCGTCCCACAATCACGCTCATAGAATAATCCAAATAGCTCTCTTTTATAGAATCATCAATCCTTACTTCTTTAACAATCGTATTATCCAACAAATCCGCCATATAACTTTTCTCCTTTTACATTAAAACGTAAAATTATAGCTAAAAGTTGTGTAGAGTCTTAAAGATGGCAAGTGGAATCTACTTTTTAAAAAACCTAAAAAATCCATTTTTTATATTTTTCTGCTCCACGCGGCTTATCGCTAGCGAGCCACTTTCAATATCACGCGTAATCGTGCTACCAGCCGCAATTAGCACGCTATCACCCACATTCACAGGTGCGATAAGCTGCGTGTCACTGCCGATAAAAACGTCACGCCCGATAATTGTTTTATGCTTTTTCACACCATCATAGTTGCAAGTGATAGTCCCAGCGCCCACATTGCTCCCAGCACCTATTTCGCAGTCGCCAAGATAGCTCAAATGCCCCGCTTTCACGCCATCCAAAATCGCATTTTTGCACTCCACAAAGTTGCCGATATGCGTATTTTTTATCGTGCAGTTTGGGCGTATATGCGCGTTTGGACCGACATCGCTTTTTTTTATTTTGCTATTTTCTACGCTACTATTTTCCTTTATCACGCTAGATTCTATCACGCTAGAAATAACCACCGCATTTGCCCTAATTTCGCTATTTTCTATCACACTTTGACCACAGATTCTAACGCCATTTTGCAACACACACTCGCCCCGAAACTCCACCATAGAATCTAGATAAATAGTAGCTGGAATGTCCATAATCACGCCATTTTCCATTGCTTTTTGCCGCAGTCTATTTAGCATTATATCTTGTGCCTTTGCTAAGTGTGCTTTGGTATTTACGCCTTGAAGTGTGTTCTCATTTAAGATATGAGTTTTTATGGTTAAAAAGTTAGGATTTTTAGAGCTTTTTTTACAAGATTGCGTGCGATTTTTAGAATCTAAACTAGAACTTTTTAACGCTAAAGTTATAATATCTGTAAGGTAAAATTCGCCCTGTTTGTTATTATTTTCTAACTTAGGCAGATTAGATTCTAAAATATGTTTTTTAAAGCAGTAAATCCCGCCATTTACTTCGTTTATTTTTTTTTCTTCATCATTGCAGTCTTTTTCTTCGATAATGCCGATTATTTTTTCATCAATAGGTCGGTGGGTGGGCGATAGGTCTTTAGATTCTATAAAATCATTAGAATCTACTCTTTTATTTTTATTAAAATCTTGGTTTTTAGATTCTATGTTGTGTTTAGAATCTTGCATTTTAGATTCTATAAACTCGCGATTTTCACGCACTATTCTCCCATAACCACTAGGATTTTGCGTTATGAAAGTAGCGATATTTATATCCGCATTATTGTCAATCAAAGGCTTTAAATCACCTGTGCAAACCAAAGGCGTATCGCCACTTAGAATTAGAATCTTTTCACCCTTTAGATTCAGTAATTGTTTAGAATCTTGCATTAAAGCCCCGCCAGTGCCGGGATATTTTTCATGCAATTGCGTATGAAAAGTTATAGAATCTAGAACTTTTTTAGAATTTTCTTGCGACTTAGAATCCAAATTAGATTCTAAATTTCCTAACTTCTTAGAATCTTTTTTACTATTTTTTTCATTAGATTTTCTTAGAATCTTAGAATCTTGCAACCCAGATTCTATATTTTTAAAGCCATCTTGCGACTTAGAATCTAAGCATTTTTGAGAATACACACTTTTTATATGCTCCATCACGCGCTCTTTTTGATTAAAAAGCACAATATGAATATCGCTACTAAGCTCTAGCGAAGTATCTATCACATATTCAATCATCGCTTTTCCACAAATTTTATGCAACACTTTGGGCGTATTTGACTTCATTCGTGTGCCAAACCCCGCCGCCAAAATCACAATTGAAAGCATATTTTTCCTTTTATAGAATCTTCACACATCAAGGGCGCGTTCCTTTGCCATTTTTTCTACTTCTAGCACGAATTTTTCCACGATTTTATCCTCATCTACTTTGGCTAAAACTTTGCCTTCTTTGATAATATGTCCTATTTTATTACCAAAAGCAATGGCAATATCCGCGTGTTTTGCCTCGCCCAAAGCATTTACAGCACAGCCCATAACGCTAACGGTTAGCGACGTCTTAATGTGTGCTAGGCTTTTCTCCACCTCTTTTATCGCAGAAACTAAATCGGCTTGAATGCGCCCACAAGTAGGGCAACTCACAATCGTAATGCCCTCCTTTTGCCGCCCGCTATAACGCAGTATCGATTTTGCTAGCTTTATCTCCTCTTCCAACTCGCCCGTGATAGAGCATCTCATCGTATCGCCGATGCCTTGCATAAGCAGATTTCCTAACGCAATCGAGCTTTTTATCATACTATGATAGAGCGTCCCAGCCTCCGTTACGCCCAAATGAAAGGGATAAGCAACAAGCGGACGCAGCCCCTGATACGCCTCAATCGTGCGTGGGGCGTCACTCGCCTTAAGCGAAATCTTAATGTCGGTAAAGTCGAAATCCTCAAGCAGTTTGACATTATACAACGCAGATTCTATCATACCCTTTGGCGTGGCGCCGTATTTGGTCTCAAACTCCTTTTCAAGACTGCCGCCATTGACGCCGATACGAATGGGAATCTTGCGTTCCTTACAGGCTTTCACGACCTCTTTAATCTTGTCCTTGCTACCGATATTGCCCGGATTTATGCGAATGCAATCGACATATTTTGCCGCAATCAGTGCGAGTTTATATTTAAAGTGAATGTCCGCTACAAGCGGCAAAGTTGTTTTTTCTTTTAGAATCTTTAAGGCGTGGGCGTCCTCTTCGGTCAAAACCGCAAGTCGCACGATGTCAGCCCCCGCAAGCTGCAATCTATCAAGCTGCTCTTTTGTCGCTTCGATATTATGCGTCTTGCTAAAAGTCATACTTTGCACAGAGATAGGCGCATCGCCGCCCACAGCGACATTTCCTACGAAAATTTGCTTAGTTTTCCACCGCGGCTTTATGATATTGCTTTGCATTTTAGTCCTTTTGGATTCTATAAATTTGGTATTTTACACTTAAAATTTAGAATCTTTTGTAATTTTATAATTTAGATTCTAAAAATTACATACAAAATATAGAATCTTTTATCATTTTCACTCAATTTTAATGTGTAAAAAATTTACCTATTAATTTTGTTTTATTATAATTACGCTTTTTATGAAAAAAGACTAAAATTTCATAAAAATTACAAAACCAAAGGAAGAAAAATGAAGCGAATTTACCTTGACAATAATGCCACGACTATGCTTGACCCAAGCATCCTGCCGCTTATGGAGCCTTATTTTTGCGAGAAATATGGTAATCCAAATAGCCTGCATAAATTTGGCACAGAGACCCATCCAGCCATCCAGGACGCGCTTGAAAAGCTATATAGCGGCATAAATGCAAATGAGAATGATGATATAATAATCACAGGTTGTGCGACTGAATCTAATAACTGGGTGCTAAAAGGCGTGTATTTTGATGAGATTGTGCGTAAGGGCAAAAAGCACATTATTACCACAGAGGTCGAGCATCCCGCTGTGGGCGCGACTTGTAGCTTTTTAGAATCTTTGGGCGTGGAAGTGACAAGGCTGCCGATAAACTCGCAAGGCACGATAAGTGCGCAGCAGGTAAAAGACGCAATTCGCGATGATACCGCACTTGTAAGCGTTATGTGGGCGAATAATGAAACAGGGCTAATTTTCCCTATCCATGAAATCGGTGCGATTTGTCGTGAACGTGGCGTGCTTTTCCACACGGACGCGGTGCAGGCTATCGGCAAGATTCCTGTGGATGTGATGGCGGCTGGGGTTGATTTCCTTAGCTTTTCGGCGCATAAGTTTCACGGACCAAAGGGTATCGGTGCGTTGTATATTCGTAAAGGCGTGGAGCTAACGCCGCTTTTGCATGGCGGAGAGCATATGCGTGGCAGACGAAGTGGGACGCTAAATGTGCCTTATATCGTGGCGATGGGCGAAGCGATGCGTTTGGCGAATGAATTTTTGGACTTTGAGTTAAGCATTGTAAAGAAAATGCGCGACTTTTTAGAGGATAAACTGCTAGAAATCCCGGATGTTTTTGTCGTAGGCACAAGGGAAAATCGCGTGCCAAACACAACTTTGATAAGTGTGCGTGGCATTGAGGGCGAGGCTATGTTGTGGGATTTGAATAAAGCTGGAATTGCGGCAAGTACGGGCAGTGCGTGTGCTAGCGAGGACTTGGAGGCAAATCCTGTAATGGTCGCAATCGGCGCGGATAAAGAGCTAGCACACACCGCGATTAGAATTTCCCTTAGCCGCTTTACCACGCAACAAGAAATCGAGCATACAATCGAAGTCTTCAAAAAAGCCGTAAAACGTCTGCGTAACATTTCTAGCTCGTATGATGCGTAGATTCTATAGAATCTAGATTCTGTAAGTTTTTCGCACTTTGTTACTAAAAGTTATTTTAATTATATAAACCTGAAATTTTTATAAAATTTACTTGACAAACTTTTTTTTTTTTTTTGTATAATCCTAATAATTTTACTTAAAAAAAGGACATAATATGGTAAATAGCGTAAGAAAGTTAGTAGTAAATAGTGTAGTGGCATTTGGACTTAGTGCTATTATAATGCCAAATGTGGCTTTGGCATTTGATGAGTTTAGTTCTACTCCGTATAGATATGAGTATGGTGGTGTTCCTAGTACAAGCTATAAACAAAAAGGTTCTTTTATAGCTGGTCTTAAAGTAGGTGCAGATATTAGTTATTTTAGACCAAGGAGTGCTTCTATTACATTTAATGGACCTTATGGTCCAATGGCTACATTGAACTATAGTGATGCAGGTAATATAATTAGTCTTGGTTTTGCTGCTGGACTTGAAGTAGGCTATCAACACCCTATCACAGACAATATGGGATTTAGATATTATTTAGACTATTTTTATAGTAGAACATCTGCTAGTAAGACTATGAGTGTACAAGGAAATAATGCTGATGTCAATATTGATATTAACTCGCACATGGCATTTGCTAACATAGATTATTACTACAATTTTACTGATAATTTTGCTTTTTCAATTGGTTTAGGTTTAGGCTATCATACTATGAGACCATATCTTAGTGCAAATGTTACAGGGACAGATGGTGTTTCAAGGACAAATAATTTTAATGATAAATACGGCGGTAGCTTTGCTTTGCCTATCAACATAGGCTTTAGCTATGACTTTTTATCATCTCATAGACTAACATTGAGTGCTAAGATTCCAACATTATTCTTAGAGTATAACTCTGCACAGTTAGGATATATAGATATTCGGTCGTTTATCGTATCTGTTGGGCATTCATTAGTATTTTAATTGCCGTTGATATAGCGACTTTGTTGTATTCACACTCTTAGAATAGATTGTGAAAGTCTCATGCGATTCTCTCTTAAATTAAGATGTGTTTTACGCATCTATCCCTTAGGTTTAACAATTTTAATTTTAGATGTTTATAGATTGTATGTTTTGCCATAAAGTTGTGGTTTTTTTATACCATTTGTAGTATGGGGGGTTTGGGGCGGTTATTGAGATTATGTGTTGTTTTAGTAAGGGGATGCGAGAGTCTGTGAAGTTTGGGGAAGATTCAAAGGGGGAGCTAGATTGATAGAGTAAGATGCTGTTTTCATTTGAAAGATTAAAATGATTGTCACAAACCTTAAGATTATTACTAGAAAGATTAGGATTATCACTAGACACTTTAAACTTAAGACTACTAGAGAAATTATCGCTAGAATTATTAAAGTTTTTGCCATATTTAAGATTGTCACTAGAAATGCTAAGGCTATTAGCCAAAATGCTAGAACTATCACTAGAAACACTAAAATTATCACTAGAAATGCTGAAAATTTCGGTGTTTGCGTTGCTATCAATGTGGATTTTTAGCAAAATGTTTTCTTTTATAAAGCTAGACTGCAAACATTCATCGTTTTTAAAAAAAACTTTATTGAGTTTAAAGTCAAAAAGGGCAATTAAAGCGATAACATGAATAGCAAAAAAATTTAAAACGCCGCCGCCATTTTTAGAATCTTTTTTCCATGAATTAATATTATGCTTAAAATGATGAGCCTTGAAAGTCCATAAAATACGCACTTCTCGCCCTTTTTTTTCAGCAAGATTATTAGAATCTAGCAAAGATTCTAAGATTTTAAACCATTTGCAATAAATAAAAATATATGCAATTCGCACATTTATATTTTTATTTTCAAATAGAATCTTTTGCAATTTTATAGAATCTTGTGGCGTGCTTGCAAGTGGCTTTTCTAAAAAGAAGTTTTTTATATTTTTGTATGTTAAAATACTTGGTATTAATTCTGCTTGGCTTTGTGGATTTTTAGCAATGATTATAGAATCTATATTAGAAAATATAGAATCTAAATTATCTAAAAACTCTACTTTTTCTAAATATTTTTTTAAATCACTTCTAGATTCTATAACTTTTCTTGCTTTTAAAGGTAGCAAGATTTTGTAAGTATCAATAATGCTTGGCAAATAGCCATAAAGCCCAAAACCGCTACCTAAGATTCCAAATGTTTGCACTTAAAAATCCTTATCCAAAATATCTATAATTTTATCAATTTTTATGTTGTGAATTTTCGCATTAGATTCTAAATACTGCCTTATTTCGCCACTTATATGCCACGCTAGATTAAGCACTATGTCGTGATTTTGCGTAAATAAAAGCTCATCGCTAAGGATAGGAATTTTTGTGCTAGGAGCATAGAATCCTATTTTTTTAGAATCTTTTTTCTCATAAATGCCACTTAAATGATTTTCATTTAGATTTAGCATTTTTAATAGGATTGCCGCGCGTCCCGGGAAGGCTTTGGCATGGAGTTTTCCAAACTTTTTAATAAGATTAAAAATCTCTTGCCCCTTTTTTTCTTGCCAAATTTTTATGCGATTATTCATATTTTTAAATTCATTTAAGAAATTTTGCTCTTTTAATTTAATAGATTCTATAGAATCTTTGGCTTTTTCTCCTAAAAAGATTCTAATATTACCGCCGTAACGTTGCGGAAATTCAACCTTTGTTATTTTTTTATTTAGCTTTTTCGCAATAAATTCAAAACTACTAAGGCTATAAGTGCGTGGGTGTTCGTGGTAAAATGTATCAAATTGCAGCGAGTTTAAAATCGAGCCTAAATAATGATTTTCTATCACTATGATAGTTTCATTATTTATAATTTTATTTAAAGAATATAACAAATTATCTAAGTTTTCAATATGTGCAAAAACATTTGTAAAAGTGATAAAATCAAACTTTTCACCCTTTAGAATCTCTGCTATATCGCTATCAAAATATGTATTAAAAATCTTGTGTTTAGCATTCGCATCAAGAGCGGCAAATGTCGGCTCAACGCCAAAAGTTATCGCACCAAAATCGCTAAAAATATCAAGCAGAGAGCCGTCATTACAGCCTATATCAAGCACTTTTTTATTTTTTAAATCGCCAAAAGTTTCGGCTACACTAGCGACTAAATTTTTCATTCCATTTAAGACATCATTTGTCTGTTTGCTCCTATAATGATACTCTTTTGGGAATAGAATCTGTTTTTGTATTTGATATTTTTGATGCGCACTTTTGCAAGATTCACAATATAAAATAGTAATAGGATATTCCTTGCAAACTTCGCTGCTACCGACTTTTTTCAAATCATCACAAAGGGGATGATTGCCTAAATTTAGCACTTCGATTAAATTTGTACTGCCACATATTTCACATTTTTTTATTTCTAGCATACTTGCTCCTTTTGAACTTGATAAAATTGAAAGTTAGAAAATTTAGAAGTTCTGTAGAATCTAGATTCTATATTTTTGAGTGAATTTATTAAGAAAAGTTGGAAGGTAAAAAGTTCTAAAAAATGTAAGTTTTTGTAAGTGTTAGTTAGGGTTGTTACCCCCCCCCCCCCCATTTGTATTAGCTAGTTTTAAAATCTTTTCTTTTCCTATAATTAAATGCGGGATAGCAATGACAAATTCCGCACTCCACGCACTTGTATAAGCTAATTGCGTGATTATTTCCTTGCTTAGATTCCAAGCTAAAATTAGAATAAATTGCGGCTTTATTTCTTTTAAAAAATCTTCACTTACGATAGGAATGTGGCTTTGTGGTGCGAATTTATTTTGCTTATATGGCGAAATATCAATGATTAAGGGTAATAAATCAGGCTTAATGCCACAAAAATTAAGCAACGTATTGCCTTTAGCTGCCGCTCCATAAGCTATTATTTTTTTCTTTTTTCTTTTTAGTTTTAATAAAAATGTAAGTAAATCTAGCTTTATTTTTTCACATTTCTTAGCAAAATCTATGTAGCCATTTATAGAATCTAGGTTGTAGTTTTTTTCTTTTTGCAGAATCTTTTCTACATTTTTGCTAATTTTAATATTATTTTCAATATGTGCAACATAGATTCTAAGGCTTCCGCCGTGAGTAGTAAGCTCTTCTACATCATATATCTTTAGTCCTTGTGACTTAAAAATATTTAGTAAAGAGACTAAAGATAGATAAGAAAAATGCTCGTGATAAATCGTGTCAAATTGATTAAATCTAATTAAATTTAGCAAATGTGGAAACTCAAAAGTGGCACTAGCTAATGGTTTTAAGGTGTATTTTACTCCCTTTATAAAATCATTTATATCTGGCACGTGGGCTAGGACATTATTTCCTAAGATTAAGTCGGCTTTACTAAGACTTTTTGATAGCTCATAACTAAAGAAAGATTCTATAACTTCTATTCCCTTAGCCTTAGCGACTTTAGCAGTAGAATGTGTAGGCTCAATGCCTAAACATGGAATCTTTTTAAGTTTGAAATATTGTAATAAATAGCCATCATTACTTGCGATTTCTATAACTAATGATTTAGAATCTAGCTTTAATTTCTCCGTGATAGAATCTACATAATTTTTCGCATGTTCTAACCACGCCTTAGAATATGAGCTAAAATAGGCATACTCGCTATTAAAAATCTCGCTGTGGTGCTTATATTCTGGCACTTGCACAAGGAGACATCTTTCACACACATACACTTTTAAGGGGAAAAGTGTTTCAGCGGCGTCTAAGTCTTGCTTTTTAAGATAGCTATTTGATGGGGCTTGATGGTATAAATCTATAAATTCATATTGCAAAATCGCCCCGCAATGCCTACATTTTTTATGTGAATTAGAATCTAATTTCATGCTGAAACCTTTTGTGTGGATTGAACTTTAGAAATTTTATAGTTAGGAAAATTAGAAGTTTTATAGAATCTATATTGCCACGCTTGGACTGCAACGCTACACTTGCAATGACGTAAAATAACGCATAATAAATTTTTGCAATGATAAAAGGAGTATTTACCCACCCCCCCCCCCATTTGTTTTTATAGAATCTAAAAGCATTTTAAAGCCAGATTCTATATTTATTTTGTGTTTAAAGGTTGGTAGTTTAGCTAAAAGTTTTTTATTTTGCGAAGCCTTTATCGGCGAAAAGATTTCATTTTTTCGGTAATTTTTTGCTCCCCATTTTATATTTAGCTTTTTATTGCTTACTTTTTCAAAAATACTAGCTAATTCTTTCAAACTATATCTTTTAGAATTTTCTATGCTAAAAATTTGATTATTTCTAACTTTTTTATTTACACAAAGATTTATTAAAATATCAAAAGCATTTACTACATCATCAATATAGCTTAAATCAATAAGCTGTTTGCCCTTGCTCATTTCTAAGCATTTCGCACCCTTAGCCCATAAATTAAAAATTTTATTCCTAGAATCATTTGCTCCATAAGTATCATAAAGCAGTAAATGTGAGAAAATAGCGTTAGGAAACTCTTGGCAGTAGCTTAAAGTAATATCATAAAAGCCCTGTTTTGTGGCATCATAAAGATTAGCAGGGCGATAATCATTTGAATTTGCAAACATAGAAAAAGTAAGCGTATTGATAAAAAATTTAAAATTACTTGTTTTTGTGGCTACATTTTCACGCAAAGATTCTAAAATATCCACGCCCAAAGTGATATTAGATTCTATTAGCTCTCTGCTCTCACTTCGCCCAAAACGCAATATGCAGCACGCCGCTAAGTGCAGCACACCATCAAAATCTTGCGTTTTAACAAATTCGCACAAAGCATTCAAGTCCCCGCTATATCGATAAATCTTGCAGTATTGTTTTATAGAATCTACCTTGCTTTTTTCACGAACAAGGGCAAAAAAATCATATTTTTTATGCAACTTTTTCACAATATTGCTACCTACAAATCCACTAGCCCCAGTGATTAGAATCTTTAATTTTTTAGAATCTAATTTCATGCTGAAACCTTTTGTGTGAATTGAACTTTAGAAATTTTATAGTTAGGAAAATTAGAAGTTTTTGTAAAATATAGAATCTAGATTCTATAATATTTAGTAATAGTAAAATTTTTATATTTTGTCGTTTGGAATCTATTTTAGATTCTATATTTTCAAATAAAAAAGTGGGGTTTAAAAAAAAGATTCTATAAAAAAGATAAATTAGGTAGGTATTACCCCCCCCCCCCCATTTGTGTATTAGTTAGTAAATTACTAACTTTTATCCCTTTAAAGTTAGAATCTATATAAGGGGCGTTAGAATCTTTAGGAGAAAGATTCCCTATTTTTTCAAGCCAAGAAATATTTATAAGCGGGTCAAGCGGATTTATCACTCTATCAGCACTAGCGGTAAATGGATATGTCGTAGGATAGATTACTTCCACATATTCACGCAAGGTTTGGAAGCCGTGTGCAAAGCCTTCTGGGATATACAAATACCGCGAATTTTCTTCACTCAAAACAATGCCAAAATACTGCAAAAATGTCGGCGAATTTTCCCGTAAATCAAGTGCAATATCATAAATACTGCCCTTTAAACAACGCATAATCTTAGTCTCACCATGCGGATAATCTTGGAAATGCAGCCCACGAATGCTACCTATACCCTTTGTTACAGAGTGATTGATTTGCACGATAGGCTTACTTAAGCCGATTTCTTTAAAATCATCCGCACAAAAATATCGCTCAAAATACCCACGTTCATCATTTATAGGCTTTGGCTCAATGATAAAAACGCCACTTAAAGGTGTTGGTGTAAAAATAAAGCGGCTTTTAGGATTAGTATTCAAAGATTCTATCATGCTACACCGCTTTTCTTATAGAATCTGTTGAAATTATAGAATCTGTTGTTATAGAATCTTTTGAATATATTTGAACTTTTGAAATATTGTAAGTTATGAAATTTAGAACTTTTATAGAATCTAGATTCTGTAATGTGTTGTAAGAATGTAGCGGAGTAGGTGTTACCCCCCCCCCCCCCCGTATGTGTTGCTAGCTACAAATTCCTTAATAGATTCTATAATATAGGAAACCGCAGAAGAATCTAGCCCCGGATAAACGCCTAGCCAAAAGCTATTACTCATTGCCTTATTAGTATTTTCTAAAGTGCCAACTATGCGATAATCTATATCTTTACGCAGGCAAGCAAAGGCAGGTTGCTTTATCATATTTCCAGCAAAAAGATTTCGCGTTTGTATATTTTTAGATTCTAAAAATGAAACAATTTCAGCACGGCTAAAAGGAGCATTAGAATCTAGCGTGATAATAAAGCCAAAAGGGCTAGGAATGCTATCTTTTTCAATGCTAACAAAACGCAAATAAGGCAAATCTTTTAAGCCATTATAAAGCATTTCGTAATTTTTACGGCGAGATTGTATAAAAGATTCTAACTTTTGCATTTGCGCTACGCCGATAGCGGCTTGCATATCTGTCACTTTTAAGTTAAAGCCAAAATGAGAATATACATATTTATGGTCATATCCTAAGGGTAACTCTCCAAACTGCTGTGTAAAACGATGTCCGCAAGTATTATCCACGCCACCCTTACACCAGCAATCACGCCCCCAATCTCGCATAGATAACAAAATCTTTTTAAGCAAAGCATTATTAGTATAAACCGCACCGCCTTCACCCATAGTAATGTGATGAGCAGGATAAAATGAGCTAGTGCCTATATCACCAAAAGTGCCTGTATAGCGGTATTTAGCCAAGTTAGATTCTATAGAATCTAGATTTATAAAATCAATATATTTCGCACCTAAGGCATCGCAATTATCTTCTATAAGCCATAAGTTATGCTTTTCACAAAATCTTTTTATAGCCCTTAGATTAAAAGGATTCCCTAAAGTGTGTGCGATAAAAATAGCCTTTGTTTTGCTACTTAAAGCAGACTGCAAAGCATTTACATCAATATTCATAGAATCTAAATTAATATCCACAAAAGTAGGAATAGCACCAAATTGAATAATCGGCGCAATAGTCGTAGGAAAGCCCATCGCAAGGGTAATCACTTCATCCCCACGCCTAATCGCACGCTCTTTTAAAAGTGGTGAAGTAAGGGCAAAAAAGGCTAGTAAATTCGCACTTGAGCCAGAATTAACAAGCAGGGCATATTTCACATTTAAAAACTTAGCAAGACTAGATTCAAACTTATCTGCCCACGCCCCAGCCGTAAGCCAAAAATCAAGGCTTGAGCTAACTAAATTTTGCATTTCATTATAGTCAAATACGCGTCCAGCGTAATTTACACGGCTTTTACCCTTAATGAATTTTTTAGAATCTTTATGCGTGATTTCGTAGTATTCTTTCACTTTAGCTAGAATCTCTTGCCTTAAAATATTAGAATCCAAGTGCTAACCCTTTACATTTTTGATATAGAATTATATTTGCAATCTTTTAAGATTTTATAAACAAGGAAAATAATGTCAAAAGCAATCTTAATCATAACCGATGGTATAGGATACAAAGAAGAAACGCAATATAACGCCTTTTACAACGCGACAAAACCAACTTATGACTATCTATTAAAAAACGTGCCGCATTCGCTAATCCACACTTATGGCGCAGCGGTGGGACTGCCTGATGGACAGATGGGAAATAGCGAAGTAGGGCACATGTGCTTAGGCTCTGGACGCGTGCTTTATCAAGATTTAGTTAAGATTAATAACGCTATAGAATCTGGTGAGCTTAAAACTAACGCCGTGTTAAACACGCTTTTAGATTCTATAAAGGTGCTACATTTAGCCATTTTGGCAAGCAGTGGCGGTGTGCACTCCCACATAAATCATTTAAAAGAAGTCGCCCTAATCGCCAAAAACAAAGGCAAAAAAGTGTGGCTACATTTGATAAGCGATGGGCGAGATGTCCCACCGCAAAGCTTTTTAGAGCATTACAAAATAATTGAGCCAATTTTAGATTCTAATCCCTTGCCACACCACACAGATTCTAAGGTTGGTAGCATTCAGGTGGCAACTCTTAGCGGACGCTTTTATGCGATGGATAGGGATAATCGCTGGGAGCGCGTAGAGCAGGCGTATAACGCGATTGTAAATGGCGAAAATCTGCAAAAATGCAGCATCCGCGAGTATATCGAGCAAAGCTATAATGATAAAATTTATGATGAGTTTATCGTGCCAGCCAGCTTTAACAACTATCAAGGTATCCCAAAAATAGATTCTAATGACCCGATAGAATCTAAAGAAAATTTTATCAACAATCATAACCGAAACTTTTACACGCAGGGCTTTATTTTTCTAAACTATCGAAGCGACCGCGCCCGCGAAATCGTGGCTGCTTTAGGCTTAAGCAATTTCAATTCTTTCCCGCGCATCCAGCCAAATATTGAAGTGGCGTGTATGTGCGAATATGATGAAAAGTTCCCATTTCCCATACTTTTCCCAAAAGATAAGGTGCAAAATACGTTGGCTGAAATAATCTCAAAAGCAGGGCTAACACAGGCTCACATCGCAGAGACTGAAAAATACGCGCATGTAACATTCTTTTTTAATGGTGGAAAGGAAGAAAAATTGCCCGGTGAAACGCGTCTTTTGATACCATCGCCAAAAGTGAAAACTTACGATTTACAGCCTGAAATGAGTGCGCCTGAAGTAGGGCAGGGCGTGTGCGACTTTATCAATAAGGGCGTAGATTTTATCGTGGTAAATTTCGCAAATGGTGATATGGTCGGTCACACAGGCAATTACGAAGCGGCAATCAAGGCGGTAGAAGCAGTGGATGTTGAACTAGGGAAAATATGGAAACTAGCTAAAGAAAAAGGCTATGCAATCGTGCTAACAAGCGACCATGGCAACTGCGAAGCGATGAAAGATTCTAATCTAAAACCGCTTACAAACCACACCGTAGGCGATGTGTATTGCTTTATAGACGCCCCGGGCGTGACTTCCGTCTCAAGTGGCTCACTTGCCAACATCGCCCCAACAATCTTAAAACTAATGAACCTGCCCATACCAGAGCAAATGCAAAAGCCACTATTTTAGATTCTAAAAAATGTTTTAAAATATAAAATTTATAAATTCTCAACCACTTTAAAGTATAATAATGTTTTTATTTTTGCAAAGGATGCGTAATGGAATTAGTTTTATTTATCATAGCAGCGGGGATTATTTTTTATTTATACAAGACTTTTCAGGTGTATTTAAGCAATCCTATCGCGCCAAATGACCGCGATGTCTTGCAGCCACAGCCACGCACACAGCCACGACAAGAACTCGCGCCACCCACGCCAAAGGAGCGTTTGCGAAATAGCGAATATGGAATCTTAACGCGCATTTTAGGGCGTTTGAGCCACGCAGATTCTAATAGCTGTCCTTTGGAGGAACGCCTTGTGCGTGGGCTAATCCACGATATGTCAAGCGACACGGACTACCCTGAGACGCTGTTTTTGGAGATTTATAAGGAGAGTGGGGGAGAGGATATTCAGCAGCTGGCGAATTTGTTTGCGGCGGAGACTATCGCTCAGTATAAAAAGCGGCTTAAAATCGTGGAATTTATGTTTGCGTTGAGCTATGCGGATGGCGATTTTAGCAAGGATGAGGAGGAGTGCATTATTGATGTGGCAGCGATTTTGGAGATTGAAAATGATGATTTTAACAAGCTTTATGATGAGTTTGCCGCGATAAATAAGGAGCAGAAAGTGAGCATGGATGCGGATTCTGCGCGTAAAATCCTGCGTTTAGAATCTAGCTTTACAAAAGAGGAGCTGGATAAAAAGTATGATGAGCTAGTCAATGATAAGCGGCAAAATATCTTTGACCCGAAAAATTTGGCGCGACCTTATAATGAGTTTGTTGGGGAGGATTTGCGCTCACTATCAATGGCGTATGCGGTTCTGCTGCCTTTGGTTAGTAAAAAATCCATAAATAGTGAATCTAATGAAACTAAAATTTTATAAACTACACAAGTCTCAAATTAAAGCTAATCTAATTTTTTTGAAATCTTGATATTTAGTAATATTTCCAACAAAAATTACTATATAATTATCATTTTATTTCAAAAATAGAAAAATAAATGATAAATTTTATCTAAATATATTTTTTATTTAAAAATTTTTATTATACTTTTGCGTTCAAAATTTAAGTCCCAAACTTATAAAATTTCTAATTAAAGGATAGAAAATGTTAAAGAAAAGTTATGTTTTGATAGGTGCAAGTGTGGCTTTGGTGGCTAGTGTGGCAATCGCTGCAAGCACGAAAATGCCTAGCAAGGACGCCCTTTTAACAAAGGCAAAAGATGCCGGATTAGAGCCTTTGCCGCAAGGAAAAGCCCTAGAGTCCTACCAACTAGCCTACGCTAAAAAGCACAATATCGCTCAAGGCTACGCCAAAATAATGACAAAAGAGCAAATCGAGCTAGGTAAAAAGCTATATTTTGACCCGCGACTTTCAGAATCTAATCTTATAAGTTGCAACACATGCCACAATCTAGCGTTGGCTGGCGCGGATTTGGTCCCTGCGGCTATCGGGCATAAATGGCAGGCAAATCCCGAGCATTTGAATAGCCCAACTAGCCTAAATTCGATGTTTAATGAGATTCAGTTTTGGAATGGTCGCGCGGCTGATTTAAGCACGCAGGCGCAAGGTCCCATCGCAAACCCTGTGGAAATGGCGTTAAATGACAAGGATGCGGTGGCTAAAATCACGAGTATCCCGGCGTATGTAAGCGAGTTTAAACGCGCTTTCGGGGCGAATGTGAAAATCGATTATAAGCTCATTGCCGATAGCATTGCGATGTTTGAAATGACGCTAAATACGCCATCTCGCTACGATGCTTTCCTAAATGGAAATGCGAATGCGTTAAGCAAGGATGAGAAGGCTGGGCTTGAGACTTTTATCGAAAAGGGCTGCACAAGCTGTCATAATGGTGTGAATCTAGGCGGAAATATGCAGGCTTTTGGCTTAATCGAGCCGTATAAATATGAGAAACTTGGCGGCTTTAAAGGCGACTCTGATGGTATGGTGAAAACGCCGACTTTGCGGAATGTGCTGCAGACTTCGCCGTATTTTCACAATGGGGCGTTTTGGGATGTGCGTGACGCGATAAAAGAAATGGGGCGAATCCAGCTAGGCGTGGCAATTAGCGATAAGGAAGCAGAATCTATTGCCACATTTTTTAAGGCTTTGGATGGTGAGTTGCCAAAGGTGAGCTACCCAACTCTCCCTGCTTCGACAAATAAGACCAAAACACCTAGTTTTTAGAATCTAGATTCTATAGAATCTAAATTACTTAGAATCAAAATTGATTCTGGGGTCGATAACCATATACAACATATCGCTTAAAATGCCGACAATTAGGGCGATTAGCGTGAAAATAAAAAGCGTGCCAAAGACAATAGGGTAGTCGCGATTTAGGATACTCTCATAGCCAAGCAGCCCTAAGCCATCAAGGCTAAAAATGATTTCAATCAGCAGATTTGAGCTAAAAAACATACTCACAAAAGTGATAGGAAACATCGAAATGACAAGCAGCATCGCATTGCGAAAAATATGCCCATACAAGATTCTATGCGAACTAGCCCCTTTTGCACGCGCAAGCAGCACATAGCTTTTTGCCATCTCATCTAAAAATGAGTTTTTCACCAAAAAACACAAGGACGCAAAACTAGTCACCACAATGCAAAATAGCGGCAAAGCCAAGTGCCAAAGGTAATCTGTGATTTTCCCAAAAAGGCTTAAATCCGCAAAATTATCACTAAATAAGCCCTTTAAGGGAAAGAAAGAAAAAAAACTACCCCCGCAAAATAGGACAATAAGCAGCACACCAAGCAAAAACGAAGGAATACAATACGCAAAAGTAATCACCACGCTACTTATAGAATCAAAGCGGCTACCTTCACGCACCGCCTTTTTAATGCCAAGCGGAATAGCGATTAGATATATCAAAATCGTGCTAAAAACGCCCAAGGACACGCTAACAGGCAGCTTTTCTTTAATAATATTTAGCACACTCTCCTCGCGATAAAAGCTAGTTCCAAAGTCCAAAACCGCATAATTTTTTAGCATAAGCAAAAATCGCTCCCCGATACTTTTATCAAAGCCATACATTTTTTTAAGCCGCTCTATTAGCTCGCTATCTAGCCCTTTTGCGCCTTGATAGCTGCTTAGTTTCACACTGCCGATGTTGCTTTCGCCGTGCGTTGTATTTGTGATTTTAGCACTCATTTGCTCCACAGGACCGCCCGGGGCTAATTGAATGATGAAAAAATTTAGTGCTAAGATTCCAAAAAGGGTGGGAATGATTAGTAATAGGCGTTTTAAAAGGTAGGTTAGCATTTAGATTCCATAATTTTTATTTGGTCTTTGTTTTTAAAAACAAACTAAAATTATACTACAAAAACATATCTAAAAAAGTAGGGCAGGATGCAAAAAGTGATACCTTTTCGGGATTATATGAATGAGTGGCTGTATGGCAAGGATGGCTATTATCGTGCGAGTAATGCGAATATGTTGTCGATGATGGAATCTGCAAATCACGCTAGTAGCGAGAAACTTGGCACTAGCATTTTTAAAACGCATGCAAAAATGGATAATCAAACAAATGAGTTAAAGGTCTCGCCACAGGCGCATTATATCGGTGGCTCAAATGGTTTAAATGGGAATCATATCGGCGACTCAAGTGGCTCAAATAACGGCTACAACTGCGATAAAAACCGAGATTCTATAGAATCTAAACGCGATAAAACAACCGATGTAAGCCTTAAAAATATCGATAATTACACGACTTTAAAGAATGAAAACTCCGCTAGTAACAGCCCTGTGGGGCTTAATGGCGATTTTTACACGAGTGTGAGTGTGAGTAAGTTTTTTGGCGCGGCGATTGCGCGATTTATCCTGCGAATGCTTGAGGAAAATCGGCTTTCTATGCCGCTTTTGGTCGTGGAAATAGGGAGCAATAATGGCGACTTGATAGCCGATGTAGCCGAGTTTTTGAAGGCTTTTAATGGCGTTGTTTTTAATGATATTAGTTTTTGCGTTTTAGAGCCGCTGCAAGGTTTGCAAGAAGTGCAGCAAAACACTTTTAGCTCTCGCATCACAAATAGATTCTATAAAGAGCTGCATATTTTTAATAATTTTGCTGAAATGAGCCGACTTAACGAGAATGTTTTTTTTATTTCTAATGAATTATTTGATAGTATGCCTTGCGATTTAGTGAAATCGGGCGAAATGCTATATTATGATTCTTCTAACTTTTTGTGGGATAAGTTAGATAATAAAGTAGTGCAATTTATTGAAAGTTATGATGTTAAGACGGCTGAAATTCCACTTTCTTGGGAGCATTTTATCGCGGATTTAAGCAAAAATATCCGCACAAAATGGATTTTTTTGACCTTTGATTATGGCGATTTTAGCGCGCGTGAGCTTAATTTGCGGATGTTTTTAGAGCATAAAGTGTATAATTTTTTAGAGGAGCTAAATGAAAATCATATTTCGCGATTTTTTTGCAATAGTGATATTACTTATGATGTGGATTTTAGCCTGCTAGAGCGGCTTTTTACGCATTATGGCGCAAGTGTGATTTTTTGTCAAACGCAAAGCAAAACGCTGCTTGAGACATGCGAAATCCTTGAGATTTTCGATAGTTTTAGCCACTCATTTAGCCCGACACAGCTACTAAAGCAAAAGGCGAAATTGCAGGGCTTAATTATGCCAAATGCAATGGGGGAACGTTTCAAGGCGTTGTGTGTTGGTAGGTTATAGATTCTATAATTTTAAAGGGTTAAAATGACCTTGCAAGAATTATATGATATTGCAAATGTTTTTAATAGTTATAGGCTAATTTCACATATTAGTAGAGTTAGTGATAATGTAATTTTATTGCGTTTAGATTCTATAAATTATAATATTGATTTGAATAAAAATTCGCCTTGTGTGTATATCACAAATGAAATCAGCAAAGAAAAAAACTATAACGCCCCCTTTGATATTGCACTGCAAAAATATGTGAATAAGGCGACTTTGAAATCTTGCAAACTCGATTGTATGAATAAGATTTTAATCTTTGAGTTAGAATCTAAAAATAAGTATAAAACCACGCAAATTACGCTATATGCGGAGTTTATCACGCGTCAAACAAATATGATAATTGTGGAAAATCTGCCGCTTGATTCTAAAAACTCACTTGATTCTAAGAATTTAGTGAATCTAGATTCTAAAAATCTTATAGATTCTAAGAATACACAAAAGCAAATTATCCTTTCCGCCCTAAGATTCTATGAAAATGAGAATAGAATCATAATGCCAAATGCAACTTTCACACCGCTAAAACAGCCGCATTTCAGCAAGATTCTAAAAGATAATGATATAGAATCTACCAAGCAAAAATTGTTACAAAACTACACAGACTTGCAAACTAAATGTGTAGAATCTAAACGCAAGATTCTAACCCAGATTATAGAATCTAAAATTAAAAAGCTAGATTCTATCCTAAAATCGTTACCAAATGTTACAGATTTGCAAAGCGAAATTGAGCAGAATCTTTTCATTGCAAATTATATTTTAAGCAATCTAGATTCTATACCAAATTATGCAAGTAAGATTAAAATAAAAAATAAAACCTACGCAATTCCCACTACTTCAAAGCCTAGCCTAGCAAGTGATAAGCTTTTCAAAAATGCAAAAAAGCTAAAACAAAAACTGCAAAATCTAAACATTCAAAAGGAAAATTTAGAATCTAAAGTTACATTTTTACACAATGAACTTTTATTTACGCAACACGCAACATTAAATGAGCTAAATATTTTGCAACAAAATCTGCGAGCAAAGGCAAATATGAGTAAAAAAGAAACAAAAAAGCATTATGAGAGCTTTTATATCAATGGAATCCGCGTTAGTGTCGGGCGAAATGCGAGTGAAAATATCAAGCTGCTAAAAGATTCTAAAGCCGATTTTTTGTGGCTGCATATCCTAAATATGCCCTCTTCGCATATGATAATCCACGCAAACAAAGTAGATTCTAACACATTAGAGACGGCTGGGAAGCTTCTAGCGAAACTAAATGGCAAAATGGGTAAAATCGTAATAGATTACACCAAGCGAAAGTTTATAAAAGTTACAAATAGTAGCAATGTAATTTACTCAAAGGAATCAAAATTGCATTTGAATGTTTAGAATTTTTGTCGTTTTGTTAAAAATAGATTCTATAATTAATCACTTAAGGAGGCGAAAATGGCACTAAATAGTATAGGAAATATGACCTACATAAATCAGGCAAGCCCGGCTACATCGAGCCTGCAGGCAAGTAATATGCACCATCAAACGCCGCTAAATCAAGCGATTTTCCAAGAGCAAATGGAACGCGTAGAGGAGGTGCGACCAACGGAGGAGACGCGAAAAGTCGATGATAGGGAGGGCAATGGCAAACGCGAATTTGACGAGGAGGAGGAGCAAAATGAGGAGGAGCTAGATTCTAATGGCAAGAATTTTCAAGAGAATTTAGAAGAAAACTTTGAATCTGCTATGAAAAAAGCAAAGGTAAAAGAGGAAGAACGCGAAATCACCGAAGATTCTATGCTTATGAAACCAGAATCCCACCTACTTGATATTAAGGGCTAGAATCTAAATAATTTGAATTTATGGTTTGTAACATTCCTAATTCAACAAATTTTATTGTATAATTTCACGTTCATACCTTCCGGGTGTTGCTAGATTTATTTCTGCGATACTGACTGGGAGGTGCTTTTGAAATTGTAAAGATTCTATAAATTATAAAGCAAAAAAGAAAAAACTTCTATGATTATCACGCAATATAAAGACTTTAAAGATTATCCGCAGTTAGTAGATTTGCTTAAAAATCGTGGGCTAATTATAAGTGATGATTCAAAAGTGATTGCGTTTTTAAAAAACATTCATTATTATCGTTTGAGTGTGTATTTTATCCCTTTTCAGTATCCAAAAGATTCTAATAAAACAGATATTTTTTTACCAAATACAAAGTTTGAAAATATAGAACTTTTATATAACTTTGATTGCGAATTACGTAGATTTATTTTTTACTACTTAGAAAAATTAGAACTTTTACTTCGCTCGCAAATCGCACATATTCACACAAAAATCTATGGTCCTTTTGGCTATATTGAGAATGAAAAGTCGCTTAAACGTGACTTAAAAACGTTAGATTCTAACCTTTTTAGCGACTTTATGACGACTATAAATAAGGAAAAATCGCGCGGAAATGAGGATTTTATAAAGCATCTAAAAAACAAGTATGATATTGATGATTTGCCGCTGTGGGCGTTGGTTGAGATTACGACTTTTGGGAATTTGATAAAATTTTTTAGGCTAATGCAAAAAAATGAGCAGTTACAAATTTTAGAATTTTTTGATATTAAGAAATTGCAGCTAAATGTCTTTTCAAATTGGCTAAATACGCTAAGTTATGTGCGAAATATTTGTGCCCATCACGCTAGACTTTGGAATAAGATTTTTGTGAAAAAATTTAAGTTTGATTCTAACTTTGACTTCTTAGAATCTCGCATAGCACGGGATAGAATCTTTTTTGCCCTAAGCGTTTTGGCTATTATTTTAAAGGATAAAAATATAAAAATTGAGCTAATAAATTTGCTTAAAAAATATCTAAATATTGATTTAAATGCAATGGGATTTCCTACTAATTGGCTTGAACTTAGTCCATGGGATAAGTTATAGAATCTAGAATTTAATCACTTTCATTTAATATTGCAAATTTTAGCCATAAATATAATTCATTTAAGCCATCTTCAAATGATTCCTCGCATTTAAAGCCTGTGTCGCTCTGCAACAATGATGATTTAAAAAGCTCTAAATCTAAAATTATATCATTGTAGCTAACCTTGCCAAATGCCACACGTGCGTTTCTTTTCTCTTTAGATTCTATAAATTTCATCATAGATTCTACATATTCTTTTAGTGTTTTTGGTGTGCTTGAGCCGATGTGATATTCGGCGTTTTTCTTGCCTTTTTGTGCGATTATTTTGTAGGCTAAAGCACAATCGCTCACATTTACGCAGTCAAAATTCTGCACGCCGCTTGTCATTTCTACATATTCATTATTTATTAGTTTTTCCATTGTTACTTTTAGAAACGAATCTCTAGTGTCATTTGGTCCCAAAATATGAGAATTTGTAGCGATGATTAAGTCAATATCATAATTTATCGCTATGGCTTTCAAAAAATCTCTAGCACATTTTTTCGGCAAAGCATATATAACATGTCGGTTGAAAAAGTTATGAATTTTATAATCTAGCGTCAAATATTCACTAGCAAACCACTCCTCCATACTGCCCACATAAATGTATCTAGCACACTTAATAGCCGCTGCTACCTTAAAAGATTCTATAGTATAAAGCACATTTTCATACTGCCCAGCGACATTTAAGCTAGATAATCCGCTAGAATCTCCCCACGCAAAGTGAAAAAATACGCAATTTTTTTTGATTTTAAAGCCGTGTTTTTTTATTAAAATGGCTAGTTTTGAAACATCTTTCATATCAAGCTGTATATATGTTAGTTTCAAATTTTCACATAATCGTTTAGAATCTACTTCACTCCATTTTTTTCGCCCTAGTGCTAAGACTTCATAGCCGCTATTTAGTAGTAGCCTAGCTAGTCTTGAGCCTATAAATCCTGTTGCACCTGTTATGATTGCCTGCATTATTTCTCCTTTTTATAAGCTTGTAAAATTTGCTTTGAAATTGCAAAAAAATCTAGCTTATAGCTAAATCCTGTATCTTTATAAAGCTTTTTAGGGTTAAATATTTCGCTAACTTCTAAATTTTTAAAGTTATTAATTTTAGAACTTTTATAGAATCTAGATTCTATAATTTTCTTAAAAGTTTCAAAATATTCTTGCAGGGTAAAAATCTCGCCCTTTCCTAAATAATAATCTGCCTTATTTTTCCCTTTTAACCCTACAAAATATAGGCTTTCACATAATTCATCTAAGCTAATAATTTCACAAGGCTCTTTATTTTTAGGTATTTCAAATGCCTTGCCTTGCATTATTTGTCTAAGATTTTTACTTACAAAGCTATCATTACTAAGATTAAAATCTAGCGGAATACTAAAACGAACATTTATAAAATCAATTTTTTGCATATATGCTAGCAGGCTTAAAAGCTCAAAAACGGCGTATTTTACACCTGAATAATATAGCGAATTGCTTGTATAATCTTGCGTTTTCCACTTATTTGTGTGGATATAGTCGCTAAAAAGGGCTTGTTCTTGTGAGCTAATATTGATAAACTTGCTAGATTGCAAACTTTTAGCAAGGTTTAGTGCGGTATTTGCTAGATTTATATTTTGCATTTGACTTTGCAAATCCCCATCATTTAGCCTATTTTCGCCTTTCCACGCAAGATTATAAAATATAGAATCTTTGCCAAAATCTTGCCATTTTTCCACGTTAAAATCTTGTAAGTTTTTTATTTTTTGGTAATGTAAATTGTTAGATTCTATAGAATCTAACCTTATTAAAAACTCCTTTTTATCACATCTTGCTAATGCTAAAACCTGCATATTGTGGCTTAATAAACACTTTGTTAAAGCCCTACCTATGTATCCATTCGCACCAAAAATTATTGCTTTAAGCATAATTTCTCCTTTTTGACAATGTAAAATGAATTTGAACTTTAGAAATTTTGAAGTTATGAAATTTAGAAGTTTTGTAGAATCTAGATTCTATAATTTGATTGAAATGAGAACTATTAAGGTGTGTTACCCCCCCCCCCCCCCATTTGTGTTTAACAGATTCTATATCATCCCCAAAAGAAAGCCTAAAGCCTTGCTCTAAGGGCATTTGTGCTTGCCAAGTAGGGAGCGTGTCGCCAAATTCGTAGGGGATAAAGTTTTCACGTGTAGCATAAGGAAGTGCGCCCCAGTTGATATTTAGCTTTACATTCAAAGCATTTTCATAGATTTTTGCGATTTCTTTCAGGCTTTTTCGCTCATTTGAGTGCAGTACAAAGTGCCTATTTACCGCCAAAGTCGCCATATTAGATTCTAAAATATCTATCAAAATATTTAACGCATTCACCACATCGCTAATATGCAGCATATCAATGATTTGCTCCCCACCGCTCATATCTACGCTCTCACCGCTAAGGGCGATTTTACTCCAAAGGTTAAAGATTTTAGGACGCGTATCGCCGCTTCCATAAGTGTCATTCAAATACACATTACTAAACTTAATCTCCGTGCTATCCGCATAAAAATTCACAATATCTAAAAAGGCATCTTTTGTCGCTGCATAAAGGTTTAGCGGCTTTTTTACATTCTTATAAAACTGCCAAAAAGTGCAAATATTTATAAAAAAGCCCTTGAAATTTATCTGCGATAAACTCTCCAAAATCTCACTGCCAAAGGTGATATTAGAATCTATTAGGTTTGCTATATCGCTACTTTTGTGATTTTTGATATAAAGGGTTGCAAGGTGCAAGATTCCACTAAAGTTTTCTTTTTTTAAAAATTTGCTTAAAGATTCTATGTTGCGATTATAAATATAGATTTTTGCATAATTTTTTATAGAATCTACATTACTAGATTCTCGCACTAATGCTGTTATATCGTATTTCTCATGCATTGTTTTTATAAAATTACTGCCGATAAAGCCACTCGCACCTGTGATTAGAAGTTTTATTTTTTTAGATTCTATCATGCTACACCGCCATAGAATCTATCATAGAATCTGCTATAGAATCTAAATTGTAAATTTGAACTTTTGAATCTATATAAGTTATAAAATTTAGAACTTTTATAGAATCTAGATTCTGCAAAGTTATGTAGTGATAAAAAGTTAGGGTGCTTACCCCCCCCCCCCCGTTTGTATTACTAGATTCTATAGAATCTTTTATCATCTTAAAGCCAGATTCTAAAGATATGCTAAATGTAAAATTAGGCAAAAGCTCTCCGCCTTCCCAAGGAAGCGTTATTTCTAATTCACGTCTTGCCCTTGCCCCCCATTTTATATGTAGCTTTTTCCCCATTATTTTTTCATAAAGCAAAACCAACTCTTTTAGCTTTAATCGCTGCTCTCCACGCAGTGCAAAGATTTTATTTTTACAAAACTTAGAATCTTTTTGCACCAACTCCATTAAATAATCAAACCCACGCACGACATCAAATACATGTGAATAATCTACAACTTGCTCTCCATCGCTCATCTCTAAGCTCTCGCCACTTAGTGCGATTTTATCTAGCAGGTTAAAAAGCCTTGTAGATGTATCATTTGGTCCATAAACATTAAAGATTAAAAGGCTAGTAAAAGTCGTGTGCGGGCTACTTAGTGCGTAGTAATACATAATATCTTCAAACGCCATCTTACTAGCCGCATAAAGCGTGGCAGGGCGATAAGCTAGGCTATCACAATAGCTACCAAAACTAGCGGCATTTATAAAATATGGAATCTTAGCGACTTTAGCGGCTTCTAAAAGATAAGTGCCAAAGGTGATATTAGATTCTATCAAGGCTCTTACATCATTGCAAGGCTTTGTGGCGGTTGGCACGATACCGCTTAAATGCAAAATAAAATCAAAATCGCCTTTTATCATAAAGTCGCTTAAAGATTTAGATTCTATATTGTTATGCTGATATACAACATTTTCTTGCATATTATAAATATAGATGTTGCAAAAAGATTCTATCTTTGCAGTATTACTTGTCGCACGCACAAGGGCGGTAATGTCATATTTTTTATACATTTGCAATATAAAATTTGTCCCTATAAAGCCTGTAGCCCCACTTAAAAGCACCTTTTTTTTAGATTCCATAATTTAATCTTTCAAAAAAATCTTTAGCACTAATGCAATTTTTAGAATCTCTACTTGCTCTAGCTTTTAGTGCGTCCTTATAGTCTTGCAAATCTTGCAGATATTCAATAAGGGCGTTTTGCGCGATGTCTTCAGCCTTTTTGCCCTGTTCTTTCGCTAGATTTAATAGCTGTTTTTCTATGTTGCTTGGTAGATTGATTTCTAATGTCATATTTTTCCTTTTTGTGTTATTTTAGCATTTTTTTTAGAATCTTGTTAAGATTTATGTTTGAACTTTTAAATTTTTAATGTTATAGATTCTATAACTTTCTTAAAATATCCTTTTTTTTGCAAACGATTCAAAAGATTCAAAGTTTTTGTCACGATTTGAAATGATAAATTCGCTTATTTTATGCTCTTTTGCGTGTGCTTCCCAGTCAAAATCAAAGCTATCAAAGCTTATACCGCTATCACTTGTCGCATTATATCCACTTGTTTGCATATAGCACACTTTCGTGTCATTTTCAAGGCTTAAAAAGCCGTGTGCAAAGCCACTTGGGATATATAAAACTCTGTGATTGTTAGAATCTAAAATCACAGCAAAATATTGCTTAAAACTGCTAGAATTTAAACGCATATCAAGGACTACATCAAGGATTTTTCCACTTGCTACATAGACTAGCTTTTTGTGCTCGTGTGGGGGAGTTTGAAAGTGCATACCACGCAAAACGCCCTTTTTTGACACGCTATAAAAGCTCTCTTTTACATCAAATTTTAACCCCGCAGCAGCAAAATTTTCAAAATTAAACTGCTTTATAAACTCGCCACGATTATCGCTAAAGGCATTTGGCGTGATTATTACTAAGTCATTTAGGGGCGTTTGTGTAATCGTGGCATTTTGGATTTTAGATTCTATATTTTTAGATTCTATCATGCTACACCGCCATAGAATCTAAATGATAGATTTGAACTTTTGAATCTATACAAGTTATAAAATTTAGAAGTTTTATAGAATCTAGATTCTGTAATTTGTCTCTTGAGTGTATTTGTAGGGTAGGTTTTTGTAAGGCAGGTGTTACCCCCCCCCCCATTTGTTTTTATAGAATCTAAAAGCATTTTAAAGCCAGATTCTATATTTATTTTGTGTTTAAAGGTTGGTAGTTTAGCTAAAAGTTTTTTATTTTGCGAAGCCTTTATCGGCGAAAAGATTTCATTTTTTCGGTAATTTTTTGCTCCCCATTTTATATTTAGCTTTTTATTGCTTAC
>NZ_JRMP02000017.1 GCF_000762875.2 Helicobacter saguini
GGCGGGCTCACAAGGTTGGCACTTCGTGCCTTTATTTTTTTTAATGTCAAGCTATCGCTTGACGTTTTTGTTTGTTTGTTTTTAGAATCTAATTTCGCTTTTCTGGATTCTATGTTTTGATTTTCTATGTTTTTTATAGAATCTTTGCTGTCATTGCAAGAATTTTCGTGGCAATCCACGCTTTTTATAGTTTTAGATTCTATAATTTTTTTAGAATCTAAATTATAAAATTTGATATTTTTATAGAATCTAGATTCTAAGTTTTCTGTCATGTTGAGCGTAAGCGAAACATCTACGTCAATTTTCTTAGAATCCACATTTTTAGATTCTATATTTTCATCGACGTTACTAGCAAAATTCGCAGTTGCAAGATTTGTTTTAATCTTATAAATGGGTGGCTCTTTGGGAATAGATTTATAGAAATCTTGCAACTGCGAATTTTGCGTTTTAGAATCTAACTTTTTAAAATTTTGCAAATTAGATTCCATAACTATTTTAGAATCTAAATTATTAAATTTGATATTTTGATAGAATCTAGATTCTAAAGTTGCTAATTTTATAGAATCTTGTTTTATAGATTCTGTGGAATCTAGTTTTCTAAAGTCGCTATTTTTCAACAAAACGTTTTTTATTTCTTGCGAGTCTTTTGCGCAAAAAAGTGCAAATCCCCCACCTTGCGCCCCCCAAAAATTTCTTTTGTGGCAAAAAAAGTAGCCGCTTTTGTCTTCAAAGGGGGAGAGCCCCGCTAATCTGTCGCTTTGCAAAAAAAGCGGCGAATGCACTTCTGCATTCGCTATTTCGCTTTTTTCGCGACTAGCGACAGGCGGGCTCACAAGGTTGGCACTTCGTGCCTTTATTTTTTTTAATGTCAAGCTATCGCTTGACGTTTTTGTTTGTTTGTTTTTAGAATCTAATTTCGCTTTTCTAGATTCTACGTTTTGAATTTTTATATTTCTAGATTCTATGTTTTTTATAGAATCTTTGTTATTGTCATTGAGAGAAAATTCACAAGAATTTTCGTGGCAATCCACGTTTTTTATAATTTTAGATTCTATAACTTTTTTAGAATCTAAGTTGCTAGATTCAATACTTTTATAAAATCTAGATTCCATATTCCCTAACTTTTTAGAATTAAAACTACGATTTTTAGAATCTAGATTCTGTAATATTTTATTTCTCATTATTTTACCTTAATACTAATCATAAGTTTAACGCGGAATTTTATCATATTTACGCCCTTTTTGCGATTAAAAAATAATAAAAAACAAGTGCCAAAAACACGATAAATGCGCACACTAAAAACATCGCTCCATACCCAAAACCAGACTGCACAAAGCCCAAAAAGAAAGGTCCCACGCCCATTCCAAAGTCTAGGGCGATGTAGTAGCTGCTTGTGGCTAATCCCACTTTGTCCTTTGGAGCGACCTTTATTGCGTAGCTTTGCCCTGATGAGAAAAAGTTGCCATAGCCTAGCCCTGTGAAAACTGCCGCTAAAATTAGCATCCATGAATTTTTTGCAAATGCGATTAAAATTAGTGCTAAAATAAAAAAAACAAGTGCGGAAATTAGGACAATATTATGCCCTTTTTTATCAAAAATGCGTCCCGCAATAGGTCTCCCAAATAGCGAAGTTACCGCATACACGACAAAGAAAATCGAGCCAGCAAACACCAAATCTCGCTGCATACTAAAATCGCCGATAAAACTCAAAACCGCGCCAAAACAAGCCGCAATAAGGCAAATTATAAGGCAGATTCTAGCGCTACTTGGTTCAAAAAAGTCGAATATTTTATGAAAAAAGTTAGCCTTTGAATTTGGAATCTTTATATTTACTCCCCTTTTAATTTCCCTAACTTTCATAGTAAAAATTGCTAATATTGCTAATATTGTAATTATACACATTATAAAAAAGCTAAGTTTATAAAGATTTTGTTGTGCTAAATAAATCGCTAAAAATGGCGCAAGAGCAGAAGCCAAAACAATGCTTAAGGCATAATATCCAATGCCCTCCCCACGCCTAAAACTAGGAATAAGTCTCGTAGCGATAACAGCGCAAATACTAGAGCAGATTCCATAGCTAAAACCATGCAAAAAGCGAGTAATTATTAGAATCCAAAAGTTATAACTTATGAAATATAATAGCGAAATAATTAGATATATAATAAGTGAAAAAAATAGCCACTTCTTTAAATTGATATTATCAAGGCTTTTACCGATTGATAGACGCGCCGCCATTGTGCCGATGATAAACATACCGCTTGCAAGCCCCGCATTACTCGTGCTTTCACCCAAAATATCAATCGCAAAACCCGTGCTAATCACAATGCTAAGGTAAAAACAAAACGAAATGCAAAAATTAATAAACGCAATACAGAAAAAATAAAAATTCAAAATATTGTAATTTTTTTGCATAAAACTTAGCCTTTTATTCATATTTTAAATATTAATTTATTTACAAATAAAATTATAATTTTACTAAATTTATACCTTTAGATTCTATAAACATACAACATTATCTAAAATAAAATATCCATGATAATATAATAACCACATCAATAGTAAGTTAAAAGCCATAGATTTTTCGGGCAGATTCTAAGTCTTCTTGCGTATCAATACCTATGCTTTGGCTCTCTACTATGGCGACTTTTATTTTTTTATTGTAGTAAATAGCGCGGAGTTGCTCTAGCTTTTCGATATTTTCTAACTCGCATTCTTTCAAATTTGAAATTTCCTCCAAACTCTCTTTAAAGTAGCCATAAAGCCCTAAATGCCCTAAAAAGTTAGGCGTATTTTTAGAATCTAAATTGTTAGAATCTAAGGAATTTTTAGAATCTATTTTTGGAGTCTGAAAACTAGATTCTATAAGATTTTTAGAATCTAAAAGAGCCTCAAAATCGCGGTGGTGCGGGATTAAAGCGCGCGAAAAATATATAGCGTTTGAATTAGAATCTAACACGACTTTTACGATATTTGGACTTAACGCAGATTTATAATCAATCACTTTAGCACAAGTCGCCATAAACACGTCCTTTTGCATACAATCCTGCAGGGCTTGTATCACGCTAGATTCTAAAAACGGCTCATCAGCCTGCAAATTTATGATAATTTCATCGCTTTTTAAGCCCAAAATCCTACTTGCCTCAAGGCAGCGAAGAGAGCCATTTGGGATATTTGGGTTAGTTAGCACGGCTTTTATGCCAAATTTTTCCGCGATTTTCATCGTTTCATTAGAATCTAGGGCGAGGACTACATCTCCCACTTTTGCGGCGTTTTGTGCGGATTTGATAAACATCGGCACACCGCCTATATCACTTAGAATCTTGCTTGGGAATCGCGTACTAGCAAGCCTCGCTGGGATTATTATCATTTTAAAGTCCTTGAAATTAGATGCTAATATTCTAGCTAAATTTTAATAAAATCAAAAATAATGCAAATATTTACGCCTTAAAATGTTCGCCAAGATAGTATTTTCTAACAAGTGGGTTGCTATAAATTTCATCTGCATTGCCACTTGCAAAAAGGCTGCCAGAGCGAATAACATACGCGCGGTGGCACACGCCAAGCGTTTCTCGCACATTGTGGTCGGTGATTAGCACGCCGATATTCATCCCCACAAGCGTCTCGATAATTCGCTGAATATCAAGCACCGCGATGGGGTCAACCCCCGCAAAAGGCTCATCTAGCAGGACAAATTTTGGATTTTTGACGAGTGCGCGCGCAATCTCCACACGTCGCCGCTCCCCACCACTAAGGCTAATGCCGCGTCTATCGCGTATCGCCTCAATGTTGAATGCCTCTAGCATTTGCTCAATTCGCGTCTGCATTTCCTTTTTGCTTTTAAACGCCTTTTGCGCGGCAAGGAGCAGATTATCCTCCACGCTTAAGTCCTTGAAAATGCTTGATTCTTGTGGCAGATAGCCTATGCCAAGATTGCTACGCGTGTGCAGCGGCAGGTTTGAGATGTCTGTATCATCCAAAAAAACCTTGCCACCACTAGGCTCCAAAAGTCCGCAAATCATATAAAAAGTAGTCGTTTTCCCCGCGCCATTTGGACCTAAAAGTCCTACCACCTCGTTATTTTTAAGCTCTAAAGTGATGTCTTGGACTATGCGCGTTTTTTTAATTGTTTTGCTTAGATTCTGGGCTTTTAATGTGGAGATTTGGCTCATTTGATTACCTTTTAAATTTAGATTCTATGAAGTTATATGGATTAAATTATTTAAAATATTCTAAAGTTAATTCTTAAAAATTTATTTAAGCTATAGGAGTATAGCACAATTTTGCTTGTATCATTTCTAAACAATACAATTTCTTGCTGTTAATACATTAGGATAAAATTTTGTTTTTGCGAATTCTACACAATATTTTTAATATAATTATAGAATCTAGATTCTAAACCCCATAAAGGACAAGGCTTTGATAGCAAATTCGCGGATTACGACACATTTTGATTATATTTTGATTGCACTCATTTTGCCCATTATTTTTATGAGTTCATTTTTGCTTAGTGAGACATCTCAAACGCTTCTTACAAGGCAGCTTAGCTATGTATTCTTAAGCATTTTTATTTTTTTATTTGTATTTTTTATACCGCTTCGCTACCTTACAAAAAGTATAACTATTTTTTATGGAATCTGCATTTTGCTACTTGTCGCGGTCGAGTTTATCGGCACAACAAAGCTAGGGGCGCAGCGTTGGATTAATATCGGTGGCTTTTCACTGCAGCCTAGCGAGCCTGTCAAAATCGCACTTGTTCTTTTTTTAGCGCGTCACATTAGCAATAATCCGCCGCCAAAAGATGGCTATGGATGGCTTGAGTTTGGCAAGATTAGTTTTTTTATTTTGCTGCCATTTTTGCTGATTTTAAAAGAGCCTGATTTGGGTAGTGCCATAATCGTGCTTGCGATGGGCTATGGGATGCTTTTTGTGATTGGCGTGAATAAAAAAATTTGGATTACTTGCCTTGTGGGTGCGTTGTTGTTTTCGCCGATTGCCTTTAAATTTGTCCTAAAGCCCTATCAGGTCGATAGGATTATGAAACTTGTCACAGGTGATACGAGTTCGCAAGTGCAGCAAAGCCTTATTGCCATAGGCAGCGGCGGCTTTAAGGGCAAGAGTAAGGAAGATGCTACGCAGTCAAATTTGAAATTTCTGCCTGTGGCGACAAGCGATTTTATTTTCGCGCATTTTGTGGAGCGGTTTGGCTTTGTGGGTGCGATATTGCTCATTGCCCTTTATATCGGCATTGTGATGCACTTGTTGTCGTTTTGCTTTTTAGATTCGCAGGATTATTTTTTGAAAGTGATTGCAAGTAGCCTTGCTATGCTTTTTTTCGTGTATGCGAGTGTGAATATCGCGATGACTATGGAGCTAGCCCCTGTGGTTGGCATTCCGCTGCCGCTTTTTAGCTATGGTGGGAGTAGTTTTATGACTTTTATCGTGCTAATTGCGATGTTTGAATCTGCTTTGACTTTCCGCTTTAGCTTTTCTACATTTAATGAAGGCACAAGCCCGTTTAGCTTAAAAAGATTACCTAGGATTAGAAGACATTAGCATAAATGATTAGTAAAACAAATATTTCCTACATTTTACTCAAATTCATCCCAAAAGATTCCATAATTTCCCAAAAGAAAACAAAATAAATGCTAATATTTTAACCTTTAAACTTAAGCAAAAAAGGTTAAAAAAAGTGAAAATTACGCCTGAGACTTTTGTGATTTCGGATACTCATTTTGGCGATAAAATGGCGATAAAAAAATATCCTATCCGCGCTGTGACGCTGAATGCCACGCATTTTAAGAGCTTTGATGAGCTGGCTATCTCGCGATGGAATGAGGTTGTTGGGGAGCAAGATTGCGTGCTGCATTTAGGCGATGTGTTTGCAGGTAGTGGTGTGGAATCTATTGCGAAACTAAATGGCAAAAAAACGCTAATTTTGGGCAATAACGACATCGGCAAATGCGAGAATCTTAACAAGGATTTTGGTTGGAAAGTTATCTCAAAAATCAAATTTAAACTAGATTCTAATGAAAAAAGTGAGCTGAAAAAGGCGATGAAAAAAAAGTGGGGCGAGGAGCTTAAAAACCCTTATGCGTGCGCGCTTGTGGTCGTGGTGAATAACCTTAAGATTATGTTTAGCCATTTTCCTGTTGGCGAGCGTAAAAAAAACGACAGATACTGCAAGGCGCGTGATATTATCGACTATGCGTATGCGTTGGCGGGTTGTGAGATTAATATTCATGGGCATATTCACGTGCGAAGTAGCGTGCAGGAGTATTGCTGCAATGTTAGCACGGAAAAGCTTGATTTTAAACCGCGAAGACTACGCGAGATTCTAAGTGACTGGGCGAATGGGTAAAAGATTCTATAAATTATAGAATCTAAATAAATTTCCATAGAATCTAGTGTGGTATTAACTAGCTTTTTTATTAGATTCTAAACTTTCTAATTCAGCAATTTCTTCTTTTACAACGTTATTAATATATTGCGAATTTAAAGATTCTAAATCTAGTTTTGGTCGCTTTGAAACTATCATTACAACAAGTGGCTTTAAGATTGAATTTGAATAAGGCAACATTTCATTCACCTTAAAATCTTCACTTTCAAAAAACTTAGAATCTGCATTGATTATAGAATCTACTAAATCGCTAAACTCTTGCATTTCATCACTTGATAATTTAAAAAGCATAGCAAGACGCGTCATGTGTCCATAAAAGATTCTATATTTTTTACTCATATCATCTTCTAAACCACTTGTAGCTTTTTCACCCAATATTCCTCCTAGCATTCCACCAAGCATTCCTCCTAGCAAACCACCAGCAAGAGTTCCCACAACAGGGATAAATGACAACGCAAGAGCTCCCACAACAGCCCCAGCCGCGCCCCCTGTAACTTCACTAGCATTTTTAATAAGATTTATAACGCATTGTGTGCCAGAAATCTTTTTCCTTGCCATCTGCATTAATTCTAAGCCAGAAGTAACCGCCATAGTAGCAGCCGCTGTAATCATTGTCCCGCGCAAAGCTGAATTACCAAGTGTAGATTTAGCAAATTTTTTCTCTATTATTTTACCTAAGCCTTTGCCTACCAATTTTCCTATATTTTTTTGCATTGTAGAATCTGATATGCTTTCAACTAGCTTTTCTTCTTTTTGCTTACTTAGAAAATTTGTGCTAAATGTTTTCGAGCCTGTTTTTAACTCTATAATAAAAGCTTGTCTTATAGCCTCTTTTATATCTTTATCTTTAGAATTATTGTAGCAAATTAGAATATTCATTAAAAATGAAATTCCACATTCTAAATTAGTATTTAGTTGGCTTGTATTTTCATTATAAGATATAATTTTATAGCCAAATTTAGCCTCTAACTTAGCTACATCATAAGTAAAATGTCCTGTTTTTATTATTTCACTTGCATTTATATTTGTTAGTTTATTTTCTAGCAAGGATATATATTTTTCGCCTTGATTTAATGGCACTTCAATTTGCTTATTGTTGTATTTAAAGTTGTCATTTTCATCAAATAAAGTTTTAAAGCCTAAATTAGAATCTTTAAAATAAATAGATTCTATATTTTGTGAATTTTTACTATCAATTGCATTTGTGTTATTAATAAAATCAAAATTTGCATATTTTACGCTAATAGCTGGTATTACAATTTGAGCAGCCAAGCCTTTATCCTTGCTATCTACCATAAAGCCATCCATTAATCTATCAAATTCTTTTATATTAGAATCTTTTCTTGCATTATATTCACTTTCGCTTTCATTTTTTAAACGCAAAGGATTTAGCTCCTCGCTTAACGCATTGCAAGTAAATTCTGTTAGCTGACAAGTATCGCTACAATACCATACTTTTGATATATCTTTTTTGTCGCTCTTTTTAGCATTGCCACAAGATTCACAAAATATATATTTGGCTCAAGACAACTTAAGCTCTTTTAAAGGGGCTTTAAGTTATGATTACGACCTTAGAAAAATGGGTTTATAATACGTTCACGAATTTCGGAGGCTAAATTTAGAGAGATTTTGTGGCATTTTTGTCTTGATATTACTAAAGAAACTGCGTTTTGAGGCAGTAAAAATCGCTAAAATTTGCAAAATTTCTAGAAATTCTCTCAATAAAATATTCAAAGAAATTCGTAAATTGATGGCAAAAGAATGCGAAAAAATTTCACAATTAAAAGGTGAAATTGAAGTGGATGAATCCTACTTTGGACCAAAAAGAGTAAAGGGCAAAAAAGGCAGAGGAGCTAGCAAAAAAACGCCTGTTTTTGGCATGCTAAAACGCAATGGAAAAGTATATACACAAATTGTAAAAAATTGCTCTAAAGATGAACTAATACCGATAATAACGCAGTTTTATAGCCTTAAAGATTCTATAATTTATAGTGATACGTGGAAATCTTATGATGCTTTAGTAGATTTTGGAGCGCTAGCCCATTACAAAGTAAAACATAGTGAAAATGAGTTTGTAAATGGTAAAAATCACATCAATGGAATTGAGAATTTTTGGGGTTATGCCAAGCATCGTTTAGCAAAATTTAAAGGCATAAAAAAAGAAAATTTTTACTTGCATTTAAAAGAAACAGAAAGCGTAGCTTCTTTAGAAAACGAAGTTTCTTTAGTAATTTAGATATAATGTCAAAACGAAGTTTCTTTAGAAAAATGAAGGTAAAGATTTGTATAAAATTTTACTAAAATTGATTAGAAAATATCCGCTTAAGTTGTCTTGAGCCATATTAATTATACAAAAAAAAAAAAAAAACATATATGAAATAATTTTTAAGACACACTATGTTTTTTATCCGTTGATACATCACTCAAATGCTGGGTAGCTCCCAAGCCACTTTATTTCATTAGCGCGTTTTTTAAAAATCTTTTGTATATTAGAATCATCCTTATGCCCTAAAAAATCCATATAAAAGCCATATTTAAAGCCATCTTTATCCACGATAGGACGCGAGTCAATCTTAGTAATATTGATATTTTCTTCCTTAAAATCTTTCAATAATTGAAACAATGCCCCACTTTTTTCAAAATCCTTAATTACCACAAAAATAGATGTTTTATTATTTTCACCCTTTTTATTAGAAAAGTCGCTAATTACAACAAAGCGAGTTTTATTTTGACTAGAATTTTCCACATTGCTAAACATAATGGGAATGCGAACCAAGTTTGCCGCCACAGCCGAGCAAAGTGCCGCCCCAGCCTTATCAGCCGCCGCCTTACTCGCGCCAATCGCAGTCGAACTAGTCTCAATTCGCTCTACATTTTGCAAATTATAATCGCGCAAAAAGTCGCTGCACTGCCCAAAAACAATGTCTTTTGTGTAGATTCTTTTCACCTCACTTAGCTCGCACGCACACGCAAAACAATGATGAATAGGCAAAATAATCTCATTTATAATCTTAAAATCATATCGTGCCAAATTGTCGATACACTCGCCAACCACGCCATTTGTGTTGTTTTCAATCGGCACGACACCATACTTTGCATTGCCATGCTGCAGGGCGTCAAAGACCGCGCTAATGCTACTTAGCCCCACATATTCGCTTAAATTCCCAAAAATAGCATGAGCTGCCTCTTGTGTAAAACTACCAAGCGGTCCTAAAAACGCGACTTTTTGCGGAGATTCCAAGTTTCTAGCGATGCTAAAAATCTCATAAAAAATCGCCTCAATAATTTGCGTATTAATGTTTTCAAGGCTGCAATCTCGCGCAGTAGCGGTAAGTTTTTTTATTATTTCTTTTTCTCTATCTGGGCGATAAATGCTAGCGTTATTTTTTAATTTTATCTCACCGATTTCTTTCACATATTTAAATCTAGAATTTAGTAAAGTTATGATTTCTTTATCTATTTTATCAATATTGTTTCGAATTTTAGAAAGTTTAGATTCCATAACTTCTCCTTTACTCATTTCTTAGAATCTTCCAAATCGTCTTCATCCCATCGCTCAAATCATCGCGGAAAATGTCAATGAAACTCGGCACAATGATAGCGATTATCACAAGGGCAATGCCGATTTTGACAGGGAAGCCGATTACAAGCAGGTTAAACTGCGGGTGCGTTTTCATAATCATACCAAAAATAATATCGCTCAAAAGCAGCACCGCGATAATAGGAAACGCCATGCTGAAACCTACCACAATCATATTGCCAAACGCGGTGATAAAGTAACGCAAGGCATCATCAGGCAGGCGAAAGCCCCCAAGCGGCGTGTCATTAATGCTTCGCGCTATGATTTCAAGTAGCATATAATGGTAGTTAAAATGCAGCGCGGCAAGGAGCGCGAGAAAGACGATGACCTGCGAGACAATGGGCTTTGTGCTGCCGCTCATCGGGTCATACGCACTAGCCATCGTTAGCCCCATTGTAAAGCTCGCAAGGTCGCCGGCAAACACAATGCTAGAAAAAATAATCTGCAGCACAAGCCCGCACACAAAGCCTAGCAGCACTTCAAAAATGCCTGCCAACATAAATTCGCTCAAGCTATTATACACGATGACATCTTTCACAAGCGGCATAAACACAACCGCAAGGATAAATGCAAGAGCGGCGCGCACAGAAATCGGCACAAGCTGATTATCAAAAAATGGGAAAAACGCCAAAATCCCGCCAAACCGCAGTAGCAACAGCATAAACGCCATCACATTCGTATTAGTAATATATGGTAGGAAATCTAGCATTTTACCTCGCTTCGTAGAATCTTAATCTAATAAGATGTTATAAAGTGTGTAATATCCAAGTAACTAGAAAGAATAAACTACGCTGAGAAAAACAATATTGACAACAAATTTTTCATCTCACTCAATATTCAACTAAAGATGTAACCTTAGAAAATAAAATTTTTTTACATAAAGTACAAGATATGAGACACTCAATAAAAACACCACACTTTAAAATTTATAATCACAAACAACACAACCCACCACACAAAACAATTAATATAATCAAGAATCTCTTACAAAATCAGAAGCTAATCATCAATATTACGATTGTATGGCTGCAATGAAATCTATAATCATAAAATTAGCAATCAAAACACATTAATATTATTAACATTAAATATTCATACCGCCATAGATTTGAGCCTTATCCGCCTCTCTATCATCAGCATCTAGCTTATCCTCAATAATAGCGCGAATCTCATCGTATTTCTTTGCCTTAGCATAATTCTCAAGCCAACTATCAACCCACTCAGGCGTACTCCCACGCGTATTCCAACCAACAACACCGGTATATCCAGCATTAACCATAGCCGCAAACTCTTTTTTCTTTAGCTTCAGCACCCTTAGCTGATTTTCAAAACTCTCAATAGTCATAATCACCTCTTTATATTGAATTTTCGCTACGAAATAATACAATAAAATACAATTTGTAGCGTTAGGTAAAATTAACGAGTTACATTATATGTAATTTTTATTAATAAAACATTAACTTTTTATAAAAATTTACAAAAATTCTAATTTTTTTTACTTTATGCTATCAAAAATTGTCACTTGTATGAAATTTATAATTTTAAAGGATAAAAATTATTATTTATAAAATCCTTTGTTATATAAGAAGTGAAAATCTCTAGATTCTAATCATGTAGGCTATCAAGGACTGATTGTTTTAGCATTTTGTAGCGCGACATTATGTTGCCATCTAGATTCCCTAGATTTGACGTAATCACTACGCCGCCGCGTGAGACGGCGTTATCGGCTTCGATTTGCACTTTTTCTCTATCTTTTAAGTTTTCTTTCAAATACACATAATCGATAGGATTTACCTTTACGCACACTTGTGTCGCATCCATAATGCTTGAAAGTAGCGAACGTGTAAGCTCTAAGGCGACCTTTTGTGAGTTTTCATCAATTTCTTTTACAATCACTTCTTTTGCCATATCAATGGCGATTGAACTTAGCTCTTTTTCAAGTGCCTCTAAGTGCGTTTGAGACTGCTTTAGTGTGTTTTCTAACGTGATTAAACTCTGCACGATTTTTTCACGCTCCGCATTAATTTCTACCTCCAAAGTATCACGCAATTCATTTTTGCCCTCTTCTACGCCCCTTTTATAGGATTCTTCACGCGCTTTTTCTAGCTCTTCTTGCATACTGCTTTGGGACTTTTCAAACTGCATTTCAAGCTTTGCAAGATTCCCTGACAATTCATCACTTTTATGTAGCAGCTTTTCAATCAGCTCTTTTTCTAAAGACGCACTGCTAGCAGTATTTGGTATCATTGCATTAGAATCTGCCTCGCCCTCTTCGCTTAAAACCTCCGCAGTTTGTGTCCCCGACTTTATGGGCGTGGGGATTGAATGCTCGATTGCCTTAAACTCGTATTTATTCACGGTGTGCTTATCGATTTGCTCTTCTTGGATTAAATTATGACTACGCGACAACATCGTCTTGTTCTCCTAGCTGGATTAGACCTTGTTCGCTCAAGTTCTGCACGATTTCAATGATTTTTCTTTGAGCGGCTTCAATGTCGCGCACTTTTACCGCACCTAAGAACTGAATCTCTTCTGCGAACTGCTCGCTCGCCCTTGAACTCATATTACTCATAAATTTCTGTTTCAACTCATCCGCACTAGACTTCAACGCCAACGCCAAGTCCTTTTTATCCGCAACTTTTAGAATCTCAATAATAGCAGACTTATCAAGTTTAATCATATCTTCAAATGTGAACATCATCTCTTTAATCTCATTAGCCAACTGCTCGTCACGCTGCTCGATTTGTGCCAAAGTAGCCTTCGCAGTTTTTTGTCCCATGCGGTTAAACATCTCGGCAACGGCACGCGGTCCGCCCACTTCGACTTTGTAGCTTGTAAGTGATTCTACTTGTTGCTCTAGCACGGCAGAAACGCGTTTTACAACTGATGGAGAAATATCCCCTAAGTTTGCCATACGAATGGAGATTTCCGCTCTCAATTCATCAGTAAAAAAGCCAAGCGTCTCTGCTGCGCCACCTGAATCCATGTGTGCTAGAATAAGCGCGATAGTTTGCGGGTGCTCATTTACGATAAAGTCGGCTAATTGTTGTGGTTTAACTTTATCTAAGTAGCCAAAGTTTTTCGTAGATTGCATAGTTTTGGCTAGTTTATCTAAGACACGTTTTGCTACATCTGGTCCCAAAGTCCTAATTAGCAATTCGCGTGCATAATCCACACCACCAGAATTTATATACTGATTAGATTGCAAAATGGTGTAAAACTCTTCTAGCACAGCCGCGCCGATTGCCTTGTCCGTGCCGCTTAGCTGCATTATGTGCTTACTTATTTCAGTAATAGATTCTATATCTAAGTGGTGGAAAACTTCGCTTGTGATTTCCTCGCCCACTTGGATTAGCAATATTGCGACTTTTTCGCTCATTGATAGCTCGTCATACTGCGAACGTTGCTTTTGCGTTAATACCATTGCCATGTTTGCTCCTTTTATAGAATCTATTTCATCTCAATCTCATCTCTTATCAATGCTTGGAAAAGTGAAGCGACCTCATCAGGTTTTGCCTTAATCGCCTCTTTAATTTTCTCAAGCAATACATCGTATTTTACCGCATCTTCGTTAAATCCACCGCCGATACCTAGCTGCTCTTCTACTTTTTTACGCATTTCATTAGCGCGATTCAATGTATCATCATCCTCATCATAATCAAACATCGGCTGCTGCTCGGTATCCTCGTCCTCATGCACCTCAAGCATACGCTCTGCAAATGGCGCGATAACCTTTTTGTAAAAGAAAAATAACACGATTATGACAAGCACATATCGCAATAGCGGCATAAATGGACCTAAGTATTTTTCCACTGCCTTAGCCACTTTCTCAAAGTTACTCATCGGTGGAACGCCATCGCCTACGGCATTTAGCTGACCAGATTCTACACTTACAATATCTTGTCGCTCGGCATTGTAGCCTGAAGCGGCAATTACCGTGTTACGCATAGATTCTATCTCTTGGGGCGTTCGCGGTGTGTATTGCATAGTTGTAAAGCCTGTGGCTTCATCCACCACAGGAGCGTAAGTCCCATCGACTACGACTGCAACGGTCATTCGCTTTAAAAGTGGCGTTTGCTGTTTTGTAATCGTTACTTTCTCATCAGGCACATAGTTTTTCACAAAGGCTGACTTTTGATATTTTTCCCTATTTCCAGAATCTAAGTCTTTTGTCTCGGAGATATTATTAATAACGCCTGGCACACCACCTGGGTCTTTCTCACCTTTGCCTTCTCTTAGAATCTCTTCACCTGTTTCACTAACCACAGCAGATTCTTTACTATAGATTTTCTCCGTGCTATCTTGCTTACCAAAGTCATAGTCCATATTGACACTTACTGCAAGTCTATCTTTCCCACCTACGCGTTGCTCCAAAGCATTTCGAATCTTAGTTGCTACTTCTTGCTCGGCGCGGACTTTATACTGCAGATTCCTAAAGGCTTGCTCATTTTCAATCTCTTCAGGGCTTTGCGCTCCTAGTGGCGCACCATTTTGGTCGACCATAAAGACATTATCAGGCGTTAAACCATTAAAAGAATTTGCGACAAGATTTTTGATTCCATAGATTTGCTTTTGCGTTAGGCTCATATTATCCTTTAGAATCAGTGTCACGCTAACGCGCGATACATCCTGCTTACTTACAAAAACATTATCTTTTGGCTCGGCTACTTCAATCCTTGCATCCTTTATCGGCGCTAACGCCATTAAGGTCTTTTCTAGCTGACCCTTTTTAGCGCGGTATTTATTGATTTCAATCTCTTCTTTTGTTTTCCCAAACTGATTATCATCAAAGATTCCATAATCTACACGCCCTTTTATAATCCCTTGCGCGGCTAAGTCGTTTCTAAGCCCAAAAACTTGGTCTTGCGGCACGGCAATCGTATTTTCATTTAGCATTTTATATGGGACATTTTGCTGCTTTAGGTAATTTACAGCGTTACTTGCATCAGTAGGGCTTTCCGCAGAGAGCAAAACGCCGTAGCCATCGGCACTCTCCCCACCTTTTGTGCCTAAAGATGAGACAAGCAAGTATGATAAAAAGCCCACTACAACGATAACCGTTACAAGTATAACGATTTGCTGTTTTCTGTTTAACTTTGTAATTAGACTTTGTAACTGCGTAAATATCGCTTTAAAATCCAAAACCATTCTCCTAGCTTAAATCTTTTAGAATCTGCCCTAATTTTTCTAACAAAATATCATTCTGCTTTGGCGTCCCTATCGTGATTCTAAAGGCATTTAGCCCATAGCTTGACAAATCACGTATCACAATTCCTTTCTGTAAAAGCAAAAAGCTTATTTTAGTAGAATTTAGCTTATTATTCAATAAAAATGTAACAAAATTTGCATAAGATTCTAACATTTCTAGCAAATTAGATTCCGCAAATGCTTTATATTTTGTCATTTCTTTGACATTATTCTCAACACTTTTATTTATAAAATCGCTATCATTTAGACTAGCAGTAGCGGCTTTAAGGCTAAGTGTCGTAATATTAAAAGGCGGTCGCAATTTATGCAACGTGCTTATAATACTAGGATTTGCAATGCCATAGCCCACACGCATCCCGCCTAAGCCATAAGCCTTAGAAAATGTGCCTAAATAAATTACATTTGGATATTTCACAATATCGCTAGGCTTTATCTCGTGCTTTTTGCTCTTGTAAGCACAATACTCCATATAAGCACAATCTAGCACGATTAAGGTTTCACTATCAATTTTTTCAATAAATTTTATTACATCGTCTTTTAAAAGGGCTTCGCCTAGCGGATTATTTGGCGTGCAAAGGAAAATCACACTTGGCTTATGCTCCCTATACATATTATACATAGAATCTAAATTATGATAAAAATCGCTCGTTCGCAAGATTTTCGCATTAAAATGTTTCGCATAAATCTCATACATAGCAAAAGTCGTTTTCGCCATAAGCACACTTTTATGACTATCACAAATGCTATGCAGACAAAACTCGATAATCTGGTCGCTTCCGCTACCTATAATAATATTTTTAGATTCTATATTATACGTTTTAGATAGCGCATTTTTAAGCTCAAAGTAAGAATCATCAGGATACACACTCGCTAAATGCGCATTTTCTTTTATCGCATTTAACGCGCTAGGTGAGACGCCAAAAGGATTCTCATTACTGCCTAGCTTTATAATATCGCACGGAGCGATATTAAACTCACGCATAAGAAGCTCTAAGGGCTTTCCAGCTTCATAAGTTGGCAGATTTTCTACATATTTATGAAAATTCATTAACTTTTCCCTAATTTTATTTTACAAAAATTCTAAATTATCTAACTTTTATTGTATAAATTTATAGATTCTATAAATCCACATATTTATTAAAACTTTTTCAAAGCGAATTGTAGCATATAAGATTTAAATTTTTTGTTTTTAGTTGTTAAATTTTTGTTTATTTGAAGTAAATTTTAAAGCTGTATAAATTAACTGATTATCAAATTTAGTATAATATGCCTTTAAAATCTACAAATTTCAAAAAGGCAAAGAAATGAAAATATTAAGCATAGAATCAAGTTGCGATGATAGCGCGATAGCCCTTATGGATAGCCAAAGTTGCGAGCTTTTATGGCAGGGGAAAATCTCTCAAGAAAGCAGCCACAAACTGCATGGCGGCGTAGTCCCTGAGCTTGCTTCGCGGCTTTTTGCGCGAGATTTGCCCACTTTGCTTGGCGAGTTTAAGGCGAAATTTGGCTTTCCTTGTGTGGGTGCGGTGGCTGTGACTTATGAGCCGGGCTTAAGCACGTCGCTTTTGGAGGGTGTAATGATGGGAAAGGCTCTTGCCTTAAGTCTAAAAGTGCCACTTATTCCTATTAATCATTTGAAAGGGCATGTTTTTTCGCTTTTTATTAATCAAGATTCTATGGCACAAAGTGCGTGTTTTCCGCTATCGGTGCTGCTTGTATCTGGTGGGCATAGTTTGATTTTGGAGTGCAAATCTTATCAAAATATGCAAATTGTGGGAAATAGCCTTGATGACAGCTTTGGCGAGTGCTATGATAAGGCGGCTAAAATGCTTTCCTTGGGTTATCCGGGTGGGCTTATTATCGATACTTTGGCGTCTTTTTGCAAAGATATTTTGGATGGGAAAATTATAGAATCTAGGCTAGATTCTAAACTTTTGCAAAGTTATGTGGAGCAGACAAAACTACCCATTCCATTACAAAAAGATAAAACTATGAATTTTAGCTTTTCTGGGTTAAAAAATGCGTTTAGATTGAAACTTTATGAAAATGAAGAGTTATTAAAATTGATAGATTTATCAAATAAAATTCAAGGTAGTTTAAAGCAAGATTCTAATAATTTTATGGAATCTTTTATAGAATCTAAGGTGCAAGATTCTAAGGTGCAAGATTCTATAAACGCGAATTTAGATTCTATAATACAAAAAATAAAAAACAATCCTTATACACTCGCACTTTGCTACAACTTACAACATAGCGCCACAGAGCATATAATAAAAAAATGCAGAATCTATTTACGCAATCTTAAAGATTCTAAAAATAATATAGAATCTAAAAGGGTAGATTCTAAAAAAGCTAATTTTATAGAATCTAAAAATACAGATTATATAACTTTTAAAGAAAAAAGTTCTAAATTTAAGCATTTTGCAATCGTTGGTGGTGCTAGTGCAAACTCAATGCTAAGAGCCAAAATGCAAGATTTATGCGACGAATTTAGCCAAACATTGCTAACCACAAAGCTAGAATTTTGCAGTGATAACGCCGCCATGATAGCTCGCGCGGCAGTCGCAAAAATCAAAGAAAACCCTAGCAAATTCTTGCAAAAAGATTCTATAAATATACTAGATTTAGACGTGCATCCTAGAAATATAGAAATAAACAAAATCTAAAAATTAAAAATTTTATCTCTCATGCCAAATCTTAGTACGCATTTTACTCTCCCTAAACCTACCAAATTTACCGATGATATGCAGTCCTGTGCGTGTTTGCACTGCGGCGCGTTTAATTGCGAGCAAATTTTTTGGCGAAAAAGTTAGCAAAAGCTCGTATTCCTCGCCACTTTGGCTTATGGCACTTTTTAAAGGCTTAAAGGGCAGAAAATGCAGCCTATTAAGCCGCTCAAGTCGGCGAATTTCAGCGCCCAGCCCATCGCTAATATCCATACAAGAATGCAGTTTATTTTTCACTTTTAATAAAAAACTTTCCCGCAAAATAGGGCTTGCAAACTTGCTATAACTTCCATTATTTTCTAAAAAATTATGCGGCAGTTTATTCACACTCGCCCCAAATCTAAATAGACTTTTTAACGCCCTAAAACTTCGCCCCAAATCGCCACGTCTAGCACTTGTATAAGCCACAAAATCGCCATTTTTAACGCCATTTCGTGCCAAATATTTGCCATTTAACTCGCCAAAAAGAGTGATATGAAAGCTCAAAATGTCGCTACTAGCGGTATCTCCGCCGATAATTTTAATGTTATATTGCCTGCAAATTTCACGCATCCCTTCAATAATTTCTAGAATCTGCCTTGTGGTGATATGTCGCGGGAGTGTGATTGACAAAAGTGCGTATTTTGCTAACCCACCAGAACTAAGAATATCAGAAATATTAACTAAAAAGGCTTTTTTACTCAAATTTTTATAACTTAGCCATTGATTAAAGTTAGTGTAAGTTTTTAGTTTATTATTTGCAATTTTAGATTCTATATTTTTAGAATCTTTTGGCAATTTAAAATGAGTATTTTGTGCGAAACTATCGACAGATACGATATAGTTTTTTTTATTTTTAAAAATATTAGAATCTTTTTTTGTGTTAAAGTTAAGGATTGCGCAATCATCATCAATATTTCCCACAATTCCACTTTTTTTAAGATTGCGTAAAAAAAAAGATTCAATATCCATATTTCCCTACTTTTCGCACATTTTTTTATATTTTCAAAGGCAATATTTTACATTTTTTTTGTGAATATTTTCGTTATAATTTCAAGCGAAATTATAAGTTTTAAGAATTTTAAAGGCTTTTGGTGCAACATAAAAATGATAAAAATATAGAATCTAAAAAGGGTTTGGAGCTTGATTTTAGCACAGATTCTAACATTAAAATTGAAGGCATAGAATCTAGCACAGATTCTAATGGCGTAGAAATTAAGATTATGAAATCTGTAATAGAATCTAGTGAAAATAATGAAAATGCTAACTTAGATTCTAAAGAAATTACAGAATCTGTAGAATCTACAAGCCAAGATTCTAGCATTTCTACGCTAGATTCTATGGAATCTAAAAATATAGAATCTAAGCAAGATTCTATAGAATCTTTAGAGCCAAAATTAGAGCAAGAAAAAAACAAAGATTCCATAAATAGCGTCACTCAAGACATAAAAGAAGAACTGCTCGAAGAAATCATAATAGAAAAACCAAAAAAGGGAAAAAAACAAAAGAAAAAACAGCCAAAAACCCCACGCAAAGCCCGCCTTTACAATCCAAAATGGGACTACATTTTATACTCAAGACGGCTATTTATCGGCGTGTGTTTAATCGCAAGTTTCATCGGGCTTTATGGTGGCTACTTGCTTTTTGCTGGGAACTCGCTAGGTTTGCTACTAGACTTAGAAAAAAAACGCGACATTTTAAGCAAAGAAGTGCAAGATAAAAAAGCCCAAAACGCCATTTTACAAAAAAAAGTCCTAGAACTCCTAAGCCTAGAACCCGATTAGTTGCTTAACTTAATTTATGATAAATTATTGTGATTGGTAAAATCTTGGGTTGCAATATATTCTAATGGTTTATTAGAAAATTTAGAATCTAGGATTTTGCAAAGGCGCATGGAGATTAGGACTACGAGCCATGAGATATAAATCCATAAAAAGACAAACATAATAATTGACATTGAGCCATAAATGTTGCTATAAAATTTGTTGTAGCTCATGTAGTAAAAAAAGGCGATTTTGGAGCAATACCACGCGAGCGCGCCCACAAATGAGCTAAGGAGTAAGACCCACATTTTTAGCGATTTGTTTGCTGCGATGCGAAACAAAATGCCAAAGGATAGCCACGTGCTAAGCATCGGCATAAATGAATAAAGGCTTGAGATTAGGTAGGAATATTTGTCCGAAATGATTGTGTTGAAATATATGCTTGTTACGACAAATAGCGGTATGAGCGTGATTAGCAGCCAGTAAATGATAAATGAGTCAAAGTAACTGCGTTTTTTGGCGGTGAAAATGCGCGCTGATATGTCATCAAAGCTGCGAAAGAAAATAAATGAGCTAAAAAGGGCGACAAGGAAGCCTAAAAAGCCCATTTCTTTCCCATTGGTAAGGAAACTATCAAGCATATTTGAGATGTCTTGCGTGCTGTCTGGCAGGATGTTTGCTAGGATTGTTTGCTTGAAAGTTTCGATATGCTCCATAAATGTGGGGAAGCTTGAAAATACTGAAAATAGCATTAAACAAAGCGGTATGATTGAAAAAATCGTGTAAAAACTAAGGGAAGCCGCGTATAGGAAAATCTTGTCTTTGTCGGTAAAGTCGTGGTAGATTTTATCTAGCGTGGCTAGGATTTTGTGGTATTTTGTTTTTATTTTTGTGATTAATGCGTGGAGTTTTTTGTGGGCGGATTGTGTGTTTGGCGTGGAATCTTGGGTTTTAGATTCTATGATTTTTGTGGAATCTTTTGGCACAGATTCTGTTTTTATAGAATCTATGTTGGCGGTTTGTGTATCCTGCGTGATTGTCACATCTTTGCTAGTCATTGTCCGCCTTAATAATCCAAATACTTCTGCAATTTTAGCTTGCCATAGTAGTATTTTAGGGCTTGGAGCTTGTTATTCTCACTATCGATTAGATATAGCCACTCATGCAGGACGCCGTGTTTGAAGCGTGCTTGTAGCCTGTCATTATCGACATTGTATTGCACGAATTTTCCATCTAACTTGCCATTTTTATATGAGCCACTAAACTGCACATTTCCACTTGGGAAAAATCGCGTAAAACTCCCATGTAGCACGTCATTTTTAAAATTCACAACCCAAAAAGGCATACCATTTGGATGGAATCCTACAAATTGCCCATGCTTTAAAACGCCCTTGCACTCGCCCTTTACCTCGACATTATCAATAAAAGCATTGCAAGGTCTAGCAAATAAATCCATAAAAAAAAGCGTGAAAATAACAAGAAATCTTAAAAGAAAATTCATTAAGACACCCTAAACATTTGAATATGGAATCTAAAGAAGTAATCCTAGCTGCTAGCAAACCTAGATTCTAAAAATGATAGAATCTAAAAATACACAGCCTATAAAAACACAAAAGAGTAAAAGCATAACTCTAGATTCTATAACTCCACTAACTTAAAACCTATAAAATTAGCAACTTTTATAGAATCTCAAAAAACTATTTTACTTTTAGCACCGCATTGATTTTTTTGATTTTATCTTCGTTTAAAAGATATTTAAGATTTTGCTCATCTTGCTTACTTTTTCGCACTTCCTCTTGCTTTTTAGCGATGCGAGAAAGAATGTCCGCAGCACGCGCAGAATCCCTATCAGCCTTAGCTTCTTCTAAGTCCAAACGCAAGTTTTTAATGTCAAACTCAACCGCACTTCGATACTGCTTAAACTTCTCAGTTTGCGCTTTCACCGCCTTTTTTGTGTCAAAATCAATTTGGATGATTTGACGCTTTTGCTTAACACTAGCAGCCGAGTAAAGCTCCTGCAACACGCCCTTTGGCGCTTTTAACACAGAATCATCATCTAGCGGCGGATGCATCTCTGGAAATGCTAAAAGCAACCCCGTGGTAACCGCAGAAATGCACAACAACTTATTCAAAACTTTCATAGTTTCTCCTTTTGAATCTAAAAAATAAAAAATTAAGTGTTATTGTAGCTAATTTTTTTTAAATATTGCTATCTTTTTAGCAAAAAAAATAAAAAATTGCAAAAAATTAGAAAAATTTAGAATATAATTTCGCAATCAATTTATAGAATCTAAAATGTAAAGGAAAGTTATTATGTTTGCAACTTTGAAATTTTCTAAATATAGAATCTTATTAGTTTTTTATTATTTAGTTATAAATTTTATAATGTTAAATATTTCACAAGCACAAGATTTTACAAATATTAAAGTAGGTAGTGAAAATGCCTACAAGCCCTTTGCCTATGTGGATGATAAGGGTGAAGCAAAAGGCTTTGATAATGATGTGGTTAGAATTGTGGTTAGTTTTATAGAATCTGGCATTAAAGATTCTAAAAGTTCTAAAAATCCTAATATTACTTTTATACCTGTTAGCTGGAATGTAATTTTTGTAGGATTAGATTCTAAAAAATATGATGTCGTGGCAAATCAAATTAGCAAGACTAAAGAGCGTGAAGAAAAGTATATTTTTAGCAAAAAGCCTTATTTTTACGGCATTAGTGGGCTAATTGTCGGCGTAGATTCTAAGATTAAAAGCCTAGATGAGTTTAAAAGTGGTGATAAAATCGGCGTTACCATCGGCTCAAACCACGCGCTGAATCTAGAAAATTACGCCAAAACGCACAACGCCCCCTTTAAAATCGTGCATTATAAAACTTCGCCAACGCTGATTGCCGACCTTGCAAATGGCAGGATTAAGGGTATGATAAATGACCCTATCGCTGCCCTTGACTACGCAAAATCGCAGGGTGTGAAAATCCAAACGACTGATTTTATCCTAGAAAAAACGCCGATTTTTTTTATTTTTAGAAAAGATTCTAAAGATTTGGCAGATGCCTTTGATACCGCCTTGCAAAAAGCCCTTGATAGCGGGAAAATAGAAGCCCTAATCCGCGAATATTTCACCCAGACCTATGTTGATTTAATCAAAACCGACCTAGCAAAGAGCGAATAAATGAATTTAGATTCTGAATTTTAAACTTAAAAATAATAAAAATATTTCCATATTCACAAACTTAATGTCACATAACTAAACATACAAATTAAAAAACTTTTAAGAAAGCCTAGAGAAACAAATTCTATTGTAAGGATTTTATTTTTTTGAATTTAATCTCTCTAGGCTTACTTAAAAGCTTCTTTATAGAATTATACATATAAAAACAGACAAATTGTGTCTAGAAATTATTTTATTGAATAATTTATGCGATAAATCTCTTACTCCTATTGCATTGGTAAACAAATATAAATTTTAAGTATAATTTGCCTATTTTATAAACGTATAAAAAATATCCAAATAATAACAAATCATGAGATTCCAAAAAGAAGAGGTTTTATGCAATTAAGTTATAAAAATTTTATTATTTTAGCTATATTACCTACGATATTTGTAGTTTTTGGCTTTGTTTTATTGATGTATCTTTACGACCCGCTGCAGTTTTTTCATAAGCCATATTTTCGCCCTACAACTTTTAGCACGGATATGTGGCTGCAAAATGTGGGGATTATTAAGCATTATGATTTTGATTCTTATATTATCGGTGATTCTATGGTAGAGCATTTGCCGATAAATCGCCTAGATTCCGCCACGAATGAAAAGTGGGTGAATTTGATGATGTATGGCGCGACCTTGAATGATAGGGCTGTGATTTTGGATTATTTGTTTAAACACAAATCGCCAAAAGAGATTATTTACGCGCTTGATTTTAAGGCGTTTGAAACTGAGAAAACTAAGAGTGACACGAGATTTTACGCACCTGCGTATAGTGATAATTTTGGCGAGCTTTTTCAGTATTATAGCGATAGCAAATATTTCAAATGTGCGATAACTTGGTCGCTTGAGCCTAAATGCGTAGGCGTGGCAAAGCCGCTTGATATGTTAAATCGTTCTTTGATTGAGTTAGAATTTTTGGCGAAAAAATTTGGTGGATTTGAGAAATGGGTGGCTTTTGAGGATGCAAGAATTAAGCCTATAATGGATGAGCTAAGGGCGATAAAAAAGGCTAGAAATTCTATAGAATCTAAGTTACAAGATTCTAAAAAAGTTATAGAATCTAAAACAAGATTCTAATATTCCTAATAATTTAGAAAATAAATTACAGAATCTAGATTCTACAGATTCTAAAATAGCGATAAACAGAGAGAGAGAGAGAGCAAATTTATGATAGTAAATCTTATAATTTGAAAGATTACACAGATTATGTGGATAAATATTTGCTGCATTATTTAAAAGAGCATAAAAATACAACTTTTCATCTTATGATTGCGCCTTATTCACGCACTTTTTGGCTTGTGGGTGGTAAGGAAGGTGGGCGTGGAAAGTTGAAATTATGGCAGGATATTTTGCGCTATATTGTACGGCAGACGCAGGGTTTAAGCAATGTTAGAATCTATGGCTTTGATATTTATGATTATTTAGGAAATATGGCAAATTATACGGACGCGACGCATTATAATGTCGATATGCACGAGTTTTTCGCCGATGCAATCATTCGCCGCACAAATCTTTTAAATACGCAAAATATAGAATCTTATTTAGATTCTATGAAAGATAAAACTCTAAATTATGACTTAACCCCGCTTTTAAACCAACTGGGAAATTAGATTCTAAAGTAACATTTATTATATAGATTCTGTGATTTAATAGAATCTTAATTTACTAACTCTAGCTCATTTAAAATGCCTTTTAGCGTTTCCGTGTCGGTTTTGTCATTTGCGGTGTAGTAGTTTATAAAAACAGATTCTAAGATGTGACTTATCATTGTAATGTATTTTTCAAAAAGGGCTATGCGTGTGTTAAAAAGCATTGAAATGTTTCGCTCTAAAAGCAAAAAGTAATACTCAAAGCTATCACGAATAGGCATAATTACAGAATCTTCTTTAATATCTTGCTTTTTTATGCTATTTGGCAAAATGCTATCAAGCATATTTGATAAATGTTCGGTTACGATTACATTAGAATCATCAAAAAGATTTTGCTTTGTAATATGTGAAAATTCGCTCTGTAAAGATTCTAAAATCTCTTTATGCTCCTTTGTCGCAGCAAATCGCATAAATGAATTAGAGCTTTTCACATTTAAAATATCGCTAATTACTTGAAAATCTGGCAGGTTAAAGAAATTCTCTTGTAAGATTTCAGCTAATCCTTGCAGCCCTACAATTAAACTTTCCATTGTAGAAGTTTTTAATCTTCTAACATTAAAGGCAGATTTATTGCGAATTTCATAATTTAGAGATTGTATAAATTGCGAATATAAGTTATCTCGCAAATTTGTAAATGAGCTATAAAAGCTTGAATATTTTGTAGGTAATTTTTTTAATGCTTCTTGCAAATGTTTCTTTAAAGATTCTAATTCGACACCCACATCTTTAGAATCTATTTTGCTAAAATCTTTGCTACTATAATTTTTAGCCATTAAACGCAAAATACTTCGTAAAATTTTAATATTAAATGTATTTATAGGTCGCTCAAAAATGTTATTAAAAAGCGTTTTTTCTAATGTAGGAATGCCGCTTGTAGCAATATCTAAGCCACTTTCCCCTTGCAAGTTTATACCATTTCTAATCTTATAAGCCACATTACTTGCCACATAATGAAAGCTAATTTTTTTAAGTAAAACATCTTTTTTTACATTAGAATCTAGCCTAGATTCTATAGCATTTTTAAATTTTAGATAAATATTTTGACGACGTTTCAAGGTCAATGCAACTTTATCAACCTGCGTATAAATCACATATACAAATTCAATATGCTCCTTATTTATCATCCTTGCTAAAGAGATGGCTTCTTTATCAATTTGTGCTTGTGCGTTTTGCAAGAAAATATCCGCATTTATCATATAAAAAATAATGTTACTTTTTATCACATAATGATAAATTTGCAAATGCCGAAAAGTAAGCGGAATTAGGCTAGGCGTGTTAATGAAATTGACATATTTAAACATATTTAAATGTGAAAAAATATCGATATGCTCGATTATTTGCACTTTATCACTTTTATAAAAGGCTTCTTGTATTTTATTAATTTCTACGCGTTGCTCGCCTTGCTTTAAGTCGTTGTGATAGTTATCATGCAGTTGCGTTATCATTTGAGATACTTTTGGTAGGGGCGATTCTTGCAGACTTTTTAAATCGCTAAACTCTAAATATTTCGCCAAAGCATAATCCTTGCCGTGCATATAGCATATAGGTGCAATAGATTCTAATCTCTCATTACTTTTAGAATCTTTTTTATTATCATGCAAGATTGTGGCAAGGAGTGTAGATTTACCGCTTTTTTTACGCCCTACAACGCATATTGTTTTTACTAATTCACCTTCGCTTAAAAATACTAAATTAGATGCCCAGCTAGTAGATTTTAGAATCTTTTTTGCCTTTTGTATAGAATCTAACTGCGTTTTTAAAAGCGTTTTGTTAGTGTTAAAATTTATAAAAGAAATGTCGCTAGATTCTAAATTTTGCGTATTTTCTTTTGCTTTATTTTGGCTAGATTCTGCATTTAAACTTGCTTCTATACATTTTTCATCATGGAAAGTTATAATGCCACTCTCTCTTAGGGTTTTAATATGCTTTAAAATAGGCTTTATACTTTTAGAATCTAAGTAGTAAAGTAGGCTAGCTTGTAAGCACTGCGTTAAGATTAAAAGATGAGAGCAACTTAGCTCTTTTGCCTGTGGGTAGAATATCTCGCATAGTTTTACAAATGTTTTTAGTTTTATAAATGTATCGATATTTTGTGGATTGCAAGTTAGAATTATGGCTAGGGCTTCATAAGATTCTTGCAGTATTTCGCTTTCAGTTTTTATTTTTTTGTTTTTTTGCAAATCTTTAGAATCTTTTGTATCTTGCGTATTAGATTCTATAGAATCTGTGCTATTTTGCGAAGCTATCCATGATTTTATGTTTTCAAATGGATTAGATTCTAAGATAAAATTAAGCGGTGGTTTTAGATAAATAAGATTAAAAAATATTTGGATTCTATTATTTTGCTTTTTTTTAGAATCTAGTTTAGAATCTTTAGAATCTGCACTAATATTTTTAACGGATAGATAATGACTTAGGACTTCGTATTCTTGTGTTTCTTTTTTTCTTTTTTTGCTTTTCATATATTGCCTTTATAGAATCTAAATTGAAATTATACAAGATTGTTTTGTTATAATGTAAATTTATAGAATCTAAAAAGGCTTTAGTATGAAAAAGATTTTGTTTATTGCGTTTGTGTGTGTTCGCTTTGCCTTTGGTGCGGTATATGAGCCGCTGCAAAGCAAGGGAAATGGGCTTGTGGTAAGTAGTAGCGATATTGCTAATAAGATAGGGCAAGATGTGCTTGATAGCGGTGGGAATGCCTTTGATGCGGCGGTTGCCGTGGGGTATGCGTTGGCTGTGGTGCATCCTGCTGCTGGGAATATCGCGGGTGGCGGCTTTGCACTCATTCATTTAAAGGAAGGGCAGAATCTTGCCCTTGATTTCCGCGAAGTAGCTCCAAGTAGCGCAAGTCAAAATATGTATTTAGATTCTAAAGGCGAAGTGATTGAAAATGCCGCTATTATCGGGTATAAGGCGATTGCAGTCCCTGGTAGCGTGAAAGGATTTAGCGAGATTCTAAGTCGCTATGGAACGCGTAGTTTGAGTGAGCTACTAGCTCCTAGTATTGAAGTGGCGTCTCAAGGTTTTAGAATCTCCAAAAGGCAGAGTGAGACTATGCTTGAAGTGCTTAATGATTTTAAGAAATTTCCAGAATCTAGAAAGTATTTTTTGAAAGAAGATTCTAAAGTATATCAAAATGGCGATATTTTGGTGCAAAAAGACTTAGCTAGAACGCTTAGAATCTTAGCTAGGCAAGGGGAGAGAGCCTTTTATCGTGGCGAGATTGCGCGTGCTATGGTAGAGCAGATACAAAAAAATGGCGGATATTTGACTTTGCAGGATTTAAAAGATTATAAGGTTACGTGGAGAGAGCCTGTAAGTGGCACTTATCGCGGATATAAGATTCTATCGATGCCCCCGCCTAGTAGCGGTGGGACGCATATTTTAGAAGTGCTAAATGTGCTTGAAAACGCTCCTTTAAGCGAGTATGGTTTTAATTCAAGCAAGACTTTGCATTTGATGATAGAATCTATGCGACAGGCGTATGCGGATAGAGCGACTTTTATGGGCGATAGCGACTTTGTAAATGTGCCTGTTAAATCCTTGATAGATAAAGAATATGCGCGTAAAATCTATGAAAATATTTTAGAATCTAAGGGCGTGGCAATCCCTAGTAGTAGGATAAAAGCGGGGCTAGATTCTATAGAATCTAATGGCGTGGAGAGCCCTGAGACTACGCACTATAGCGTGGTGGATAAGTGGGGGAATGCCATAAGTGTGACTTATACGCTAAATAAACGCTATGGAAGTGCCGTGGCTATCGGTGGCTATGGCTTTTTAATGAATAATCAAATGGAAAATTTTACGATAAAAGTAGGCGTGGCTAATCGGCATGGTTTGCTTGAGAGTTCGCTAAATAAAATTGAGCCAAAAAAGCGACCGCTAAGCACGATGAGCCCGACTATTGTTTTTAAGGATGGGCGGCTTTTTATGGTTGTTGGGTCGCCCGGAAGTGGCAAGATTATTAGCACATTAGTGCAGGTTTTAGTGAATGTGATTGATTTTAAAATGGATATAGTTTCGGCTGTCTCACAACCTAGATTTCACACGCAGTGGATGCCTGATATTGTGTATGTGGAAAAATATTTGCTAAATGCTGACACATTGCAAATCTTAGAATCTAAAGGCTATAAGATTCTAGAATCTGATTATATGGGCGATGTGAATGCAATCATTATAGATTCTAAAGGCAGGATTTTTGGCACACTTGACCCGCGCCGCAAGTTATAAAGAATTGTAGGGAAACACGCGTGAAGTTATAATAAAAGATTTATTTTTAAATGTAATCTGTAAAATCGATGTTATGAAAATAATATTGAATCTGTGATTCTTAAACCACAGATAACAAAACAAGAAGACTTAAAGTCTTGCCTAAGTTAGTAGCAAAAAAGATTCCAAATCAAGCCATAGAATAAATTTTTAACTAAATTTAATCACAAATACACATTATTTTTACATGAGATTCTAGCTTATCCCATTCGTAACTTTGCATTTTTACTTCTTAAAGAAAAATCTTAGAATCTAAAACTTATTTTGATTCACATCATCTAGTATTTTTGCGGCGACAGAATCTAGGGCGTTTGAGATTTCGCGGGAGTGATTTGCTATTTCTACATTTTGCTGTGTGATAGATTCTAATTGTGATACGGCATCATTTATTTGTGAGATACCATTTGATTGCTCTTTAATGCTTTCTGCCATATCATTAATTGATTGCACTAAGATATTTGTATTTGCCTCGATTTCACCCAAAGACTTTTGCGTTCGCTCTGCTAATTTTCGCACTTCATCAGCTACCACGGCAAAGCCACGTCCATGCTCTCCAGCCCTTGCGGCTTCAATTGCCGCATTCAAGGCAAGTAAGTTCGTTTGGTCGGCAATATCGCGAATTATACCGATAACATTTTTAATATCCTCGCTTTGATTGATTACCTCTCCTGTCTTGCTACTTACATTTTGCATACTACTTGTGATTTCCTCCACAGCGGTGGCAGTCTGCTCTAAGCTTGAGGCTTGTGTGTTAGAAGATTCTGTCAAATTCTTAATTGCCTCTTGCATTTCATTAGATTTTTCCTCTAGCTCTTTTGCGTATCCTGCGGATGTGCGTAGCATATTTGCAATCGTTTCGCCGATTAGATTCACACCATTTTCCATACCGATAGGATTTTCCACACGCGCGCTAAAATCCTTTTTCTCAAACCTAGCAAATGTCTCCCCAGCCTTGCTTAAATCGCCCCCAACAAGATTATACAACGCTTTAGACATCTCATTTAGTGAATCTTTTAGCTGATTTGCCAACGGATTGCTACTATTTTCTTGTATTGTCTTGCCAAAGCGACCCACTTTTGCTTCACTTACAATATCCACGACCGCATTTACCACAATCGCGTCCTGCTTTAAGCCCTGCTCGACTTTTTGTATATTGCTATTTATCGCCCTTGCCATATCGCCTAGCTCATCATCCGCGGTAATCACTAAAGGCTTTGGCGGCGTATTTGTCTCGTGATTTAAAAACTTAAAAAATGAGAAAAGTTGGCTTTGTATATTATGGATTCTACGCATTACACGCAGTCGAATGTAAAGGGACAAAATCACGCCGATAACGATATATGAAATGATATTACCCGTGTAAAATGTCCATCGCAGCTTCTCCACACTAGCAAGGATAGAATCTGTAGGAATGGGAATGACCACAGCCCAGTATTCATTCATCCCCCAGCCGATTTCAAATGTCCCAACTCCGGCGTATCCTGGCTCATTGTGCATAGTCGTAAAGCTATAAACGCCATCTTGCCGCGCCTTTACCTTTTGCATAATCTCGCGTGTAGTCTCATGCGTATTAATGCTACTAATATCCTTACCTAAAATGCTAATATCGCTATGCAAAGCCACGATTCCATCGCCATTTACCAAGAATCTATAATCATTCTCAAACACGCTAAGTTTAGAATCTACAAGCTTTGGCACCATCACTTCTAAATCCACGAATACACCGACAATCCCCTGCAATTTGCCATTTTTATCAAAAAGTGGGAAATTCATCCCAACACCTGCGCGATTACCCAAGCCTTCGACATTTTGCTTAGTTGGCGAACCAAGTGTAGGCTTACCAGATTCTAAAGCACGTTGAACACTGCGAAAATTTAGCACCGCAGGATTAGCCTGCAAGATTTTTACACCGCCTTCTGCCCCGCCATTTGTATCTTGTGCGATAATCATAAACTCGCCATTTGGCAATTTGTGCTTAGGATTTGCAATATTTTCATTGATATATCGAGTATCTTTTATGTAAAGGTAGCCATAATTGCCCCACATGCTGTTATCCACGAGATTTATAAGGTCTTGCTCCATAATATCTTGCACATTATCATTATCCGCCAAAAGCGTCTCAAATGTATGTTTAGAAAGATTTAGCCCAGTGAAGACTTCGTTAAAATAGCCCTGAATAAGATTAGCCGAACGCATCGAAGCATTCACCGCGATTTTATTAGCCTCTTCTAACTGAATCTTAGATGAACCATTAATGACAACAAACGCAACCGTGCTCATACAAAAAGCACAATGCCGACAACCCAAAGCGTTATCCGCGTCCCAAGTTTCATTTTCTTAAACATTTTCTTCCTTTTTATTTCACATTATCTTATTTTACAAACGCGATTTTACAAAATCTTTGTAAAGTTTTACGAAGTTTTTACGAATAAATTAAATATATTGTAAAAATATGTTACTTAAATTCTTTAAATACCATATAAATTATAAAAAAAATCCAAAATAAATCTAACTATACATTCGCAGTCTTTTTTCCAAAAAGTTAGCCAAAAGGGCGAATGGATAGCAAAGCAAAAAATAAATTATCAAAATACTACCATAAATGATAAAGCTAATGCTAGAATCACTTTTCCCAAAGACTTCAATTAGCTGCTGACCGACCTTCAAAATCTCGACCACACCGATAAGTGGCAACAGCGAAGTAGTCTTAATAATCCTGCCAAAAAGATTTACCATTGAAGGCAAAATGTGAATAATCGCTTGTGGAAAAATGATAAAAAGCTCGATTTGCAGGGCGTTAAAGCCAAGAGATTGCGCGGACTCACGCTGATGTTTTGGCACATTTAAAATCGCGGCACGCACTAAATCGCCCATTTCAGCCACGCCCCACAGGCTAAAAACAATAATCGCACTAAGTGTCGAGCTAATATGCAGGTCAAAAGCCGCCGAAACGCCGTAATACACGATAAAAAGCCACGCGATAAGCGGGATAATACGCACGATTTCTAAAAAGACTTTGCAGCAAAAGCCCAAAATGCCGCGAGCCACCATAAATCGCCCTATGATTAGCCCGCCAAAAACGGCAATCAAAATGCTAACAAATGACACGAAAAGCAGCTCATAAAGCCCGCTTAGCACGCGAAGTAGAGTTGTTAGGGTGAAAAGCTCCATTATTACACCCAAGAGAGTATTGAATTTTCTAGCTGGGAGATTTCATAAGTTTTATTATGTATTTCTTTTTTAGAAAAAAGTTCGGTTATTTTGGAATCTAGTTTTATGTTCTTATGTAATTTAGAATTTATTAGATTCACTATTTTATCTAGGGCGTTTTTTTCGTCCATAGATTCTATAATTTTGGCTGAAAGATTAGAATCTAAAGCGCTTAAAGCTAGTAAAACATTTTTGGCAAACTTGCTAAAATGCGCGGTTGAAATGATGACTTGCACCTCTTTAGAATCTTTTTTAGAATCTCGTGAATCTGGATGTTTCGCACCACTCAACATAACATTAGAATCTGCATTTTTAGATTCCATAGAATCTTCCCTAAACTTCGCAAAAAGGAACGCATTGCTCGTGTGCGGGTCAAGCACATAGCCATTTTCAAACGCCTCTTTTATACCTTGCAAACACTCTTTATCACTAAAACTTCGCGCTTCAAAAAGCTCCTGCAAACGCACTAATTCAGCCTTTTTCAAACAAAACTTAGAATCTTTTTCTAAAGATTCCATAAGCTCCCTAGTGCGCGCCGCACCAAAATAATCAAATAGCAACCTCTCAATATTAGAACTTTTTAGAATATCCATTGCAGGTGAATAAGACATTATTAATTTTTTATTAGAAATATCATAACTTCCTGTAGTAAAAAATTGCGTTAAAATATCATTAGGATTAGACGCAATACAAATTTTTGTAATATTTAGCCCTAATTTCTTAGCATAATAGCAACCTAACGCATTTCCAAAATTCCCACTAGGGACAATAACACTAAATTTAGTAACTTTTTTCTTAAAAAGTTCTTTAGCAATCACAAAATAATACACGATTTGAAAGGCGATTCGCGCGATATTTACCGAGTTTGCCGCACTTAGCTCATAGCCTTTTTTGCCTAAAGATTCTATAAAATGCCTATTTTTTAGCAAGTTTTTTAACGCATTTTGCGCCGCATCAAAGTCGCCATTTATCCCAAAAACCTTCAAATTTGGCGCACTTTGCGTAGTCATTTGCAACCTTTGCACGACACTTGTGCCGCCACGCGGGTAAATGCAAATCGCCTTAATATTTTGCGACCCAGCAAAGCCGCTCAAAGTCGCAGGACCCGTATCGCCACTAGTCGCGCTAAGTATCAAAAAGTGCCTATTTTGCGCCCTTGCAATAGAATCTAAAAGCCGCGAAAAAGGCTGCAGTGCCATATCCTTAAAGGCAAAAGTTGGTCCGTGATATAGCTCTAGGGCGTAAAGGTGCGGCTCTAACTGCACGAGTGGGGCGATGTTTTGGTCGCGAAAATGCGCGTAACTCTCAAGGGCGTAATCTAGCATTTTAGAATCTAAGTCGATATTAAGCTGCTTAAAAACCCGCTTACAAATGTCGGTGTAATCGGCATTATAGATAGATTCTAACTCATTTTGTGAAAAGGGCTTAATCTCCCTAAAAGTGTAAAGCCCGCCAAACTCGGCACTAGGAGATAATATCGCATCAACAAAGTCCTTATTTGTAGGCTTTTCACTACGCGTCTGGGCTAAAAAATGTTTGAGGTTAGAATCTTTTTTAGAATCTTGCATGGTTTTATCCTTAAATCTAGCTTAAAAATTTTTAGAAATATTATAACAAAAAGAGTTTAAGAGTTTGATTTTTATTTCTTTTGTATTAAAAATTGTAAATTTTACACATTATTATAGAAAAATACTAAAAAATAATGCGTTAATATTTTCTTTTAAAGTTAAAAACGATAGAATACAAAATTATTTTTTGTAAAAGGAATGTAATGAAAGTATCAAATGTGTTGTCTTTTGGAATGGCTGGTTTAGCTTCAAGTGTGCTTTTTTGTGGTTTGTTCTGCTCGAACATGTTGAATGCAGCGAGTCTAGAAGAAAGAATAGCACAATTAGAAGAAGATGTTGAGGACCTAAATAACAGGGTGGATGAAAATGAGGTTAATGCTGCCTTAAGTAAAGTTCGATTTAGCCTCGAATTTAATACATCCTATTCAAATATTTATCAAAGAGATGGGAATAATAGAAATTATGCTGGGAATTTCCCTAATTTATGGGCTATGGCGTTATATCTTAATATGAATGCGGATATTAATAAATATACGAAATTCACAGGGCGACTTTCAATGACAAAAGCGTTTGGTGATTTGACTTGGAGTAGTGGCGGAAGTATCAATACAGGCACGACAGGAGGCATAGGCGTTCTTGATGCAGGTCGTGCTGTGGGCGGTGGTCCTACTTTATATGTGGAGCGTGCTTATGTGGATATTTATATGGGAGATCATTTTGCATTTAGTGTAGGACGACTTCCTACTACCGATGGACCTGGTGCTAATCTTAGAAATAGCTCCGTGCGTATGGCGACTTATCCAGCTTTAATGGTAAATGCACTAGGCGATGGTATCGTTCTAACCTATAAACCTTTTAAAGCTAGAAAAAAATCTCTAGCGAGTTCCGCTTTTAGATTTGGCTATGGGCATATTTATCAGCCATTAGGAGCCGATACTACAGGGGCTGGTAATATTTGGGGAAATGTGGGTGCGGCAAATACGCAGCTTGCTTATGTTGGCTGGGAAATGCCATTTTTACCAGCGAGATTAGGCACAAGTCTTTTAATGCTTAATTATGTTGGAATCTTTAATTATACTCTGCCAGGAAATAACGCTACTTTAGCAACTTTTACTGGTGGTAGGGATACAAATATAGGTGATGTACATTACGTAAACTTACATTTAGAACATAGTATGGATATTAATGTTACAAAAAAATTTAAGTTTAAACTTAATTGGTTTGCTTCTGCATCGTTATATAAAGGCGGTAGAGCTAAAGTGTTTAGTTTACCAACCGTAGGTGAAGCACCTAGACTTAATGATAATGCTGCGTTTGCATTGCATGCAGGGGCTAGAGTTGATGTTTATGATAGATACAAGCTAGGCTATGAGTTTTTCTATGGTAGTCAGCACTGGTATGCACTCTCTCGTGTAAATATCAATGACCCACTAAACATTAGGACTACAAAGGGGGTCGTGCAAGATGTCTATTTTATATTACAAATAGATATGTATCAATTTTTACGACTTAGTTACACTATGAGACATGATGCTTATAGAAGTGCTGCTGCACCGCTACTTTCTATACCTATAGCTGGTGGTTTAAGTCAGCCTATAGATACTACAGAGCACAACGTTGCATTATCTTACACATTACGATACTAATACAAAGGAGAAATTATGAAAAAGGTAATTTTATTATTTAGCGCTTTAGGTTTATTTTCTAGTTTCGCACTAGCGGATTGCGCGTCATTAATGAAAAAATACAATGCACCAGACCCTGGCTCAAAAACGATGAATCAAATCAAACGATGGGTAAAAAAAGTAGATGATGCAAGCGATGCTAAAGAATTAGAATCTTGTATGATAGCCCAAGCTGCCGACAATCCAAATAAATCACAGGTGGCAGGAAAATAAGAAAATATCTAAAAATTATCGCGTTATATAAAATCTTAAACATTTTTAATAATAATTCTAACATCATATCAAAAAGGACATATATGACAAACGCAAATAACGGATTTTTTACCAACTTGCAAAATCTTAGCCTGTCAAAAAAGCTAAATATCAATCTTAGCGTTTTGTGTGGGCTTGTTGTGCTTATTGCGATTTTATTTTTTGCCTTTAAGTTTTCATTTTCTAGCTTTGTAAGTGAAGAGGAAAAGAATGTCGAGCAGGTAAATAAGAGCTTTAGCGCGCTAGATTCACTAAGCAAAAACGCCAGCACGCAAATTGATAAAATGCTAGTGTATGTCAAGGATACGAAAAAATCTATGGATGATATGGAATCTTTAATCGAGCAGTTTGAATTTATCGGCACGATTAATACGAAACTTATCCAACTTGCCTTAAACCCCGCTGATACCGCCACGCGAAACCTTATAACGCAAATGACGACAAGCTGGAATGATAGCTTTATCAATAAAGATTCTGATTTAAAAGAGTTTTATCCGCGTATTAAAAACGCCCTAAATAGCGGCGATACAAAGGATATGTCAATGCGTTTGCAGGGCATTTTCCAAGAGATTTATGAGATATTAATCGAGCGTTTTAGCGATATGGCGGCGACTACAAATAAGAATCTAAGCACATCTGCGACTAATCTTGAAAAAATCGCTGATGATATGGAGGAAAATGCTAAGTCGCTATCAGGCGTAATTAAGAATCTTGACTCGCTGAAAGCCGTGCGTGACAAGGCTGTGGTGCAGTCAAATGTGGTGATGTTTATTCTTATTTTGGTGCTAATTGTTACGATTGTGGCGATGGTCGTGGTCTTTATCACGCTTAATAATTTCAATAAAGATTCTAACATTGTCGTGGAATATTTGCAAGAAGTGGGCAAGGGCGGCGAGAAGCTTACCGCTGGGGGCAATTTGAAGCTAAAACGTGGGCAAAAAGATGAGCTATTTATCGTTAGTAAATTTATAAATTCTTTCATTGATAAGATGAAGCACACTATTGAAATCGCCGGTGAGACAAGTAAGGAAATCGTGCGGCTGAATGAGTATATCACTAATCTTAAGGAAAATATGCTAAATATTTCTCATAAGACAAAAGATAGCGTAGAGCAGAGTGGTGCGGTAATCGCAGGACTTGATTCTAATATAGAATCTGCAAATAATTCACAAGAAAAAATAAATAAAAGTAAAGAGTTTATCGATGAAACAAGTGAAAGTATGAATACGTTGCTGCAGGATTTGGAGAGCTGCGTGGCTAGTCAAGATGAGCTAAATACGCGCCTTGACACACTTGGCAAATCTGTGCTTGATATTAAAAATGTATTGAATCTAATTTATGATGTATCAAAACAAACAAATTTACTAGCCTTAAATGCTGCAATAGAAGCAGCAAGGGCTGGGGAGCATGGACGTGGCTTTGCAGTCGTAGCTGATGAAGTAAGGAAGTTGGCTGAAAGCACACAAAAGAGTTTGGGTGAAGTGGAAACCACAATAGGCATAGTAAATGACAACCTAGATAATATCTCGCAATCTGTGCAGAAAAACTCACAAACTTTTGAAAATCTATCAAAAAGTGGCGAAGAAAGTAAGCAAAGCCTATCAAACATACAAGAAAATGTAACAGAGGTAATCCAAAACATTAAAACGCAAAATGATAAAACACTTGATTTAACAAATCAAACAAAAGATGTGATAAGCTCAATGAATGTGATAAATAACCTGCTAGAAGAATCCGAAAAGGTAATAAACACCGTAATGGAGCGTTCACTAAAACTAAAAGAAAATGACGCGGTGCTAAGCAAGGTAATCCACGGCTTTTAGGCACACAACTTTATAGAATCTAATCTTTCCTATATTTATTTATAACTCAATAAATTTATCCTTCCATTACAAAAAGCTTTTTTAGCCTATTATTTTGTAATATTTAAAAATTAAAAGTATATAATGAGAGTGAATTTATAGAATCTAATTTTATGTTCAAAACATATTAGTAACTTATTTAATAAACTAGCTTTTATCTTGCTTGGAGATAAAAGCTTTAAATATCTTAACAATCTTAAACTAGAATTACCTAAGATAGTCCCAAGTGCGTGATAAATCACAAAAGATAGACATTGCATTAGAATCTAAACTAAAACAATAAAGGAAAAAAATGATACTTTTAAAACATATTGCTAGATATATCACAATTTTTATTCTTATATTTTCGTTTAATGTTATAATATTAACTGCACAAGATTCTATAAATATGAGTGTGCAAGAAAAAATAAAAAGCCTTATACCACCGCAAACCTACAGGAGTAATGAAAATTTTATCCGCAAGATTTTTAGCGATGAGTCTGCGTTTTATGCAAATAAAAGGCTAGATGTCCCTAAGATTCTAAGGACACTAAAGGCAAATGGACTTATGAATTTAAAGCTAAATAAGCCTAGCAATGTAATGGTTAGTTTTAAGATAAATCACTTTTTAAATAGCGATGGCGAGCCTAGTTTTATGTTTTTGAGTTACGCTACTAGCAGCCTTTTAAGCAGTATGGGCTACTCGTATTTTTATGTGACAGATGCTAAAAAGGCGCAAAAGCAGCTAAGCCTAACCTACACTCTAAACTCAGAATCTAATATCGACCCAACCTTGATTGTGGATAATCTAAGTAAGCGCGGATATGCGACTTTAGATGTCAAAAAGGCAGCGGAAAATCACTATATTTATGATGTTAGTTTGCAAAAGTCTAACCTAACAAATGCAGATTCTATCCAAAAAGGTAGCCGCGATATAGTTAAAATTAATGGCAAATACTGGCTAAGTCTAAATGGCGTAGGCACGCTAAATATCGCATCGCGCGATAATGTGAGCTGGTATCCTAAAATCTTGATGTTTGATTCTAATATGAATGTGGTTGATGCGATAATGCTAGCTAACCCAACGCAAAACTACACAATCCGCGTAAATGACAAGATTCAATATGTAATGATAACTGATAACTACAATCCAAGCGTGCTACGCAACGGCATCTCGCTTAGCTTTAAATAGTTTTGTTGATTTAATGGAATCTAAATGCTAAAACTCCTATTTATAGATAGAGTGGCAATTATCAAGTGCTTACTTTACCTATTTTATAATATTAATTTGTTTGTTTTAAAGACAATATATTTTATAATTATTAAAATATTCTCACTTTTAAAATATGGTATTTATTTATATTGGTTTTAATACTGCTGTCTAAGTATTTGGTATTTTTATAAAAATCCTAAAAGGATTCTATAAGGAAGAGTTATATATATATATATATATATTCTATTTATGCGTTTCAATGCTACTTATATGTTAGGTTGTTTTTAAGCAAAAGTTTCTTAGGTTAGAATCTTAAGCTTTTGCGGTATTGTCTGTGTAATTTTTTTGTGTGTATTGTATGAAATGAAATTTATCTAGTTGGCTATGACTTCATAGGGATTGTGTTAACAGTTATGATATAAATTAGAATCTAAAGATTTTATAAAACAAGATTCTATAAAAATGTGGTGGCGAAAATATAGAAAATACGAATTTTACCAAACTTCGATAAAAAGATTCTAAAAAATACTAGATTTTCTAAATTTAGTATTTTTTAATCATTAAAATAAAATAGATTCTATAATCTTAGTTAAAAATCTAAATGAATTTTAGGGGGGGTTGTTTATAAAAAAGTGTTGTGTGTTATAAGATTCTATGTTTTCTTAGAATCTAGTTATTAGATTCTATATTTTTATTGATAAAATCTTTTTTAGAATCTTGCATTTTAGATTCTATGTTTTTAAAGTCTTATTTTTAGTTTAAAATAGAATTTAAATGAGTAAGTATTTTTCTCGCTCTTAAACTATAAGGCGCACCACTTTTAGCACGTCTTAGCAAAGTGCGGCTTTGCAACTCCTACCCTTTCGCCCTGCGATAAGTTTAGATAAATTCTACAAATAAAATTAAAGCATAAAAAACAAATGAATTTTAGGGGGGGTTATTCTCTTGCAAATGGTAAATCGTAATTAGATTCTATGTTTTGCTTAGAATCTTTGTTGTTTTATTGCAAAGTTTGCGACTTTTTGCTATCATTACTGACCTTAGAAGTTGATGGCGGTAATGTAGTAGCTCCGGGAACTCGCTTTTGAGTTGGTATTGTAGGTGCAAGTCCTACCGCTTCTAAGTCTTTATTATATAAAATATTATTTTTATCTACACTTCCAGCGGTTACGATATAGTTTCCTTGTTCGTCTTTGTTTATTGCAAATTTTGCTATTTTGCCATTACCTAATTCTTTTGTTATCAAAAAATTATTATGTATTTTGTCGATATAAGCGTGTTTTGCTTGGCTTAATAAGTTCGGTAAATCTTTCAAAATATTAGATTCTACATCTTGATTGTATCCGCTTTTGCGTTGGATTCTAAAATGGTGTAAATCATTCTTGCGTAAATAAATTTTATTAGAATCTAAATTTAATAATTTTACTAAATCATCATTCAAATTTGCGATATATGCGATATTTGGGGCTTCTTTAAGTCTTGCAATATCATTGCTTAATACTGAATCTAAAAAGTGTTGATATTCTTTAGAATCTAGTAATTTTAAATCTTGCGTGTTATATTTTTCAAGTGTTTTGTAAGTTTTTAGATTGTTTTCTTTAGAATCTTTTGACACTTTTTTATCCTTAAAGTTAGCATTTTTAGAATTAGATTCTAACATAGAATCTTGCGGCTTAGATTCTATGTTTTTATTGTTAGAATCTTTGCTGTGTTGGTTCGCGCTAAGCAAGTTGTTATATTCTATAATCGTTTCATTAAGCGGCACGTCCATTGTTTTATGTGGGTGTGGATACGTGATTTTGTTTGTTTTTATGTTATAGAATCTATTTGGCTCTAGTCTATATTGTGTGTTTCTAGCTTCGACTTCGCCGTGCAGTTTGTTGTATAAATCAAATTTAGTTTCATGGCTTCCATTAAAATCATAAAGATTTCCCCCTTTTGCAAAAGATTCTATATCTTGGATTGCGTGTTGTATTTCGTGATAAAGTGTGCTTTTTGCGGTATATGTGCTTAAATCACTATCTATTTCGATTTGTTTAAATGATGGGATGTAGCTACCTTTAATGTCTTGGTTTTGAATACCCACGACTTTAATTTCTTTTAATTGTGGATACGCTTTAAATAATTCTTTATCATCTAAAATTTGTTGCAATGTTAGATAATTTTTGTTTTTGAGTTTAGAAAACGCACCCTTTAATTTTCCCTTGCTAGAATCTATTTCAAATTTCCATTTAGAATCTTTGTCTTTATACCATCCTGTTTTTTGCCATATAGACTCGGCGGACTCGCCTTTAGATTCTAAGTCTTTTGCGGTTTTTAAGTTTTTTATTTGTGTGTTAAAGCCTTTTTGTTGCAAGGCTTTTTCGCCCGCGAAAATATAGTCTTTTGCTTGGATTTTGTTAGAATCTTGCAGTTTAGATTCTATGGTTTTTGTGTAGTTTGGGGCGTAGTTGTCGATTATGTTGTGTAGATTTTTGGAGATGGCGGCGTAGTTGCTAGAATCTTTTCTAAAGCCTAAAAAGTTTGCGATTGCATCTATCATTCGTTGGAATAGATTTCGACTCTTTAGCTTTTCCCTAAAAATAGGGTTGCTTAGCTCGGCTATCATTTCTTTGACGTTTGTTAGTGCGTATTCATCTTTGAATTTAGAATCTAGTTTTAGTCGATTATAGATTCTATTTAGATTATTTATTGCGTGTTTTTGGATAGGTTTCAATGCGATTTGTGGATTGTCAATTGCCCTGCTTGTAACGCTATGGATTAGCTCGTGCAGTATCGTTTCGCTACTAAAATCTTGCAAAGTTATTTTATTTGTAGTCGCGTTATATTGCCCTAAAATCTTTTTATTTCCTAAAATTTCGTTACTATAAGTAACATTTAAATCTTTTGCAACTTTAAAAGCCTTATCAAATAACTCTGCATTAACGCTGTCTTTATTGCCACTTTTAAAGATAGATTCTAAACTTTCTAAACTTAATTTTTGCGCATCCACTTTAATATTTGGTGTAAAGTCTTGCAATATTTTAGAATCTTTGGTAAGATTTTCTTGTAGTTCGCTCAACGCGTTGTCGTTGCTTGTCTTTATAGACTCGCTCCTACTCGGCGGAGTGAAAGAGCGAATAATATCCGCATTTCTTACTTGATTTCGTATATATCCTTTTTTTGCTTTTGGTATGCCCGTTACAAAACTTTTATCATTATTTCTTGTTACTAATAAATAATATATTTGATTGTTTTCAGAATCTATAAAAGATTTTATGTATTCTTTTTTGCCTTCGCCTTTAAAAGTCAATTCTATATCCGCGTTTTTCAGCGTTGGCTCGACTAGATTCAAATATGCTAATCTTACTTCTGCGTTGTTTCGTGTTTTTAAGTGTTCTATAAAGTCGCCTTTATTTTCCACTTCGTTTAAAATTTTTAAAAATTGCTCTACATTTATGCCTTTTGGTAATGGCGTGGGCGTATTAGAATCTAAATAATTATTTATAAAAGATTCTGCGTCTTTTTTGTCTATTGTAATAGATTCTCGTGGTGCATCTTGTTTTAGTGAATAATCAATAGAATCTGTATGTTTAGAATCTTTATAAAAAGCCTTGTAGTTTGCAAATTGTTTTCTCGTCCATTCAATAGTTCGTGGTGTAGTTTTTATTGTTTCCATAAAGCTTATCATATCATTTTCTATTTTGTCGATATTTTTTAAGCCATTTTTCTTAAGCTCTTTTTGCATATTTTTTAGAATCTTAGTGGCTGTTTCTTTTTCAATATGAGTTAAATAATCATGTTCCATATATTTAATCACTGGGTTTTTTATCGTGCTTTCTATCGTAGCCTTTGCATCTTCTGCAAGTTCTTTTTTATTATTTTCTTCTTTTATATTATGGTTAAATGCTTGTTTGACTTGTTCTCTAAAACCTTTAGAAAAATGCTTTTGTGGGTAATATTTCTTGTCTAATTCTAAGTGTTCTTTATATATTTTATTTAATTCTTTTGAAATATTCTCGCCTTTTTTAAATCTCTCTTGCAATTCTTTGATATATTCTTGCATAGAATCTACATATTTATTATATACCGCATTTGCCATATTATTGCGCCTTGCTGCGACAGCATAATGAACGGCGGAATAATCTTCGTCAAAAAATCTATTTGTCGCAATCTTTAAAATATCATCATCACTTAAATCTTTAACATATTTTATTATATCACTAAAGGTATTTATTTCTATATCAGGGCTTGACTTTAACGCATACTCTACTAAATTATAATCAAAATCCTCTTTATTCTTAGCGTTTAGTGTTTTTTGTAAGTAATCTTTTGGTGAATCTTGCGTGGTTTTAGATTCTATGGTTTCTTTTGGATTTATAGAATCTTGTTTTGTGGGGGTAGATTCTATATTAGATTCTAAATGTGGTTTAGATTCTATGGTGTCTTTATCTAGTATGCGTTTTAGTGTTTCTTTTAAGTCGTCATCTTTTATAGAATCTAGTTTTATTAAGCCTTTATCTAGCTTTTCTTTTTCTATGAATAGATTTAAAATATTGCGTAAATTATCATTTATTTGATTGCTATGCTTTGATAAAATGAATGTTAGAAAATCAAAATCATTTGGCATTCTTGCTATTTCATTACTAAAAAGCCCGGGCGTTTGTAAATGTTCCTCTGCGTATTCCCTAAATTCTTTTATTCTATCAAATAATGTTTGACTTGGATTTGCATTATTTTCACTCATTCTTTTAAGCGCGGCTGCAAATATGCTTCCTTGAAAATCTTTTATATAATCTCCACCCAAAGCCTTGCTAAAAGATTCTATATTTCCTTTATTTTTTGAAAAAAAGTAGGCTTCTAAGCCATCAGTTGCTTCTTTTATATGTGATAAAACACTTTGGTGTGCCGTCTTTTTCTTTTGTTAAAGGGCTAGAATCTTTGTGCCATTCATATAAATCTTTTGTTTTTTGTGGATTAAAATTAAATTTAGATTCTATATTTTTTATGATTTTCTCGTTAGTATCTCGCTTTATTTTAAAGTCTATGTTAGAATCTTTCTATATTTTATAGTAACATAACCACGTCATTTTAATTTACCAAAATAAAATCTTAGATTCTATAACTTTTATAGAATCTAGTTGTGTTTTTTAGAATCTATTTCCACAAATATTCTAAATTTTACAATATTTCTGTAAATTTTGGGTATAATTTGCTCTATGGAATTTTTAACGTTGGCTTTTCTTGGTGTTGTCACAGGCGTGATTGCCGCGCTTTTTGGGCTTGGTGGTGGGATGATTATCGTGCCAGCCGTGCTTTATAGCCATTATTTTTTGCCAAATCTTGAATTTAGCGCACATGATGCGATTGCTATTTCTGTTTTGCAGATGATTTTTTCATCCGTTTTTGGCACATTTTTGAATATTTTTAAGAAAAAAAACTTGGATTTAAAAATCGCGTTTTTTTTAGGGCTTGGCGGACTTTTAGGCGCGTCATGTAGCGGATTTTTGCTCTCTTTAGTAGATTCTAAACATCTTACTTTGGCGTTTTTGCTAGTCTCGCTGGCGACATTTTACAAGTTCGCATTTGGCGGGAAAACGGCGGCTAGAAAAGTGCAAATGAGCGCGAATAAACAAGCCATAATTTTGATATTAGTAGGCGCATTAACAGGCGTTTTTGCCATATCTTTGGGCATTGGCGGAGGGCTAATTTTAACGCCACTTTTGGCGTATTTCTTGGGCTTTGACACCAAAAAAATCATGCCACTTTCGCTATTTTTCATCATGTTTGCAAGTATCGCTGGGTCGCTATCATTTAGCACGCACGGACTAAGCAGCGATGCCGTGCTGCACGCGGGTGTGGTTATCGGTTCATTCTCGATTTTAGGCGTTTTAATCGGTAGCAAGATTTTAGATTCTATCTCGCTAAAACACCACAGAAAATTATTAATGGGAATCTATATTATTTCAATTTTAGCGACATTGAATAAAGTGTTGGAATATTATGGAATCTTTAAGTAATTTTATTTTTGGTTAATAATGATTTAAGAATTTTGTAGTAAAATTACGATTTTATGAGTGTTGCTAAGGGGTAGGTGACACATTTTAGGGGTGAAAGATGAGAAAAATACGTGGGGTTTTTAAGTTTTGTAAGTTTAGATTCTATAAGTTTATGGAATCTTTAGAATCTAGATTCTATAATTTTAATAATAAAAAGTTATCAAATATAGAATCTAAAAACCTAAAAGATTCTAAAAAAATAGAAAATATAGAATCTAGATTCTATAAATTCCTACTTGCTTTATTCATTTTACTAAACCTAACACATATAATAAATGCAAATGGCTTTAAGATTCAAGAGCAAAGCTTGAATGCTACGGCTTTAAGTTCGGCTTATGTAGCAGGAGCAAGGGGCGCTGATGCAAGTTATTATAACCCCGCAAATATGGGCTTTTTAAATGATTATGGTGAGAATAAGCATGAATTTGAGTTTGACTTCTCAATCATTAATATCCCCGGCTTTAAGTTTAAAGTGCCTAGCACAAATCAAGGGCTTAGTTCTTTTACATATATGGAATATGATATAGCACCTTTAAGAACATTGAGAGATAGTTGCCGTGTTAATGGTGTGCCTTTATGTCCTGGAGTAGGTCCTGCTATATACAATGGAGTTATGGGTGGGAATCTAATACCCACTACGGTGCCACTGCAGCATAGCCCACCTGATTTACAAGTAGTCGATGGTTCAACGGGCGATACTAATTTTATGCTACCAAAGTTTTTTTATAAGTCAAAAAATTATAGCGGTTTTACCTTTGGAGCGAGTTTCATCGCACCTAGTGGTTTGGCTATGAAGTGGAATGGTAAAGGTGGCGAGTTTCTGCAAGATGTTATGATTTTCTTAATTGAATTTGCCCCTGCTATTAGCTACACTTATAAGGATATTTTTAGCGTTGGCTTAGGTTGGCGGATTTTATATGGTATGGGGACTTTTAATAATATCGTGTATGTCCCACTTGGCATATCAAGCGAGCAAAGTAAAAATGATATTAGCACAGATGATAAGCAAAATAATATTTGGCTACCAGAGCAAAAGCCTGTAAGTGGTAAAAACTGCACTCCTAGCTTTGACCCTGATATTTTACAAAGTTTGCCGGGTGGATTAATACCACCAGAAATGGAAAGTATGCTAGATATGGTTAAGGATAATCCTGTGTTATATCCTATTTTGGGCTTACCACCGAATGCTTCACAACTAGATGTTATAAAAGCAATGGTGGCTAAGATTCAAACCTGCCTTGTTGGTACAGCTCAAGTTATCCAGCAAAGCAATGGTAGCGATTTAAGTATTAAAGGATGGCGAATAGGTGCTAGTGTGAAAGTAGGGAAGGGTGGTATGTTTTCTATTTTGTATAATAGCGATGTACCGATGAGATTTGAGGGAAATGTGGTCGCTGATACCGTTATCGGTGGTCCTGTGGGAAGTGTGCGTATGGAAGCTCCATTATATCTATATGTAACAATGCCACAAATCTTAACCGTTGCTTATGCACATGAGTTTAAATTGCCAAATGAGGCAAAATTAAGGCTTGAAGCGGTGTATGAGCGCACTTTTTGGAGTCAAGGGCGTAAGTTTGATACGGAGTTTGGCTGTGATAGCAATCTTTTTGGCAAGGATGTATGCACGAAATTCCCATTTGTCGATATGCCCGGCTCAAAACTTCCTTTCTTTACGGCAAGTCCTGGGAGTGTGCCCGAGAGTTTTGAGCAAGCACAGCTTATGGGAATGGTCGGTCTTGCCGACTTTACCGCGGTAAAAATGGGAAATGGCTGGGTTGATACGGATACATTTAGGCTTGGGATGAGCTATATAGGGAAGAAATTGCGGCTTATGGTATCGTGCGCGTATGATAAAGCACCCGTGCCACAAACCGCAATAGGTATCCCAGATAGCGATGGCTATATGATAGGCGTGGGGGCGAAGTATAACTTTCGTGGATTTGACATAGGCGCAGGATTATCGCAAACCTTTAAAGATAGCTCAAGAAGCGTGTATGCTGGCACAGGCGTGGGACAACTTCGCATCGCGACATTCTCAATTGGCTATCGGTGGTAGGTTCTAAGATTGCATAACTTACAAATCCGCATTATTTGGCGAAATTATTGCTTTTGGCGAAAAATTTGTCGCATGATATACAAAGGTATTATAAGCACGTGCATAATATTTTATAATCATTTTTTGCATAATAGCCTGCGTGCTAGGGGCAAACCACGCGTTATTACTACCCATAAGAATGTATTTTGCGCCACTTTTATAAGGCAAACTCATCGTCCCTTCAAAGCAATTTGCAATAGCAAGTTTTAAGCCCTTAAACTCAAATTTTACCACGCTATCCCCAGCCCTAAAGCCAAAATCCACGCCAAAATACCTAAAAATACTATCAAAAGGCAGTCGCTCACCAAAGGGCACAAGCTCGATTTTATCCGCTATAATGCTCTTCCCAAACGCAAAAACATACATACTATTATAATATCCGCTAACTTTACTCGGCAAATTTATTATACTTTTATCGATAATATCAAAATTAGATTCTATATTTTTAGAACTTTTAGAATCTAAAATACTAGATTCTATAACTTCATTATTTTTCAAGTTATCAAGCTTAATAAAGGTATTAGAATCTATTTGCGTATTAATATCCCTAAAATCACTTTGCAGTCGCATACCGCCTGTTACAATAACAATTTTTTGGCTTAAATTTAGCAGTTTTTCATACACTTCTGCATTTCTATTTAGCGTAAATGGAAAGGCAGACTCTGGCAATAAAATCATATCAAAGCCCTGCTCTATCGCACTTTCAATCGCTTTAAAATTCTCATTTATACTTGCTTGTTTGTTTTCCAAACTCCACTTTTTATCTTGGCTAAAATTTGTTTGAAGCACATAAGCATTTAGCTTAGAATCTTGCACGCCAAAATTATAATCAAGGCTAACTAGAAAAAATATAAAGCTTAAAAAATAATATCTTTTTTTTAAAAAAATTAGAAATATCATAAGTAAAGCAAGTGAGCCAACACTAAAAATACTATACGCACTAAAATACGCTAAATTTAGCCAATTAAAACTAAAAGGGGCAATAAAAAATAAACAAAGACAGCTTAAAAATCTAAAAAAAAGATTATTAAAATACATTAAAAAATAAAAAATAATGCCATAAATTAGCCCAATGCCAATGATTGCAAGGGGGATAAACGCACTCAAATCATCAAAACGAAAGCTTAAAGGTATCCAAAAAAAGCCAAATACGCCAACAAAAAAGCCAAATAAAAATCTAAACTTACGCTTTAAAAATAAAAATATAGCAATGCTAATAACATAACCAACGCTAGATAAAAAATAATGATTTTTGTGTAAAAATGAAAAAATAATTATAAATAATATAACTAATAAAAAATAAAAGATATATTTTTTGCAATCTTTAATACTATCTTGTGCGGTAATTATAACGCTAGACTTTTCACCTTTAGAATCTTTTTTAAATATTTGCATTGTAAAAAATGGCTTTATAGATTCTATATTGTTAGAATCTTTTAATATAAAAAAGCCAAATAAAATTATAATAATGCTAAGAAAATATTGTAAAAAATTATAAAAAATAGTATTTGTTGTATCGCTAGATTCTAAAGCTAGATTCTGCAGCACTACCCCAAAAAAGCTAAGCCAAAAAAGGAGTGCAAAAAATGCAGAAATTAGAATCTTTTTTGGCGTGAAAGCCCTTTTAATAAATAAAAGTATTTTTTTTATTTTATTAGATTCTATGTTTGTTTGTGTAGAATCTATAATATTAGAATCTATTTTTGTCTTTTTCATAAAATACCCTTAAAACTTTTTACTTTTTTTCCATATTTTTCAAAATCGAAATTATATTCTCATTATTTTAAGTTTATATTAATAATTTTTATATTATCATTTTGCCTTTAAAATGACTTTATGTAAGGATTTTGTCATGAGACTTTTTGTTAATATGAGATTAGGAGTTAGAATCTCACTGGTTGTAGGGTTGATTTTAGGGCTTTTTTTAAGTGTGGTGATGACACTTGTAGGGTTTAAATCTTCTAGTTTGCAAGTGGCTGAGGCGGAGAAATTACTGCAAAATGTATCAATTAGACGGGCAAATTATATGCAGGGCTTATTTAACGAGACGATTTCATCTCTTATGCTGCTTTCGCAAAATATGGAATCTTCGATAAATACTAGAAATGTGGAATTTGGCGATTTTCTATCTCGTATTTCAAATGCTGCTAATAATATGAGCTTTGTTTCGTATGGTTACATTTATTTAGAAAAAGATTTTGCTAATAAAATGCAAAATGTAGATTCTAAAGCAATGATACGGGGGGGGGGGGGTAACTCCACTTCTTATAATATAGGAGAAAATGATAATAGAATCTTAACTACCATTCATAGCATAGATGGAGCTGCAAGTCTAATAGACGCACAAGAAAATATACTACAATTTGAAAGCGTTAAAAACGCAATAAATACAAAGAAAATAAGCATAGGCAAACCTAGCTTTAGAAATATAGAAGGTAAGCAAAAGCTAGTCGTAGCGATTTCACTACCATTAATAAACTATGATACTAACACCGCACAAGGCGTAGTAGGAGTATTAATCGATTTAGATGTAATAGATTCTATAATGCAGGCTAGAGCGTCTAAAACGCAGGTATTTGAAAATAGCTTTTTATTTTTACTAGATAATGATGGCGATATAGCATTTCACGCAAATAGAGAGCTTGTAACCAAAAATATCACTAAGGTAAATACGCATAATAGTGCTAAAGAATTGCAAAATTCTATTAATCTTAGAAAAGAAGAGGTGACTAGCTATAGCTTAATTGATAATACGCAAGGCTACATAGGCATCTCACATTTTCAGCTAGGGCATAACACAGGTGTGTATTGGACTTGCGTAGCATTTGCACCGCTTTCATCTATATATGCACCTATTTATGAGCTATTAAAGACGATTATTTTAATAGGCGTTGTAGGCTTTATTGTAATTTATTTAGTGATATATTGGTTTATTAATAGCTTTTTAGTCTTTAGAATCAAAAATATTCTAGCTAAGATGAATATCTTTTTTGATTATATAAACTACAAGACAAATACGCCACCACCGCCCTTGCAGCCAAAATATAGAGATGAGTTAGGCAACTTTGCTTTAACATTAAATAAAAATATAGACTACACAAAAGAGGTCTTTTGTAAAAATAAGCAAGTGATACAAGAAGCAAGTGATATTATACAAGAAGCAGAAAATGGGAACTTGAATGTAAAGCTAGATAAAGATTCTCAAAATCCTGATTTAAACACATTAATACACAAGCTAAATGAATTGCTAGAAGTATTCCAAAGCAAAGTAGGCAAAGATTTAAACATAATAGATGATGTGTTTAATAAATATAAAAACTTAGATTTTACACAATCAATACCAAATGCAAGTGGAAATATAGAATCTATCACAAACGCACTAGGCAATGAAATAGTAAAAATGCTAAATCAATCGCTAAGCTTTGCAAATACATTATCTAATGAATCTAATAATTTACACGAAATAGTGCAAAAAATAGATTCTAGCTCAAATGCACAATATAGTGCACTAGAGCAAAGCAGCGCCGCACTAAATGAAATGACTAGCTCAATGCAAAATGTATTTAGCAAAACTCAACAAGTAATAACCCAAAGTGGCGAAATAAAAAATATCACATCAATCATAAGTGATATAAGCGACCAAATAAACTTACTAGCACTAAATGCTGCAATAGAAGCCGCAAGGGCTGGAGAACACGGACGTGGCTTTGCTGTCGTAGCTGATGAAGTAAGGAAACTAGCAGAGCGAGTGCATAAATCTCTAAGCGAAATAGAAGCAACGGTAAATCTACTAACGCAATCACTAAATGATATGCAAGAAAGCATAAAAGAGCAAACACAAGCAATCGAGCAAATAAATGAAGCCGTGGCACATATAGAATCTATGACGCAAGAAAATATGCAAATCTCAAATAAAGCCCTAAATGTTTCACAAAATGTAAGTGAAATATCAACAAATATTTTAAATGATGTGAATAAGAAAAAGTTTTAGATTCTATAGAATCTAGCCGCTAAAATTGCCATTTGCAAGGAGTTCTAGCACTAGATTTGCCTCATGGGCAGCACAAAGATTCACACGTGGGGCAATTAGCCCATTTCCGGGACTAGCTGCACTTTTTAAATCGCCACAAATGTAGAAATTATCCGCAATTTTTTGCGTTTTTATAGCATTTGAGTTGCCAAAACCAGCCAAACCACTAGCGGTTATCAAAATCTTTTGTGGGAAAATAGTATGAAAATGCTGTGCCAACATCGCCTTAGCCACAGCAGAGTCAAATGCCTCACACACAATATCGCAGTCCTTAAAAATAGATTCTATATTTTTTTCGCTGACCTTTTTTGTGTGCGTTTTCACGCGTATAAAAGGGTTTATTTTTTTTATATTTTTTTTCATCGCACGCGTTTTTAATTCGCCCAAATCGCCCACATTATAGCCTTGCCGATTAAGATTGCTAGGCTCAATCACATCAAAATCAACGAGCGTAAGCCGCCCCACGCCACTTCGCGCTAACATTATGGCAATGTGCGAGCCAAGTCCGCCAAGTCCGGCAATGCCGACATTTGCACTCTTTAGTTTGTCGTGCAGCTTTGGCGTGTGGCGAGCGCGCATCATTGCTTCTAGTGCCTTTTTGGGCGGAATTTTGTTGCGTTTGATGTAAAAAAGCTCGTCATTTTCTTGCAATTTGATATTGTCTTGCGTGGCAAAACCATTTATAATCCACACATTTTTTTTATTTGCGTTGATATTTGCGAAAAATTCGTGGGTATCTTTGGCGTTTGTTTTTATCGCCTTTCCGTTGAAAAATATTTGCATGTTTGTCCTTAAAGTTTTTAAAGATTTTAACCTAAAAATTTTAATAAGTCTTTTGAAATGACTTTTAGAATCTAGATTCTAAAACACAATCGTCTTGTTTCCATTTAAAAAGATTCTATCTTCTAGGGCGAGATTCAAAGCGCGGGCAAGCACGATTTTCTCAATATCACGCCCTGCCTTTTGCATATCTTGCCACGTATAACTATGATTGATTTGGGCGACATCTTGGCAAATTATCGGTCCGCAGTCAAGCTCATCGCTTACAAAATGCGCGGTAGCCCCGATGATTTTTACGCCACGCTCGTAAGCTTGTTTATAAGGATTTGCCCCGATAAATGCGGGCAAGAATGAATGATGAATGTTGATAATTTTATCTTTGAATCTAGCGACAAAACTCGGCGACAAAACGCGCATATATTTTGCTAAAACCAAAAAATCAGCGCTAAAATTCTTACAAATTTTTAGAATCTCTTTTTCGTGCTTCTCACGCGAAATACCGTTACTATCGATAAAATAGTAGGGTATATCAAACTTTTTTACAAGAGATTGCAAAACATTATGATTGCTAATCACACACAAAATTTTAGCGTTTAGCTCGCCGCTGCTATGGCGGATTAAAAGGTCGCCTAGGCAGTGATTTTCCTTTGTAGCAAGGATTATAATGGATTTTTTATCCTGCGTTTTAATGCTAATTTGGGCGTTATTATTTAGGGCAGATTCTATCTCTTTTAATAACTTATTAGAATCTAAGGTTATAGATTCTGTAATATTAGAATCTATTTTATTAGGATTTATAGAATCTTGCTGTTTAGATTCCATAAAAGCCGTAGATTCCATAGAATCTAGCCCACTAATCTCAGTTCGCATAAAAAACATACCGCTACTTTTATCGACAAACTCGCTATTTTGCTCGATATTTAGCCCATATTTATACAGCACAGAACTCACCTTAAATACCAAGCCCTGCGTATCTTTGCACTTTATAAGTAGGATAATTTTTCGCATTTTTTAGCCTATTTTTGTATAAAAAATTTTTGTTTGCAATTCTAGCATTTTTTTATTGTAGAATAGAATCTCATTTTAATTTTAAGGAGTTTTTAATGAAAACGAGTGTATTGAGTATGGTGGCGAAAGGCTTGTGTGTCGGCGTGTTGGCTACTTTTTTGGTTAGCTGTGGTGAGAAAACACAGAGCTTAACACCAAACAAAGACGAACCAAAGTGGGTGAATAATATCAGTGAAGCTAAAGAACGTGCAAAGTCTAATGCTGTAGCTGTTGGCAGTGCAAAAGTATTAGATGGTAACATAAACTTTGCTACAAATCAAGCTACAATGCAAGCAAGAATCCAAATAGCACAAATGATTAGTACAAAAGTGGAACAAGCAATAAAGGAACTAGCACAAAGTGATGGATTGAAAATATCAGAAAATAGTATACAAGCAGCTAAGCAAAAAGTAGAACAAACGTTGCAAAAAACCGAGATGGTGGAAAGATGGATTGATAAAGATTCTAAACCAAATGTGCTCTATGTTCTCGTAGGTATGGATAAAGACGCTTTTGATAATGCTATGAAAGGTGGTGCTCAAGTGTTAAATATCAATTCTTCACAAGCATTAGAGTTATCTAATACAGTGGAAGCATTATTAAAATAAATGACTCTGTCTATTTTTGATGCAAATGGTATAAATCTAGGCTTATGATTCTTTGTTAATTATTTGCATTGTTATGTTTTTCTTTAAAACTATGTTTTGAAGAAAACTAATTGAGTAAAATCTACATTTTTAAATCTATTTTGATAGAATCTATTTTTTAGTTTAACGTTTGATTAAAGGCAAAGGGCGGATGATAAAATCTTTTTTTATAGAATCTATTTTGTTTTTCTGCTTGTATTCTAAAAAACACAATATTATAGAATTTTTCTCTAAAAATATTCTAAATTTTATAGAATCTATTTTGCAAGATTCTAAAAAGATTCTAAGTTTTAAAAAATATAAGATTATAGAATCTAACATTATAAAATATATAATTTTTTTGCTATTTTTATCTATTATTTCTAACCTAAATGCGAATGCGTTAAAGATTGTCGGCTCTGTGCCTTTTGGTAGTTCTAGCCTTAGAATTGAGGCTAGTAAAAATCTAACAAAAAAAGATATTAGCGTGCATAAACTTAATGAAACCACCGCATTTATCGACATTTCAGGCACTTGGACACCCAAAAATAAAAAGGAGTATAATTTCCCAAACAATACGCAGATTGTGATTGCTCAAAATAAACCTGGGCGCGTGCGTGTGCTAATTACGCTAACGGCTAAAACCGAGTATGAGCATTATCTAAAAAATCAGTATCTCTACATCGCAATAAAAGAAAAAACTCCCCCCAAAACAACGCAAAAGCTAAGTACAAGCAAAAATCAAGCCGCAAAAACGCAACCGCAAAAAACAGATTCTAAACCCACCGCGAAAACAACTCCAAAACCCGCAACCACCGCACCAAAAGTAGCCCCAAAACCAGCTAGCAAAAAATCCCCTTCCCCCATCCTAGTTAGCAAGGCAAAACCGCCCGCAAATGGCAGGAAAATCGTGATTTTAGACCCAGGTCATGGCGGCAAAGACTGCGGCACAGCAGGGGTCGCGCAAATGTGCGAAAAAACTATCGTTTTAAGTGTGGCAAAGTTGGCTGCCGCCGAGCTTGACAAACGCGGCTACATCGTGTATATGACGCGAAATAGCGATGTGTTTATCGAGCTGCAGCGGCGAACTGAGATGGCGAATGAAATCCACGCTGATTTGTTTATCAGCATACACGCAAATTCTATGCCAAAAGGCACGAGCAAGCAGCCAAAGGGCGTTGAGACCTACTTTTTATCGACTGCTAGGAGTGAGCGCGCCGTGAATGTCGCGGCGAATGAAAATCAGGGCATGGCGACTGAATATTCGCCCACGATGATTGCGTCCTTTTTGACATCAAATCGCATTATTGCTTCTAATAAGCTAGGAATGGACGTGCAGGCGGGCATTTTAAAGCAGGTAAAAACGATGTATAATGAGAATCTGGATGGCGGCGTGCGTGAGGGTCCTTTTTGGGTGCTAGTGGGCGCTTTAATGCCCTCTGTGCTTGTAGAAATCGGCTATAATTCGCATCCTGAAGAGGCGATTCGTCTAAAAGATTCTAAATATCAAGCCTTGATTGCAAAGGGAATCGCAAATGGAATTGAGAGCTATGTGCAGAAAAATCCGTGAGGGTAGAATCTAGATTCTAAAATTAAAGTATTTTGCAAATACTTTGAAATATAATTAGTATAAAACTGAAGTTTATTAAGATAATTTGTTTATAAAAATTGTTAAAGTTTATTCAATATTTAAAACATATTATTTGCCACGAATTTTATTAATGATTTGTTTTAGTTTTCTACTAAGTCTTTTACGTATATTTTGTTTGGTTTCCAAGATATTAATCTTATTTTCAAACTCTTTTAGAATCTTCTGCATAGATGTAGCATATAAGCGTAATTCATTAGAATCTAAATATATCTTTCTCTCCATTAACACATCACTAAAATAAGGAGTTTGAGCTGCCATATCCCACCATTCTTTTGTGTATTGTATATCAAATGTTGGTATGTAATTTTTCATCATAGTATATGGGCTACTCCATGCCTTTTGATTACTATTGTAATGGATAATGCGTAAGTCATTCATACTTTCTTCATACTCTTTGCGAGTGTAGGGCATACTAAATGTATCGCTTTCATCCGTGCATGTAATTTCTTGATTAGTCAAATACGAACAATTATATTTATATGGAATCTTAATCGTGTCATTTACTGCAACGTTTATGTAATCTTGGTCGCCTGTATATGAGCTGTGTGTGCGGATTAAATCAAATATTTTAGATTCTATATTTTGCTCTCTCCATTGTTTAATATTAATTAGCATAAGGCTTACTGTGTAATGTTTTAGTGGGTCTATGGGGATATTTTTATGTGTGTTTGGATTGCGTGTTAAAATCTCTTTTTTACAATACGAATGATAGACAGCACCCATAACCTTATCTTTTAAATCAATATCAAAAATATCTCTAATATCTTTAATCGCTAACATATCTACATCTAAATATAGAATCTTATCAATATCACGTGGCATAAATCTATCAAAAATAATACGACAATATGTTGCATAACTCTTTGGCTTCTCATCTTGTCCCCATTTTGGCAGGTTTAGCTTTTCAAACTCTGTATCATCAATAATGTGAATACGTATTTCGCATGGATAGATTCTATTTAGCTCTTCTTGCATAAGATTTACTTTCTCTATGCTTTCAGGCTTTAGAAAATCGCTGATAACATGGAAACAAAAAGGTTTATTGTTAGAATCTATTACGTTAGATTCTATGTTTTCTTTGGAGATTATATTATCTGTGCTTTTGTTAGTAGCACAATTTATGTGGCTGTTATTACCCCCCCCCCCCCCATTATTATCTAATTTATCGTTTGTTTTAGCACATTTTACAATACTTGTAATCAATACACTTGTATATGCCAAATAATCTTCGCTGGAGCTAAAAACGATATGATACATGGTTTAATCCTTATGATAAAATTGTATGTATATTGTACTTGAAAAACATGAAAAATATTATATTAAAGCTTTAAATCAAAACAATCTAGGAAAAAAGGTTGATTTTGATAAGAAATTTAATAACGACTTGTCACCACAAAGATTATTTATTTAGCTCTTTTCACACAGAAAATTGCTATGTATTATTGATATTAATGAATGATACCTAGTAATATTGCTAGAGTAGCTTTCATACTAAAAAAGTTTTATGATTTGTAATTTTTTTGCGATATTTTTGAGATCTCAAAATATAGATTCTATAATTTCTACAATATATTTTTCAAGAATAAACCTAAAAAGAGAAATAGAAAATGCTAGATATAAAAATTCTACACAAACCCTGCAAGTATTTTTAGATTCTAAGGTTTTAACAATATTAAATTATTCAATCTTAGAATCTAGTTTAAATATAAAGTTAGAATCTAAGTCTAAAAAAGCAAAAAAGATTCTACAAAAACAAATAGATTGCCACGAAGCTAAAGCTTCTCGCAATGATAATGAAGCTTCCTACTCTAAGTCTAATAATGATGATAAAGCTTCCTACGCTAATACTCGAAACGACAAAATAGATTCTATAAAAATTAATTATAGCTATGAAGATTTTATTGATGTATGTGAATTGTGCAAAAAAATAATATAATATACACTCTAGTTTATTAGACTTGTAAAGGTGTGTTAAATTGAGTCGTTATACAAAAGAACAGATATTAAAATTACTGAAATATGCAGAACTTGCTTGGGCTAGTTATTCTACAAAATTAAATAATGGTATGTTTGGAGAAAATGATAAAAAATGGGGTTTAAACAAACAAAAAAAATATTTTAATAAAGAAGAAGCAAAGCAAAACAATCAAGTTGCATATAAACAAGCATTAACTAATGAATTATTAGTTTTTATGATGATACTAGAGTGGATTTTACAGACAAACAAGCTACAATATTTATTAATCGTTATAAAATAATGGCATTTGTAGATAAAAAAGATTCTGGATTTTCGGCGACATTATTTTATGATATTCAAGATGATGATATAATATTAGCTTTTCGCGGGCTTGATATATTTAGATTAAATATACTTGAGTTGCCTAATCTTGAAGGATTAGGTAATAGTTTAAAAGCTAATGTTCCTTTAGAGATTTGCAATGATATGTTTAATTTTTATATTGAAAATATTAAAACTTTAAACAAACAAATTATTGTTACAGGACACTCCTTTGGTTGATATTTAGCACAACTTTTTAGCATAAGCTATTCTAGTGTTATTAAAGAAGTTTATACTTTTAGTGCACCTGGTGTTGTGGCTGATTGGAGCAATAATATTATAAATTATGTATTGCCAATAACCTTTACACCCAATCCAAATAATTATGATTTTATTGAAATTAAACAAGAATATAAAGATTCTATAAGTTACAAGATGAATTAATTTATATATCGCAAACAAACAAAGAATTAGACTTGTTTATACCTTATTATCTTAAAACTAAAAGTCCATACTCACTTAATCACATAAATTCTTACCTGCAATCTAGTCAAACTCCAATAGCAGAGAAAGCAAGTATGAAAAAATTCGCTAAATTTCTTTACCAACAAATCAAGGTAGTGGAAAATGGGCAATTATTAGTAAGATAAGAGCTATTACAAAAAGTGCAATAAAAACTAACATACTTGCTTATGTCCTGGTTATCGTAACCATAGAGGATATATATAATGCTCTTACCATTCTAGCTCATATCGATACTGCGATGAATAATGTAGAAATAATGCAATTTTTGAGCACATTATATCAACCCAATGTTATATAGGAAAAATTATGAAATCTATAATGCCAATATTTTTGATACCCATATTTTTATTTTTATGTTTTGTAACATTTTGGTTACTACGATTTTGGGTAGGAGCATTTGTTCCAGATAATACAAACATGAGCGTTTTAAAAAAATTCTTTTACTATACTAGGAATTATAGGTTTTATTTTTTTGCCACCAATAACATTTACAAACATTGCAATATTGCTTTGTATTTGTATTGTAATGATATTGATAATAAAATATGCTACCCCTATGTTGTATATCAAAAATATTTGTTTTATAGATGAAAATATGCGATGAATAAAAACTTGAAAGAATAAAAGGAATTTTCTTGCTTGATTATATCACATATTGACGAGTTGGTATTTAATGATCATAATCTATAAAAAAGCTACCATCATATTAAAATTTAAGGATAAGGAATGAAAGATATTTTATACGAAGTTCATTACTATGATAAGGATTCTGCTAATATAATAGATAACTTTTTAAATTTAGAAAATAATCATGGTGATATAAAGCTCATTAAAATTAATGATGATATGCTAGATTCTACACATAAAGATTCCCCTACTTATTTACTTCTCTCATTATATACTTGTAAGAGTTTTGCAATATGTAGCAAAGATAATAAAAGTCTTATAGATAAAAATAATACTGAAAAGATTCTAGGTTATAAATCAGTCTTTGCAAATATATTTATTCTAAATAAAGATTCTATAACAAATGAATATTTAGAATCTAGAAAAGAATTATATAAATCTTTTATGACTTTAAAACAAGAAAGAGTAGAATCTATTGAATAGAGAGTATACAGAGCTTTAAAGATAAAACAAAACTTTGTTATAATGTGTAATTGCAAATACAAGGTAGGATAAATGAAAATTCCAATATATTCAAATATTAAGCAATACTTAGAATCTAAAAAAATAGATTTGAGCACAAGCGGACAAATTGCGTGGTTTGTGTGCAGCATTGCGGTTAGTTTTGTAATCTTTGTAAGTTTATTATTAATTAATATAATAGAAAATTCAAATTTTAATCTATTGGAGCTTGTAACTTTTTGTATTTTTTTATTATTTATTGTAAATAATTGTTATATTAAAAATATTTTACCTTTTTTGATGATTATAACATTTATTGTGTTAATGATTGGCTTCGCAAAAGAATTAAAATATATGTTTTGGATATTATCTGCTTGTTTGGTTTTATGTATTTGTTTTGTTTGTGCGGTTGCTAAAAAATTAGGATTTTTTATTGTATTTTGTATAGATACGATTATTGCAGTATGTATATATAATTTAATTCTTATATCTGGTGGAATTCCAAAATGAAATATTATGTAACGATTTATATTGATAAACTTTTTGGGGAAATTACAAGAAATTTTAAAATATCATCTCCAATATCATCTTTAGACTTTACCCACGCATTTTTAGGACTTACTAAAGGCAAATCACCTAATGAATTAGATAAAATAGATATAGTAACAAGAAATGATAAAAATAAAAATAAAGATATTAAAAATATTGATAAAGTGTGGTATGAAAGGTTGGAAACAAGTAAATTTAATGATGGTTTTTTTGGTTTTGCTCCTATTAAATCTGCAAGAAATCATTGTGATAAAATGTTAAAAAATAATTAAAAGGATAAATTATGAATAAATTTAGCTTTGGTAAGTTTATATTAGATTGTATTATATGTTTTGGAGTGATGACAATAGCTATTCCAATATTATTTTTACCAATATTTTATACGTTATCATTTTTTGCTACAATGATGTCTATAAAAGAACTAGGAACATTGCTATATAGTGGCATTAATTGTAACAATATCATGTTTTGTGTTGTTCGTTGCATTAAAATTTTTATATAGATGCAATAAAACTATATACAAAATTTATTATGTAAGCTTTAGTGTGTCTTGTATATTTATAGTCATATCTGTATGGTTTATTGCATATACATTAGAAGATAATTTCGTAAAATAAAGGAATTCACATGCCATATTTAACAATCTATTCCATCCTATGAATTTTAATATCCCACATGCTTTTTTGGGTTTAACACGCAAACATCCAGATGAATTAGATAAATTAGGTGAAATAGATATACAAAAATATTCAAATAAAATTTATGACCCATTCACAAGTTCATATTTTAATACTATTGAAAAATGTAAGAGTAAATGGTATGAAAATGTATATCCTAGTATTTTAGATTCTAATTTTAATGGTGAGGGTTTCTTTGGCTTTGCTCCCGTGAAATCTGCAAGTAATCATTGTGGTAAAGTATATGAAAAATAACTAAAAGGAGATTCTGTGAATAAATTTAGCTTTGGCAAGTTTATATTAGATTGCTTGATATGTATGTTGTTAATACTCATCTCTGTAGTTATATTATTATTTCCGATAAATTTAA
>NZ_JRMP02000018.1 GCF_000762875.2 Helicobacter saguini
GTTGGGGGGGTTGCAAGGGGGGGTAAGGGGGAGCAACCTCGCAATTCACGCCCCCCTTGCCCCCCCTTGCGAACGTGTAGAATTAGAAAGTAAAGGATTATCAAAAAATATTAAAGAATCTAGCGACTTTGTCAATTCGCGAAGCGAAACAAAAAACTTAGAAAACAAAAAAGATTCTATAAAAAATATAGAATCTAAAAATATAGAATCTATCACTTGCATAGATTCTACAAATTTAAAAAATCTAGGTTTTAATATAGATTCTATAAAAACACAGAATCTAACTATTGCCACGCCCTACATTAACGAGCTAGATTCTAGAATCTTAAGCCAAATTTATACGCCACCCCAAACAAATCCACCACATAGCAAAAGAGAGAATCTAAAATATGCAATGAAACTTCTAAAAGATAGAGGTTTTTACATAAAAAATAATCAACTTTATAACTCTCAACATGAGCCGATAAGTTTTAGCATTTTGCTAAATTCGCCACTTTTTGAGCGCATCGTCCTGCCATTTAAAAAAAATCTAGCCATTTTAGGCATTCCGTTGCAAATCATTTTGGTAGATTCTACGCAGTATGAAAATCGCGTAAAAAACTTTGATTTTGACATAATCGTAGGCGTTGTGCCGCAAAGTTTGTTCCCAGGAAATGAGCAAGATTTTTTCTTTTCTAGCCATAGCCGCGATATGAATGGGTCGCGAAATTTTTCAGGTGTAAATTTGAAAAGCATTGACTTGCTAATTGATAGACTTAATAAAACGCAGGATTTGCCGACACGTGTGGCGATTTTAAGGGCGATGGATAGAATCTTGCTTTGGCAATTTTATGTTGTGCCGCATTTTTACTCGCCAAATTTTCGCATTGCGGTAAAAAGTGATGTTAAGATTCCAACAGATTCTAAGGGTGAGTTGCTTTATCCGCCCTATTCTTCGCCATTTAGCGCGTTTTATTTTTGGTGGCGCGAGTAGAATTTATGGTGAGTAGATTTATGGCAAGAGTAGATTTATGGAATAAAATTTGCGTTTATACAAGTTATAAAGTGGGGAAAAATATGAAAAAAATTATATTATTTTTGATATGTTTTAGTGCGTTAAATGCTGAATCTAGCGATGCTTCTTGGGGCGAGATTTTGCAAGATTCTACAAAAGCAGCGCAAAAATTAATGAAAGATATAGAATCTAAAAATAATCCGTCATTGCGAGCGAAAGATAGTGAGCGTGGCAATCCAAATTCTATGGAATCTAAAAAAGATTCTAATGTTACAAAAAGTGTAGAAATGCCAAAAGTCGCCCCGACAAAGTTACCAAAAGTAACACCCACAACGCCACCCAAAATAGAATCTAAAAAGATAGAATCTAAAAAGCAAGATAGCATAAACGTCCCAAGCATAGAAGTCCCAAATATAAATATCCCAGAAATCCACGTGCCAAAATCAAGCAACATAGAATCTAAAAACTTGCAAAATATAGAATCTAGATTCTATAAAAATACTAAATCTAATAACTTTGAAAGCATAAAACTTGCAGATTCTAGTGAAATACAAAAAGCTCCATATATCCCAACTATAAAAAATGTAACGCCTTTAAAAGATTCTAACATTCCACAAACACAAAGGCAAAATTTAGAATCTAATTTGCAAAATATGGAATGCAAGGATGATTCCCCCCTCCCTTGCGGAGGGGGGCTAGGGGGGCGGGTAAAAAACCACGAAAATAAAGGAGATTCTAAAAAACAAGATTCTATAAACCAAAACACAGAATCTAAAACGCAAGATTCTAAAAAAAACATAGAATCTAAAAACACCAAAAACCCACAGCAAAAAACAACCCCAAACATCCGCGATTTCCGCGATGATTTTAATATTAACAAAGAAGCAAACCCAGAAAATGTAGAAATCACGCAAAACCCCGCACAAAGCCAAGATGAAGCACTCCAAATCGACCAGCAAGAATATGACGAGCAACTTGCCATTGAAAAGCACGATGTGGAAATCAAAAAACGGCTAGATTTAGACCCGCTTTTTACGGCTCAAAGGGCGCAAATAGGCGGCGGATACCACGCGATGCTAGCACTTGGCGATACGCAGACGCTAATTTTTAATGCGGCTTTTGCAAATGCGCAGCTCCCTTTGAATCTTCGCATTTTTGCCCTAAATATCTATGGTGGCGCAAGCTGGGGAAAAGCTGATATGACTTTGCAGGATATAAGTATACAATCTCAATATTTTAGTGCAAATGGCGGTGCACAACTAAGTATTCCACTAACGCGTAAGTTTGTCGTAGCACACGCTGTTTTGGGCGGTGAGTATGGCATCGGTAATTATAGCACTGGTATTGATGGGAGTGCTATAAATGAGATTAATGGCTTTGCGGGCGTTGATTTTGTGTATAATGACTTTGTTTTTCGCCCATATTTAGGCAGTGTTTTTTATTTTTTTAATATGGATAGCCTAAAAAGTGGGCTACTTGGCGGCATTAATGGCTATCTTGGTTTTAATACTTTTTATATCCATAAAAAAACCACAGGTAACCTTGCAGTAAGCATTTCACGCGATTTTTTACGCCCTAGTGGCGGCATTTTTCTTATTATGCCTATCCAAAATAACGCGCTTTATTTAGGGCAAAAATCCACAAATTTAAATGTAGATTTTGGCATAGAAATGGCTGCGTCTCGCCATTTTGTAATTAAGGGCAACGCACAAGTTTCATACAACCTAAGCTACTATGTAGTCACCGCCCTTATCAAAGTCTCCGCATATTTTAGATTCTAAAACTTTTTAGGGTATAATAAGCCTTTATTTCAAGGACTTTTATGGACATAACATTACAAATTAATGGGAAAGATGAGACTTATACACTGCAAAAATATGCTGGGTTGTGCGATGTGGCGGTGCTGCAAAAGGTCGGTGGTAGCGTGATTTTATGCACGATTTGTATCGATTATGAAAGTGAGAATAAAGAAGATTTTTTGCCCTTAAGCGTTCAATATATTGAGAAAATGTATGCGGTAGGTAAGATTCCAGCGGGTTTCATTAAGCGCGAAGGAAAGCCTAGCGATAGTGAGATTCTAACTTCGCGTCTTATTGACCGCTCTCTAAGGGCGATTATGCCAAAGGATTTCCCTTATACACTGCAGGTGACGCTTATGGTTTTAAGCTATGACAATAAGAGCGATTTGCAACAAGATGCGTTAAATCTTGCAAGTATTTCACTTTTTCTCTCATCTGTGCCGATAAAAAATAAAAAACTACTATGTGCTAGTCGCATTTTGCAACTAGATTCTAAAATCGTTGCCACAAGTGATATTAATGATTTGAAAAATTCCACACTCGATTTATTTGTGAGTGGATTTGATAATAAAATTAGTATGATTGAAATGCAGAAACTCCGCACAACAAAGGATTCTAAAGACTCTATAGAATCTAAAAACACGCCAGATTCTAAAAACCCTACCAAAGATTCTAAAACAGATTCCAAAAAAGATTCTAAAACAACAGAATCTAACCCCGCCATAATCACCAAAGAAAACCTACTAAAAGCCCTAAAATACGCCATCAAAGATATAGAATCTAAAAGCAAAATCTACACAAAAGCCTTTAAAAAATTTGCCAAACCAAAGCATAAAATTACAAATTGTAACAAAATAGATTCTAACCTTTTGCAAACTTTGAGTAAAAAATACACAAAATCCATAAAAACCGCGCTAATTTCACTTAGCAAAAGTGAAAGGCAAACGCAAATGAAAGCCTTAATAGAATCTATTGCAAACGCCGAAAACATAGACCCCCAAATCACCGCAACGCACATCTACGCCCTTAAAAAAGACATTATGCGTGAGATGATTTTAAGCAAGGGCAAACGCGCTGATAATCGCAAACTAGATTCTATCCGCCCTATAAATATAGAATCTAACATCCTGCCACACGCCCATGGCAGCGCGGTTTTCACGCGTGGGCAAACGCAAGTCCTTGTCACTTGCACTTTGGGTAGCGAAAATGAAGCGCAAAAGGGCGATTCGCTATCAAATGTAACAAAAAGTAACGTTATGTTCCACTACAATTTTCCGCCCTTTTGCGTTGGTGAAGCCTTTCCCATTTTAGCGCAATCAAGGCGTGAATTAGGGCATGGCAACCTTGCGTTAAGAGCGATAGAATCTAGCATCCCAAAGCTCCCAAATACCTTGCGTTTCGTAAGCGAAGTGCTAAGCTCAAATGGCTCAAGCTCGATGGCTAGCGTGTGCGGGGCGTCTTTGGCACTGAAAGGCGCTGGGGTTGAAATGCGTGAAATGGTCGCTGGAATCGCCATCGGCTTGGTCTTTGAAAGCGATACGCGATACGCGATTTTGAGCGATATTATGGGGCTAGAAGATTTTGATGGCGATATGGATTTTAAAATCGCTGGGACGCGCGCTGGTTTTAGTGCGCTGCAGCTTGACATTAAGCTAGATTCTATAAGTCTTAAGATTTTAGGTGAGTGCTTGGAGCGCGGCAGCAGCGGGATTTCTCATATTTTGGATATTATGGAAAAGGTCAAAATTGTGCCAAATGTTTCGATTTTACCCAAAAGTGAGAGTTTTGCCGTGCCGCAGGGCAGTTTAAGCGATATTATCGGGCAGGGCGGGCGCGTGATAAAGGACATCATTAGCCGCTTTAATGTGAGTGTGAATTTGGATAAGGACAAGCATATCGTAACGCTTAGTGGTGCGGATTTTGCGGGGGTTAAGGCGGCTAAAGAGCACATAGATTCTATCGTGGAGTCTTCGTTGCGTAAAAAGGAGAAACGCGAAAATATAGAATCTACTTTTAAGATTGATAGCATCTATCTTGGCGTGGTGAAAAAAATCACTGATTTTGGCGTATTTGTGGAAATAGCCCCTGAAATCGAAGGCTTAATCCGCACCGAAAAACTAGCCCTTTTGCAATCTCCTTTAGAGCTAGATTCTAAAATCCAAGTGAAAGTGATAAACAACACAAATGGCAAATTAGAACTAACTTTGGAGTGAAAATTATTTTTTTGCGAAAAATAGGGTGAAATTTACCCATTTAAATAGAATCTCAATGTGCGTGAAACCAGCAGTTTTAAGTAGCGAAATATTTTCAGCCACGCTATAAGGCACTAGCACATTTTCTAAGGCTTCTCGCTTCTTATAAATCTCGCCTTGTGTGTAGCCTTGTTTTTTTTTATATTCATAATAAAGCGAAATCATTTGAGATTCTAACTTAGAATCTGTGGTGATAACTTTCTCGGCAAATAAAAAAACTCCACCGCTTTTTAGGGCATCATAAATTTTTTTTATCAAATCTTGTCGCTGCAGTGGTCGCACAAATTGCAAGGTATAAAACGCACAAATTATGTCCGCTTTTTTAAAATTAAAACTTAAAAAATCCGCATTTTTAAACTCAATATTTGCACTCATTGCCTTTGCTTTAAGTCTAGCGCGAGTTAGCATAGCAGGCGAATTATCAATGCCTATAAGTTCTAAATTTTGTAACTTTTTAGGCTGTGTTTTAGAATCTTCAAAGTTATGATTTTTAGAATTTTCTCTTTTACTAGATTCTATAAAGTCCTGTGAATTTTTAGAATCTGTTTTTAAACTTTCAATAAGTTTTAATAAAAGATTCCCCGTGCTGCAACCTAAATCATAAATAATACTAGATTCTATAACTTCTTTAGAATCTAAGTTAGCATTTTTAGAATTTAGATCCTGTAAAATAAAAAAAATAGCAATGTTTAGAATCTCATCATAAAAAGGGATAGAACGTTCAATCATATCATCAAACACACTTGCCACAAGCTCATTAAACTCAAATTTTTCATTATAATCTTGTGTAAAAATATTATCTTTCATAACTTTTACCCTAAAATCTACGTCCTGCGGTAGCTAAGTGCCTCTAGTATGTGCGCCTTTTGTATATGCGTAGAATCTTGCATATCAGCAATGGTTCGCGCCACTTTCCGCACCTTTTGCTCCCCACGATAAGATAGCGAAAAACGCGTGCGTGCTTGCTCTAGCAGCTCCTTGCAATTAGAATCTAACTCGCAAAATTTATCCACTTGCATTTCATTTAGCTTCCCATTAAACACCACGCGACCCTTGCTATCAAACTGCCCACGCTTTACCTGCTTTTCAAATACGCAAAATACTATATCTTGCATTTTTTTAGAATCTAGATTGCTAAATTTAGAATTTTGCTCTTTAAAAGTTCCACTTTCGCTAACCTGCTCTTGCATTTGGATATACAAGTCAATTCTATCCAAAAACGGCTCACTTAAATGATTTCGATAAGTGCGAATCTCAGCCTCCTTGCACCGACACTCCTTTGTAAGCGAGAGAAGATTCCCACACGGACAGGGATTCATCGCCGCGACAAACAAAAACGAAGTATCATAAATAATCTTGCTACTAACGCGCGAAATGGCGAGTTTATTATTCTCCAGCGGCTCACGAAGCGACTCCAAAATATCGCGTTTAAAGTAAGGCAACTCATCAAAAAAAATCATTCCATTATGGGCAAGGGCAATCTCGCCCGGGCTAACCTTAAACTGCGATGCAGAGCCTAAAATACTAGCTTTTGACGCACTTTGATGTGGGGCACGAAAACTCCGCTTTGGCTGATATTCCAACGTCTGCTCGTTAAAGGCTTGGAGCTTGACAGATTCTATCATTTCGGTTAGACTAAGCGGGGGCAAAATATCCTGCATTCGCTTTGCAATCATACTTTTACCACACCCAGGACTTCCCTCAAACAAAATATTATGGAATCCACAAGCAGAAATCAATGCCGCATAAATCGCACCCGGCTGATTTTTCACCTCGCTAAAATCACTCTCAAAATCATCGCTAAAATAATATTTTTTAGAATCTATCTCAATACTTTTAAAGTCAAAATCTTTGCTTTGACGCGTTGGAAGTGCCTTGCCACGCAGGATTTCAAGGGCTTGTGTGATAGAAGATGCAAACGCCATTTCTAAATTTGGAATCTTGCTAAAAAGCTCTCTTGCTTCGGCTGGGAGTATCACTTTTGCATTTGGGAATTTTAAGGCGATGTCAAGGAGCATAGGATAGATTAACGTGACATTTTTGATGTCGCCATTTAGCCCTACTTCGCCAAATGCAAACCACTCATTTAACGCCAAACACTCCTTACTAGCGGCGATTAAAAGGGCGATGGGTAAATCAAATTGACTGCCATTTTTTGGCAAGTCGCTGGGGGATAAATTAATGTTTAGTTTTAATGCGGGAAATTCAAATCCTAGATTGACAAGTGCGCTGCTAACGCGATACTGCGCCTCTTTTATGGAGCTAGAAGCAAGTCCTGTGATGTTAAAGGCAGGCAGCCCACGCGTGAAAGTAGCCTCGACTTCCACGACTTTGGAATCTAGCCCATCTTGTGTAGCGCATAGGATTTTATTGACCATGTTTTCTCTTTATTATTGATATTGTTTTTAACGGCTTTAATTATATCCATAAAATCTTTAGAATTTTCAAAATTATAAAGATTCCCATATTATTCATAAAATTATTGCCATACATTCATTCTAAGTTTTATGTTGTTTGGAATACTTTGTGTATTGTATTTCTTGAAATTTTATTGATAGAATCTTAAGACTTGTTAGATTCTAGAATACATTCTAAGGCTTTTTATGCTAAATAAAAAATGGTTTTGGCGGGTAAATTCGCTAGTTTTAATTGTGGTTTTATTATTCTTATGGCAGTTTTTTGCGATGAAATATGCGAATACTCAGCTCTTACCAGCACCTAGTATGGTGTGGGATACATTTATTGAAATGTCGCAAAATAATTTGCTATCTAGCATGGAAGTCTCTTTACAGCGATTTGCTATTGGCTTTAGCATTGGGGCTGTTCTTGCGATTTTTTGCGGATTTATTTTGGGAATGATTAAAAATCTTGAGATTTTGCTTGAGCCACTTATCCAGCTTTTGCGTCCTATTTCGCCTGTGGCGTGGATTCCATTGCTTTTGCTTTGGGTTGGCATTGGAGAAATGCCTTGTATTCTTATTATTGCTTATGCCGTATTTTTCCCTGTGCTATCCCTTTGTATAACGGGGGTGCGGCAGGTCAATCACGACTATATTCTAATGGCAAAAAATTTCGGTGCAAGTCCTTTTAGAATCTTTTTTAATATTATTTTACCCAGCACATTTTTGCATCTTTCAAGTGGGCTAAAACTAGCTGCTAGCGTAGCGTGGATACACCTTGTCGCAGGTGAAATGCTAGGACCACAAAGTGGGCTAGGCTACATCGTGCAAAATGGGCGAAACACACTAGAGACGGCTGAAGTAATCGTAGGAATGTTTCTTATAGGGATTTTAGGCTATATTATTTATACATTTTTTGTGTTGTTTGAGCGAATTGTAACAAAATTTTTGGGTGGGAAATTTAGCTAGTTTATTATAACTTTAGATTCTATAACATTACAAAAAGGACATTTTTTGAAAAAAATAATTCTATATTTTATAATATTAAATTTTATAAACTTATGGGCGGAACGCATAGAATCTAATATATTAGATTCTAAAAAAGATTCTAATAATATAGAATCTGCCCTAGATTCCAAAGTAGATTCTAAAGCGGATTCTAACTTAGATTCTAAAATAGATTTTACACAACATATTACACAAGATTCTAATAAGCAAGATTCTACCAAAAAACAAAAAACTTTTCCCTATACACCGACTATTCACAATAATAATCAAAACAGCAAACTAAAATTTATTTATGGTTTTGACTTTGGCTTTTTCGCGGATAATTTGGAGGATTCCTTTGCTTACACGCCCACACGCACGCTATTTGCCGCTAGCATTTTCCCTGAAATTGGTGCGAGTTTTTACAATCAAAATATACGAGTTGGCACTTTTATTATCTATAATATGGGCGAAAAGCTGCTAAATAGGGGCGATTTAAACATCGGCTTAAGCCTTTTTTATGACATTCAGCATAGCGGATTTCATGGATTTTTTGGCATTTTTTCGCGTAAATTTTGGCTTATTAATTATCCGCGATTTTTTTATAGGGATGATTTTTTGTTTTTTAATCCCGTTATTAATGGAATTTTATTGCAAAAAAGTTCTAAAAATAATAACTTTAAAAGTGAATTTATGCTAGATTGGTATGGTGGGAATCTGGCTAAAAGAATTGATGAATTTATGGTGCAAATCGCCATGCAGCACGACTTTTTGCAACACAAAAATAAAGATTCTAAACAAAATCAAAATATTTTATTTTACGGCGCACAAGCCCAACTTTTCCATACAAAAAATTCTAATATTTTGAACCCAAACTCGACAAATTTAGATGTTTTTTTGCTTGATAGATTCTATTATAATCTTTATTTTGGTGCGGATTTTACTAGCTTAATCCCAAATTTTAATAAGTTTAGTATGTGGATAAATGCCCTTGGCGGCGTGGATAGAAAGCGATTTGAGAGCAGCGGACCGGAAGCCTTCGCACACAAAATCGGCGGCGAGCTAAATTTTGAGCTAAATTTCAAAGGCTTTGGCATCGCAAATAGCGCGTATTTCGGGCAGGGGCAATACAAATATTTTGACGAATATGGCGAAAGCATTTACTGGGGGCTGCCCTTTTATCAGGCACGATTTTACGACCGCTTGGAAGCCTATTATGAATACAAAAATGCGTATTTAAGGGCGCGCTTTAGCCTTATAGGACATTTCGCAGACAACACTTTCGCCCACCAGCAAATGCTAAATATTTACATTGACACGCAAAGGTTGATTGAAACTTTTAGGTAGCTAAAACCTAAACTCATAAAAAAACATAACTCTATTGTATGAAATGTTTTGATTATTCCCTATCAATGTTTTATATGATAAGTCAATCGCACTATTTTTTGATATGATAAATCCTATGCCACCACCCACACTAAAGCCATCATCTTCGCCTTTTGCCATCACATATCCCTTGCTAATATCATTAACATCAGCTCTCGCTCTAACAGTATAATACAACATTTCATATCCACAATCAAAATGTGCCACAAAACGATAAATCCCAGCATACAAACTAGAGTGAATACCTAAAAATTGAAATGAGTTAGTATTGTCAGCGATACCTTTTAGTGCGACTTCATACTGCATTTGCACTTTAAAACCGATATTTAGAATCCATATATCAATTTGCTGATTAAATCCTAAAGCCACGCCAAAATTAGGTGCACTTGAGTTAAAAGTCGCATTCACATTTTGACCAAACGCACTAGAGACACTACTGCCAAGCATAAATCCAGCACCAAACTGCGTATAGAAAAAGGGAAGTGGAATAGAAAAAGGACCAGAAGATACGATATATCGGCGATTATTTCGCTTGTCAATCCTATCTATTTTTGCTTGTTTTTTTTGTGCTTTTATTGCAACTTTTTCTTGTTTTTGTTCTAATTTTTGTAACTTTTTTTCTTCTTTTAGTTGCTCTTTTGTTTTAGATTCTGTAACTTTTTCTTGTGTATTATTAGTGTCTTTAGATTCTATAGAATCTACATCATTAATAGGGTGGTGGGTGGGTGATAGGTTGTTATTAGAATCTGTTTTAGAATCTAATTTTACTAACTTTATTGAATTTAAATTATTAGATTCAATACTTTTATAGAATCTAGATTCTAAATTTTGATTAAAATATCCCAAATTAGATTCTATAGAATCTGCCCCCAAATTAGTAAAAATCAAAAATATCAAAATACATAATTTTCTAAGCTTAAAAGTTATCATTATTTATACTCGCAAAGTTTATAAGTTTTATTTTTTATCTTTTTTATTAGCCCAGCTTCACTTAGCTCGCTAAAGGCTTTTGCAATCGTTTGGCGGCTTATATCAAGGCTATCAGCGATATTTTCAATACTGCCGTGATAAATCTGCTCGTTATCACAATTTTCAATCAAATACTGAATAATCTCGATTTTTTTGCCACCATAAAACTCGCTCAAAGTCTTCAAAAGGCGATTTTGCACCTCCAAATTTTTGCTATGAAGTCGCGGTAAATACGCCTTTTTCATCGTCTCTAGCAGCTCGTCCAAATCAATAGGTTTCAAAATGTAACCATCGCATTTGAGTTTGATAGAATCTAGCAAGTATTTCGTTTCAGTAAATGCGGTCGCAAGGATTAGCGGGACATCCGCGTTAAAGTCGCCCTCACGCACATTTCGCACAAATTCCAAGCCATCCATACGCGGCATCAAAATATCGCTAATAACGATGTCATAAGTTTTTTTCTTAAACTTATCAAAGCCATCTTGCCCATCCACTGCGCTATCAATCTCGCCGACAAAATCTCGTAAAATCTCGCTCAAAAGCTCCCTACTACTATCCTCATCCTCGATATACAGGACACTTAGTTTTTTTAAAAAATCCACTCCCATTTTTCCTTCCCCACATTGTTATAGAATCCAAAACTAGATTCTATAAAAAATAAAACAATATTTTAGAATCTAGTTCTAAATTCCACAAAAATTTACCACAAACACAATATTTTAAGATAGAATCTAAGCTATTTTTCACACAAATTTTAAGGAGAAAGTATGAAAATCTTAGTGATTCAAGGACCAAATCTTAACATTTTAGGGCATCGCGACCCGCGACTTTACGGCACTATGACGCTAGAGCAAATCCATAATAATATGAAAACTTTTGCTAGCCAGCAAAAAGGTCCAAATGGCGAGAATTTGGAGCTTGAGTTTTTTCAAAGCAATTTTGAGGGCGAGATTATCGATAAGCTGCAGGAGTGCATTGGTGGCGAGTTTGATGGTGTGATTATGAATCCGGGCGGGCTAAGCCACACTAGCATTTCCATTGCGGATGCGATTGTGGCAAGTGGTGTGCCTGTGATTGAGGCGCATTTGAGTAACATTCACGCGCGTGAGCCTGAGCGGCGTGTGAGCGTGACAGGTGCGGTAAGCGTTGGTATTATTTCTGGCTTTGGTCCGCTTAGCTATCATTTGGCGTTAATTGCGATTTTAAATGTCGTAAATGAGCTAAAAATGCTAAAACTGCAAAATCAGCAACAGCAAGTGCAAAACGCCGCGAATAATCCGCAATAGTTACTTGCAATCTATAAATAAAACTAGATGATATAGAATCTTGTTTCTACCACCCAAGGTGTAAAGAGCCAACAAGGGCTATGGCAAGACAAAAAGCCACAAAGCTAATGCCAAAGGCGACTTTCATCACATTGTCTTTATCAAGAGAATTGAGAGCCTTGATTACATTTTCCCTATCAAGCGAATTAAGCGTATTATCCACATTTTGCTTTTTGGATAAAGTAGGCTTTTCACTAGCATTTTCCTGCCTAATCGCACTAAAATCACTCGCTGCAGATTTTATAGAATCTTCCACATTTACATTGATATTCGCACTCATTTTTCGCTCCTTATCGCGTCTATTTCGCAAGATTCTAAATAATATGTATAAAATCTAAAATCACATTTTGTAAAATTTATGTAAAATTTATATGTGAAAATTAATGAAAATTTATGATAAAATTAAGGCTTTTTAAAAAGGTAAATAATGCAAAATAAGGCTACTAAAACGCAAAATTCTAATAAAGATTCTAATAAACAAGATTCTATAACTACTAAAGAGCGCGAAACTTGGAGCAACACCATAACCTACATTCTAACGGTTGCTGGCGCTACAATAGGCTTTGGGGCGACTTGGCGATTTCCCTACTTGGTGGGTGAAAATGGCGGTGGGGCTTACCTTTTGATGTTTATTTTGGCGATGATTTTTGTGGGCATTCCTGTGATTTTGGTCGAAAATGTTATCGGGCAAAATGGCGCGAAAAATAGCGTGGATTGCTTCGCTAAAAAGTGGCGATTTGTCGGCTACATGGGACTTCTTGGCAGCTTTGGCATTATGGCGTATTATATGGTTTTGGGCGGTTTTGTGATGATTTATATTTTTAAGATTCTAAGTGGCGATTTTTCCCTTGCACAGCCCATTGACAAGGCTTACACAGAATCTTTTTATGCTGCAAATATTGAGAATAATCCGCTACTGCTTGGCATTTTTACGCTCATTTTTGTCGCGATAAATTGGGTGATTTTGAAACGCGGAATAATCGATGGTATCGAACGTTCTGTGAAATGGCTTATGCCCTTTTTATTTTTGTGTTTGATTGTCGTTGTGGTGCGGAATCTATTTTTGGATGGGGCAATGGAGGGCGTTAGATTCTATCTTGAGCCTAATTTTAGTAAGCTAGATTCTAAGCTTTTTATCGATGTTTTGGGGCAAGTTTTTTTTGCGTTATCGCTTGGCTTTGGCGTGATGATTACGCTTTCATCACATTTGAGTAAAAATGAGAATCTGCCTAAAACCGCGTGCTACACGGGCATTTTAAACACTCTTATTGCATTTTTGGCGGGCTTTATGATTTTCCCTGCGTTGTTTAGTGCTGGTTTATCGCCTGATTCTGGTAGTTCGCTTGTGTTTAAGACGCTGCCGATTGCCTTTTCAAATATCGCTTTTGGCTCTATAATTTGTGTGTTTTTTTTACTGCTGCTACTTGTGGCGGCTTTGACTACGAGCCTGCCGATATATCAGGTCATTATTTCTGTGCTAGAAGAAAAGTTTAGATTCAGCAAAATGGCTGCCATTAATATCACTTTGGGAGTGATTTTTATCTTTGGGAATCTGCCTTGTATCCTTACGTATGGACCTTTGCGTGATGTGACAATCGTGGGTGATAAGAATATTTTTGATAGTTTTGATTTTATTTCTGGTAATGTTTTTTTCGTGCTTACCGCGTTTTTTTGTTGCATTTATGTGGGCTTTGTGATGAAATCTCTTGCCATTAAAGAAATCACAAATCGCGGAAACCTGCGTAACATTTTTGTTAGAATCTGGTTTTATTATGTTAAATTCATCGTGCCGTTAATCATTCTTACAATTTTTTACTTTGGCATTTTTGGCGGGAAATAATTTGGATTTGTAGAATCAAATTAATTATTCAGGGGAGTCTTTTCCTAGTGATTTGATATTCACAAGGGCGTAGATGTGGTTTGCAGCGATTATTAGCTCCTTTGCCACGCTATGCACAAATGATAAATCATTTAGCAAAGAAGTGCCTTCCTGTGCGTTTATCGCATTTTGCGAGATTAGCTTTTCTACCACAACAAAGGCTTGTTTATCCTCATCTTTAAAAAACTTTTTTTGCTTTTTAAGTGCCGCTTTAGAATCTTGCAAAGTATCGCGTGGCTGGGACTTTATAGATTCTATCATACGCAAAAGATTGCCTAAATCATACCGCATATCATCATACTCTTTTTTCAATGCGGCGTTATCGCCTAGCTCAAATTTTTTCATATTATTTTGCAGCATAGCGATATTTTTGGTAGCCTCCGCGATTTTACGCGATGCAATTTGCAGTGAGACGATTCGTTGTGTGTAAGAATCTTCGCTAACAAAAGTTTGCAGCTTCGTGCTAAAGTCCATTATCGCGTTAAAAAGCACCTTAATTTGCGCGTTATACAAGTCATTTACGCTAAAATCCTGCTTAAACCATTCGCGTTTGTCTAGCAGCTCTTTTATGGGCTTATTTGAGCGGATGTCCTCGCGTGAAAAGCCTGTCGTGTGGGCGATAATGCCAAATGCGTTATCATAAAGGTGTTTTACTTCGTTATCAAGGGCTTCAATAGCCGTCTCTTTATAAGGCAAAAGGGCGTCATTTATGAAAAGTGGCGTGGTTTCTTCGCTACTTTTCTCCTTAAAGATTCTATTTAAAAGTGCCGCGATTTTGGGGATAAAGGGCGTTAAAAGAATAACGCCAAAAAGATTAAAAAGCGTGTGAAATATCGCAAGTCGAAGTATAGAATCTGAATCAAAGCCTAAAGCATCGGCTATAAAATCATTTAAGCGCATAAAATATGTGAAAAAAATTGCTACGATAAGCACGGTGGTAAAGTTAAAAATGCAGTTTGCAATGGCTAGCTTTCTCCCTTGCATATTCGCACTAAGACTTGCTACAAGTGCGGTAACAACGCCGCCTACACTTGTCCCTAAAGTCGCCGCCAACGCCTCAGTATAGCCGATTTGATTTTCCATAAATGCAGAAATTATTATGGCTAAAGTGGCGTGTGAGCTTTGGATAATGGATGTGACTAACGCCCCGATAAGTAAAAAGCCAAAGATAGCCTTGTATCCTTCAAGTTTGTATTGCGACAAATCCATCACACCCTGAAAGCTCTCAAACCCAGCCTTGATATAAAACACGCCTAAAAAGAAAAAGCCCAAGCCCGCTAGAATCTTGCCTATGCCTTTGTAAATATTATTACTTTGAAAGTTGAAAAGCAGTCCGCCCACAATTAGCGGTAGTGCTAATGATGAAATATTAATGGAACTTGCCCCTGCAATGAGCCATGAGCCTGTGGTATTACCAAGATTTGCTCCAAACATAACACCGATACCTTGCACTAGCGTGATTAAAGACGCTGACACAAATGAAATGGAAAGCACAGAAACAAGGCTAGAGCTTTGCATAAGGCTAGTTACAATCGTGCCAAAGATAATGGAGCGAATGGGCGTTTTGGTATAATTTGTTAGAATCTTTTCTAAAAATCCACCAGAAAAACTCTTAAACCCATCGCTAAGAAATAGCATACCAAAAAGCAAAATGGCAATCCCAGCGCAAAGTTTGCCAAGCTGCTCATTAATCGATAAGCCATAAATGACAAAAACAATGACGACACAAATGCTATACTGCCGAATGAGACGTTGGATTTTATACATATTTGCTCCTTGCTTTTGCCGTTTTAAAATCTTTTTAAAAATAGGGTGGTGGGTGGGCGAAAGGTTTTGTGATTTAATATAGAATCTAAATTTATTATAGAATCTAAATTTATTATAGAATCTAAATTCGCCATTTACCATCCTATTTTAACAAATGGATAAAAGCTAGATTCTATCAAAAATTATCTTATTTATAACTTATTTATTACAATTTATAGAATCTTTGTTTGTTGTTTGTTTAGATTCTATAAAAATTAAATACATTTTTGCAAAAAAAATTACCAAATATTTATAGATAAGATTCTAGAGATTTAATAAAGTATTTATAGATTAAATCTAAAATCTAGATTCTAAACCACACCAAAAACACCTACATTCCTAAGATTCTGGTTAGAAACACACAAAATTTATAATTTATAAATCAAAAATTAATAATTAGTCTTTAAAATTTCACAAATTTTATCTTTAAAAGGAGAAACGATGTATTATAGTAACGGGAATTATGAGGCATTTGCGCGACCTTTGAAGCCAGAGGGCGTAGATAAAAAAAGTGCGTATTTGGTAGGTAGCGGACTAGCTAGTCTTGCGGCGGCTTGCTTTCTTATACGCGATGGGCAGATGAAGGGTGAAAAAATCCACATTTTAGAAGAGCTAGCTTTGCCCGGTGGTGCGTGTGATGGAATCTATAATGATAGCAAAAAGGGCTTTGTTATCCGCGGTGGACGTGAGATGGAAAATCACTTTGAGTGCCTGTGGGACTTGTTTCGCTCCATTCCATCACTTGAAGTGGAGAATGCTAGTGTGCTAGATGAATTTTACTGGCTAAATAAACGCGACCCGAATTTTTCACTTATGCGCGTAACGCAAAATCAAGGGCAGGACGCTCACACGGACAAAAAATTTGGCTTAAGCGACAAGGGTTTAATGGAGATTTTAAAGCTATTTTTTACGCGTGATGAGGACTTGTATGACAAAAAAATCGAGGATGTTTTTAGTAATGAAGTGCTAGATTCTAACTTTTGGCTTTACTGGCGGACTATGTTTGCGTTTGAAAACTGGCATTCTGCCCTTGAGATGCGATTATATTTGCAGCGATTTATCCATCACGTAGATGGGCTGCCTGACTTGTCTGCGTTAAAATTTACGAAATATAATCAATATGAATCGCTAATTATGCCTATGGTTGAGTTTCTAAAAAAGCATAATGTGAATTTTATCTACAATACGCGTGTGACAAATGTGATATTTGAGAAAAATGGTAACAAAAAGGTGGCAAAAAAGATTGAAATGATAAAGGATGGCAAGGAAGATTCTATCCTTTTGAGTGAAAATGATTTGGTATTTGTTACAAATGGTAGCTGCACGGAAAATTCGACTTTGGGTGATGATAATACCGCGCCCGTGCTAAACACAAGCGAGGGTGCGTGCTGGCATTTGTGGAAAAATATCGCCAAACAAGATTCTAGCTTTGGTCGCCCTGAGAAATTCTGCACAAATATTAAGGCTACAAACTGGGAATCTGCGACAATTACGACATTAGACAATGTTATCCCTGAATATATTAAAAAGATTTGCAAACGCGACCCTTTTAGTGGAAAAGTCGTAACCGGTGGCATTGTCACGGCGCGAGATTCTAAGTGGCTACTTAGCTGGACAATCAATCGGCAGCCGCATTTTAAAAGTCAGCCAAAAGAGCAGCTTGTGATTTGGTTTTATGGGCTATTTACCGATGTGCCAGGCGATTTTGTTAAAAAGCCGCTGAAAGAATGCACCGGGCGAGAAATCGTGCAAGAGTGGCTATATCACATCGGCGTGCCAACTGATAAGATTGTCGAGTATAGCGAGAAACACGCGAAATGTGTGCCTTGTATGATGCCTTATATCACGGCGTTTTTTATGCCGCGAACAAAGGGTGATAGACCTGATGTCGTGCCGCAGGGGTGTGTGAATTTCGCGTTTTTAGGGCAGTTTGCACAAACTTATGCGGATACGATTTTTACGACTGAGTATAGTGTGCGAACCGCGATGGAGGCGGTATATACGCTACTTAATGTAGATAGGGGCGTGCCTGAAGTCTTTGGCTCTCGCTTTGATATTCGCGCTCTTTTGGCGTCAAGTGTGCGGTTAATGGATGGTAAAAAGCCAACTGAGATGAAAATGCCTTTCTTTGTGAAACTAGCCGAAAAAGCAGCCCTAGCAAAACTCGACCACACATTAATTGGCGACCTTTTGAAAGAATACGGGGTGATGTAGATTCTATAGAATCTAGATTCTATGTTTTGGGTTAGAAATGATTGATTTTAGTATGTTAAAAAATGATGATTTTAAAGAAGATTCTGTGCGGAGTTTTATTATTGATAAGATTTTAGAATCTTTTGGCTTTAGCTTAAAGGGCGTTAAGGATTCTATGGAATCTAAGAGTAAAGATTCTAAAAAAAATATGGAATCTACAAAGCAAGATTCTATAAAAATAGATTCTAAAACAATGCAAGATTCTATGGAAAATATGGAATCTAAAAAAGATTCTACCCTATCGCCCACCCACCACCCTTTTAATGCAATAGAATCTAATAAAGATTCTAAACACAAATTAGAAATTGTGTTATCACAAACGCAAAGTAGTAAGATTGTCGTTGGTAGCAATAAAGAAATTAAAGCGGATTTAACGCCAGATTACACACTTTATGTAGATTCTAAAACGCATTGTATTTTGGATGCTAAGTCGCCAGACAAAAATATACAAAAAGATTCTAAGGCTGAAAAACAAGCGCTAAGTTATGCCATCGCCTTTAAAACGCCCTACTACGCGTTATGTAATGGATATAAATTTATGCTTTTTAAGACGGATACGCAGGAAGTTTTAATGGATATTGATTTAGAATCTAGTTTTAATGATAAGGCAGATTCTAACCTTAAGCTTTTAAAGCAATATTTGACCACGCCGCTGCAGTCTTTAAGGCAGGTTTTGAGCCAAGATTCTAAAAGGGTGAAAAAAAGTGATGAGTGGTATCTAAATCGCCCTTTGCCTGGAGTAATACCAAATCCTAAAAAAAGAGCAAAAGCTAGACATTTTGGGAATCTTGCGTATTTTACAAGGCAGAGCTGGGATATAGTTACAAAAAATATTTTAAATTTTACAGATGTTGGCGACGTGGTTTTGGACTCATTTGGTGGGAGTGGTGTAACTGCGATTGAGGCAATGATAAATGGTCGAGTTGGTATTCACACCGACTTAAATCCTTTAAGTGTATTTATGGTTAAGGCGTTGTGTGCTAAGGTTGATTTAGCTGAATTTTATGAATTAAGTGAAAAGATTCTAAAAGAATTTGAATCTTTGCGACCAAAAAATGAAAAAGAAGCCAAAGAGATTCTAAAAAATGCAAAATATTATCCAAATGCTATTGATAAAGAATTTGGGCAAGTCGCTACAATCAAAGAGCAAGAAAGCACTTTATGGATACCTAAAAAAGAAATTTTACCAAAGGGAAGCGATGTAGATTCTGTATTGAAACTTTTTACTAAAAAGCAACTAGTAGAATTAGCAATTTTAAGACGATTAATTTTTAAATACACAACGCCAAGCAGGACTATAGAATACCGACATGCAAAAAGGGCTATGCGATATTCTTTATTACTTGCGTTTTATAACACGATAAATGATGTGAATCTTACTTATCATAAATCTGATACAGGCGGCGGTGATAGCGGTGTGATGCGTTACTATCGCTATCGTATTGCAAAAAAGCCTACAAAACTAGATGTTTATGATGTGTTTAAACGACGAATTGCTCGGGCTATAAAAGGAAAACAAGAATTAGAAGATTCCCCACACTTTTATGATTCATACTTCCATAAAACCCAAAATGTAGTCAAAGAATTTAACATAGAATCTGCCCTAATGCAAGGACGCGAGGTAATAAATAATGATAATACAATAGCAAATGGCGAAAAAATACTCCAAGCAGATGCGACAAATTTAGTAGAGATAGAATCTAATAGTATAGATTTTATCTACACTGACCCGCCTTATGGAGATAAGATTCCATACCTTGACTTAAGCACTATGTGGAATGCGTGGCTTGACTTTCCTGTAGATTCTAAACTAAAAGAAAAAGAGTGCATTGAAAAAGGCAGCCTAGAAAAGACAAAATATGACTATTATGATTTAATGAAAAAAAGTTTAAAAGAAATGTATCGCGTTTTGAAATATAATCGCTGGCTTGCCTTTGTTTTCCAACATCAAGATGTAAAATTATTTCAAATAATTGTAGAATCTGCTGAAAATGTCGGCTTTGAATACGCTGGATTTGTAAGTCAAGAAGACACAGGCATAGCAAGTTTTAAAAAGGTGCAAAACCCTAGCAGTGTGCTAAAAGGGCAACTAATTTTCTATTTTAAAAAAATTGATACGCCTAAATCAAGGGCAAAAGTGCAGGCAGGATTAGAATCTCTAGAGCAGCTTTATAAAGATGTGGAGAGCTTGATTGTGCAAAATAATGGTGCGAGTTTAGAAATGATACACGCATATTTAATCAAAGCCGCGCTAGAGGGCGGTTATCACTTGCTTATGGCGAATTTTCAAAGTGTGATTGATTTGATAAATGAGCGATTTGACTTAGATAGCGTAAGCAAACTTTATCATATACGCGATAAGGCAAGTATCCTAAACTACGCTATACCTGTGGAGCAACGTGCTAGATATTATATACAAGGCGAATTGCTAAACGCGCAAAAAGAAAACACAGGGCTAGATTTTGATAAATTATGCTTGCAAATCATTCCACTGCTTAAAAATGGCGTGCAGGTCAATGAAAAACTAATCAGCGATATACTAAAAGACTTAGCAGAAAAGAAAAATGGTCTTTGGTATTTGAAAGGCAAGGAAAGGACGTTGTTTGATTAGAATCTAGATTCTATTTATCCTTTTGTAATATCTACAACTGATTATAAATAGTATAAATAATGGTAGTAAAAGGCTAATTTCCGGGATAAAGACGGCGTTTGCGTTAAGTTTAGAGAGTGAGAAAAATACGCCCCACACAAGAAGTGATACCACGCTAAAGGTTATTCCTAGCATTGCTAGATTGCCATAGCGAGCAAGCGGCGGGGCGTTAAGCTTAAAAATATTGAGCATATCCAAAAATAAGCTAATTTTCGACATATTCTTACAACATATCGAAATTTCTAAGATTTTTCACCATAAGATTCTAAATTTTCAAAGATAAAATAATTTTATTTGCCACTTGATTATATTTTTTAAAAATATATTTTCTTTTTTCGTCATCACCTATACTATCATACTCATATTGCCTTATTTCTTTAATATCATTTAAAATATCAGTATTTATCGTGTTTTTTAGGCAGAAATAATCTTTTATAATTGCTTTATAAGAATCTAGCGCACCCCTTTTAAAATGATTAATTGCTCTTTGTTTGTTAGAATCTTGCTCTTTTTGTTGTTGCCGACCTAGATACACTTCGGTTAAATGTGAAATTGCATTATGAAATTCTATGAGTGTTTGTTTTAGAATTTTATTATTTTGTTCACACTAAAATAATATTTTTGTCTATCTTTTAAATTTGCAATGTAAATTGTTTTGATTTGTTCGTTATTTAGGCAGTCACGCCAACTTCTATAAGTAGCAACAGCAATGGATAATTCCTTAAAAGATTCTGTAATATTAGGATTTTTAATAATGTTTATATATTTAGAATCTTGTATTGTAGGTATTTTTAAATCAATTCGACTATCTCTTTTTAATTCCATATACCTTTTACATTCATCTCTTAATTTCTTTCTAGATTCTATAATATTTTCTTTATTAATAATTCGCAGATAGAAATTATAAAAAGATTGTATTAATTCTCTATTGCGACCATAGATTATAGAATCTACGCTATCTATTGTCAAAAAAACACTATATAACTGAAAGAAATCGTTTAAATCTTTATCATTACCATTCACGGAATTCCTTTGCATTAATCCCGTGACGTTCTAAAAATGCGTCAAATTCTTCATCGCTCATTCTCTCGCCCTGCAAACTATCCTCAAATATGCAAAGCATTTTAGTGATTTTAGCTTGATGTTAGGAATTTGGCTTGCTAATTTGATTTAAAGTTAGATTCTAAAAATAATTTTTATTTTGTGGAAAATAAAGGACTAAATGAAATAAAGGGGGAGCTTTTTTGTTTGCACAAAAAAATATGAAATCGCACAAAATTTTAAGAAAAATTACTACCTTTATATCATTAGCTCTTATATAATGATTTGGCACTTCTTTTGGGAATTTTTTCGTTATTATAAGCAAGTTTCTATTAATATCGTCTTCCAAAACAATTATGTTAATTTTGTTTGAATAAGTTTCTATCTTTATCACTTGATACGATGTTTTGCCCTAAAATTCATATCAAATTTTAATTAGCGTATCTTATTAATAATCACAAAAAAAGTAAATATCGGTATTCTAAAATGTGCTATAATACGCTATTTTAAAGTAAAAAGGAAAAGGGCAATGTCAAATGAATTAGCGGTAATTGACACGATAGAATCTATGAATTTTAATGTGAATATTGATAGTAGCAAAAGAACTATTCACGTATGGGATAACACAAACAAAGATTCTAAAAAGAAAGATTATGAGTTACTTACAAATAAAGTGATTAAAAGTTTAGACTTTTTTCTTTTTCAAATCTGCAAACTAGATTCAGTAGATAATGATAGAAAAGAAAGTTTAAAAGATTTTTTTAATGTAGTGGAAATGTGTATAACCGAAGCCGAAGCTAGAATCATATTAAGGAATCTAGATTGTGATAAGAATTTATTATATTATTTGTGTGCTACTAAACATATTTTAGAGTGTATTTTAGATGCAGAGTTTTTTGAGCTTACAGGTGGGTATAAATATCCGCAAGATATTTTAGAGTTTGGGAGAGAAGTATATGTTATTTCCAAAAAAGATAAGTGAGCAGATAAAAACTGCTATAAAAAATAATCAAACTCCACAAGAGATTCTATGTAAAAATATTTTGTGGCAATATAGTTATATTCAACGAGCTTTAAAAGATTACAATAAAGATATAAGTATGGAGAATTTCTTAAGTGTTTATCTAAAAATTGATATACATAAATTACAAAAGATTCTAAAATCTTTAAAAGATTATAAAGATGTAGTTGGTGCGGATATAATGGCTGAATGTTTAAGCTGTAAGATTAGCGGCGATTAATCGGTAAGTCGCTATTGCTTAAGTCGATTTCTAAGCCGCCGATTGTGCCAAATTGTGAGTTTGTTTGTTTTGGGAGTTTCTTTTGTGGTTTAGATTCTTGCTCCCCGCCACCTTGCATATATGAGTAGATTTTTTCATACATTTTTAATAAATTCCCTTCAGATTCTAAACTTTGCTTTTGCTTTGGGCTTAATTCTTCGTTATAAAATCTTAGAATCTCATCTAAATCAGCCTGCGGATATTTCTTTATAAACTCACTTTGTGCTTCCCAAATCGCCCCACTTGCCTTGTTTTGTTCGATAGATTGTGTTAATTCATCACTTTTTGCCTTAAGTGGCGCGATTTTTTCCTCGACATATCGCTGCTTTTCCTTTTCCACTTCAAGTAAAAAGGCTACTCTATCCTCAAAAAATAGCTCTTCTACCTCTTCTGGCATATTTTCCGCATAATATGTAGCAAAATCGCTATCAATAGCGCTAATGCTTTGGTCTAGCTCCGCTTGCAGCGCGCCTAGCTCTTGCTCTTGCGTGCTTGTATCAAATGGATTTCCTTGCTCTTGCAGGGCATTTTGTCCTGCATCTTGTGGCGGCGGCGGCGTATCTTGCGTTTGTGGCTCTTGTGCTTGTGTTTGTTGTGCTAATAACTCATCCATTACATTATCCTTTCTAGTTTATTATTTTTTAAAAGCGAATTACCATAAGCATCTTTTTGAATATAGATAATTTCGCCCTTTTTTATGCTATAAACCTTGCCTAAAATGCGAATGCTAACATCATCAATCGCCCTAAAACAATAGCAATTTATACGATGAATTAGCGTATCTTTTTCCCTAAAAATACCTTCTAAATAAGTCATAAAAGTATCATAAACGCTTGAATTTATGAATGTTTTTATAGCTTTTGCTTCTTGGGGAGACAAACTTGCAATAAAAGATTCTAAGTTTTTATGCTTTTCGCTTAAAGTATTAGAATCTGCCTTAGCTTCTACCTTAGTTTGCTTTTTAGATTCTATTTTTTTAGAATCTTTTTGCGTTTCGACTTTAGAATCTGCCTTAGCTTCAGCCTTAGTTTCGACTTTAGATTCTATAGAATCTTCTTTTATTAAATCAGCCATATTAATCCTTTAAATTAAGATATTTTTGCCAAAAACTGCGAAATTACTTCGTTAAACTCGCTATGTTTAATTTTTTTGTCATAATCATTGATTAACTCAAATTCTTTTACCGCATTAGTAAAATATCTATCATAATTATCCCCCACTAACGCTTTATCAAGCTCTTTTAGAAAATTTTCGTGTAAAAGGGCTTGTTTTAGATAAAGTAAAGGTTTTCTAGCAAGTTCTAGCGGCAACTTACCCTCGCCTTTATGAATGTAAAGAATTCCTAAATTAGTTTCGTAATAATCGCGATTTGTGTTGATAGGCAGCTCACTTACATTTTCATAAGTGCAAATTTCACTGCCATAAGCAGACTTTAACACTGCTTTTTCAACACTAAAATCTAATTCCCTTAAATCATTCATAACTTAACCTTTTAAAATTGCAAAATCTTATAAAATAAAGCAAAAAAAGTAAATATCGGTATTTGTAATAGAAAGGAATTAAAAGCAAAAAATTAGTTTTTTATTGTATTTCGAATATATCCTAGATTGATTAATCGCCATTTCATCGCTTCAAAAGAAACGCGGAATCTATCAGCCATTCTTTGTATAACTTGTTGCAATGTAAGTTCTTTAAATGCACTCGTCTTGCTTAATTCCTTTGCTTCTTTGGCAATAAGTTTTGTTGGCATAAGAAAATTTACAGCAAAATTATTTGCTCTTTTTTCCATAAAATTAATATTCTTACCACGATAAAGTGTTGCATAATTATCTTTAATAGCACTATTTGCGTAATATTCTATATTTGGTAATATATCATTTATAATGTGTCCTAACTCGTGGGCTAAAGTAAAATTTTGTCTATATTCAGGCATAGTAATATTAATCCATATTTCAGGGTATCCATTTTTCAAATACACTGAACCATCAAGTGCTAATTTATCCCACTCTATATCATCTTTTATAACGATATTTAAATCTTTTCGTAATATTGTTTTTATATCAATAGGAGCGCAATCAATATTAAGATATTTCAGTAAATCACTAGCATCTTTACCTAAAAGAATAGCATTTAAACTCTCTATATTCATTTTAGCTCCTTTGCTTGAAATAACTCTTTTGTTTCTTTATCGTCATTTTTATCCTGCTTAAAGTTTTCTCTAGAATCTAAAATATTTTCTATCTCTATTTGCATTAATCCTAAAAATCTTTCTTTAAATTGCTCTTTACTAACAACCATTTCTATAAATTGCTCTAATTTGACAGGGTCATCAGCAATTTTCATTAACATATCATCAAATTTTGTTTTAAACTCGCTCTCAAGCCTTTTGCTTAAAGCTCTTTGCGTTATTATCGCATATAAACTTACACCGATTGTAATTAAAGTAGCACATACTCCTATCCCTGCAATAGTAACACCCATAAGACTAACAACTTCACTAATAGTTAAAGAAAACATAAATCAAACAACCTTTAAATACTAAATTATAGCTAAATATCGGCAAAAAATTCTAAAAAACGCTATAAGATTCTATATAAGCGATTTTTTCAGCCAAGCTAATATTTTCATTTTTTAAATATTCTTGCATTTCTAATTCGCTATAAAAGTCTTTAAGACTTGATAAATCCATTAAAAACTCATTTATATCTTTATAATCTAAAATTAAATCATTATTAAAAATAATTTCGCTAAGCGTAGAATCTAGCTCACCTTTTAGGCAATTTTCATAGCTAGATTCTAAGTTTAAAAAATACTCTTTTTTGCTACACTCTTTTAAAGCGTCCAAAAACTCTTTATTATTAAACGCTCCTTTTAGAATCCTAGCCAAAGTAATATCATAGTTTTTCCTTGCAATAAAAGGCTTTTTAGTGATATTTTTAGAATCTAGTCTCCCAACATCAAAGCCAAATAGTTTAATTGCATATTTATGATACTCCATTCTCTTAATTTTTCCAAAACATTTTTTATTAGGAATATTTTAGTTTTTAGGTTTTAAGGAGTCTTTTAGAATCTAGATTCTATAAGTTTCTAAAACTTTTTCTTATTAGTGTCATCAAGGATTGATTTGGCGATGTTGCGGACATCTTGGGCGATGTCTTGGGACTTGGTGGCGATGGCAAGGTTACTTTGCGTGTTATTTTCGATTAGATTTATCGTGCCATTTACCTGCTCAATGCCTATTGTTTGCTCTTTTATAGATTCTGCCATATCATTTATTGACTGCACTAAGATGTTTGTGTTTGCTTCAATTTCGCCTAAAGACTTCTGTGTGCGTTCGGCTAGTTTCCTTACTTCATCAGCGACTACGGCAAAGCCACGTCCATGTTCTCCAGCCCTTGCGGCTTCGATTGCTGCATTCAAGGCCAGTAAGTTTGTCTGCTCCGCAATATCTCTTATTATGCCTATCACATTTTTTATATCTTCGCTTTGAGCGGTCATTTGGTGCGTTTTGTCATTGACATTTTGCATTGTGGATGTGATTTCTAGCGTGGCTTGCGCGGTTTGAGCGACAGAGCTAGCCTGCTCTTGTGAGCTACTTGTAAGATTTTGCACGGCTTCTTCTAATAGTTGCGAGCTATTGCTTAAGTCATTTGCGATGTGGGCTGAGTCGGTTAGCATTTTGCGAATTTCAGCACCCAAAGCATTTGCGGCGATTTCTAGCTTTCCTTTAGAATCTGCAATATTAGTCGTAAAATCTAGGGCAGTGTAAGATTCAAAGATTCTCATTACATCATTAAGATTCTTTCCTATATTGCTTTGAAAATACAAAAGCATCTCATTTATCATCGTTTTTAGCTCGTTTAGCTGCGGTGAAATCGGCACTTCTTTAATCTCTTGGGCTAGATTCCCATTATTTATATCTTTGACAATACTACCTATTTCATTTAAGAATATAGAATCTTTCTCCAAACTTTTATGCGTCTTATTAATGCTGTCATTTACGCGTTTTGCAAGTTGTCCAAACTCATCTTTAGAATCTAGCGGGATTAATTCCACACTTTTTGTCTCGTAATTTAAAAATTTAAAAAAGCTAGTTAGCCCTTCCAAAATACTTTTCATACTATTTGTAAGATTAAAGTAAAATAGGAAAGAAAGTGGGGTGAAAATCGCCAAAAACACAAGGAAAGAAATGCCCATCGCCGTGTAGTTTTCATGCTCTAGCATATCATCAATCTTGCTACTTACAACCTTAGCATCCGCGCTCAAATTATCAATATAAGTCCCCGTGCTAATCCAAATATTATCAGTATTTGGAATGAAAGTTGCGTAGGCAAGTTTATCAGTATCTACCAAGCCCTTGGGCGTGGGCTTTGTAAAGACAAACTCAACAAAGCCGCCCCCAGCCTGTGCGCGTTTATAAAGCTCTGCGACATACGCCACGCCATTTTTATCCTTTGCGCCACTTAAATCCTTGCCTAGCAAGTCCTTTCGCGTAGGATGCGCCACAGGGACGTGTGCCTTATAAGCGAAATAATAGCCTGACTTATCATCTTCAAATCTAAAATTCTCAATCGCCTTAGCAATCACAGCGATTTTATCTTGCTCATTATCCAAATCTTTTATCAAATCGCCTAGCATACTCGCCGTAGAATCCGTTGCTAGCTGGATTTTCTCACTTGTCTCTGTCTTTAGAATGTTGTAAGTCTCAATCGTGGTTAAATCTTGAATAGTCCTATTGCTAAGATACAAGATAATCATTAGCACAAATAGCGAAAATATCGTCCCATTCGCAAACAATAAAATCTTAACTTTTAACGAAAGATTTCTATAAAAACTCATAAATTTGTCCCTTTTATCCTAAAACTTAGTCTTATATTTTACATTAAAATTAGCATTTTTGTTACAATATTTTAAAAAATTTCTAATATTTATTATCGTTTTAAAATACTTTCCTTTGAAAATGAGAATCTATATATTTTTGATATTTACCTTAATATCTAGCGTATTATTGCGATTCGCACACGCATTCACATCCACGCAGGAGTTTGGCGAATACTTGCGAATGAGCGTGATAATATCATTTTTCAAATCATCAAGGTAGGCGATATTCGCATTCCTATCATTTGCGAGTGTTTCTTGCAATCGCTTTTTTGCGGTGCTCGCAGTTCCCTTATCTTTAAATCTTAGAAAAAACATAATTTTACCTTTGTAATTGTTTTAGATTCTGTAATGTTTGAAAATTTATAGTTATAGATTCTGTAATTTCTTTAGAATCTTTAATGCTTTTAGAATTTATCGCATTTTTAGAATCTAGATTCTGTAAATTCGCAGATTTTATAAAATCTTTAGAATCTAACTTCCATATTCCATAACCTTTATATCTTATAAATTTAGATTCTATAAACTTCCATAATATATAATTTTTTATTTTTATAATTATAGAATCTATAATATTTTTAGAATCTCCACAACGTTTAGAATCTAGTTTTAACAACAACCCAGATTCTATAAAAAAATTCCATATTTTATAACTTTTCATTGCTTATCCTTTCATTCCTAATATCTTTTTAATGCTTGACATAAAGCCACTTTGTGTGCTAAATTCTTTAAAAGGAATATCTTCACCCACGATTCTCCCTGCGATTCGCTCATACGCCAAACCACTACTACTTCTTGAAAATATCGCTGGTTCGCCGCTATTCGTGGCTTTAATTACATTAGAATCTTCAGGCACAATACCGATTAGCGGCAACGCCAAAATCTCTAACACATCATCCACACTTAGCATCTCGCCACGCGCGACTAGCTCGGGATTAAAGCGATTTACAATGATAAATTTTTCCACTTCCTGCCCCTGCCTTGCCTTATCACTTTTAGAATCAATGATACCGATGACCCTATCGCTATCACGCACAGAGCTAATCTCGGGCGTAACGACAATTAACGCCATATCACTCCAAAAAATAGTATGCTCAAATCCGCCCTCAATCCCAGCCGGACTATCAAGCAAAATGTAGTCAAACTCGCCCTTTAGCTTCTCAAGCAACTCACGCACTTTATCCTTGTCTAAAATCGTCTTATCCTTAGTTTGAGACGCGGGGATAAAGTAGAGATTTTTCGCCTTTTTGTGATTGATAATCGCTTGAGCCAGATTGCACTTGCCCTCCATAACATCGATTACATCATACACAATCCGCCGCTCCAAGCCTAGTATCATATCAAGATTACGCAGCCCAATGTCAAAATCAATGGCAATAGTCTTTTTCCCGCGCTGTGACAAACCAACGCCGATATTTGCCGTAGCCGTGCTTTTACCCACGCCACCCTTACCAGAAGTAATCGCTATGACCTTGCCCTGCTTACTCATCTCTCCCTTTCGTTAATAAACTAAAATGCGTATTCTAACTAAAAATAATTAAGCAATGCTATTTAGATTCTAAAAATAAACAAATTTTTACTTTATGGAATCTATTTTTACAAAAATCTACCAAAAATAAATATTTTAAGCAAATTTTAAACAAAGCATAGAGTCTATTTTAACAAGTTTTATAATCTATAAATATTCAATGAGTTTAAATTGAATATTTTGTCACTTTTTATAGTAATATCGCAATGTAAAATGAATTACAACCTAAAAATATCCTGCATATTGTAAAGTCCATTTTCCTTTTTAATAAGCCACTCAGCCGCACGCAGCGCACCTTTTGCAAAGGTCACACGCGAAGTCGCCGTATGTGTAAATTCCAAAAACTCGCCATCCGCATAGAATCCTATCGTGTGCTTGCCCACAATATCGCCGCCACGCATACTCAAAATGCCGATTTCATCCTTTTTACGCTCGCAGTCCTTAGAATCTCGCCCTATCTTAAACACGCTAGAATCTAGCCCACGCGCGGAGGCCGCAGACTCCGCCAAATGCAGTGCCGTGCCACTTGGCGCATCCTTTTTCAAGCGATGGTGCATCTCGCAAATCTCAATGTCATAATCGCGTAATTTTTTACTCACCATCGCCACGATTTCATTCAAAATCGCCACGCCCTCGCTCATATTCGCCGCGTAAAGCACAGGCATTTTTTTCGCGCATTTTTCCATTAGCTCAAAGTGCGTCTTATCAAGCCCAGTCGTGCCTATCACAAGCGGTATAGGGTGTTCTGCGGCGTGCTCTAGCAGTTTTTGTGCCGCCTCCTTGCTTGAAAAATCAATGATGACCTTGCTACTCTCCACAAAAGTATTCATATCCTCAGTCACCATCGTTTCAGGCGGCACATTGTAATCAAGCTCGTTACGCACATAAACGCTCGCAAGACGCGCACTTTTATCCTGCAAAATCTCTTGCACCAGCACCTTGCCAACCTTGCCAGTCGCACCAAAAATACCTATTTCAAGCATAAAATCTCCTTAAATTGTGTATTCTAAAATCCTATAGAATTTATAAAGATTTAATTATAGCAATAGAATCTAAGAATTTAGATTCCAATAATGTTATTTTACAATATTTTAATCATATTAGCTTTCCATAATCTCAAACGAGTTTTTATATGGCAACTTGAAAGCTTTTGCAATGGATTCTAGTGTGATGTAGCCATTAAATGCGTTTAAGCCCCCGATTGCCCCGGGTAGTTTAAGCATTGATTTAAAGCCATTTTTGGCAATTTCAATTACATAAGGCAAAGATTCCCTAGAATAGCTAATGCTAGAAGTGCGCGCCACAACGCCCGGGATATTTGGCACACCATAAAAAGTCAGCCCATTTAGCTCATAAGTTGGCTTATCGTGTGTAGTTTGACGAGCGCCTTCCACGCAGCCGCCCAAATCCACGCTTACATCAAGCACCACGCCGCCTTTATTCATCGCTTTTAAGTGGCGAGATTTTACCACTTTTGGCGTGGCATTTGCGGTGACTAAAACCGCACCGATTAAAATGTCAGCGCCGCTCAACGCCGTATTTAACGAGATTTCATCGCAATATAAAACCTTAACGCGATTGTCGATTACTAGCGGATGCGTGGCAAGTTTTGCGACATTTATATCAAGCACGCTCACATCAGCGCCCATCCCAGCTAGCACACGCGCGGCATTCATCCCTACCACGCCACCGCCTACCACGACCGCACGAGCAGGGGCGATGCCTACACATCCACCGAGCAAAATCCCGCGTCCGCCGTAGTTTATACTAAGCAGTGTCGCGGCGTGTTGTGAGGCGAATTTCCCTGTGATTTCACTCATCGCACTTAAAATGGGATAATCGCCCCGCGCCCCAGCTATCGTCTCACCGCAAATGGATGTCACTTTAGAATCTACTAACGCAGTCGCCAACTCCTTGCTATACGCCAAGTCCAAAAAGCTATACAAAATCAAATCTTTGTGCAAATATTTAAACTCGCACTCAAGCGGCTCTTTGCATTTGACTATCATTTCGGCGTTTTGCCACACTTTTTTGGCTTCCTTTATGATTGTCGCACCAGCCTTTTCGTAGTCCTTATCGCTGTAGCCGATAGTAGCCCCTAAGCCGCTCTCCACCATAATCTCATTTTTTTTATTAGAATCTTTTAACGCCCTAACATCGCTAGGGATAAGCCCCACACGATGCTCGTGATTCATAATCTCTTTTACAATACCTATTTTCATAACTTACCCTTTGATAAAAGTATATATTTTAGAATCTAAATGTTAAGATTGTAAATAAAATATCAATTACGAATAAATCGGAAGTAAAAAACTTAGAATATTTATAATTCTAAGCTACGAAAAGTTACAGAATCTAGATTCTATAATCTTGATTCATATCGTCTAAGCATATAAAGACGTTTAAGCATTTTTTTCTTAGCATTAATTTTATTTTTCTTACGTCTTTCAGTCGCAGACTCAAAAAAGCGTCTAGCACGACATTCTGTCACAATCAAGTTTCTATCTGCTTGTTTTTTGAATCTTCGATACATTTCATCAAAGCTCTCGCTATCTTTTGACTTAACACCCGGCATACGCATCACCACCTTTCAATTACAAATAAGCTAAGAATTATAGCAAAAAATTAACTTTCATTGCTAATTTTTCTCTTAAAAATAATCTTAAAAACCACGATGAAAAACCAGCGCAAGATTCCATACAAAATATACGCACTAAAAATAAGGCACAAACTAAGGCTAGGCTGGACTATCACGCAGGTTAGAACTAGCAAAAGCAGCACAAAATATTTCAAATTCCACTTGATTTTTTTAAAACTTGGATAGCGGATATTGCTTACCATTAGTATTGCCACTAGAAAAGTGAGAATTAAAAAGAGATAATTATGAGAACTAACAAAGCTAGAAACCCCCCAAAACTCAAGCCTTTTATACTCAATCACCAAAATCCAAAGGCAAATAATCGCCGCAGCAGAGGGAATAGGAAGCCCGATAAACGAGTTGGTCTCTGGACTTGTAGTAATGTTAAAACGCGCAAGGCGAATCGCGCCCAGCACGACAAAAAGCCCACTAATTGCCATACCATATCGCCCATACTCATGCCCCACATAAAAAAAAACAAGCACGGCAGGAGCGACACCAAAGGCCACTACGTCGGCAAGAGAGTCAAACTCCACGCCAAACTTACTAGCCGTATTTGTAAGGCGTGCCACACGCCCATCAAGTCCATCCAAAACCATCGAAAACAAAATATACCAACAAGCCGTCGTAAATGCCTTAGAATCGGCATTCATTAAACCTTTATGTGCCATAAAAATGGCTAAGATTCCCATAAAAATGCTAGCGGCAGTAAAGAGATTTGGCAGGACATATCGTGGGCTGATTTTCATAACTTTTCTTTCATTTTATTAGGATTTTTGCAACTTTTATCAAAAACTTTTTGTTAGATTAACTTGCAAAATAAATCTTGTATTTTAGCATAATTTTTCATTTTGTTAAAGGCTTAATTTTGTGTTAAAATTCTTACAATATCATTAAAGATTCCAATTGCCATAATACAAATTATGAAACTTATACCAAAAATAATTAGGATATTTGCAACTTTATAATTTATCGGCTTACGGAAAAGCCATTCATAAAGTGTGAAAATAATTTGCCCACCATCTAGCATGGGCAGTGGCAGGAGATTTATCACGCCAAGATTTATGGAAATTAAGGATAGCATAAGTAGGAAGCTTGTGAAATTATTTTGATACGCTTTCGCGCTAACATCGGTAATGCCGATGATTCCGCTTAGATTTTCAATGCCTATCGCGCCAATTATTAGCTTTTTTAGGCTTTCATAGATTAAAAGGCTAGAATCTATTGTGGTGTTAGTAGCATATTTTATAGATTCTGAAAAATCTAACTTTTTAGTATAATTAAATGCAGTTATTCCAAGTATTATTTTTTTAGAGTTAGAAATATTAGAATTTTTGTTAGATTCTATATTTTTAGAATCTTTATTAGAATCTTGCGAATTAGATTCTATCATTTCGCCAGATTCAATAGAACTTAAAGGCACAAAAACTTCTAAAATTTGAAACTTTGTAGAATCTAACTTATAACAAGATTCTAAGTTAGAAATTTCACAACTTTTATTAAAATAAATTTTAAAATCTTTAGAATCTTTTGGACGTAAAATTTTTACTTTCACTTTTGCCACTTTAGAATCTTTCAAATCTTTTGAATTTAAAATCTTAGTAATATCTTCAAATTTTTTTACTTCAATATCATTTATGCTAATTATTTTATCATATTGTTCTAAGATTCCAAATGCTAGATAATCTTTACTTACAGAATCTATAACAGGAGCTTCGCTATAGATTCTAACGCCATTATTTGCAAATAAGAAAAAATAAATCAAAAACGCCAAAATAATATTAAACAAAGGACCGCATAAAAAAATAACAATCCTTTGCAGTGGGTGCTTTTTTGTTAGTGAATCTTGCGAGTTAGATTCTATATTCTTAGTATCTTTAGAATCTTGCAAACTAGATTCTATATTTTGGCAAAGATTTTGCGTAACATTAGAATCTATTTTAGAATCTTTCAAATTTCCTAACTTAGATTCACTAAAATTAGAATCTTTAGAATTTTCTATCTCACCTTTAAGCTTTACATAACCACCCAAAGGAATGAATGAGAGCCGATATTCCGTCCCTTTAAAATCAAATGAAAAAATCTTTTTACCAAAGCCAAGCGAGAAAATTAGCACCTTTACACCAAAGATTCTAGCGGCTAAAAAATGACCTAATTCGTGAAAAAAAATGATAAAGCTTAGCGCTAAAATCGCAACAAAAATCCCCAAAATCCTACCCCTTCAAATTCAAAATATATGATGGCTCAAATGCGCTTAAATCCCATAGTGGCGTGGTTTCGCCCACGTCAATTCTTACTTCATTAAAGCCTTTTAGTGAATCTATATTTTTTAATAGCAAATTTTTTACTTGATTGCTCATCACTTGCATTCGCAGATTTATATCGCTAGATTCTATAGAATCAGGCAATTTTTCAGAATCTAAACTCGCAGAATCCGTAGAATCAAAAGTAAAATCCCCACGCGACACCACCCCGCTAATCTCGCCTAAGTGCGGAAACAAACTATAAAACTCTAAAAAATCAACCTGCTTTTTAAGCTGCACCAAGCTATCCTTGCCATTTTCATCTTGTATCACCATGCTAAATACGCCATTTTGCAGCGCCACAAGCAGGTTTGAAAGCTCCAAAAACTCCTGCTTAGAAGTAGCCAAAGGCAGCCGCTCTAGCAAAAACTCCTTAAATACGCTCTCTAAAGCGCGCCCGCCCTTTTGCGTTTCACTCATTAGCTCTTTTAAATCGCTCGAAGTGAGTTTCAGCCGCGCATTACTCAATGTTTCAAGCATTTTTGGCTGCTTTATAAGGTCGCTAATGATAAGCCCATCCTTGCCCTGTTTGACATTCGCCCAATAATTCGTGCCGATTTTCAGCTCCTTATTGCTCTGCGTCTCAATGATTAGCTTGCCAAGCTGGACTAGATATTTGTCCGCGCCCTTTTTATCAAGGATGCGAAGCAGCATCGGCAGGTTGGCATTTAGCTCCTTGCCCTTTGTGGTCGCCATTTGGCTAATTAGATTTTGTAAATGCGCTGGCTGTATCATTTTCATTCCTAAAATCGATTGCAAAATGTTAGCATTTAATTATAAAATATCGTTTAAAATAAAATATAATTGTAAATGGTAAAATTTATTAACCTAAAAATACAGAATCTAGATTCTATAAACTTTACATAATTAACGATTTTCTATGCAAAAATATGTTAAAATTGTAGTTTTATTGTAGCTAGGAAGTTGGGGCTATATATTTAGGGAAAAAGTTATAAAATATGTAACAAAATGTGGAAAAAGTATGGTGGATAATCAAGCTAAAAAATTAGAATCTATGATGAAAACTAAGGCGAATACGAAGTATATCGCGGTGACATCTGGCAAAGGTGGCGTGGGTAAAAGCACGATTAGTGCGAACTTGGCGTATAAGCTTAATAAGCTAGGCTTTAAAGTTGGAATCTTTGATGCGGATATTGGTCTTGCTAACCTTGATTTAATTTTTGGAATCAAGGTTGATAAAAATATCCTGCACGCGTTAAAGGGCGAAGTTAGCATTGATGATGTGGTGTATGAGATTGAGCCAAACTTGTATTTGATACCTGGTGATAGTGGTGAAGAGATTCTAAAGTATGCTGGTAGTAATATGAATGTGATTGAGAAAGTGCTGCAGGAGAGTAGCATTTTGGATACGCTTGATTTTTTTGTGATTGATACGGGCGCTGGGATTGGTGCGCTAAATCAGTCGATTTTGCAGGCTAGTGAGTATATTATCGTGGTTACGATGCCTGACCCTTCCGCCATCACGGATGCTTACGCGACTATAAAGCTAAATGCGAACTCAAAACAGCCCATTTTTATGATAATAAATATGTGTAAAAGTCAAAAGGAAGCCTTAGCAGTCTTTGAGCGAATGGAATCTATTACAAAAAAACATATACCAAATTTGACGTTAAAATACTTGGGCGGCTTGGAAAATAGCCCTGCGGTAAATAAGGCTACACGAAATCGTGCGTTAATTTCTAAGACAGAGCCTTATAATAGTTTTTCGGTTGGCATTGGCGATATTGCCGCGCTTTTGGTGCATGATGTTAGTGATATGGAACACAATATGCTTTTAGAGTCGCGTGGCTTTAAGAGTTTCTTTAAGCGAATGATAGGATATTTGTAGATTCTCTTTTGTATAGTCAAAATATTAGAATTTATAGAATCTAAAGTTAGGAAAATCTAAAGTTAGGGGTTTTGTAGATTCTAGTATTTTGACTATATTTTGCAAAAACCTTTTTGCCCACGATGCGAGACTAGACTAAACGTCTGTCGCAGCGAGTGGGCGAAAAGTTTTTGTGAAGGATAAGCGAAGACGAATCTTTTTTAAAAGGATTTATAAAATGTTACGGCAAGATAATTATGTTAGCTTTGCTATCGTTGTAGGTTTCTTTTTAGGGCTTATGTTTGGTGTGGTTAAGTTTGATGAGCCAGAGCTTATGGTCCTTTGGACGATTTTATCGACTATGGGGATTTACTTAATCACTCAGGTGTGTGTTTCGATTTTCTACAAGTTTTCTAACGATGATGATTCTATCTTGCATAAGGCGAAGTTAGAAGAGAGCCTAGAGCATTATCGTAAAGAATTTGATAGAAAAGAGCAGGAAGCTCAAAGCATTAGAAACTTTATTAAAAGTATGCAAAGCACGGATTAGAATCTTAGATTCTATAAATTGAGAGAAAAAGTCAAAGGATATTAATGCAACAGGCTTTAAATACACAAGTAAAAGCACAGGGCGCTTATGGCGAGTATTTGAAAAATTCACAAGATGAGCTTGCCTTGCAGTATTTACCAGCGGTAAAAGCTATGGCGTTTCGCTTAAAAGAGCGGCTGCCTAGCTCCATTGATATGAATGACTTAGTCTCAATCGGCACTGAGGAGCTAATCAAACTTGCAAGGCGATATGACGCTAGTATAAATGACTCCTTTTGGGGATATGCCAAAACGCGTGTAAATGGCGCTATGCTAGATTATTTGCGTAGCCTTGATGTCGTCTCACGAAGTAGCCGAAAGCTAATAAAGCAAATAGAAGTTGAAGTCTCAAAATACTTTAATGAATACGAAGAAGAGCCAAGCGATGAATATCTTGCAAAAGTTTTGAATGAAGATATTGAAAAAATCGCACAAGCAAAATTAGCCGTAGATATTTATGCGGTAGTCCCCTTAGATGAGCAGTTTAATGCGTTAGAAGATGGCGATATACTGCAGTATTGCGAGCAAAAAGAGCTAGTTGATTTAATCCACAAAGTCTTGCATAAATTGCCAGAGCGAGACCAGCTAGTAATCCAGCTTTATTATTTAGAGGAGTTAAGTTTAAATGAGATTAGCGAGATTCTAAACATTACAGAATCTAGAATCTCCCAAATCTCAAAAGAAGTGATTAAAAAAATCCGCAAGGAAATAGGAGAAGCAAATGGCTAAGATTCTAAGTCAAGAGGAAATTGACTCTTTATTAAATGTCGTTGATGAAGAGGGTGCGGTAGAAGACGCCGAGCAAGCCGATATTGCCCCTGAGAAGCAAATCATAGTCTATGACTTTCGCCGCCCTAATCGTGTGAGCCGCGAACAGCTAAGAAGCTTTCGCTCCATACATGATAAAATGGCTAGAAACCTTGCTAATCAAATCTCATCAGTTATGCGTTCAATCGTTGAGATTCAGCTACATAGCGTAGACCAGATGACTTATGGTGAGTTTTTGATGTCATTGCCTACGCCTACTAGCTTTAACGTCTTTTCTATGAAGCCACTTGATGGCGCAGGAGTTTTAGAGATAAATCCTAGCATTGCCTTTCCTATGATAGATAGACTTTTAGGTGGTCGGGGTGACCAGTATGATGATACGCGCGAGTTTTCTAATATTGAATTGAACTTGCTTGATACGATTTTACGACAAATTATGCAGAATCTAAAAGAGTCTTGGTCGGCGGTAGCAGAGATTTTCCCTAGCATTGATGCTAAGGAATCTAGCCCAAATGTCGTGCAAATCGTGGCACAAAACGAAGTTGTCGTAATGGTTGTTATGGAAATTGTTATCGGGCATAGTAGCGGTATGATGAATATTTGCTATCCTGTTATTTCGCTTGAGACGATATTAAACCGCTTGGCGAGTCGCGATTTAATGATGAGTGAAACAAGCGGTAAGAAATCTCGTAATAGGGAATTACAAGCATTAATCGGGGGCGCTGACGTGCATATTGCCGCTATGCTAGGTAGCACAGAGCTAGGGCTTAAAGAGATACTAGATTTGAAAGTTGGCGATGTGATAATGCTAGATAGGGTCGCTGATGATTGCGTTACCGTGAGTGTAGATGGACGTGATAAGTATCGCGCTAAAATCGGTTTGCAAAGATTCCGTAAGACAATACAAATAATTGATGAAATCAAAACTGAAAAAGACCAAGTCAAAGAAATGATAGAAATGCTAGAAGCACAACGCAAAAGCCGCGTAGCCGACCTAGCCGATGAAGGCGGCGGCGGAGACTAGATTTTATAATCTCACCTTAAGGGTGGTTGGGCGGGAATAGATAAAAGAAAATATTTAAAAATTAAATTTAGATTCTATAAACTATTCTTAAAAAGGGCGGTGGATGATAGGAAAATAAAAAGCTAAACTTTTTAGAATCTTTAGCAAATATAGAATCTAGATTCTATAAAAAATTAGATTTTAAAAAATATAGAATCTAGATTTTATTATTTCGCTTTGCGATTTTCCTAATCGCCCACCCACCACCATATTTTTTATAGAATCTAGATTCTATAATTATCTTACAAAAAGGTATAAAAATTGTTTAATACTAATAGCCATTTAAAAAACTTAGAATCTAGATTCTATAATTACAAAAATAGAATCTAGCAAAAGGAAAACAAAATGAATGATTTTATACAGCTTTTCATACAAGAAATGCAAGCCACAATCGATGGTATGATGGGTCGCACAGCGGTCGTTACGCACAAGGAGGACGGCAATGTAAGCGATGATTTGCTCCCAAATCCCTTTGGTATGGTAAGCGTGGATGTTACGCTAAATGGCTCTAAAGTCAGCTCCATAGGCTTTATTATGCCAGAACTACTCGCTACCGCCTTGCCTGACTTAATGATGGGGGGTGAGGGCAACACAGGCAAGGACTTGATGGATGATGATGATAAAGATGGCTTGAAAGAGGTCTTTCAATCTATCACAGGTGCGCTATCTACGGCACTTGGGGGCAGCAGCAACTTACCGCATTTCGCCTTTTCCATAGCCGAAGTAAAAAATGTCGAATCAGGTGGCGCATTAACCGAATATCAAAAAGCAAGCCACTTTGATGTCAAAATAGATTCAGTAGAATCACAGCTAATAATGCTTACCACAAACGACCTACTAACGCATGGAGCGAAAGCAGATTCTAAAGCCGAAGCCCACGCAGGCGGCGGTGGCGGTGGCAAAGCCGACTTTAGTGCTAAAGAAATGCGAAACATAGGAATGCTACTTGACATCGGCTTAAATGTGAAAGTACGCATCGGGCAAAAGCGAATGTTGTTGAAAGATGTAATCTCAATGGATATAGGAAGCGTAGTCGAGCTAAACCAACTAGCAAGCGACCCGCTAGAAATCCTAGTCAATGACAAAATCATAGGCAAGGGCGAAGTAGTAGTAGTGGATGGAAACTTCGCCATACAAATCACAGAAATCGGCTCACGCCACGAACGCTTAGAATCCCTCCGCAGCTAACCACACAAACTATAACGTTGATAAATATTACATTGTAACTAATAACTTTATTAAAATTACAAAAAAAATTTCTTAAATTCAAAAAGATTCTATAAAATACGCAAATTATAGAATCTAAAAGGCCGAAAATGGATACGCAAGATAAATCTAGCAAGATTAAATATATCATAATCGCTATTATTGTCCTGTGCGTAATACTTTGCCTTTATTTTTACCTAAAAAATTCTAACATTTCATTTGAAAAAGCGATAAAAGAAGCGTGGGAAAATCATGTTGAAGACTGGGGATATTTGATTTTATTTTTATGGAGCATTTTGGAGGGTGAATGGGGGCTGCTCTTGGCTGGTATCGCTTCACATCAAGGGTATTTGCATGTTGGATTTTGCATTTTTATTGCTGGGCTTGGCGGCTTTACAGGCGACCAGATTTACTTTTACATCGGGCGGCTAAATAAGGGCTATGTGCAGAAAAAATTTCGCAAACAACGTCGCAAATTTGCGTTGGCGTCAAGACTTATGCAAAAGTATGGATGGCCTATAATTTTTGTGCAACGATATATGTATGGACTTCGCACCATTATTCCTATAAGTATCGGTTTGACGCGATATTCTGCGATAAAATTTGCCATTATAAACCTTATATCTGCGTGGGTGTGGGCGGCGATTACGATTGTGCCAGCGTGGTATTTTGGCGAGCAGATTTTAGAGTTTTTAGCGAAATTTTTTGCCACTTTAAAGCAAAATCCTGCGTTATTTGCGATTTTATCGGTTATAATTCTATGTTTTATCGCCTTATTTTTATATCTCAAACGCAAAAGGCAAAACTCATTATTAAAGGAAAAAAATGGATAATTTGAATATTCGACTAGCCAAAGCCCCGAGCGGGACGCAGATTCTATTCGTCAGCAAAGATGATTTGGGTAAGAAAAGTATTAAAGATTCTAAGCTTTTAAAGGAGCTTTGGGCTGAGGCTAAGGGTAGTTTTTACGCGCAAAATAGTAAGATTCTATATGTCGGCGTTAAAAAAGATTCTAAAGAGTTTAGCGATATTGACACTTACGCACACGCCGCCGCACACGCTGCAAGGGCGTTAAAAGGGCTAAAAATTATAGAATCTTATTTTGATTTTAAGGGCTTTGATTTGGCTAAAACAGAGCAGATTTTGCAAGGATTTTTGCTTGGGAGCTATGAGTTTAGCGGGTATAAGCACTCAAAAGATTCCGCAGAAAAGCTTACAGCTACGATAAATGCGCTGAATCTAGATTCTAAGATTCTGCAATCTACACAGATTATTTGTAAAAATGTGAATTTTGTCCGCGACATTGTAAATACTCCGCCAAATATCGCAAATAGCGAGTATCTATCAAGCCTAGCTCAAAATAGCGTAGTGGCAATCTCGCGTAAGTTTAAAAATGCTGATATAAAGGCAGTTTTGCGTAGTAATTCATATTTAGAAGAGCAAAAAATGGGTGCATTTTTGGCGGTAAATCAGGCGTCAAATTTCCCGGCTTTCCTAGCGCATTTGAGTTATAAACCATTAGAATTTAAGGCTACATCTAAGTCTAAGGCTAAGAAGATTCCAAAAGTCGCTATCGTTGGCAAGGGTTTGGTGTATGATACAGGCGGCTTGAGCCTTAAACCAGCTGATTATATGACTACGATGAAAGCGGATAAGGGCGGTGCGTGCGCGGTTTTGGGTGCGTTTTTAAGTGCGGTGGAGTTAGGGCTAAATATCGAGCTGCACGCCATTATGGGTATCACGGATAATGCGATAGGCAAAAGCGCGTATCGCCCAGATGATATTCTTATTTCGCGTGAAAAGAAAAGCATTGAGGTGAAAAATACTGATGCGGAGGGTCGGCTAGTGTTGGCTGATTGCTTAAGCTACGCGCAAGATTTGGATGTGGATTATATTATCGATTTTGCGACATTGACAGGTGCGTGTGTGGTCGCTTTGGGCGAATATACAAGTGGCGTTATGGGCTTTAATGAGGCTTTAAAATCGCAGTTTGTAGAATCTGCTTTGCGTAGCGGCGAGTTAGCACACACACTGCCCTTTAACTCGCATTTGAAAAAACTTATAGAATCTAAAATCGCGGATGTTTCTAACACGTCTAGCTCACGTTATGGCGGGGCAATCACAGCTGGGCTATTTTTGAGCGAATTTATAAGGGAAGAATATAAGCAAAAGTGGCTACATATCGACATCGCAGGTCCTGCGTTCGTGGAAAAAGAGTGGGGGGTAAATCCACACGGGGCAAGTGGCGCAGGTGTTCGCTCCTGCGTAGAATTCTTACGGAATCTAAAATAACTGAGCAAGAAGTATTGTTTAATTAATGTTTTAATTAATCTTCATATTTCTCAAACATTTTTTTTAGTAAAGATTCTATTAACTCATAAGCTTTAAAAAAGCTATCTATAGAGTCATAATATGGATCTATGATATCTTCATTATTACCAAATTCACCTAATTTAAAAACTTTTTCTTTTGGAAAACCTAATGCTAAAATATCACGTTTGTTATTAGAATCCATTGCTATTATCAAATCAAATTCTTTGTCATTATTATTTATTTGGCGACTTTTTTGCCTACTAATATCAATGCCATGAATTTTTGCAACTTTTATAGAACGAGAATCTGGCGACTCTCCACTATGAAAGCCACTAATACCACAAGAGTCTATTTTTAAATTCCATTGATTTTTATTGCTAATGCTAGTTGCTATTCCTTCTGCTAATGGAGAGCGACAAATATTGCCCATGCACACAAATAATACACTTCTTAATTTCAAAATTACTCCTAATAAGTTTGCAAATAATTATAGACAAATATTTTAAAACTTTTAGCACAAAAATTCAAATAATAAATTCTGTAATCTACAATGTGCAAAATTTTACCTAAAATATATTTCTAAAACAAAAATTTAAAGTCGATTTTAAATTAGATTCTATAATGTTAGAATCTAAACTTAAGATTTAAGGATAAAAAATGAATGCGATTTCGCTTTTAATGGTGCGGCTGGCTGTTGGGATGAGTATGTTTGGGCATGGATTTGTGCGGCTGCCAAAACTTACTATCTTTGCAGAAGCGATGGCTAAAAACTTTGAATCTACCATTTTGCCTAGCTATTTTACGCTTACTTTTGGGTATATTCTGCCTTGCGTTGAGCTGCTTGTTGGGGTGATGCTGCTGCTTGGTTTGTGGGTGCGTTTTGCTCTGCTGCTTGGCTGTGGGACGATGATTTCGCTTATTTTTGGCTCTAGTTTGCTTGAGCAGTGGGGGTATATTTCTATTCAGCTTATTCACATTGCGTTTTTTGCACTGCTACTAAATTTTCGCCATAATGACATTTATTGCTTGAAAAAAGATTAAATATTTTAAATTAGATTCTATAATTTCATTGTAAAAACAAAAACTTAGGAAATCCATAATGCAAGGCTATATGAAAGTTATAATATTACTAGCTTTTTCGTCATTTTGTATGGGTGTGGCGGAATTTATCGTTTCTGGAATCTTACCTGCCTTAAGCCTGCACTATGGCGTCTTAGAAGCCGAAGCGGGCAATCTAGCCACACTTTACGCACTAGGCGTAGTAATCGGCGCGCCCATCATAAGCGTTTTAATCTCGCGCTGGACTTACAAGATTCAACTCGCATTCACACTTTTAGTCTTTTGCGCGGCAAATTTTAGCATTTTTTTATTTGATAGCTTCGCACTAGCCCTTATTTCACGCTTTATTTCAGGGCTAATGCACGGACTATTTTTCGTGGTCGCCACGCTTGTCGCCTTGAAAGTCTCGCCAAAAGAGAAGGTTAGCACCTGTCTAAGCCTTATGGTAAGCGGTCTTACAATTGCATTAGTAACGGGAATCCCACTTGGAATCTTCCTTTCAGAATCTTATGGATTGCTTTTCCCATTCGCATTTATCGCGGCTGTGAGCTTTTTTGTCGCCGCCTTAGCCCTAGTCATTATGCCACGCATTGAGGGCGTGCAGGGCAATCTTAAAAACTTGCTAATCGCATTCAAATTCCCGCCATTAATTCAGGGCTTTTTAATCACCGCATTCACCTGCGGCTCGATGTTTGTGATATATTTATACTTGCGTGTTTTCTTAGAGCAGCATGGCTTTTCATCGGCTGAAATCAAACGCGTGTATTTATACTATGGCATCGCCGCGATTTTGGGCAATCTTTTTGGTGGAAAATTAACCGACAACAAAGGCTCATACTACGCTTTGGTCATCATTTTAGTCTCGCAAATCGTGTGCTACACACTAATGAGCGTCACGCATATTTTCTCATATTATGTGATAATTGCGAATGTGATGTTGTTTGGATTTTTTGGCTTTTCAAGCATTTCGCCTTTGAAAATGCTCTGCTCCCACCTTGCGCGAACTTTCACACCCAAAACGCAAAATGACACAATAGCAGTGAATGAGGGCGCATTCAATGTCGGCATTGCCCTTGCAAGTTTCATCGGCGGACTTGTAATGCATGGGATAAATGTGAATTTCAATGGGCTCACCGCGGCAATTTTTAGCTTGTGCGCGTTGGTGATTTTGATGTTTTATGTGAGAAAAGCGTATTTTAAGGGAAATGTATAGATTGTATTTTGAGTATTTTAATTGATACAATAATTACAAAACAAGATTTTTAACTCTCTTGTATAATATTCCAAGATTTAGGATATAGCATTTGCATACGCTTTGTTGTGGAGTCGTAGAAAAAGCGTTGTGGGGCGATAATTATATGCTTAGAATCTTTTTTAGATTCTATGTTTTGAATTTCACTTTTTTCTAAGTTATGAATTTTATAACTTTCTTTAGATTCTATCAAGTATGCAGCCCAAAGGCTAAAGGTAGAATTTGCAATAATTGCATGATTGCAGCTTCGCATTAATTCCATATCATTTATAGCATTTCCTTCATCATTATTTTCTACAAATTTAAACTCTAAATTTTGAATAATTTTAGAATCTAAAGTGTTTAAAAACTCGCTCTTACACCAAGCTATATCATTACTAAAAATGTATATTTTTGGATTATTAATTCTATTTTTTATAATATTTAAGGCTTCATTATAATATATAGAATCTAAATTTATATAACGCGAAAATGCTAAATAATCTCCGCGTCTAATATGCAAAAATACGCTATTTGTAGATTCTAAAATCTCATTTTTAAGTCTTTGATTTTCTTTATTTAAGCTTCCTTTAAGCCTAAAATCACTAAAAATTTTCCCATTAATACTAATATGCTCCAAGGTTTGAAAAAAGCCAGAAAAAAAAGAAAAATCATTGAATCTATCGTTATTTTCAAGGCTTTTAGATTCTATAACACTACTTTTAGAATCATTTTGAACTTTAAAATTTTTTAAGTTATTATTTTCATAACTTTTAGTATTTATATCACGCATTTTTTCATATAACTTTTTATCATCAAAGTTACGAAATTTATAATCTTTAAACCTAAGTGGTCGTGGCAAAATTTTGTTAATTTTTTGTTTAAAATTATAGAATCTATCATGCTTTGCAAAAAATTCTTTTTCATTAAAATCCTTTAGCAAAGGCAAATCTAAGTCATAAGATGCAATTTCTAAGTTGCGAATAGTTTTTATATTTTTACTAGATTCTGTAATATTAGATTCTATATTATTAGTATTTTTAGAACTTTTTGTAAAATTAATTACAGGATTTGTATTTTTAGAATCATTATACCAACTCGCATCAAGGGCGACTTTATAGCCCAAAGATTCCAACTTTTTAGCAAATGCGTATTGAAACATTTGATTACCAAGTCCGCCATCAAGCCGCACAACTAACATTCACGCCCTTTAAAAGTTAAAATTTTGCAGAATCTTAACATAAGATTTTAATTGATTAAATTCTTATAAAAAAAATATTTAAAAAAGTTTATTTTAAGCTAAATTTAATCTTAGATTCTATATAATAACACTTTTTTGAATCTCCGTATATTTTGGCTCGATAGCTCAGTCGGTAGAGCAAAGGACTGAAAATCCTTGTGTCGGCAGTTCGATTCTGCCTCGAGCCACCATTTAAACTCGTTATTTAGAATCTTTTTTACTATCTTTCACATAATCCTCAATTCGAACGTTAAAATTTGCTGAATCTAGCAGTTTAAATTCCTTGCACGAGCTAGATTCGCCTAGCTCACAGCCGCGTTTAAAAAGCTGCATTGCCTTCAAACGATTATTTGCGCGATACATTTTCCCTAGCTCAAAACACGAAGCTGCATCGCCATTTAGACAGCTATCATTTAAAATTCGCCGCGCCTTTGGCTCATTCGCCTTAACGCCCACGCCATCCGCATACATCAAGCCCATCGCCCTGCACGCCGACAAGTAGCCAAAATGGCAGCCCAAGTTGTATCGCATCATCGCCCCCTTAAAATCGCCCAAATGCTCCATCACATTTCCTAGCTCAAAGCACGCCTGCAAAATGTCCGCCCCACACGCCTTTTCATAATACGCAATAGAATCTTGCAACTTCCCCGCTTTCACAAAAATCTGTGCCACGCCAAGACACGCCATTTTCTCACACTCATCCACGCTTAAAATGTCGCTATTTGCGAGATTTTCACAGGCTCTCACATCATTTTCCACACACGCATAAAACTGCTCTTTTTGAATCTTAGAATCCACAAACTGCTTAGAATCCGCACTATATCCGCCCTTTGTAAGCTCGATAGCACTCAGCTCAACAACACACAAAAAAATAAAAATCAAAACACGCATAACTTCAACCAAAAACAAGATTCTAAACGTATTATAATATTTTTTTTATTACAAAAGGTTTATAGTGTTAAGCTAATATTTTATGATATAATAACACTAAAAGTTTTAAAAGATTCCACAATTTAAAGGGTTTAAGATGTCAAAAAGTTTATATAAGACACTCAATGTTAGCGAAAATGCAAGCGCGGATGAAATCAAAAAAGCCTACCGAAAGCTCGCGCGTCAATATCACCCAGATATTAATAAGACGCCAGAAGCGGAGGCGAAATTTAAGGAAATTAACGCTGCTTATGAGATTTTGAGTGACGAGAAAAAAAAGAAAGAATACGATACCTACGGCGATAGTATGTTTAATGGGCAAAATTTTAGCGACTTTTCACGCGGATTTGGCAGCCAAAGCGATTTAAATGATATTTTAAATAGCATTTTTGGGCGTAGTGGGGGCTTTAATCGCTCCAGCCGCACGCGTAGCAGTGGAGGATTTGGCGGATTTGATAGCTTTTTTGGCGGCGGTATGGGCGGAAATAGCGGCTTTGGCGGCTTTGGCGGCGAGGATATTGATTTAGATATTAAAGCGACTACTAGCATTCCGCTTAAGACGGCGTTACTTGGTGGGACTATTCAGCTAAATTTGAATAATTCCACTTTTGAGCTAAAGATTCCACAGGGGGTCACAAGTGGGACAAAACTGCGTGCCAAAGGCAAAGGACGCAAGTTGCAAGGGATGCAAGGGGATGCCATTATCGAGATTAAAATCGCTCCTATGGAGGGCTTCGAAATCGATGGGCTAAATCTTATCCAAGATGTGGAAGTGCCGCTAAAATATATGCTTTTTGGTGGGACATGCGAGATTGAGACCTTGGCAAAAAAGGTTAGCATAAAGATTCCACAAAATATGCAAAATGGCAAGAAAATGCGACTGCCAGAAATGGGCTTTAGGGATTTAAAAAGTGGGAAAAAGGGCGATATAATCTTGCGAGTGAATGCAAAACTGCCCGATTCTACGAAGTTTAGTAAGGAATTAAGGGAGCTACTGCAAAAAGAGCTACCACAATATTAAGAAAATCACAGAATCTAAACATTTTAATGCTACAATTTCGCTTATTTTTATAGAATCTAAAGGTAAAAATATGAAAATTATCGAAGGAAAAATCGCCCTTAGTGGTAGTGAGCGGATTGCGATTTTGTGTTCGCGGTTTAATAGTATGGTGACTGATAGGCTTATTGAGGGGGCGAGTGATTGCTACTTGCGACATGGTGGTAAGAGTGAGAATCTTAGCGTGATAAAGGTCCCGGGCGCATTTGAGCTGCCTTTTGTGCTTGAGAAGATTCTAAGTAATAGCGACTTTGATGGTGTGTGTGTCTTGGGTGCGATTATCCGCGGTGGGACGCCGCATTTTGATTATGTAGCAGCAGAGGCGACTAAGGGCGTAGCAAATGTGACTTTGAAATATGGCGGCGCGGTAAGCTTTGGCATTTTGACGACTGATAGCATAGAGCAAGCACTTGATAGAGCGGGGCTAAAGGTTGGTAATAAGGGCTTTGAGGCGATGAGTAGTTTGATTGAGCTGCTTGATGTGTATCGGCAGCTTGATTAGATTTTAAGGATTCTATAACATTTTCAAGACAGAAAGGGCAGAAAATGGCGACACGAACGCAAGCGCGCGAAGCCGTGATACAGCTACTTTACGCGCGTGAGATGGGTTGTGATAGTATGGAAAAGCTAAGTGAGATTGTGCTAGATGATTTTAAGCTAAAGGATAAGCATGGCGAGTTTGCGATGAGCCTGTATCACGGCGTTTTGGAGCGTGAGAAGATTTTGGTGCAGGTTATGGCTAGTTTTTTGAAAAGCTGGGATATTACGCGGCTTGGCGTGGTTGAGAAATGCGTGCTAATGCTTGGAATCTATGAGCTTTTGGAGAGCAATTTGGATAATGCGGTAGTGATAAATGAGGCAATTGAGCTAACGCGCACATTTAATGTCGGCGATGCTGCAAAGCTTGTAAATGGCGTGCTAGATTCTATATCTAAGAAAAGCGCGGATGAAATCGCTGATATGATAGAATCTACTAGCAAGATTAAGTCGATTGACACGCGCTTGTTTATTGAGATTGTGAGTGATGAGCGCACAAAAAAGGTTGAGAAATCTCATAGCAAAAAGCCATACAAGGCAAGGGATAGGAAAGATTCTAAAAATACACGAGACTCTAAAAAGGATAAATTACACAAGAAGAAAAACTCTAGAGATAGTAATAACACACAAAAAATAAAAAAAGGTTTTATGAAAAATAAGAAAACTTAAATCCTTAAAAACTTACAAATTTCATAACTTTAAAGGAAAAAAATGCGTGTTTTTACTGATAGTAAAATCCTAACTTTTATCACAAAATATTTTAAATTAGCATTTAACGATTTAAAACGACCGCAAATGATATTTTTAAGCCTTTTGCCTGTGGGTTTGTCGCTTGTAATTTGGGCGATTTTTTTTATTTTTTCAATCACAAATTTTAGTTTTTATATCGGGCAGTTCCCTAACATTTGGGTTGATTATGCTATGAATTTTGAAACTTTTTTCGCAAAAATATCGTATTATTTGCTGTATTTTTTTGCGATAGTTACGATGATTTTTTATGGAATCATCATTTTTGGCGTGTGCAATGTGCTGATTTCTGCGTGCCTTGCGCCATTTGTCGTCTCTTTTGTGCATAAAAATCACTATGCTTTTCCGCCCTTAAACCCGCCAAATTTTATAGAATCTATCAAAATTTCAAGCCTAATTTTGTTTAAAACATTCATTCCATTTGCCCTGTGGAGCGCTCTTTGCTACCTTTTAAGCTTTGTTGGGCTAGGCTTTATCGGGCTAATTTTAAGCATTTTTGTGTATTTTCGCTTTTTTAGTGTGAATCTAAATTATGAAATCGCCCTAAACATAATGCCGCTAAATGCCGCACGTGACATCATTTCAAACTACAAGATTCCATTATCCACGCTAAATTTATTGATATTCATTCCGCTATACATTCCCATTTTAAATCTCTTTTTGCTAGTGTGGCAAATGCTGATAATCACGCACTTTTTACTTGAAATGCACACGCTAGAATATATGATAAACCACACAGAAGATGTCATAGAAATACAATCAAAGGTGGTGGAATGAGTTATAAAAAATCTAAAAAAAATAATAGTAAAGTTATAGAATCTAAAAGGAGGAAAAATTTAAAGTTAGATACTAAACGTGCCTTGAAAGATTCTAAGTTCGCGGGAAGAGATTCTAAGTTTGTGGCAAAAGATTCTAAAGGCGTAATTAAAGATTCTAAAGGTGCAATTAAAGATTCTAAAAGCCCTTTTAAAGATACTAAAAAATCTATGCGAGATTCTAAAAAAATAATTTCAAATAAGCTAATTAAAAATAATAAAAGTTCTAATATTAATAAGTTAGAATCTAATATAAAAAATGGAGAAAAAGCCTTTATTTTACTAGCTAGACAGGAAAATATTTCGCTAAATCACGCAAAAAGGCTAATTGATAGTGGCGTGGTGAGTGTGAAGAATGAACGTGTGATGATTGCCCGGGCTCTAATGCCGCAAAATACGCGATTTCATATTATAGAATCTAGCTTTGAAATTGTGTTTGAGGATAGCGATTTGCTTATTCTTGATAAGGGCGTGGGCGTTGAGAGTTATGCCTTAGAGACACGTTTCAAGCCTTTTAGACTAATAAATCGGCTTGATAGGGATACAAGTGGGCTAATTTTTTTGGCAAAAAATGATGGAATTCGTAACTTAGCCATTAAAGAATTTAAGGCAAGAAATGTTGAAAAAATATATTTGGCGTTGGTTCAGGGTAAGATTATTGATGAAATAGTTATAAAAAATAGAATTTTAACCAAAAAAGATTCTAAAGCTAGGAGTTTTATAGAATCTAAAAATCCTAAATCTAAACAAGATTCTAAAAATCCTAACTTAGATTCTAAAAAATTAGAAAATATAGAATCAAAAGTTGCCATAAGCATAATAAAACCCCTACGTTTAATCGGCGCAAACACATTAGTAGAAGTGCAGATTCTAACCGGGGCAACGCACCAAATACGCGTGCATTTAGCAAGTATAAACCACGCTATTTTGGGCGATGTGATTTATAACAAAGATTCTAAAATAAAAAAAAGATTAATGCTACACTGCCAAAAAACAACGCTTTTTGGACAAGAATTTGTAAGTAAAATGGATGTGGAAAAAGAATTTGGGATTTAAATATATAATGCTAATATATTCTAGTTTTTATAATAGAAGAACAAAGATAATTATATAATTCATATAATTTTATCAAAGTAAATTATTATTTCGCTATCATTCCATTTGTAATTTTTATTTTAAGGAGAAAATATGTTTTCAAATGTTCGAAAATTTGTGCTAAAAAGTGTGGCTTTAAGTGCGTTTCTAGTGGGTGTGAGCTTTGCTCACGATGGACATGGCGCACACTGGGGCTATGGCGAGGATAATGGTCCTAAAAACTGGGGCAAACTAGGCTTTGAAACCTGCCAAAAAGGCAAGTCGCAATCGCCCATTAACATCATCGTAAAGGACACAAAAAAGGGCAAAAATGCGATAAGTTTCGCCTATAAATCAGATTCTAAAGACATTATAAATAACGGGCATAGCGTGCAGGTGAATTTTGACAAGCAAGGCAGCATTACTTTCAAAAAAACAAAATACAATCTAGTCCAGCTGCACTTTCACACACCTAGTGAAAACCAAGTCGATGGCAAGGCTTATCCGCTTGAGATGCACCTAGTGCATGCAAGTAGTGATAATAAATTTGTCGTTGTAGCGGTCTTTTTTGACGAAGGAAAAGCAAATCCTATCTTGCAAGAAGTCGTAAATACCGCTCCTAGCGAGGTTAATGGCACTAATGCACTGAAAAATTTGAATGTGAGTGCGCTTGTGCCAAAAAGCCATGCGTATTACACATTTAGCGGGTCGCTTACTACGCCTCCTTGTAGCGAGCAAGTGCAGTTTGTCGTGCTAAAAAATGCCCTTGATGCAAGTAAAGAGCAAATTGACGCACTTCACGCAATATTGCATGATAACGCAAGAGAGCCTCAGCCGCTAAATGGTCGCGTAGTGGAAAGTGCAGAGTAATAAAGGTTTTATAGAATCTTAAATAACTTGCATGATTCTTAAAATAAAGCAATGATATTTGTATAATTATTGTTGAACAAGATAGTATCTTGTCCAACATTTCGAAAATGCACTCACTACATAGTATCCAAATCCACATATTATCACACTATAATCACACAAAACTTTTAGGGACAAATATGCAAAGTATAAACGAATGGATGCTACACACATTGCGGCGAGATGCTGAAAGCCTTAGCTCTATGCCCCTGCATTGGCTTGAGATTATGCGGGATACTTGGACGCACCTTGTGATGCGCGCTGTATCTTTCATTCTTAATGAAGGTAGCTTTTTGATATGCACGGATAGCAAACGTGCGTGGTTTAAGGACTATGTGCTTAGCAAAATTAATGATAAGGACAAAGAGCGTCCGTTTATCCCAATTTATAATTTTGATAAAAACCTTGAAAATTTGCTAGTAGATGGCGATAATGGCGCACTTAGCGATGTTTTGGGTATGTCGTACAGGCGTTATGGCTTGTGGTATATCGGCAATAGTGATAATAAAATCGCGCAATTTGCTTTGAGTAATGAGGACTCGCTACTTTGGACGCTTGATGATACTTTTGAAAATTCTTTTACGCTAAATGCGAAAGATATTAACCTTGATTTTAAGCTTATACAATCTTATAGAATCTTTGAAATGGCAATCTTTGCTGGTATCTTTGGAGAGTTTGAAGTGGAGTGAATTTAAAGAACATAAAAAAACTCAATCTACAATAGATAAATTGTCTAAATATTTGTGCTTTATTGCGTGTTAAATTGTAATATTTATGTCACTTTCCCTAACTTTTATGCTACAATGTAAGAATCTTTTTAATTTTTGGGGGTGTTTTGTGGGACATACTAAGTTTATGGGGCTTTCTAATATAGAATCTTATAATATAGAATCTAAAGATTCTAAGAATATTAATGTGAAAATAGATTCTAATATAGAATCTAAAAACAGAAAAAATACTAGAACTACAATAAATCTAAACATAGAATCTAAAATCACAAAAATAGATTCCAACATAGAATCTAAATCATCAATGATAAATTCTAGTTTAGATTCTAACATCATAAAAATAGATTCTAAGATAGAATCTAAATTCCAAAAATTAGATTCTATCTTCAAAACCTTTATGTTGTTATCGATGCTAACAACTAGCATTTACGCCTCTGGCTTTCGCCTGCCAGAGCAAAGCCTAAATGGCACTGCTTTAAACTCAGCCTACATCGCTGGTGCGTATGGTGCAGATTCTACATATTATAATCCTGCGAATATGAGCCTAATGCGAGATAATGAACATTACGAGTTTGAGCTAAATGGCACGCTTATTTTTATACCGCAATTTGAGTTTGACACGCAAAATAGGGATATGGGTATAAATGTGACAGGCACGGGGCTTTCCGCACTTGGCAATGGGCATTTTTGTGAATTAAATGCTAAGTCAAATAAAGTCAATAATACCGCACAGCCTAACACTCCTTGCTACAGCCAAAGTGTAAGCGGCAAGGCAAACACGACCTTGCAGCCTGTGCCAAAGATTTTTTTTAAATCGCGTTCATATTCTCTGCCGCTAAATTTGCGAATGAATTATGGCTTTAGTTTCACCACGCCTTCTGGCTTAAGTATGGACTGGGATGGGCAAGGTGGTGGCTTTTTGGATGATGTAAGCATCGCTATGCTTGAGTTTAATCCTGTGGTAAGCATTGCGTGGGGCGATTATGTCGGCTTTGGTGCGGGATTTCGGGCGATTTATTCTTTTGGGAGTTTTAATAATACGCTTTATGTGCCGTATTCCACGAGCCTTAATATGGGCGGTTTGCTAGGTAGCGTGCAAACGCAAGGCACTACGCGTGTGGAGCAGACCTCAAATGCTAGTGCGTGGGGCTTTGGGTATAATCTGGCTTTGAGTGTAAAGCCCTTTGCTGGGCTTGATAATTTCCTTAAAAGCACGACATTTAGCGCGACTTTTAGGAGTAATGTGCATATGGATATGCAAGGCAGTCTCTCAGCCAAGTCGTATATTTATCAAGGCAGCGGTTTGACGCTTGTTGAGGGCTATATCGGTATGAATGCGGATTTGGAGCTTTATGCGGATTTGCCACCGATTTTAAATGTGGGGATTGCACAGGATTTTGGTAATAATCGCATTGAGTTTGTGTATGAGCGGACATTTTTTGGCAGTGCGCAAATCTTTGAGTTTGGCTATAAAAATCAAACATTTGATAAAAGCAATCTAACAGGCAGCCAAACCGCCCTAAATCAAGTAAATCCAGAATCTATGCTGGGTGCAGCCGACTACTCAGCGGTGGCTTATGGCAATGGCTGGAAGGATGCTTCTGCGTATCGTTTGGGCTATACATATTTTGGGAAAAGCTATAAGTTGATGGCTTCCTTAGCCTATGATGAGACACCAGCACCTCAAGGCAAGTTTGGCATACCAGATGCAAATGCGTATATGGTGGGCTTTGGCGGTCGCAAGAGGTTTTTTAGTAATAAACTAGATTTGGGCTTTGGCTATTCTTTAGCACTGAAAGACAATCGCAAAAGCTTTATTGTGTCGCGAAATGGCTTTGGTCAGCTACATCTTTTCACCATCGCCGCGAAATATTTGTGGTAGATTCTATAAAGGGGTAGAATCTAGCTTCTATCCATTGTTTCGGCTAAGGTTTTTGCGTTTTTTAAATCGATTTTGCCACTGCCGAGCACTGGGATAGATTCTACTACAAAATAGCTACTTGGTTTTTTTAATGGGATAATATTAGATGATTTAACTGCTTCGATTATTTCCTCGTGTTTGCCATCTTTAGATTCTATTAACAATACGATTTTTTCGCCTTTTTTAGAATCTTCTAAGCCAACAGCGCATATTTTAGAATCTGTGTTTATTTCTTGTAGCTTCAACACTTTTGCGATTTCATCTTCAAGGCTACTTAAGCCTACCATTTCACCGCCGATTTTGACAAAGCGTGAGTATCTATCAGTGATATGTAAAAAGCCATCAGAATCTAAAAAGCCTTTATCACCGCTTTTATACCAGCGAATGCCCTCTAGCTCGACAATTACTTCATTTGTGCGTTCCATATCATTTAAATATCCGCGCATTATTTGATGTCCGCCGATTAAAATTAGCCCTTGCTCTCCTGTAGGCAAAGTTTCCATAGAATCTGGCTCTACAATTCGCACCGCAGTGCCTGGCAAGGGCATTCCTACCGTGCCTACTTTACTAGCTCTATGGATTTCCCAGTTTATCGCGTCAAACTCATCAGGCAGATTCACAGACGCAACAGGTGTAGTTTCAGTCGCGCCATAGCCTTCATATATAGGCTTATTAAATTTCATCGTATATGCTTCACGCACTTCAGCTTTAAGCTTTTCAGCCCCGGCTACGGTAAGTCGCAAAGAATCAAACATAACCTTATCTAGCTTATTATTCCTAGCATAGATTCCAAGTAGGGTTGATGTCGCACACATTATCGTTACCTTATTTAACGCGATAGCTTTGGCTATACCTACAGCGTCAGTTGGGTCAGCGTGAGCTATCATTGTCATATTTTCTATTAGTGGCATAAGGGTTGTAACGGTTAGCCCAAATGCGTGAAATGGCGGCAAACTCGCTAAGATACAATCATCGTTGCGTGCGTGAATAACATCCGCGATTTGTGCGATATTACTCATAATATTTAAATTAGTTAGCATTACACCTTTAGGATTACCCTCACTTCCGCTACTAAAAAGTATCGCACATACTGAATCTATATTGCTATCTTTAGCAAATAAAAGTTTCAAAAGCCAAGTAGGCATAACACTCATAAAGACTAGATTTGCTAAAAACGCAAACTTTGCCTTTTTAATATCCGCAACTATATCTTCCATATAATGAATTACCGCGTCACCAAAATCAAACTCTAACCCCCTATCTTTCATTTTTTCTAAAAACTTGCGAGATGTATAAATATGCGAAATATTTACAGAATCTATCGCGGCTCTCACTGCCTTTACACCAGCGGTAAAGTTAAGATTTACCATAATTTTACCAGCCATAGTCGTGGCAATATTGCATATCACAGACGCGGTAGAACTAGGCAAAAAGATACCAACGCAGTCATTTGGGAGTGAGCAAAAATCCTTTTTTGGTGGCAAGGGCTTAAAACTCATTTCTTTCATATCTTGACTTAGCATAATGCAAAGCGTAAGCAGCCTACGATAAGACATCGAGCCACTTTGCGTATCCACAATGGCAATATCGCCGCCTCCGCGTTTACAAGATTCTATAAATCCACCAGCCAAAGTAGGCGAATTTTGACACTGATGCTCCCACGCCTTAAAACTCATCTCAAAGACTTTTGCTTTTAGCTTATCCTTTTGCGTGTGAATATCTAAAGGTTCGCCAAAGGCAATGCTAACACTTCGCTTTGTAAAGCTTCGTTTTCGCTCCCTAAATTGCTCATTACTTCGGCTAAAAACGCTCCCCCACATACCACAAATATAAAAGGGCAAAATTACAGCCTTATCTTTATCCACGCCCATAGCAATCTTTTCAAAGCCAGACTTAAACTCATTTAAATGTCCATGACGACTTATTACGCCCTCAGGGAAAAGACAGACCATTTCACCATCATTTAATCGCTTTTGAATCTGCTCTATTGCACCCTTGCTAGCGATATTTGATACAGGAATAACGCCAAAGAAATCAAGGAAAACGCGGATATACCAACGCGAATAAATGCTTCTCTCCATTACAAAATACACTTTTTTAGGTAACGCCATTTGCACAATCGCCCAGTCAATAAATGAAATGTGATTGCCAAGCAATAACACGCCACATTTTTTCTGCGGAATGTTATTAAACCCTTCAACAATTAAGCGGTATCTCTGCAAAATCGCAAGGCTAACAAGAAATCGCACAAGTGAAAAAGGCATAAGTTTTAGCATATAAATCATCGCTATAAAGCCTAAGAAAATCACTAAATAAAAAAGCCACTCTACTTCATGTAGCCACAGGGCGCAAATACTAGCTACAATTAAGCTTAAAAGCATTCCTATATTTTGTATAAAATTATTCCCAGCTAGAATCTTGCCTAAATCTTTGTCATTGCTATAAAACTGCATTAAGGCATTCAGCGGCACGATATAGAATCCACCACCAAGTCCAAAAAGAAAGAAAAGCGTGGATAGCATAAATAAAGATTCAAAACTCGTAATAAAAAGCAAAGAAAAAAACATAAAACACGCACCAAGCGGGATTAAGCCTGTCTCAATATAGTTTTTAGAATATCGCCCAGCTATAATTGAGCCACAAATAACGCCAAGCCCGGTGCAGCCAAGTGCGATATTTACAAATCGTGTATCTAATATGCCTAAAGTGTGCTTTACATAAACGGGGAAAATATCGACAAGAAGCTGTGAAATACTCCAAAAAATAGCGACAAATATGACAGGTAAAAATATCATTTTGCGAGATTTTATTAGCTTTAGATTCTCTTTTAAAAGTTGCAATTTTAGATATTTTTGTCTATCAAAAGTTATTTTTTGTATAGGTTTTAAGGTTGGCAGGCGGAAACTTAGGACAAATTCTAAAATGGCAAAAATTAGTAAAATTACGGCTAGGAAGCTAACTGAGTTTAGAATCTCTCCAGCACTATCATTAATAGGGTGGTGGGCGGGCGACGTCTCATCAATAGGGTGGTGGGTGGGCATTTGGGTGGTGGGTGAATTAGATTCTATATTAGAATCTTGTGCGGTAGGCGAATTTTCTTCAATAGGGTGGTGGGTGGGCGTTTGATTAGAATCTAGATTCTGTAAAGCATTTGACACATTAGAATCTTTAGAATCTAACCTAGATTCTATCATTTTAGATTCACTAGGCGGCGTATAAAACTGCTCAAAAAGCGAAGAAAATATAACCATAGAAAGCAACATCGCCACAATCGCAGTAGCCTGTATAGCGCCATTTCCCCAAGTAAGATTCTCACGCCCAACTAGCTCTTTTATATATCCATATTTTGCCGGGGAGTAAAACGCCGCTTGCAATCCAAGCAAAAAAGTAATAGCAAAAGCTAGCCAAAAAGAAGCGTTAAAATAACACAAAAGAAGCAAAGCAAAAAGCAAAATATTTATCCCAGCGCCAACCTTTAGAATCTGATTTTTAGGATATTTGTCACTTAGAAAGCCAGATGGTGAAAAAACAAGGATAAATGGCAAAATTATCAAAGCATTAATAATTGAATTAAAAAAAAGTTGGCTAGATTCACTAAAACATTTATGGACAATTCCTAGCATTATCACTTTATGCCCCAAATCAATAAACGCATTAATAAAAGTAACAATCATAAAGGGCGTAAAACCCAGAATCTTATAAATTTTATTCATACAAAACCTTAAATCTATAACTTTAAAAGTTAAAATTGTAATGTGAATGTTTTAAGATTTAATAATTTTGCAAAAAGATATTGTATTGTAACATCCAACAGAGTAAGTTATAAAAATTTATTTTATTAATAATTAGTAAATTATACTTTTTTAATCTACAATATCGTTATTTACGCACTTTTAAAGCTAAAAAAAGCAAGTTAGTAAAATGTAAGCTTACAATTTTACTAACAACTTAAGCTATATTAAGCTATCCTTAAGATTTCAAATAACATTAAGATTTTAGCAATTAAAAATCTTAAATGAAATTATATCAAAATATTACAAAACAAAAACTTAAATGAAACTTAAATTAAGAAAAAATTTTAAAAGAAATTATAAAGTTAAAAAGATATTAAAAAATAATTTTTATCATTTAGAAAAAACTCCAAAAAAAAAGCTAAATTCAAACTTAAGAATTTGAATCTAGCTTTTTAACAATTTAGAAATCTTAAGCATAGCTTAAAATAGCTAAGTTGTTAGTAAAATTGTAAGCAATTGAAATAATATCAATAAAAATTTAATTTGTCAATAAAAACTTAAAAATTTATAAATAAAACTTTAAAATAATATAAATTTGTGTATTTTCTTAGAATCTATTTTTATTTTTTTGTGTGTAATCTTTAATCACAAACGCATTAAGCTTTTTAGATTCTAAATCATTGCTAGAATCTGCATTTGTCAATATAACCTTGCATTCCACTTTAAAACGAGTTTTTGCTATATTTGCTAAATCACTTAATACA
>NZ_JRMP02000019.1 GCF_000762875.2 Helicobacter saguini
CTAAAATAGATTCTAAAGATTTAGAATATGGTTATGGAGACTTTATTGATTTAAAAAGAGATTATATAAGAGAATGTGATGATAAAGAAATAAATCTAAATATACAAGGTAAAATCTTATTAGCACCTAGTAATGCCAGGGTGGTTAGGGTGGTGGTATATTAACATTTATTCTATCCATAAATTATCAAGTAGGCGCACTTCTTTTGGAGCGTTTTTGTGGCTATTTTGCGGGAGTTTGAAACGCACAGCGATTAAAAAAATGCAATTTTTTGCCTCTTTTGCAAGGCTTAAATTATGCGTGAAAAAATCCATATAATCAATGTCTAAACCGCTTAAGATTGCTAAAGCTTCGCGCTTCAAAGTGCCTATATCACGCACATTTTTTTTTATTAAAGATTCTATATGAAAGATTGTTTTTGGGATGGCTAACGCCTTTTGTCGCGTCTTAGAATCTAGATAAACATTTCGCGAGCTAAGGGCTAAAGTGTCGCTATCACGCACAATGTCAATGGGAATGATGCGCGTTTTTAATCGCAAATCGCGTGCCATTTTTTGAATGATTAGCAGTTGTTGGGCGTCCTTTTTGCCAAAATATGCGTTGTTTGCCTGTGTTAGATTTAGGAGTTTCAAAACGACTTGAATGACGCCTGCAAAATGCGTAGGTCGGTAGAATCCCTCCAAAATATAGCCCATTTTTTTAGGTGGATTTAGGGTGATTTCATCGGATTCAAAAGGGTTTTTGTTTTTTTTATTGCTTTTAGAATCTGTTTTAGAATCTTTAGAATTTGTTTTAACATTCTCTTTAGAATCTGTTTTAGAATTTCCCTTAAGATTCTCTTTAGAATCTATTTTGAAATCAACTTTAGAATTTTTTTTAGAATCTTGCAAAAAATCCACTTCATAAATCTCGCTAATTTCAGGTAAAAACACAATATCCACGCCCAAACTCTCACACATTTTTAAGTCACTTTCAATCGTGCGCGGATAATTTGCAAGGTCTTCACCCGCGCTAAATTGCGTAGGATTCACAAAAATGCTAACGATTGAAATATCATTTTCGCTCACATTTGCTTGTATTAAACTTTTATGCCCATTATGCAGTGCGCCCATTGTAGGAGATAAGCCGATAGTTATGTTATTTATAGCTTTTATAGAATCTAAGTTATGGATATTAGAATTTATTGCCCCTTTAGAATCCTTGTTAGAATCTCTTTTAGAATCTTTAGAATCCATAAATTTAGAATCCATATTTTTAGAACCCAAGCAAGATTCTATATTATCATTTTTAGAACTTTTTTTAATATTAGTTATAGAATCTAGATTCTGTAATCGTTGCAATATTATAGAATCTTTTTTAGAATCTAGCGCATTTTCTAATTCATTTTTTGTTTTCGCTATTATTAATTTCGCAACTTTACTTTTTTTAACATTAGGCATTTCATAACCTTTTAGCCACAAAATTACTCAAAACAATACTGCTCATAATTTGACTTTAGCACCACGCTTTTTGCAAACTGCTCAAATTCCAGCACTTCCTTAGCACAAATTGAATCTTTTTGCACAATCTGCGTGCTTGTAATCACCAACTTTTTCTTATTATTACCCCAAATGTAAGAAATCACATAGCCAGGCTCACTCTTAGTAGGCTCAACCTTAAACGCCTTATTCTCGCTAGGCAACGCCCTTTGCGGCAGGCTAAAGCCAGATTTTGCGTTCAAATTCGCCTTAGAATACGCCTCATAAGCCTGTGCTATCGTGGCATTTGGAAAGGTGTAAATATCGTGTTCTGTGGCGGATTCAAAGTTTTTTTCTAAAAACGCACGTTTTTTCTCAACGCTATTTAGCTCGGCTTTATAAAGGCTCTCAAACACACGCAGCCGCGCCTCTTCTAACGCACTAAAGGCATCTTCACTCCGCAAAATCCCACTAAAAATGCCAAAAAATATCGCCAAACCAACCCAAAAACTAGCCATTTTTTTCATTTTTTCTCCTTAAAATTTTGCGAAAATTATATCATTTATGTGTTATTATTTTGTTTTTAATTTGATTTTAAGGCGAAATTTATGCGAATTTATAGAATCTTTTTTAGTGTGTTTGTCGCGTTTTTTCTTAGCGGATGCACCTTTTATCTTTTTGATACTAATTATTATAAAGCCAAAAAAATTGCCAAAAATTACAGCGGAATCTACATTTTTGACAAAAATCTTTATGATGAAATCACGCAAATTGAAGCCCAAAATAAAGATTCTAAACTGCAATTGCAAAAGAATATAGAATCTAATTTAAAAAATAAAAACTCGCAAACCACGCAACTTTGGCTAGATTCTAAGGCGCGTTTCGAAAATATCGCTGCTAGTCTAAGCGGCTATAAAAATCCTAAAAATGCGAAGCGACTTTTTATTGTGGATTCTATAAATAAGGCGTTTCCACCAAAGCTTAAAAATGGCTTAAAATACTATGACGTGCCGAGTGCGAGTCTAGATTCTATCAGTGCAAAAATTCCGCAAAATATAGAATCTAAGCTAGATTCTATGATAAAAAATGACAAAAATTTTAAGCTACAGCGCGTGATTTATCCGCAATATTTTTATGTAAATGAAAGTGGCGAAACCACGCTAATCTCGGCTATCGTAGTGTATTTATACACAAATATTAACCGCGTTTATGAGATAAAAACACCGCAACATTCAACCATTCAATTTAGTAGCGGCGAATGGAAACATCTATACAAAAATAACATCTTTTACGCAGATTAGATTTCGTAAAATCCACATTTTTTAACACAAGAATACAAGCGAACTTGTTATTTGATATTTGCAAAATCCCAAAACTCTACAAAAATCTTAAAACCCATTTATCCCAATCTCAAGCATAATATTATATGAATTAGTTGCAGGATATGAAATATCTGCACCATTAAAGTTAGCATTTTTAGAACTATTTAATGCGTAATATTTCCCTATAATCTTACTAAAAAACGAAATTCGCTCACCAATCAAATGCTCGACTCCAAGATGTGCCTGAATGCCATAATTAAAGCCAGAAATAGGCGCATTCACGCTACTTGCAGCGTCCTTAAAAGTGTAAGAATCGCCAATCACAAAGCTATAACCCGCACCATACAGCACATTTCCCTTGCCCGCATTGAATGGAATCTGCCCACGCGCCTCAGCCCCGACATAATACAGCGTCCGCTCCACGCCACTTCGCATAAACTTTTCCACGCCCACGAGCGCATTGATAAAAAGCGGCGCATTATCGGTAAAAACATTCAGCCCAGCGCGCAGATTCCACTCGAAATTCACAAAAGGCGAACTTTTTTTAAACGCACCCAAAACGCCGCCACTAGCGTTACTCACGCCCCCGCCAATCACGCCATCCGTGCCGACATAATACCGCCGCACAAACACAGACTCATAGCCCAGCCGCAAATACCCGCCATACGCGTTCATATTCGCCGCACTGCCGCCCAAACTATTAAAATTGCCACCGATTGCCACAAGTCCGCTATTACACACATTCGTGGTGCAATACGCACTAGCCACGCCACTAAAACCAGCCACTAAAACCAAACTTAAGGTTATTTTTTTGACTTTTTGCATAGTATTTCTCCACTTTGTAAATTTTATTCTTACATTTCGACCTTTTTTAGAATCTCTAAATGTAGAATCTAGAATTTCTTAAAATTTTAAGCGGAATTTTATCACATAAAAACTTAAATTTTCCTTAAATAGATTCTATAAATATTATGAAAAATATAATAAAAATGAAAAAAAGTTAGCATATTATCAATTCTAGATTATCTCAAGCTAATATTGCTTATAAATTAAGTCTTTAGGAATGCGTAAGTAAATTTTACAGAATCTTAACAATATAGATTTAAAAATAAATAGAATTTTAACATAGTTTATGTTTTATTTTTCCTAAACGCTATTTATACGGAATATAATAGAATCTAGATTCTATAATCCACATTTTAAAACGCACAAATTGCAAAAATTGTAATTTTTATGGTATTATAGCAAGGTTATTTTAAGCTTAAAGGTTGAGAATATGAAAATTGATGAGATTAAAGAAATTATTAAAATGTTTGATGAAAGTAGCCTAGAATCGCTAAAAATTGAGAGTGAAAATTTTAATATTAAGCTTAATAAAGGGGGGAAAGTTATAGAATCTAGAAGTTTTGATACGCAAAAGTTAGCCCCAATTACTCCCCCAGCACCCACAACGCAAACGCCACAAATCACACAAATTATAGAATCTACCCCAGCCCAAGCCCCGCAAGTAGCCACTACTTCGCCTGTCAGTGAGCCTAAAAGTGCGGCAAATGCGGAGTTTATCACTTCTCCTATGGTCGGCACATTTTATCGCTCGGCAAGTCCGGGGGCAGCACCATTTGTAAGCGTTGGCGATAGTGTGAAAAAGGGGCAGGTTATCGGCATTGTTGAGGCGATGAAAATTATGAATGAGATTGAAGCGGAATTTAATTGCAGAATCATTGAAATCGAGGTCAATGACGCCCAGCCAGTCGAGTATGGCACGAAGCTTGTGATGGTCGAGCGAATATAGAATCTATTTAAAAGGAAGTGTAAAATGGAAAAGAAAAATGTGAAAGTAGATTCTAATAAAAGTGGTAAAAAAGTTATGGAATCTAGAACTTTAGATTCTATGCGGGGAGATTCTAAAAGAGATTCTACGCAAAAAATAGATTCTAAAAATCCTAACTTTAAAATCAAAAAGTTATACCAAAATGCAAGAGCCGCCAAAACAGATTCTAAAGATTCTATAAGCCAAACTAAAAAGCCAACTAGAACAAAAAAAGTTACAGAATCTAAAACAAAAAGCACTAAAAATATCAAAATTATAGAATCTAAACGCGTTAATAAAAAAGTAGAGCGAAAAAAGATTCAACGCATTCTAATTGCTAATCGCGGTGAAATCGCTTTAAGGGCAATTCGCACCATTCAAGAAATGGGCAAACAAGCCATAGCAATCTGCTCCATCGCCGATAAAGACACGCATTACTTAGAGGTCGCAGACGCCAAAGTGTGCATAGGTGGGGCAAAAAGTAGCGAGAGCTATCTAAACATCCCGGCGATTATGAGTGCGGCGGATTTGTTCGAAGCTGACGCGATTTTCCCGGGGTATGGCTTTTTGAGTGAAAATCAAAATTTTGTCGAGATTTGCGAGCATCATGGCATCGAGTTTATCGGTCCTAGTAAAGAAGTGATGATGCTAATGAGTGATAAATCTAAGGCGAAAGATTGTATGAAAGAAGCGGGTGTGCCAGTCATTGTGGGCAGTGATGGCGCGCTAAAAAGCTACCATGAGGCACTGAAAGTGGCTGATGAAATCGGCTATCCGGTGATATTAAAAGCCGCAGCCGGTGGGGGTGGTCGCGGTATGCGTGTGGTGCCTGATAAGGGACTGCTAAAAAACTTGTATTTGGCGGCTGAAAGCGAGGCTTTGAGTGCGTTTGGCGATGGCACAATTTATATGGAAAAATTTATCAATAAGCCAAAGCATATCGAGGTGCAAATCTTAGCTGATAAGCATGGAAATGTGCTGCATATCGGTGAGCGCGACTGCTCAATGCAACGCCGTCAGCAAAAGCTGATTGAGGAAACTCCAGCGGTGGTGCTAGATTCTAGTGTGCGTGAGAAGCTCCTAGAGACCGCGATAAAAGCGGCGAAATATATCGGCTATGTGGGCGCTGGGACATTTGAGTTTTTACTAGATTCTAACAATAAAGATTTTTATTTTATGGAGATGAATACGCGGCTGCAAGTCGAGCATACCGTAAGCGAAATGGTTAGTGGCTTAGATTTAGTCGAGTGGATGATACGCATTGCTGAGGGCGAGGAGTTGCCTAGTCAAGATTCTATCACATTCAAAGGGCATAGCATCGAGTGTAGAATCACAGCAGAAGACCCAGAGAAATTTTATCCATGTCCTGGCAAAATTACTGAATGGATAGCGCCCGGCGGGGCAAATGTGCGGCTTGATACCCACGCATACGCGGGATATAGCGTGCCTATGTTTTATGATTCTATGATAGGGAAGCTAGTCGTGTGGGCTGAGACGCGTCAAAAGGCAATCGCACGAATGAAACGAAGCTTAAAAGAATTTAGCATAAAGGGCATAAAAACGACAATTCCATTCCACATAAAAATGATGGATAACCCCGATTTTCTAGCATCCAAAATCTACACAAAATATCTAGAAAATGAATATAAATTAGGGTAATGTATCGTTTGTTTTTGGTGTTTACTTGCTGTATAGAATCATATCAAATATAATTCTAACAAGGATGCAACTTTGCGGATACAATTCTTACAAGATTTCATTGACAAAGTGCGTAATAAACGCAATCGCCTAAGTTTCCAAAGCAAGATTTATGGCAAGTGCTATTATCCATATTACAGCAAAAAGCAAGGTTTTAGCTTTAAAAAACCACGTATTTTTAATGAGTTTGGCGAACCACTCGAGCTATTTTTCCTGCGTAGCTCGGCTACTTGGTATAGTCCATATAATGATAGTAGATATTTCTTATGGGATAGATATAATTTTGGGCTTGACATTCATTTTTATACTGATAATGATATTTTTCAAACAATGGGAAAACCGAATGCGAAATATGCGCTATTTGGCGAACCACGCACGATTAATAAAAAAGTTTATAGCGATTTTGTCAAGGCGAAAAATCTAGCTAGTGAGTTTAAAAATATCATTACTTTTGATTCTATATTGCTTGAGAAATTCCCTAATGCGCGGCTTTTTTGCGGTGCTGCGCCGTGGTGTTATTTAGAATCTGGCGATACTTTATCTCATAGTGCGACTAAATATGAGAAAAAAAGCAAAGATATTAGTATGATTTGCTCTGGTAAAACTTTTACGCCCTTGCATATAGTTAGAAATGCGATTGCTTCACGGCTTAAAAGTAACGCACGTGTCGATATTTTTGGCTCTTATGTTAATAATTATGTGCGTTATACATCTCAAGCTCTTGATAGTTATCGTTATCATATTGTCGTGGAAAATATGCAAAGCGAGTATTATTTCACTGAAAAGATTCTAAACTGCTTTATTTCAATGGCTGTGCCGCTTTATATCGGGGCGACTAAAATCGCGGAGTTTTTTAACCCTGATGGAATTATCACCTTGCGCCCAAATGATGTGGATAATATAGAATCTATTTTGGCTGCTTGCACGCCACAAGACTACACAAATCGCCTGCCAGCAATAATTGAAAACTATCACAAAAGTTTGCATTATCTAAATAACGATGATAGGCTTTATGAGATGTTGTTTAAAGGGGATAAATAAAAGTAATAAATATGAAATTTTGTGGTATAATTTCAGCTTTTAATTTTATTTGAAAGGAGTTTAGGATGCCTAAGATGAAAACAAATCGTGGTGCTGCAAAGCGTTTTAAGTTGAAAGCGAATGCGGTAAAAAGGGGCTCGGCGTTTAAAAGTCACATTTTGACTAAAAAGTCGCCAAAACGCAAAGCACGACTAAATTCTCCGCATTATGTGCATGAGAGCAATCTTGATGCGATTAGAATTTTGATGTGTCGTGGTTAGCGTTGCGTAAATCGTGCGTTTTAAAGCGATTCTATATTTTAGAATCTTGCTTTAAATGGTTTGTTAGATTCTATAGATTCTATAACTTTTTAGCTTTAAAGTTAGGAAATTTAGAATCTAGATTCTAACATTTGGATGTAGGTTTATAGAATCTTAAGTTTTAAACATAAAAAGATTCTATATTTAGTCTCCTATTTTAGATTGAAAATGATAAAAAATAGGACAAGATTAAACATAAAGTTTGCACCTTGCGTTATTTTATTTTTTTATTTCAAACATTTTAAACAAAAGTTTGCGATAAAAAATTAAAAACAACAAAAAGGTAAAGTTACTAAAGGATAAAAAATGAGAGTTAAAACAGGTGTCGTTAGACGGCGAAGACATAAGAAAATTTTGAAGTTGGCGCGTGGTTTTTATAGCGCTAGGCGAAAGCATTTTAGAAAGGCAAAAGAGCAGTTAGAGCGAAGTTTGTGCTATGCGTTTCGTGATAGAAAGCAAAAGAAACGCGATTTTAGACGCCTTTGGATTGTGCGGATAAATGCGGCGTGCAGGCAAAATGGCATTAGCTATTCGAAGTTTATAAACGCGCTAAAAAAGGCGAATATTGCGTTAGATAGGAAGATTCTAGCTGATATTGCTTATAGCAATCCTAAGGCTTTTTCTACGCTTGTTGCTAAGGTTAAATAGCGAAAATAATCTACTTTTTTCATTAATTTTATTTTTTATAGAATCTAGATTCTGCGAAATATCTTACCTTAAAGGGTAGCAGGGTGGGAATAGATTAAAGAAAGATATTTTAAAACTTAAATTTAATCTCCCATTGTGACAATAGAATCTAGATTCTTAATCATTTTAAAACGTGATAGAATCTTAATTCTTAGGAGAAAAATATGTCGATTGAAAAAGATGATGACAATAAAAAGCGAGCATACAAACCACGCACATACACGCGAAACGCCCAAAATGGCGAGACGCACGAGCGTGGCTATGGCTACAGCAATCATAATGGCAACTTTAACGCCACGCACAACAACACACACAATGGCTACAACAACGATAGAATCTACAATAAAGATTCTAACAATTTCAACGAGCGTAACCAAAATGAGCGAACTCAATATGAAAAAAAACGCACGCACACGCCTGTTAGTGGCTATAAAATCGAGGAGTTGCGAAGCAAGCCTATTGAGGAGCTAACCAAAATTGCCACAAGCCTTGGCATTGAAAATCCACAAGAGTTTTTGCGGCAGGATTTGGTTTTTGAGATTCTAAAAACGCAGGTTAGTCAGGGCGGATTTATCCTAATTTCAGGCATCCTTGAGATTACAAATGAAGGCTATGGCTTTTTGCGTAGCATTGATGAGAATTTCACAAATACCCAGCACGACACCTATGTGAGCCAAAGTCAAATCCATCGTTTCGCCCTTAGAAATGGCGATATTATCACCGGGCAGGTGCGCGCGCCAAAAGACCAGGAGCGTTACTACGCCCTTTTGAAAATAGAAGCGGTAAATTATCTAAGCCTAGAAGAAATCAAAAATCGCCCACTTTTTGAGAATCTAACGCCACTTTTCCCCACAGAGCAAATCAAACTCGAATACAACAGCCAAAAAATCACAGGGCGAATGCTAGACTTATTTAGCCCTATCGGCAAGGGACAGCGCGCACTAATTGTCGCGCCACCACGCACAGGGAAAACGGAGCTAATGAAAGAACTCGCACACGGCATAAGCGAAAATCACCCTGAAATCGAGCTAATGGTCTTGCTAGTGGATGAACGCCCTGAAGAAGTAACCGACATGGAGCGAAGCGTCAAAGGGCAAGTATTCTCAAGCACATTTGACTTGCCAAGCACAAATCATATTCGCGTTGCCGAGCTAGTTTTGGAACGTGCCAAACGGCGAATCGAAGTGGGCAAAGATGTCGTAATCTTGCTAGATTCCATAACGCGACTTGCAAGGGCGTATAACGCGGCAACGCCTTCAAGTGGCAAGGTGCTAAGCGGTGGCGTGGATGCAAACGCGCTGCATAGACCAAAGCGATTTTTTGGAGCGGCGAGAAATATCGAGCATGGCGGGAGTTTGACGATTATTGCTACCGCACTAATCGAGACAGGCTCAAAGATGGATGAGGTAATTTTTGAAGAGTTTAAAGGCACAGGAAACTGCGAGATAGTCCTAGCTAGAAACATCGCTGACCGCAGAATCTACCCCGCATTTGATATTTTGAAATCAGGCACAAGAAAAGATGACCTACTTTTAGGGCAAGAGCGGCTTACAAAAGTGTGGATGTTACGAAATGTAATTAGCCAAATGGATGACATCGAAGCCCTAAATTTCCTATATTCCAAAATCAAAGACACAAAAAACAACGATGAATTTCTACTCGCGATGAATGATATTTAAGGAGAAAATATGCAACATTTAAAAGATAAAAGCAAAATAGATTCTATAAATATGGAATCTAGTGTAGAAATGGGGGGGGGGGGTAAGCACAACCTACATCACTCTTTAGAATCTGATTTTAAACACTCAAAAGATTCTAAAAAACCTAAAAATATTTTTTCACGCCTTGTTCATAGATATAAATTTTGGAAAAAGCTACTTAAAAATAATACATTTTTTTCTCGCTACATAGAAATAGGCTCTGGAGCGGAAACAACCGCAAGATACATGAAACAAATACCTTTTGGCTACAACCCTAGCAAGTATAAGACTAAAAGTCCATTTCGTTTTCTTATGCCTTTTAAGCGATATAGACAACAGGGTTTTTTATATTATTTTTATCAAAAATTAGTAAAATTAGAATCTAAATATAAGAAATTAGATAGTATTCACAATTCTTTTATAAAGAAATATCTAAAATTTAGAATCTTGTTTGGAAAAGTTGATATTCCATATATCGAAGTCGTTTTAACGCTAAAATGCACAATGCGTTGTGAATCTTGTGCTGTTATGGTCCCTTATTTTAATGCAAAAAATCAATATACTTGTAGCACAGAGCATATTATAGAATCTTTAAACGCGATGTTAGATAAAGTAGATTCTATACGCCTTGTGCGGCTTATAGGAGGAGAAACCTTGCTTTATAAAGATATAGTCAATGTCGTAAAATTTTTAGATTCTAATCCTAAAATTAAGGCGTTTAATATCGTTACAAATGGCACGATTATCCCAAGCAATGAGCTTTTAGAAAGCCTTAAAGATACGCATAAGGCTATGATTTTTATAAGCGATTATACACGTAGCCCTAATTTAAAAGTGCCTTTAAAACATGAAGCCATAATTAATTTGTTAAAAAGTTATAAAATTCGATACTATTTTTCATTGCAAAATGATGAATTATGGGTAGATGGTGGGGAAAAATATAAGCGAAATAGAAGCAAAGAAGAAATAAGGCAAAATTTTAAAAATTGTATGCTTAGATGCGTGAGCTTAATGAGCGTTGATAGTGGTGATAAAAGCGTGGATACGCAAAGCTTAGCACCTAAGGGAGCGGTATTTGTATGTCCTATTGCTAGCTCGCTTTCTCGTCTTAAAGGCTTAGATGAGTTTAGTGGCGATTTTATCGATTTAGCAAACGCTAGTAAAGAGCGTTATTTAGAGTTTTATGCGCAAGATTTTTATAAAGCCTGTGACTACTGCCCGGACATGAAAAATGGCTGGTGGAATGGCAAGCAAATACCAGTTGCCGTGCAAACAAATGAAACATTTAAGATTCCATAGATATATTATTTTATTAATTGTTAAGCTTTATAGAATCTTTTTTCAATTTTTTGCAAATATTGCAAAAATTAATGTTTTTGTTAAGAATCTTAAAACTTTTTTTGTAAGATTCTAAATTCATTATAGAATCTAATTTGTGGATAAACTTAGATTTTATAGAATCTTTTTGTTGAAAAATACTGAAATTTGTAGCTAAAGGGAAGTTAGAATGTTAGAATGGATGCAAAGGCATAAAAAATGGCTTGTTATTACCGTGTGGATTAGCGCATTTGCCTTAGTTTTTGGATTCTACTTGCCTGATGTTTATTCATATTTTACCGGTGGTGGGAATAATGTCGCAAAAGTCGGTAAAGAATACATAAGCGTGCAAGAATACGATAATGAATACAACGAAACATATAAAAGAATAAGCGAAGTTTATCCTAATTTTGACGCGTTAAATGTCGATGGTGGACGTGTTAAAGAGATTGAAAGTTTAGCCTTTGAACGTGTGGTAAATCGTGCTTTATTAAATGCGTTGGCTAATGAATTTGATGTCGTGGTAACGCCAAATGAAGTCGCAGATGAGCTTATAAATGGGCAGTATAAGCAGTATTTTTCAAATGAGCTAAATCAATTTGACGCACAGATTTATAAAAATGCCCTAGCACAAAATGGGCTAAATGCTGAACGTTTCGAGCAGAATATTAGTGAAAATATACTGCTTAATAAGGTGCAGAATTTCCCTAATTTCCCCGCTAGTACTTTGGAGATGAATGCCTTTATAAACGCGGTAAAAATTAAGGATAATGTCGCCTTAAAAGTCCTTGATAAAGATAGCGCGTTAAAAAATGTAACGATAACTTTAAGTGAAAATGATGTACGAAATTTTTGGGAGAGTAATAAGGCGAAATATACGCGTCCGGCAAGCTACAAACTAGCCTATATTGCCCTTAATACCGATGATATAGATATTGATGAAAATAGTCTAACTAGATTCTATAATGACAATGCGGCACAATATGGTGCAAACGCCCTAAATACCGCTAGAGATGAGATTATAGAAGACTATAAAAAAGACTATATCAAAATGGCGTCTGCATATTTGCAAAGTATGCAAAAAAATATAGAATCTAAAGAGAAAATTTATAGCAATGTGTTAAGCAATCTTAACAAAGATTCTATAAATGCGCTAAAAAATGCGGTGGATAATAATGTGCAAATTGCCCTAGATTCTATCCCTGTGGGGTTTGTAGAGATTGATGATAATGACTTTTTGGTGTATCAAAATTTACTAGCAAAGCTACCAAGTAGCCAAAAAGGCTTTATAAACCCTATTTATGAAAATGGCTCTAGAATCTGGATAATTCCATACTTGCTAGAAAAAAGTCCAAAGGCTGAGTTAAGCTATGATGATGCAAAAGATTCTGCCAAGCAAGATTTGAAAAATAAAAAAGAAAGTGAGCAATTTAGGGCGATTGTAAGTAATGAAATGAAAGAGATAAAACCAAATGATTTTGAAAATGTAGGGCAAATTAGCCTTGATAGTATTAGAATCTTAGGAGATTCTAGCAATGCCACATATACGCAAATGGCAAATATAGGGCTTGATATTTCTCAAATGCGCGATTTAATTAGCAAGATTCTAAAAAGCACAAAAACACAAGATGTCGTGTATGTCGATGATTCTAAGGCTGTATTTTTTAGAATCAATAATCAAAAAATGGCGAGTTTTGATGAAATGATAAATATCACAAATGAGCAAAGCGATGAAATAGAGCAATTAAAACGATTAGATATGCAAAATGCGATGTTTGAATATGCGAAAAGTAAATATAAGATTATAGATTATAGGAGGCAAAATTGAGTAGAATTATCTTAGGCATAGATATAGGTTCGACTAAGGTTTGCTCCATCATTGCGGAGACACGTGAAGCCAAAGGCACACGTGATAGAGAAGTGCAAATCATAGGCACAGGCTCATGCAAGTCGCAGGGAATAAAAAAGGGCGCAATCACAAACTTAGAGCAGGCAAGCAAGGCTATAAGACAAAGCCTAGAAGACGCCAAACGAATGGCAGGTGTGAATCCTAAAAAGGCGATAATCTCGCTATCTGGCGCACATACAAAAGGCACAAATAGCAGCGGTATCGCAAATGTCGTGCGTGGCGAAGTGACAATTGATGTGATTAGCACTGCCCTTGATGTGGCAAAGCATAATGCTGGTATCCCAAAAGATTCCGAAGTGGTGCATATTTTGCCCTTTAGATTTAAGCTTGATGACCAAGATTTCGTAGAAGACCCTATCGGTATGACAGGCAGTAGCCTTAAAGTTGATGCGCATATTGTAACCGTGCAAAAGGCAAGTTTAGAGAATTTGAAACGCGCTGTAATGCTAGCAGGTATAGAAGTAGAAAATGTCGTGCTATCAAGCTATGCGGCTAGTATCGCAGTGCTGCATGATGATGAAAAAGAGCTAGGTGTAGTTTGCATTGATATGGGCGCTGAGACTAGCGATTTAATGATATATGATGGTAATTCTATGCGATACAACGACTTTTTGGGCGTAGGGAGCAATAATATTTCAAATGATATTGCCCGTGTGTTAAACACAAAAATTGTCATTGCCGAAGAGATAAAAATAAAATATGGAAACTTGCTACCAAGCGAAGCGGATAAATCACAGATTTTGGAAGTGCCAAGAAATGGCAATCCTAAAGAAGATGAGCTAATTGACGTGCAATTAAATCTAATAGATTCTATAATCGGGGCAAGGGTGCAAGAGACTTTAGAGATTTTAGGGCGAAGCATTGAGCGAAGCGGCTTAAGAAATAATGTAAGTGGCATCGTGCTAACCGGTGGAATGGCAAATCTAAAGGGAATGAGAGAATTTGCATCCGCTATGTTTAGCCCTTTATCTGTGCGACTAGCACGTCCTTTAGAAATCGGTGGGCTTTTTGATAGTTTAAAAGATTCTAGTAGTAGCGTTGTGGTAGGGCTAATTCTATATGGAGCTGGGAGATTTACTAATTATGAAAAAGATTCACAAGGAAATATCCTAAATAAACATAATACATTAAGTAATATGATAGAATCTAATACCAAAGAAAGCTCAGGTTTTGAGATTGACTTAACGGACTTGGATGAACCTGATAGTCAAAATAAGCCGCCAACTGATGAGCAACAAATTAATAAAGAAAAAGAAAAGACAAGCTTTTTTGGGCGTGTCAAGCAATTTGCTAGAGATTTATTTTAATTAAATTTAAAGGTGAAATTATGGACAATACAATAGAGATTCAAGAGGAATTAAGCCACGCTCCTATGATTAGCGTAGTTGGCGTAGGGGGCGCTGGTAACAACACAATGGGACATTTAGTTCGCAGCGGGACATTTTCTAACATTCGACTAATTATTGCAAATACCGATATGCAGCACATGCTAAATAACCCTGTCAAAGAGCGAATAATCTTAGGCAAAAAGGGCTTAGGGGCTGGCATGAGACCTGAGCAGGGCAAGGCAGCAGCAGAGGAAAGCTATGAAGAGATTAAACGCGCACTAGATGGCTCAGATTTAATTATCATTTCAGCCGGGCTAGGTGGAGGCACAGGCACAGGTGCAGCGCCCATCGTGGCTAAGGCAGCAAAAGAAGTTGGCGCACTAACCGTCGCGGTAGTCACAAAGCCCTTTAAACACGAGGGAAGCAAACGAATGCGATTTGCCGATGAGGGCTTAAAGGCGTTGTATGAAGTGTGTGATTCTATCGTTGTCATTCCAAATGAGAAATTACTAAGCGTGATAGGCAAAAACACGAGCTATGCGGAGAGTATGAGCTATGTAGATGATGTTGTCGCGCGCGCTGTAAATGGAATCTCAAGCGTGATTTTGACAAGCTCAGGTATGGGTATTAACGTGGATTTCCAAGATTTAAAAACCATAATGAGCCACAAGGGCTTGGCGTTAATGAGTATCGGTGAGGGCGAGGGTGAGGATGCCGCGCAACAGGCGATTAAGAGTGCTATTGAATCTCCGCTATTTGATAATATTTCAATCAATGGTTCGCTTGGTGCGATTGTGTATTTTGAGTTTAATTCTAAGATGCCGATGATGCAGATTATGAGTTCTATGGAGATGATTGAGGAGTCCGCGAGTGATGATGCTGACATCATTTTTGGGACTAATCCTAAGGATAATTTTGATGAAAATAAGGTGCGCGTTTCAATCATTATCACAGGCATTGAAAAATCGCAAGGCATTAGCGTGCCAAAGTCCATTCCAACCACGCCAGATTCTAACACAAACGCACAAGTTATGCAAACAAATATAGAATCTAGCAGCGAGCAAAAGCCACAGCAAAAAGGAGCGCAAAATCTATTTAATTTCCACTATGAAAAAAAGGTCAGCGGCAGCGAAATAACCGAAGAAGTCCTAGACATCCCAACATACCAAAGAATGCAAAAAGACTAAGATTCTATACTTTTTAGAATCTATGACTTTTATTTTCTAACCTTTAAAATTTATGGAAATTAAAGATATTGCGTTTGTGGAATCTGCCTTATGACAGATTTAGATTCTATAGATTCTAACCACTTAGAAAACTAGAAACTTTGCAAGAGCCAAAAGAAAATCAAAACTTTTCTATAGAATCTCAACCAAAAAATCAAAAAAACCGCGACTTTTCCCAAACCTTTAAAAATCAGGCATTTGAAAACCAAACATCTAAAGCAAAAAATATAGAATCTATGTAATAATTTTCGCCTTTTTAAATAATTTTAAACACAATAAACCAAGCATTAATGACAAATTTATCGCCCTTGATGTTAGCTTTTTTGTCGGCATTAAAGAAAATGAAAGTAAAACGCAAACACTACGCCTTTAGCCCCAGCCAAATTAATAAAAATAACAAAGAAAAACCCCTAGATTTAGCCTATCAAAACATCATTGAAATCTATGAAAAATCGCCTAAATGATGGCTTAAAATATTTGTGGAATCTTAAGGATGATTTTGCTTTTAGCTTTGCGAATTTGCATAATAATTTCTTTGGTTATTCGTGGTATAATGCACTCTATAAGAACACAGGAAAATAAATGCTAAGTTATAAAAAATTTGTGATATTAACCGTGATTATGCCGCCGATTTTTATCGCCCTACTTTGCACACTTTTGTATTTATACGACCCGCTACAGCTCTTTCATAAGCCCTATTTGCGTCCTGTTTCATTTATGGCTGATTCGCGTCTGCAAGATAAGGGCGTGATTGATTTTTATGATTTTAATTCCGTGATTTTAGGCTCATCAATCTTTGTAAATATGAGTCCAAAAGAGGCAAATGCTTTATTATCAAATTTGAGTATTAATGAGAATGGGGGGGGGGGGTAAAGCCCTTGAAGTCGCAAGATTCTATAGAATCTAACCCAACAAAAGGGTGGTGGGCGGGCGATAGGAAACTAGATTCTATAGAATCTAATAAAGATGTAGAATCTAATAAGGATATCATTTTGAGCGAAGCGAAAAATCTAACATTTAGCAATAAAGATTCTAAAAACATAGATATTTCGCTACCGCTCAATATGACGAATAAAATAGATTCTATAGAATCTAATAAAGATGTCATTTTGAGCGAAGCGAAAAATCTAACATTTAGCAATAAAGATTCTAAAAACATAGATATTTCGCTACCGCTCAATATGACGAATAAAATAGATTCTATAGAATCTAATAAAGACGTCATTTTGAGCGAAGCGAAAAATCTAACTAAAAATAAACTAGATTCTATAGATTCTAAGAATACAAACATAGATATTTCGCCATCGCTCAATATGACGGATAAAACAGATTCTATAGAATCTAAAATCCACACTCAAAACACAAACAAATGGGTAAATCTCTCCTTGCTTGGCGGCTCATTTAAAACTCGCGCCGTGATTTTGGAGTATCTTTTTAATCACAAAAAAATTGATAATATTATCTATTCAATCGATGGCTTTAATGTCGCGGACGACACAAAAGATTTCGACTTTTTATATAAAAATCCAACGTTAAAAAATCTAAAAATTTATATGAATCCAAAAAATATATTTTGTGCGATTATTTGGAGTAAAAGCCCAAAATGCGTGGGCGAAGTGATTAATATTTATGAAACTCCGCAAATGAAATGGAGTGAGGGTAATGAATATTTTGGTGGGCTAAATAATTTCTTGCAAAAAAAAGCAAATATTGCCGAGCTAAAGCAAATAAAAACTAAGATTCATAGCGAAATGAGTATGGAATCTTTTAAAAAAATCTCCCAAGATTCTATAAATAATTATCTTTTTAGTTTTATAAAATCGCATAAAGATACGAATTTTTATCTTGTTATCCCCGCGTTTCATAGGACAAATTACCTTGTGCGTGGGCGTGAGTATTTTAGTATGTGGGCGGCTGTTATCCGCGAGTTTGTGCTAGAGTGTGAAAAGTTTAGCAATGTTAGAATCTATGGCTTTGACTTGCTGTCCTTTGCTGATAATATCGCAAATTACAAAGATGTAGTCCATCATAACAGCCAAATGAATAGCATTTATATAGAATCTATTGCCAAAGGTGAACATATCCTAAATGCCGCAAATATCGATACTTACCTAGCCAAAATGCAAGAAAAGATACAAAATTACGACACAACCGAGATTTTTAATATTATAGAATCTAGATTCTAAAAACGCCAGGTGTATTCAAATGTGAAAATGTGCTGTGTGCTGCGGGGTTCGCGGGGGTTAGATGGCACTCCTGTTACATAGCTAAATAGATTTGCCGCAGGCGAGTCATCTTTATAGAAATATTCATAGACTAAATGATAGCTTGTGATTTTAGAATCTTTATTCACACGCGAAAAGCCTATCATCGCCTTAGCCCCCCAGCCTGTTTTTTGCAGTGTGTTTAAATCGCCATTCATTCCATAGCCATTACCACGACTTATATGATGCCCTAGCAAAAATAGATTGTATCTCCCCATATAATCAAAACTCCAAGTTTCTCCTAGCTTCACTTGCCCTTCCAAGCCAAAAGGAATGGACAAATACCCTTGCACGCGCTCTAAAGTCGAGCTTTCATTACGACTAAAAAGATAGCTAACCCCGCTTTGCAAATATAAACTCACACGCTCAAAGCTACGCAAAACATTATACCCCAAAATCACATCTGCGTGATGAAAGGAGTGGAAATCATAGCTACGCTTCCTTGCCCCTGTATAGTAATCGCCCCCTGTATAAAGCCCACCACCGATATTAGAATCTATATTTAGCTCCGCTTTAAAACTAGCCCCCACAAAGCCCACACCAGCATTTACGCCCACTGCCAAAGTATCCATTCGCATAATAAAGGCGTCATTATTTGTTTTATCAAACTCATTAAAGTTAAAATAGCTAGTCGAATGCCCTATGCTAAAGTAAAAGCCTTGTTTCATAAGGCTAGATTCAGCACTCATAACGCCAAAAAACGCAATAATTAATAGCAACTTTTTCATAATCCACCCCCTTTAAAACTTAAATCCAAAATGCACACCGCTATAAAGCAAGTGCGTAGCAGGATAAGTTACATTGCTACTAACACCTGCTAAAAAAAGCCCATTATCCGTATTATCTGCTGGAGTGGTAACCACACGTGAGCTTTTCTCCCCACCCACATATCTATACAGCACATTTAGCCGCATAAAAAAGGCGATATTATAGCTATCGCCTAAGCGATATGAAAAGCCAAGAGAGCATAAGAGACTATATCCACTAAAGGCATTATTTGCATTTCTAGCATAGCTACCTATATCGCCTGTAATAGCTAGAGTGCCAGCATTAAAGCCTATGCGTCCCGCATACTCAAGGCGAAATCGATTTGGTAGCTTCTTACTCCCTTCAATCTCCAAAAATAACACATTATCAACCACGTCATAAATCACTGCACTGCCGTAAGTATCGCTATTAAAGCTTACGCCAAGATTAAGAAATATCGCGTGGCTAAAGTTTTTAGTAATCGAGCTAAGGTTGTAGCCGATTTTTCCGCCCATATTCATATTAAAATAAACAATATCTTTAATTGTGTAGTTTGGATTTAGGATGTTAGTATCAAAGCCGCTTAGAAAATTCCCATTCACACGCGTAGGGGCAAATCCAGCCAAGATATTAAACTCTAATTTGACATAATCATAGAAATTCCACCCAACATCCGCGCCTATGCTACTTCGCACGCCGCTAAGCAAGGCATTATTATTATTTGGCGTGGAAAAAAGGGATGCGTTATTTGCTTGATGGAGATAGTCAAAGCCTAAAATAAAATTGCCCACATAGCCATTTCTTTGCCCACTTTCACTCTCTTTTAACGCATACGCGGTGTTGGTAAAACTTAGCGTAAGAAATAGGGTTAGTATAAGGGTGTTTAGATTCTGTGGTTTCTTAGAATCTTTTTTTAGATTCTGTGGTTTCTTAGAATCTAATTTGTGATTTAGATTCTGTAATTTCTTAGAATCTAATTTGTGATTTAGATTCACTAAATTGTTATTTATAGAATCTTTAGAATCTATTTTGTGATTTCTTAGATTCTGTGAATTTATAGAATCTAGATTCTGTATTTTGCTTATAAAATCTGCCTTGTTTTCCTTTAGCGTTAAATCTTTAGAATCTAATTTGTAATTTAGATTCTGTAATTTCTTAGAATCTTTGTCATAAACTAGATTCAATGAAATCTTAGAATTTATGGACTTAATTCCCAACTTCCACGATTTTAGATTCCATAAATTTTTAGAATCTTTATTTTGTAGAAACTCGCCATTTAGATTCTGTGAATTTTTAGAATCCGCCTTTAGATTCACTAAATCAATTTTAGAATCTTTATCGCACCCAAACGCCTTTTGCAAATTTTGTGTTTTGTTTATAGAATCTAATTTTAGATTCTGAATCTCATTTTTGGAATCTTTTGAATCTATTTTGTGATTTCTTAGATTCTGTGAATTTATAGAATCTAGATTCTGTAATTTCTTAGAATCTTTATTTTGAACTAGTTTCAATGAATGCTTAGAATCTAAAAAAACACACTTTAAACTCTGCCATTTTAGATTCACTAAATTCTTAGAATCTAAAAAGAAAACTCGCAAATCCTGCAATTTTAGATTGAGTAAAGAATCTAAAAAATACGATTTTAAATCCTGCCACTTTTTCGACTTAAAAAGCCCCTGAAAACTCTTTAAAAAAAACCTTTGCTCACCCCACATTTTTTCTCCTTTTGATAATTTTGATAAACTCTTAAGTAACAAAAAAAAAAAATATTATATCATAAAAAATCAAATATGTCAATAAAATTTCAAATATTTACAAAACCAAACCCAGACATTACAAATTATAGAATCTATTTCCAAAAAAACTATAAAATATACAATCCAGATTCTATAAAAATACAATTTACAAAAAAATAGTAAAATTATCACCTGTGAATATAAAAAAAGGTGAGAATATGAAATGTGTAAAATATGTTTTTATGGCGATATTTGCGATATTTATAGGCTGTGATAATGCTAACGATTCTAACACAGAATCTGCGCAAGATTCTAAAGTGGATTCTAATATAGAATCTAAGGTGCAAATTACGCAAGATTCTAAACTAGATTCTAAAAGAAATTCTAATATAGAATCTAATACAAAATCCGCAAATTCCACGCAAAATATAGAATCTAAAATCCCCGCAAATGGTTTTGCCACGCAAAAAGAAAGTCCTAAGCTAGAGATTATTGCAGCGCTAAATGAGCCGCTGCCTGATATGTCTGGCATTGCGGTGAGTAGCGATAATCGCATTTTTGTTAGCTTTCCTAGACATGCGGATAATCATAGCGAGTTTGCCCTAGCAGAGCTTGTAAATGGTGAGTTTATCCCCTTTCCAAATCGCGAGTTTGTTTATCCGCCAGAAGTTATAGAATCTAAAACCACTAACTCAAAACAAGTTATAGAATCTAAAACTTTACAAGAAAAAAGTTCCACGCAAGAAGTTACAGATTCTATAACTTTAGAGCAAAAAACTTCGATTGCAAATTCCATAGAATCTAAAAGCTCAAACTCCACAGATTCTAAAACAATCAACCAAACACAAGTTATAGATTCTAAAACTTTTAATCAAAAAAGTAACATAGAATCTAACTTTAATACTTGGCTTGTTTCCCCGCATGGCATTACTTTTGATAGCGATGATAATTTGTGGATTATCGATGATGGCAAACGCAGTGGCATAAAAGAGATTCCAAATGGGGCGGCGAAACTTGTTGGCATTGATATAAAAACAAAAAAAATCATCGCAAATATCGCACTTCCCGTGCGTGATGATGTGCATTTGAATGATTTACGTGTGGATAAAAACGTGGGCAAAAAAGGCGTGGCTTTTATCACAAATTCATCCTTTGGGATGACCCCTAGCCTGTTTGTCGTGGATATTGAAAGTGGCGTGTGGCGCGAGATTCTAATTAATCACGAAAGCACGAAAAATGACGAGAATTTTATGGCGTTTTTGGAAGGGCAGCCGCACACTTTTAGCAAGGCAAATCCGCGGTTTCCTATCGGCGGGGCGGATGGCATTGCTTTGAGTGATGGGCGTGTGTATTACACCGCGCTAAGTGGGCGTGGGCTTTATAGTGTTGAGTCGCGCTTGCTTAGCGATTTTAGTGTGAGCGAGAGTGCGATACAAAAGGCGGTGAAATACCACGGCGAGCGTCCTGCGTGCGATGGTTTGAGCGAAGATTCTAATGGGAATATTTATTTTAGCGCGTTTGAGCAGCTAGCCTTGGTAAAACGCGATAGGCAGGGCGTTTATAGCACGCTGGTGGCGGATTCTAGGATGGGCTGGCCTGATGGTTTGGCTTACGCAAATGGCTATTTGTATGTGACTTTAGGGCAGTGGAATCGCCTTGCTGCCTTTAATAACGGCGTTGATTTACGCAAACGCCCTTACCTTATCGCAAGGGTAAAGGTTGAGTAGGCTTAGATTCTAAACATAACTTTTTTCGCGTTTCATATCAGTTACTAAATATGGATTATCATCTTGCATTTTGTATATTAATTCTTGAATTTTTTGCTTATTTTCTTCTAGATTTTGAAACTGCGTTATCCACTCAAGTTCTTTTTGCGTTATGCCAACTAGCTGCATAAAATCAAGCCTCCCATGCAATGTCTCCACACTTTTTACCTCAGTATCATAAGTGATAATTAGTCCTGTAATCTTAGAATCTGTGCTTCTATCAATGCTTTTCCCATCACCTACGATAAACTGCAGATTTTCAAGGTGGCTACTTTGCGTATTCGTAAAAAACGCAAGGTTGGCTAATGTGTTTAACGCCCACAAACACGCCTTGCTATCGCGTTCTGCTAGCTTAAAAGTCATCTCATACCCCCAGCCACTCCACGCCCCACCAAAGCTCTCCTCATTTGCGTAAAGCTCGCTCATTCCGTAAGTCACGATGTGCTGATAGCCATGCGGGCTAGTATAAATGCTGTAGCCATCGAGATATTGGTCGCCGCCTAGATTTGCGCGCGTTTTTAGATTTGTCGCGTAGTGCTTTGGCTTTTGGTCGCCATAAATTTGTCCAAACGCCTTATCAATCGCCTCCCAGCCGGGTGAAAAATCATCATCATCTTTTGCTTTTTGCAAGTATTCTTTGATAGTCATATATTCCCCTTATTGTAATTTAAATGCAAAATTATATCAAAATATAGAATCTAATGTTTGTAATCTTGCTAAATAAAAATTTCGGCTTTGCTAAAAAGGGTGGCTTCGCCAGAGATTAAGATTCTATTTTGTTTAGATTCCATAAAGGTTTTAGAATCTTGCAAGTTAGATTCTATGAAATCTATGGAATCTTTAGAATCTGCCCAAAGCATTTTTGTATAAAGATAGCCACCGCGGCTGCTTGCTTGATAGGCAATTATGCAATCTTTATCTAAGATTTTCGCCCAAAATGGCGCGATATGGCAGTGTCCGCTTCCACATACAGGGTCTTCGCTTACCCCACATTTTGGCGCGAAAGTGCGTGAAATGCAATCTACTTTTTTATTTTTTAGCTCGGTTAAAAGATTTTTAGAATCTAAATTAGAATTTCCCAAAATTTTAGAATCTTTATTATTAAATTCTATAGAATCTTGCAACTTAGATTCCATATAATTTTGAGAATCCAAACTCGCGCTAATATGCAAAAGCAGCCCATCTAGCTTTGCAATTTTGCCCAAATCTGGCACAAATTCTATCACATCCAAAGCATTATCCACAATGCAGAGCAAATCACGACCCTTTAGCACTTTTAGCACTTTCAAAGGCTTTAAAGCTTCCCTAATTTGCGTCATTTCAGCCACTTCACTCATTTCAAAAATAGGGAAATCCATTTCAAATAATTCTTTATTGTTAAAATGTTTTTTACTCACGCTCAAAAGCCCGCCCTTTGTCCTAAAATGCACTTTATTTAAGCCGCTCTTAAGCAAATTCATCACCACAAAGCTACTCGCCAAAGTCGCATGACCGCACAAATCAATCTCATTTTTTGGCGTAAAAAACCGCAATTCAAAGGTATTTTTAGAATCTTCTAACGCCTTAAAATCCGCTATATTCTTAGAATCTAGATTCCGCAAATTAGCCCCCAAATCCTTAGAATCTTCCCCCACAAACAAAAACGCACTCTCACTCAAATTATTCTCAATTGCAATTTTTTGCATTATACAATCATTCAAAATTCTATCGCAAACCACCACCGCAGCGGGATTCCCACCAAAGATTCTATCACTAAAACTATCAACAACATACTGCAACATTTTCGCACCTTTTATATACAATTTTGACTTAAAGATTCTATAATTTCAACGTTAAAAAAAGGATAATGTATGTTACAGGCGACAAATATCAGTATGAAATACGCGAGCAAGACGCTATTTGAGGATATAAATCTAAAGCTAGACAAGGGCAAACGCTATGGGCTAATCGGGGCAAATGGTGCGGGAAAAAGCACATTTCTTAAGATTCTAAGTAAAGAGATTGAGCCAAGTAGCGGCGATATTAGCATAGAATCTAATCTAAAAATGGGTGTTTTAAGTCAAAATCAATACGCATTTGAGGATTTAAGCCTTAAAGATGCCGTGCTAATCGGTAATAAGCGGCTTTATGATGCTATAAAAGAAAAAGAAAAACTATATGCAGAAGCCGATTTAAGCGATGATAAAGTAAATGAAAGACTAAGCGAATTAGAAATGATTTGCGTAGAAGAAGACCCGATGTATGAGTGCGATGTGGTGATTGAAAAGATTTTGGAGGATTTAGGCTTTGTAGCTGACACGCATAATGAGCTAATGAAAACGCTTACCGGCGGGGATAAATTTAAGATTTTACTAGCCCAAGTGCTATTTCCAAAGCCTGATATTTTGCTGCTTGATGAGCCGACAAATAACCTTGATTTAGATTCTATCGCGTGGCTTGAAAATAACCTTAAAAAGCACGAAGGAACGCTTGTTGTGATTTCGCATGATAGGCACTTTATAAACGCGGTTTGCACGCATATTTTAGACCTTGATTTTAAAACTTTGCGTGAGTTTAGCGGCAATTATGATGACTGGTATATCGCGTCAAATTTGATTGCAAAACAGCAGGAAATGGAGCGAAGCAAAAAGCTAAAGGAAAAGGCGGAGCTTGAGGATTTTATAAGGCGTTTTGGTGCGAATGCGAGTAAGGCGCGTCAAGCCACAAGCCGCCAAAAGCAGCTAGATAAGCTAAATGTGGAATCTTTAAAGGTTTCAAGTCGCCGCGAGCCTAGCATAAATTTTAAGATAAAGCGAAATATCGGCAATGAAGTGTTGTCAGTTGAGAATCTAAGCCACGCGTATGGTGATAAGGTGATTTTTAGTGGCGTGGATTTAATGATAAAGCCCGGGGATAAAATCGCGCTCATCGGTGCAAATGGCGTTGGCAAAAGCACACTTTGCAAGATTCTAAGTGAATCTATGTCGCCAGATTCTGGCGTGGTAAAGTGGGGGGCGACTATTGAGATGGGCTATTTTCCGCAGGATACTAGCGAGATTATTAAGGGAGATTCTAGCCTTTATGAGTGGCTAAGAGCCTTTGATAAGAGCATAGATTCTAATGAGATACGCACGAGTCTTGGTAGAATGCTTTTTAGTGGTGAGGAGCAAGAAAAGAGCGTGGGCGCACTAAGCGGGGGCGAAAAACACCGCATTATGCTTTCAAAACTAATGATTTTAAAAAATAACTTTTTAATCTTAGATGAGCCAACAAACCACCTAGACTTAGAAGCAATCATAGCACTTGGCGAAGCCCTTTATAACTATCAAGGCGGCATAATCTGCGTAAGCCACGATAGAGAGCTAATCGACTCCTTTGCAAATAGAATCATAGAACTTAGCGAAGTAGATTCTATAGAATCTAAAGATTCTAAACACGCTAAAGATTCCATAGAATCTAAGGGCGTTTCCAAAGATTCCAAAATTTCTAAACATTCTAAAGGCGTTAAAATAACCGACTTCCACGGCACTTATGAGGAATACTTAGAAAGCAAGATTTAGAATCTAACTACTGCCTACGTGCAAAAGTTAAAGCATACACAAGATTTCGCACCAAAAACACGGGGTCGCTTGGCTCACCCACGCCTTCTGGCAAAATATTTGGCATAAAAACATCGCCATTGCAGCCCTTGCCTTCATACTTTTTAATGCGTAAGATTCCTACTTCAATTTCTTTATGCAACCCGCTCCAAAGTGCGTTAATATCGTTAATATCATCGTTAATACTAGCCAGAACAAGCATAAATTTAAAGGAAATTTCGCCCTTTTTTAGCTCATTTTTGAAATTAGATTCTAAAAAATCATTGCTAAGTTTGTCAAATTCGCCCTGCGAAATGCCCTTAGAATCTTTAGAATTTAAAGGCACAAACTTAAGCCTAGCAGCCACAAATTCGCCCTTTTTATTCCTAAAATAAAAGGCGTGTGCGCTATGGAAACTCGCCTGCGAATAGCTAGAAGTAAGCGGCACACGCTTTTCATAGCTTTGAAATCGCGCGATAGATTCTATATTTTTAATGCGATTTGCGGCTTCAGTCGCGCTAATTTTGCCCTGCTTTTCATCAATTTTTATCGCCAAAAAACGCGATAAATCCTGCGGCTTATTAATAAAATTAATCTCAGCATTTGTCATCACAATGTCCCAGCTTTCAGTGCCTGTGAGCTTTAACGCCATTGAGCGAATTTTGCTTTTATCACTCGCATTCAAATCGCCACCACTAAGTGAAAACCGCACCAGAGCGGGGATGTTTTTTTCTTTTAGCATAGGAATGTCAAAATCTTGCGTAATATTTTTTCTCGGTGCAAATTCACCACTAGAGCAAAATCCTTTGGCGTGATTTATCTTTTTATGTGGGTTTTTGCTGTCAAAATTTAGTGTGTAAAACTGACTTGCGATAAGTTCGCTAAGGCTAGCAGCATCCATAGAATCTAAGTCTTTATCGCTAATAGATTCTATAAAATTTTGGCTTTTTTCGTTATTAGATTCTATGGAATCTTGGCTTAAATTTATAGAATCTTTTGTGCTTATAGAATCTTTTCCATTTATAGAATCTTTTCCGCACAAAAGCATAACAAACAAACTTAGAAAAACTATAACTTTTTTTAACATTTTTTCTTCCTTAAAAAATTTTTGCAAAGAATTTTATCTTATTATTAAAGAATTTTAGAAATATTCCGCAAGCCTTTTTACATTTTTCCAACATTTTTTTCAAAACTTAATTTCAAACTTTGTTATAATATTATAAATCCAAAAAGGCAAGTAGGAGAGAAAAATGTCTTTGCTTAGTAATTTGAGTGTGCGGCTGCGTTTGATATTGTTTCCTGTGGCGTTTATCGTGATATTTTTGGCGGTGTATGGAATCTTTAAAAGCGAGAGCGATAAGGCATCAAAACGCCTAGAGCAAAATGAAAAGCTAACGCAGATTCAAATAAAATTCCTTCGCGGCGGACAGCTTTTCTATCAAAATAATCGCAACCAGCAAGCTTATAAAGAGTTTATCGCCACGCTAGATTCTATGCTTAGCGATTTAAAGGCGTTAGAATCTACTTTTTGGGAAGACACTGACAGGGCAAATCTAAGCAAGGTCACTAAGGCTTTTAGCGACTATAAAGACGCTTTGAATGAGACGATGATAGCCCGCCAAAACGCCAGCCAGCAGCAAGGCGTAAGCGGTATGGATAACTACGCCAAACGCAACGCGCAAATGCGTAAAGAATCTAGCGATATGCTTTTTGACTTTGCAAACACGCTAAATACGCAGACAAATGACGCCTTTAGCTTTATCGGGCAGGTGATGGTGGCACTACTTATCGTGTCGCTCATTGTGTTTAGCATTTGTTCGCTTATCATTATCCAAAGCATTGTAAAGCCGCTTAAGAAAATCGGCGAAGAGGTCGTCTCATTTTGTGCGTATATTAATAATGAAAAAGATTCTATAAATCCTATAGATATTAATTCACGCGATGAGTTTGGCGATATTGCGCGTATTTTTAACGCACAGATACAAAAGGTTAGCACGGGGCTGAAAAAAGATGAAGCGATGATTAGCCAGACTACTGAAGTGGTGAAACGCGCTAGTAGCGGGCATTTGAATAATAAGATTGACAAGTCGCCGAATAATCCTAAGCTGATTGAACTTGAGACGCTATTAAACGAGCTACTAGATTCTATCCGTGGGAATATCAATAAGGTCGGCAATGTGCTAAATAGCTATCTTAAAAATGACTTTACAAACCGCGCTGATACCGCAGATGTGAGCGGCACGGTTAAGTTTCTAATTGATGGGGTAAATCATGTGGGCGAATGGGTGTGTAAGATTTTGCAATCTCAAATGGATGTTGGGATAAGCTTAGAATCTAAAAGCCAGATTTTAAAAGATTCTATGCAGAAGTTAGCCGAGATTTCAAGTGAGCAGTCAAGTGCGTTGCATGGCGTAACCCAGCTTTTAAATGGCTTAACAGATTCTATGAATAATATTAATGATAGGACGCATGAGATTTTAGGGCAAAGCGAAGATATAAAAAATGTGATAAATATTATAAAAGACATCGCTGACCAGACGAATTTGTTGGCTTTAAACGCCGCTATTGAAGCCGCAAGGGCTGGAGAGCACGGACGTGGCTTTGCAGTAGTAGCTGATGAAGTGAGAAAGTTAGCCGAACGCACAGGCAAATCGCTAAATGAAATCGAGGCAAACATAAACGTCCTAACGCAGTCAATAAATGAAATAACAGATTCTATAAGTTCGCAAACAAGCGAGATAAGTAGCACAAATGAAAGCATAAGCAACTTAGAATCTATGAATGAGCAAAGCAATACTATGGTGCAAGAAAACACGCAAGTAGCCCTAGAACTAGCCCAAATCGCAAAACAATCCGTAGAAGATTCTAAAAAAGCGAAGTTTAAATAAAAACTTGAAAATAAAGTTTTCTTTATATAAAATTTCATATGACTTAATCATCATTTTGATAATTTACAATTTTTAAGGGGAAAAATATGGAGTCTAATAATGTGAGGTTTAGGCATACATTTTATAATGCCTCAGCTGGGAGTGGGAAGACTTTTAAGCTTTGTAGTCGCTATATTTCGCTGCTTTTAAATGGGGCGAGTGCGAGTGAGATTCTAACCATTACCTTTACAAATAAGGCGGCAAATGAGATGAAAAGCCGCATTACAAACTATTTGTATGCCTTGTATTTGTATTTTAGCAAGGGTAAAAGTGCGCTAGATTCTAAGCAGATTGAAAATAAGGAAAAGATTCTAAAAGAGTTAGAAAAAGCCGAATATAATCTAAGTGAAAGTTACATAAAAGCTAACATTGAAAAAGTGTATTTTGACTTTTTAAGTGCGGATAAAAAAATTAGCACAATTGATGCGTTTTTTAATATGCTTTTGCGGAAATTTGCGTTTTTTATCGGTATGAATAAGGATTTTGAAATCGACGTAAATGCACACAATTTTAATGATTTTTTGAAAAAGGCGTATTTAGATTCTAAATTTATTACGATTATGCGATTTTTACAGCAAGATTTGGATTTGAAATTGCAAGATGGTGGCTATAAAAACACATTGAATCTAGAAAATATGCTAGAAGAATTGTATGATAAGTCGCTTGAGTTTAAGGATTCTAGGGACTTTGATAAGAAGTTGAGTAGTAAATATATTTTGGAAGATTCTAAAGATTTGATAGAGAAAAATGGTTTTAATTTCGCTGAAAACGATATAGATTCTATAAAAAATAAAATGATGGAATCTATGGAAAATCTAGCTAAAATTTTGCAAGATTTTATCAATACAAAGCCAAATAAAAATATAGAAAAGATAATAAATAACTTAAAAAGTTATGATTATAATAAGATTCTAACCTTAATAAATAGTGGCAGTAATCACGGACATATTGACAAAAGTATAAAAGATTCTGCAATTAGACAAAGTATTGATTTTGAAAGTAAAACACTAAATGATTTATGTATAATTTATGAAACTTATTTAGAATCTTTAAAATTACAAACTATTCACGCACTTATAGAATATTATAAAAATACGATAGAATCTAACCAAAAACTTACAAATAATCTAACTTTTAAAGATGTAGAACACAAAGTTTTTGATATTATTACAAATCGTTTGAGTGCAGATTCTAAGGCAGATTCTAAAGATTTTAATGCGGATTATTTTTATTTTCGGCTAGATTCTAATATTTCGCATATTTTGTTTGATGAGTGTCAGGATACAAGCATTATTCAGTATAGAATCTTTAAGCCGCTTTTTGATGAATTTAAGAGCCAAGATAGTGGGAAAAGCCTGTTTTTTGTGGGAGATTCTAAGCAGAGTTTGTATGCGTTTCGCGGGGCTAGTAGCGAAGTTTTTAGGGCTTCGCAAGCTGGCTTAAATATTGAGAATCTGCCTGATAATTATCGCAGTGGTAAGAATCTTATTGACTTTGTGCATAAAAATTTTTATGAAAAATTAAAGGAAAATGCGGAATTTAAATGTAAGATTTTTAAAGATTACACAGAAGATTACGCAAAAAAGCCAAATTATAAGAATGAAAAAATTAAAGAAAGTTTTGTAAATGTGGATATTTTAGAATCTAATGGGAGTGCGAAAGAAATAAAGGAAAACTGCGTTAATGTGGCTTTAAAAAAGTTAGAATATTTATTACAAAAAGGCGTAAAAACTAGCGATATTCTAATTGTAGCTAGAAAAAAAGTCACATTAGAATCTATGATAGAATCTGCTAGAAATAAAGGCTGTAATGTTGAATTTAACTTAGAAAATGCTGATAATCTAGCAAATCAAAAAATTACAAAAATCATAGCTTGTATCTTTAAATATATCAAATATCATAATAAAATACAATATTTAGAATCTAGTAAGAAAAACTTAGATTCTATATTAAAAGATAGCTTTAAAACGCAGGAATTATTAAGCGAAATAAATGCAGATTCTAAAGATTCTATAAATATAGATTCTATAAATTATAGAATTTTAAGCCTTAAAAACTTTCAAAAATTGCAACAAAAAATATTGAATAAATTAATGGGAAATTCTTACAGCGATGATATAAAAATAAATGTAGATTTAGATTCTAAAGATACATTAGCTAGAAAAATAAAAAACATTATTGAATCTTACAAGCTTTACAATAAAGAATATGTGCAAGATTGTATGAATTTATTGCAAATAGCAAGTGAAAATCCACAAATTAATGACTTTGAATCCTTGCTAGAAATCTTAGAATCTGCGACAAGCACACACGCAAAAGAACACGCAATAACAATGCTTACAATCCACAAAAGCAAGGGTTTGGAGTATGATTTTGTGATATATGTTGATGTTGGCGAGTTTGATGATAAAAATAAATTATTTTATGAATATAATGGAATCTATTTGGATAGCATTCGCCTTAAACGCAATAAGTTTTTAAGCAAAAAGTTAGAAAATTTAAAACTTTTAGCTGAAAAAAAACATAAAAAAGAAGAGCTAAATGTAATGTATGTCGCCTGCACGCGTGCTAAAATGGGACTTTATATTGTGGCAGATTCTAAATCAACATTAGCCACAACACTAAATTTAACAAACGCAGATTCTAAAGGAGATGTAGAATCTACTTTAAACGAAAATAACAAAAGTAATGAAGATTCTAATATTGACCCCGAAATTATTTCAAATATTATAACTTCAAGCGGTCTCCAAAGCGAATTTGAAACGCAAGAGGAAAATAATGATTTAATCTTGCAAGATATCAAAACGAAGCAAAAGCAAATTGATGGCTTAGCAATGCACTTAATGTTTGAGCTACTTTTAGGATACAAACAAAGCCGCGAAAACGCCGAAAATATCGTGCTTTCAAAGTATGGATTCTATCTTAGCAATGAAAAAATTGAAAAAATTTATAACGATGTGCAAGATTTTTTAAGCAAAGAATTTCAAAAAGATTTAATACAAAAGTTTAATTTTAAAAATTCTTTGGTAAAATGCGAATTGTCATTTTTGCAAAATAACAATGGCAAAATTTCATCAAAAAGAATAGATTCTGTAATTTATGATAGTAATAAATTCTATATTTTAGAATTTAAAAGCACAATCAATTTAGATTCTAAATTAGAAAAAGAACATAAAGAACAGCTAGAAAATTACATAAATTTTGCAAAAAATATGTTTAAAGATTCTAATTCAAACTCCCATAACAATGGGATTGAACCGCAAAATTCTAAGGATATAGAATCTAAAATTGACATAAAAGGGTTTCTAATTTACCCTGAGCAAAAAGAAAAAATTAGAGAATTAAAAAGTTAGGAAATTTATAATATAATGGCAATAGAAGTTAGTAAAAATCATACAAACCACACCCTGCGAAACTTTATTACGCATGAGTCTTTTGGTGGTGTGCTGCTATTTTTTTGCGTTTTGATGGCGATGATTATTGCTAATAGTAATTTTAGTGTCATTTATAACGAAGTTTTTGAGACATATTTGGACTTTAAAATAGGCAGTTTTAACCCCATTCACATTAGTTTGCTGCATTTTATTAATGACGTTTTGATGTCATTTTTCTTTCTTATGGTTGGCTTAGAGATGAAACGCGAGGTGCTTTATGGCGAGCTTGCCGGCTTTAAGTCGGTTAGTTTTTCTGTATTTGGCGCGATAGGTGGGCTAATTGTCCCTAGCATAATTTATATTTATTTTAATTATGGCACAGGTAGTCAGCATGGCTTTGGCGTGGCGATGAGCACGGATACGGCGTTTGCTTTGGGGGTGATTTTGCTACTTGGGAAGCGGATTCCAAATGTGATTAAGATTTTTTTGGTTACCCTTGCTGTTGCCGATGATTTGGGCGCGATAAGCGTTATTGCGATATTTTACACCGCTAGTATAAACTGGGTTTTTATCTATTTGGCACTAATTTTGCTTGTGGTGCTAATTATTTTTAACTACCTTGATATTAAATATATTTCGCTTTATTTTGCCGTTGGAATCTTGCTTTGGACTTGCTTTTTTTTAAGTGGCGTGCATGCGACCGTTGGTGCGGTGCTTTTCGCCCTTACAATTCCGGGCAAAAGCCAGATTTCACGTCATAGTTATTTGGGATTGAAAGAAGCATATAACAAGCTTTATTTTAAAACACGTGCGGACTTTGCGAAGTTTGAGGGTGCTGAGAGCATCGAGGAGACAAATCTTATCGGTAGAATCTTGCATGGTTTTAAGGACTTTTTTGTCGGTGCGTATCGCAATGTAAAAAACTTTATCGTTGGTAAAAGTGATATGCAGCGCGAGATTGATATGCACGAAGAGCACGAACGTGTCGAGATTTTGGATACGATTGCGAAGTATTCAAAATATGCGCAAAATCCGCTTGTGCGAATTGAGTTTATTTTGCAGCCGCTAAATGCGTATTTTATCGTGCCGCTTTTTGCCTTTGCGAATGCTGGGGTTAGCATAGATTCTGGGCTTGACTGGGGCATTGATGGAATCTTGCTTGGCGTGATTTTGGGGCTTGTGCTAGGTAAGCCTATCGGTATTTTCTTATTTACGCTTTTAAGTGAGAAGCTAAAACTTGCCAAACGCCCTGAAGGGCTAACAAATATGCACATTTTATCGGTTGGATTTTTAGCAGGTATCGGCTTTACGATGTCAATGTTTGTGGCAAATCTAGCTTATAAAAGCCCAGCCGCCGTAGATTTAGCAAAAATCTCAATTCTTATCGCATCCCTAATCGCCGCCATTTTAGGCATCATAAGCCTAATTCTAAACACCAAAAAACCAGAAGAAGACATCCGCGAGGTGTGAAGTTTAAAGGTAAAATTTTATGCACAATTTCATATTGCAACAAAATGTAACATTAGAAACTTTATTACAGAATCTAGATTCTAAAAACTACTATTTTTTAAGTATGTGTGGGCTTGGCGATACTTATTTTTTGTTATCTTTTAGTAATGCAATTACGCAAAAATATACACAACATACGGGGGGGGGGGGGGGGTAATCTCATATTCATCATAAAACCCAGCCATAAAGCAGTATTAGAGTGTTTTAACTACGATAAATACATCATTTTAGAAGATATGGATGTGGCTAAGATTATGCAAAGTAGCAAAGTTTGCCTTACGCCCACAAAGGGACATATTTTCCCAGCTCACTTTCATCCGCTAAATAAACATAATCTTTTGCAAAATAATATAAAGCAAAGCTATATAAATTTACTAGAAATAGATTCTATAATGCAAAAACCTAGCAATATGCCACTTTTAAGCGACGAATTAAAACTAAAACTAAGCAAAATTGCTCCATTAGAAAAAATCATTTTGTATTTGCCAGAAGCAAACTCAATAGATAGTCTAAGCCAAATAATTTTTGAAAATGAATGCAAGGTTTTGCACAATCTAGGCTATAAGATTCTATTAAATAGCACCAAAAAAGAGTTTGATAGTAAGTATGCAATAAATCTTAATCTTAGCTTAAAAGATGCAATAGCCTTAAGTCTAATTTGCAGGTTTGTAATATCGATGCGTTCGGGCTTTTGTGATGTTATTTCAACGCATTGTAAAAATCTTAGAATCTATTATCCAAGCAAGGAAATGATTGATTTTTGGTCGCTTAAAATCTTGCATTTAAATGATAATGCAATAGAAGTTTCGCAAAGCGATTATGTGAAAACTCCACCAAAAGAGATAAATAATTTTCTAGCATATAGATTCTATAATCGTATTCATAAAAAAGGCTTTTTTAATAAATTAAAACTGCCATTTACGCTATTTAAAATTTACAACGAAAATAAAAGACTTTTGGCTTTAGAGCTTGATTTTAGCGATATAGATTCTAAAAATATAGAATCTAATTTATCATATTTTCTGCGTTCTTATGATTTAGTTCTAAGCCAAGAGATTTTAAATCTATACAAAAATCCACTAAATATTTTTACTTTCCCATTTAAATTAAAAAAAATAAACAAGCTATATCACGCAAACAACAACAAACTTTTACAAGACAAACTAAAAAAAGAATGGGTAAAAATATTAGAATCAAGTAATATATAATTATAACTTTACTCTATATCGTATGTGATAGCTAAATATCGATATTTCTAGGTTTTTGGTGTAAAAGTTAGGAAATATAGAATCTAGATTCTATTTCTTCTTAAATTTCTCGCGTAAGTGTTTTAGCTTATTTCGCAAATACATTCGCTGTGATAGAATCTTTTCTATAAATAATGCTAGTTTGTAGTAGCGAAGTAGGTTGCCGATGTTACGCATTTTTGGCAGGCGTGTGAGTTCATTGACATAGCCTTGTATAAACATTCCTTTGCCTCGCCTATACGCCTTTTTTGGCTCTTGTGAGAGAATAGATTCTATAAAATGCAGCATACTATCCCTTGCCTCATTATAATTTATATCTAATAGTGCTGGCTCTTTTAGCATTTTTTTGATTAGCTCTGGATTAGAATCTACTCGCTTTACTTCTTCTACTAATGCGTCTAAATCTGGGAAATTATGCGCATTTATGAAAGAGGCTGGATTAACTTTAAAAGGGATTAAATGCTGCGGGATAACAGGCACTCGCATATCTATTGAGATATCAGATTCTATATATTGATTATGCGTTATGCTAGGGTTTAGCTGGGCTTCTTTTAAAAAGTCGGTTGGATTTTTGATATAGTTAGAATCTTTAGTAGGCATTACCCCCCCCCCCCCCGTTTATGCTAGATTCCATAGAATCTTCTTTATTAGATTCTATAGAATCTAAAGGCTCTGTGTGCTTTACACCTACTCTAAGGCTTGTATCGCCCCAGTATATCGGCACACATCCTGCTATAAAAGCATCGGCTAACTTTTCGCTTAAATATCCCGGATAGCTTGAGTTTTCAAAGCAAATATTAAATGTATAATCTTTTAGCCACTCAATTTTATTTTCAATCCTATGCCCAATATTATTTTTATATGCCCCACCTGAATCTACCCTTTTATACGCATTTAGCTTGTCAAAAAAAATACCACGAAATGATGCAGTGCTAATACAATTACTAGCCAACATACAGCAAAATTTACTCTTAGATTCTATATTACTATCACTTAGTGGGCGAGATTTTTCCACACTTTTATAGTCAAATAAAGTATGCCGCAAATGCCTATCGCCAAAGTCCATATAATCAAAGTCAATCGCATAATCCGCCACATTAAAATCAGCCCGAATATTCTCACCTGTGTAAAAAATTCTAACGCAGTCATAATTTAAATGCTTAAAGCCCTCTTGTGAATAAATAATAAAATCAGGATTGCTACTATACTCAATGTCAAATTTTTCTTGCAGACTTTTTATCAGTGAATTATTATAAAAATCTTCTTTTGTATCGGGGCGATAATCATCTACAATACGCATTTTTATTTTCTTTTTTGCCATTTTTAAAGCCTTATTTTGTGGTTGAAATTGAAATTATAGCATTTATTTTAACGTGGCATTGATATAAATTTCAGCCCCAAGATTTGGCATATATTCTATCATTTTTTCTAAGCCACTTAAAAGGTTAGAATCTATTATGTTTAGCTTTAGACATTCTTGCATTTTAGCGTGGTTGAAGGGCTTTATAAAGTATGAGCCGCTTTGTAAAATCTTGATTTTAGATTCTATATTTTCGCAAATTTTAGCAGATTCTAAGAGCATATTTTGCAAAGATTCTAATGTAAAAGTTGTATTTTGTTGAAGCGATTTTGCCCTTTCTGTGAGATTTCCTAGCTTTTTTATTAGCCCGGATTTATACGCCCAAAGTAAGTGAAAAGAGTTAGCATTTGGGACATTTATATGTAAAATAGTTTCATTTTTCATAACTTTTAGAATCTTACTTAGAAAATCTTTTGGATTTATCACCTCATGCAAAAGCGAGCTTAAAATAATAAAATCAAAGTGCGTATTTTGCAGGGTTTGTATATGATTTTCAATAAAATCGTTTATAATGGTAATTTTAGATTCTGTATTTTGTAAATTTTTAGAATCTTGCAATGCTTTTTTGGCAAATTCACTTGAAGGCTCAACCACGACAAAATTTTCAAAATCCTCATAAAAATTAAAAAGCGAATGCAGCCCACAGCCTATTTCTAGCACGTTTTTAGCCTTGTATTGCTGCAAAAATTTTAGCACCTCTTTTCGCCTAATTTCCACCATTACATTCTCAAAATTATAGTCATTTTGCAAATACACATTTGTATATGAATCTATATTGCGCTTTTTCATAAATGCCCCTTTTAAAACCCTACACGCCGCTGCTGCCAAAGCCCTTAGTGCCGCGTTTTGTCTCGCTGATAGAATCTACTTCTTTAATAATCACTTTTGGGAGTTTATTTACCACGCCTTGTGCGATTCTATCGCCCACTTTCACGCTAAAATCAGCATCGCCAAAATTCATTAAAATAATCTTAATTTCCCCACGATAATCGCTATCAATCGTGCCAGGCGAATTTAGCACCATAATGCTATTTTTGAGTGCCAAACCGCTACGTGAACGCACTTGCAGCTCATAACCTTGCGGCAATTCCACGCTTAAACCCGTGCGAATAAATGCGGATTTTCCAGCCTTAATTTCAATAGATTCTAAAGAATGAAAATCAAATCCAGCCGCTTCTTCACTCGCAAAAAAGGGAATCTTAGCATCCTTATCCAACTTTAAAAATTTCACTTCAACTTGCATTATAGCTCTTCTTAAGTCTAATTTTGAATGTAAAATGGAGTGTCTAGACTACTAATTTAGATTCTATCGTTTCAAGCCATTTACCGTTTGTAGCATAGAATCTGCGGTTTGAATGCTTTTTGAGTTTGCTTCATACGCGCGCTGCCCAGTAATCAAGTCTGTCATTTCACTAACCAAACGCACATTGCTTAGCTCTAAAAAACCAGCCCTAATTTGCCCTAAGCCATCCTGCCCAGCAATGCCCTGAATAGGCGCACCACTAGCATTCGTATTCATATAAAGGTTGTCGCCTAGCCCGTGCAAACCAGCGGGGTTAATGAAATTCACAAGCTCGATTTGCCCTAGCACTTGCGCTTGTCCATCGTTACCTAAAGTAACACTCACGGTTCCATCCGCACCGATATTGATACTTTGCGCCTCAGGTGGCACGGTGATTTGCGGTTGCACTAGATAGCCCTCGCTTGTAACGATATTTCCTTGGTCATCAAGCTTAAAATTCCCGCTACGCGTATAAGCGATGTTGCCATCAGGCAGCTGAATAGGGAAAAATCCCTTACCCATAATCGCCACATCAAGCGGATTTTCAGTCTCTTTTGGGCTGCCTTGCGAAAAGATTCTATTAATCGCACCAGTTCGCACACCCACGCCGACCTCGATACCTGTCGGTGTGAGCGTGGTTTCACTCGTCTGTGTCCCTGCAAACTGCAACGCTTGATAAAACAAGTCGTTGAACTCAGCCCTTTGTCGCTTGTAGCCAGTCGTATTGACGTTGGCTATGTTGTTTGAAGTCGTATCAATCTGTAATTGCTGCCCTAACATCCCAGTCGTAGCAGTATATAATGAACGCATCATGGCACTATCCTTAGTGTTAAAATTCTTTATGTAAGGAATTAAGCAAAAGGCGTGCCAAAGATTCTAAAACTAAATCCCGCAAAATAGAATCTATAGAATCTATCTATAACTTTGGTAATTGTGGAATTGTGATTTCTACTTGCCCTCTTAAAGTTTCAAAAAATATCATAATTTGTTTAGCTTCTTTATTTGATAAATTTATACCTAATTGTATATTTCCCATTTCTTGTATCGCATCTTCTAACTTATGTATTGCACCATTGTGAAAATATGGGGCAGTAAGTGTTATATTACGCAATGTGGGAACTTTTAACATCTTATCTATATTGCTTGTCATACCACCTATACTTGAATATTTATAATTTTTCATTACTTCAAAAGGCTGCATAGTACCACCAAGTCCTACACCATTATGACATGCTACACAACCACGATTTATAAAAACACGCATCCCATCTGCTTCTTCTACGCTCATAGCTCTAAGATTTCCAGCTAAAAAATCATCATATCTACTAAAAGTATTAAGTGTTAAGATAAAACTAGATAAACTAAGTGCGATTAACTCAGCATTTACCTTAACTTTTACACCATACGCACGTTTAAAATAGCTCATATACTCACTAGATTCTGTAATCATTGAAACAATCTTTTTTGTATCTGCATTCATTTCATTCTCCGCACTTAAGGCATGCAGACTGGCTCTTGCTACGACATTTTTAGCAGGAATAACACTATCTTCTTTATCAAAACGAGAAATATCACCCTTATAGTGTGCAGCATCATTAAAAAGTGAATTAAACAAAGTAGGCGCATTTAATTTTTCCTTGCCAATATCCACAAAGCTACTACCATAAAGTGCTATATTGTGACAGGAATTACAAGATAATAATTTATTACCACTAAGACGTGAATCAAAATATAGAATCTTGCCTAACTCAATTTGTTCCTTGCTCATATTAATAGGAGTTTTCACAAACATACTTTTTTGTAGTGTAAGCAATTTATTAGATTCTGGTAAAGGCTCTAAAGTAGCTTTTTTAGCTTCATTCAAAATTTCTTGTAACTTAGCTCCAATATCCTCAAAACTAAATACAAAATGAAATAATAAAATATAGGAGCAAAGGAATAAACTAGCAATAAAAGTAATTTTACTAAATATATTGTTGGGTTGCATTATTATCCTTTATTTTTTTTGGTATTCTAAAGTGATTTTGTAGATTTGCGTTAATAGATTCTATAATTTACCTAAAATGATTTATTTGGTTCAACACAATAAATCCATTGACTTAACACTATATGGTATCTTTTTAGATTCTAAAAACACAATAAAATTTTAAAAAAATGACAAAAAATCTAAAATGGAGTTATGAATTTATGGAAGTAAATACAAAAGCTACTATTTTTAATACTTTTTTCGCTAAAAGTATATTAATACACTCCAAAAAATTAGATATTGCTATGATATGCAAAAAGTAGGTGATGGCATAGAGCTAAGATTGCATTAAAATAGTTTGTTTTTTAGAATCTAGCCCAAAATCTTGCGTGTTGCGCCCACCAAAGATTCTATATTCCTAGTTTTTGGGTTGTAAATAAAGTTATTATCAAAGGGGGCGCCTTTTAGATTATCAGGGCTTAGATTACCGACGTATAGGGCGTTGCACTTGATTTGCTTATCTTTATTTTTCATAATTTCTTTTAAATGTTTCATAATATGTGGAGCGAAAATAAAATCGCTTATCATTAATATATCTGCAGCTTTATAATTCTCATTTTGACATTTCTTTAGCGCGTATTTAAAGGCAGGTATAGAATCTGTCCCACCATTAAAATCACTTGATAAAAAATCTAAAAGCCCCAAAGTCCCATTTTTCCCACTTAAATCAAGTGTGCTAAATGTCTCACTAAAATTAATTAGCAAACAATCTCGCCCCTGCTGCCTAGCCCTTTTTGTCAAAAATAATGTCACCGCTTTCGCCACAACCGCAGGTTTCACACCATTAATCCTACTAAACATACTGCTACTTGTATCAATGCACAAAATTATAGGTCCTTTTTGCTTATCTTTTGTAAGCATTTCCTTTTTTTCTATCACACTCTCAAAGCCCTCTTTTTCAAAGGACAGCAGGCGATTTTCCGCATATTTCATATCAAAAAGTATGTTAAAATCTTTGTCATTTATTAGCATAAGCTCTTGGGGCAAAATATTGCTAATTTGACTTGCAAAATGCAGCCCGCTAAGCTCGTCATTTGCGTATTTTGTCGGCATTTTTGTATTATAGTCTTGTGTATCAACTTTGCTCATTTCCACAAAATTATCCGCATCATCTAGCCGCCCTAGCATATCACAAAGCTCTTTTATAGAATCTTTCTGCAAAATGCGTATAAATTCATTGAAATTTACAAGCCGTTTGTGTAGGCTCTTCTTAGGACGTTTTATTCTTGTAGAATAGCCTAGATGCGGGATATTTTGCATTTGATTTGGGATAGAAATTTGCGTATTTTGCGCCTTAGATTCTGTATTTTCATTATTCTCGCTAAGTGCTTCTCTTTGATTCTTAGTCATCAAATATTCATTGTATAAACGATATGGTAGCGTTTCGAAATAATATCCGTCTCTCTCCTCTTGCGTCATTTCCGGGACTTCAAATAATATTTCTTTTATAGAATCTTGCGAAATTTCATCATTAGATTCTATCTCGCCGCTCATATAAGATTTTATATCCTGCCCACTTTTTAGCCCCTCACGCAGCTGCTCCATTATCATATCTTCAAACATTTCGCTTATTTCTTTTGTGTCTTCCATCGTCTCTTTTGCTTCTTTCATCGCCTTTAGATAGCCCTTGACACGCTTAATTGTCGCATTTTGCGTTTTTTTTACCTGATTTTTTTTCCATGAATGCAAATTAGATTCTATACTCTCTTTCCATTCTTGCAACAATTCTGCGTGCAGTTTTTTAAGCTTACTTTTAGAATCTATTTCGTTATTTTGATTATTTTGTGGTGAATTATTAACTTGATTTTGTGATGAATTACTAACTTGCGAATATCCGCGTTTTTTTAGTTTTAAATTAGAAATTATAGAATCTATCCCAGAAATCACCTTACTAGATTCAATACTATTTATAGGTCCTAAATATTTTTGAATATCAAACTTATCATTATAGTAGCTAATATCATTTAGAATCTGCTTAAGATACTTAGGACTAGATTGCACATTATGCCGATAATGCAAGTCGTATTTGTAATATCTTAGCTGCTCTTCATTATCATTTTGCAGGATTTTTGTAATATCATCATAATATTTTTCTATATTAGAATCTAGCTCATTTTTGATATTAAACTCATCTTTTTGCAAGTCATAATCCACACGACTAGCCAACTCCTCCACGCTAAACTCGTAATTTATTTTTTTATTTTTCATTCTTTGCCTTCATATAGCATTTCATTCCCCCCAGCTGCTATGTATACCATCATTGTAATATACGCCTTGTTTGTCTTGTCCTACGATTTGAGCTTTTTTTAGATTTTGTTTTAGTTTTTGTAGTCTAGTTTGCGTTTGAGCGATATTAGATTCTATATTTACTAAGTTTTGGAAAAATAAATTATAATCTTTAGAACTAATAAAAATATTAGAATTTTCCTCCTTAAAAGTTCGCCTTTTAGCCTTGCATTTCTCCAAAGTATCATCAAAATAAGCCTTTAAATTCTCACATTCATCAAGCAAAATCTTTTGCAAGTGCTTATTTATGGGCTTTTTATCGCCCCAATTGTGCATAATCCACGCATCATCGCTTGGAATATCCTGCATTTTCCCAAAGGTCACACTATCGATAATCTCGCGCTCAAGCCTTTTACACGCATTAGAATCAAACTCAACACTAGGGCAAAATGGCTCAAAAGATTGCGACAAAATAGAATCTATAATAGGAATCTGCTCCAAATTACTCCACAAACAATGCCGCAAAAGTGCCAAATCCACAAGCTCCACGCACTCTCTATCACTCAAAATCGCACTAAAACGCAAAAGCTCCATAATATTTATCCATCGCCGCTCGCTAATATCGATAGGCTCGGCATTTTCGCTCTCTATATCGCTACTCTCATTCTTTAAAATATTTCTATTATAAGATTCAATATTATCCTTAACATTCACTAATGCGTCTAATGCCACATTACTAATTTCGCAACTTTTTGTCGCTAAAGTTATAGAATCTAAATCGCTATCACTAAAGCAAAGATTAGATTCTATACTTATAAAATCGCGTGCAGGACGCATTTGTAATAGCTTTCTAAAGTTAGCCTTAGATTCAATACGCGGCACAACAAGGCGAATGATAAATCTATCAAATAACGCCTCTAGGCTCTGCCCTTTAGCTGGAAGCTCGTTACTTGCGGCAATTAGCCCTTTTAGCGGCACTTTATCAAGTTGCTCTTGACTTAGATTTTGCGAATTAAGCTCACTATCACTAGCTAAGATATTACGAAACTTTTTCTCATTAATAATTGTCAAAAGTGAATTTAAAATCGCAGGAGAACTTTTCCAAATCTCATCTAAAAACGCAAAATCAGCCGATGGAAGAAAGCCGCAAGTTTTCCGCACTAGCTTATCTTTTCTAAGGTTTTCTAAGCTCAATGGTCCAAAGATTTCCTCAGGTGTAGAAAAACGATTCATCAAATAATCAAAAAATTTATGATTTTTAAAGGCACTTGACACACGCCGCGCCACAAGGCTTTTAGCACTCCCAGGTGAGCCATAAAGAAAAATACTTTTCCCAGCTATAAGGCAAAGTAGGCTCAAACTTATCGCCTCCTCTTTTTCTAGCAAACCTTCGTTTAGAATCTTTTTTAACGCATTGATTTTAGATTTATAGCTCATAATTTACCTTTTTTAACGATTTTAAGATTGAATATTACAATTTCAAAGACAACATTTATGGCTAGATTCAAAGTATCGATATAAAAAAATATATTGAAACACTCTAAAGATTTAAGATGTTTTGACATATCATGTTATAACTATATCTTATTACTACTCCCCAAAATATCCATCCGCTCGGCGATTACATGGCTCATAGCCTTCATTGCTGGGGTAAAAAATTTGCGTAAATCAAATTGACTCTTGTCCTCATTTGCCACCTTTCGCACCTCCGCGATAAACGCTATACGCAAATCAGTATCGGTATTTACCTTGTTTATGCCACCTTTTACCGCCTCCTGCAAAAAGGAAAATGGCACGCCCTTACTCGCGCCTATATCGCCACCACTTTGCGTAAAACTCGCACGCACATAATCAGGTATCGCACTCGCACCATGCAGCACCAGCGGGATTTTGGTTAGCTCCTTTACCTTTTTTAGCCGCTCAAAATCAAGACGCGGCTCACCCTTAAATTTAAACGCACCATGACTTGTCCCTATCGCTGGGGCTAAATAATCGACCTTGCTTTCACGCACAAATTTCTCCGCCTCAGCCGGATTTACCAGCACAGCGTCCTTTTCATCCACCGAAATATTATCCTCGATGCCCATAAGCCTTCCTAGCTCTGCTTCCACGCTAACACCGCGCTCGTGCGCCATTTTCACCACCTTGCTAGTCTCCTCCAAATTCTCATCAAAAGGATGGTGAGACGCGTCAATCATAACGGATGTAAAGCCCGCATCCACCGCCTTTTTGCAGCTCTCAAAACTCGTGCCGTGGTCAAGGTGGAGTGCGACAGGAATGTGCGGATATTTTTTTGCCATCGTTTGCACAAGGGCTACCGCGATTTCGATGCCCATGTATTTTATCGCGCCTTCACTTGCCTGCACGAAAATGGGCGAATTTTTCTCATTTGCCGCGACAAAAATCGCATTCAACATCTCGAAATCAACAAAGTTAAACGCGCCCACGCCATAGCCTTCCTTATTCGCCTTGCTTAGAATCTCAATCCCACTTACTAGCATTTTTTCTCCCTTTTGGTTTGGTTTTTAAGGTTAAATTGTAGCCAAAATTTGTTTATGGAATCTAAATTTGCATCCTTACTAGTTATTATTGTAAAGTTGCACAAAATGCTATAGTTATAAATTTCATAATTTTTTAGAATCTTGTTTAAAACTTTGGATTAGTTTTTAGAATCTTTTAGAATCTCCATTACGCATTCTTTATCGCTAAAATGTAGCGTTTTATCTTTGAAAATTTGCGAAGTTTCATCACCTTTTCCAAGTATTAAAAGCACGCAATTTTTAGAATCTAAATCGCTTAAAATATCGTGTATAGCAAGCTTTATCGCCTCTTTTCTATCTAAGATTATATTTATAGAATCTTTTTTCACACGCCCTATTTTTTCTACGCCTTGCAAGATTTGCTCTGCAATCTTTTGTGGATTTTCACTTCGCGGATTATCATTTGTGATGTAGATTTTAGTGGCAAAAGTGGCGGCGCACTCCCCCATTTTCTCGCGTTTGCTAGCATCTCTATCGCCCCCAGCCCCGAAAATCACATAGATTTTTTTATTTTTAAAGCTCTCAAAAACCTGCAGCATACCATCAGTTGTGTGTGCGAAATCAATGATAATTAGCGGTTTTTGACTGACAATTTCCATTCGCCCAGCCACGCCACCAAAATTGCTAAGGGCGGTGCAAATAGATTCTAAACTCTTATGCGTGATGGCTTTTAAAGTAAGCGTTGTGGCAAGTAAATTATAAAGATTAAAAAGACCAAATAGTGGAGATTCTAAGTTAGCAGATTCGATATTTTGATTTAAATTAATGCTAGATTTTGAAAGTTGATTAGAATCTAAGTTAGTAGATTCAGTATTTTTAGAATCTTTACTTGAAAGTTCAAAATTTTTAGAATCTAAATTTGTATTTTGCTTTGAATCTACTAAATCTTTAGGGCTAACTTCCAAATTTTTAAAGTTATGATTTTTAGAACTTTCTCTAAAATTAATATGTGCGAAAATTCCATCATTCAAACTATACGCATTCACAAAAAGATTGCTTTTAGATTCTATACCATAACCCAAAACATTTGGTAAAAATCGCAAACTAGCTCCACTTTTATCATCCATATTTATAATTTTTATAGATAAATTATTAGTATTTTTAGAATCTAAATCATTGTCCGCTTTCAAAAAAGCTAACTTTGTATTCGCATAATCTTCCCATGTTTTATGATAGTCAAGGTGGTCACTTGTGATATTTGTTAGAATTTTAGCGGCGAAATTTAGCCCAAAAATGCGTTCCTGCTTAATCGCATGCGAGCTAACCTCCATAATAAAAAAAGAACAACCCCGTGAAATAGCCAACGCAATATCCTTATACAGCTCAAGCAAACTAGGCGTGGTTAAGCCCTTTTCACGCACACGCGAATCGTTTATAAACATCCCACGAGTGCCTAGTAGCGCGGCTTTATAGCCCATATCAAGCAGGGAAGAGTAAATCGCAGCAGCGGTCGTAGTCTTGCCATTTGTGCCTGTGATGCCGATGATTTTAATGCGTGAAATGCCGATAGTATCGATAAAGTATTTTTTTAAATCTTCACGTGTAATGGTTTTGATATTCGGCGGTAAAGATTCTATAAACTTCTCATTTTGTGGCGTTATTAAAAATATAGAATCTTTTGTAAGTTTTCTAGTGTCATCTGTAATATTTTCTAGTTTCATTATTTATAACTTTTTAATTATTTAGTTCTAATTTTTACAACTTTAACTTTCGCAGGGTTAGCCAAATGTTTAGGGCTGTAATCCTTGCCATTTAGCTTATTTTTCTCTTGCAATTTTTTCGTCAAAGTCTCAATAATAGGCATAATCTCAAGGTCGTAAATAGGCAAAGAATCGATATAATTCACAAGCGTATCAATATAATCATTATCAGCCAAAAGTGATAAAAACTCGTAAAAATCAGCCTTTTTGCCAAACATAAGCTTCGCATTAAAGGGCAGGGCGCTATAAACTTCCTTAAAACTTTTGGTCTTTAAAAGCGCGCGAATATCACTATAATTTATCGCGTCATAGCCTTCTAAAATAGCGTCGCGGCTGGACTTTGCAGCGTTTGAAAGGTCGTGAGTTTTATTATCAAAAGCCTTAATGAAACCCAAAATCATTTTCTGCACCTTAGTGCGATTGCCACGCGGCTCACAGCCCAAAACGCTTTGATAAAACTCATAAATGCCAATCGCCTCCTGCCCAAAATCTAAGCCCATATCAGCCAAGTAAAGCCCGATTTTAGAATCTAAATCGCTACTATCAAGCCAAAATGCGTTTTGAAAAATGTCAAATGCGTCCTTAAAATTCCCACTCATAAGGGCTTTCATACCTTTTTTTTGCAAGCTTTTTTTGCTTGGCAAATTGATATTATTGATGTTTATACTCTGCATTTTCGCCCCCTAAAAATTAGGAAATTTATAACTTTTAAGTTTTTATAACATTGCATTATATCAAATGTTTGTAAGAATTTTGTTATAAAATCATAGAGTTTAAAATCTTTCTTCTCCTATTTACTGCCCTCTTGCAGTGTTTCTAGCACCTCTTCATAAGTGCTAATCTTTTCTAGTTCGCTGTCAATTTGCTCGCTTACGCCTGTTTTATCACTCATATTTTTGCTTAAAACCTTACCATTTGTAATCATGTGCGTGATAATATCCGCAATCGACTTTGACTTCTCCTCAATATCTTGCATATTTGAGCTAGCGTGTTTTGCGCTACTATCGATATTATGCACGGTTTCAATAACATATTTTATTGACGCACTCGTATCATTCAAACTACTTTGCGTTCGCTCGGCAAGCTTCCTTACTTCATCAGCGACCACGGCAAAGCCACGCCCATGCTCTCCAGCCCTTGCTGCTTCAATCGCCGCATTTAACGCCAAAAGGTTAGTCTGCTCTGCGATGCCAGAAATAATATCTAATACCTTATTTAAATCCTGAATCTGATTTAGCAAATTATGTATTTGTTCTCCTAAATTCATATCTTGGCTGCCTGCTTGCATTTTAGATTCTAACTGATTGACAAAGTCGCTAAACTGCGTATTTACTGAATCTAGGCTAGATTCCATACCGCTAAAGTCATGGCTTGCTTGCGCCAAAGTATCACTTACATTTTTAAAAGTTGGCATAGAGTTTTTCACCTGACTTAGCATAAGCGCGTTTATACCATTAATTAGCTCACTGCGATTAAGCTGTTTGTATAGAAAATATGATTTAAATTGTGAATAATAAAGGTGGAAATTATCGACAATCTCATCCCTAAAACCACTTGCTTGTTTATAGAAAAATATCGCACTCAATGTCTCATTAATATTCACACCCAAAAGCTCACCAAATGTGCTAAAGCCAATCGTTGGAAAGCTATCAAATACTTTCAAACGCGAAAGCTCATTTCCATTATGCAAACGGCGTAAAATGCAGTCATTAAATATCGCACCTATGGGCGTTTCCTTGCCCCGCGAGTAGTTAGCATAGTCGCTACTTGTGGTATTTACAAAGTCAATGCGTTTTAACAAAATCAATTCTTCACCACTATCAATGTCACAATATGTATCAATCGCGCCCTTTTCCGCATCAAATTTCGCCACGCTACGCACATACATCTCATCTTTTATCTTAATGCCAAAGGCGTAATCGACCATTATTTCAGGCACTTTTGAAGGCTCACAATTAAAGTGTTTCGCCAAAGCCTGAATGGAATTTGTCGCATGAAAAGTTTTAGAATCTAAAAACTGCGTAAGTGTGCGTTTATTTTCACCAGAATCTAGCACGATAAATTTCGTGCTTGTAGGCTGAAAGTTTTGCGTTTTAAAGATTCCAAATTGATAACTAGGATTAAGTTTTACATAAGTCACAACCGCTTTTCCCTGCGTCACGCTCTTATTATCATAAATATAAGTCGCACTAAAATCCATTTTCCCCCCAGCAGAGCCGCCGACATAAAGGCAGGGCAGCTTTCCATTATCATAAATCGTTTCCATCAAAAGATTTTCTAAGCCACAAAGCCCATCAATTAGCATATAGCCAAGCGTATCGCGGCTTCGCACTTGAAAGGGGACACTTACACTACGCACTTGACGGGCAATATGCTCGATTTGCTTATCTTTTTCCTTAATACTTAGCCCTAAGTCAATGGTGCAAACTTGCACATTTGCTACCATTTGCTTAGAAAAAAGTAGGAGTGCTACGCCACTACTTGCGTTATCCACACTAGCAGAGCCATAGAAATTACCCATTTCCTTGCTACCATCACGAGAGCAAATTAGCCCAGCGGAACTTGCCATAATAAGTGTAGAATCTTGCGGTAGATTTGACTTTATTTCGCGGCTTACAGAATCTAGATTCACATTTGGCAGGGAATACCCGATAGCAAGGGCAATATCCATTTGCTTTTTGGCGTCATTTATCCGCTCACTTACATTGTTTGTAAGATACAAGCTTAGCATATCTTTTTTTGCTTTATTTTCACCCTTGCTCTCACCTTTTGACTTTAAAAACCCAAACATTTGAAATCCTTACGTGTTGATATTTTTAATTTTCAAATTGAAATTTAAGCATAAAATTATTAAAAATGGTAAAAGATGGGAAAAAGTTTATAGTGAATTTTAAAAAATGTAACCTTAAGTAACCCTACTTAACCACTACCCTAACCACCCTGGCATTACTAGGTGCTAATAAGATTTTACCTTGTATATTTAGATTTATTTCTTTATCATCACATTCTCTTATATAATCTCTTTTTAAATCAATAAAGTCTCCATAACCATATTCTAAATCTTTAGAATCTATTTTAGATTCTATAAATTTTGGTATATACTTTGGCATGACTAAGATATATTCATATATACTATAAGCTATTCTAATGCTTATGATTGCGTGTTTAAAATATTTTTTATCATAAATATCATAAATAGATTCTATAATCTCATTTAGGGATTTTGTAGTATTAGAATCTATATTTAAATCTAAATCTATTTGTTTAAAAGTATTATAAAATCCACTTTGATTAATATCTCTATTTTCATAATAACTAGGAGTAAGGTAATATTCATCTAGAGCATAAAATGGTGTGATAATTTCTAGCTTTGGCTTAGTTAGATTTATGCTAGATTCTATAGAATCTAAGTTTTGTTTAGAATCTAATGTGGGTTTTGGTGAGTTTATTTTAAAAGTGTTTGGTTTTGGTGTAGCAATTAATGGGAAGCCTTTATCAGTGAATATATTTCCAGATACTAAATCTTGCATAATAGGATAATCATCATTATATTTTTTTAACGCACGAGCGTTTGGTAATATAACGCTTACAAGATTGCAAGGAGTTGGCACTCCTAAGATAGTATTTTGACAGCCTATTATTTGAGAGTTTAGCAAATCAGATTCTAAAATCATTGATTTATTGTTTGATTTAAAGTTTTTACCTTTATTACTTTTTAATTTAACTATTCCATTATGCGGACATTTTATTTCATTATCTTCTAAGATAGGACAAAGCATTGCTGTAGATTCTATAACTTTTTCGTCATTGCGAGACTTTTGTAAAAAGTCGTGGCAATCTAACTCTTTACTTAGAATCTTTTTTGCTTCTTTGCTTTTAGATTCTAACTTGATATTTAAACTAGATTCTAAAAGTGAATAATTTAATATCGTTAAAACTTTAGAATCTAAAAACACCTGCAAGGTTTGTGTAGAATCTTTAGAATCTATTGAATCTTGTAAATAATAAATAGGCTTAGATTCAAGTAATTCATTATTGGAATCTAAATTACCAAACAATAAATCATTATTAGATTCTATCCCACCTTGTAAGATTACACCATAAAATGATATAAAGATATTATATTCATCTAGGCTTTGTTTATCTTGTTTTGTATGAATGTTTATGA
>NZ_JRMP02000001.1 GCF_000762875.2 Helicobacter saguini
AGCTAGGCTTTGGTCAAGCTGAATAAGCATTAAAAGCTCGCTATTTTCGTTATAAAATAAATCTTTTAAAATGTTATAGCTATTTTTGCTCTCCTTTTTCAAAGCATTTATCCAGCTATTATTCCCGCCTGCTTCCATATAAAGCACACAATCAAAGCTGCTAGATTCAGCGTTACATAATGGAATCTCACTGCCACTAGGATTAAAAATCTCCTTTTTTATCACATTAAAGCCGATAACTTGCGGGGTCACAACCTTTTCTACTTGCAAATATTTGCCATCGATGTTGCCCCCTTGATAAGTGATAGTAAAGCTATTTTTCATTCGCTCTATTGCATAATCATATCCACGTTCAGCCTCTGTTGCGTTTTTATCATTACCAAAGCCGCAATATTTATCATTTCCATTCACCTTACAATCAGCATATTTATCCGCTTGGCTTGGCTTTTCTATTTTAATCTCAGAATCGTTTGGACGCCCTAAAATAGAATCATTATTCATATTTTCACCTAAGGGCTTTTCTACTTTTCCGCCATTATTAGAATCTACTTCACTTTTTTCCATATCCCATGGGTTTTTAAGCCCGCCTTGCGTCCATTTGGTTTCTTGGCTTGTGTCGCCATTTACGTTACTTTGACAATTTACATTATCACAAGCTCCATTAGAATCTTTTTTGGTAGCGATACTAGCATTAGTTCCATTATGATTAAAAGTAGTAGTATAATCACCATAAGTATAAGTATAATTTATCGTTATATTACTTCCAGGCGATGCCTTTATTAGCTCATAACTTGCTTGTGTATTGCCATTTGGGCGACCTTCACCTTTTAATCGTAAGTAGTTTAGACTTCTAGCATCGGTAATATCAGCTTTAAACGCCCCTGTGCTACCCGGGCTAATATCTAGCGTGATAGAGCCATTTACTTGCAGTAAGCCATTTCTTGAGCCATTTATTTTGTCCGCAAAAGTGTTAAAATCAGATTGTATCCTAAACATTAAAGTTCCATAGTTATTTACCTTGCCATTTACCGCTACCGCACCACCTGCTCCTATATCTATCGTATTGTAGTTATTTAATCCACCATCGATATTATTTCCACTTTTTAAGCCACCTACTATTTCTAGCTTACCACCATCTACACCATTGCCTAAACACTGCCCTGTAGATTCTAAACATCTATTATCTACTAATATGATTCCATAATTATTTAAGAATCCTTTATCAATTTTTGTTTGTTCTATTAGTAGGTTTCCTGCGTTTGTCGCTGTTATATTATCACTTTTATAGTTATTTAGCTCACTCATATCTCTTATACCAGGAAGTAAAAGATAGTGTTTATTATCACTTGTAGTGATATATGTCCCACTTTGATTTTTATGATTTGTAGTAGTGATTGTATTTTCTGCCTTTGTTATAGAATCTTGAATCTGCCCTGCATTCATTCGTTTTAATGTATTAGAATCTACATCTACTTTTAAGTAATTATCAAAGTTTTGTGTAGTAGTATGTCCTGTTGTGCTATTTAAATCCACTTTCATAGACCCTGCAAATTTGCTAGAATTTTTTATATGTAAAGTTTCATTAATATTTAGTGCATTTGCTACCACACTTGTATTACCACCAAATAAGTCGCTACCAAAGCCTACTTGTGTCCTAGTAGATTCTAAGTTATTTATGATAGCATTGCCTAGCTTTACATCTGCTCCTTGTATTCGTATATCTTCTATGTTAATATCTCTTATAGATTCTGCGTTTAAATATGATGTAGCCCTAGCGTTTGCAAAGTTTATATTTAATATGCTATTGTTATTACAGCCATCATTACCAGCACAATCAAACCATAAAGGTGCTCTATCAGCCCCATTACTTGTGCCTATATTTAAACTAAGATTATTTATAAAGCTTTTACCTATGCTACCTTCAATCCGTGATATAGCCCCCTTAGAATCAGGGTCAGGGACAGCATCAGGATTACACCACCCAGCAGGTAGCCACGATGGGCAAAAAGAAGTAGTAGCATTCCCTTTCCAAATAGTTAAATTATTCATATGAAAATTATCACCATACATTGTAGAATTTCTCATATATAAATCATCTATATAAATATTTCCATCTACTTCATTTAAGTCTAAATAGCCGTTATTTAATGCAGTAGCAAGAGACATCGCTTCTATCTTACCAGCGTAAAAGTCTCCGCCATTAGTAGTCTTTACTTTGAATCTGTTATATGCGCCTATACCACTCTCATTAGAAGTGCCACCTGCTAAGTGTTTCATATAGACATTTCCACCATTTGAGCTAAGTTGTATTAATCCACGACAAGCATCAGTGATACAACCATCAGCATAATAGTTACCCTGCTCATCACGGCTAAAAAATGTAGCATTTTCTACTCTTATATCTTTTTTAGAATCTATTGTAATTTGAGAATGTGCGAAACCTATAATATTTTGCACATTTGCTTCTTCTTCACTCCTAAATGCAGCATAACTCTCAGGTGCTACAGCAAAGCCTATAAAGTCAGCTTGAGATAATCGCTCAATGCCTATATTTGTAACATTTAGCTTACCACTAGCAGTTACATCTAATACTTGTGAGAATCTACCATTAGCATCACCTATTGTTACATCATGCCCTTCAAGCAAGATTCTACCCACAGAGCCTTTTAAGCCATTTTCGGCAAAGTTTGTCTTACCTACATATAAATTCTTACCATTTTCAACTCTTATAAGAAATGGGCTACCACCAGTGCGATTTATATGATTTATACTATTTATATATGTGTCTGCATTAGTAAATAATCTAGCATTATATGCAACTGATACGATACCAAAATTATGATTATTTGTTAAATTGTTTATTTCTATTTTACCGCCAGCTTTTATGCCTAGCTCCACAGGAGTAGAAGTTCCATTTAGTTGATGTATTCTTACTACTTCTATTTTTACATTATTTTTAGTGGTTAAATTGTTAGAATCTGAAGCACCACCAAAAATAGTATTCCAACCACCAGCATTAGTTTCTCCTGTGCTACCAGGATTTGGCACACCGGGCAAGTGTATATAATCACCATCAGCCGTGCAACCATCTGTAGTAGGACTTGTTATGCAATTAACATCCCACGCACTAGCACTAGCAATGAATAAAAAAAATAAAAGTAACCTAAATTCAATAATTTTCTTAATATTAAAATCTATTTTAGATTCTATAACATTCCTAAAAATCTTAAACATATTTTCCCCCACATAAAGAAAGTAAAAAATTGTAATACAAAAAAAAAAAAAAAATGCAATATTAAATTTCAAAAAACTAAAATTTTTATGCAAAAATAATGCAAATATTTCATTTTGATAACTTAGATTCCATAAACAAGCCATTTTAAAGAATCTAGATTCTGTGTTTTTGGTTTGCTTTCAAAGTAAGGCTACGAAATACGTATCGTAAAATAGAGATGAGCTAGTTGAATTGCTAAATAAAGTTGGATTTGAATATATAAAAATCAATGAAAAGCAAAATGTTTTACAAAAAATATAGAATCTAAGAGACAGGATTCCAAAAATAGATTCTATAAGTCTTTGTGGCGTAGGGGCATAATCTAACTCACAAGGAGCTTACTATGAAAAGAAAGCACATTAAGAAAAGTTCCTTCAAAACGTTATATCTAAAATTTAGTATTTTTAGGTTAGACTTAGTATTTTGGCTAAGTAGATAGACTTAAAGCTACTTTCTCGCCCTATAAGTGGATTTTCTAAAAGCATATTCTTTTTACAAAATCATATAGAATCTAGGATTTTATGTTTGTGTTAAAAACTTAAATCTTGCATTACTAAATGCCCACTCACATTATTTAAAAATAGATTCTACATTCACTCAAAAAGTTGGGCGTGTGTGCCTAGCCGCGAGATATAAAGCGTATCATCTATAATCTTATAAATCACAAGCATATCTCCGCCGATATGAAACTCCCTATATCCCACATACTCGCCATGCAGGGCGTGCTCTAGGCTTTCAGGTGGCAAGGGCTGCTCTTTTGCTAGCAAACTTATATAATGTATTAGCTTTTCAAACTGCGAATCGGCAAGTTTTGTTTTACTAAAATCCTTAATAAAACTTTTCTCGCGCTTAATGTTCATTTGCTTCCCTTTTTTTCTTTTCCTCAAATTCTGCGATTAGCTGCTCTATTGTCACATCCTCGACATCGACATTGTTTTCGATATTTCGCATTGACTGCAAAGTCTCAGCATTTGGAATCTCATATCCACGCAGCGTAAAAGGTATGCTATTATCGCGTATCACAGCCTTTGCAAAGACATTAAAAGCCGAGCTAAGATTTAGCCCCATTGAATTAATAATCATCTCAAAAGCCTTTTTATCCTGCTTATTCATACGAAATGTTACATTTATCATATCACTTGACATAATTTTCTCCTTAATATTCAATATATTTAAGGTATTTTACCATAAAATATAGAATCTAGATTCTATAAATTACACAATTAGGTTAAAAAATATAGAATCTAGATTCTAAGATTCTATAGAATCTAAAACGCAAAAGTCGCAGTTGCAAACTTTTTTTAAATCTATTCCCAAAGAACCACCCTTTTTTTAAGATTAAAGAAAAGTTTGCAACTGCGACTTTTGCTAAAAATTCAAATAAATATAGAATCTAGGTTATCAAAGTGGGTAAGGTAGATTTATGATTTGTATTTAATGATTTTAAAAGAGTATTTGTATAATAAAAAAGCCCTGAAACCTTTTTAGATTCTATAGATTCTATAAAATCTTTGGGGCGTAGGGGCAAAATCCAACTCATAAGGAGTTTGTTATGAAAAAACATAACAACAAAAGCTCCAGAAAAGTATTATACATAAAATTTGTAATCTTTGGTTGCAAATTTAGTATTTTGCTAAGAAGGTAGCTTTCAAAAGGGGGTAGCCTTAAAGCTACTTCCCTGCCTTATAAGTGGATTTAAATTCTTAACTACTTAGATTCTATAATTTTTAGCTAAAATTTCAATTTTGTATCAAAAAGGTTGGTTAGGGCAAAATTAGATTTTATATTTTGCTTTGCAAATTCCCAAACGCCCACCCACCACCCTTTTAAAAGATAGAATCTAGATTCTAAAGGCGATGTGAATGGATATAAATGATTTTAAGGCAGATTCTAAAAAGCAGCAAAATAATATGAGTAATGATGACAAAATAGAAAATGACCTTTATCGTGAAAATCTTAAAATCGCTCCTGTGGTGCTGCGTATCGGGGCGTATTTTATCGATATGATTTTGGTTGTGCTGATTTTATCTTTTACTATTTCACAAGAGCAGCAAGATAAGGTCGCAAGGGCTTATGAGTCGCTATTAAATCTTAATAAGTTGGAATTAGATTCTAATAATTCACAGAATCTAACTACAACACGCAATCTAGATTCTAACCCAGATAACTCCAAGATTCTAAACGACATTAGAAAAGAAGCAAAAGAAGCAATTGATGTGGTTTTAATCTATCTTTTAGTTTGCGCCCTTTTAAATATTTTATATAATTTTATTTTCCTTTATTATTATGGTGCATCTTTAGGACAGATTATTGTTAAAATAAAGGTTGTGAATGTATATAATTTTGATAAGCCATCTTTGCATACTTGTATGAAGCGAAGCGTGCTAAAATATATCCTTGGCACAAGTTTATTAATAGGCTTTTTCCCAGCGTTTGTGGATAGATTCAATCGCACATTTTATGATAGGATGAGTAAGACTATTGTTATATCAAATTAGCGAGTTTAATGTGAGAATCTTATCAATCCTTTTTATCTTAGTCGTAACGCTAAATGCCGATGAGCAAAACTTTATCTTGCAGCAATCCCCTACAATCACAACGCAAGATTCCATGCAGCAAAAGCAAGATTCTATACAATATATAAATCCGCCAAAAGAGAGCCTAAGCGAAGAAGAAAAGCAAGAGCTAGAAAAAGGGAAAAAAAGCGGCATAGAAAAAAAGGATAATGATTTAACAAAGCTATTTGAATTACTAGGCAATAGTGTCGAGCATTATGATAACTATATGGTAGTAAGCGGCAATGCAATATTAAAAAATAAAGAAGCCTATATCTTAGCTGATGAAATAACTTATAATCCGGCGTTGAAACAAGCTAGACTTAAGGGCAATGTTAGAATCTACAAAGGCAATGAACTAAGCGTTTTTACAAATCAAGCCACAATCTATCTAAATATCAACTATGGAATAATCCGCCCCTTTTATATCCAAGATACAAAGACAGGTATTTGGACTACAGCAGAATCTGCTAGCCAGCAAAGAAATACTTATCGCTTTGCAGATTCTATGGTTAGCGGTTGCAGCTATGTTAGTCCAGCGTGGCGTATTAATGCAAGTAGCGGATATTATAAACAAGATTCTAAGACTTTAGCGTTATGGAATCCACGAATTTACGTAGGCGATATTCCTGTATTTTACTCACCATATTTGCAATTTTCTATGATAAATGAAAGGACAAGCGGACTACTTTACCCAACATTTGGCACAAGCGGCACAGATGGCTTTACATATATTCAGCCTTATTATTTAGCCTTGCAAAACTTTTGGGATATGACAATTTCTCCACAAGTGCGAACGAGTAAAGGCGTTGGGGCTAATTTTGAGTTTCGTGCAGTAGATTCTAGCAATGATAAATATTTAATGCATTTTAAATATTTCTACAATTTTGATTCATATATGAGTAATCTTAACGCGTTAAATCAGCACATTTATGGCTTTGATTTTAAACACTCAAAACGAAATGTGATACAAAAATATTTTGGAGCGAAAACTAAAATAGATAATGGAATGTATTTTGACGTAGCATATATGAATGATATTGACTATTTGCGTTTAGATGACGTGCGATATTTTCTAAATACTACGCATTATATTTCTCGCGCTAATTTTTACGCACAGACTAATAATCATTATGTAGGCTTAAGTTTAAGATATTATTTGAATCTATATGATGCGACAAATGCGACTACAATGCACAATGTCCCAAATTTTCAATATCACAAATATATGGGCAATCTTTTTATAAAAGAGCTACTTTACGCCTTTGACTATCAGCTAAAAAATGGTCTGCGAAAACAGGGCTATGGCTACGCTTTAAATGAGATAAATTTGCCTATTGGCTTTCAGCTGCCCTTTTTAAACAAATACTTTTCAATCGGGGCGTGGCTAAATGCAAACGCTGGTAGCATAATCGCTATGGATAATGATAACACTTTGGTATATAACACACCGACAAATCCTACTAGAATGGGTAATGAAGACTTTGGAAACTATGCTAATCTTAGTTATCGCCTGTCTTTGAATAGCGATATAGGACGGCGGTATAATAAGTTTTTTCACTCGCTGCAGTTTAATATGACGTTTAACTCGCCTTTTGATAGAGCCTTTTTCTCAAATGGCATTGTGCGACCACAAGTTATAGAATCTTTTGGCAACTTAAGCACAAGCGTGTTAGAGCGGATACAAAATGGCGCAGATATTTGGGACCCGACAATCTTTACTAACCTAGTGCGTGGTGCAAGACGTCTTGATATAAATATGTCAAATTATTTTTATAGCTCACGTGGGAATGAGCTATTTTACTGGCGATTAACGCAAAGCTTTAATTTTAGTGATTCACAAAGCCCATTAAAAATTCCTATGGAGAATAAAATCGGCACTTCGCCTATTGCAGGTTTGAATCTAAGTGCTAGTTTTTTTTACTCATGGTTTTATAATAATGTGACTGAACTTGCCTTTAGTGCGAGCTATATGAAAGATTCGTATGTCGCATCTATTTCATATTATTTAAAAAGGGATGATGCGTTGTGGAAATTTGACCCGGTTACTTTGGCATTTACAAGTGTAGATGCGACAAATTATCTAAATGCTGCGTTTAAGGGCGATTTAGGCTACTTTGGCATAGTAGGGGATATTAGCTATGATTTTAGGACAAATAATATTATTAATCTAGGCTTTGGAATCTATAAAGATATAAAGTGCTTTGGTATCGGTATAAAGGCTGGGAGCAACCGCACACCGATATTAGCGCAAGGCAGCACAATAAATGTAATTGATAATATCTATGTGCGAGCGGAATTTAAATTCGTCCCACTAACGACATTCAACTACACATACCGCCTCCGCCCAAGAATGGAGCAAAATTAATTAATAGATTCTATCATTTAGAATCTTTTCCAAAAAAATAAAGAAAAGTGCCGCAAAGAACGCAGCCGCACATCACGCAGCCTAAAAGCATAGTCGTGTTTGCATTTAGCGCTCCTACTAAAAAGCTAGTAAGCCCTGCTAAGCCAAATTGTGTAGCTCCAAGTAGGGCGGAAGCCGAACCGCTAACATCCTTGTAACGAGCCATTGCTAAAGTCGTAATATTTGGGAGCAAAAAGCCTAACATTGATAAGGTGCAAAGTAACATAAGTTCAAAAAATACGAACTTTACGCCTGCTTTGAAACTAAAAAAATCAATAAAGCTTAAATCCTTAGAATCTGCAACCACATTATTACTCAAAATGCCAACAAGTGCGAGAATCACGCTAAAAATACACATCAAAATAAACGCGACATTAATGATTTTCACGCAATCAATACTCTTTACAAGCCGCGCATTCACATTCGCACACACGATAAATCCGCACGCATTCATCGCAAAAATTAACGCGTAACCCTCGCTACTAAGATGAAAAATGTTGATAAAAACAAAGCTAGAGCCCGTGATATACGCAAACATCGCCGCCATCGCAAGTGCGCCAGAAATGATATAAATCATAAAAGTTTTGTCTTTTAAGATTCTAAGATAGGTCGCAAAGGCGTTAAAATGGGGCTTCGTAGTAGGGTGGTGAGTGGGCGATAGGATATTAGATTCTATAGAATCTTGTGCGTGGTGAATTTGGCTAGAATCTTTAGAATCTAATTTGTTAAGATTACGTTTAGATTCTATAGAATCTTTAGAATCTTTAGTGAAATTTTTAGAATCTGGCAAATAAAACATCACAAGAAAAAAAAGAACAACTCCCAAAATAAAGAGTGTAGCAAAAATGCTATGCCATGAAAAAAACTTTAGCAAAATCGAGCCAAAAGAGGGCGATAACATCGGCGCTAACGAAGAAACAACCATCATAAGCGCAAAAACGCCCACAGCATCCTTTACCTCAAACCTATCATTCACAATAGCCCTAGCAATCACCACGCCAGAGTAGCCGCCGAGTGCCTCAAAAAACCGAAGCGCAATAAACAAATGTATCGAATCCACCAGCACGCAGCCAACACTTGAGAGAATAAACAACGCCAAGCCCACATACAAGGGCTTTTTACGCCCAAAAATGTCACTCAATGGACCATAAAGCAGCTGCCCAAAAGCAAAGGCTGTGAAGAAACTTGCAAGGCTTAGCTGGGCGTAAAAGTCATCGACTGCAAAGCTTTTAGCGACATTTGGGAGTGCGGGCAGATACATATCAGTGGATAGCGGGGCGATGGCGGATAGAAATGCCAAAATAAAAATTAGGCGAAATTTTGCAAAGCCTTTTATAGAATCTACTTTAGAATCTTTTATAGAATCTTGCACGTGAATTTTAGAATCTAAAGCTCTAGATTCCATAACTTTAGCATTTTTAGAATCTTGTGAGTGAATTTTAGAATCCATTTTATTATAAATATTAGAACTTTTTGAATTAGATTCTGTATTTCCTAAAATATTATTATTTTTAGAATTTTCCACCTTAACTCCTTATAAAATTTATAATAAACTATTCAACTAAACCTTTTGATTTTTCATAAAAATCACACATTAAAAAGAACTGCTCATCTTGGCTTAAATTTGCGCCATTATAATCTAGATTTAATTTCAAAATGAACTTTTTATCCTGTTTTGTTAGCTTTTTTGAAACTTCACAGCCATCTTTACTAAAGCTTAAAAATAGCTTAATAACATCATCGCCCATACTCATATCACTCTCATTTAGCCGCGAAAAATTCCACCACACATTCGCAAACTCGCATACAGCCGCACTCACACGTTTTTTTTCACAAGTGCTTTTAAACACCCACTCCACATTTTTATCATATTTTGCCTGCGACCTTTTCTCACTTGCAAATATAGAATCCATTAGCGTATTTAACGCAATAGTTTTTTTCTTTTCAATATCGGCAATATCACTTTTTATATCATCGCAAGACACCTTAAAATAGCCTCTAAGTGTGCTAACATCGACATTTGGAAGCAATGCTCTCTCCTGCCCTGTGTAAATATCATTAAACACGAAATTTTGCTGCATAATATATTGCAAATTTTTATCACTCAAAGCATCAAAACGCTCACACGCGCTAGTTAGTAAGCTTACAAAAAAAGGATTTTTAAGTCTATTTTTTGTGAAATTAGGGTTGTCGCGAGTAAAGCCCGTGCTATCCATATAAATAGAATCTAGATTCAATCCGCTATACATCGTGCGGATAAAGTCGCAAATTTCAATATCCAAGTTATGATTTTCGCAACTTTCTCTATCTAAAAATTCACTTGCATTTGTAGTTTTGACTTTAGATTCTATAATTTTAGATTCTAAATCACCCATAACTAAAAAGCTAAAAAGTATCAAAATTAATAACTTTTTTAACATTTTCCACATTCCCTTAAAAAGCCCTTAAATATTTCAAAACATACATTTTAATCTAAAATATTTAAGATTTATAAAGTTTTTAAGCTACAATTTAGCCTTTAAAATTAACACAAGGACAAAATCTTGCGAAATAAAAAAACTGCCACAAATGATAAAAGCTTAGAATCTAATCTTAAAAAGCTTTTTAAAGTGGAAGTTGTAAAGTTTCATTATGGCAGTGGCGACCCTTATTTACAAATCGCAGATAAGAAAATTACGAATTTGGATTTTAAAAATATTATAGAAATGATGCGAAAAAATAGGGAAAATATTAATTTAAAAAGGTGATTAAAATATTTTAAAATATATTTAATATTAATTTATAATTAATTTTACATATATGTAAAATATTTTATAAATATTTAAAAAAAATATGTTATAATAATGTTTAGATTCTAAAATAAAGGAAAAATATGGCAACTTTAATGGAAAAAGATGTATTGTTAGAATATGTAGCAAGTAAAATTGCTAAAGCAAATATAAATAATCAATTAGAAATTATGGAATCTTTAAAAGATATTAGAGAATTTTTATACAAAACTAATTGTAAAGATATTGATTATAAAGATTCTATCGCAAAGATTAAGCAAATTTCTTTAGAAAGTGCAAACTTATGCTAAATAGTGAAATTATAGAGAAAATTTGGCATGATGTTTATAAAAATCAAACACCACAAGATAATCCACAAGGTTTCGTGCTAGGCGGACAACCTGGTGCTGGTAAATCTAGCTTAATAGAAAAAATCAAAAATCAACTGCAGGACAATGTAATAGTGATAAATGGCGATGATTATAGACGCTATCATCCACAATATGCAGAGTTGCAAGAAAAATATGGGAAAGACTCTGTAAATAAAACCGCAGACTTTGCTGCTAAAATGACAGAATCTATTTTGCAAAAAGCTATAAATGGCAGATTTAATATCGTAATTGAAGGCACTTTTAGGACGAGTGAGACACCCATTAAAACCTTAAAACTTTTTAAAGATAATGGCTATAAAACGCATATACTAATACAAACTTGCAATAAATCTATAAGCTCTACGTCTTGCAATGAGAGATATGAAAAAATGCGTAATATAATGCCAAATGAAGCTCGCTATACACCGAAAGATAAACACGATATTGTGTGTGAGAATCTTGCCAAAAATATAAATGAAGTTTATTTAAGTGGCTTTACTGATAGTCTTAAAATCTTTATTCGCAACGACATCGCTGGACTTAAAATAGAAAAATTCTTTGATTCTACTTTAGATTCTAATTTAGATATTGAAAAATTAGAAAAAATTATTAATGATAAAATAATTTAAAATATTCCTAATAGGAATATCAATATTCCTTGATTTTTTAAAATTATTATATTATAATTCTTTAAATTTAATTATAAGGAAAATATTTATGAATGAAAATTTAAATGTAAATTTTAATACAATTCTTGTAATTGTATTAAAAGAATTACGCCTAGAACGCAATATACATCAGGCAACTTTAGCCGATATTTGCAACAAGCAAGCAAGTGCTTGGAATAAAATAGAGAATGGCAAAAGCCCACTTGTATTAGAAACATTATATCGTGTTTGCAATTATGCTTTTCATGTTCAGCCTTCCATAATATTAGCAACAGCCGAAAGATTTGCTAATATATTTGCTCAACATAACTATGCAATTCTTTATAATGAAAGCGAAAGTGAAGATATAGTTTTAAAATATGCAAATCAATATTATAAAATGAAATCGCAGCAAAACTTTATGCAATCTTATGCTCCATTTGTTTCAATTTTAAATATGCCTTGTTACGAGCAAAATGGTCGCATGGTGATAGGCGACGTGTTTCAGTATTGTCTTAATGAGATATATAAAGATGAAAATCATCTAAAAATAAATCAGCAACTAAATTACAACAAAGGAGTTTAGATGAATGAGTATATTGAAAAATTTTTAGCACTACATCTTATCCGTATATGGATTACAAATAATGCTTTTACGCCAAATGATATAAAAGAATGGAAAGATACTATAGAAGATAAAATCAACTATTATGGCAACAAAGTTGCGGAAAAATGTGAAATTCAACAAGAAAATATACTTGTCTCTATTTATCCAAAAGTTATCGCTAGAACAAAAGACAAAACTTATGTTTTTACTACCGATAATGGACGATTGGAAGCGGAAAGAATCTTGCAATTTAGCATAGAACAACTAAAAAATTATTAGAAAGAGAGCGATTGCAGAAGCATATAAAATCAATAATAATCTACAATGCTTTTGCCATTATATCCATAAAACTGCAATTCTTTTTTTAATCCCTTAGCACAAAAGGGGCAATCTATCTTATGCTTAGAATCTATAATTTCTCGTGCATTTTGTATAAAATCTAAATGGTAATAAATGTAAGTATATAGCCCTTCCCAGCGTATATAATCACCTTTAGCATTTATTCTGCCATTTGGTTTTAAAAATTCATACTCTATAAATCCATATAAAAATATGTTCTGCTCTTTATTATTTAAACTATCAAAGCTTTGCGTAAAATCAAAAAGCCCTTCGCTTTTAAATTTAGAAATAATTGTCTTTAATTTTAAATTAAGCTTAAATTTTAAGAAATTAGAATCTAATATGCTTTTAGATGTATCCTGTATAATTAAGTTTTTATCATAAACATCAAGTTTAGCAGCACCATCGCAATATTCGCAGCGATTAAAATAAAGACTAAAAGTTTTAGGATTAATAATTGGCGCGCCAATAATTTTTTGCTCCAAAGATATAAATCTAGTGGATAAAATAGATTCTATATTATTGTTATTTAGTACATAAACAATGCCTAATCCTTTTTGATACGCTTCAAGCAAGCTTTTAGCTGGAATAATGCAGTGCCAATCATCTTTAGAATCTAAAATATTTTTATGCTTTTTTAGAATCTTAGTTTTTATGCTTGCAGGGACTTTTTCAAATTTATATAAAAATTCTATTAAAGGATTAAAGTAGAAATTTTTCTTATCTATTTGTGAGCCATATTTAAGCAATTCATCAAAGGATTTAAAATAAAGATAGTTCTTTCTAGATTCTATTTCATAGTTAGCCGTAAAATCCTGTTCTATGCTAAAATGCTTATCATTTAATAAAAATTTATTAAATGGATATTTGGAGACATCAAAATTATACTGCCTTGAAGTTAGATTGTTATTGTTTGTAATATTTGTAATTTTAGATTCTATCTTGCCATTTATAAATTGTGCGGTTATAGAATCTTTGCAATGCAAAAAATCTTCCCAGCACCCACTAAATATATTTTTACCACCATTTGCACCAGCGCCTACACCTATATCTATGATGAAATCAGCATTTCTTATTACATTTAAATTATGCTCTATGACAATAATTGTATTATTGTGCGAGATAATATCATCAAATAAATTATAAAGCTTTTGTATGCTTATAGAATCTAGCCCCTTGCTTGGCTCATCTAATATGAAGATAAAATTACCCTTTTTGATATTTTTTTCATTGCTTAGCATTTGTTTAGCTAGGCGCAATCGTTGAGACTCCCCACCACTTAAGCTATCAACTCTTCTGCCAAAGCTCAAATATGATAATCCTAATCTATCAAGCGTATCAATGACTAAGGATAATTTAGAATCATTAAATATTTTCTTAATAATACTCAACTCTGTTTCTAAAAACTCAAGAATATTTAAATTATTATATTTAATTGACAGCACGATATTTTTATATCCACTACCCATACATATAGGGCAAATATTCTCATCTACACTGCCACTTCCAGCACAGGATTCACATTGACCTACTTTAGAGTTAAAACTAAAATAGCCACTATCTAATGATTTATCCAAACTAGCATATAAATCTCTAATGCGATCAAAGATCCCAAGATAAGTAGCCACTATGCTCCTGCTATTAGAATGTATTTGCTCCTGCCCTAAGTAAGCAATATTGTTTATAGAATCTAGATTCTCTACTTTTTGTGCTAAATCAGTATTTATTGTTTTTATTTGTATATATTGCTCACATAATGGCAATAATACTCCCTTTAAAAGACTAGACTTCCCACTGCCGCTAACGCCACTTACAGCTATTAAGCAATTTAGCGGAAAAATAAAATCTTCATCTTTAATATTATTACAAGTTACATTCTTTAAAGAAATTGCTTGTTTTAAATCAATATCTTTAGATTCTCTATATTTAATATTCAATGAATTATCTTTTTTATTGTATTTGCCACAATGTATTATTTCGCCACCATTTATACCGCTACCTTTACCAAGCTCTATAAATAAGTCGCTATGTTGTTTATAAAATTCATTATGCTCACTTATTAAAATTGTATTCTTTTGCTTTGCTATTTGTGATATGATGCTAAAAATCTGCATGTTATTATATGGATGCAATCCACTTGATGGCTCATCTAGGATATATAATAAATCATTGTATTTACTATGTAAAATTAGACTTAGTTTTAGTCGCTGCGATTCCCCACCGCTCAAGGTTGTAAGAGTTCTATTTAATGTTAAATATCCTAGCGTTGCAAGCTTTAAAGATTCTAAAATATCTAATATTTTTTTATGATGCAAAGGCTTATCTTTTAAAAATACTAAGGCTTCATCTACGCTTAGATTCAACATCTCACTAATATTTTTATCAAATAATTTTATTGCATTTGCCTTATAGTTTAATCTAGTTCCATTGCAAATAGGGCAAATTTCTGTGTGCCAAAATATAGATATAGAATCTTTATTTTTATGTTTTATCATTCTTGTAAAAAATATTTCCTTAACAAAATCTTGCGCATCTTTTGTAATCTCAAAATAGCTTTTAGTAATATCTATATTAGCTTTTTTGCATTCACGCACAACATCACCATGCGGCAAAAAAATATATTTGTAATATCCGCCCTTTTCATCAAACTTAAGATTCACGCAATCTATACTAGAGAGGCTTTTGTTGGTAAAAAGTGCATTTTCATAAATATTTTCCACAATGCCATGCCCATTGCAATTATCGCATTTTCCAGAATCTTTAGATGTTGAATTAAAGCTTAATAATTGTTGGCTTGGCGCTTGATACAATCTGCCATCGCTTAAATCTATAAAATCCCTCTAAAAATCAATCTCTTCATTTTCACTTCTAAACAAAAAGCCATCTAATGCTAAAGCGCTATATTTTTCAATATCTTTAATATTATTGACTCTCACAAGAATATTATGTAAATCATAATCTAGCTTTTCTAAATAAGCCATATTTCGTGCCGCAAATTTCTTTTTATCAGTAAAATAAAAAACTTCTTTTATATTATGTTTTTTAAGCAATGCTATTTCATCTTTTATAGTCCCCATTTTATCATAGCAAACTATCGCATATAATTTAGATTCTATGTTTTTGCGATAAGTTTCAATAAATTTTACTATTTCTAGCGGTGTTGGCTTTTTAATGATGTTCCCACTTTTGCCTATAATATTCCCTTGCTTTACAAATTCATCACGCAATAATTCGTGTAGCCCACTTATAGTAGCAATACTCGAGCTTATACTCTCCCTTATGCCCTGCTGCTTTATCACTTCACAATATGGTAAATTTTCTATGGAATCTACCTGCGGTTTTATGCTAAAAGTAGCCAAAGACGCATTCCTGCTATCTATTTTTTCTATTCTTTTAGATTGCGCTGCTATCACATCATATATAAGACTTGATTTGCCACTACCGCTTACACCCGAGATACATATTATTTTATGGAGGGGTAAATCTAGGCTAATATGTTTTAAATTATTTTCATGCGCATTTTTAATTCTTATCATTATGGGTAGCCTTATAAAAACAAAATAGCATTTTATATTCATCGCAATGTTTTACTAGATTCATCATTGAGCCAAATTCTTTTATAACGCGTGGATGGTAGATACAAAAATATTCATCACTTAGTCTTTTAAGCCCCACTTCAAATCCAACGCTAGAAAAAATTTCTGTTATATAATCAAGCGAATATTCATTAACAGGATAACTCTCCTCTTCTCGTATAATTTCCCTACGCCATTCATTAAAAAATGGATTATCAGTGTGGCAGCCAATGGTAGCAAAATATACACCATTAGATTCTAATATATCATAAATTAACCTTGCATGAGAATGTAAATCAGTGATTGTATAAAGGACTTCTTGCGCATAAACCACATTAAACAAATGCTCTTTTTTAGCTAAGAAGTCATTATTTATAGAATCTTAAGAGAATCTTTTAGCATAACAATATAAAATGGTATATTACCATTTAGTCCTATTCGTTCATGCACTTGTGATATGTGAAAATCCAACTTCACTTCCATTATCAATGTTCTTTATAAACCAAGCTTTAAAAAATACTATTTACAAGTTTTAGGCTTACAAGGATGTGCTTCACCTATTAATTCCGTATCAAAATGCAATTCAAATAATTTTTTTGAAACTTCAAATCCTTCATCTCGCTTATCAGCATCACCCTCCAACCCAAAATACGGATAATGATGTAAATATCTACCAAAGATTTTTTCACAATCTTTTGATATGCAAATGTATCTAAGATGTGCATGTGCCAATATTCATCTATTACTTCATTTGGTGAAATAGTTAATTGTGGATAACAGATATGCAAAGCCAAAAACTTTTTATATAAATCATTAGCTATCATCACCTTTTGCTTATCCCACTTATAATAAGATTCTAATTTTGCATTAATCTTACTAAAATCAACTTCCTCAATAATACTACTCATAGCAGAATCAATCTTTTCTTGCGATACAATTCTAACACCATTCTTAACCAACGCATCATTCAACTCATTCGCTGACATATCTTTCTCCTTAAGATAAAATAAAAACCAAATTATAGCCAGAGAGAGAGTCAATAGCATTTGCAAAATTTTTAAGCCAAAACCCCATTCAACGCATTTAGTGATGAGATAACTCAATCCTTAAAATTTAAAATTGCGTTATTATAATAAGTAATATTTACAAAAAAATACTATAAATTAATAAAAAAATTTAATACAATATATTCTTAATCAATATTAAATAATTAAACATGTATTTAAAAGGTGTTTTATGATAATAGCAGTGGTGAATGAAAAAGGCGGTAGCGGCAAGACTACTTTAGCGATAAATTTAGCAATTAAGCTAAAAGATTGCAAGGATAAAGTGCTATTTATTGATAGCGACCCACAAAAAAGTGGAGAGATTTTCACTAAGATTAGAGAGAGTGAAAATCTAGCCCCAGCATTTACATATAAAAGTGAAAGGGAAAATCTGCTAAATATAGTAAAGCAAAATATAAAAAGCTTTGATAGCATTGTAATTGATACAGGCGGCAGGGACAGCAAGGAATCTCGCATAGCCTTAAGCATTGCTGATATTATTTTAATCCCAACTTATCCTAGTCAATATGATTTGGCTGTGCTAAATAATATGATAAATTTGTATGTAGATTCTAAAAATATAGAATCTAAGTGCTTTGTTGTGATTAGTAGGGCTTTTACAAATGTAGCACTCCAGCATAAAATTAGTGAATTTCAAAATATTGTAAGGCAAAAATGTAAGCAAAATATTGAGCTAATGGATAGTATTTTATATGATAGAGAAGCTATTAGAATGGCTACTACGCAGGGTTTAGGTATAAGTGAGAGCCAAAATAATAAGGCAAAAGATGAATTTAACAACTTTTTTACAGAGTTATTAAATAGATATAAAAATAATTAAAAATATATGTTAAATAATTATAAAATTAATATTATATTTACTAAAAATATATTTAATAATATTAAAATATTAATTTTACATATATTTAAAATTAATTTAAAAGCAATATAAAATGAATGAAAAATACACACCACCATTTGTAATCACGCCAAAGATTCTAAATCTAGTAGTAGAAATATGCGAGAATCTAAAGATTCTAAACCTAAATAATAAGCATATCCTAACCCCACATTTGCGTAAAAAAAATCGCATTAAAACCATAAGAGCCACCCTTGCCATTGAAAATAACACGCTAAATTTGCAACAAGTTAGTGCAATAATTGAAGGAAAAGCCGTGCTAGGCGATAAAAACGAGATTTTAGAAGTAAAAAATGCTTTTAATGCGTATGAAAAAATTATGGATTTTAATGCCCTAAGTATCAAAGATTTACTCAAAGCTCACGCCATAATGATGCAGGGCTTAATTAAGGATAATGGAAAATTTAGGCAAGATAGTGTGGGGATTTTTAAAGATAAAAAGCTAATTCACCTGCCACCACCAGCTAATTTTATAGAATCTCATATTAAAAATTTGCTTTCTTGGTATAAAAAAAGTGAGCTGCATGCGCTTATAAAATCTAGCATTTTTCATTATGAATTTGAATTTATCCATCCATTTAGCGATGGCAATGGGCGAATAGGGCGAATGTGGCAAAGCAAACTTTTAGGCATTTACAATGAAGTTTTTTATTTTTTACCCATAGAAGAGATTATAAAAAAGACGCAAAAAAAATATTATAAAGCTTTGAGTGATAGTGATAAATCTGCAAGCAGTGAAATCTTTGTAGAATATATGTTAGATTCTATACTTAAGGCTATAAAAGAACTAAAAAATGACCCATTAAATGTCGCAATAAATGTCTCAATAAACAATACGCAAAAAGCCATTTTAAAGCTTATAAAAAATAAGCCAAATATTACGCAAAAAGAAATTGCAACTAAGCTAAATCTATCGCTTAAAACAATTAATAGAGCTATAAGTAATCTAACTACTAAAGGCTATATAGAACGCATAGGAGCTAAAAAAAGTGGGTATTATAAAATATTAAAAAACTAATTTTAAATATATATTAAATTATTTACACATATATTTAAAAATATTATGATATAATTTTAAAATATATTTAAAAATAGTTTTAAAGGAATTAAAAATGGGTATTTTGGATAAAAAAATGGATAAAAATAAAAGTGCTGTTTTTAAGGATGTTGTAGCTAATAAAGACTTTGTAAATAATATAGAATCTAAAATAGATTCTAAAAGCAAAAGAGGCAGAAAGCAAAGCTCTAATAAACGCAATAAAACCTACACATTTTACTGCACCAAAGAAGAGCTAGAAATGCTAGAAAAACTAGCAAATGATAAGCATTTAACAATGGCTGAATATTTTAGAGTAAAGCTTTTTAATTAAGAGAGCTTAAAATGCTAGAAAATATCATTCAAAACATACAAAATGCAAGCAATATAGATTCTAAAAAAGAGAAATTTTTGTGCGAGAGCTTTGAATCTATTCACAAGATAATCAAGCAATAACAATAGCACATCGTAGCACAAAAGATAATCTAGACATTAAAGATTGTTTAAGCAGGGAAAATGCAAAGAAAAATAACAAATATTCCTTAAAAGCGATTTTAGAATTTTGCAATTTTTGCAAAACAAGTAAACTAATTGAGAAGTTTTTGTGTAAAGCTAAAAATTTACGAAAATTCCTTTTATTAAGCATTATAAATATTTATAGAAATTAAGTAAAAATTTAACAACAAATAGAATAGATTAATATTTTTGGCTCAAGACAACTTAAGCTCTTTTAAAGGGGCTTTAAGTTATGATTACACCGATGAAAAATGGGTTTATAATACGTTCACGAATTTCGGAGGCTAAATTTAGAGAGATTTTGTGGCATTTTTGTCTTGATATTGAAGCAGTAAAAATTGCAAAAATTTGCAAAATTTCTAGAAATTCTCTTAACAAAATATTCAAAGAAATTCGCAAATTAATGGCAAAAGAATGCGAAAAAATTTCACAATTAAAAGGCGAAATTGAAGTGGATGAATCTTACTTTGGACCAAAAAGAGTGAAGGGCAAAAAAGGCAGAGGAGCTAGCAAAAAAACGCCTGTATTTGGCATGCTAAAACGCAATGGAAAAGTATATACGCAGATTGTAAAAAATTGCTCCAAGACCGAGCTAATGCCGATAATAACGCAATTCTCAGCCCTTAAAGATTCTATAATTTATAGCGATACGTGGAAATCTTATGACGCTTTGGTTGATTATGGAGCGCTAGCTCATTATCGTGTAAAACATAGTGAAAATGAATTTGCAAATGGTAAAAATCACATCAATGGAATCGAAAATTTTTGGGGTTATGCCAAGCATCGTTTAGCAAAATTTAAAGGCATAAAAAAAGAAAATTTTTACCTACATTTAAAAGAAACAGAAAACGAAGTTTCTTTAGTAATTTAGATATAATGTCAAAACGAAGTTTCTTTAGAAAAATGAAGGTAAAGATTTGTATAAAATTTTACTAAAATTGATTAGAAAACATCCGCTTAAGTTGTCTTGAGCCTATTTTTTTATGTTAAAATCATATAATTTTTATTAATTAGTAGGTTGTGATGCCAAAAGAAAAAGAATCTTTTAATGATTTAAATACAAAAGAATGGGCTATCAATTCTCGTTCTGTGTGGAATGATTTATCAAGTGCTAGAACTAGAAACGCCTTAAAACATGGTGCAACATTTCCAAAAAAATTAAGCGATAGAGTGATTTCTTTATATTCTCGCAAGAATGATTTAATTTTAGACCCTTTTTTAGGAACAGGCACAACCGCATTAAGTGCAATAGAATTGCAAAGAAATTTTATAGGATTTGAGTTAAGCAAAGAATTTTTTGATATAGCAAATAATACTATTAAAGATTGTGTTAATTTGCTTTTTAATAATAGCTGTGATATTATTGAGGGCGATTGTTTAGAGCTAATAGATGGAGTTGATAATAATTCTGTTACATTAACACTTACTTCACCCCCATATGCAAATTTAATACACAAAGTGCTAGAAGATAGAACTAAAAGACATAAAAAATCTGCTTTTGTAGTGGATAATAATGCCACGACAAGACTTTATTCTAACTATGATAAAGATTTAGGGAATATGGATTTAGAAAAATATAAAACAGCGGTTTTAGAACTCATGAGAAAACTTTTTGTTAAAACAAAAAATGGTGGTTACAATGTATGGGTGGTAAAAGACTTTAGAGACACCAAAAATAAAATTCCTTATGTGGATTTACACACCATTATTGCTAATTTAGGACAGGAAGCTGGATTTAAATACCACGATTTAATTATATGGGACCAAAATGAAAGAAGAAGGCTAGTGTTACTGGGCTATCCTAGTGTCTTTTATGTCAATCAAAATCATTCCTTTATTGTGGTGCTAAGGAAAACATTATGACTTTACCGCTTAATAGTGATTTTACAAAATATAATGATTTGAATCATTTAAGAAGGCTAGATAGAATCCATCCATATCCAGCTAAATTTCCCATAGATTTGGCTTTAGAATTTATATCAAAATATACACACGACAACGATATTGTATTAGACCCATTTTGTGGTTCTGGCACAACTTTGCTGGCAGCAAAATATCTAAACAAAAACGCTTTTGGTTTTGATGTAAATTATGTTGCATTTTTAATCACACAGGCTAAATTACTTCATTTAACTAAAGATGATTTTTTAAGACTCGAACAATTTAGAGTGCAAGAGAGTGATTTTTTACAATATTATGAAAATATAAACCATTGGTTTAGAAGTGATTGTATTCAGGCTTTATCAAACATTAAAACAAGCATTAATCATTTAGGCAGAAACAAGCAAAGCTACAAAATATTTTTAAATTTAATTTTTTCATCAATCATCAATTTAGTCTCTAATCAAGAATCAGATACAAGATATGCAAGTATTGATAAAAAATATCTTAGTGAAAATTATGTTTATGAAAAATTTTTTGAAAAGCTGTATGGCGCTATTGAAATTTTTACAAATGTAAATATAGAATCTAGCTATACAAAACAAGAAGTTTTTTTATATAATTCAAAAAATCTAAGCCACAAAACACAAAAAGATTCTATATCGCTCATTTTAACCTCTCCACCTTATCCAAATACTTACGATTATTATTTATATCACAAGCACAGAATGCTATGGCTTGATTTTAATGTTAAGTTTTCTATGCAAAATGAAATAGGCTCAAGGAGAGAGTATTCAAGCCTTAAGCTCCCTAAAGAGAAATTTAATAGTGATTTATTAGAAATTTTTAAAGAATGTCAAATAGTCTTAAAAGATAAAGGCTATATCGTGCTTGTAATGGGTGATGGCAAATTACAAGGGGAAATTTACAATGCAAAAGAGGAAATCTTAAAACTAGCAAATACTTTGTGCTGGACACTCATTGATTATTCTTATAGTGAGTTAGATAAAACCAGTCGTTCTTTTATGCAAAGTTATAGAACAAAAAATAAAAAAGAACATATCTTAGTTTTTCAAAAGAGTTGTTAATGATAATAGATGAAATAAGAATTTATGCGGAGTGTTTAGAGCAAGGATTAGACTTTAAAGATTACCTATTAGAAATAGATTCTAGTCTTAAGATTAAAAATATCTATCTTTCAAAATTTAAAAATGAATTGTTAGAAAATGATTCTATTTTGCAAAAAGTTTTGAAACTAAAGAGCTTTGATTTAGCAATAAGCATCATATCTAACAACCAAGAGATGCCTATTTTACTTATAGAGTATTCTACCGCCGTGCCAACTGATGACCATAAAATGCAAAGAAGTGATGTATATTTTTGGGCGAGTATTTTTAAAATTCCTGTGTTAAAAATATCTCCGTATTCTAAAAATTCTTTTGGAGAGAATGGCGGTGGTGATAAAATATCTTTAGAATATGAGATAAATTTAGCCTTGCATAATAATGCGGTGGTGTATTTTATGGATTTTAAGGATAAAGATAATTTGTTAATTACAAATGAAAATAAGCTCTCTTGCATAGAAAAAAGCCTTGAAATAAGCAATATTTTAAAAAATATTATAAAACTTATTAAAAATAATGATGATTTTAATGAAGTCTATAAAGCTTTGCTAAATGCTTTAAAAACAGAATATTACAATGTTGAAAATATAGAGAATCTAAAAAATATCTTTGTGGATTCTACAAGATTCCAAAAAGAAAGTGATGATATTATTGTTAAAATCAATCGTTTTGGACATGCAATGGATCCTGATAGGGGGATTTTATTTTTTATGAATATGTTATTTTCTAACAATAATACCATTTCAAAAATTATTATACAAAGAGAGCAACAAAGCGGCAGAGAAAGCTACGATGCTCTTTTTGATACATTTTCTCCCAAAAAATTATTACAAATTAATAACTTAATATCACAGGGAATAGATTCTAAAAATGCCTTAGAAATTTTTAAAATTGCAATAGGTATCAATGATATTTTTAGTGATATTTTTGTAACAATAGATTCTGAGCATTATCAAATAAAAGATGAGATTTTTGTTAATTTCTTGCAAACTTATGCTAACAATGTATATAAATCTATATTTATCAATACAAAAGAAACTTTTAATATTGCAATATGCATAAGTGATATTTTTGTAACAATAGATTCTGAGCATTATCAAATAAAAGATGAGATTTTTGTTAATTTCTTGCAAACTTATGCTAACAATGTATATAAATCTATATTTATCAATACAAAAGCCTTAAGATTATGTGATTATAACAATAATCTTTTATGTGAGATTACTTGGAATCCTAAAATTGCCACACAATACCTAAATACACTTAAAAACACTACCAACAAAACACCATTACCATTAATGCCCCTTGATTTTGAGAGTGCAAAAGAGGATATTATTACCCTAGCAAGTGTAGAAATTTTTAGAAAAATAGGTTGTGAAATATTAGCAGTAAGCTATCCAGGAGCTCAAGGGGATAAAGCAATACTTATAGGCGATGGTAGGAGTGTTAAGCGGATTTATGTAGATATTATTGCCTCAAAACAAAAAGATAAATTTTATGTCTTTTTGCACGAAAATAAAGATTTAGCAAATAAATTAGGCGAAGATTCTAAAAAACTTAATGATTTAAAAAATAATTACACAGATTCCATTAATACTTTTTTGCATAAACTTAATAATAACTCATTTGATGAATTATTTTTGGGTTTAGGCTCAAAATATGATAAATATTTTATAGACATAAGCAATGTCGATTATATTTTTACTTTTGATATAAAAACAGATTCTAAGCATACTTATATTTTATTTAATGTGGCGCTTATAAATTTAGATTTAATAGAGTTTTTTGAACCACTAAAACATAATAATAAATTGAGTGGCACAATTAAATTAGATAGGATTTATAGGATAGATAAAAATCAATCATTTATGTTAGAATAGCACAATTTACCACAAAAAAGGCTATAAATGAATAAAGATGACACAATATTAGAAAATAAGATAAAAGAAGTCCAAGAGCTTTATCAACAATTACGAGAAAGCTATTCATTAAACAAAGCTTTTATTGATACCCAAAGCGATGAATCTTTAAAAAATATTATAAATAAAGAATTAGAATCTATAAAAGATAAAACTCAAGAAGTACAAACAATGATAGATGAATTGCAGGAAGGTTTTAACTTTATAACAAACATACAAAGTAATGGTAAAAACAGAATAGAGTATATACAGGACATAGCATCAGATAATATTATAAAAGATATGGATAATAAATTAAAACATTTCAACGATTCGTATAATCAAATATTTAATAATCAAAATGGTGATTTAAGTGTTAATTTTATGGATAAATATAACAAAATAAATGAAAGTTATAATGACTTATATGCCAATAAAGATAATAAAGAAAGTAAAATAGATAAACTTGCAAAAGAAATTAATGATTTTTCTAATAAATACAATGAAATTATAGGCAATGAAGATTCTAAATATAATGACTTTAATGAAAGTTTTAGTGAATTTAATAAAAAGAAAAAAAGCTGGATGACTTCTATGTAAAAATATTTGGCGACAAAGAAAAAAATATAAAATCTCTCAACCAAGAGCTAGAAACAAGATTAAATAACTTCAATGAAATAGAGCAAGAAGCAAAAAAGGTTATAGAATTATCAAGTGATGCTGGTCTTGCAGGAGGGTTTCATCAACAAGCAGAATTTGCTAGAAAAAATAAATATATTGCACTTGGTGTGTTTGTTTGTATTTTAGTAATTATGGGAATATTTAATTTTAAGACAATAGATTTTGGAAATTTAAAGGACATAGATTTAGTCTCAATAATAGTAAGATTTACGATAAATATACCATTTATATGGGCAGCGACCGCCGCAAATATTAACTTAAATAAATATACAAAACTTGAGCAAGAATACGCGCATAAAGAATCTTTAGCAAAATCATTTGAGCGATACAAACAAGAAATAACTAAGTTAAATGATAATAAAAAAACTGAACTTATGGAAAAACTCATGGATATTAATCTTGAAGCATTTAAGAAAAACCCTGCAGATTCTATTGAAAAAATTAAGAGTGATAAATTATTTAAGAATCCACTTCAAAGCAAAGAAACAAAAGAAAATCAATAAGTGTTATTGTGAATATTTACTGCGATATTTGTCTTTGTGTTGTATGTTTATGATGTTTAGCGTTATTTTATGGTTACGGTTTATTCACAAAGCCCTTCTAGATAATGTAGATTCTATGTTTACGCATAACATACTTAAAATTTATAAGAATTATTATTAATTTAAACTTACTTTAAGTTTTCTTGTGCTAGAATTTCACTCGTAGTCATTTTAAATGATTATTGTTCTTAAATCAAAGGTATGTTTTATACTATTTCCTTTGAAGTTTGGGTTAAGTTAAGAACATTCTTTCACATTATCTTCCTTTAAAGCATTGGAGTTTTCTCCTTATGTTGTTTGTAATTACTAATTTTACTGATATGCTGAGCTGAAATATACAACATTTAGAATCTAGTCTAACAATATATCTAAGTTTAACTATAAATTTCTATAAATTTTAAATCTTTGAAAAGTATATAATTTAAGATTTTACACTATAATTACAAATTTGAAACTTACATTTAGGACGAAAAAGTAGATGAACAAATCCGTTTTGAATAAAATTCTTATCACTTTAGCCTTTCTTTTTGCGTATCGAATGCTCTCTTATGTGCCTATTCCGGGCATTGATGGGCTAGAAATCAAGCGATTTTTTGACGCGAATGCGAGTAATGCCTTAGGGCTTTTTAATATGTTTAGCGGGAATGCAGTCGAGCGTGTGAGTATCATTTCGCTAGGCATTATGCCCTATATCACGGCGTCTATCATTATGGAATTGTTGTCCGCGACTTTCGCAAATATCGGCAAGATGAAAAAGGAGCGCGATGGTATGCAGCAGTATATGCAGATTATCCGCTATCTAACGATTGCCATTACCATTGTGCAGTCTGCGAGTGTGGCGTATGGGCTGCGGAGCATCGGCAATGGCGGGGCGATTGTGATTAATAATATGAGTTTGTTTGTGACTTTGGCGGTCTTTTCGATGCTAACAGGCACGATGTTACTTATGTGGATAGGGGAGCAAATCACGCAAAAGGGCGTGGGAAATGGCATTAGTTTGATTATTTTTGCTGGTATCGTTTCAGGGATTCCAAGTGCGATAGGTAGCGAGTTTAGCGCGGTTAGCAATGGTGATAAGAATATTTTCCAGCTTTTAATTGTCTTTGCGGTGATTATTGCGACCGTGTTTGTGATTATTTATATCGAGCTAGCCGAGCGACGTGTGCCGATTTCTTACGCCAGAAAAGTGATAATGCAAAATCAAAATAAGCGGATAATGAATTACATTCCTATAAAGATTAACCTAAGCGGCGTTATTCCGCCGATTTTTGCTTCCGCACTTTTGGTCTTTCCATCGACTATTTTGCAGCAGGCAAGTCCTGATTCTATATGGGCTACAATCGGCGATTACATTAATCCAAATGGCTATCTTTACAACATTATTATGTTTTTATTTATCATATTTTTTGCTTATTTTTATTCAAGCATTGTGTTTAACGCAAAGGATATCGCGGATAATCTAAAGCGGCAAAATGGCTATATACCGGGCTTACGACCCGGAGAAAATACGGCGAATTATCTAAATAAAGTCGCTGGACATCTTACATTTTGGGGTTCTTTGTATTTGGCTATAATCTCAACTTTGCCTTGGCTACTTTTGAAAGGAATCGGCGTGCATTTTATCTTTGGTGGGACTTCAGTTTTAATTGTCGTGCAAGTCGCCATTGACACTATGCGTAAAATAGAAGCGCAACTATACACTAGCAAATATAAAACCCTTAGCGCCGTGGGGCTGTAGCGACTTTTAATCGATTCATAATTTTAAAATGGTGTTGGATACTTTTGTCAAAATATTTATCGCAAAAAGCGTGTAAATCCCATTGCTTACGATACATAACGCGATAAATGTAACTTTTTATAAAAACCTAACCTTCATAACACTTCGCAAAATATCACACTCTCGCATGCAATAGAGCCATCAACTGGCTTATCAAACTTAAATGTATAGCCTAGATTCCAAGATTGTATAAGTGGTTTAATATCAAAGAAATCATCTAAATTGTGATAAACACTAATTAACATCGCAGGTTTAAAGCGACTAATAGTCTCAAACGCACCCTTTAAAAATTCCTGCTCAAAGCCTTCTATATCAACCTTTATAAAGCCCACATCCACATTATTTTCACGCACATAAGAATCTAAAGTAATGATACTAGCCATTTCGCTATGGCTAGATTCTATAATTTCTTTTAAGTCATCTTTAAGGCTTGAGCTACCATCAGCCACACTTATTTCTAAAGTGCTTTCACATGCACCCAAGCCCTTATTTATAGGAATAATTCGACTTGATTTATTTAGCTCCAAAGTCTTTAAAAGCTGCTTAAAATTACTTTTAGTCGCCTCAAAAGTGTGAATCTTTTTATCACAAAATTCTCGTTCAAAAATAATAGCACTATCGCCCACAAAGCCACCCACATCGATAAAATCCTTATTTCTAATCTTTTTTAGTGTGCTAGATTCTAAAATGTGCATTCCATGCTTGTGATAAAAGGCATTCATACAAAAATGCGAAATGGGTAAAAAATATCCCTCATAACACCAAATATTTTCGCTAACTTGCAAGATATTATCAAAAAAATTTGTTTGTATAGAATCTAAAGCCTTTTTCTCATCTATATCATGCAGCTCTATGCAATGCTCTGGCGTGTTGTAGCATTCTTTTAATCGAATGATTATTTTTAGAATCTTTTTTGCCTCTTTAGAATCTAGATTGCTAATTAGATTGCGTAATCGTTGAAAAAAATTAGGATTAGTGTGTATAAACTCGCCTATTTGCACATGCGGCGGATAATTCCCCCATAACATTCGCTTACTTTTATCCACAGAATCTTTAAAATACGATGTATTAAAATCGCGAAAGAAAATAGGCACATTAAAGATTCTATAAATATGCCTAGTCCTTATATATTGCCCTTTGTTTTTTATTTTTCTCTCTTTACTAAAAATCTTAAATCCCATGTTTTCTCCTTGTGTGATATTTACGATTTATTAAGATTTTTACGATACAAAAAAAAAAAACAGATAGTAAATATTAAATAAATTTTGGTTGTTTTCTACCACATACATTCACCCACAAAAAGGACAAAAATGTTCGCATTTTTTAAAGGATTTTTGCTTACCATATCGCTTACAGCCAGCATAGGTGCGCAAAATCTTTTGCTATTAAAGCAGTGTTTATTAGGAAAATATGTCTTTTTTACGGCATTGATTTTCTTTTTAAGCGACTGCATTTTGATTAGTTTGGGTGTGTTTGGCATAGGCGAAATCTTTTCAAAAAGCAAGATTCTATCCTTGATAATCGCATTTTGTGGAATTATATTTTGCCTGTATTACGCAATTTTATCATTTATATCATTTATTAAGAATGAAAATATACAAGATAACAAGAAAGCTAAAACAACATTAATAAAAACGCTACTTTTCGCCCTAGCCGTGACATTCCTAAACCCACAAGTATATCTAGACACGATATTTGTGATAGGTGCGGCATCTCTTAGCTTAGATTCTAAGATTTTATTTTTATGTGGTGCGTTAAGTGCGTCATTTGCGTGGTTTTTCTCCATTGCCCTATTTGCAAAAGCCCTAAATAAATATTTGCTAAACAAAAAATTTTCCAAATTTATGGATATTTTTAGCATAATTATTATGCTTTGCGTAGTTTATAGCCTTATTGTGTTTGTCGTTAAAAATTTATAGAATCTAAAACACCAAAGGGTTTTAAGGATAAATAGTTTTAACTCGTTACTTTTTCATAAATTTAAAAACCTTCTTCACAAACATCTTAAAAAAGCCAAAGACCCACACATCCACGCCATAAAGCATTGAAAGTTTAAAGTTAAACCAAAGCCCTAAATTCATTTTGTTAGTGAAATGCAGGTGGGCTGGTGGGTTATCAAAGCTGAAATTTACGATATTTGCGTCAAAATTAAAAGTATGCACGCCGCTGCCATCAAAGCCAAAGTTACGCGTGTAAGAACGCCTTGCAGGCCACACGACTAGCTTATCTTGCTTGTAGGCGATGTAGCTAAGATAAATATCCCACAGATTGCTTATTTTACCCTTTTTTTGAGAGCGTGGGAGTGCGAAAAGATGAAACCACGACAAGATATTGCCACGCACCAGATGATACGGATTTAGCATAAACCACGCATAACTCTGTGCGTGCGACCAGTCGATATTTTCCCATCTATCACGCCAAGTCCCCCAGCCCCAGCTATGAAAGGCGTAGGTAAAAAGCACATCTTGCTTATAATTTTTAATTGTGCGACTTTTTAGGTTTGCACTTTGGTGGCTAAACGCCGTGATTGCCATAATGCGCGGATTATCCTTGTAAAATTGCAGCGCGTCATTCATAAACTGCAAGAAATTCTCATGCGTTTCAATATCATCTTCAAGCCCTATAAAGCGGTCATAGCCCTTGTTTTTAAAGATAAAATTAGCGTATTTTACTATGGAATCTTTTATGCCTAAATTGTGTTCGGCTTGTATAATTTCGATGCTTTTGAAAGGTAAAATTGTGGGGGGGTTGTTATTAGATTCTATAGTTTCGTTTGCATTCTTAGAATCTAGATTCTGTGAGATTTTAAAATCAATGTTTTTAGATTCTATAGAATCTAGATTCTGTGTTTTGTTAGAATCTTGCGTGTTTATAGAATCTAGGTTTTTAGATTCTATATTTTCTAACTTTTTAGAATCTAAATTATTAGATTCGATATTTTCATAGAATCTAGATTCTGTATTTTCGTTTGTGATAGATTCTATAGAATCTAAATCCTTAGAATTTCCTTTAGCTACTAAGCTTCGCAAATATTCCCGCACTTCAGCTACGCCTTTTGCGGCTTTACTATCACGTGGCGCATCGCTAAAAACATACACACGCGTTTTGTCTGCCAAGTGATTTTTCGCCAAAGATTCTATAACCTTTTTAATCTTATCGGCGCGATTATACGCGATAATGCAAACGGGCGCATAAATTTCATTTTCCATATTTTCCCTACTTTATGACTTTTTCTAAGTTATGAAATGTGATACTTTTAAGTGAAAAAATTGCACTAAAATACATAATCAAAGCTGGGGCAATCATAAACACCACGATGAAACTAGCCACCGCGCGTGCCTCCACAAAGCCAAACTTTAGCACAAAAATCCCGCAAATTATACACAAAATAAGTGCATAAAAGCTGTAAATGAAAAGCGAAATGCCACTTAGCCGCGTCCATATCCGCAAATATCGATATAATAAAAAAAAGAAAAACAGCGTGACTAGCAGGATTGTGAGTGTGTTATCTTCGCTTTTTGGTAGGAAATATAAAATCACGCAAATGCAAATTAATGTCGCGTAATAGCCTGAAAGAAGGCTTTTTGCTTTTCTATCGATTAAAAATAAGCCGCCTAAAAAGATAAATTGTCCTATTAATGAAGCGGCGAAAAATATCGTGCTGCTCGTGCTTTTGTGGCTTTTAGATTCTATAGAATCTTTTTCATTAATATTGTGTTTAGCAGATGAAAAGGTAGAATCTTGCAAATTAGATTCTATATTTTCTCCATTGATATTGTGGTTTGGCGAAAGATTAGAATCTTGCGACTTAGATTCCATAGAATCTTGCCTATTTTGCGACATTTCATAATCATTTGTAAAAACTAATTCGCAAAATGAAGCGATAAATGAGATTAAGATTCCAACGATTAAAAAAGTTTTAATTTTCCGCATTTTTTTCCTTTTTAGTTAGATTCTGTGTTGAACTTTTTTGCTTAAAAGTTAGCTTTTTTACAACTATAAACGCAGTGAAAAATCCCAAAATCGCCCCACAAATCACCTGCAAAGTCGTATGCCGCATCACATAAATGCGCGAAAGCCCCACAAACGCGGCAAAAATAAAGGCAATTAGCCCAAATTTCACGCCAAATTTCGCCCAAATAAAGCCACACGCAATAAACGCCGCAGTCGTATGCCCACTAGGAAAGCCATCAAAATCGCTCAAAACATCGGGTCGCTGGGAAATTCGCGCAATATTTTCGTGATAAAATCGCAGTGTCGTGCTAAAATAATGCTTAAGTAAAAGCATAATGCCAAGAGCAATAATGCTAGATATAAAAAGCTGCAAAATTCCTAACTTATCTTTTTTTATAATTAGAAATATTAGAATAAAAAAGATAAAAAATTGCATAATATCGCCATAAGTCGCCACCCCACTTTGTGAAAAAGGCTTTAAATTTAAAAAAAACGAAATAATTTCAATAGGCAAGACAAACATATAAATCCTAAAAAATCATTTTGACAAAACAAAAAAAAGATTCTAGAATCTTTTTTAAAATAAAAAGGAAAAAAATGAAAAAACAAATAGAAAATATTTTAAATGCCTTGAAAAATGATGATAATTATAGAATCTTAAAGCAGTTTTTGGATTCTAAAGATTTGCAAGATTCTAATGGGAAGATTCTAAATCTATCAAGTAATGATTATTTGAATTTATCGAGTAATAAGTTATTAAAACAAGAGTTTTTAGATTCTATAGATTCTAAAGATTTGTATTTTTCTAGTAGTAGTTCTAGAATCTTAAATAATGATTTTAGTATTTTTGAAAGGTTAGAATCTTTTTTAGCTAGTAAGTTTGAGAATAAAGATGCTTTAGTTTTTAATAGCGGTTATCACCTTAATATTTCTTGTTTGCAAGCCCTTGTAACGCTGCAAAATACGATATTTCTTTGCGATAAATTTGCCCATGCAAGTATCATTGATGGCTTAAAACTTGGCAGGGCAAATTTCAAGCGATACGCGCATAATGATATAAATGACTTGCAAAATTTGCTTGAATCACATGCTACAAAGCACGATAATATCGTTATTTTAAGTGAAGAGCTTTTTAGTATGGATGGTGATTTCGCTCCTTTGCAAGATTTAATTAACCTTAAGAATGAGTATCAAAAAAGGGGTAAAAATGTGCTACTTTATATCGATTGTGCGCATAGTGTGGGCGCTGTGGGTCGCGATGGTTTGGGCTTGGCGCAAGATTTGGGCTTGGCAAAGGATATTGATTTTCTCATTTTTACCTTTGGCAAGGCGATTAATTCTATCGGGGCGTGTGTGATATGCGATAGAATCTATAAAGTTTTTTTTATTAATAAGGCGCGTGGCTTTATTTTTTCGACTGCTTTGCCGCCTATTAATGTGGCTTACACATTATTTATTTTTAAAAAAATTCTAAATATGCGAAGTGAAAGAAAAAAATTAAGCGAAATTTCTAACTTTTTTAGAGAAAAATTCGGTGAGATTTTTTTAGATTCTAAAGGCGAATTTATAGAATCTAACTTGCCTTTATTAGATTCTAAAAGCGATTTTTTAGAATCTAAAATCACGCTAAAAGGCGATGCACACATCATTTCGCTAATTTTAGGCGAAAATAAAAAAGCACTAAATCTTTCAAAGATTCTATTAAATCACGGAATTTTCGCTCCAGCCATAAAAGAGCCAAGCGTCCCACGCAATACCGCCCGCCTTAGAATCTCTTTACACTGCGACATAAGAAGGGAACAGATTCTAAAATTGCTTGAAATTTTAAAAGATTCTAGATTCTAGTCTACTCCACGGTTACGCTTTTGGCTAGGTTTCGTGGCATATCGACGTCTCGATTTAGGCGAATGGCGATTTCTAGGGCTAGTAGTTGCAAGATTACCATCATAGAAAAAAATTCTTCCATATAGCTATTAAATTTTGGAATCTTAACTAAATCATCGGCTAGTTCAAACTCCAAAGGCGTAATCGCACAAATTGTAGAATCTCGCGCAATTAGCTCTTCTACATTGCTTTTAGTCTTATCATAAAGCAGATTTTTTGGCATTAGAGCAAGGGTGAAAAGCTCACTATCAGCTAGGGCAATGGGTCCGTGCTTCATTTCACCGCTAGGATAGCCTTCAGCGTGTAGGTAGCTAATTTCTTTGAGTTTTAACGCCCCTTCAAGAGCCAAAGGATAAAAAATATCGCGCCCTATGAAAAAAAAGCCATGCCCATGCAAATACCGCCGTGACAAGCGTTTCAGCCTATCGTGCATTTTGCTATCAACTTTCGTTGCTTTTTGTGCGTTTATCATCGCATTTATCTCGCTTTTTACGCCGATTTTATCGATTTTCCCACGCTTTATGCCAAGCAAAACGCTAAAAATCCAAAGTAGCATAACCTGCGTAGCAAAGGCTTTCGTGCTTGCCACGCCCTTTTCAATGCCAGCGCGCGTTAAAATCGCATAGTCCGCCAGCCGCACCATCGCGCTATTATCGACATTGCAAATCGCCAATGTTGGCAGCCCCTTATCTTTGGCAAGTTTTAACGCCTGAAGTGTGTCCGCCGTCTCGCCACTTTGCGAAATGACGATAAAAAGCTCATCGCTATCAAGCACAGGCTTTGCATAGCGAAACTCACTTGCAATATGCGTAGAAACGCGCACACGCGCCTTTCGCTCAATCAAATATTTGCCAACTAACGCGCTATGATAGCTCGTCCCACACGCGCAAATTGCGATATTGCGAAACCGCGTAAAAAAGGTAGAATCTAGCTCATCTAGGGCGATTTTACCTTCACTCACGCGCCCCATCATCGTCTCTAGCAAAACCGCTTCTTGCTCATAGATTTCCTTTTCCATAAAAAAGCGGTAGCCATCCTTTTGCGCCGCGCCTTTTGTGGCTTTGAAAGATTCTATATTTTTTAGCGTATTGAAGCTATAAATGTCCATGTAGCCGCACTCGCCATCATTTATATATGCGACTTTATCGACAAGTCCTACAAGGGCGGCATCGGAGCTGGCGAAATATATTTCGTGCGGTTTTTGCGTGTTAGATTCCGTAATTTGCAGGGTTTCCTTGCTATTTATCCCTATCATTAAGGGCGAGTGCAAACGTGCGTAAAAAATCTTAGTTGGCTCTAGCTTTGTGATTAGCAAAATGGCGTAACTCCCGCTAAGACGCTCTATTGTTTTTTTAAATGCGATTTCTGGGGTAAATTCACGCGCATAAAATTCAAACAAATGCACGATTACTTCGGTGTCTGTCTGGCTTTTGAAACTCACGCCATTGCTTTCTAGCTCGGCTTTTAACTCTTTGTAGTTTTCGATAATGCCATTATGCACGAGACTTGCGTGTGTGGCGGTGTGTGGGTGGGCGTTTATTTGCGTTGGAGCGCCGTGTGTTGCCCACCTTGTGTGACCGATTGCTACGCCAAAGCCTTTGAATGTGCTTTCACCTATTTCATTTTCAAGATTAACCAACTTGCCTACGGCGCGAAAAGATTCTATGTTGTTAGATTCTATGCAGGGTTTAGAATCTTTAAAATTTGCGTTTTTAGATTCTGTATTTTTATCATTGTGAGAATTTGCTAAAAATTCAGTGTTTTTAGAATCTAGATTCTGTATTTTTTTAGAATCTTTAGAATCTACGCCCTTAACTTTTGTATTTTTCTTAGAATCTTTGCTCTTAGATTCCATATTTTGTGAATGTTTAAAATCTGTTTTATCGTCATAATCTATGTTTTTAGAATCTTTTTTAGAATCTTGCAAACTAGATTCTATATTTTGTTTAGAATCTGTGTTTGGTTTAATATGGCTTTGCAAATTAGAATCCTTAGATTCTAAAAAACTACTAGCCACACTAGATAGGCTTTGTAACTTAGAATCTTTACTATTAGATTCTAAAGAAACACTAGAAAGGCTAGGCGTAAGTAGCACCGCCATACCAGCACTATCATACCCACGATATTCAAGCTCTTTTAGCCCATTTATAATAACTTCTTTTTTCTCTTTACAACCGATAAATCCAACAATCCCACACATCTTTTTTCCTATTTAAACTTACAAGTTAAACTTAATTACATACCATCACAACATTTGCTCTACTTGTGATATTCTCTTCTTTTGTAATAGGTAGCTCTATGTTCGAATCTTGTGTGCTTAATGACATACTAGCACTTTTTAGCATTGGATAATGGATAGAATCAAAGTTAATATTTGATGTCTTACATGTCTTATTTAATCTTTTTTCATACTCTTTTGCAATATTATCAATTTTACTTAGTAGGTCATATTGTAATTCTTGTATATATTTGTCATTTTCTTGCTCTGTAATTATGGGGTTTAATGGATGAATTACAATGTCTAGATATTCATTAGAATCTATAATCTTATTAATTTTATTAAGCAAGTCGTTATATGAATTTTTTTGCGTTTCACTGATTTTACATTCGATTTGACTCCTTGCATCATAGCCTTTTTTGCGCACATTATTATCATAATAATCTTTTAATCCAAGAGAATAACCACCGCCATTACAAATATTTGAATATTCCTTAATAGCAGTAATAATACTATTAAAATCCTGCGTTATTCTATTTTTTTGTTTAGAATCTATATTGTCTAATTCTCTTAACTTATTAGTCCCTACAATTTCGATATTTCCTTGAAATGTGCTAGGCATTACACTCTTTTTAATTGATATATTTTGAGTTATATTCATTTCGTCAGTTTTAACAACATCCTTGCCATTCCATTTTTCAATGACAAATATATAAAACAAAATCCCGCCAGCAAATAAAGTTAAAGCAATAAGCATAATGCAAATATTCTTTACCCAAGCCATATACATCCTTTCAACGTTTAAGATATAAAATGCTATCAAAAAAGTTTTATTTTTCAATTAAAAAATGTTTTGTAGTGATAAATTTATCACAATTACATTAAGATTCTATTCGATACCACAACTATTAAAATTCATAGAGGTAAAACACCTTTTATTAACAACAACAAATTATAATTCTAGCTTATGAATTTCAAACACAAAGGCTAAAGGCAATGATTTTAGAGCATGAGATTCCAAAAGGCAGTAAGCTACACTTTGGCTTGTCAGCTAGGTTAAAGCGAGATGTTGAGAATCTTTGTGCGAGTTTGTTTTATGAGAGCGATTTTAGCGAGATTACCACGCCTATATTTGTCTTTCAGCAGCATCAAAAAAGCTTTCTAAACCGCGATGTGATAAGCCTAAGTAGCGAGAATAACTATCAAGTATCAATGCGAAATGATAGCACAATAGACGTCATTCGCATAATCACAAAAAGGCTAGGTCGTAGCACTAATCAAAAAAAATGGTTCTATATCCAGCCTGTCTTTAGCTATCCTACCTTTGAGTATAATCAAATAGGTGCGGAGTGCCTTGATGAAAAAGAAATGCCAAAAATGATAGATTTAGCCATAGCGATATTTGAAAAGCTAGATATTAAGCCTATTTTGCAAATCACAAATACTAAGATTGCTAAAAAGTGCGCTTTAGAATCTGGCTTAGATTACGAATATTTTACAAGATTAAATGTGGAAAAATTGCAAAGTATAGATTTTATTGCTAGACTCTTGCTTGTAAATAATTTAAAAGATTTAGAATCTGCTAAAAGGACTATGCCGCATTTCCTAAAAGAAGATATAGAATCTTTAATCCATTTTTGCGCTTGTGGGTATGAAAACACACTTTGTTCGCCCCTGCTTTGTGCGCCGGTGGATTATTATGATGATTTGTTTTTTAAGATGTTTTTGGATAATAGCACTTTTTTAGCCGGTGGAAAATATTGCGTTGATAATACGCAGAGTTGTGGCTTTGGAATCTACACAGATAGCGTTGTGTATCGTTTGCTAAAGCAAAATAAATTGAAAGGATAGAATATGGCTGATGTTATTTTAGGTATTCAATGGGGCGATGAGGGCAAGGGTAAGATTGTTGATAACTTGGCTTCTAAGTTTGAGTATGTCGTGCGGTATCAAGGGGGGAATAACGCAGGACACACAATAGTCGTTGATGGTAAAACCTACACTTTGCACCTGCTCCCTAGTGGAATCTTGTATAAAAATTGTAAGAATGTGCTTGCAAATGGCGTGGTAATTGACTTAGGTGAGCTAGATATGGAGATGAATCAGTTTGAGGAGAGCTTTGATTCTAAGGGCGATATTGCAGAGAAAAGCCCTTTAGTAGGGCGGCTTTTTATTTCAAATAAAGCGCATATCATTTTACCATATCACATTTTACTAGATAATGCAAATGAGAAAAATCGCACAAAGGCAATAGGCACGACAGGCAAGGGCATAGGACCAGCGTATGCGGATAAAATCTCAAGATGTGGGATTCAAATCGGGGATTTATATCGCTTAGAATCTTTGCGTTCTAAGATAAAGGCGAATTTAGATTCTATATCTTCTCGTTTGCCAAATAATAATTTGAATCTAGATTCTATAATGGCGGAGCTAAGCGGTTTTGCGGCACGTTTTAAGCCCTTTATAACCGATACTACTTTGCTACTTTGGGATGCACAAAAGCAGGGCAAAAAGATTCTATTAGAAGGAGCGCAAGGCAGTATGCTAGATATTGACCACGGCACATATCCATTCGTTACAAGTAGCACGACAAGTATCGCAGGGGCGCTAAGCGGCACAGGGCTAAACACTAGCGATATAGGTGAAGTAATCGGCGTGGCAAAAGCATATTGCACGCGTGTGGGTAATGGTGAGTTTCCAACTGAACTACTAGAAAATGAGCTAGGCGAGAAATTGCAAGAAAAAGGACATGAGTTTGGCGCGACAACGGGCAGACCACGTCGCTGTGGTTGGCTAGACTTAGTAGCGTTGCGTCACGCAGTGCGGCTAAATGGCTGCACGAAATTAGCCCTAATGAAAATAGATGTGCTAGATAATTTTGAATACATAAATGCGTGTGTGAAATATCGCTATCATAATGAAGAGATAGAGTATGTGCCAGATGATTTAGACGTAGACCCGATATATAAAGAGTTTGTAGGCTGGGCTGGGAGCGTGCGTGGTATTCGCAAGTTTGATGATTTACCACCAGAAGCGCAAAACTATATAAATTTCATAGAAGACTTTGTAGGCTGCAAAATCGCCTATATTTCCACAAGCCCTGAACGCGAGGATTTAATCGCGCGATAATTATTAAATTGCATTACCTAATTCATACTTGCTTGTATGCTTTGTCAAGGTGTTTTTACTTGTGGCGCGTTTTGGATAGGTGATTTTTCCTTTGCTAAAGTTGATTAAATCTTGCGCGGATTCTATACTTTTTGGCAGACTTAATGTGCAGATTTTATATATTTCATAAGATGTAATCGCATCGGCTAACGCCCTGTGGCTTGTAAAATTATTTATACCTAACATTTCATTAAGAAAAGATAGCGAATGTTTAGTGGATGGTATCACTCTGCGACTTAAATCAACCGTGCAAAATCTCGCATTTAGCAAACAAGGCAGCCCATAATACGCCAAACTATCACTTATAAAATTATAATCAAAGCTCACATTATGCGCGACAAACACGCTATCGGCTAGAAAGATTCTAAAATCCTTTAGCACACGCCCAATCTTTGGTGCATTCTCAAGCATATAAGATGTAATGCCTGTGAGTGCGACAATATCTTCTGGCACATAAGGGCTATACACAAAACTCTCAAACGTATCGATAATCTCGTTATTTCGCACTTTTAACGCACCGATTTCAATAATCTGCCCACTTTGGACATTTTTTGTCCCTGTCGCTTCAATATCTACAAAGCACAGGGTAGAATCTTGCAGTGTTTTTATCTTAGTATTTATATCGATTTTATTGTCCTTTGTCCTAAAAAATGGAGCGTTATTTCCTATCATAACTTCGATAATGCAGTCATTTTCTAGCCCGTCATATTCGCTAAAAATTTGTGTTATTTCATCACAAAAAGATTCTATATCTAGCGGAAGATTATCACATAAAGCAAAATATCTATCGTATTTATTGTTTAGCATTTTGGTCCTTAAGATTTAAAGAAGTATATGATTAAGGATATTAGATTCTATAACTTTATCCACTTCTCAGCGATTTTAATGGCGTTTGTTGCAGCGCCCACGCGCACTTGGTCAGCTACGCAAAAAAGGTGCAAGATTTTCTTATCAAAATTATCCACGCGAATGCGTCCCACATAGGTCTCATCGGTATCCGTGGCAATTATTGGCATAGGATATTTATTCTCACTAGGCTTATCAAGCAGGACTACCGCCTCGCTAGATTCTAAGATTTCACGCGCTTTACCAACATCGACCGCGTCCCTAAACCGAATACTCAAACTCTCGCTATGACTACGCAAAATCGGCACACGCACGCAAGTCGCGGATACCGCAAAGTCCGTGTGCATAATCTTTTGCGTTTCATTTACCATTTTCATTTCCTCTTTTGTGTAGTCATTTTCAAGAAACACATCAATATGCGGGATAAGATTAAGCGCAATGCGGTGCGGAAATGCGTGCGGCGTGATAGAATCTAGCTCGAAATTAAAGAACTTTTGCATTTGCAAAATTAGCTCCTCCATACCCTTTTTCCCCGCGCCACTAACCGCCTGATAAGTGCTAACATCCACACGTGTAATGCCGCCAAACGCCCTATTTAACGGCGATAAAATATGCACCATTTGAATCGTGGAGCAGTTTGGATTAGCAATCAGCTTAGAATCCTTGCGAATGTCGCCCGGATTTACCTCAGGGACGACAAGTGGCACATCCTTATCCATGCGAAAGTGGCTCGTGTTGTCAATGACAAGCGCACCCGCATTTATCGCACTTTTCGCGTATTCCTTACTCACGCTGCCACCCGCGCTAAAAAAGGCAATCTCCACATTTTGTTGCCTAAAAATATCGTGCGTAGTCTCTAAAATAGGGTATTCCTTGCCCTTGAAAGTCACGCTACGCCCAATACTGCGGCTACTTGCAAGGGGGATAATGTTTTTAATGGGGAAATTTCGCTGCTCTAAAAGCAATAATAGCTCCTCGCCTACCGCACCGCTAGCACCGACAATAGCGACATTGTATTTTTTTTCTTGCATGGTTTCTCTCCGTTTTTTGTGTTACAAGATTACATAGATTAAAAATTTTAATAATTTTACTTAAAATATTTAAAGTAATCTTATTTTAGAGTTTTGAATATAACATATTATGAAAACTAATAAATATATAAATTTATAACAAAGAGCATATAAAATTGCTAACTTGTTTCTATTTTATGTTACAATCATAGAATCTACATTTTATTTAAAGGATGAAAATATGGAACAAGTCAAGATTTTAAAGCAGTTGCAGGCGGATTCAATCGTGTTTTTTATGAAAGTGCATAATTTTCACTGGAATGTGAAAGGCAAGGATTTTCCGCAGGTGCATGCGGCAACTGAAAAGATTTATGAGGAATTTGCGGATGTTTTTGATGATGTGGCGGAACGCATTATCCAGCTAGGTGAAACGCCCTATGTGACGCTAGAATCAGCACTCAAAGCGGCTAAAATCAAAGAGGAAAGCAAAAGTGATTTTAAATCAAAGGATGTTTTGGAGGCGATTTTAAAAGATTATGAATATTTTTTGGGTAAGTTTCAAAAGCTTTCAATTGTCGCCGCTGAAAAAGAAGATAGCACAACGCAAGGCTTGGCAGATTCTCAAATCGCGCATTTAGAAAAGGCAATTTGGATGCTAAAAGCCCAACTTGCATAAAGATTAAAATTTGCAATAATAGATTTAATATTAGATTCTAAACAGAATCTAAATATTTAACATAATAGTATATTTTAAGTATGCGGATAAACTTTTAAATGTGTTATGTGTTGTGTGTTATAGTTGGAATGAGTTTTTATTGATAAAACAATAAAAGTAGATTCTAAATTGTTTAAAAATACAAAAATATATTAGCAATAAAATTACAATTTATGCTTTTAAAAACTTTTTATGTATAATTCCAAAAACACAAAAAAAGAGAAACAATGAAAAACTTACAGAATCTAAGAAGTTTATTAACAAAACATAGCGAACAAATAATAAACGCTTTGCTTCACTCTAACACACATTTTTCACTGCAATGTAAGACCAGTTCCGTGAAATTTAATCCACCCTTACCACATGAAATTAAGCAAGGCTTTCACCCTATAATTGATTTTATTTTAGCTGGTTTTACATTTGAATCAATTGAAATCTTTGATGATGAACTTAGCTTCGAAGCGGGATTTGGCAAGGATAATTTTGCTACCAATGTGATAATCCCTTTTTCTAGCATTATACAAATTTATTTGCCTAGCACAAATTCTATATTGCCTCAAGCTTGTGTGTTTATGAATTCATTAAATTTGCTTGACCTAGCAAAAAATGACCCTAATTTCCTAGATGTAATAGATGATGATATAGATGATATACTTAATGATACAGAAAATAAAGAGCAATCCATAGACAATGACTTAATGGAAAGCTCTAGAAAAGCGATTCTCTCTAATCCAGACAATAAATTTAAATAATCTTATAGAATCTTAAAAAAGATTCTATATCAAAACGAGAATAATATGTGGAAAAACACCTCCATTTTTTTTCAAATCACTTTGCTTTTTGCTTTTGCGTTTATTAGCTTTTTGGTTATTTCACTTTTTTATGCAAAGGTGCAGCCAAGTCTAGATTCTATAAAGCAATACAATACATTAGTTAGCGCGATAGGGCGTATGCGGCAGTTTAATGCGAGTTTGCAAGATATTAAAAACTTCTTAGAAGAGGAGAATTTCCATGAAGTAGCACTCACAAATGATATTAAAAAAAGGCTACTAGAAGATACAAAAGTTCCAAAAGTCGGTGCGTTTAATATAGGTATCACTCAAGATGGCGATGATATTTATATTACGCTTAGGACGCATAAAAATTTCATTGTATATAAAGATTCTAGCACTTTTAGCTGGAGTAAGTATTATACTATCACGCTTTTGGGCTGTATATTGCTAATTGTGATATATATTACTATTATGAAGCGGCTTATCCCGCTAAATTATATCAAGTATGAGATTATAGAAATGAGCCGTGAGAATGTTTTCCGCAAGATTAAATATGGCGTAACAAATCAAGATGAGATAGGTGAGCTTGTGCGGGAATTTAATCGCTGTGTGGGCAAGATTAATGCGGTAGATGAGTCGCGTTTCTTGTTTCTTAGAAGCGTTATGCACGAGCTTAAAACGCCCATTACAAAGGGTAGAATCATCGCTGAAATGCTAAGTAATCCTAAGCAAAAAGAGCGTTTGTGTAGTGTTTTTGAGCGACTAAATACTTTGATTAATGAATTTGCAAAAGTAGAAGAGTTAGCTAGTCAAACATATAATGTCAAAAAAGTTGAGATAATGCTAAGTGAGCTTGTAGATAAAGTTATAGAAATGCTAATTTTAGATAAAGCTACGCAAAATAATGTGCTACTAGATTCTAATAATGATTTGCTGAAAGTGGATGTGGATTTATTTTCACTTGCAATAAAGAATCTAGCGGATAATGCGATAAAATATAGCGAAAATAAGCAAGTGATTATAGAATCTAAAGGGCAAGATTTGATTGTCAAAAATAAAGGGGAGCGGCTGAAACTTGATATAAACGAATATTTTAAGCCCTATTTTAAGGATATAAAAAATCCTATGTCGCAAGGCTTTGGGCTAGGGATGTATATTGTAAAAAGCACACTTGATGCACAAAACTTCCGCCTTACATATCACTATTTAGATGGCTATAACATTTTCCTAATCCACGATTGCATTGTAGAAAACTACTGCGAGATTGGGAGATAGAGAAAATATTTAGCAATATAGATTCTAAGAATCTTTAAAAAAATAAGGTAAAGTTATAGAATCTAGAATCTTAACGAGCAAATAGGGAGCGAAAATGTTGGCAGAGCGTTATATCAATGAGTTTAAGGACAAGGAAATGGTGCTTGGCACGCGCGGCTCGCTGCTGGCACTCTGGCAGGCTAATCACATCAAGGATAGGCTGGAGGCAAAGGGCGTGAAAGTGCGGCTAAAAAGCATTAAAACAAGTGGCGATAAACTGCTAGATAGCCCCCTTGCAAATGTCGGTGGCAAGGGACTTTTCACCAAAGAAATCGAGAGTGAGCTTTTGAGCGAAAAAATCGATTTTGCCGTGCATTCGCTAAAGGATATGCCTGTAATTGAGAGCGCGCGACTTAGTCTAGCGGCGGTGACAAAACGCGAAGATGCACGCGATTGCTTGCTTAGCGAACGTTACGCAAATGTGAGCGAACTTCCCAAAAATGCCAAAGTTGGCACGACTTCGCTTAGGCGTAGTTTGCAGTTAAAGCTTATGCGGAGCGATTTAGATTCTAAGGGGCTTCGCGGGAATATCCAAACGCGGCTAAATAAGCTAAAAAGTGGCGAGTATGACGCTATAATCTTGGCTGCGGCTGGGCTAAAGCGGCTTGGCATCGAGAGTGAAATCCCGCACATTCAATACTTTAGCACGGATGAAATGATACCCGCGATGGCACAAGGCGCACTTGGGCTTCAGTGCCGCGACCCGAAGTATTCGCCGCATTTTCGCGACTTGGCTGTGTGTAAGGTTTTGGAATCTTTGCATAATAAGGATGCGGCTTTGAGTTGTGGCATTGAACGGGCGTTTATCGCGCTTTTGGGCGGTGGGTGCAATTCGCCCATAGGTATCCACGCGCAGATTCTAAAGGAAAATCGGCTTAAGATTTCTTGTATTGTCGGCACTTTGGACGCTAAAAATGTGCTGCGAGATTCTGCTACATGTGAGCGCGGCGAGGTAGAATATGTCTTGCAAAGTATGATAAACACACTGAAAGCCAACGGCGTGGATAGAATCTTAGCTGAAACGCACGGGGGCTAGATTCTAGAATTTAAACTAAAAAGCCTATTATAAATAGCAAATCTTACTCAAATTAAACTTGATTTATAGAATCTAGATTCTATCCACACCATAAAGATTCTATAGAATCTAAACACTCAAATGCACAAAAATTTACTTTATGTTTGCATATTTATCAACTTTTTGCTAAAATACATTTTTGCTAAGCGTTTCGCAATTAACTTTAACGCGGTTTTTGGGAATCAATTTTGCATTTATAGAATCTACGAGTTATTGCTATTTTTTGGAGAAAAGTATGATTTTTGAGGTTAAATCGCCGATTTTGGGTTTTGAGCATGTCGATAAGATGAAGCTAGAAAAGCTAGATGAGATTTTTTTGCGTTTAACGAATGCTAATGATTCCGCGCCTATCTTTACTTTGGTTAATCCTTTTGCGTTGCGTGAGTATGAGTTTGAGGTGCCTATGGCGTTGAAACTGCTGCTTGATTTGGAAAATTCTAAGAATATTTTGACGGCGAATATTATGGTTATGCAAAACCCGATTGAACGCTCCACGATTAACTTTCTAGCCCCACTTGTCTTTAATTTTGATAATTTCACAATGGCTCAAATCGTCCTTGATAGCATTAAATACCCGCAATACAGCCTTGCAGAGCCTATTGCTAATTACTACCCGCAAGACGCGAAATAGTAGGAAGTGCATAAAAGTTCATTGATTTATTTGTGGATTGGAGATTTTTTAATTTGTTAAGTATTTAACACAAAGGTTTAGCACTCTTTCACAAATTTATCAAACCTTATAAAGCCCTCTTTTAGCTGGTCTAGACTACATGCAAAGCTCATCCTAACAAAGCCATCCATACCAAAGGCAGCCCCGGGCACTAAAGCAATGCCAACTTTTTCTAATAACGCCTTGCACACCGCCATACTATCGCCATTAAAGCCACGAATATTTTGGATATTAATAAAAAGATAAAACGCCCCATGCGGCTTAACGACACTAATGCCTGGAATCTCCGCGATTAAATCACACGCAAAGTCGCGCCGCTCCTTAAACGCCTCTCTCATATAGTTAATATCCGGGTCTGCCGCGCCATTCAACGCCGGAATTGATGCCTTTTGTGTTATCGAATTAATATTTGATGTGCATTGACTTTGCAAATTATCCATCATCTTAACTAGCTTTTTATCCTTGCTAGCCGCATAGCCCATCCGCCAGCCAGTCATTGCCACGCTTTTGCTTAAGCCATTTATGGTAATCGTCCTTTTCAGAATCTCATCTCCCAAAGAGCCGATAGACGTAAATTCCCCCTCATAAATTAGCTTCTCATACATCTCATCGCTTATCACCCACAAATCATTATCCACAGCCACTTTCGCGATAGATTCTAGCTCCTTTTTGGTATAAATCATACCTGTTGGATTTGATGGACTTGTAAGCACAATCGCCTTAGTTTTGCTCGTTATCGCTTGCTCGAAATCACGCGCCCGTGCCTTAAACTCATACTCTTCACTCGTGTTAATAAACACAGGCTTCCCACCGCTATAAATCACAAGCTCAGGATATGTAACCCAGTAAGGCGCAGGGATAATGACCTCATCGCCGCTATCAATTAACGCCTGAAAAGTGTTGAAAAGCGACTGCTTTGCGCCATTGCTAACGATAATCTCGCTCGTGTCATAATCAAGGTTATTGTCGCGTTTTAGCTTGTCTTTTATCGCAGTTAGCAGCTCTGGGATACCGGCGACTGACGTGTATTTGGTAAAGCCGCAGTTTAGCGCACGTATCGCCTCATCTTTGATGATTTGCGGCGTGTCAAAATCTGGCTCACCTGCGCTAAAACTAAGCACATCTTTGCCCTCACTTTTGAGTTTTCTAGCCAAAGTCGCCACCGCAATAGTCGCTGACTCGCTTAAACTTTGAATCCTGTGTGAATATGGTTTCATTTTACGCTCCTTGCTAAAATCTAGATTCTATAAAACTTAGATTCTAAATATCACAAATTATACAATAATACTTTATAAAACACATTTGTTTTGATAAATAAATATAATTGTAAAATTGATATGTAACAAATTTTGGAGTATTTTACACTAATGACTTGTGTAAAGTTTATTTAAATTTTATAGTCGAGTAAAACCCTTCTGTCAGGAACCAATGGCACATAAAATTTGCAAGTGCTCTGCTATGTTCCCATCCTGAAGCATTGCTTACAAACTCTATTGCATAGGGCTAACAAAAGGGCAATGGTTATTATATCTTTATTTCTTAAATATTTCTATATGTGCTCATTGCATCAGGTTAGATTCTATAATTTCCCTTGCTCTTTTTAGTAAAATTTCTTTGTTATTTTGCAATTTTTCTTCAATTATTTCAACAATCAAAATGTTTAGAATCTGCCCTATTTTACTACCATTAAACTCCACATTTAACGCCCTAAAAAGCCCTAAAATATCGCTCCCATTTATTGCCAAATGCGAGATATAAAAACATTCATTTTTGCTAGTAATTTCGCTATATAAATCTAGCATTTTTTTAGAATCTAAATTGTGTTTTTTTGGCTTAAAATTGCTAGATTTTTTAGAATCTAAGCTAGATTTTAAAGCCACAGAATCTAGGGCTACACGCATTTCTATCCATTTTAAAACAATATTTGCGTGTGGATATTTTTCATATTTTAATAGCAATTTTTTAAGACTTTTTTTATCCAAAATTATAGAATCTAAGCTAGATTTTAAACTAGATTCTATCACTTTTTCCACGCCCAAAATTGCGGTGATATTTGCAATATTTTTGCGTGAAAATTTTAGTGATTTTAAGGTTTTGCTAACATTTTCTAAGCCAAAAAAAAGCACACTCAAACGCACTTCTAAATCATTTGGTGCGTAATTTAAAGCAGTAATATTCCGCTTAAATTCACTATCGCTTAAACTCGATAAAATCGGCATTTCTTGCAAAAAAATCTCTTTAAACTCACTCAAAATCTGCGTAACATTTTTACCCAAAATAAGCCGCGAAATCTCCGCATTTATCCTTTCTTTTGAAATATGTTTTAGCAAATTTTTAAGTTCAAAAATAGCCATTTTTGTGCTAGATTCTATAGCAAAATTATTTGGCAAAGTAGCGGCAAAACGTAGGGCGCGTAAAATTCTCAAAGCATCTTCGCTAAATCGCTCAAAGGCGTCTCCAACGCACTTTATTTTTTTTTCTTGCAAATCTTGCAAGCCATTAAAATAATCAAAAATCTCTACTTCAACCTCAATTATTTCAGTATTTTTTTTAGAATCTATAGAATCTTTTTGCATATTTTTCCTTTTAGATTCTATAATTTTAACGAGATTTTTTAAAGGCTTTGAATGAAAATTTTAGATTGCGATGGCGATATTTGCGCGGTTTTGAGTGATAGGGGTTTAGAATCTACTTTAGAATCTAGTGGCTTTGGTGTTAGCAAAACGCCCTTTGATAGACTAAATATCGCCTATCACGTGGGGGATAATCCGCAGGATGTGGCACAAAATCGAGCTTTAATTTTGCAAAAATATTTCGCAGATTCTAAAGATTCTGGGATTATAGAATCTAGTTTGCAAGACTTGAAAAAAGATTCTAAAAAATTACAGAATCTAGATTCTAAAGATTCTAAAAATTTAGTGAATCTAGATTCTAAAAATAATAAAAATAAAAAAACTTTGCTCTATTTAAGGCAAATTCACTCAAATCATATCATTGCTATAAGGCAAAATGAAGCCAGATTCTACACGCCAAATTTGATAAAAACGCAAAGTATAGAATCTTTTAAAAGTGAAAAAACACAAGATTTAAATGAGATAAATTTAGGCGAATTTGATGGGCTAATCTGCGATAATCCCGCGTTTGTAGGGCTTATTATGGTGGCTGATTGCAACGCAATTTTGCTTTATAATTCTAATAAAAAAGTTTTTGCGTTATTACATGCAGGTCGTCTTGGCGTGCAAAAAAAGATTCTAAGCAATGCGATAAAAATTTTGCAAGATGATTTTGGCGTAAATGCGCGTGATTTAAAGGCGTTTATTAGCCCTAGTATAAGGCAGTGCTGCTATGAAATCGGCGATTTAAAAAGCGAATTTGAGCCGCGATATATCCGTGACAATCGCCTTGATATGATTGCGATGCTGCGTGATGAAATGCAAGAAAATGGTATGTTAGAATCTAATATTGACATTTCGCCCATTTGCACATGCTGTGATACTCGCTACTTTTCGCATCGCCGTGCTAGCTTGCAGAATGAAAAAAGCACAGGTCGCTTTGGAATCTTTGCTAGTGTTAGAATCTAGATTTTAATCATAACATATCTTTTATATTTGGAATTTCATAGAATCTAAAACACAAAATCAAGGTTTAGATAGATTTGTGCGTGAGTGCGGATTGTTTGTTTCGCGCTAATCACATTTGTAGCGTCATTTGGGTCAATTAAAATCGCCTCCGCATTAAAGAAATTTAAAAACGGCACTTTTGCTCCAAGCTCAATTCGCACAATGCTAACATTCCACGCAAAGCCAAGATTTGCATACGGATTGTGCGGGTTCGCCCTGCTGCCTATCGCGTCCATTAGCTTGCCAAAATTATAGTTATACCCAAGCCCAAAAAACATACCAAAATGCTCACTGAAACTCGCCAAATAATCAAGCCCAGCACCCCCACTCATATTGTAATAATCCTGCCCAAACGCATTAAACCAACCAGCGCTAAAATCGCCATAAATACGAAGCCCATTAAACTCATTAAAACTCGCAATATAGCCCAAACGCGCACCATAAATGAGATTGAAAACGACATTATCCTGCATTGCAAAGGCATTTTGCGTTGCCACTTGACCGCTTGAAGAATTTAGGGCGATGCCGCCTTGCAGCCCGACAAAAAAGCCACTATTTTGCGCACTCATACTACTAAAGCTTAACGCCAAAGCAAGTATCGCCTTTAAAGTAAGATTTTTCATAATTTTTCTCCTTAAATATTTTAACCTTTGCATTGTATTTGCTTTGCATTAAGGAGTCAAAGTTTTTGTCAGGTATATGACTGGATGGTTGGTTTTTATGGAATCTAGTGACGTGAAAGATTCTAGGGTTTATAGAATCTAAAAAAGATTCTATATAAAGGCTAGATTCTAATACGCATCTTTTCTATTTGCGATTTTTATGATTTCAATGGTTAGGATATTATTATAAACTTCGCCTATAACGCGGTAATTTCCTACACGCCAACGATATTTATTCTCCTCGCTTTTTAGCTTTTTGGCATTTGGCAAGGCAAAAGGATTAGGAGTATTTGGGAGCGTTTCATAAAGCAATATTTCTATTTGCCTGCCACGTCCCGGGTTGCTTTCAATGATTTTGTCTAGCTCTTTACTCGCTTTATTTGTGACTTCGACTTTATACATTTTCTTTTAATAACCCACATTCTGCTAAAACTTCTTTGCGTAATTTATCTAGCTCCTCTTCTGTGAATGGATAGGCTTGTATTTTCTTTATCGCTGGGGCTTCGGCGACGTCCCACACCTTTTCCTTTTTCACGCTAATGCTTGCGTGGTCGTGATTTTTCACTAGCTCTCTTATTTGCTCTAAAAGTTTTTCATCTGGCGTTCTAACCTTAATTTTAAAACTATAATACATACTAAATCCTTTGTGTAAAAGTTGCAACATTATATCCTAAAATATAGAATCTAAAATGCAAAATAGATTCTAGAATCTAATACGCATCTTTTCTATTTGCGATTTTTATGATTTCTATGGTTAGGATATTGTTATAAACTTCGCCTATAACGCGGTAGTTTCCCACACGCCAACGATATTTATTCTCTTGGCTTTTTAGCTTTTTAGCATTTGGCAGAATGAGCGGATTAGGAGTATTTGGGAGCGTTTCATAAAGCAGAGATTCTATTTTTGAGCCTTCCACTGGATTAGTTTTATTGATTTTAGATAGCTCTTTACTCGCCTTGTTTGTAACTATCACATTATACATTTTCTTTTAATAACCCGCATTCTGCCAAAACTTCGCGTCTTATTTGCTCTTTTTGCTCTGGTGTAAATGGATATGCTTGTATCTCTTTTATCGCCGGGGCTTCAGCGACTGGATACATTTTTTCCTTTTTCACACTAATACTTGCGTGGTCGTGATTTTTCACTAGCTCTCTTATTTGCTTTAAAAGCTTTTCATCTGGCGTTCTAACTTTAATCTTAAAACTATAATACATACTAAATCCTTTGTGTAAAAGTTGCAACATTATATCTTAAAATATAGAATCTAAAACGCAAAAGTCGCAGTTGCAAGATTTATTGTAATCTATTCCCACCCTGCCACCCTTTTTTAAGATTAAAGTAAATCTTACAACTGCGACTTTTGCTGCTAATCTAAAAAACATAGAATCTAGATTCTATAAAATATTTTTTACCTTAAAGGGTGGCTTGGGCGTAAATAGATAGAAAAGAAAATATTTAAAAATTAAGTTTAGATTCTATATTCTTAGCCTAAACGCCCACCCACCGCCCTTTTTGATGATGGATAGAATCTAAAACGTAAAAAAGGCTAGATTCTATACAGAATCCAGCCTTTGTAAAATTTGTAAAAAAAGATTCTACACAAAACATAGAATCTAAGTAGCAATAAAACTACTGAAGTAGTCTTAAAACATTTTGTTGCACCGCGTTGGCTTGTGCCATTGCAAAGCTACCACTTTGTGCCAAGATGTTATGTTTAGAGAATGTCGCAGATTCAGCCGCGAAATCCACATCTCTAATTTGACTTTCAGCCGCTTTAACATTAACTTGAGTAATAGAAATGTTGTTGATTGTCGCAACAAGCTGCATTTGCACAGAACCCATATCAGCGCGGATTTTATCTAGCTGACGAGTTGCAGATTCAGCCATATCCATAACAACCATCGCACCACGCAAAGATGTTACACCAGCCCCGATACCCCATTTATTTTGCTCAGCCATCGCAGCGTTACCATTCGCACCACACGCACTTGCTATGTTTTTATCCATATTTCCGCGAACAGAGCGAAGATTCACTGTGTATTGCGCGATACCTTGAGCTGAGTGGAAGCCGACATTACTAAAGTTTGTCCCACTTATCAAAATATCCCTAGCATCAGTCCTAACTAGACTTAAGCGCCCAACAATAGCGTGATTATTACCATCTACACCATTAAAGCTACCGCCACCTAGCACTTTACCTGTTTTACCTTCCACATGCACTGATATAGCGCGACCATCTAAGCTTCTTAGATTCAATCGACCTTCAATATCCACATACGCTTCCACACCTGTTCGCTCTTTGATTGAGTTAAAGGCATTGATTAGACGACCATCTGAGTCATTTTTACGCACATCATTAATAGTCCCGATTGTAGTCCCATTGACAACTAAGCCATTAACGGTTCCACTTTGCACCGGTAATGCCCCTGTGCCTATAACGGTAGCATACGCTCTAACACCCAAAGTATCGCTAAACTTATTAATAGTATCAGCAAGTAGCCCTATACCTGTTCCAGCAGATGTAGAAACGACCGCAGTCTCAAGCTTATAGTCTTTCTTACCATCTACTTGACGGAAACGCAATGCGATTTCTTTTAAGTTTTTAGCACCCGCACTAGCTAACATACCAATACCTGTAACCGAGCTAGATTCTAATCTAACATGACCAATTTTATCACTACTTGTAGGACCAATTGACGCTTTCACGGTAGTGTTAGAATATGCACCGATTTGAAACTCTTTATTAGAAAACGCACCAGATAGCATTTGCTGACCATTATAGCTAGTAGTGTTAGCAATGTTATCTAGCTCCTCTAGTAGCCTTACGATGTCATTTTGCAATGCACGTCTTGATTCAGTAGTTTGACCATCTTGAGCTGCTTGGATTGCTTTTACCTTTACGGTATCTAGAATCTTTAGCTGCTCATCCATAGCCTTATCCGCTACCTGTATCATACCAATAGCATCGTTTGCGTTGGCAATAGCTTGTCCTAATGAACTCGCCTGACTACGCAAACTATCCGCAATCGACATACCAGAGGCGTCATCTGCTGCCTTATTAATCCGTAACCCAGAACTTAACTTTTCCAACGAGTTGTGTATAAACCTGTTGTTTTGCACACCAATGGTATGCGCGTTTAGCGCTGAAATATTAGTATTTATCCTAAAACTCATCTTTGCATCCTTTGCGAAAAATTTGAATACGCAAAGCTAAAAGCAAAGTTTGTTCCCAAACCACTATATTCTATGTAAAAATTGATACATTTTCGGGATTTTATATTCTATTTTATATTCTATATAGAATCTAGATTCTATACACTCACAAAAAAGGGTGGTGTGCGAGTGTTTAGGAATTTGCAAAACAAAATAGAATCTAATTTTGTGTTTTTAAATTCTATTATTTGACTAATTACCTTGCTCTTGCTCGATTAGGCTTTCGTGTAATGTTACTGCTTGTTCGATTTTAGTATCGACAAGCCATACATAGCTTAGACGATTGCTAAAATTATAGGGCGTTATTTCGGCTTTTAAATAGCCGTTTTCATATTTTACATTCCCTAAGATTCCAACTTGCACGCCTTCAAAAAAGATACCATCTAGCCCACTTGTCCGCACTAAATCGCCACTTTTAACGCTCTGCCAAGCAGGGATATAATCCACGACAATGCCCCCTTGCGTAGTGCGTAAGATTCCAGGCACACGATTATCGCCGATATACACGCTATAACTACACTCCATATCGCCATTTAAAATGCCCTGCAAACTATTGCCAACCCACTTTGCAATGCCGATAGCATAGCCATCTTTAATTAGTCCAAAAATCTTTCTTTCATTCCTTGTCTCATTATAATCAATCCAAATCTTTGTATAAACGCCAAGCGTAGCGTAACTTAGCACCTTTACTAAATGCACATCTGGGTCAATATAATGCCGCTCAATATCTGTCGCATAATGCAGGCTATCATACTCTGCTTGTAAAGATTCATACTTAATGTTTTGCTGCTCTAATGTTTTAATTTGCTCGCGCATTTCTTTTATGCGTTGTGCTTGATTTGTATAGTTATCAATAAATAGCGAAACATTTTCCTTTTTAGAATCATAAAATGATTTTATATAAAAAGAAATATTTAATACTTGCTGTCGCAAAGTGGGCACAAAGCCTACTACTCCGCATAAAACAATAATAAGTAAAAAGATAGCAAAAAATCGCACGATAATAAATCCTATAGATTCTATAAAAGTAGAATCTTAGCATAAAAGATAGAATCTAGATTAGATTCTATAGATTTTATAGAATCTAGTTTAGCGAGGTGGCTTGGTAGAGTTGCATTAGGCGGAGGTAGAATTCTTCTTCGCCGCTATTTTGCAAGATTCCATGTGAAGGCAGGATGTCATAGTATAGGCGGTCAAGGACTTTAAATCTATTTGGGAAAAGACTAGCTAGCATCATTGCTGATATTTGACGGCGAACTAGCATTGCTGGGGGCAAAAGTCCTAAGCGGAAAAATTCTATCATAGATTCTGTATTATAATTAATGTGATGATGATGTCCATGCGGACAAACGCGTGTAGAAACGATAGTGCGGCACACATCGCAATAGACATATTCACTTACAATTTTTACCTCAATATTAAAGCCTGTTAGTGAATCAAATATGCTATGGATTTCATTATTTAAATAATACACTGAAAGACCGCGATTATTTTCACCTACTAAAAACTTCGTGCAGCCATAATTACGCGCGACTAACGCACTCATAATCATATTATTTTGCCCAGCATATAGGTAAGTATCATCATGTGGGATTATGATTACTTTTTCTTTCATTAAATAATTTTCTACTAAAAACTCCGTGCATTTTAGCCTTAAATCATAGCTTATTAAGTCATTTCGATATGGCTTTAGCAAGAATATTACTAATAAATCGCACTCTTCTAAGGCTTTTCGCATTAGCTCCTCATGCACTCTATGCAGTGGAGATGCGCGCATTACCATACCAGATATTCGCTTTGCTCCTAGTTGTTTTATCTTTTTTTGCAAACGCTCCTTATTGATTGCTACTTCGTTATGCTCTAGCTCATACTTGCCACTTATGCCGATTTCGCCGATTCTATGCTCTATTTCTTGTATGCGTTTTGACGCAAAGTCGCCGCCCATTATTTTATACATTCGCTCTTGCTTATTGATTTTAAATGTGGAATCTACTTTGATACTTCCCACTTTTACCCCATCTGTGATAAAGTCTAGCACTTCGCCTTTCTTAACAGATTCTAACACCTGCTTATTTCGCTTCCCACTAGGACTTAGCAAAAATGGACACGGATAGCTGCTGCCTTTATACATTCCGCTTTTATTTACTTCATTCATTTCCTTTTCATTCATTAGCCCACTTACAGGGTAAAGTAAGCCTTCACTAGCAAGATTTAATACTGAAATGGCTTCTTTGTCGATATAAAGTTGTTTATTTTTTCCTTGTGATGCCATATTTTTTCCTTTTTTCCCATAGAGATTTTCGGCTCATTCCTAGCTTTTTGGCGAGTTCTACATCTGGATAGCGACCTTCAAACTTCGTAATTACGATTCGCTCATATTCTTTGATACTTAGAATCTCGCTACCGATTTCAAGATTATTCGCCATATTTGTAATATCTACCACATTTGGAAAGCTAACCTTTTCATCAGCAATAAGGCTTAGAATCATATTAAAATTCAACGCTTTTTCTAAAAATTCCTTGCGTTCTTGCTTTTTAAGATTCTCAATATTTATAATGTAGTAGTTTTTGTATTTATCAAAATTATAAGTTTTCCATTCTATATTTTTTAAGCTAATAAATTCTAAACGCAATCCACGCTCAATTGCATATTTCATCGCATAAATATCAGCACTTCTTTGTGAGCTAGCCTTAATTAGCATAGGGGGCAGCATATCAGGCAACTCAGGAATCTGCAGCTCATCTTGGATAAATCTAAAATAAGATTTATAGAATCTAATATCGCTCTCTAACTCCTTAAAGGCTCTGTAATGCTCGATTTTACGCACTAGCTCATCCATCATAAAGGGCTTTACGATGTAGTCACGTACGCCATTTTTAAGCGGCTTACTAACGGTATCATCAGTCACATAGGACACCATAAGTATGATTATAGAATCTTTATAATGCTCTATAATCTCGCTTAAATCCGCATCAACCGCGCTAATGCTAAGTAGCACAATATCATAGCTTTTGCTATCGTTTGCTATCTCTTCTAGGCTGCTAATCGTGTGGCTATTATGCCCTGTATCGGCTAACTTTGTAGCGATACTTTGGGCTAAATAAGCCTCGCTTTCAATTATTAAAATTTCCATTTTACTTGCTCCTTTTTGATATGATGGAATGGGTTGGTTTTATCGTTGCGACAATCTATTTTATTTTTTATAGAATCTAGTTTGTTATAGAATCTAGATTCTATATTTTTTGTCATGTTGAGCGAATGCGAAACATCTACGTTATTTTTCTTAGAATCTTTTGCGTTTTTAGATTCTACAGAATCTCGTGTGTTATCAAAATTCGCATTCGCGCTTTTTATATTAATCTTAAAAAAGGGTCGCCCTTTGGGAATAGATTTATACAAATTTTGCAACTGCGAATTTTGCGTAAAATTAGATTCTATAATATCTTTAGAATCTTGCATTGTAGATTCTATAACTTTTTTAGAATCTAAGTTAGCATTTTTATAAAGTTTAGATTCTATCATTACGCTACCTTTATATGCGATTTTAACATAGATTCTACACTTAAATGGCAGTCTAAATTCTCCCATTCAATGCCTGTATTATCACAGATAAAACGCCATTTTTTAAGCTCTTTGATACTTGCATTTTCTAGCTCTTTATACCATTTTAGCGGCGTAGAAATAATGCGTTCATCTTCTAGCGTAACATTCAAATAATTCTCATCAAAACTTACATTTTTAGCTTTTAAAATATTCATTTTTTATCCTTTATAGAATCTAGATTCTGTAATTTCGTGGCGTTTTGAGATTTTTCGCTTCGCGAATTATTAGATTCTATCTTTTCTAATCTTATCATCTCATTTCCTTAAATATGTTGCGTGGTTTTAGTTGCGTTATGGCGGTGGCTAAAATGCCTTCTTTGCGACCGATAAAGCCTAAGTGTTCTGCCGTTGTAGCCTTTATGCTAATTTGAGATTTTTGCAAATATAAAATATGGGCTAGGGCTTCTTGCATTTGTGATTTATATGGCGAAATCTTTGGAGTTTGCGCGATTAGCGTAACATCAATATTTACTATTTCTAAGCCAACGCTAAGCGTGTAATCATAAACGCGTTTTAATAGAATCTTAGAATCCGCGTTCTTATAAGCGTTGTCGCTATCAGGGAAAAGCTCGCCTATATCGCCGCAATTCATCGCGCCCAAAATCGCATCGATTATAGCGTGGATGCCCACATCGCCATCGCTATGCGCTTTAAAGCCGACTTTAGATTCTATGCGAACGCCACAAAGATACATTATTTTATTAGATTCAAAGGCGTGAATATCACTACCCTGCCCTATCAATGTTTGACTAGAATCTAGCTTAGAATCTAGCGCGTCAAATAGCGGTTTTAGTAAGCCCAAATCCTGCGTTGTGGTAAGTTTATTCATTTGTTTATCGCCATCTATCAATTTGATAGTCGCATTTTTTAACGCATTTATCGCACTTGTCTCATCGCTAAAATCTATATTTAATTTTGTAGATTCTATAAGTTTGCCTAATTTGCTAATTTGTGGGGTTTGGATAAGTTTCAAATTTTCTCTTTTAAGGTGCGTAATATTAGAATCTTCTAGGTAAATCGCAGTATCGCTAATATTTATAAAAGGGGCGATACAATCATTATTTTCGCACGATAAAGATTCTAACAAATCGTGTATCACTTTTAGCTGTGTGTTGAATCTAGCGCAATCATTTACCATAACAAAATGAGAATCTATAGAATCTTGCAAATTAGATTCTATAAATGCAAGGGCGTTTTTTAAAGAATTATAGCGAGTATTGCCCCCCTGAATAATATGTATAGGAATATTCGTAGAATCTAAATTCGTAGGACAGAGCTTTTTCATATAATGTAAATCTGTGGTGGATGCGGTGATAATAATTTGCGTAAGTTTTATAGAATCTAATTTTGCTAAAGAAGTTAGAATCTGCTTACTTAGATTTTGCAATACAATAAGCCAAAGTGGCGTAGTATTTATTCGTATCCATTGCTTTTTTACATTTGGCTTTTTAGATTCTATAAGATTAGATTCTATAAAATCTTGCATTTTAGATTCTGTATAACTTTTAGAATCTTTTTTATCATTTTGTATTTTAGATTCTATGCAATTTTTAGAATCTTTTAAACTAGATTCTATAAACTTAGATTCCATAAAATCTTTAGAACCCACAAAACTAGATTCAGCAGAATCACAAAACCTAAGCGAATCACCCGCCGCCATAATAACTAAAGTCAATTTTTTCAACTTTTTCTCTTTTATATAAATTTATAGAATCTACTCTTTGGATACACTTTTAGAATCTTTTTGCATTTTTTCGTGCTTTAGAATCATTCTAGGACCATAAAATCCAAAGCACCAAACCAAAAACACAACCATAATAAAAACCATCACCGCACTAAAAATCAATGCAAACGTTTCCATTTCTATTCCTTTTTCTTTTCCATTTCTCTTACTTCATTAAAATAATGAAAGTAAGTAATAGCGGTTAGTATAGCAGCTACAATAAACGTCGCTATACAAAATAACAACAAACCAAACTTAAAAGCACTCAGCTTATCACTATTCACAAACAAATACGAAACCATACCTATAAGCGAAAGTAGCAACCCACCAAGCAACCTTTCAAGATTATCCAAAATCCTATCAAAACTATTTTTCATACCATTCCATAGCAAAACATATAAAAAATTACACAATTATATAATAATTCCAAAAGAAATGTTACTATTTTCTACATTTTTTAAACTTTCGCAACGCTAAACATAAAATATAAAAATACATAAAAAATACATCTTTTTTCACTATAATTATCCACATTTATAGAATCTAGATTCTAAAAGGACACATTATGAGCGAAAATATACGCAACACTTGGATAGAAAAACGAAGCAACGATAAGATTAGAACGCAACTGCACTACGCTAAAAAAGGCATAATCACAGAAGAGATGAAATATGTCGCAAATATCGAGAATCTCCCAGCCGAGACAATCCGCAAAGAAATCGCAAAAGGACGCCTAATAATCCCAGCAAACATCAACCACAAGTCCCTAGAGCCTATGGGCATCGGCGTGGCACTTCGCACGAAAATCAATTCAAACATCGGCAGCTCCCAGCTTGTCGAAGACATCGATGAAGAAGTAACCAAACTCAAAACAAGCATAAAATACGGCGCAGATACCGTAATGGACTTAAGCACAGGCGGGGACTTAGACAAAATTCGCACCGCCATAATCGCTGAATCTAGTGTGCCTATCGGCACCGTGCCTATGTATCAAATATTACACGATGTGCAAAATGATGTGTTAAAACTTGACATTGACACGATGTTAAGTGTATTATTGAAACAGGCACAGCAAGGCGTAAGTTACTTTACGATACACTGCGGCTTCCTTTTGGAACACATGCCAGCGGTTTCAAAACGCAAAATGGGCATAGTCTCACGCGGCGGCAGCCTTATGGCAAGCTGGATGTTGCACTATCACAAGCAAAATCCGTTTTATGAATATTACGACGAGATTCTAAAAATATGTCAAGAATACGATGTTTCGCTATCGTTAGGTGATTCGCTTCGTCCGGGATGTCTAGCTGATGCTAGTGATGAGGCACAATTTAGCGAATTAAAAGTGTTGGGCGAGTTAGCTAAAAGAGCGTATGACAAAGACGTGCAGGTAATGATTGAAGGACCAGGACATGTCCCACTTAATCAAATTGAAAGAAATGTGGAGTTGCAAAAAGAATATTGTAATGAAGCACCGTTTTATGTGCTAGGACCTTTGGTAACTGACATCGCCGCGGGATACGACCATATCGCAAGTGCGATTGGTGCGTGTGTAGCGGCGTGGAAAGGTGTAGCAATGCTTTGTTATGTAACACCAAAAGAACACCTTGGTCTACCGAATGCAAATGATGTACGGGAGGGAATAATCGCTTACAAAATCGCCGCACATGCCGCAGATATTGCACGCGGTAGAGTTGGCTCAAGGGTGCAAGATGATTTGATGAGTGATGCAAGATATGCGTTTGACTGGAATAAGCAATTTGAGTTAGCTCTTGATGGTGAGCGTGCCCGTGAATTTCACGATGAGAGCTTGCCTCAAGAAGTATTCAAAGACGCCGAGTTCTGCTCGATGTGCGGACCAAAATTCTGCAGTTACAAAATCACACAAGAAATCTTCAAAAACTACAAAGAGGAAGAATACACCACGAAATAAGATTCTAAGAATTATAGAATCTAAAATTAGATTCTAATGAATAATAAAAAGTTAAAATAAGATTCTAAAATCTTATAGAATCTAAAAAGCAAAAATGTTGGGAATATGAATCTAAAACAAAATTCTATAAAAACGAGACATTACAAAGTTATAGAATCTAAAATTCTATGATAAAAGCCAAATGTGAAGTATATTGTTTTATAGACTTCCCAGCAAACTTCTAAACGCTATACACAATTACAATATAAATCTAACAGATAATGGCAAGCGAATAGTAAAACTGCAAACCCAAAAGAAACAAAAAAATATTTTGGTAATATTTTTTAAAACCTAGAATCTAGATTTCACAAAAATTTCACATTATTGTTATTTTTCTGCAAAAAATATGCAAAAAATATTAACTTTTTATTAACTTTAAGTTTCGACTAATAATAAGAATACTATAATAACAAAATGTTCTTTTAACTCAAATTTGAAGAAGGAGATTGTATGCAAGATAACGTGAAGCAATATGATTACTCGCTTGCTAAGTGGTTTTTGCTTATTTGCGTGGTAACGGGTTTTCTTGGTATGTTAATCGGTGTGATTTTGGCAGCACAGCTTGCGGTGCCGAATTTAAACTATATAGCGGGTGAGTATTCTATCTTTGGTAGATTGCGACCGCTACATACAAATGTGATTATTTATGGTTTCACATTGAGCGGTATGTGGGCTGGATGGTATTATTTTGGACAGCGCGTCTTAAAGATTACCTACCATGACCATCCGTTTTTAAAGCTTGTTGGTGTATTGCACTTGGTTGTGTATGTTATTACTTTGGCGATTGCGTTATATACGCTATTTGCGGGTATTACGCAGTCTAAGGAGTATTCAGAGCTGCCTTGGATAGGCGATATTTTTATCGTGCTAACTTGGGTGCTTTGGGGGACTAGCCTTTTTGGGTCTATGGCGGTGCGTAGAGAAAAGGTGATTTATATATCTTTATGGTATTTTATCGCTACATTTACTGCGATTTCCGTGCTATTTATCTTTAATAACTTGGCTGTTCCTACACGACTTGTCACAGGTTTGGGTAGTATATGGCATAGCGTATCAATGTATGCTGGGACTAATGACGCGCTGATTCAGTGGTGGTGGGGGCATAATGCGGTGGCATTTGTTTTCACTTCTGGTATCATCGGTCTTATATACTATGTGTTACCTAAGGAATCTGGGCAGCCTGTGTTTTCATATAAGCTTACGTTATTTTCATTTTGGAGCTTAATGTTTGTGTATATTTGGGCTGGTGGTCACCATTTGATTTACTCAACGGTGCCTGACTGGGTGCAGTCTCTAGGCTCTGTTTTCTCTGTTGTGCTTATCTTGCCATCATGGGGAACGGCTATAAATATGCTACTTACAATGCGCGGTCAATGGCATCAGTTAAAAGAGTCTCCGCTCATTAAGTTCTTAGTATTAGCATCTACTTGGTATATGCTAGCTACTTTGGAAGGTCCTATTCAGTCTATTAAGTCGGTAAATGCTTTAGCACACTTCACTGACTGGATTGTAGGACACGTCCATGACGCGGCTTTAGGCTGGGTGGCATTTACTATCATTGCTACGATTTATCACTTATTGCCACGATTATTTGGTAGAGAAATCTATTCTAAAAAGATAATCGAAGCGCAATTCTGGATTATGATGGTAGGTATTGTATTCTACTTCTCATCAATGTGGATTGCTGGTATCGTGCAGGGTATGATGTGGAGAGATATTACTGAGCTAGGTCAGCTTAAGTATTCATTTATTGATACCGTTATACAGCTTAAGCCTTATTATACGCTAAGAGCTTTAGGCGGTGCGTTATACTTAGTAGGCTTTGTGATGTTTATCTATAATATTGTTATGACCATTGTAGCAGCTAAAGAGCTTAAAAAAGAGCCTGAGTTTGCTTCACCTATGGCGTCTTAAGGAGGATTAAATGTTTAGTTGGCTTGAAAAAAACCCATTCTTTTTTACGGTAGCCTTTTTGGTTGCTTTCTCTATTGCTGGGCTAGTGCAGATTATCCCTGACTTTAGAAAGTCATCACAGCCTATTGAGGGCTTACGACCGCTAACCGTGCTAGAGACTGCTGGACGTGATGTATATATGAAAGAGGGCTGCTATAACTGCCACTCACAGCTTATTCGTGAATTTAAAAGCGAGGTTATGAGATATGGTATGCACAGCCTTAGCGGTGAGTATGCGTATGATAGACCTTTCCTTTGGGGCTCTAAACGCACAGGTCCAGATTTGCATAGAATCGGCGATAGAAGTAGTAGCGACTGGCATGCTAATCACATGTGGGAGCCTATATCTGTCGTGCCTAATTCTATTATGCCAGCATACAAGCACCTTTATACTAAAAAGGTTGATTTTGAGACTGCGTATGCAGAGGCTTTAACGCAAAAGAAAGTCTTTAATGTTCCTTATGATGTTGATGGTATGAAAAATAGCATTAAACTAGGCACACTAGAGCAAGCTCAAGCCCAGTTTAAAGAGGACGCCGCAAAAGTGGTAGAAGAGATGAAAAATGAGAAAACTACTCAAATATTTAACGATGGTAATGGCGAGATTACTGAAATCGTAGCCTTGATTGCTTACTTAAATAGCTTGGGTCAAAGTCGCATTGTGAAATAATGGAATCTAAAAGGATTTATTATGGAAAAGATAACTGCGATGGAGTTTTTTTTTAGTCTAAAAGGGATTTACTTTTTTAGCATTGTGTTTTTGGTGATTTGGCTTTATTCTTATATCATTTATCTTTACAGGGCGCAACGCACAGGCAAGGTAGATTATGAGAAATATGCTAAGTTAGCCTTAAATGACGACTTAAATGACGAGTTGATAGAATCTTGTGATGATACAAAAGTGAAAGGAGAAGATAATGGGTTGGTTAAGTGATCATGTGAATCTAATAGGGTTTATAGGCGCGATAGTTATTCTATTGCTAACTATTGTAACCGTTTGGAATCTTATTAAAAAGATGAAAACTGAAAGTGGCGGTGGAGAGCTTACGTCGCATGAGTGGGATGGCATTCGCGAGTTTAGTAATAACATTCCTACCGGGTGGCTTTTATCACTATTAGTCCTAATCGTGTGGGCTATATGGTATGTGCTTATCGGCTATCCGCTTAACTCATATTCGCAAATCGGCGAGTATAACGAGGAGTCAAAGGCATATAACGCACGATTTGAGACTATCCATGCGAATTTGGATGAGGCAGGATTGCGTGAAATGGGCGAGCAAATCTTTATGGTTCAGTGCGCACAATGTCATGGCTTAACCGCTGAGGGCAACGATGGCAAGGCACAGAATCTTACTCACTGGGGCAAGGTTGATGGCGTAATTGATACGATTAAGCATGGTAGTGCTGGATTGTATTTGGCTAATCTTGATACTAATGAGATGATGATGAGCGAGGGCTTACTAACCGAAGACAAGGACATCCAAGCTGTAGCGCAATATGTAATGGCTGAAATCGTAGGTGATAAATCACGCAACTATGACGCCGAGCTAGTCGCACATGGCAAGGAGCTATTTAATGGCGATGGCACTTGCTTTAGCTGCCATGGTGAAAATGGACAATGGACTGAGGAAAGCCCCGCTCCAAACCTAGCTCTTTATGGTAAAAAAGAGTTTTTGGAAAATGTGTTAAAACACGGCAAAAAGGGCAACATCGGCGTTATGCCTAACTTTGAGTATCTAAATCTTAGCGATAAAGAATACGAAGCCTTGCAAGTGTTTATCGCGGCTAAAAAGAATATTGATTAAGGAGTGAGTATGCAAACGATTGTGAATATTTTGAATAGTTTGGTTGGGTATTTGTTGGCAGTCTTGCTTGTGGTTGGTGCGGCGGCTATCGTGGGCTATAATGCGATACGCATTCAAAGCGATACGGCGACTAAGTATTACACGCTTGATACGCAGGATTTGCAAAAGAAAAACACCGCTAATCAAAACGCCTTTAAGCCGCTTGAGAAGTAGGGTTTTTGTCATTGCGAGACTTGTTTATTTGGCAAGGCGTGGCAATCTATAGAATCTAGATTCTATCCTTTTTAGGATAGGCGTAGGAAATCGTCAAACTAGATTCTAATTTGTTCTTTGTTTTTTAAAGTTTTAAGATTTATAGAATCTATCCACTTCTTTTAAAAGGGTGGTGGGTGGGCTTTTAGGCTTTGCGAAGCGAAAGTTAGATTCTATCCACTCTAAAAAAGGGTGGTGGGCGGGCGATAGGTATTCGTCAATTAGATTCTATATTTTAAAACTTTTTGGTATTTTAGTTTGTAGGTTGCTAGATTCTATTTTTAGAATCTAGCTTAGGTTTTCTTGCATTTGTTTATAGAATCTAGATTCTATCCATTGACTTAAAAAGGGCGATGGGTATTTACTAAGCAAGATTCTATAAAAAGGCAAAATTTATTTTAAAGGATAAAAAATGAAATTTACAGCATTAGAAAAATTCACAGCGGCGGTTCTATTTTGTGTGGCAATCTTTACAATCGTTCTAACGATTTCCCCTTACCACTATCTCCACGCCGTATAGACATACTAGTTGTATAATTTGAATTAGTAAGTGTAAAGCCTTGCGAGTGTTTATATCTTATACACTCTAAAGCTTGAAAGTTTATTGTTCAAAAAAGATTTTATGCACAAAATACATGACAAAACTACAAAACTTTTAAAGCAAGATAATTTGAGTAATTTAGATTTTGTAATATTATTCCATTACTTTTAGAATACTATCTTTTATTTCTATTGGATTTTCATCATATTTTCTTACAACATCCTCTAGTGCCTCAAATAATTCTTCAAATTCTTCTCTATTTTCTCTTCTAAAAATTAATATTTTAGTTAATGCACTAACAGCATAATCTATCTTTTTGTCATTTGAGACATTTTTCATAGAAGTTATGTCGCCTTTTAGGCTAAGTCCTAGCTTTCCAAACTTAAATAGTTTTATTGGATTCCAAAACCTTTTAAGCAAAAAAGGAGCAAATGCACTTGCAATTTTAAATATACCCTGTATTTTATCAAACAATTCCTCATCCTCTAATTTATCTATTGGCTTCATAAATTACCTTTACATTCACATTATACAAAAGTAGCTCTACTTAAGAATAATATAAACACAAACTTGGGATTTAATAGCAAAAGGCTATCTTACTCACAAGGACTAACATAAACAAAGATATATGCAAATCTGCTAAACTTATAGAATCTTCATATTATATAAGCTTAAACTGAGATAATAACAATATATACTCTAACTTTGAATAAAGCAAATTGTATTCCATTATAAAGAAACTACTAAAGTAGTTTAAATGCATCTAATCTTCATATTTAGATTCTATAATTATGTATTTTTTTAAGGAGAGATTATGCTAGATTCTAAGATTAAATGTGATAATGGGGGGGGGGGGGTAAATACCTATTAATTTCGTCTCTTTTTAAACGCAACAAAGATTCTATAAATATTACAGAATCTATAAATAAAAATATCGATGTTAAAGATTCTATAGAATCTAAACAGAGCTATATTAATAAACAAGATTCTATAAATCCTAGTGATATTAATAAAGATATAGAATCTAATCATAAAAATTCCGCCAAAATAGATTCTAAACAAAGCGAATCTGCACAAAACCATACCAAAAACCAAGATTTTAACAATAAAGATTCTAACCAAAACTACAACATAGAATCTAAAACCCAAGATTCTAACAAAACCTTATCAAATATCTTTTTTTACGCTTACATCATTTTCCTTGCCTTGCTCTGTCTTAGCTTTGGAGCGATTATGTTTCCTTTTGGTGATGATTTTCTTTATACCTCAAATGCCTCTGTGTTTTATTCCCCTACTAATTTTGCTCACGCATTTACCCCTATTTTGTGGCAGCGGGGTCGGCATATCGCTGATATTTTGATGGCTTTAAGCCTTCGTCCTTTTGGTGAGATTTTGATTTCTTTTGGACTTAGCGTGACTATTGCATATAAAATCGTGGCTAGTTTTTTTGTATGTGTGTTTTATTTTTTAGCCTTTATTTCATATTCGCTTTTAGTGTATTTTCTAAACGGCAAGAAGGATTTTAGGATTATTTTTATATTTACTTCGCTAATTATTATTTGCATATTTCATAGGGCTGATTATATCAATTTTGCCGCATATCTTGGCTCGGCTGGACTATCAATGCTTGTATTTTTACCCATTTTGCATTATTTTTTATTTAATGTGGAGTATCGATATAGTGCTGATTCTACTATAAATATTCCTTTGACCTTACTGTTTGTGTATTTTGCTAGTTTCCAAATAGAGCCCTCAAGCCTTATAGTTTTTGGACTTTGCGTATTTATCGCCCTTTATTACATTGCTACTAGATTCTATAAAAATATTAATATGTGGTTTTATATTATTTCTTTTATTGTGCTTGTGCCTTTAAGTGTGGCTATGACGACATTTTCAGGGCGTGGTAGGACGCAAAGGGAGATGATTGCTGATTTTAGCTATTTAGATTCTATGATTACATATATTAGAGCTTTTATTAAAAATTATTACTTTTTACATATTAATCAATTGCTTGTAGCTGCGATAATTATATGTTTTGGAATCTTTATTTATATTCTAATAAAACGCAAAATTGCCAAGATTCTTTATATTCAATTTGCCCTTTTAACTATCGGCATTGTTGGGATGTTGGGCTTTGCGGCAATTCGTGTGCCTGGCATTTATTTCCCTTGCATTATCATTTTGCTAACATTATTTTCATTTGTCCTTGCGTTTAGGTATTCTAGGATTTTTATTATTAGATTAATAATAAATACGTTTTTGATAAGTGGCGTGGCTGCCTTAATTTGCGATAGTATAAGCGTGTATGAGAGCGAGTTTAAACGTCTTAGTCCTTATAAAGATTCTATAAATAATCTTATCTTACTTTATAAAAATGCTGAAGAAAAGGGCTTAGATAAGCTAATAATAACCCCGCAAGATATACAAAAATATCACTTGCAAATGCAAAATATCACAACAGATTCTAAAAGCTTTAGCAATAGCACGATAAGCTCTTGGATGCAATATTATGGTTTTACTACTAAGTATATTAAAATTTTTTTAGAAGATTCTAATGATGAAGATTCTAAAGATTCTAAGGATAATGTCAATGAATAGAAATATAGAATCTAATATTACAGAATCTAGTTTTATAGAATCTAGCCGCGATAAAAAGCCCATTTTAAGCGTTGTTATTCCTTGCTATAATGAAAGTGAAATCATAAATCTAACGCATACAAAAATGTGTGAAAAACTAAGCGAGTTGATTATGGAATCTAAGATAGATTCTAAAAGTTTTATATGCTACATTGATGATGGGAGTAAGGATAATACGTGGGAGATGTTGCAAAAATTCGCCCTAGATTCTAAAGATTCTAATAAAATTATAGAATCTAACTCCCCTTTAAAAGGGTGGTGGGTGGACGATAGGTTAGATTCTATAGAATCTAGCAACGCTTTTAAAATCACAGAATCTAATTTAGATTCTATAGAATCTAGCCACCCTTTTAATAATAAAATCCACACAACCGCCATAAAGCTTTCACGCAATGTAGGGCATCAAAACGCCTTGCTAGCCGGGCTTTCCTTTGTCAAAGATAAGTGTGATTGTGTTATTAGCATTGATGCGGATTTGCAGGATGATATTGGCGTGTTTTCGCAATTTATTAGCGAGTATAAAAATGGCTGTGATATTGTGTATGGTGTGCGGCAAAATCGCGAAACCGACTCGATTTTCAAACGCAAAAGTGCGGTGTTTTTCTATGATTTTATGAAGTTTTTGGGTGTAAATATCGTGCATAATCACGCGGATTTTCGCCTTTTATCGCACCGCGCTTTAGAATCTTTATTGCAGTTTAAGGAGGCAAATTTATTTTTGCGTGGCATTATTCCGCTTTTAGGCTTTAAGAGTGCGTGCGTGGGCTATAATCGCTTGAGACGCGAGGCAGGAGTTAGCAAATATCCGCTTAGGAAAATGCTGGCGTTTGCGTGGGGCGGGATTACGAGTTTCTCTATTGCGCCTTTGAGGCTTGTCGCTACTTTGGGCTTTGTTTTTTTTATTTTCTCTTTGCTGCTAGGCGTTTATGTGCTTTATGTGCGTTTTTTTACTGAATCTTATGAAATCGGCTGGGCATCCACGCTTATCCCCCTTAGCTTTTTTAGCGGTATCCAAATGCTAAGTCTAGGCATAATCGGCGAATACATCGCCAAAATCTACGCCGAAACCAAACACCGCCCAAAATACTTTATAGAATCTGTTGTGTGATTAGAATCTATTGCTTCAGCACCGCACTAACACGCGATACACTATCATTTTTAGCAAGGCTTAAGCGGATTATAGAATCTTGTCTCGCCTTTAGAGAATGCGGTATATTCGCATCTAAGGCTATCATATCAAGCGTTTGCATATCAAGCTTTTGCCCTTGCACCTCAAACTCAATGCTACCACTTAGCACTTGCACGAAAATGCTAAATGGCGCTTTATGCTCTTTCATTACAGAATCTTTTGCCATTGCTATTCTTATCTCTTTTGCAGAATCATTTTGTGTCATCACTTCGATATTTACTTCACCTGCCTTAAACGTGGCATTTTTCCAACTTATTATTTGCATTTGTTATCCTTTTTAGAATCTATTTTTGGAATTTTATATTTTAAGATAAGAAAATTTTTTAACTGATGTTAAGACAATATGTTAGTTACTGTGTGTTTTAGATAAAAATCGCCTAAGTTTTTTTATAAAATCTCTTGGTTTTAAACGATAAACAATCATATCGTTTATAAACTTGGCTAGTTTGTGATAGCGAAGCAATGTTGATAAACCTTGTATTTTTTGCATTTCTTTATCAAAATATAGAATCTTTTTTGCATTTTCATTTTTTATCCATAGCCATTGACCTTTGCCGCGGCGAAAGGCATCTTTTGGGCTTTGGGAAAAAATAGATTCTAAAAAGGCTTTTAACTTTTCTTTATGGGCTTTTAGCTCGTTTATATCATTTAGAAAAACAGGCTCTTTTAGCATTTGCAAATATGCTTCTTTGTCATTATCAATGCGTTTAACTTCGGCAATTAGCGAATCTATATCAGGGAAATCATGCGCGTTTATAAAAGATTTTGGGTTAATTCTATACTTTATTAAATCTTGTGAAATATGCGGGAGTTTTGTATCAATTTTTAGGTTTTTGTATTTTGTATTTTTAAATTCTATATTAGAATCTTTTGTGGATTCTTTTATAGAATCTTGCGGACTAGATTTTATAACTTTATTATTTTCGTAGTTTAAATTTTTGAAATTTTTAGAATCTAAAGTTCTAGATTCTATATATTTATTACTAGAGTGAGTTACCCCCCCCCGTTACACAACTAGATTCTATATCTTTAGAATCTTTTTTAGAATCTAAGTCCATAAGTCGCAAGGATGTATCGCCCCAGTATATCGGCACACAACCCGCAGCAAAGGCATCAAATAGCTTTTCGGTTAAATATCCTGGATAGCTTGAGTTTTCAAAACATAGATTAAATTTGTAATCTTTTAGCCATTCAATTTTGTTTTTTATGGCAAAGCCTATATTGTTTGCATGTTTTCCACCAGAATCTACTTTTTTATATTCATTTAGAGCTTTGAAAACTTCTTCTCTAGTATCAGTGAATGGATGCCATACATTGCTAACCATATAACCACAAAATTTTGTTTTAAATTTTATATCTTTGGTTTCACTTAAATGTTTATTGACAATTATCTTAAAATCATCTCGCAAAAGTGCATAATTAATTTGAAAATGTCTATCTTCAAACTCTAAGCAATCAAAGTCAATAGCATAATCAGCTGCATTAAAATCAGCCCTAACATTTTCTCCTGTGGCATAAATCCTAACACAATCATATCGTAAATGCTCATAACCATAAGGTCCATAAATGATAAAATCTGGCTCTTTGGAATAAATCACATTAAATTTATCCTGTAATAATTTGACATAAAAATTTTCATAGAAATTTTGCTCTGTGTCTTGTGTGTGCCAGTCTAGAATGCGAAGTTTTATATTCTTTTTCACTTAAATTCTCTTTATAAATTTATTCTTAGTATAAAATATTAAAATCACACAAAATAGATTCTAAAAAACTTTCGCGTATATTATAAAACTAATATAAATATTTTGCGTAAGTAATTAACGAAGGATAAAAGTTATTTTCTCGGTGGATTTGGTGGTGTTGTTACGATGATTTCATCCTTAATTTTATCATAAAGTCCTTGTCCTATACCCTTTACATTCATAATGTCTTCTTTATTTTTAAAGCGAGTTTTATTGCGATACTCAATAATTGCTTTTGCTTTTGAAGGACCAATACCATTCAATGTGGTCAATTCCTTTTCACTTGCAATATTAATATTTACCTTAGCAAACATAAAACCACCAAACCATAAAATTAGTATCAAAACAAACATTTTTTTTAAACCACTTGATAACATATAGACTCCTTTGATGTCCTAAAATAATTTCACTATTGTATCTAAAAATACAGCAATATGAAATATTTTTGTTAAATTTTTATTTTATGAGTCGCAAAAAAATAAACGTCTTTTATTGTTTAATATTAAATTTTGCTACAATCTAGAATAATTCCTATAATCTAAGATAAACTATATGGCGTTAATCTATAAAATTATAATTTAAGGTACAATATATTAAGACTCTAATATGTTGCAGAATTTTATTAAAACAAACAAAAAAGTCAAATACTTCAAATAATAAAAAAAATCAAAATGCAATTATCAATGAATCTGCTTTCAATATATGGTAGTTTTAACCATATAATTTATTATATCTAGCGTAAATAAGCAGTTTTAGAGTAAGAGTGTATAGAAAACCTATTTTGTTCCACATTCAAATACATTGGCATGTATCCTATAAGACAAGATTTTACCATTTTGAGGTATTTTTTCCCAAGCGGTACAATCTTTTTCTTCGTATTTACCATCATTCACTCTCATTTCGCAAATCATAGCTTCTTTAGTTAGTTTAACCAAAATCCTGCTATCTTCATTTACAAGTTCAGCGGCATGATTTCTTAAATCATTTGTAGCACCTTCACGAATATCTTCAAATGACGGAGGAATCTTACCATCTGAGCTATCTTTACCTTCCACCTCACCTAACAGCTTACAAGTATAAGGAACACTATAAGCTACAGCTATACCTCTTGCATCCTCGTTGAGTTTTTTAGGCTCATAAGCGGGCAACTGAGGAAGTTTGATATAAGGTGCAACCTTAGTAACTGTGATTTCTCTAGCAGCATCAACTGTAACCTCAACCTCTTTGCTATAACTAACCTTACCTTTCGAACCACTGCTTTTCTTAGGTTGACTGCCACCGCAAGCAACTAAAAGAGATACAGCACTAACAGCCAATGTAATTTTTGCAACATTGCCAACCATTTTTGTATTTAATAATTTTGACATCTTTCCACCTTCAACTTAATTTTTTTATATGCTATCTTGCACCACAATCAAAAACATTTGCATGAACCCTATAATATAAAATCTTACCATTGCTTGGTATTTGAGTCCAAGTCGTACAATCTTTTTCATCAAACTGATCGCCCTCTGTTCTTAACTCACAAGTCATAGCCTCTTTTACAGGAACAAGCACAACTCTATCTCTAGAATCTACAAGGTCTATAGTCTTGTTTCTCAAGGCATTTAATGCACCTTCTCTAATTTGTTCAAAAGAAGGAGCCAACTTACCATCTGAACTGTCGATACCCTCAGTTTCACCTAGTAATTTACAATTAAGTGGAATACCATTCAAAACAGCTATACCCTTAGCCTCTTCCAATAATGGAGCTGGAACATATGGTGGCAAACTAGGAAGCTTATACCTAGAATCTGACGCTGACTTAGTAATCGTCAATTCACGAGCCACATCAATATTTACATTTCTTTCCCTAAGTGCCTTATCTTGTGCAGAATAAGATTGTGTGTCTTCCACATTTACATCATCCGCAACTGCAAAACTTGTAAGCGAGAACGATGCTACACTAGCAACTAAACCGATTTTAATAAAATTCGTAATACTTTTAACCAACATAATTTTCACCTTTATACAAAATCACTACTTTTCGCCACATTCAAAAACATTCGCATGAATTCTATATGAAAGAATTTTAGAATTCGTAGGAAGCTTATTCCAAAGTGTGCAATCATACTCTTGATATTGGTCTTTCTTTGTTCTAACTTGACAAATCATAGCCTCTTTAGTAACAGAAAGCATCAATCTTTGACCACCTCGCACAAGATCACCTGCTTGATTCTTCAGGTCATTTTGAGCACCATCTCGAATTTTTTCAAAAGTAGGTCCAGCTCTACCTTCTGTATCATCTTTGCCTTCTACCTCACCTAAAACTTTGCAGTTATAAGGAACACTATAAGCCACAGCAATACCACGAGCATTCTCATTGAGAGTTTTGGGCTCATAAGCTGGCAATTGTGGATCAAGTGAATAACCTACCTGTTTATAAACAGCAAACTGTCTAGCATCAGGCTTTACTTCATCAAAACCATAACCATTGCCCTTGACTTTCTTTGGTCCATTATTACCACTGCAAGCAACTAACATTACAACCGAACCTGCCAATAAACCAATCTTTGCAGATCGACTTAAGACTTGTTTATAATTCAACATCTTTTACACCTTCAATAATAAAATTTAAAAATACTTACAGAGAACATGCTCTTAAGTTTTTCTATCGTTATGCTATCAAAAAATAATAAGAAAATCAAGAAAAAAAACAAAAATATTGAAAAAATATAAGCAAAAATTTATTTTTTTTATAATTAAGTTAAATATTTAGTGTAAAAATAATTTCTTTAAAGCTAAAATCTTGTTAGAAAATATCATATTTATCGAACTTGCACGTTTTATAGTATCAAAAAACAATCTAAAATCATAAAAATAAACAAAAAATAATATAATAATCTTTAAAAAAATCACTACGAACAAGATTTTAGAATACTTTTATGCTTGCAATCACTCATCAAACTTTATCTTAAATATCTTTTTATCAAACACCGCGATGTAAAACATACCATAAAAAACCTTAATATCAAGCAAAAAGCCCTCGACTTTTACCTCGCATTTTTTGGTGTCATCTTGGAGTGCCTCGCCTTTGAAAATGACCTCATGCCCTAGCTCGATGGGTGCTAAGAACTTCGCATCAGAGCCGATAATTAGGCTATTTTTTTTATTTAACGCAGTGAGAGCGCAATGCGCAGCCGCACTAAAAATAAACCCACTATGAATAAGCCTACTATCCACGCACATATCCTCCACAGGCACAAATTTCACCTTAGAAATGTTATGCCCTAAGCCCACAAGCTCGCCACTAAGGCGGAAATTTATATCACGCGCTACCGTCCTGTCTCCTAAATGGTTACTTAAATTCTCATTCTCTAATTCATCTGCCATTTTTAACTCCTTAAACATATTAATACAATCACAATAAATCAAAGTGTAGTTTAATATAAAATACTTAAAAATGCAATAATGTGTAATCTTAATGTTTTTAAATATTTCGCGGTAAATTTCTCAACTCAGATCTATAGAATCTATTTTTTAATCTCTAGCTTTTCTACCGGTTTGTTGATTAGCATTTGTGGGTCTTTTAGCGAGTTTTTGCTTTGCCCTAAGAACATTCCCTTGCGTTCGATTACTAGCTCATCACTTGCTATTTCGCCCTCTAATCGTCCCCCGGCTAGAATCTCAATGGATTTTGCCTCCACATTCCCTGTGACCTTTCCGCTGATTATCACTTTTTGTGCGAATACATCGCCTGTGATAACGCCTGTTTTCCCTACATTCACGGTGTTTTTAGAATGAATTGTCCCTACAAACTCGCCATCAGTGTGAAAGTGGCAGTCCGTGTCTATCTCGCCTTTAAATCTGGTATTTGCAGCAATGATTGTCGCTGCGCCTCCTGTTGTCTCTTTCCCATTAGGTTGTTTATCATCTCCACTAAAGAATCCCATGTTATTCTCCTTTCCTTTTCAAAGATTGAATTAAAATTTTGCATATCCCAATTAACGAAATTAATGGGATCAAGCGGCTGCCCTAAAAAACGTATCTCATAGTGCAGGTGCGGACCTGTGCTAGTGCCTGTCGAGCCAGTGAGTGCGATTAGCTGTCCCTTTTTCACAAACTCGCCACGTTGTACCTTTATATCATTCAAATGCGCGTAATAAGTGCGAAAACCAAAGGCGTGCGAGACTTTCACAAGCTTGCCATAGCCGCCATTCCCACTATTACTAGCCCAATCTACAACGCCATCGGCTGTAGCATACACAGGCGTATTAATCGTAGCTGCCATATCCGTGCCTGTGTGGATGTGATAGATTTTTAAAATAGGGTGATAACGTTTGCCATAATTGCCCGAAATGCTAGGCTTATAGCCCAAAGGCGAACCATTTGGTATAAATTTCATAATGAAAGACTTTTGCAGTGCTGAAATGCTAGTCGCATCCATACGCTGTATTAGCGAACTCTCCTCATTATTTACATCACGCAGTATTGAATCTTGCATATCATTTGCTAGGGTGTTAGAATCTTTTATAGATTCTATCTCGCTAGATTCTATAGAATCTTCTCTCTTAAAGCCGATGCTAGATTCTATATTTTCAAACCTATCGCCAACTAGGGCTATTTCCTCATCCTTTTCTTGCAGTAGCTTATTTAGCTCCTCATTTTTGCTTTGCATATCGCTAAATTGACTTAGCAAATTTTCATTTCTAAGCCGCGTATCATTAATCTCTTTATTAATAATCATAACGCTTGCAAAGGCAAAAAGCACAAGCGTAAGCACGAAAGTGGCGACATAATAAGCAAGCTGGCGGAAAATCATATCCACATTTATAAACTTGCTACCATTTATGCCTGTAATCATTATAACAAGGCGTTTATCCTTTTTGATAGAATCTGCTGTCATGGGGCTACTTTGCTATCTTTTGGGCTGATGTGGAATCTAGATTCTGTAATTTTTTATTAGAATCTTTTGCGTTAGTAAAAAAGCGTTCAATACTATTTAGGGCGATTTTAGATTCTATATTTTTAGAATCTGTATTTATAGAATCTTGTTTTAAATTTGTAGAGATTTTAGATTCTATATTTTTAGATTCTATATTTATAGAATCTTGCGACTTAGATTCTATAGAATCTTGTTTAGTGTTTAGTGAAATATTTGTATTTTTAGATTCTATAGAATCTTGCTCGTTAGAATCTTTATCCGCCAAATGCGTAGAAATATCATTCAATTTTATAATATCATTCAACGCCCACATTAGCCCATCGATATTAATATTCGCATTTTTATTCGTATCAAATATGGAGTTAAAATTCGCCTTATCCCACTCAATAAAGCTTAGTGTATCAAGCCCTTCACTTAAAAATCGCACTTCATAATAAAGGCTCGTGCTATTTTTGCCCGGACTTGCAGTCGTATAGCCGATAATCTCGCCCTTGCTAACAAACTGCCCTTGCTTCACTTTCACATTTGACAAATTAGTATAAGCGGTGCTAAAGCCTAGCACGTGGCTTAAACGCACAAGATTCCCATAGCCATATTTTTGATTATTCTCCCGCGTAGATTCCACAATGCCATCGGCAGTAGCGCGCACTGGCTGCACCACAGGTGTGAAATAATCATAGCCAACGCTACTATTGCTACTTGGCGTATAGCCGCTATTTACTAGCACGTAGGCTTCTTTGCTCGACTTTGCCTTTTGCTTCATCTCATATAAATTCACAGGATTCCCATTTGGGATAATCTGCAAAATCGTATCCATTTGCGTAGAATCTAGGTTGCTTAAATCAGTCACTTCCGCATTTTGCTTTTTAGCGTTAAAGGCATAAACATTCATCATTTTTTCCAAATCAGCCACACGCTCACGCATAGCAGCCAGCTCATCGCTCTTACTTTGTATATCATCTTGCAAAAAGGAATTTTGCTCATACACGCTTTGAAATTCCCTATATGCTTCTTGTTTCGCTAGATTAATCTTATCAAATTTCTCAATGCAATAAGTCATCGCAAAATACCCAGCAATAATTAGAAAAAGCAGCCCTGCTACGCCATACGCAATAAATTTTTGCGCAAGTCTAGCAAGGGTGAATTGCCTTGAGCCATTCTCATCAACGATGGTAATGGTAAGGCTTTGCTTTTGCTTATCGATGTGCTTTTGCTGCTTTTTCACTATTTTCCTTTTTTGCTTTTTGTTGCTTCGTTATTGCTCTTATTGCCTTTATTGCAAAGCGTGGCAATCTAATTTCTTAAATTACTAAAATTCATCTTAGATTCTAAGAAATGTTTTCGCTTTTTGAACCCCACTTTGCATTTTTATCACAAATTTTGTGTTTAGATTCTAAATTTGCTTTTGTCACTGCGAGACTTGCGTGGCAAATCGTGGCAATCCACAACTTTAAAATCTAGCTTTTAGAATATTTTAGATTCTATAGACTTTTAGATTCTATAAACTGCGATATTTTGCGTGGCAAATTACTCTTACAACTTTTGAGTTTAAAGCCTTTACTTTTTAGCTCTCCACTTCGCTATGATTAAGCTTTTTGCTACGCTTATAGAATCTAGTCTTTAGAATCTCGCAAATATTTGTCATAAAAACGCAAAAATTGTTCCGCTAACGAAAAACTACCAAAAACTAAATAATTAGTCTTAGATTCTATCAATTTTTCGTTTAACCTGTCAAGTTTTAAAGTCTTTTGTTTATCATTATCACACCTTTTTGTTTCAAAATTGCTAATTTTATTTTTAGATTCTGCAAATTTGGTATTTTCTTTAGAATCTTCTTTTTTAGATTCTATGTTTTCATTCTCGTGGTTAGCAAAATTCGCAGTTGCAGGATTTGTATTAATCTTAAAAAAGGGTGGTTGGGTGGAAACATGACACAAATCTTGCAACTGCGAATTTTGCGTGTTAGAATCTTGGTTTATAGATTCGATATTTTTAGAATTTTGCATATTAGATTCTATAATTTCTAAGTTTTTAGAATCTAAATTACTAGATTCAGTATTTTCATAGAATCTAGATTCCATAGAATCTAATTTTTCTTGGTCGCCATTTTTAAACAAAACATTTTTAGATTCTATAGAATCTAAGTTATTGTCGGCGTCAAGATTTTGTGTATCGTTATTCTGGTTTTCTTTTGCACTTTGCGCAAAAAAGCGCAAATCCCCCTCCCCGCTCCCCCTTTGCGAAAAAAAGCAGCCGCTTTTTTGTCTTAAAGGGGGAGAGCCCCGCTTATCCGCTTCTTTGCTAAAAAGCGGCGAATGCACTTCTGCATTCGCTTTTTCGCTTTTTAGCACTGCAAAGCGGGCGGGACTCACAAGGTTCGTGCTACGCACGTTTCCATTAAATGTCTCGCTTTGCTCGACTTCTTTTTTGTTTGTTTTTATAGAATCTTTTGCATTTTCTTTTTCAACATTTTTAGATTCAATATATTCATAGAATCTAGATTCTGTATAATCTTTTGCGTTGTGTGTATCTTTAATTGTTTTGGGAGTGTTCCCCCCTCCCTTGCGGAGGGGGGTTAGGGGGGTGGGTAATTGTGCGTTGTTAGAATCTAGATTCACTATTTTTTTAGAATCTTCTTTTTTAGATTCTATGTTTTCATTGACGTTATCAGTAAAATTCGCAGGATAATTTTCCTTTAATTTTTCAGTGGGTGGGTAAGGGTGGGACATTGAATCTAAAGGAAAAATATCCTGCGAATTTTGCGTTTTAGATTCTAAATTTATAGAATCTTTAGAATCTAGATTCTGTAAATTTTTAGAATCTTGCGACTTAGATTCTATATTTTCATGTTTTTGTGGGTCAAAAAAAAGATACGAAATTCCTAACTTTTCTAAGATTTTTTTCATTTCACACTCAGGCAAAATTCTATCATTTATAACTTTAAACACAATAACTTTCTCTACACTATCCTTAAAAATGCTTAAAATTTTCTCCACTTCCTTATTTTTATAGCTATTATAAATTAGCGTAAATTTTTTAGAATCTTGTGTATTTGCAAAATTCGCACCTGCAGGATTTGTATTAATCTTACAAATGGGTGGTCGGGTGGGAACATGAGACAAAGGGTGCAGGTGCGAATTTTGTTTTTTTATAGAATCTTCATTCTTAGATTCTATGTTTTTAGAATCTTTGTCGTTAGATTCCACAATAGATTCCATATTTTTAGAATCTTTAAAATATTCTTTAACTTGTGATAACACCGCGTTTGCTGCCATTTCATTATGCCCTACATCAATGATTATATTCGGGGCTAAGACTTCACATCGCCCACGCAGATTTAATCGCTCACTAAGCAAAGGCACATTTATAGATTCTAAAAACAAATTCGCCAAAGCTAAGTTTTCTTTTAGAAAGTAAGGAATTTTATAACTTTTCGCATACTTTACCACATCGACATTTTCCACATCCTTACGCGTTAGATATGTGATATTAAAACTAGATTCCACAGAATCTGCAAAATCTCGGCTTATAGATTCTGTGTTTTTATTTTCTTGACTTTTCGCCCTTTGAATCTGCTTTATATTTTTTGTGGGGGGGCAAGGGCGGGGCAAGGAATCTAAAGTAGATTCAAAGGGCAAAAAGCTTTTATCTTTAGAATCTTGGTTTTTTGTAGAAAATCGCAAGGGCAAATTTTCTTTATATTTTGAAGGGTGGGAATGGGTGGGACTTTGGAATCTAAAGGAAATTTGCCCTTGCGATTTTTCATTGTTGGAATCTTTAATATCTTTAGAATCTAAATCCACAATCTCATCAAGGCGAGAAAACATATCCATTACCAAAGGCTCTTGAAAATGCGTGAAAATGCGACCCTGTGCGGCTTTGAGCTTCGTTAATGCAATCTCTTGCAAACTCTCGCCTAGCAAATCCTTATGGTCAATGCCTATCTTGGTAAAAATCGTAGCATTATAATCAATCACCGATGTGCTGTCAAACTCGCCGCCCACGCCTGCTTCCATCACCAAATAATCGCAATCACGCGCCAAAACCAACGCCAAAAAAGTCGCATACTCAAAATAACTCGCTTCATTGATAAAATCAAAGCCCTGCAAATACTCGTGCGCCTTTTGTAATTCGTCCATTGCCACGCTAGAATCATTCAAAAAAAACCGCTCCCTAAATTCAAACAAATGCGGCGAAATGAAATGCAAAACTTTGGCTTTTTTAGATTCAGTATTTTTATAGAATCTAGATTCTATATTTTCTAATTTTGTAGAATCTTTTTTCTTAGATTTTGTATTAGATATTTCGCTTTGCTCAATATGACTAGAATCTTTTGCGTTTTTAGATTCTATAATCTGCGTATTTTTAGAATCTAGATTCTCTAAAAGTTTAGATTCTATAAATTTTGGCGCATTTTCTCGCAGACTTTGCGCTATAAATCGCCCGGTACTTCCCTTGCCATTTGTGCCGATAATATGGACTTTATAGCATTTCAAATTGATGAAAGGTTTTAGCATTGCCCAAAGTCGCCGCACACGCGTAGGGTCAAACTTATTATACTCCGCCGCCTTAGAATCCATATAATCATAAATATTCATAAACGCCCTTAAAAAGATTCCATAAAATCACAATCAAAAACACAAATTCTAGCACAAAATCTTAGATTCAAACATTCAAAAATATTGACTAAATTCTACAAAATGCTAGAAGCCAAAAATTAGATGTTAATATCTTAAGCGATTTTATAAAATCTAAAAACTTAATAAAAAGATTCTATAATTTTGCATTTATTGTTTGGAAAAGGAGAGTGAAATGCGGTATTTTTTAGCTTTTTTAATATGTGTGATATTTAGTGGGTGCTCATATAAAATACAAACACAAACGCCAGAAAATAATGAATATGGCTTTACAACGCAAGATTTTATAGAATCTAGTTCGCAAACAACAAATAAAGATTCTATAGAATCAAACACGAAAAACGAAGCTATAGAATCTAGCGTGAAAAATACGCAAAATAAAGATTCTATAGAATCTAACACGCAAAATACGCACTTTAGCTTTGAAAATCCCCCAAAAGGCAAGGCTAGAATCTACATTTATAGCAAACTAAATATCAATATTTTGAATGGTTTGACGGGGTATTTTTTGAGTTTGCATTATGGCGATTTTGATAAAAATAAGCCCTACAAAACGCCACAAAATATCGTGTATCTAGGCTTTGCAAAGAAGCCTATGGCAAAGATTATCGACCTTACGCGCGTGGATGAAAAGGCAGTGATTTATGCACGAAATTTGGGCTTTAGGGAAACTTTAGAGTTTATCCCAAAGGCTGATAATATCTATTGCATTGAAGTGAATGCGAAGTTTGTGCCATTTCTTGGCATTGGGCGACCTTATTTTGCGCTTATTGACAAGCAAACTTGCAAACAAAACGCCCCGCAATTCTTTGAAAAATACAGCAAAAACCACGATGAAACCTATGAGAAAAAATATAGTGATAAATTTTGGAAAAAGGTTAAGGGGGAATAGAATCTAGATTCTATCATCTAAAAAATCTTGACGATTTATCTTAAAACAGATTCTATAAATAAAATAGATTCTATAATATCAAAATACCAAAATACAAAATACCAAAAATAGATTCTAAAAAGGAGAGTAGATATGAAAAGGTTAAGTTTTATAGCGTTGTTTATGATTGCGTTAAGTGCAAGTGCATTGCAGGCTAAGTTTTTTGTTGGGATAGAGGGCGGTATTGAGTATGCTAGGATTAGTTCGCAAAGGTTTGGGAGTGCTGGTGATGTATCTTTTGGCAGTAGCTTGTTTTATAAAGAGCCGCATATACGGATACAAGGCTTTAGTGTTAATTTGAATATCGGCACGCAGCATTCGATTAATAAGATTCTAACGCTTAGATGGATACTAGGGCTTGGTGGTACAAGTTATGGTGTGCATGGTAGCAATGAAGATGAGGAAGATGATAATGGCTTTGGCGCGTATCTAGGCGTTGATACACTGCTTAATTTTGTTAATGGTGATAACACTCGATTTGGGCTTATCGCTGGGCTTGAGGGCAACTACTATGCTATGAATCTAGATACTACCACTAGAGTAGCCACTGGTAGTCCTAATAGAGTTTATGAGGCTAGAAGTATGAATGTTGGGAGTAATGGTAGAGTTGGACTTTTTGTTACAACAAATAATCTTGTGCAGGTTGAATTTTTAGTGCGAATACCTATTATGCAGGCTTTGGCTGGTGTAGATTCTAGGATAATTTACGCGCCTATTACTTTTAATTTGGGAGCTAAGATATTATTTTAGAATCTATTTGCTAAGATTCCAAAAAAGGAGAGCGAATATGAAAAAGTTAATACTTGTAATGTTGTCACTATTTGCGGCATTTCAGGGTTTAAAGGCGGATGCTAGTGATAGATTTGCGGTATTTACCTTAGGGGCTGGTGTAATGGGTGTGTATAATGACGCAAAGGTTACAGAAAATATACCTGTGGATTATACGCAAAGTCCTAATTATGTCCCATATCAGCCTTGGCATGATTTAAATTCTACTAGCAATCCTGTCAATAAGATGTGTAAAAGTGGGACTTGTGATATATCGCAGTTTGGCGGTGGGTTTCTCTTAGAGGCGGGTGTTAAGCTGCGTTTTACTAAGATTGTGGAGTTTGATTTATGGGGGGATTTTGGCTTTGCATTTATGGGGAATGGTTTGCTGCCAAATTCTGTTACACTAAAGAACTGGAGCTATGATTATAAATACACTGATGGTAGCTTTGCAAGTGTGGAAGCTTATATGATGAGATTTGCCCTAAATGCTACTGCCACTTTGCGTCTTGGTAGGTTTGGTATTATAGGTGGTTTAGGTGGTGTCTATCAGAGCGTAGTCTATCATGCTAAGCTAAGAAATTCATCCTATTTTAGCAGTGAAAATGATACGCAAGATAGAGGCGAGGGGATAATGTATTCGTATCCGCTGCATTTTATCGCTGGTATTAGCTATGCTGTCGGTCCAAATTTGGGCAATGGCGAAATAATCTTGCGTTTTTCTATGCCATTTGTAGATGCCGTAGATAGCAAAAGTGGTAACAATGGATATGTAGATTATGATGAAACATACACCACCCGCCCTTATATGATAAATCTTGTATTTAGAAGGTATTTTTAGAAGCTAGATTCTATAACTTTACGTCATTGCGAGGAGCGAAGCCCGAAGCAATCCATAAAACCGACTTAGATTGCCACGATTTTTCTTGCGAAAAATCTTGCAATGACGTAGAAGCTAGATTCTATACACTCTAAAAATAGGGTGGTGGGTGGGCGAGACAACATCCAGAGGAAGCCGCACGCATAAAAAAAGAACTCGATGAAGAGATGGCAAAATGGAAGTCGCATTAACCAAAAAGGTGGAAAAATACTTACACAAACGCTCTTTTGGCAATGCGGCTGGAGTGTTTAAGGTAAGAGATTTTTTAGGGCGATTAGCAGAGGAGCCAAATCCCACACTTTTATCAAACTGCAAAAAGATGCAAAGTATGGAAAATACGTGGCGGTGGCGTGTAGGAAACTACCGCATAAGCCTAAAATCAAACAAAAAGAGCTAATAATCCAAGTGATAGAAATCTCCACACTTAAAGACGCGTATTAAACGCAATTTAGATTCTATTTATAACCTTATTTTTGGAATCTTACGCGGTTTTAAAAGCATCTTTTCTAAAAGTGGCAAGGCGATTTGTTTTGTTGTTCTTAAAAAGCAAAGTGATTTGAAAATAGCATTTAATGATTTTAAAAGAATGTTTGTATAATAAAAAAGCCCCGAAACCTTTTTAGATTCCATAGATTCTATAGAATCTTTGGGGCGTAGGGGCAAAATTTCTTAATAAGGAGTTTGTTATGAGAAAGCATAACAACAAAAGCTCCAGAAAGGTATTATACATAAAATTTGTAATCTTTGGTTGCAAATTTAGTATCTTGCTAAAAAGGTAGCTTTAAAAGAGGGGGTAGCCTTAAAACTACCTCCCGCCTTATTAAGTGGATTTGACTAGGCATTCAACGAGAATAGATTCTGTAAATTTAAAACTTTTGTATATTGCAAAATTAGATTCTATATTGTCACTAAATATGTCGCCTTTTGATACAAATTATAGAATCTAGATTCTATAATTTACGTCATTGCGAGAAAATTCGCAAGAATTTTCGTGGCAATCTATCCTTTTGTCATTGCGAACTGACTTGTCAACGTGGCAATCTATAAAGTATGGATTGCTTCGCTCTCTTCGCTCACTCGCAATGACGTATAGAATCTAGATTCTAACAACATTACAGATTCTATAATTTTCAACTTCAAAAGTTAAAAGCCATAAAAAATGACACAAAAATTACAAAAAAATACTAAATTTTCGCTTTTTTTTTTTTTGTTTTGTGGTATTATGCCGATTTATGTTTTTGTATTTAGAATCTTATGCTAAGTTCTAAAACGATTTAATCTCAATTTAAAAGGATGAAATATGAAAAAGTTGCTAATAAATGGAACTTTAGCACTTGCATTGAGTGCGTCTTTGGTGCAAGTAGCGTGGGCTAGGGCATTTGTAGGTATTGATGCTGGGTATGATAGTGCTTTCCCTAAGCTAGATAATGGCTTGGCAAAAGAGAGCTATCAAAACTTCACAAAATACAGCATAGATGGCTGGAATGTCGGCTTAAATGTTGGTGGTGAGTGGTTTTTTGGTGGTAGCGGATATGTGGGACTTCGCACATTTTTGCAGCTTGGCTATGGACAGGGATATTTTCATGGTGTTACTTTAAATATCATTGATGTGAATTTAAACCTTGATTTACTTGCTAATTTTTATAATAGCGGTAGTTTTAGTGTAGGTGCATTTTTGGGTGTTGGAGCGGGGATAAATACCGCTGCTAGAGACCTTGCAGGGCAGTCTATTATGCTAGGGCTTAACATTCCTATTTATGGTAGAGCTGGATTTACTTTTGGCTTAGGCGAGCATAGTCGTGTGGATATTACGGCGTCTTTGCCTATTTTGTCATACAACATGATAGGCTTTGCTGGTGGCGGTATGAGTGCTGAGGACTTAGCAGATATGTTTAGATATGGTATCGTTGGTGCATACAACCCTATTCGCTTTAATGTAGGGTATAAGTTTATTTTCTAGATTCTATAAATCTAGTGTAATTTAAAAAGGTAAGTTGTTATGGTTAAACATAAGCTAAACCTTAGCATTACCTTTTTAATCTTTTGTCTTTTCTTTCCTAAGATTCTAGCTAGTGATGCTATATGCTTCCCTATTGATAGAATCTCTTTTTTATCCCTAAATAGTTATTTGTATAAAAGTGATAGTGAAATAGAGTTGATAAATAGGCATTTTCCATTTAAGATTCTATAGCTGCCTATCGCATTACTAATGAGATATTAGATTCTATAGAATCTAATTTGTATTTTTAAAACTTTATAGAATCTGGATTATAGATTCTGGGATTTTTTTGGTTATAATTTTATTGTCTGGAAGTTGCGGGTTTCTCTTAAAAATTGGTAGTCTATTTAAAATAATTTTTGGGTGGAAAGCTAGTCTATGTGTGTTCGGTGTTTTCGTTTTGCTTTTAGCGATGAAGGACGTGTTTCGCGTTTTAGAATCTGCCGCCTAATTAGATTCTAAAGCCCGTTTGTTTGTAGGTTTTGTTGGGCTTACACAATCAACAAGGGTAGCGCATTTCTGGGCTTTTTACTGCAAGTTATCCGCTTTGTTTTCAAAAATCTTTGAATCTAACATAAATATTGTAAAATATCCGCATTTTATGGAATCTAAGGTTGTGAGTATGAAAAATGTGCTAATAATAGGAAATGGTGGGCGTGAGTATGCTATCGCGCTTACTTTGTATCAGCAAAAGTTAGAGAAAAAAAATGATTTGGATGAGATATATTTCGCGCCAGAAAATGCGGCGGCTACGAAGTTTTTGAATGCTAAGGCTTTGAGCTATAAAGATTTTAACGAGCTTTATGAAAACATACAAAAACATAGAATCTATCTAGTGATTATAGGACCTGAAGCGCCCATTGTAGCGGGTTTGAGCGATTTTTTATGGGCGAAAAATATCCTAGTTTTTGCACCAAGCAGGGCTAATGCGGAGCTTGAGAACTCAAAAGTTTTTATGAAAAGCTTTGTAAGCGATTTGGGTGTGCCGACAGCCAAATACAAAAAATTCACCCTAGATTCTATCCATGAAGCCGATAAATTTATAGAATCTTTAAAGCTTCCTATTGTTTTAAAAGCAAGCGGACTTTGCGGTGGCAAGGGCGTTTTGATACTAGATTCTAAAGATGAGGCAAGGGCAAAGTTAGAATCTATGTTGCGTGGAGAGCTTTTTGGCGAGGCAGGGCGCGAAGTGGTGATTGAGGAGTATTTACAAGGCTATGAGCTAAGCATTTTTGCCCTTAGTAATGGCGTGGATTATACGCTGCTGCCGCCCTGTCAAGACCATAAAAGGCTACTTGATGGAGATAAGGGCGTAAATACCGGTGGGATGGGCGCTTATACTTCGCACTCGCATTTCCCTGCAAGGTTGTATGATGCGGCGTTGGAGCAGAAAATTAAGGATAGAATTTTGACGCCGACTTTTAAGGCTTTATATGCTGCGGATGGTCGCGGTTATCAGGGTGTGCTGTTTGCTGGGCTTATGATTGTGAATGGTGAGCCGTATTTGCTAGAATTTAATGTGCGATTTGGTGACCCGGAGTGCGAGGTGCTTATGCCGTTATTTGAATCTTCGCTGCTGGAATTGTTGGAATCTTATGCGCGTGGGGTTTCGCTTGATAAGTCTAGTGTGAAAATAAAAAATAAAAGTGCCGTGTGTGTGGTGATGAGTAGTGCGGATTATGCTTTAGATTCTAAATCAGCTTTGGCTTTTAAGGGTGATTATCCGGCTTTGGTTAGCTTTAAGACGCCTTTAGATTCTAATTTGACTTCTATAGATTCTGCGATTTTAGATTCTATAGAATCTAATTTGGGGCATTATATTTTTGCAAATGTGAGTGTGAAAAATAATGAGATTTATGCAAATAGTGGGCGTTCTATTTTGGCTGTGGGGCTGGGCGACACTATCACTGAGGCAAGAAATAATGCATATAAACTTGTGGAAAATATCGATTTTAAGGGTAAGCATTATAGGAAAGATATTGCATATCAAGCAATTTAGAATCTAAAAAATAAATCCTCAAACGCAGATTCCTTAACCAAGTCGTTTCGCAAGTAGAGAATGGAAACAATCTTTCTCTAAAGGATTCAAATATAGATTCTAACACAGAATCTAAAACTATGCAAGATTCTAAAGATATAAAATCTTAGGATATGTCCTTGTGGTATAATGTAAGCTTTTAGAATCTAGATTTTAATTTTTGCTTTGCAAATTACCCAAACGCTCACCCTATCACCCTTTTTTTAAAAAATATAGAATCTAAATACTATGATTTATTAAACTGATTTTGGATTTTGTAGAATCTGTTTTGTGAAAATTTATTTTATAGAGAAATATATAAATAATAGTTTTTTAAGCTTAATTTAATTAAAAAATAGGAATAATTCTTTAATTTAAATTTAAAGGCTTAAAATGAGTTTTTTACGCAATATTTATTGTTTTGTCTTTGTTGGTGTGATATGCGTTCATAATGTATTTGCTACAAATGGGGGGGGGGAATCTAGATTCTAATGTATTTATAGAACTAACCTCGCCTTGTTGGATAAAAAGGATTCTATAGAATCTAATAACCTATCGCCCACCCACCACCCTATTAAAAAGAAAGATTTTATAGAATCTAATTCTCTAAACGCCGCTTACCGCCCTATTAGTGATAAGATTCTATCTTTAGCGAATAATAAAACGTCGCAAAATATAGAATCTAATTCGCAAGATTCTAACCTATCGCCCACCCACCACCCTACAAGTGAGAAAGATTCTAACACCACAGATTCTAAAAGCACGACAAAAGATTTTAAAAACGACACAATAGAATCTTACAAACTAAACGCCGTAACCACAACGGCAAATAGCACACTTAAGACTTATCAAAGTAGTAGCGGCGTATTAAATAGAGAAATGCTAGAATCTAATCCTAGCGGTAATGGTGATATTACAAGCATTCTTAAAATTTTACCAAATGTGCAATTTGATAACGCCCAGCTAAAAAGCACCACTCCGGGCGAAATAGACCCTGCTAATATTTCAATTAGCGGCGGCTTATATTATCAAAATAACTTTCAGCTTGATGGCTTTAATATGAATAATGACTTAGACCCAGCAAACACTAGGGCTTCTGGCTCTGGGGCTTGGAGCTTATATGATTCAGTAACAGGTGGTAAATCACAAGGATATAATGTTGATACTTCGCTTTTAGATTCTATAATAGTATTAGATAGTAATATAAGTGCGGCGTATGGCGGATTTAGCGGTGGTGTAATAGAGGCAAATACAAAAAATGCTAAGAAAAAATTTGCTGCTAATATAAGCTATCAAATAACGCAAGGTGATGCAAGAGTTGGGCAAACAAGTCTTACAAATTATCATTTATACTTACCAAATAATGATGAATATTTAGATTTTATAAATTCTACTGATGCAGGAAACCAACCACGATTTATAAAGCATCTTTTTAAATCTAGCTTTGAATCTAAATTTAGTGAAAATGCTGGAATTATCGCTAGTTTTACCACAACGCAAAGCTTTATCCCGCTAAATGCTTATTCACAAGGTAATCAAATGGATTTAACACTAGATTCTAAAGAAAAAACACAAAAACGACAAAGCTATAACTTTTTTATAAAAGGACATTATGATATAGGTGAGAATCTAAGAGTTGAAGGAAGCTATGGATATATGCCGCAAAATAATGATTATTTTCGTATTAATATAAAAGATTCTGATATTTCTATGCTAAGCGGTGGTCATTTGGCTGGTATCAAAGTATTTTATGATAATGCTTTGGGAAACCTAACCACACAAACTAATTTTAATCTAACGCAAGGCTCAAGATATAGTGCTGATTATTTAAAAAATTGGATTTTAAGCACTGATAAAAATTGGAATCCGGGCAGAACAGGAAATGGTAAGCAACAGCAAGAAGGAAGCTATGGAAATGTGGAAACAAAGCAGCTTAGTTTTAATATAAAAGTAATGCAAAATTTTAAAGCTTTAGAATACAGATTCTTAGAATCTAAATTTTTAGCTGGAGTAGAATTTGGATATGTTAATGCGTTTTATGAAAGAATTAGCGATGCTATATTTGCCGCGGCTGTCCCTGGTGGCTCAACAAACAGGACACTTATGCCATTAGCACAAGGGCAAATATGTAGTGATACAAATTGGTGTAGCAATGGTATTGTAGATGTAAATGTCTTTACGCAAAATGCCTTAAAAAAAGAATGGGCAAATAATAATGGACAATATTTTAGACATGTAAATATGCTAAAAGCAGGGAAAATTAATGTAGATAATATTCAAGGTGCATTATTTTTAGAAGATTCTATAAAATTTGACTTAGGACTTAAAGGTGGAGCTATAAATTCGCGTTTTGGGCTGCGTTTAGATTATGATACATATATGAATAAGGCTACATTTGCTCCACGTTTTTCTATTAATTATGAAGCCCCATGGAATAAAATGCAAAACGCAAAGAATTTTTCTTCACAACTTACCTTTGGATATAATAGATATTATGGACGTAATCTTTATACCTACGCATTAATGGCTGGCAGAGAAGCTTTGCAGTGGGACTTAATACGAAATGCTGAAACTACAAGCTGGCAAAATGCTGAGATACAAACACAAACTAAGATTACAACTGATTTTAAACAACTAAAAGTGCCATATAGTGATGAACTAATGGGTGGGATAATGCAAAGATTCTATATGTTTGATATTAGCCTTAAATATATACATAGATTTGGTAGAGATGAAGTGGTAGGGACTTGTTTAGAGCGAAATGCAAATAATACTTGCTTATATAGGGGCTATGATAATCATGGGAAAAGTGATAGCGGCGTGCTAACTTTAAGCATTTCTAATGCTAGAGAAATTGATACTTTTGGTATTAAACATTTTTATTTACTAGCTTATGATTATACAAATGTAAAAAGAAATTATACAGATTATACAGAAAGTCTAGCAGGTAGCAGTGTAAATGATGAATATATAAGCTATAATGGGAATCTTATGCGATATAGTGAGCGTCCAGCGGATAATTTTATGAGACCACAGACATTTAGATTCTCTAGCATACATAGATTCAAAGTATGGAAAATCAATTTGACTTTAAGTAACTTTTTTAGATTTAGAAGTAGTTATGAGGCTATGATAAGCGATTTATATCATAAAGATAGCTTTGTGATTGATGGTGCTTTAACAGAAGTAACAACATATAGATTATATAATGTTCCTGCTAGTTTTAATTGGGATATGCGTTTTGGCTTTGATATAGATATATTTAAGGGAAATACTTTATATGTAAATCTTGATATTTTTAATGTTACAGATAGACGAAATATAGCATTGGCAAATCTTAATGTGTCATACTCAAGTGGTGCATTGCAAGCCGTGCCTGTGTATGAAGTAGGTAGGTCATATTGGCTACAAGTAGGCTATAAGTTTTAGAATCTAGATTCTAACATTTATGCAAATTCACAAAACACATAAAGTATTCTTTAGTAATTATATCCTTACATTAAAGTCTATAGATTCTAATATTCATTTGACATTATTATCCTTTTTTAGTATAATCATTTTTGTTTATAATCTTTTATAAAGGAAAGTAATGAAAAAAGATTCTAAAGATTTAACGCAAAAAATACAAATTATAGAATCTAAAAAGCAAGATTCTAAAGATTCTAAAAAACGTAAAAAAATAGATTTTTATAGTCGTTGTGGATTTTTATGTAAAAAATTAAGTGACTATATTTCTAATGAATTTAATAAAAAGTTAGAATATTTAGAACTTTCACATATAGACTGCGTAATTTTATGGCTTTGTCTTAAAGATAAATTTAATCAATTAGAACTCTCACAAATGCTATCTTTCACGCAAATGCCAACTGATAAAAATCAAATACGAGAAAAAATCGACAAACTAGAAGCAAAAAAGCTAATAAAACGCGTCCAAAATCCGCAAAATAGGCGTGAAAACAACATCATTTTAACCAAAAAAGGCAAAGAAATCGCACTAAAAACTTATGAAATAATGGGCGAATTACACAGCGAAATCTTTTTGCAAATCTTAAGTGATAGCGAATATGAAACCCTGCACACACTGCTATACAAGGCAGTAAAAGGGCTTAATTTGTAGCAATTTTGATTTTAAATTATCATCTTAATGCTTAAAATATGATACTTTAGAATCTAGATTCTAAAACTCAAAACAAAGGATAAAAAATGAAAAAAATTGTTGGTATTTTGGCGGTAATTTTGGTGTTTGGATTTGGCGGGATTGCTCTTAGTGGCAGCTCTTTAAAGAAGCTTGATAAGTCGCAAAATGCGGTATTTACGCTAGATTCTAAGCTACTAGATTCTAATATGCAGGGCAAAATGTATAAAATAAAAAAAGATTCTATCATCGCATTTAGCACGAAAAAGTTTGGCTTTGTTGGCGTGGATGGAATCTTTCGGCGTTTTGGCGGGCTTTTGATGCTAAGTGAGAGTGGCGAAATCTTGCAGCTAGTGGGCGAAATAGCCATCGACTCGGTATTTAGCGATAGTGATGGGCGTGATAAACATTTGCTAAATAGCGATTATTTTGATAGTGAAAAGTTTCCGCGTGGCAGTTTTAAAATGAGAAGTTTTAACGCCGAAAATGCCGAGCTTAAGGGCATTCTAACGCTTCATGGTATTAGCCGCGAGATTGTGTTTAAAAGCAATTTAGATTCTAAAAATCTAACTTTGAATCTAGAAAGTCAAATCAACATCAAGGATTTTAATATGAAAGGCAGCAGCATGAGTAGCGACAAAGTGAAAATCATTATAGAGACAAAATGGGAATAGCGTGGTATTATTCTCACAAGTAAAATCCATTTTATGAATACTATGATGAGATTCTAAAAATATGCCAAGAATACGATGTTTCGTTAAGCTTAGGCGATTCATTACGCCCTGTATGTGCGGCGTGGAAAGGCGTGGCAATGCTTTGCTATGTCACGCCAAAAGAGCACCTTGGATTACCTAACGCAAATGACGTGCGTGAGGGAATTATCGCGTATAAAATCGCCGCACACGCCGCAGATATAGCACGTGGGAGAGTGGGCGCCAGGGTGCAAGATGATTTGATGAGTGATGCAAGGTATGCGTTTGACTGGAATAAGCAGTTTGAGTTGGCATTAGATGGCGATAGAGCGCGTGAATTTCACGATGAGAGCCTGCCACAAGAAGTATTCAAAGACGCCGAGTTCTGCTCGATGTGCGGACCAAAATTCTGCAGTTACAAAATCACACAAGAAATCTTCAAAAACTACAAAGAAGAAGAATACACCACGAAATAAGATTCTATAGAATTATAGAATCTAAAATTAGATTCTAATGAATAGTAAAAAGTTAAAATAAGATTCTAAAATCTTATAGAATCTAAAAAGCGAAATGTTGGGAATATGAATCTAAAACAGAATTTAGATTCTAAAGATTTTATAAATTTATAGAATCTTTAAGCAAAAGCGTGGTTAGAATCTTAAAGCCACAAAAGATTCTATAAAGCAATAAATAAATTCTAAAACAAGATTCTAAGAGAGTTATAGAATCTAGATTCTAACGATTCTTTAAATTTATAGAATCTAAAAGGGGGGATTCTATAAAATCATAGAATCTAAGCTATACAAAAGATTCTATAAAACGATTAATAGAATCTAAAGGGGGGATTATTGCTTTAAGCTCAAAAGTGTGTTTAGAATCTGGTCGCTTGTAGTGATGGCTTTTGAGTTTGCTTGGAAGCCTCTTTGCACTACGATTAGCTGTGTTAGGGCGCGGGATAAATCGACGTTAGACATTTCTAGCTTTGAGCCGCTTACGCCACCTCTTCGCCCTGTATTTGCCGCACCAACTATTGGCTCGCCGCTGTTACCTGTTTCACTAAAGATATTATTACCCTCAGCTTGCAAACCTGCGGAGTTAGCAAAGTTAGCAAGACCAACTTGCGCTAGTGCTAGTGTTTTACCATTACTAAATGCGCCAAGCAATGCACCATTAGAGTCAAATCGCACATCCATTAAGTCCCCAGCGTTATAGCCATTTTGCGCGATATTGTATGTCTCGCTTCGTTTATCCACGCTAGTTAGACCATCAAAGGTTTTATTTTTACCAAAGCTTAGCTCTAGTCTCTGCGGAGATTCACTACCATTTTTTGGGTCAAATTGTAAAATAGGTGGATTCATCCCGCCTAAACTACCATCGTTATTAAAGCTAACGCGTCCGCCCTCAAAGACATTTGGCATATCCGCACTTCCGCCGATAAATTGCGCTGGTTCAGGCACGATTGCTCTAAATGTCCATTCTTTATTACCACTTTTGGTAAATTCAAATCTAATAGTGTGCTTACTACCAAGGCTATCAAACATATCAATACTTGTCGCATGTCTTGCGTGAGTGATTTTCGCACTTGCAGTGCTAGCCCCGCCTTCAATTAGTGATGCTGTATTCATAGCTCTCATCGTATCACGCAAAAGGATATTGCTTGAAACCTTATCGCTACTATACGCACTAGCGGTAATTTGCAAGTTTTCAGTCACGCCATTATCATCGTCTTTATTCACCATTTCAAACATACCATAGCGATTTAGCGTTACACTAACGGTTGCTGTGCTTTCTTTATATTCTTTACCCGGGCTTTTTATCATATTTGCATCATATTGCATTAACGCACGCAAATCTTCAGTCGTTTTAAACTGCCCTGTGGTAGAATCTGGGTCTTGGCTTTGCGTATATCGATAGCGGAAAGCGGTAATATCTTTATCGCCTTCTACAAAGTTAGCAAAAGCGCCTGTCCCACTTTTTGTAATTACGATATTTTTCGTATTTACATCGCCATCCATTTCATTTCTATTTTCAAGTCTTATTTGACCATTATCTACATAAGCTTCAATACCTGTCTTATCTCGCACCGCATTTACCGCAGATACCGCCGCTGATAGTGTGCTAGTGCCACTTAAGCCTGAGTCGTTAGTAAAGCTAACTTTTTGCCCATTAATAAATACTATGCTAGGCTCTTTAGTCGCTACTACCGTATTTACAAGGCGAGAAGTGCGATAGCTCATCCAAAAGCCTTGATTTTCACTTAGCGTAAAAGAGTCACCATCACCATTAAATAACGCACCCATATCTTCTGCTAACTGAGTAAGATTCCCTTTAGAATCATACTTTGGACTTACGCCATCTGATGCAGTATAAGTCGTAGAATCTAAAGCCGAAACATTGCTAATATCTTCTACATGTCGTCCAGCACTTAAATTCGCACGAAGTGTTACTTTACTAGTAGGTCGCGCAGGCATAACCATACCTGGGTCTACTTGTATAGATTCTAATGGACCTGTGTTATCCACTTTAAAAAACTCATTATCAGTCATCATAGAGCCAGAGCCTTGGTCTAGTGGGGGGCGATTCCACCCTTGCACTACATAGCCACCATTCGTAACAAGATTGCCCTTAGCGTCAAACAAAAACTCACCATCACGTGTATAGTTTTTAGTCTCGCCCCTATCGCGGCTAATAATGAAAAATCCATCACCCTCAATAGCTAAGTCAGTCTTAACATCTGTATTTTGCGTATTACCTTGAGAAAACACTTTTGTAGTAGCGTTAATCCCAACACCCATACCGACTGAAAAGTCGTTTTGCCCGCCTAATCCATTTTTATAAGGCGAAGTCGCTATTTGCTTTACTTGTGAGAGCATATCCACGAAAGACGCACGAGAATATTTGAAACCTACCGTATTAACATTTGCTATGTTATTAGATTCTACATCTAATGCTACTTGGTGAGCTTGTAAGCCACTCACACCTGACCATAATGACCTTAGCATGCACATCCTTTTAAATAAATTATTAAACTCGTTAAAAGCAAAAGTGATTCCAAAGTAATGGTTGTGATGCATAAATTTAGATTCTGTAATTTGTGAAATTTTTGGTATTATTTTGGTTTAGTTTTGATTTTAAGGTGTGGTTTTGGATTCTAAAAAGGTGGTTTTGGTTACCGGTGGGGCGGGCTTTATTGGTTCGCATACAAATGCGCTTTTGAATGCTTTGGGTTACCACACGCTCGTGCTTGATAATCTTATCTATGGGCATAAAGAGGCTTTAAACTTTTCCTTAAATGATGATATAGAATCTGCTTTGCAAAATAATGATAAAAAAGATTCTATAAATTTAGGACAGAATATGGAATCTGCGAAAAAAGATTCTATAAATTCAACAAAAAACGCACAAAATAAATCTAAAAATATAGAATCTGCAAAGAAAGATTCTAAACAAAATACAGAATCTAAGAATAACAAAATTTCGCAGGGTAGTTTTTCTGCTTCTTATTCCTTGCCCCGCCCTTGTCCACCCATTGAAAAATTAAGCGAAAATGACTATGCAAAAATTAAAATAGATTCTAAAAATATGGAATCTATTGATTTTTCTACGCTTGATAATTTACTAAGATTTGTTAATAATGAGAATGTAGTGATTACCCCCCCCCCCCGTATCATAGTTTAGATTCTAAAAATGCGTTTAAGGATTCTAAAAATATAGAATCCAACTCCCAAGATTCTAAAAATAAAATTTCGCCCTTTGAATCTGCTCTAGATTCAAAGTCCCACCCTTGCCCACCCATTGAAAATTTAGAGCAGATTCAAAGGGCGAAATTCCACAACAAAGAAACCAAAAATATAGAATCTAATTTGCAAGATTCTAACAATAAAAAAATAAAAACCCTTATAAATGCCTTGAATAATGCGTATAAAAAAACTAGTTTCATTAAAGGCGATTTGAGTGATACTGCGTTATTAGACAAGATTTTCACACAATATAATATCATTGCGGTTATCCATTTTGCCGCGTTTGCCTATGTTGGCGAGAGCGTGAGTAATCCTGCCAAATACTACAAAAATAACATTGCAAATACGCAAAATCTGCTAGATTCTATGCTAAAAAATGGCTGTAAAAATATCATTTTTTCTAGCACGTGTGCGACTTATGGCGTGCCAAAACGCCTTCCCATTACAGAATCTGCCGCCCAAAAGCCCATAAATCCTTATGGCTACACAAAGCTAGTGATTGAAAATATGCTAAAGGACTACGCACACGCATACGATTTAAAGTATGTGGCACTGCGATATTTCAATGCTGCGGGGGCGTCCGCGTTGTTTAATATCGGCGAGAGCCACAATCCTGAAACGCACGCCATTCCGCTTATTATCGCTACTGCGTTAGGCAAAAGGGCTGAGTTTAGCGTCTTTGGCGATGATTATGATACTTTTGATGGTAGCTGTGTGCGCGATTATATCCATGTGGATGATTTGGGACGTGCGCATATTTTGGCACTGCAATACTTGCTAAATGGCGGAACTAGCGAAGTTTTTAATCTTGGGAATAATCAGGGCTTTTCGGTTTTTCAGATTCTAAAAGCGTGTGAAAAACTTATTAATTCTAAAATAAATTATAGAATCTGCCCACGCCGAGATGGCGACCCAGCCGCACTAATCGGCTCAAACAAAAAGGCAGCTAAGATTTTAGGCTTTAATTGCATTTTTGAAAATATAGAATCTATTTTGGCTTCCGCATTAAAATGGCATAAAAATGCAAGGTATTAGTATGGATTCTAAAAGCAATTTTATGGATGATACAAATGTTGCATCCAAGAAAGATTCCGCAAATAGCGATATTCTTAAGGATTCTAAAAATATAGAATCTAAGCCCTACAAAAAGCATATTTTGCAATTTAGCGGATATTTTCTTGTGGCATTAATCGCGGTTAGTGTGAATATTATTTCGCGCATTTTATTAAATTTTTATTTTAGCTTTTCGCTTAGCGTGATTGTGGCGTATATTTTAGGGCATTTTGTGAATTTTTATCTTAGCAATCGCTTTATTTTTAAGGCTGATTCTATGGATGGCACAAATGTTACATCCAAAGAAAATATAGAATCTAAAAAAAATTTGCAAGGTAAAATTTCTCTTAGATTCCAAAGTCCCGCCCATTCCAACCCTTCAAAATATAAGAAAAATTTTACCTTGCAAATTTTCACTAAAAACACATTAAAAAAATTCCTTAAATTTAGCCTTGTGGCAAGTGTCGGCTTATGTGTGGCATTTGTTGTAAGTGTATTTAGCCTTAAGATTTTGCAAAATATTTTTACAAATTTTAGTAAAGAAATAATTGAATTTATCGCACACATTTGTGGCATAGGGGCTAGTTTTATCTTTAACTTTTTAGGACATAAGTTTTTTAGTTTTAAAGATTCTATGGAAGTAACAAATGTTATATCCAAGAAAGACTCCGCAAATAGCGATATTTTTAAGGATTCTAAAAATATAGAATCTAAAAACGCTTACTCCCCCTCCCTTGCGGAGGGGGCTGGGGGGTGGGTAAAAAACTCTAATAAAACAGAAAACGAAAATATACAAAAAGATTCTATAAATCTAGATTATAAAAAAGATAACATCCACCTACAAAATAACGCACAAATACCCACCCCCCTAACCCCCCTCCGCAAGGGAGGGGGGAATCCCACTCACAACAAAGTTTCTAGTCTAAAAGATTCTAAAAACCTATCGCCCACAAAATCTATCAACCAAAAGGAGCAACAATGAAAAAAGTAGTAATCATAGGTGCGGGTCCAGCAGGACTATCCGCTGCAAGAGTGCTAAGTGAAAATGGCTACAAAGTAGTCATCTTAGAAGAGAGCGAAAGTGTCGGTGGTATGAGTAAAAGCCTTAAAATGTTTAATCAAATAGTAGATGTCGGTCCGCACCGCTTTTTTAGCAAGGATAAGCGGCTGAATGACTTTTGGCTATCGCACACGCGTGGGCAATACGAGCAGGTCAATCGCTTAACACGCATTTTTTATAACAACAAATTTTTTTATTACCCACTTCGTGGTTTTGATGCGTTAAAAAAGCTAGGAATTATAGAATCTATTATGTGCGTTTTAAGCTATTTTAAGGCAAAAATACGTCCTTTTAAGGGAGATAGCTTTGAATCGTGGGTCGCAAACGCCTTTGGCTATCGCCTTTATAGCATATTTTTCAAAAGCTACACTGAAAAACTTTGGGGCATAAAATGCGATGAATTAGACAGCGACTTTGCAGCGCAACGAATAAAGGGCTTAAACCTTTATGAAGCAGCGAAAGCAGCCTTTTTTGGCGGCGGCGGTAAAAAGCACAAGACTTTAGTTGATTGCTTTAGCTATCCTAAAAAGGGCTGTGGCGTGGTGTATGAAAATATGGCGGATTCTATCCTTAAAAGTGGTGGGGAAATATTGCTAAATTGCAAGGTTACAGGGATTTTAACGAAAGATAAAAAGGCGTGTGGGGTTAGGTTTATAGAATCTAACTCGCAAGATTCTATAGAATCTAAGAGCGAAGATTCTAAAGAACGTGAAATCGAGTGCGACATTGTAATATCCACCGCGCCATTTAAAGATATGGTTTTATCTTTGAGCGAATTAGATTCTAACATTAAAGATTTGGCTAGTAATTTAAAATTTAGAAACACAATTTTAGTGTATGTAGAAATAGATTCTAAAGATTCTAGAATCTTCGCTGATAACTGGATTTATGTGCATAACAAAGCCACGCAAACAGGCAGAATAACCGACTTTGCAAACTGGACAAAAGACTTAATATGCGGACAAAACGCAGAAATCTTATGCCTTGAATACTGGGCAAATGATGATGAAAAATTATGGAATCTAGATTCAGATTCTATGATAGAAATTGCCAAAAAGGACTTATTAGATTCTAAATTAGTGAAAGATTCTAATCTCATTAAGGATGCAAAAGTGCTAAAAATCCACAAAAGCTACCCTGTGTATGAGCGTGGTTATAAGGAGAATTTGCATAAGATTTATGCGGCGTTGGGCGAGTTTAAGGACTTGTATTTTATCGGGCGAAACGGGGCGTTTAAATACAATAATCAAGACCACAGCATTCTAATGGGCTTAATGTGTGCGGATAAAATCTTGGGTAAAGATGTAGATTTGTGGAATATCAACACGGATTATGACTATCAAGAGAGCGGAAAGAGTATGGAATCTAAAGAAAGTTAGTGTATAATATTACATTTCAATACAGGAGTATAGATATGACTACACTAATGCAGTTAAAAGTAGATAAAGAATTGAAGGCAAAGGCGGATAAGTTGTTTGGTGAGCTAGGGCTAGATACGCCAACGGCTTTGCGGATGTTTCTTAGTGCGGCGGTAAGGGAGCAGCGGCTGCCTTTGAAGCTTTCTATAAAAAAAGACCCGTTTTATAGTGATGAAAATATCGCGTTTATAAAAGAGTCAATAAGACAGATAGAACAAGGGAAAGTCGTGGAAAAAACAATAGATGAGCTAGAAAATACAATAGAAGAGAAAGCCCATGCGTAATATTTTGTTTTCCGCAAATGCGTGGTTGCAATACGATGAGATACAAAGGATAAATCATAAGCAAACGCTAAAAATCAATGATTTGCTAAAAGACATCGCGCGAAATGGTGAAAGCGGCTTAGGGAAGCCAGAAAAGCTAAAGGGCGAGCTAAGTGGGTGCTACTCACGGCGCATAGATTCTAAAAATCGCATTGTGTATAAATTTGATGATAATGTATGCGAGATTTTGCAAGTGGGAACGCATTATAATGATAAATAAATTTGTATTTTGGAGTTTTTATGAGTAGATTTGAGCGAAATTTGTTGTGGTTTTGGAGTGGTTTATTTGCGTTGGTTGCGGGGTTGTTTTTTATTTTATCTTTTTTGTCAAGGGATAGAATCTATGAAGCAAATTTGGATTATAAAGATTCTAGTAATATTAATGATTTTGTAAGATATGAAGCAAAAATAAAATTTAAAAATCAAATTTTTAGGGCGCAAAAAGATTTAAGCGATATTGAAATCACTGACTTTAAATTTGCAGATTCTAACGTGAATTTTAAAGCGGATTCTAAGGAAGTAACAAATGTTACATCCAAGACAAACGCCTTAGAATCTAATAACAACGGGGGGGGGGGGGGGGTAAAGCCCTTAGATTCTAAAAATATAGAATCTAACTTGCAAGATTCTAATAATTTACAGAATCTAGATTCTATAGAATCTAACAACCTATCGCCCGCCTACCGCCCTATTAATGATATAGATTCAAAAGATTCCACAAAATATAACCAAATGCCCGCCCACCGCCCTTCTTTAAATACAGAATCTAATAGCCAAACGCCCCCACAAAGCCCTTTTTTAGAGAAAGATTCTAATAACCAAACGCCCACTTTCAATACAGATTCTAAAAACCAAACGCCCATAGAATCTAACAAATTTAAAAACTACCAAATATATAACTTTACCCACCCAAATAACCAAAATTTTATAACTTTTATAATGCCAAAAGATTCTATAAAGCCAACACAAATAACATATAAAACCCATTTTAAACTAAGCTTTCTAACAATGATTTTAAGCATATATTTAGGCGCGATTTTACTTTATTTACTAGCTAAAAAAATAGAAAATAGCAATAGAATCTTAACAAATGCCGCCTTGCTTATGCTTTTAATCGCCGTGATATTGCGGTCTTTTGAGTATATTTTTTATAGAGATTTATGGCTTGATGAAGCCGCGCTAACTTATAGTATGTATGATACGCCTTTTAGAGATTTATTTTTTAAGCCTTTGACACAAGGACAAGCCGCACCTGTGGGCTTTTTAGTGCTTAGTAAAATTATAGGTTATCCCTTTCATTATAATGAATATTCGCTTTATTTTCTGCCCTTTATTAGCGGACTTTTTGTGCTATTTTTGACATATAAAATTGCGTTTTTAGATTCTATAAAATCTAGCTTTTTTACGCCTTTTTTTATCGTGTTGGTTTGCGGTAGTTACGCACTTTTGTATTATTCTACTAGCTTTAAGCAGTATGAATGTGAAGCTGCGGCTGCGTTTTTACTAGTTTATCTTTTTCTTGCAAACAAAAGTTTTAAAACCTTTATAATTGCAACGATTTTTTGCTCTCTTTTTTCTTACACGAGTCTTTTTATCGCCTTTGGTTTGGGCTTTGGGTATCTTTATCGCGCTATTTTTCAAGCGAATTTAAAGCAAGATTCTAATACTTTTATAGAATCTAATTTGCAAGATTCTAAGGATGTAACAAATGTTACGTCAAAAGATTCTAAGGATGTAACATTTGTAACTTCCAAGCAAAATGCCCTAAATAACGATATTACAGAATCTAATTTGCGAGATTTTCAAACAGATTTTAAAAATTCACAGAATCTAGATTCTATAGAATCTAACAACCTATCGCCCACCCACCACCCTATTAATCACACCAAAAACGCTTTAAATTTTTTCAAACAAAACGCCCTTTATATCGCTATTTTACTCGCCTTTGTAATAGCTTATTACCTACTTTATATCCGCTATCAAGCTACGCAATATTTCTATGATTTTTGGGCTAATTATTTCCTACCGCATAATTTAAGTGCGTATCCTAAATTTATTAAAGACAACTGGATTAGCGTTTATAGCGGTTTTAATGCCTTTGGGAATCTTGGCTCTACGCTCTATTTGATTTTAAATATTTTTGGTTATATATTTTTGTGGAAAAATAAACGCGCTTTGTGCGTGGGACTACTTGCTATCGTGGCGACTTATATTGCGTTATCGTGGTTTAAGATTTATCCTTTTGGATATGGTGGTGTGCTTGGTAGCAGGCTTTCTTTGTATATGAGCGTTGTTTTTTTTATTTTGGCTGCATTTGGTGGCGTATTTTTCTATCAGCGTAAAAATACTAGAAATATTTGCAGCGCATTTTTGATTTTTATTATATTTGTGCCGACTTTTCAAATGTCAAAGCACGCATTTAAAAGGGAATATACGCACCATAATGTAAGGGAGCTTATACAAAATATAGATTCTAACTCTAAGATTTTTGTGTATGTGCCGGCAAGACCTGTGTTTGATTATTACTCATATCAGCTTAGTAAGTCGCCAAAATACGAGACTTTTAGCAAGTTTAATCAAACAGATAGTATGCAAGATATGATATTTTTGCGAGATAAATTTATGGAATTAAAAAAGAAAGATTCTAAGGTAAAAGTAAGCATTTTTGTGTGTGAAGGCAATGATAATTTGCATATAAAAATCCCAAATCTAGCAAAAGAATTTGACAAAAATCCTATAATCACGCAAACAAAAGGCGCATTTGTGATAACATTTTTTGTGTAGAATCTAGGTTTTATTTTTGTCTTTTTGGAGTGTGGAATGAGTAGGTTTGAGAAGCGATTATTGTGGTTTTGGAGTGGAATATTTGCGTTATTAGTGGGGTTGTTTTTTATTTTATCTTTTGTATCAAGGGATAGAATCTATGAAGCAAATTTGGAGTATAAAGATTCTAAGATTCTAGAATCTAACTTGCAGGATTTTCCTGCCGCTCATACCTTAAAGGGTGGGATGGGTGGGAAAAGTGTTGCAAGGCAGGAAAATTCTGCAAATTACACCACCAAAAATTTTATAGAATATAACGCAAAAATAAAATTTAAAAATCAAATTTTTAGGGCGCAAAAAGATTTAAGCGATATTGAAATTATTGACTTTAAATTCGCAGATTCTAAGATGAATTTTAGTGCGGATTCTAAGGAAGTAACAAATGTTACATCCAAGGCAAACGCTTTAGAATCTAATAACAACAATGGGGGGGGGGGGGTAACTCAACACCTAGATTCTAAAAATATAGACAATATAGAATCCAACTCACAAAATTCTAAAATAGATTCTAAAAATTCTATAAATAATAAAGCAGATTCTAATAATTTACAGAATCAAGATTCTATAAATGCTAAAGATTCAAGCAACCTATCATCCGCTCACCAACCTATTTTAGAAAAAGATTCTAATAAAAACATAGAATCTAATAAATTTGAAAACTACCAAATCTATAACTTTAATCACCCAAATAACCAAAATTTTATAACTTTTATAATGCCACAAGATTCTATAAAACCAACACAAATAAGTTACAAAACCCATTTTAAAATCACATTTCTACTCAAACTTTTGCAATATTACCTAACAGGAATCGCCCTATTTTTCCTAACAAAAATAAAGATTTTATTCAAATATAAAAAAGTTACTATTTTAATAGCTTTTATTCTTTTAACTTTCAGTTTTTATAATAATGCTTTGCATATCGTAAGCCCAAATGACTTTAAATTTTGGCAAAAAGATACAGAGGCAAGTGTCGTTGGCAAGATTATCGCCGACATTCATCACCTTGATACGCAGGGCTTTGGGCTTATTTATCCCATTGATTATTACCCCACGCCATCTCAAGCAATGCAAATCTATGAAATGTTAGAAAATAACGAAACGCCCAAAACTATCGGCGTTTATAAAAGTGCCATCGGCTTGCAGGGCTTTATTGCTTCTTATATTTATCGGCATTTGAATCTAGATTCACTCAATTTGCTTTACTTTCTAGCCGCGATTTTGTGTGCGTTTGTGATAACATTTTCTAGCATTTTATTTGCAAAAATCATAAATCGCACCTTTGGTATCGTGTTTTTTGCGACACTTTTCCTAAGTAGCGGCGTGGTAAATTATGGTAATAACCTTTATCATTTGTATTTTGCGTGGTTTGTGCCTTTTATTTTCACTTCTTTGCTTTATCTAAGGCTGCAAAAAATAGCGAAAGATTCTAAAATTACGGAATCTAACTCGCAAGATTCTAACAATTTTGATAAACAAGATTCTAAGCATTCTAAGAAAATGGATTTTATTTCGCAAAATTCTATCGATTCTAAGAAAACAGATTCTATAAAACTCGATAAAACCTGCGTTTTACTGCTCGCCCTTTTCACCCTTAGCTTTACATTTCGCGCGGCGTGTAGTTATGAGTATATCACAAGCATTACGCTTTTTGCGATTTCACCATTTCTAATCGCATTTTGCCTTACATTTTGGGAATCTAAAAGTAAAGATTCTAAGAAAAATACAGAATCTAATTTGCAAGATTCCAAAATAAATTCTAAAGATTCCATAGAATCTAAAACGCAAGATTCTAAGAATTTAGATTCCAAAACCCAAACGCCCACCCACCACCCTTTTTTAGAGAAAGATTCTAAAAACTCCACCCAAACATCCACTTTAAATACAGATTCTAAAATCCTATCGCTCTCACAAAACCCTATTTTAGAGAAAACCACGTTATTTAAAATGATTATTCTACTTTTTGCGTTAGCGATTTTTGGCTTTAGCCTGTGCTTTATATATCATTGCTATTTACGCGGTGATGGCAGCATTTTGCAAGGTTTAGAGAATATCTACAAGCAAGATTATTTACGCCGAATGATAGGCGGCTCGGCAAGTGATTTTGACCCCGGCTATGCGGACTCGCTAAATGCTAGTGTGTTTAAGGTGATTAGTAGATATTTGCTAGGCGATATTTATTTTATTTTTAGCGATGTTAAGGCACTCGCATTTGTGTTGCTGCTAATTAGCGTTGGCATTTTGTGTGTATGTGCGTTTAAGAATCGTAATATAGATTCTAAAAAGTCCGCTTTTTCTAATAAAGATTTTCTAGATTTTAAAAATACAGAATCTACGCCATCTTTAGATTCTAAAAGTCCTTTAGATTCTAAGATTTTAGATTCTAAAAGCACTTCTTTTAATATTTTTAGCTGGTTTAAAAGATTATTTTGCTTAGATTCCAAAGATTTTTCAAATGATAAAAATTTAGATTCCAAAGGCTTTAGCATATTTGCGCTAGATTTAAAAGAAGTGCGTTTGTGCGTTGTGCTAATATTTGTCTTTGCACTATCGCCACTTAGCTGGTATATCATGGGCAAGGCACATAGCTACATCCACACTCACATGAATTTCATCCTACTCTACTTCGGCTTCATCCCCACCCTATTTTACGTAATTATTTTAAACATTTTAGTAGGTTCAAAGACAGAATCTGCAAGATTCTAACGCACAAAAAAACATTTGTTAGAATCTAAACGCATTAAAGATTTTATTTATGTTGCAGTAAAAAACACCCCTTAATAGATTCTAAACAATAGAATCTACCCCCACAAAATAAGATTCTAAAGCACTAAAACTTCGCCTTAGTATATACAAGCCCTGTGTGTGCGTTACCAAAGCCATTTGTTACATAGCCGCCGCCCACAGACCATTTAAAGCTACCAGATTCTAAGATGTTGTAGTTAAGAATTGTTGAAAATTCTTTATAATCACCATCTGCGTATAGAATATCCAAATCTAGTGTTTCACCTAGCTTAAATCCTGTGAATACATACCAAGTATCTACATACGCATTCAAGTAGCCGCGATTGCTTAAGCCTGTGCCATTGTAGCTAAATGGATATAGATATTGTCCGTAGAATCTTGTTCTATCCACAATAGTATTATTACCTAAGCCGATACCACCGATGCTAAGATAACCACCACCTAGCTTAATCATATCGATAAATAGGAACTCTTGGTCTGCTTGCCACATAAAACCATTTCCGCCGTTATCAATGTTATTTGACCACAAGAAGCGACCTGTAGTAGTCGATTTCACAGGACCAGCATTAAAGCTAAATGCAAGTCTTGCACCAGCCTGAAGCGTATCGCTCCATCCATCTCTTAGCCAATATTGCGCATAAGGGCTAAGGCTAAAATACTCACCGATTTTCACATCGATACCAGCGGCAAATAGCTCATTTCGCACATTAAAGTTATTCCAGCTTGATGAGTAGTTACCCATACCTGAAATATCCATACCATAGCGTCCATCAGTGTTACCGATTTTGTTACTTGCGTTATAACCATTTCGCAAATAGTCATTTACCCAAGTAGCCCACACGCCAAAGTAAGATGAGTCATACGCTAAAGCAAAACCTTGATTATTCCCGCCAATCCAATCTGCTGTGCGTAAGATTTTATTTGCATTATATCGACCGATTAAGAAATCTAAACCATTGCCTTGATAGCCAAAATACAAGTCGCTTAACTCAACAAATGGGCGTTTAAATAAAGCGCCATCCCAGCGATGCACATAATCATTAGATGTATAGTCGCCACCTGCACCAATAGTCAAAGGAGCAAATCCAGCCCACGCTCCCGCACCAAATCGAATGCCGCTAAAGTTGAAATCAACACCTATGTTACCGCTTACGCCTAGATAGCCTGTTACGCTTTCACCAGGGCGAGAGTTACCATCACCAAAGCCAAAGTTACCAATCACACCCACTTGACCAAATGGCGTAATAGTCGCCGCATTACTAACGCTAACTAAAATCCCAGCCGCTACAATTGAGCCAACAATTTTTTTTGTCATTTTCTTTCCTTATGTTTTGATGTAGCAAGTATATAAGCAAATTATAATCCACTTACCACTCTAACGCAGATTCTAACCTTGCTTGGCAGTCTCTCTTATGATAGATTCTAGCCTTTTGACAGATTCTATCATAATAGATTTTATCCCTTTTGGTAGTCTCTATCTTAATAGATTCCACACTTTTTGGTGTAGATTCCACGTAGCAGATTCTAACCTTGCCTAAAACTTGTTTAGCACTATATCGACTAAAAACTGAAAAAATAATATTTTTTTTACATTATTTTTAAAATTTAATTACTTCGGTTTAAAATTCTTAGAATCTACACAATATTCTTTCACAAAACAGGTCACACACTGCGGATTTACCGCCTTACACTCATATCGCCCAAATAGCACAAAGGCTTGGTGCAGCGCGTTTAAATCGCTCTTAAAAAGCCCCTCTAAATCGCTCTCAGTTTGCAGCGCGCTTTTTGAATCACTTAAGCCTAATCGGTGCGAAACGCGAAAAACATGCGTATCCACCGCCATATAATTTTGCTTTAAAAACTCGCCTAGCACGACATTTGCACTCTTTTGTCCGACACCTTTTAGGCTCATTAAATCTTTTTGATTTGTGGGGATTTCGCCGCCAAATTTCTGCACTACGGCTTTTGCCATTTCGATTAGATTTTTGGCTTTATTGTTGAAAAATGAGACTGATTTTATAAGATTTTTGACATCATTAATATCGGCTTTGCTTAGGGCGAGCGCGTTTGGATACTTGGCAAAAAGTGCGGGTGTGACGATATTTACGCGTTTATCCGTGCATTGTGCGGACAACATCACGGCGATTAAAAGCTCATAAATATTTGTGTAATGCAGCTCGCTTTTTGCGTCCGCATATTTTTGTAAAAATAAGGTTTTTAGAATCTGCGCCTTTTGTGTTAAGGTCATGTTTATCCTTATTTGATATTTAAAACATTAGCATTTTACCGCATTTCCCCAAAAATAATGTTAAAATACACGTTTCAATTTGTGATAACAAAATGGAGACAATGACAAAGCAAGGAAAGACAATGTTCTCATCAAATTCTCTCAAAAAAGATTTGCAGCAAAAAGAGGCAGAAATACAAAATCTAAAGGCTGAAGTTGCCCTGTATAAAGGGCTTAGTGCGGTGGCGGCTAGTGATTTTATATTCGCGGTAAATGACAAGCAAGAAATCGTCTTTAGCAACGACAATGCAAAGGCGATACTTGCCGATATTAAGGGCGTTTTGCCGACTTTGCTAACACATCCAAACGCCATAAGTATCAAAAATCAGCTGTATTTAGTGGTGAGTAAAAAGGTCGATGGCTTGGATACTTTCATTTTGAATATGACGAATTTTGGTGATAAAAGGCTTGGCGGGGTCGATATTGTCGGCATTTATTTGGTCGCTTTAAAGGGCGGACTGACCGCTACGCAAAATAGCTTTGCTGAATCTTTTCAAGAGCTAACCAAGATTCTAACAAATAGTGAATCTATCGCGGATAACTCGCATGAGGGCTTGAAAATTAGTGAAAAATCTTTGGAAGATATTAACGAGCTATGCGATAAAGTCCAGCACGCACAGCAACTTGCCCAAAGCCTTAGCAGCCGAAGCAACGACATTACAAATGTGATTTCGCTAATTGATGATATTGCAGAGCAGACAAACTTACTTGCGTTAAATGCGGCGATTGAAGCAGCACGCGCTGGAGAGCATGGACGCGGCTTTGCGGTCGTAGCCGATGAAGTTCGCAAACTTGCCGAAAAAACGCAAAAAGCCACAAAAGACATCGCCATAGTCGTAAAAGCAATGCAGCAAGAAAGCGGCGACATCCACGTAAATACCGAAGAAATCAATGGCATCACCGAAACGATGCGAGAAAATGTCAATACCACCGTTGATATGATGCGAAATATCTCAAGTAGCACCATCGGTATTCGCTATATGTTGCGTATGATAAACAATCTCATTTTCTGCTCCCTTGCCAAACTCGACCACCTTGTGTATAAAAATAACTTGTATTCATTTGTTATTGATGCGGCGCCTGACTTTGCGATTGTCGACCACAAAAGCTGCCGACTTGGGAAGTGGTATTATGAAGGCGATGGATACAAGCACTTTAGGGATACGCAAGGGTATCGCGAGCTTGAGAAATATCACGCTGCTACGCATAGTTATGCAAATGCGATGGCTATTCCGCTTAAGGAAAAACAGCCTGTCACAAAGGATTTTATCGATAAAAATATCACAATTTTTGAAAACTCCACGCAAGGCGTCATAAAAGAAATCGATAATATGCTACATGAGAAAAATGAAAAACTTGCAAAAGACAGCGAAATAGAACGTGACAAAGTCAAAAGTGAATAGAATCTTTTTGTGGGATAGAATCTAGATTCTAAAGATAAATTCATTATAAAAAAATCTTCATTTAGTAATTTAAGTTTAGAATCTAGCTTATGGGGGTGCCGGGGTGGCGGGGGTTTTCTGGGCGTAAAAGGGATAAGCCATTGCTATCTTTGCAGGCTAGTAGCATTCCTTCGCTTAGCTCGCCCATTAGCTTGGCTGGTTTAAGATTTGCTAAAACTATCACTTGCGAATTTACTAAACTTTCAGGGTTATAAAATTGTGAAATACCTGCGATTATTTGTCTTGGGTTTTCTTCGCCTAAATCAACTTTTAACTTTAATAATTTTTCGCTTTTTTCTAGCTTTTCAGCACTCAAAATTGTGCCTACTTTCAAATGGATTTTTTGAAAATCGCTTAGGGTGATTTTAGATTCTATATTTTTAGATTCTATATTAGATTTTTGAGAATCTTTAGAATCTGGGGCGTGGGATTTTACCCCCCCCCTAGCCCCCCCCGCAAGGGGGGGGGAAGAAAGAGTGGTGTCCCCCGCAAGGTGTGGGGGAAGAGAAGTAGCATTTCCCGCAAGGGTGGGGGAATTCCCTTTAGATTCTATAGCCTCGCTCTCACTCGCAATAACATTAGAATCTTTTTTCATTCGCGGTGAATCAATCTTAGGAAACAACGCGTCAATCTTTGTAATCTTAAAATCGCGTTTATATTCAAACTCAACGATAAACCCACGAAAGCCCACAGAATCTATCTTAACGCCTAAACAAGCCGCAATCTTAAGACAAGTCGTAGGCATAATAGGATAAAGCAAAAGCGAAACTTTCAGCAAAATATTTGCAATTAGATTCAGTAATTCTTTGCATTCTTGCACTTCGCCACGCTTCATCATCTCCCAAGGGGCAAATTTTGTAATCATCGCATTTGCAAGGTGCAGCATTTCCCAAATAGATTCTAAATATTTATTTGGCTGCATATTATTCATAAAGCCGAGTGCTTCATGGCTCAGTTCATCGACTTTCTCACGCTCTAGCTGGAATCTATCAATACTAAAACTATCGCTCAAATCATACTCAAAATATTTTTCACTCATTCCTATTAGCCGATTGACAAGATTGCCTAAATCATTACTCAACTCGCCATTATTGCGATTAATCAACGCCCTTTCGCTAAAGTCGCCATCTTGCCCAAAAGGCACTTCTTTTAGCAAAAAATAGCGGAAAATATCAAGCGGATACGCTTCTAGTATATCAAGCGGATTTATCACATTACCGATACTTTTAGACATTTTCACACCATCAATAGTCCACCATCCATGCACGAAAATATGCTCTGGAAGCGGCAATTCAAGGCTCATTAAAAACGCTGGCCAGTATATCGCGTGAAATCGCAAAATATCCTTACCTACGACATGTGAAGTGTGCTTAAAATACTCCATTTTAGATTCTAAAGCAGGGTTTTGCTCAGCTTTATGCTGCAACAATTCACGCGCATTATTGTAATCCAAGCCATAGCCAAGCGCGGATGGATAGTTCATTAAAGCATCAAGCCACACATACACGATATGTTTATCATCTTTTAGCTTCAGCGGCACTTTTATCCCCCACTCAAAACTCGTCCTAGTAATCGATAAATCCTGCAAAGAATTATCCACAAATTTTATCACTTCATTTTTTTTATGTAGCGGCAGGATACACGCAGGATTATTTTTATACCATTCAAGCAATTTATTTTGATATTTTGAAAGGCGAAAAAAGTAGCTCTCTTCTTTCACCAAACGCGTCTCTTTACCACAATCAGGGCAGTAGATTCCATCAAGCACTTGCGTTTGCGTAAAAAAGCTCTCGCAACTAACGCAATACTGCCCTTCATACTCGCCCTTGTAAATGTCGCCCTTATCAAACATTATCTCAAATGCCTTTTGCACGCTCAAAATATGCTCCAAATATGTCGTGCGGATAAATTTATTATAATCGATATGGAATTTATCCCACACATCGCGGAATTTGTTAGCAATCGTGTTGGCATATTCAATCGTTTTTATGCCCTTTTTTCGCGCCGCTTCTTCAATCTTTTGCCCGTGCTCATCTGTGCCTGTAAGCAAGAACACATCATCGCCTTGCAGTGTCCAGTATTTCTTAATCACATCCGCGATAATCGTAGAATACGCATGCCCGATATGCGGCACATCATTCACATAATAAATAGGGGTAGTCAAAAGCCGTTTCATTTTTGTCCTTTGCTTTTAGAATCTTGTGTCTATGTAACATAAATCTAGATTCTAATTTAAAAATTTGGGTTTTAAGTTTTTTAGAAATAAAAAATAATTTTTTTTTAAATTTATGGTTCATTTTAATAAAATTTACCCACTATCAAACAATTTAAATTAGTAAATTAAAATTCTATAATCTTAATTTTTTCACAATATAATACATTTTTGTATAAAATATTTTGAAATTAGCCGATTTAGTAGAAATGCTACACTAAGCAAGACAAACAAGATTTAAGGAGCAAATTATGAGAGCGTATAATGCCCATAATATGTATCAACAAAATTCGGTGAGTGTGGAAAGTCCAGCCAAACTTATCGAGATGTTGTATGAAGGTATTTTGAGATTTTTGGGTCAGGCAAAGCGTATAATGGAGGAGGAGGACATCGATATAGAGAAAAAAATCTACTATATCAACCGCACGACTGATATTTTCACCGAGCTATTAAATGTCCTAGACTACGATAGAGGCGGCGAGGTCGCGGTGTATCTTACAGGGCTTTACACGCATCAAATAAAGCTACTAACGCAGGCAAATATGGAGAATAATGTCGAGAAAATCGATATTGTTATGAATGTAGCCCGTGGCTTACTAGAGGCGTGGAGGGAAATCCATCAAGAAGAGCTAGGGCGACCTAATGCGTAACTTTTTTAGATTCTATATCTTGTAGAATCTTTAAATCTATTCAACGTAACTTTTATTTTTTTTAGCAAGGTTTTATCATTTACTTTGTTAAAATAATATAAAAAACAACGTTATATTTTTAAAAATACGAGAATCTTATAATAAAATGGTTAAAATACAAGAATATAAATTTTGATTTATAGACATTATGAAATTTCCTAAGGAGAATTAATGGCGAAAGATGATGTCATTAAGGTTGATGGAAAAGTAATTGAGGCTTTGCCTAGCACGACTTTTCGTGTGGAATTGCAGAATGGACATATCGTTCTATGTCATATTTCAGGTAAAATGCGAATGCACAATATTAAAATATTACCAGGCGATAACGTTCAAATCGAACTAACACCATATAGTTTAGACAAAGGTAGAATAGTGCTTCGCCATCCACGTGAATAACCATTAATACCATAATGTTGCTGCTTAGATTTAGTATTAGTTTTTTATTTTTGTTTGTTAGTTGTGGAATCTTGCCCTACATTAGAATCTTCATGCTCTTCCTCGTCGTGGGATTCTGGGGAATCTAGCGGGTCTTTTGTAATGTAGAATGTGTTGTTTGTTAAATCAGCACTCTGTAAAAAGTTATCCATTACATCCTTTTCCACACGTGAGTATTCCAAAAATTGCTTTTTATCATTTCCGCTTAGTTCGCTTCGCTGCGTTTTGATTTGCCCTAGCGGATTTATGGGCTTATTATTTTTATACACGCCAAAGTGTAAATGTGGTCCTGTGCTAAGTCCTGTGCTACCGACATTGCCGATATATGTGCCCTGCCGCACACGCGCACCGATTTTACTAGCCTTGCCGATTTTGCTTAAGTGTGCATAAAGTGTGCGAATGCCCCCTGCGTGATTGATTTCGATTACCTTGCCATAGCCACCCTTTACGCCTGAAAAGGCGATTATCCCCTCCCCTGCCGCATATACTGGAGTGCCTGTCGTGGCGGAAAAATCTACGCCATAATGTGGTCGCACATAGCCTAATACGGGGTGTTTTCTCCCGCTTGAGAATTTCGAGCTAATGCGGCGATATTTTACAGGTGTGATTAAAAAGAAGTTTGCCATTTCCTTGCCATCCGCGTCATAGTAGCGATTTTTGTAGCCAAAAAGGTAGTAGAATTTGCCCTTAGATTCTATAGCGATGGATTTGACATCTGGTGTGCCGATATTTTTGCCTAAGCGAAATTTGCGTGTGTAGATTACGGCTACTCTATCGCCCTTTTGCACGACGTAGCGGGCTTTGTATGCGTTTAGAAACTCTTGATTTAAGCCGCCATCTTGAGTTGCGTTATATAAAGCCTTGCTAGGTCCGCCGCCATCTTGAATCTTGGCTATGACTTTTTGCTCAAATCGCAGGGATAATATGGGCGTGATTTCTAGCTTGTATGCGTTGTCGTTAAAATCATAGAATATTTTTACCTGCATATCAGCATTTAGCGGCAAATAGGCTTGTAATAGCGCGCCCTTGCTATCGCGTAATACATAAATGTCAGAATCTGTTTTGACATCGGCGACTAATTCTTTATCTTCTGGGGCTAGGTTGTAATATGTAGATTCTGGAATATTATTTTGTGCGAAAAAGCCTAAGAGTGTAGAGCCATATTTCCAAGCGTATCGCTCGGCGTAGGTGGCGTTAAAGCCGCTTTGTTTTTGCGGGGTTTTTGGTGTTTCTTGTGGTTTAGATTCTATAGAATCTTTAGAATCTATATTTTTAGAATCTTGCGAGTTAGATTCTATAGAATCTTTTTTAGAATCTTTATTAGATTCTAAACTTGCTAGGGTGAGATTCCCCCCTCCCTTGCGGAGGGGGGTTAGGGGGGTGGGTTCTGTTACGTCGTTAGAATCTAGATTTTGTGTTTTGATAGAATCCTTTTTATTAGAATCTATTTTAGTATTATGGCTTTCTCTTTTATTGTGGTTATTGACCCACCCCCCAGCCCCCTCCGCAAGGGAGGGGGAGTGAGCGTCTTTAGATTCTATATTTTTAGAATTTGCAATTTTAGAATCTCTAGAATCTACATTTTTAGATTCTATATTTTTATTAGAATCTTTAGAATCTGCCTGTATAAAAACGACATTAAAAAGCAATAAAATACAAAAAAAACTAAAAAAAACTCTCATATTAATATAAATCCTTGCAAAGTATGATAGAATCTTGGCATTATATTTGCTAATAACTTTTAAAGCTTTCACTAAAGGATAAGTGAAAATTAGCTAAATGTAAAGGTTGAAAAAGGGTAATTATATCGTTATTTTGTATATAAAGGCTTTATTTTCAGTCATTTTAAGGATTTTATTATGAAAGATTGGATTTATCCAAGTGTCGTTTTCGTAATCTTTCTGTATGTTATGGCTTTTGTGCTTTTTTACACATATAAAGGGCAGGCTGGCTATGGCGGTGGTAAGCAAAAGGGCGGAACGACAAGCGTGGAGAATTTCCAAAGTGAAATGAGTAAAAAATTAAAATGATTCTAAAGTTTTTTAAAAATTTGTCGATATAGTTTTTAGGATAAATAGGACTAAACCAAATGTAAGGAGACAACTATGAGAATTTCAGCAAGTGTAACAGCTACAATTCAACAGGCTCAAAACCGCGATAGAGACGCTATCAAAAATAGTGATAGAAATGATAGAAATGAACGCGTGAGAGATGATTCTGTAAGCGAAATATTTGGCGGAAAAAGTCGAGCTGATAGAGTAGCTCAAATCAAAGAAGAGATAAAAAATGGGACTTATAAGCTAGATTTATTCGCTACAAGCGATAGAATGGCACGAAGTTTGCTTAATGCTTAGGTAGAAAGCGGAGTTAAGATTCTAATTTTTAAGGGGTTTTTTTATTTTGTCATTGCGTATGGCAGTTTTATAGAATCTAGATTCTATAAAGCAATTCTCCATAATTCCATAGAATCTTATCCGCTATTTAGCTAGGGAAAAGCAAATGAATAACGATACACTACATTCTTACTTAGAAGCGGCTATACAAAAGCTAAAGTCGCTAATCACTTTCACACAAGATGACATCGAGGATATAAAGCAGGCTAAACACGAGGCAGTTTTTGAACGCGCTAGCCAAAAAGTTGGCGTTATAAAAGAGTTTGAAACTAGCAAGGGCTTGATTGATAGGGAGATTTTGAGCCTTACACAGCAGTATCCGCATTTGAAACTAGCCGATATTTTGGACGCTAAAAGTGATAATTTGCTAGGGAATATGCGAAAGACCTTAGAGGAGCTAAAGGCGATAAATACACATTACGCACGACTTGCCTTTGCAGTTGGCGAATTTTACACATCAATGGCAGATAAGCTAATCCCAAGAGAAAAAGCTGACTACAAAAGCAAGGTAGAGCAATCAAAACTACTTAAAATCAACGCGTAAGATTCTATAGAATCTTAATTGTCATAACATTACACAAGTCTTTTTTTATTGTCAAGTGGCAGTGCCTTTTCACGTCGTATTTTTTGCTGTAAAACCATCATTGCATACTGCAGTGTTTCAGGGCGAGGAGCACATCCTGGCAGATAAATATCCACAGGGATAATCCTATCTACGCCTTGCACGGTCGCATAAGTGTTAAACATACCGCCCGTATTCGCGCAACTCCCCATTGACACGACCCACTTTGGCTCAGGCATTTGGTCATAAAGTCGGCGCGTAAATTCCGCGTGCTTCTTAGTTAGCGTCCCAGCGATTATCATCACATCGCTCTGCCTAGGACTAGCCCGAAAAATAATGCCAAATCTATCAAAATCAAATCGCGAACCGCCCGTTGCCATCATCTCAATCGCGCAACACGCAAGCCCATAAGTAAGGGGCCAAAGCGAGTTACTCCGCCCCCAGTTTAGAATCTTATCCACACTGCCAAGTGCCACAGGTGCGCCTTTTAACGCTGCTACTTCATTCATTTTTATCTCCTTTAAAGTTAAGATTTATGTCGCTTTCTATCATTTCTTCAGTGATTGCGCCTTCTATCATTTGTAAAATTTCGCCGTTTTTATCCACGATTAAGGCAAGCGGCGCATTAAAATCGCGTCTTTCTACATTTAACTTTCGTTTTATAGAATCTATTATAAACGTTAAATCATTTTGTGTTTCTACTAAGTTAGTAAAAACGATATTTTTATCTAATAAAATATTAGATTCTATAATATCCTTTTGATTTAAGATTATAAAATCTATATCTTTATGATTTCTTGCAAGATTATTAATGTGTGGTGTTATACCGCTACACAAATTGCAATCTTTAGGGTAAATCATAACAACCTTAGGTTTATTAGAAAAAGCGTTATTATTACTTAAAGAAGTTATATTAAATAGAACTTTTTTAGAATCTTGCTTAGAATTTTGTATATTAATATCAAAAATATTATCTTTTTTAGAATCCGCTTTAGAATCTATGTTTTTAGATTCTATAAAAATGTGTTTTTCAACCTTTTCTTGCGTAGTTGCAGAATCTTTTTTATCCACAGAAAAAAGAAAATACACCAAAAGTGCCACACAAAAAAACATCGCTACATAGCCAACATACCGCATAAAATCACCATAAAATTTTCTAAGAATTATACAACATTTAATCACAAAACTACTAAATAATCAAACTTTTATAGAATTTAGATTTTATAGAATATTATTAAGATTAATAAGATTCTAAATAGACTTTAAGTCTATAAATCAAAAATATCTAATTTTTATAACAAAAAAATTACATTATTATTACGCCTTGTAAAATGAGAATAATAGAAAATGTAACATTTTGTAATTTTCGCAATAAAAAAATATGGAAAAATTTTTAAAATTTATTATATAATATGAAACATTTGTAAAAATATTAGTAAGTGTTATTAATATTTTACACGTATTTTACATAAAATTTATTATTAAAAAAAGGAGTAAAAATGACAAAAACACAAGTAAATTTATCCGTAGCAAAAAAAATTATGTTTTCAACGTTAGTTGTGATGATTGTGGGGTTTAGCATATTTATCGCGGTAAATTATTATATGTCAAAGCAAAGCTTAATAAGAGATATTGCAAATGGTAAAAAGGAGAGTGTGAAAACTGCTGTGGCATTTATCGACTATTTTATCGAGACTAAAAAGGAAGTGATTACCGCGTTATCGCGTGAGATTTTAAAGGTAAGCGATTTAAGTGTGGAATCTGTGGGTAAGCATTTGTGGGTTAGTTCGCATTATAGCGTGTTTGACGCACTTTTTGTGGGGTTTGAAGAAGATGGAAAGCTAGTTAAAGTCGATGTAGATTTTAAGACAAATGAGGTAAGTCAAGCTTATGTGCTAGATAGAAGCAAGGGCTATGATGCTAGAGAGCGGCTTTGGTATAAAAGTGCAAAGCGTGATATGAAGCCCGGGTTATCTAGCGTTTTTAAGGATATAACAACGGATAATTACACGCTAACCGCTTATGTCCCGCTTATTAAAGATGGCAAGCTTATAGGCGTTATCGGCGGCAATATTTTTTTACATGAGATGCAAGTAGAGTTTCAAAAGCTAAAGACAACTGAGACTAGCTCGGTATTTGTCGCGGATGAAAATAATAATATGATACTGCATTCAAATGCAAACTGGCAAATGAGTCCTGATAATGATTTAAAACAAGCCGTAATAGGCTTTGCCCGTGAACTAGCCGCAAATAAAAATAAAAATGAGCCAACTGATATTATCCGCTACAAGATTAAAGATGATGACCGCGTAGGCGTATGTATGCAAAATGACGACTGGATGCTGTGCAGTGCAAATTCTATGGATGATTATAAGGAATCTTTTCGCGATATTTTAATCCATCAAAGCCTTTTTACGATTATATTTGTCGTGGTGATTATGCTTGTGCTGTGGTTTATTGTCGGCTATGTGCTAAAGTCTCTGCCTATCATTCAAGAGGGGCTAATCCACTTTTTTGACTATCTAAATCATAAAAAAGATTCTGTAAAACTCATTGATATTAAGACAAATGATGAGTTTGGAATCGCCGCTCGTGTGATAAATGAAAATATTAAAATAGCGCAAAATACACTCCAAGCCGATAAAATCGTGGTAGCAGACGCGGTAAATATCGCTCGCGACGTAGAAGCGGGGAACTTGCATTTGCGTGTGGAATCTAAGGCGATAAACCCAGAGCTAATAAAGCTAAAAAATACATTTAACTCAATGCTAGATATTTTAGAATCTAGAATCGGCAAGGATATAAATAGGATTGAAAGCTTATGTAAAAGCTTTGCAGGGTATGATTTTAGCGCGCGTATTGAGAATGCAAAAGGTGAGCTAGAAGTAATGTCAAATAACTTGGGAAATGATATTTGCAGTATGCTTAAGCAGTCTTTAAGTTTCGCTGAGAATCTAAGCAGTCAAACCGAGATTTTGAAAGATTCTATGTCTAAATTGACTGAGGGCTCACATACGCAAAAAAAGGCGTTGGTAGAACAAGCCGCGACAATAGAGCAGATAAATAACGCAATGCAAAATGTAAATAGCAAGACAAGCGACTTTGCAAAACAAGCAGAAAACATAAAAAATATCGTAGATGTGATAAAAGAAATCGCAAATCAAACAAACTTGTTGGCTTTGAATGCCGCAATCGAAGCGGCTAGGGCTGGGGAACATGGACGTGGCTTTGCAGTCGTAGCCGATGAAGTAAGGAAACTCGCCGAACGCACACAAACAAGTCTAAGCGAGATAGAATCTAATATAAGTGTGCTGGTGCAAAATATCGTAGATATATCAGAATCTATAAAAGAGCAAACGCATGGCTTAAGTAACATAAATGATGGCATTATGGAGCTAGAAAATGTCGCCCAAAATAACTCGCAAATAGCCGACCAAACAAACCTAGTCGCCGGCAAAGTCAATGATATAGTAGAAGAAATCATAACAGATACGAATAAGAAAAAGTTTGTGTAAGATTCTATAGAATCTTTATAATATTTAAAATCTAGATTCTATAATCTTTGTGTTTTGCCGATATTCCTTTGGATTTATAGATTCTAAGGTTGGAGAAAATAATGAAAAAGTTTTGCCTATTTGTTATATTTCTTGCGTTTATAGGTTTGAATCAAACACAAGCAAAAGAGCCATTTTCCCCTGATTTTACCCTAAATGTCATTCAAGGTATGGAGCCCCCGCCACTGCCGCAGGTTTATGGTATCGATGTGCCTGATATTTGGGGGCAGTATGAGGAGAAAAATCTGGTCGCCACAAGTCCGCTTTTGCCTGAAACGCCTATGATTATGGAGGTGTGTGCGATTACTGGGCGTCCGCAGTATGCGTATGCGAACTCGCAGGAACTGCTGGCTGGCTGCTATCGTGGCGATGCGGGTTTGAGCCTTTTGGAGCTGCAGCCTTATGAGTATTGGGAGAGCCTTAGTAGCGTGGGGCGTGAGCGGCTTATGCCACGCGGTTTTGAGGCGCCTTTCAATGTGCGTGTGGTGATAAATTATCGCAATGCGCGTGTGTCAAATGCGCCATTTAAGACCATTGAGCTTGGCGAATTTGACAGCCCGACTAGCTATATCGCGATAAATGGGCAGGTTTTTCAGCACAATCTTGAGATTATGCGCGCGATTTATGGCGTGATTTATGATATTTATGATGAGAGAATCTAGACTATAAAATGGTTTATCTATAGTTATATTCGCGTTCTGGGACGATGATTTCTTTGAAGTCTTTTGCGTCAAATAGGATTGGGGCGTATTCTTCTATGTAAATGTCGATGTTTTCTACTTTTGCGTTTGCTAGGCATTCTATTATATGTTTATTTGTCATAGATATTTCTATCTCATCTTGTAAGTTTAATTCTATATTATCAATAATATCTTTTACTTCAGAGTTGTTTCTACCATGTAAAGATTCTATGGTGATTTTATCTTTGTAAAAAATGATTTTTGACGCACTGCATAAGCCATTTACCCTTTGTAGTGCTTTTAGCAAACTATCTCGTTTAACATTTATAGAAATACCCCTTTCTTTTTCTATAACCTTTTTAAATTCTGGGAATTTAGAATTAATAGTCCTTACATATATCTCCATATTTTCAGCTACAAAGCAAACAGATTCTATATTCGTCTCAATTTCTTCGTATTCATTTTCTTCATTTGCCTTTTCTATATCAATTTCTTTTATATAAAAGTCAAAATTATCCCCAAAGAATTTAACTAGCTCAACTATTCCCTTTTTAGGAATAATACAAGAAAAGTCAATCTTATCGTTTGGATATTCAGTCTCTATATATGCTAGTCTTAGTGTATCGGTGGCTACTATTGTTAAAACCTTGCTTTCTATTTGTAATAATACACCTTGAGTATAGATTCTAGACGCATTCTTTTCATCACAGCAGTGTATAATGTTTTTAAATGTATCAGTTAATAGTTTATTGTCAATATCTATTTTTTTGTAGCCTTGCGTTGTTTTATAATCATCTTTAAAAGGGAAATCATTTAAATCATCATCTCTATCTTTACTATTAGTATCTCTTACTTTATAGACAGGGATTTTAGCATTGTAATTTTTTTGTTTAATATGCAATATGTCTTTTTTATCATCATATTCAATTATCACTTCAGAATCATCTAGCCCTTGCTTTATACATTCACTAATAAATTCACCTTTAACCGCACAAAAGATTTTACCTTCTATAGAATCTGGCACTACTTTTAGTTTCATACTAATTGCTTCATTATTTGTAGCTTTCAAATAAAGTGCGTTTCCATCTGTTTCTAATAAAATGCTTGAGCTTAAATCAAAGGTCTCTTTTTTGTTGTAAGCATTTCCTAACGTGCTAATGGCTTGCTCTAATTTATTTTTTTGAATCGTTAGAATATTTTTTTGTGACATTTTTTTCCCTTGCGTGTATTATTTAGATTCTTAGTAGTATTAGTAGTGTTTGTGAATTTGTGAATTAAGATTTTATAGAATCTTAAAAATATTTGTGGCTGGTAATTTTGCGACTATATTTTAATTCACATTTTTGTGTGGTTTTCATTCACTGCTATTCACGTTTTAGATTCTAAAACTACTTTGAAAAGTTGTAATTATATCTAAGAAATATTAATTTTTTTGCATAAGTTTGTTTTTTAGATTCTCTATTTCCATTTTTAGTTTAGAATCTTTTTGTATTTCATCACTTATTGTTTTTATTTGTTTGCTTACCGCACTATGTCCTTTTAGATTTAGCTCCATTGCTATATCTGGAAAGCTTGTCCTCGTTACATTTTTTGCTAAGTATGCTACGATTTTACGTGCTTTTGCTACATTTTTTTTGCCACGCGTTTTAGATTTAATTTCGCTTGGTTTAATGTTATATTCTAATGCCATTAGATTTATTATATCATTTAGGTTTATTTCATGGCTTTGCGTGCTTCTATCTTCTAGGATTGTTTTTAGTAATTCGATTGTTATAGGCACTTTTAAAAGCATCATATTTCCATAAATTGTGGTGATTGTCCCTTCTAAATCTCTTATATTTTCTTGGATTTTTACCGCTATAAATTCGATGACTTCAGAATCTAATTGTATATTTCTAACCCTACATTTTTGTTTTATGATATTGATTCTAGTCTCTAGCTCAGGAGATTCTATCTTTGCCATCATTCCGCCCATAAAACGAGACTTTAGCCTTGTCTCAAGCTTTTCGATTTTTTTTGGTGGTTTATCGCTGGTCATTACGATTTGTCCGCCTTCTTGCACGATGTTATTAAAAGTGTTGAAAAACTCTTCTTGAAATTTCTCACTAACGCCCAAAAACTGCACATCATCAATTAGCAAATAATCGCATTTACGGAATCTTTCTCTAAATTGGTCCATACTTTTATTTGTGATTCTATGTTTATATTCATTAAACATTGTTTCGGCTTCGATATAAATCACTGATGCGTTTGGATTTTTCTTATACACGGCATTGCATATTGAGTGCAATAGGTGCGTTTTCCCTAAGCCTGTGCTGCCGTGTATTAGTAGTGGATTATATCTTGCCTTAGAATCTACTACGCTTTTAGCACTCTCATAAGCAAAGGCATTGCATTCGCCTACGATAAAGTTTTCAAAGCTGCATTCAGTATTAGTCATAGCCGTGTTATTTTTTATGTAATATCTTGTTTTAACATCATCTATGGTTTCTATATTTAGTTGAGATTCTAAGATGAATATTATTTTTGGCGTGATATGTGCGTTTTGTGCTATTTCTAGCATTTTGCTTTCATATTTTCGCTTAACCCAGTTTAGTATAAAGCTATTTTTTGCTATAAAAATGAATTTAGATTCACTAGATTTATTATAATCATAAGCGATTTTGTCTAAATACTGCGTTTTTTCTAACATACTTGAATTTTCTCTTAAAATTTCCAAAACATCATTTCCATTCATTTTAATCCTTTAATTTCACTTAAATTTTTGCAATTATAACATTTTTACGTGAATTAAGACGTGAATTAAAAGTGAAAATTAAGTGAATGTTAAGTTACTTTTAAGGTTTTAGATAAATGTGTTAGTATTCTAGATTCTAAAAATCCACCAAATTTATTGTAAAATTACAGAATCTAAAACGACAAAAGAGAGATTAAATGGCGACTTATTTAGACTTTGAGCAGCGGCTTAAGACCCTGCAAGACGACATAGATTCTGCGTTGTTGTCAAATGACAAAAGTGCGGCGGACATTCGCAAGCAAGAGCTGAAAAACGAGAAAAAAAAAATTTATAGCAACCTAAATGATTATCAAAAACTCCAGCTTGCGCGCCATCCTGACCGCCCTTATGCGATGGACTACATCGAGCTGCTGCTGAAAGACGCGTATGAGATTAGCGGTGATAGGCATTTTAGCGATGATAAGGCGATTGTGTGTTTTTTGGGGCGAATTGATGGGCAAAAGGTGATGGTGATAGGCGAGGAAAAGGGGCGTGGCACGAAAAATAAGCTATATCGCAACTTTGGTATGCCCCAGCCTGAGGGCTATCGAAAGGCGCTTCGTGCGGCGAAAATGGCGGAGAAATTTAACATTCCGCTTTTGTGCCTTGTGGATACTGCGGGCGCGTATCCTGGCGTAGGTGCTGAGGAGAGGGGGCAAAGCGAGGCGATTGCTAAGAATTTGGAGGAATTTAGCGCGCTGAAAATCCCAACAATTAGCATTGTGATAGGCGAGGGCGGCAGTGGCGGCGCACTTGCTATCGGCGTGGCTGATAGGCTTGCGATGCTGGAGTATTCGATATTTAGCGTGATTTCGCCAGAAGGCTGTGCGGCTATCTTGTGGAATGACCCTAGCAAGACTGAAGCCGCCACAAAGGCACTCAAAATCACGCCAACTGAGCTAAAAAAGGCGAATTTGATTGATGATATAATTAAAGAGCCGCAAGGTGGCGCACACCGCGATAAAATCGAGGCTGCAAATAAAATCAAAGACTACTTTTTAGAATCTGTGGAAAAAATCCGCTCTGATTCTAACTTTTTAACCACGCGCTATAATAAGATTATGAGTTATGGGGCTTTCGCGGAGAGTTAGATTCTAAGTGCGTTTATAGAATCTAAAATGGATTTATGATGTGCAAAAAAGATTCTATCAAATATGCTAGTGGCTTTTCACTGCTTGAGATGTTGGTGTGCCTTTTAATTTTAGGCATTTTATCGCTTAGCATTTTAAAGCCGCAGATTAATGCTATGCTAGGCATTCGTGCGGCTAGTTTCCACCTGCAAAAGCTGCAAAAAGATATAAATGAAATCGCTTACAATGCCTTTTTGAGTAAAAGGGCTGTGGATAGAGCGGCTATTTTAAACCTTATAAATAATGCGGCGGGAAATAATCGCTTTTTTACTTTGGAAGTGCGTGGTAGTGCTTTTTTGTTGAGTGTGGGTAGTGAGCGTTTGAGGCTAAATATTAGGGAAAATGCAAATGGGAGTTTTAGCATTACTTGCAATCCAAATCAAGCCCTTTGCAGAAAGCTTTATCATAGGAAGCAGAGTAAGTAGATTCTATGGAATCTAATTATTCTTTATCTAATTTTCCCACTAAAGATAATTCGAAATTTGCTCCCATAAATTTAAAATGTGGTCTTGCTAGCAGTTCTATTTTATACCATCCTGGCTCTCCATCCACATCACTTACTATAATTTTAGCTGACCTAAATGGTCTTCTGCTTCTTACTTCTGGCGGTGGATTTTCTTGGTCTGATATATATTGTCTTAGCCATTCATTTAATCCTTTTTCTACATCTTGACGTTCCTTCCAACTACCTATTTCTTCTCTCTGTAATACTTTTAAGTAATGTGCTAGACGTGAAATGAGAAATACATAAGGTAGTTGTGTGCCTAATCTATAATTTGTTTCAGCTTCTTTACCTTCTTTGGTATTTGGAAATATTTTTGGTTTCAAAGATGAATTAGCAGAGAAAAACACTGCATTATTAGTATCTCGCCTAAGCGTTAGTGCTATGAAACCTTGCTCTGATAGTTCATATTCTCTTCTATCTGTGATTAGCACTTCAGTTGGAATTTTAGATTGAATACTACCAAAATTCTCATAAAAATACATAGGTAAATCTTTTACTGCTCCACCACTTCTAGGACCTATAATATTTCCACACCATCTATAATGCTCAAAACTTTCAGCTAAGCGAGTAGCAAATGCGTAGGCTGAGTTTCCCCATAACAAATGATTATGATTCTTGCTTACGTCTTCTGTATAATTAAATGACTTTATAGGATTATTTTCTGTATCATAAGGAGAGCGAGTTAAAAATCTAGTAACCATAAGTCCCGTATACTTAGAATCTTCGCTTTCCCTAAATGTTCTCCAACGCGTATATTGCGGTCCTTGCAATAATCCTTGTAAGTCTTGTATGTTTGCCAATTCTGCATAATTGTCAAGTCCAAAGAATTTTGAGCCTACAGATGTCAAAAATGGAGCATGGCTCATAGCTGCAATAGAAGACATTTTATTTAAAAAGTTCATATCAGGATTTGAAGTGCTAATTTCATAATCACCTATAATAGCCCCTACAGGCTCACCGCCAAATTGCCCGTATTCGCTTGAGTAGATATTTTTATAAAGCACAGATTGTGTTATATCAGGATTATTTTCAAAATCTTCTAATGCTTCTTGTTTCGTAACATCAAGCAAATCTACCTTTATATTTTCATTAAAGTTAGTTCGCTCGACTAAAAAATGTAATCCACGCCAAGTAGATTCTAGTTTTTGAAATTCCTCGTTATGTAGAATTTCATCCATTTGTTGTGAAATCAACTCATCAATATGTCCAACCATTTCATCTAAGGCAAATTTATTGATTTTATCCTCCGCATTAGGAGATTTTACAATTTGACTTATAAATTCTGCCACGCCTTTTTTTGCAATGCTATAGCTTTCGTCGTCTTTTGAATACTTACTCTTTTCCATAATGTATTCAATTACTGAATCTTGTTTAGATTCAGTATCATCAACCTTAATCTTAACATCTTCTTTTGTTTCCATACTTATCCTTTGTTTGTATTTTATAGAATCTAAAATTCTATTTATATATTATCTTTGCCTGATATTTCAAGTAATAGCTTTTCTTTTTTGCTATCATCTTGCAAGGCTTCTAATACTGCCTTTCTAAATTCCGGTATATTTCCCATAGGTCCTTTTAAAGCTAATAGTGCTTCTCTTAGTTGCATTAGCTTTTTTAGTTCTGGGATTTTTTCTACTATACCATCTGGAGAAAAGTCTCTCATGCTTTCAATATTGAGATTCACATTCAACTCATCATTTTCATTGCCATTAAGTTTGTTTTTTACACTGAAATTAACATTTATACCCATTTGTTTCATTACTTGGTTAAAGTTAATTTTATTTATGGATACTACTTCCCTATTTTCTAATGGCATTTTTTTATTATCGCCCGTTAAATCTGCCATAACCATTAGTTTTAATGGTAGCTCTACATCTGCATTCTGTCCATTTGTTTTTGTTTTGTATGTTATGTTGATACGCTCTTTTGGAGCTATACTCTCTGCCATATTTACCCTTTTAGTTTTAATAAATGTGATTATATAATTATTTTAAGGATTCTATAGAATCTATGCACTAATTATTAATATATTTTTGTAATGCCTTTATAAGTAGTTGCTCTATCAATTCTTTATTGTTATTAAGACTAGAATCTATAGCATTTGCTATAAAGTCTATAAAACTTACACCACTAATATCTTTAAATATAGGCGTATCTAATTCTTTTATGATTATGCTTAATATTGCTAAATTAATAACTTTATTAGAATCTAAAAGTAAAATGTTATTAATTATAGTAGAAATATTTTCAATATCTAATGTATTGTATTTATTGTCTATTTGTATTGATTTTTCCAAAGTATTTAAATCCTGTTTTATTAAATTTAGTATATTTATTTTTGTTAAAGATTTAGATTCTATATTTTCTTGTGTTATATTACTTAAGCCTAGTTTAGAATCTATATCTTGCAGGGTATTATTGTCTAATAATTCATCATTAGATTCTATATTTAGTCCATTTACCTTGCCTCTTGGTTCTAAATTTATAGAATCTAATTTATTATAAGATTGTATATCACTAATATTTTCTTTATCTAAGCTTGTATCTATTTTGCTAGGAGATATACATATAAAGTCTATATCACCTATTTTAAGGCTATCACCATAGTTAATAGCCATTTCATATCCTGCGAGTAGTTTTGAAAAAGAGCCATTATAAAATATTTCACTATCACCGATACAAGTAATAAGAAATTCTCCTTCATCAAAAGTTATTTCAGCATGTTTTTCGTTAATACTATTATTAGAATCTTGCACTATAAAGCTACAATCATTGCCGCTACCTATACTACCACCAAATTCATCGAATATATAATAACTTTTATCAAATTGTTTTGCTTGTTGTATGTTTTTAATCTGCAAGGCAATCTGTTGCATTAGCACTCCGTTAAATAAATTAGATTCTATAATAGATATTTGTAGAATCTATTTTATATAATAAAAACGTGTAATAGCAAATAATATTGTGCGTATTTGTCTGTAGATTCTATGTATTTCACGAAATATTACAAATTTTTTATATCTTTTTTTATCCGCTTTAGATTTTACTTGATGTTCTGGTTTACCTATCGTTGAGTTAGCATCTAGCTCGTTTATTTTAACAAGTGGGTAAGAATATACCATTTCCACCACATTATGAATATACGAAGAAGATATATAATAATCAACCGCAATATATATTTTATTTGAATGTTTTATAAGCTTTTTAGCAGCATTAGGTGTAATATAATATCCGCTAGCACCAAGTATTAAAGCATGTCCAAAAGCAAAATTTTCTTTTACTAAAATCATCTTATGAAATGTTCTAAAGCTAATTCGCACATATTCATAAGATTGTTTAATAATATCTTGCAATCCATCAAAAAATATTGGTGTAAAATCAACATCATCTTCTAAAATAAAAAATGCTTTATTTATCTCTACACATTTTTCCCATAATGTAAAGTGCGAATAAAAGCAAGCCATTTCTGTAAGTCTTACATCGCGAGCTTTCCAAATCCACGCCATAAATCTATTATAGCGATTGATAAAACCTGATGTCTTAACATCCTGCGGTGTTTTAGCTTTAAAAAATTTAAAGTTTATCTTATCTTTATTGTGTGGATTGCACCTTTGCCAGGTGGCAATATTTTCTTGCATTTTAGATTTTCTATCAAGTGATGTGCTAAGATTTATAATATATACATCAATATTATTGCTCATTTTTACCCTCTGATTTATTCAAATAAATCATAAGATACAAAAAAAAAAAAAAACAAAAAGTAAATAAGAATACAATTTTTGTATTTCACTAGATTTTCGAATTAGATTCTAAAAAATAGAAGTTTTTAGATTCTACAATATGATAAGATTTTTTATGTTGCGTTATGATATTTTTTAAATTGATAGAATCTTTAGGCTTGCAAGTGAGATTTTTATCAATGATAAAGTTCGCATTTCTCGCATTTAAGGCACTTTGAAGTATAGAATCTAGCCTGTCGCAAGAAAGATTATTAAGGCTTAAAATCTTGTAATTTTGCCCTTGCAAATATGGAATAATCGTTTGGATATAAAGTGGAATGATGAATGTAATATGCGTATTTTGTGCGTGATTTAGGGCGTTTTCAAAGCTTTGCAGTGAATCTTTATAATCAAAATTTAGATTTTCAATTCTTTCTTTTTGTGCTCCCAAAATCGCAATATTTATAACACAAAATAAAGTGCTAAAATGCCCTAAAATGCGGGATTTAGCATAATAGATTCTAAAAATAAAAGGCAGGGCTAAAAGCAGCAAAGGGAAAATCGCCATAATATATCGCAACGTCTTGTATGGCGCAACAATCATAACCAAAAAGCACCAAAGCAAAGAAGTAGAACTTATAATAAAAGCAACACTATAAAATTTATAATATTTTCTATAAAAAATTAGCAAAATAATAATTGATAGAAACATAAAAATTATCACAAAACCTAGATTATCAACTAAGATTCTATATAAAATACTTATGATATTTATAATATTTTCTCTAAAATATTCTATACTAATCTTAGATGTAGCCTCGCTACCACGATAGTCAAAAAATGCGTTAAAATAGCTTTTATATAGAATCTTATTAAACACCAAACTTATAAAAAACGCAATAAAATAAAATATTTTTATCCTAAAATTATAACTTTTAATAAACATATAAAATGTTAAAATTGAAAAAATTAGCAATACAAAAATTAAGGCAAAATATCCTGTTAGCATTAAAAATGAGCTAGAGATTGCTAGTAAAAATAATGCTTTATCATATAACTTTGCATTTTTATAGATTCTAAATAATATAACTAAAAAGCTAAAAAATACTATAAATAATAATATAACTGCAAAATATAATCCAAACACCGCGATATATAATAAAGATTCTATTTTAATATTATATTTAATATTTCCTATGATTTTACCTTGCAAATTTTCTTGCAAAGTTATAGAATCTATAATATTAAATGGCTTTAAACTCTCAAAAATGATATATTTTTGTCTATTTTTTTCAAAAGTATAATTTTTGCTATTAATAAAATCTAAATCTATATTAGTTATAGAATCTAGTATTTTTATCTCAAAATATTTCAAATTTACTAATGGACTTTGTGCCCTAAAAATAAGGCTAGGATATAGTATTTTTGTTTTTATTTTGAGATTTTGTTGCATATTTTCTAACTTTTTTAACTCGCTAGATTCTATAGAATCTATCTTGGTTGTCATGTTAAGCGAAAGTGAAGCATCTTTAGATTCCATAAAATCTTTTAGCATTTTATACTCATTAATTGCAATTTCATCACTTAGCAAAATGCCATCCACTCGCAAAGAAGCGATATGAAAATCATCACTTTTAACCTTATCAATATAAAAAATAAAACTTAAAAAAAGCATAATAGCAAGACTCCAAAAAAGTAAAAAAATCTTAAAAACCTTACTTTTTAATATAAAACTTATATAATCTATAATAGTTTTGAAACGCAAAGAATCTAAAAAACTAGATTCTATGATTTCTTTAGAATCTAATCTAAAAATAATAAATATCCTAACTATACAATACATAAATACTAAAAAAGCTAACTCTTGCAAGGCATAAGGTCGCATAAATAAAGTGTTTGTGATACTTGCTGGATTTAAAAACGTTATTAATAAGTAAGATATAATTATAAAATTAGTAATTTTATTTGAATAAAAGTTATTAGATTCTAAATAATGATTCCCCCCCCCCCCCGTTTGTATCTATAGAATCTTTAAACAAGATTCTAACAAGCAAAAAAGCCATCAAAAAACTAAGAGAAAAAAAGACAAGATTAAGGCTAATTGAACGCATATAAACATCGCTTAAATCCGTGCTATACGGGCTTTCAAACCCTATATGCCAAAGCCGCAAAAGCGAATAATAAAGATTTGTATGCGGACTATCGCGATTATTTTTCCACAGATTTCCCACATCATTTATCGCCCCCAAAACGCTAGAATCATTCCACAAAATCCCCTTTTTTAGCTCATCACTACTATAGATTCTATCGCTCTCAAAGCCCCTGCTCCAGCCCATTTCATTATACTCACTAAGCGTTATGCTTAAGACCTCATCTAAGTGCATATCCACCTTTTGGTTCGCATAATAGATTCTAATCCCAAGACATAGCAAAAAAACGCAAAGCGTAGCGACCACAAAGCCCTTATTTTTCTTACAAAAAGTTATGAAATTCATAATATTCCTTTACAAAATCATGCTGCCGATGATGCCAGCGATTAAAAGGGGGATGTTAAATGCGATAAATGTGGGGATGCAGGTATCATAAATGTGATTGTGTTGCCCATCCGCATTTAGCCCTGAAGTGGGACCTAGAGTGCTATCACTAGCCGGGCTGCCCGCATCGCCAAGTGCGCCTGCAATGCCAATAAGTAGGATAATTGCCTCCGTGCTAAAGCCAAGCGACAAACCAAAAGGCACATAAATCGCCGCAATTATAGGAATAGTCCCAAAACTCGTGCCTATGCCCATCGTGATAAGCAGCCCTATAACAAGCATTAAAGTCGCGCCCACAAGGCGATTTGTAAAGCTAGATTCTATATTATTAAAACTCATCGTGTGTGTAGAATCTGCATTTGATAAAGTTATAGAATCTGTAACTATTTTTATAGAATCTTTGCTTAGATTCTGCCCTAGATTTATAGAATCTGCATTCGCAAAAGTTATAAAATCTCTAACATTTGTATTATAAAAATTAGATTCTAAAGGGAGAAAAACTCCGCTATTATCTTGCGTTAAAATTATAGAATCTTGCAAAAAACTATGGCTAGATTCTATAAATTGAGTAGAACTTAAAGGTGAAAAAGTTATAGAATCTGTAACTATTTTTATAGAATCTACGCTAGAATTTGCACCGCCGAAAGCCAAACTAGAAGCCGAGTTATAAACCGAGTCAAAAGTCAAACTAGAAGCCGAGTTAGAAGCTAAGCCAAAAGCCAAATTAGAATCTACGTCGCCAGAAGCCGAGCCAAAAACCCCTGAAACGCCCTGAATTAGCGCATTTACCTCGCCGCTTTGCCGCAAGATTTCGCCATATCCAGCCGCCACAAGCATTACAAACGCGATAAATGCCATCATTTTTAAGCCGCCCTCCATAATTGCGTCTATTTCACGCCATTTCACCCCGCCAAAAACTATCATCACCACTAGCCCTACAAACGCCCCGAGCGCCAAAGAGCTAGTTAAAATCTGCACGACAAAAAGCACGATTATGCCTAGCAGCGTGGCATATTCGGCGTGTCCCATTTTGGCGTTTTCTATTTTTTCGTGCAAGTCGATGTCGCGGTAGCTGCGTGGTTTGGCATATAGCATAAAAACGGCGATTAATAGCCCGAGAAGCATTGCCAGCCCTCCTATCCACATAACGCTTGAGATTTGCGAAAGGCTTACGGGCAGGGCGTTTGCGTCCATTTGATTGCGTATTGTGCTGTGGAAAATTAGCCCAAAGCCCACGCCAAAGGTCACATACGGCGCTTGCAAGCCAAAAGTGAGCGCGCACGCAACCGCGCGTCTGTCGATTTTTAGGCGATTCATTAGGCTTAAAAGCGGCGGGATTAAAATAGGGATAAATGCGATGTGAATGGGGATTAGATTCTGTGAAAAGCACGAGATTAGCGCGATGCTAAGGATAAAAATGAATTTTTTATCGCTTATGGTGCGTGCGATAAATGCGAGTAGAAAGGTCATAAGGTGCGTTTTTGAGATTGCCACGGCGATTGCACCGAGCAATATGTAGCTAAGGGCGATGTCTAGGTTTCCAGCCATTCCATTTATTAGAATCTGCCCTACGAGTGTGAATTTTTGTAACAATGAAATGTCGCTTTTTTTGCTAGATTCTATGTTTTCTTTAGAATCTTGCGTTTTAGATTCTATAGAATCTTGCGTTATTTGCGTAGTTTCTTGCGAGTTAGATTCTATAGAATTTTTAGAATCTAAGTTAGAATCTAAGTTAGAATCTTGGCTATTTTGCGAGTTAGATTCTATAGAATCTTGGCTAATTTCCACACTTTGCGTTGCGTTAGATTCTATAGAATTTTTAGAATCTAAATTAGAATCTAGTTTAGAATCTTGGCTATTTTGTATTGTAGATTCCATAGAATCTTGCGGATTTTCCACACTTTGCGTTGTATTAGATTCTATATTTTCCGTGTGATTTAGCGTTAAATTCGGCGACATCATCCCAGCCAAAAGTGCGGCGATAATGATTGATAATAGCACATTTAGCCGACAAAGGCAAAGCAGCGACATTACTAAAACAGAGACTACCACGGCATTACTTAATATTTCCAAAATCTAACCTTACAAATAAATTCGCAAAAACTTTAATGATACATAAAAATTTTTAAGAAATTTAATATCGCTTTATAGTTATATAAAAAGTATAAAATTAATTTACTCGCTTAAAGCGGTGATGTGGTTTTCGTTTAGTAGGTTGTAAAGGGTGTTTTGCTTGGTGAAAATTTCGCTAATTAGCTTGTAAAAATATGTATTTTTATCGCTCAAAAGGGCGTCTTTGTTAAATCTAAAATAATGTGTCGTGTCGTTTATTAAGTCGTTTATAGCGTTGAATCTAACTTGCAAAAGTTTTAAGTCATTTATTTCTAGCTCGGCGTTAGATTCTATAGAATCTTTTTTAGAATCTAAAGGGGGGATAGAATCTTGCAATTTAGATTCTATAAAAACAGAATCTTTAGAATCTTGCAACTTAGATTCTATACAATCTTTACTAGAATCTTTAGAATCTAAGCTATTTATAGAATCTTGCGATTTAGATTCTAAAAAAACAGAATCTTTAGAATCTTGCGTTTTAGATTCTATACAATCTTTACTAGAATCTTTAGAATCTAAGCTATTTATAGAATCTTGCGACTTAAAAGAAGTGCCAAATAGCAAACTAAGCTCATTTACCTTTATAATCACGCTTTGCATAATATCGATTAGCTCAAAGCCATAGACTACGATTTGATTTTGCGCTCCCTTTTTCTCCGCCTTAGAATCTCGCAGGGTGTTTTTTAGCTCTTCTATGCTATGCAAAAGCTCGGCGTGACTAGCTTGTATTTCTTGCGTTCTTAAAATGCGTTTAGATTCTATAAAATCTAGCAAAATGCCTAAAATGCCACTCAAGCCCTTTAATTCCTTGCTAATCAAAGGCTTTAAATTATCATGCGAAAAGCGGGGCCAAATTTTTGTAAAGATAAGCACACCAAAAATCACGCCAAGCCCTATATCAATGAGCCTATCAAACACATACACCAAAAAATCATCATAAAGCGCGCTATACATCATCACAAAAACGCACATCATAAAGCCACTCCACAGCCAAAACGGAAAACCACGCAAATACACCACAAAAAAAAGCAGCACCGCAAACAAGCTATAAAACACAATCGCATTTGCAAAAACCGCTAGGAAAATCCCAACCATAATGCCAAAAAATGTCGCTATCACATATTCCTTGCCTATCTTTTGCATACCGCCGACACTTGGTCGCACCACGCTTACGATACCCATACTTATCCAGATTCCACGATTTATATCAAGTAGCATTGCAATAAGCAGTGAAAGCCCGATAGCAAGGGAGTATTTTACGCTAAATTTGAATGTGGCGTCCTTTGTTTTAAAGGACTTTATAATGTTTTTGAAACTTTTTTGTGCGGGGGGATTAAAGGTCGTATCGATATTGCTACCAACGCGTGAGAAAGATTCTAACTTTGAGTATAGAATCTTAATGATATTTGCAAGGGCGTCTTGTTTTTGCGAGTTAAATTCTAAGAAAATTATAGAATCTGCAATCTTCCTTTGCAGCTTTGGAATCTTCCCTGCAAAAATGCGACTTAGTTCATTCAAATTATATAGAATCTCACTTTGCAAGGATGGATAATCACGTGCGATTTTGTATTCTGGCAAGAGCGTTACTAGCATATAAATATCTTCAATTCGATAGATGTAAAATATCGCACGTTTAATGTTTTTAATCATATAATTATCATTATACACGCTTGATTTTGTATGCAAGGTTTGCTTAATATTGTGCATAAGATTAAAGGTTAGGCTTTTGTAGCGGGTAAATTCGTGTGGATTATCCACATTTTTTAGCATATTTGAGAGATATTTTAGCACGAGCGGATAATACACCTGTGTGTATTTGCCGTAATTTCCGGGGTTATTTAGTAGTAAAAAGCCAATAGTTGTGCCAATTAGCGCACTTGTAAAAACCACAAACATCACCTGCCAAATGGGTAGCATAATGCCAGAATCTACATACACAGCAGCTACGAGCGAATTAACCACGACAGGCACAAACATACGATAAGTATCAAGATGATACGCCCGAACCATCCCTACAAAAAATGTAAGACATAGCACAGGAAGCGAAAGATATAACGCATCAAGCGGTGTGGTATCATCAACTAACGCCTTTTTAGCAAGGAAGGAAAAAAGCCCAACGGCAATCGTGCTAAAACACGTAAAGCCTAGCATGTGAAGCTTTCTGTCGGCTTGCTGGCTTAAGGTCGCATTTAAGAAAAAAACCTGCATAGGCGTCATAATCGCCCAAATAAGCACGCCCTGCCCAAAAATAAGATAGTGCAACGTAACACTAATGGCAATTGCAAACATCGCTTTTAAAGCATAAAAAAAGGTAAAATACCCCGGGTCATAAGCCTGAATATACTTTTTTATATAATTTAAATAGAAATTCCTAGCGATATTATGTAGGGTAAATTTCTCAGTCAAATCAAGGTCCTTAAATATTTTAGAATCTATAATTTTATATGCAAAAAAATAATGAATGTGAAATATTATTTCTTAAATTTTTGCAATAAAAAATAAAAAACTTTTTGTAAAAATGGGAAATAAAACGCAAAAAGCGTGGAGAATTTAAAGTAGCCTTTTGGTAATCTTTGCTTTACTTTTTTAAAAAGACTTAAGCAATCTTGCGGATCGCTTTTGCTAATCGCTACGCACCGCAGGGCGCTGCAGCGATGTCGCAGCATAAATTTTACGCCATTTTGCAGTCTTTCTTTATATTCGCTATTAGAATCTAGCTCGCTAAAGTCAAGCAAACTCGCACCCATCGCTAAAAACGAATAGCTAAGATAATACTCACTCCCAACTTTTGCGTCCTTAAAAGCGTTTAGTAGTGGGGCTTTAAAAGGCGGCGGCGTGTGCGTTTTCGCATTAAAATTCATCGTAGAACCCGCTCTTATGCGGTATTTGTAAAGCTCATTTCCCATAAATATCACATTTTGCAAATTAGTTAGAATCATAAATGAGAATAGCTGGTCTTCACTATGGACAAAATCTAGGAATCTAATGCGATTTTTACGGAAAGATTCTAAGGGGAATAACATACTCCAACACATAGCTATTAAACTCCTAGCTTTATAGTCTAAAAGTTGCGTATTTTGTAATATTTGCCCGTCCTTAAATTCACTACTTCGCTTGATTATCCCGCCATCGAATCTCTCGCCATTTTCGTTAATGTTGCAAAAATCATGCCACACCGCCACGCCTTTCAAATTATGGTGCTGGGCAACGTTTTCTTTAATAGGGCGGTGGGTGGACGATAGGTTTTTAGAATCTAGATTTTGTGATTTCATAGAATCTTGCAACTTAGATTCTATATTTTCTAACTTTTTAGAATCTTCCAACTTAGATTCTATATTTTCTTGTGCGTTGGCAAAATTCGCAGTTGCAGGATTTGTTTTAATCTTACAAATGGGTGGTCGGGTGGGAATAGATTGAGACAAATCTTGCAACTGCGAATTTTGCATATTAGATTCTATAGAATCTATTTTTTGCGTTTCACTATTTTTCAACAAAACGTTTTTAGATTCCATAGAATCTTGATTCTGTAAATTCATAGAATCTTTAGCATTAGATTCTATATTTCCTAATTTTTTAGAATCTAAATTACTAATTTTAGAATCTTGCAAGTTAGATTCTATAAATTCATTCAACGTCTTAACGCACACTTCAATGCAATCCAAAGTCAGCTCATCATCGGAATCTAAAAAATGCACATATTCGCATTTAGATTCTAAATTGATAGAATCTTGCGACTTAGATTCTATCAAATCCTTAGAATCCGCATTAAAAAAAACAAAAACTTCCTGCTTTGCGTTAAGTGTAACCGCTTCGCTTCTCTGCCTTGCCTCAGCAAACGCTCCCCTATAAGTGTAAAAACCCTTTTGCATTTTGATAGAATCTTGCAAGTTAGATTCTATATTTCCTAATTTTTTATCTAAAATATTATAATTTTTAGAATCTAAATCGCATAGTTCTAACTCATTAAACAAATAATCTAACCCCACATTTCGCGCACTTCCCTGCCCACCATTTGGCTTTTTTATAAGCACAAAACGAGAATCACGTCGCACAAAATCTAGGGCAATATCAAAGCAAGAATCACTACTACCATCATCAATCATTATCACTTCAATATTCTTATAACTTTGCTTTTGACACGACTCCAAACACGGCGTAAGAAACTTTTCAACATTAAATATCGGCACAATAATCGCCACTTTTGGATTAAACATAAAACTTAAATCCTTAAAATATAGAATCTAATTTACATAATAACCATATTTTATAAAGTATTTAATCAATTTTCACAAAATTTATTGTATAATGTCAGCTTTTTAAATTTGAAATTAAGGATGCGAAATGCAGGCTATTTTTGAGAACGGAGGCAAGCAATACAGGGCGCAAGTCGGCGATATTTTGCTGCTTGATAAACTAAGCCTTGAGCCAAAGTCTAAGCTAGATGTTGAAAATGTGCTAGCTATCGTGGATGGCGATAATATCGAGGTTGGGACGCCTTATCTTAGCGGGAAAAAGGTCGCTTTAGAGGTGATAAATGAGGGTCGTGGTCGCAAGGTGATTACCTTTAAAAAGCGGCGACGTAAGGATAGTAAGACAAAACGTGGTTTTAGACGCGATTTTACGCGCGTGAAGGTCGTTGGGATTAGTTAAAGTTCTAAAATTCATAACTTTTTGGCAGGATGAAGTTAGAATCTAAGTTCTAAATTTCATAACTTTTATAAGGAGAAAATTATGGCACACAAGAAAGGTCAAGGTAGCACACAAAATAACCGCGATTCAGCGGGTCGTAGGCTTGGGGTTAAGAAGTTTGGTTCGCAGTTTGTTCGCGCTGGTAACATTATCGTGCGGCAACGTGGCACAAAGGTGCATTTGGGCGAAAATGTCGGTATGGGAAAAGACCACACGATTTACGCACTAATCGATGGTATCGTGGAGTTTAAGCAGAAAAATAAACTGCGTAAAAAAGTCTCGGTAATTGCGGCAGATTCTACGCAAAATAATGCAAAAAAATAGAATTTATTTTATATGTTCACTGCTTATTAGGGATAGAATCTTGTTTTATGCTATAAGTTAGATTCTATAAAAAAGATTCTACATAAAATGACTTCAAAAAAGATTTTATGAAAATATCAAAAGGGTGAAAAATGATGTATAGATTCTCACTTTCAAGGCTTTTTAATAGACTTGCTAGTTTATTTGTGTTTGATAGGCAAAAGCGGCATGAGCTGCGTGCAAAATACGATGATAACATACGGGGGGGGGGTAAGACTTACTCGCTCTGGGGCTTTTATCAATGAATTTAGGCTAAATACTGAATCTAATTTCGCTCTTTTAAGTAACGCACTCGCCGACAAGCACGGCTTAGGAATGCTAAATCTTATGCTACACACAACGCATGTTCCACCGCAGTATTACGACATTTTTTACAAGGCATATTATGCACGCGAAAATACGCAAAATCTAGTCTTTATCGATTGCGGCGTGTGGGCTGGGCAGGTCGTTGATTTGGGGCTTCACGTGGGTGCGAAAGTGTATGCCTTTGAGCCAAATAAGTATCTTGCGCCACTTTTGCGGAAAAAATATGCGGAAAATGCGGATGTGATTTTCTATCAAAAGGCTGTGGGTGTGGGCAATTTTCACACGAAATTTAGCGAGTTTAATACACTTTCTCAAGGCAATACAATCACAATAGATTCTAGAAATGATATAGAATCTAATGCGAATTTTTATGATGTGGAAGTGGTGGATTTGTGCGAGATTATCGAAGGGCAAATTCTAAAGGCACATGACAAAATCTATTTTTTAAAGCTTGATATTGAGGGCGCGGAATTTGAAATAATGGATAAACTTATCGATAAAAAATTGTATGAAAAAATCGACCACATCGCCTGTGAAACGCACGAACGTTATTATATGGATGGTGATTTCAAGATAGCGAATCTGAAAGAAAAAATACAGAAAAATAATATAAAGAATATTTTCCTTGATTGGATATAGAATCTACAAAATTATTCTAAACTTTTAACAAAACTTGCCGATTATAGAATCTAGATTCTAAAAGTAAAAGGCTTTCACCTTAAAGGGTAGTGGAACAAAAAAGATATAAATCCTAAAGCCACCCTTTTATAATGAAAGATAAAGGAAACAAAACATTTTAAGGATAAAATATAGAATCTAAAGCAATAAATGGAATACAAATTTCTTATACATTAAAACATTAGGAGAATATTATGGCAGGTAAGATTACATCACTAGGTCTTGGTAGCTCGGTGCTTAACTCTGACGTAATTGATAAATTAAAAAAAGCTGACGAAGACAACATGGTAAAGCCCATCGATAAAAAGATGGAAATGAATTTAGAAAAGCAAAAGCAGCTTGTAGAAATTGAAACCGCTGTGGGCGCACTTCGCGCTAGTGCGAAAAAGTTAGCGGACTACTCAACTTTCCTAAGCCGAAATGTAAGCGTATCAGGCGATGCGGTAAAGGCAACTGCTGCTGATGGTATCCCTGTGCAAAGTGTGAATATCGAGGTTAAAAACCTTGCCAAAAGCGATATAAATGAAATCGGCACTAAGTTTGCAAGTAAAGAGGACGCTTTTACTAACGAAGACACAAAGCTAGACTTTTACTCAAATGGTAAAAACTATAGCGTAGATATAAAAGGCGGGATGAATGTCGCTGAAGTAGCCCAAGCAATCACTGATGCAACCGATGGTAAGATTATGGGCGTAGTGATGAAAACAGGTGGTGAAAAGCCCTACCAGCTAATGATAAACTCAAAAGAGACAGGCGAAAATAATAGAATCTATTTTGGTCCTATCTTGCGTGGAGAGCGAATTAGCAGCAGCGACATTAAGCTAGAGGGCGAAAAAGACTTTTTTATCGAGGTAAAAGATAAAAATGGTGCTACACAAAAAATAGGAATAACCACTGATTTATCAAATGCAAGTGATAGAGCGGAAGCCTTGCGTTCGGCGATAAAAGAAGCGATAAATAATAATGAAGCTACAAAAGGGCTAGTAGATTCTGGCGATATTAGCGTAGGACTTGTAAATGAGGGTCAAAGCCTTATTTTTAATGATAAACGCGGATATAAAATAAGTGTGGGCGGAGAAAAGGCTGGAATGCTAGGCTTTGTGAATAAAGAAGCTGAAGTTAAGAACTTGTTTGACGCGGGAAGCGAAGTAAAAGCGGGAGCGTTAAGTGGGACATTTAATATCAATGATACCACTATTGACCTTGCCGCTATTACTAAAAAGGAAAATACCGCAGAGCAAAACGCCGCTGCAATAGTAGAGGCGATGAATAAAGTCGATGGGCTAACTGCTAGTGTGGAAAATAATAAGATTTCCTTTAACGCAAATGGTAAAGAAGTAAATATCACTAGCACGAATGAAAAGAATTTGCTTGACTTAACAGGTATCAAAAGTGGCAAGTATAAAGACTTTGCAACTGTGCAGCAAAACCTTTTCAAGCTTAAAAATGTGCAATCTGCACAAGATAGCGAGGTGCTATATAATGGCGCTAGTATCAAACGTCCAACAAATACACTTGATGATGTCGTGGGCGGCTTAACGATTAATCTTCAAAAGGTAAGCGAAGAGGGCAAACCTGATGTGATTACGGTATCGCAAAATACCGATGATTTGGTAAAAGAAGTGGCTGAGTTTGTAAAGGCGTATAACGAGGCTGTGCCAAAGCTAGATGCGGTAACAAAATTTGATGCAGACACGAAGCGTGGCGGTGTATTTAGCACAGAATCTATTATAAGGAATATCCGCCCTGCACTTAATCAAGCCATAACGCAAAGCATTACAAATGGCACTGATGTGAAAAGTTTAATGGATTATGGAATCAGCATTAATGATAAAAGCTTTATGAGCCTAGATTCTGGCAAACTTGCTTCGGCGGTGAGTGCTGACCCTGAGAGAGTAAAAGATGTATTTTATGGTGGGGAGAAAAAAGATTCTAGTGGGAAATATAATCGCTATGATGGAATCTTTACTAAGGTTAGCAATGTTTTAGGAGACTTAGTTGATGGTGGCAATGCAAAGCTTAAGACATTTAGCCAGACTTTAGAGCGAGAATTGAAAAACTATAACGCAGAAAGGGAAAAGTCTAAAAAAATGCTTGACGCACGCTATGAGACTATGGCACAAAGATTTGCAAGTTTTGATGAGCAAATAGCAAAGGCAAATAACTCCTTTAACGCAGTGCAAATGATGATAGACCAACAAGCCGGCGAGAAGAAGAAAAACTAACCCTTTTATAGAATCTAAGATTCTATAAAGGTGTATTTTAAATCGATATTTGCTACTTTTCTAAACATTTCCCATTTTTTTTGCAAAGTTGTATTGATAATATTTACTTTAATTGCTAATCATATTACACTAAAAAGATTCATTTCTTTAAACTAGCGTGAATTCGCAAAATAAGGATTAAAATGATAACAAGTAGTGAGCAAGGGTATAAGCAAACGCAGCAAATGGGCAAAAAGGTCAGCCGCAGCCTTGTGTTTTGGGTGTTTATCGGGCTGTTTTTAGGTATAGTTTTTGGCACGATAGGTAGCTTTTATGACGCAAAGGCTGGGGCGGAAAATCACGAGATTCTAGCCTTTTTTTACAATTTTTCAGTCGGCAGTAAGGAATACACGATTGACCCTTTCATTAAGGGCTTAAAGCTTTTGATGGGACCGATTATCTTTTTGACGATTATCACAGGCATTATTCGCTTAGAAGACCTGAAAACGCTCGGTAGTTTGGGCGTGAAAACCGTGCTATATTTTGAGATTGTTAGCACATTTGCTTTGGTTATCGGCGTGTTGTTTGGTGAGATTCTAAAGCCTGGGGCTGGAATGCACCTTGATACCGCTAGTCTTGATACGAAATCCGTGCAGGGCTATATTGAAAAGGGTGCGGCACAGCCACAGACCGCGGGCGATGAGATTTGGCATATTTTGCAAAGTGCGATACCGCATGACCCTATCAGCCCCTTTGTGGAGGGTAAGACCTTGCAGGTGCTTGTTATGGCGGTGGCAATTGCGATTATTTTATCCTTTATGAAACCAGCGATAAAAGAAGCCGCACTGAAATATTTTGAGAGTATGCAGGAGACTTTTTTCAAGGTTTTAACGATACTTATTTGGTATTCGCCTTTGGCTACATTTGGGGCGATGGCGTTTTTGATTGCGAAGTTTGGCTTTAGCTCAATTGGCGGTATGTTTATGCTACTGATTACGATGGCATTAGCCGTGCTGGTGTTTATCTTTGGCGTGCTTGGCATTATTGCGGCTATTGCGAGATTCAATATCTTTAAGTTTATGCGTTTTATCTACCGCGAAGTGCTGGTGGTTTTTGCTACGTCTAGTAGTGAGACCGCCCTAGCGCCTTTGATGCGAAAGCTAGAACACGCTGGTATTGAAAAGGCGTCAGTGGGCTTAGTGATACCAACAGGATATAGCTTTAACCTTGATGCGACAAATATTTATCTAAGCCTTGCAGTGATTTTCTTAGGTCAGGCGTTTGATATTCCTATCACTTTGGAGCAAACGATTACTTTGATTATCATCTTAATGATTAGCTCAAAAGGCGCGGTGGGCGTGACAGGTAGTGGCTTTATAGTCTTGGCTGGGACGCTTTCGGCACTTACAACGGCAGATGGCGGACATTTGATTCCAGCAGTTACCGTTGCTGCGATTTTGGGTATTGATAAGTTCTTAAGTGAAATGCGAAGTGTTGGAAACTTATGCGGAAACGCCGTTGCCTGTGTAATCGTAAGCATTTGGGATAAACGCGTGGATATGGAGAAATTCCGCTACGCCCTAGACCACCCGGATGAATTCCGCGTTTTGTAGAATCTAGATTCTATTTTGGAGCAATCGTTGTTTATTTGCGTTGGAAATGCTGAAAATTTTAGCTTTGCTAAAAGCGTTGGTATGGGGCTTGTGGATAGCGCGATGGGCTTAACGCGGCTTATTTTGCACCACGCTCCAAGCGAGATTATTTTTATAGCGAGTGCTGGAAGCTATGATTTTTACCCTTTAAACAAGACAGATTGCAAAAATATAGAATCTAAAATTCACAAAGATTCTATAGAATCCAAAAAAGATTCTAAACAAGATTCTAAAAGAGATTCTAAAAGAGATTCTAAAACCACGCCAGATTCTAAACTAGATTCTAAAACCACATTAGAATCCAAAGAAAGCCTTAATATCGGCGATATTTTTTACAGCACGCACGCCACGCAGCTTGAGCTATCTTTCCTGCAGTCGCTATCTTACACGCCCATTGATAATAGCGTTTTTATAGAATCTTGCCAAGAATATAACCAACAAAATGTTTCACAAGAAACATCGCAAAATCTCAAAATAGATTCTAAAATGATAAATCCTAATGTTTCACACGAAACAATTTTGAAACCAAACGCGATTGAAAAGCTAAAAAAAACGCACATTCCACACGTCATTGTCAATTCTAGCAACTACATTACAAACACGCACAAGTTTAACAATGCGTTTTTGAAAGCAGGGATAAAAGCGGAAAATATGGAGTTTTTCGCCATTTTGAACGTGGCAAAGTATTTTAACCTGCCTTGCGTTGGGCTTTTTTGCGTTAGTAATTTTGTGTGTGAAAACGCTCATTCGCAGTTTTTGCAAAATCACGCCTTAACAAAGCAAAAACTTTCTAATTTTATCCGCGAAAATTTCGATATAGAATCTAGATTCTAAAAATTTTTTCACCTTAAGGGTGGTAGGGTTGGGAATAGATAGAAATAAAAATATTTATAGATTCTATATTTTTAAACCTAAACGCCCACCCACCACCCTTTTGGATGGAATATATAGAATCTAGATTCTAAAAAACAAAAATTTTTAAGGCTAAAAATGCAAGATTTACGAAAGATTCTAATTTTATGTTTATTTGGATTATGCGGATTTATCGCGGTTTTTCTTTTTTTTAATGAAAATAACGAGCCAAAAGACGCATTAAGCGAGCTTGATTTACGCGAGCTTGCCAAGCAAAACGAGCAGATTATCAACCTAGATTCTAAAGAATTTAGCGAAAATGTCGGCATTGATATAGAATCTAAAAACACAGAACACAAAAATACAGAATCTAAAACTCCAGAATCTAGCACACAAAATATAGAATCCACCAAAAAAGATTCCAAAAAAACCATAGAATCCAAAACAAAAGATTCCAAAATAACCCACCAAAAGCCCTACGTCATTATAATTATCGATGATTTAGCAAACCCAAAAGACATCAAAAAATTCCACGATTTGGATTTAAAGCTAAATTTGTCGCTTTTCCCAAAATACAGCTTTAGCAAGGACAATCCAAAAATCGCCAAAACCCTGCCATTTTTTATGATACATTTGCCACTTGAAGCGCAAAATTTTTCTCAAAAAGGCGTGAAAGTGATAAATGTCGGCGATAGTGAGAGCGAAATAAACGACTTTATTAGCGAAATAAAACGCGATTTTCCTACGCTAAAATACCTAAATAATCACACCGGTAGCAAGTTTAGCGCGAGTGTGAATGATATGAAGCGGCTGCTAAAAGTGCTTGATAGCCACAAAATTACCTTTGTAGATTCTGTAACGACTGCCAAAAGTGCGGCTGCAACGCTATTTAAAGAGCGAGCAAAAGAGCCTTACTTGCACCGAAATGTATTCCTAGATAACGAGAATAATGAGAAATATATCGCCCAGCAGTTAGAATCTGCGTTGAAATTCGCCCAAAAAAATGGCTATGTGATTGCCATCGGTCATCCAAAATCTCAAACCTACAATGTGCTAAAAGCAAACGCAAATCGCCTAAAAACGCAATACACAACGCTTTACATTTACGAGCTAGACGCCCTTTTACGCACGCATCACAACGATGGCACAACGCCCCTAAAACTCATAGAATCTAAACCCAACTTTAAATATTAGATTTTTTCTAAGAAGGAGGCTAGGATTATGCGTTTTTGTCCGGCGAAAGAGATTGTTACGCGAGCATTTAAACCTTTGCCTTGCACAGATTCTATCTTGCCAAAGCCAAAGATTTTGTGTTTGGCGCAATCGCCTTTTTTAAAATCGCTTTTAGATTCTATAGAATCTGTCCTTTTTCCATAAGCGTGGGCGTAACCATCTTTATTAGATGTTTCGCTTTGCTCAACATGACTATTGTATCGCTCAACATGACTTATCTCCAAGCCACTTTCTTTAAAAAATAGCGATGGGCTTCTATCCATTCGGTAGTTTATGTAGTAGCGTGATTTTGTGTAGCTTAGGATTAGTGAATCTTTGGCGCGTGTGAATGCCACGTAACCTAGCCGCCGCTCTTCGCTTAAATCGCATTTATTTTCGCTAGATTCTGTAGAATCTAGGGCGTTAAAATCTACATTGCTATATCTTAGCGGGAAGATTCCATTTTCTAAGCCGACTACGAAAACATGCTTAAATTCTAAGCCCTTGCTTGAATGGATGCTCATGCAGGTTATGGCGTCTTTATTTGCGTTAGAATCTGCGTTGGTTAAAAGGGTTATGTTGTTTAGAAATTCTTGTAATTTTTCTGCGTTGCTTAGTTGTGTGTGTTTAGATTCTAAAGATTTTGTAGAATCTGGGGTGTTAGATTCTATAGAATCTACATTTATAGAATCTACATTCGCTATAACGCTAGATTCTAAAAAAAACTCATTTATTTGTGAAAATAGCTCCTCGATATTCTTTCGCCGCTCCTCATTGCTAATACCTAGTTTATCCTCTTTATCCTCTTCAGCATATAGTTTTATTTTATATTTAAAAATATCATACATCATTAAGGGCGTATCTTCTAAGCACTCCTTTAAAGATTCTATAATCTCATATATTTCGCTCAAAGCCTTTTCGTAGCGTGCTCCTTTATAGATTTTAGATTCAAAGCACTCATAAATACTTTTAAAATTATTTGCCTTAGCAATAATTTCAGCGATGCTTTTATCGCCTACGCCGCGTCTTGGGCGATTTATAATTCGCAAAAGCGAAAAGTCATCATGTGGATTTAAGGTTAATCGTAAATAAGCCAAAGCATCTTTTATCTCTGCTCTATCATAAAAACGTATCGCGCCAACTACAATGTATGGAATCTTTTCTGCTAAAAAGCTTTTTTCGATATTTAGTGAAAGCAGATTTGTGCGGTAAAGTATGGCTATGTCGCTATATGTGGTTTTAGAATCTGCCTTTAAAGTGCGAATAGATTCTATAATCTTACCCATCTCTTCTCTCTCATCTTTATTTTCAATGACTTTTACATCTACGCCGCTTTTTTCTGTGACTAATCGTTTGTTATATCTATCCGTATTTTTACTAATCAAATTATTTGCAATGTCTAGAATCTGCTTTGTGCTACGATAGTTCTGCTCTAGCTTTATAACTTTAGGATTTGGGAAATCTTTGTCAAAATGTAGAATATTTGCGATATTTGCCCCCCGCCAGCCATATATGCTTTGGTCATCATCGCCTACTACACAGATATTATTATGCGTGCTGCATAGTTGTTTTAGTAATGCCACTTGCAAGTTATTAGTATCTTGATATTCATCCACCATAATATATTGAAATTTTTGGCTTATTTTCTCCCTTAAAGCCGCATTAGATTCTAGAATCTTATAAGGCAATAAAAGCAAATCATCAAAATCAATCAAATTATATTTTTCTAAATATTCTTCATACTTTTGATATGCACTTAGCAATAATGCTTCATCAGTATTACTAGCCTTTATTTCACTTGATAGTAAAATATTATTTTTACAATTTGAAATATAGCTTAAAATATCACTTAGCTTTAAATTTACATTACTATTAGAATCTAGCTCTTTTTTTATAGGCTTTAATATCCGCTTTTTATCATCTTCATCAATTACACTAAATAAATTACTGCGTCCTAAAACCTGCATATATCGCTGTAAAAATAATAGTCCAAATTTATGAAATGTGCAAAGAAGCGGCATTGAATTAAGACTCATATTAGAATCTTGTATTAGTTTTAATGCTCGTTCAGCCATTTCACGCGCCGCTTTATTAGTAAAAGTTAGTGTCAGCGTATTCTGCGGTGGCACACCCACATCACTAAGCAAATATGCTAATCTTGTAGTCAAAGTCTTAGTCTTACCACTCCCAGCCCCAGCTAGTATTAGTAATGCACCATCTACGTGTGTAGCGGCGTTACGTTGTGCGTCATTTAAAGATTCTAAAAGATTCATAAACATCCTTAAAAGTTTTGGAACTATTATTGTTTAATGAAAGTTGCTATTATACTTTAAAATATACAATCTAAAGAACTATGCTATAATTTGAATTTTAAAGATTTAAGGACTTTGCGTGAGTATTTTAGGCACACTTTTTCGACCGCTATTTGCCACAGTGCTAATTGGGGTTAATTGCACCGCGACTACTTGCAATGTAAAAATAGTGAAAAAACGCGGACGTCGCGTAGTAGAAGAACAAGCTAAAGAATTTAAGATTCTAAATGCTGAACCAAGCGTAGAAGTAATCAAATTTATAAATAAAATAAAATCACGATACGCATATAGCTACCTTTCTATCATTAGCAAAAAGGAGCAAGTGCTAGTGCCGGGCGTAAAAAAGGGAAACTTTAATGACTTTGGCGTAAATGAAAAAGACTATAAAGTATTAAAACTCCCTAGTGCGTATGTGTGTATGCTAAAGCCTGATATTGAAGATTATCAAAAGCTATTTCGCAAGGCAAAGGGGCTAGATTTTTTATTCTCACCATTTGTATTATTATTTTTTAAGGCAAAGACTTTTATAGGGGATAATCCTAAGCTTTTTGTATTGCAAGAAAAGGAAGATTTATCCATATTTATCGCTACTAGAAAAGAGATTCTATACGGGGCGTTTTTGCTAGTTAGTGCGGCAGATAAAGTGATAAATATCGGTGGCTCTAGCGCGGCTAGTTCGCCTAGTAGCGATACATTAATAGCAGCTAGTAGCACAGAAAAAGGGGTCGATGATTTAAATACTGAATTAAGCGGATTAGATGAAGAGTTAGCCGATTTGGATAGCTTTGATTTTAACTCAATAGGCGATACAGGAAACGCTGAAAATATCAGTGCAAGTAGTGAAGATAGCAGCGGTGGTGGGGGTAGCGGTATGGATAGCTTGCAAGATTTAGGTCGTAGCACAGGGATAATTAATCTATTACAAGCAAGTATAAAAGATTTTTATCACAACACTTTATACAATGGCGACTTTATCGAAGAAATAGTAATGTTTGACTGCTATGGTATGTCCTCTCAAGCAATAGATAACATCCGCTCAAATCTTATGCTAGATTTATCCGTAGTCCCTATTGACTTAGCAAGTGAAATCGCTAATCTCGCCCAAATCGAACTTGACGCATAGAATCTAGAGTTTTAACCTTACCTATATAGAATCTATAAATTCCAAAAATCCACAAACAAAAGCTACAATTACGCTTTTAAACACAGAATCTAAAGGTAACACAAAATGGAAACACAAGACACAAGCAAAGAATATATCGCTGGGAATATCAAGGTTTTAAAGGGCTTAGAGGCGGTGCGAAAGCGTCCTGGTATGTATATCGGTGATACGAATACCGGTGGGCTGCATCACATGGTCTATGAGGTCGTGGATAATAGTATCGATGAGGCTATGGCTGGATTTTGTAAGCATATCCACGTAACCTTGACGGATAAAGGCAGTGCGATTATTGAGGATGATGGACGTGGAATCCCTGTTGATATGCACCCAACTGAAAATATGCCAGCAGCAACGGTGGTTTTAACGATACTACACGCCGGTGGTAAGTTTGACCAAGATACATATAAGGTTAGCGGTGGTTTGCATGGCGTAGGTGTGAGCGTTGTAAATGCCCTAAGCCGCAAACTTATAATGACAATCTATAAAAATGGCAATATTTACCGCCAAGAATTTGCCAAAGGGATACCAACTACCGAGCTAGAAATAATCGGTAAAAGTGATAAGCATGGCACTACAATTGAGTTTTACCCAGACCCTGAAATAATGGAGGATACGAACTTTCAAAGCGAGATTCTAATAAAACGTTTTAAAGAAATGGCGTATCTAACGCATGGAATCACAATTTATTTCAAAGATGAAAGAGAGGGCATTGATGAGAAATTTCACTTTGAGGGCGGCTTAAAGCAATTTATACAAGATGTAAATAGATTCCAACTTTTAACGCAGATTCTAACCTTTGAAAGCAAAGAGCAAGATAGCGAGTTTGAAATCGCCCTTGCTTATAATGATAGCTATGAAGAGAAAGTTTTAAGCTTTGTAAATAACATTCGCACACCTGATGGCGGCACACATGAGGCAGGATTCCGCGCTGGTCTTAGCAAGGCGATATTAAATTATATTAACGCAAATAATTCCGCTAAAAAAACAAAAGTAACGCCTGATGATGTAAAAGAGGGCTTAATAGCAATCGTGTCAATTAAAATCATTGACCCGCAGTTTGAAGGGCAAACAAAGGGCAAACTAGGCACTAGCTTTGTAAAAGGCTTAGTGCAGAAGCTAACTTATGAAAAACTAAGCAAATTTTTTGAGGAAAATCCAGCTCAAGCCAAAATCATAATAGAAAAAGTAATATTAGCTGCAAATGCGCGTGATGCTGCAAAACACGCACGTGAGACCGTGCGCGACAATAATAAAAAAAGCCTATCCACACTGCCCGGGAAATTTGCCGATTGCCAAAGTAAAGAGCCTAGTGAATGCGAAATATATTTGGTGGAAGGAGATTCAGCTGGTGGTAGTGCTAAAAATGGACGCGACAGACGTAATCAAGCCATTTTGCCACTGCGTGGAAAGATTCTAAATGTGGAAAAATCGCGGCTTGGCGTTATCCTTAAAAGTGAAGAGATTAAAAATATGATAATTGCCTTTGGTTGTGGTATAGGTGAAGAGTTTAGCATTGAAAAGTTGCGTTACCATAAAATTATCATTATGACAGATGCGGATGTGGATGGTAGCCATATTCAAACGCTTTTAATGACATTTTTTTATCGATATTTTAAGGATTTGATAAAAGCTGGGCATATTTATATCGCGCAACCCCCGCTTTATAGCTTTAAAAAGGGCAAAGAAAAGATTTATCTTAAAGATGATAGGGCGTTAAGTGAATATTTGATAGAAAAAGGCATTGAGAGTTTCACTTTTAGTGGCGTGGGCAACAACGAGCTATTGCAGATTCTAAAAAGTATTGCGTATTATCGAAGTCTTATTAATGATATTGAAAGGAGATTCAATGTGCAAAATGTGCTGCGTTACCTGATTGAAAATGACTTAGATACGCAAAATTTTGAGACTTTAGGTAAAAATATAGAATCTTTTTTAGAATCTAAGGGCATAAATATTTTAAAAAGCCATTTTAGCGAGTTTAGCATTGAGTTTAATATTCAAACAAATTTGGGGCTAAGCGAGATTGCGATTACTAAAAATTTATTTCACGACAAGGTTTTCAGGGAATGCAAGGGTATTTTCTCTAAAATTAAGGAGCGTGAGCTTGAATTCCTTGAGGGACGCGATATTATTGAGTGTTTAGAGGAGATTGAAAAGGCGGCTAAAAAGGGCGCTGAAATCGGTCGCTACAAAGGCTTAGGCGAAATGAATAAGGAGGAGCTGTGGGAGACTACGATGAGCCCGCAAAATCGCACGTTGGTGCAAATTAAAATCGATGATGATGAAGCGGCAAATGAAATGTTTAACATTTTTATGGGCGATGAAGTCGAGCCACGCCGTCAATACATTCAAAAACACGCCAGAGATGTGAAAAACCTGGATGTATAAGAGATTTTATTTTGTATTTTAGAATAATTTTTTACATTTAGATTCTAATTACCCAAATGTTTTACAATATTAAAAATATATAAGGGTAAGACATGAAAGATTCTAATAAATTTATAGAATCTAATAACATAGATTCTAAAGATTTATCAAAACATGCAACATCACAACAAACTTTCCTAGAAAAAATCTTTAGCGTAAAAAAAGATGAGGTTAAGATTTTGCTTACTAGCCTTAGCTTTATTTTTTTAATTTTTGCGAGTTATGCGATATTGCGACCTATTCGCGATGCACTTGGGCTTTCAAATGGCAAAGAAGAGCTAAAGTGGCTATTTTTAGGGACATTTATTGCGACATTGTGTGCTAGTATTTTGGCGATGTGGCTTTCTAGTGTGATAGCTAGAAAGACTTATATTACCGCGATTTTTGTTTTTTTTTCACTCAATCTTCTAGGCTTTTATATCGCGTTATATTTCATAGATTCTAATCATAAAAGTGCGAGTTTTATCTGGCTTGCACGCATTTTTTATGTGTGGGTTAGCGTGTTTAATGTGTTTATAATTTCGAGCGCGTGGAGCCTGCTAGCTGATATTTTCACGCGCGAGCGTAGTAAGCGGCTTTTTGGCATTATCGCGGCTGGTGCGAGTCTAGGGAGCATTGTGGGCGCAGCGGCGATAAGTTTGCTAATAAAGCACATCGGCACGCAGGATTTTATCCTTGTCTCGCTTGTGATTTTGGGCTTTTGCTTGGTGTTAAAAACGCTTTTGTTAAAAGAGAGTTACGCACTTTTAGATTCTATAGAATCTAAGGGCGAATTTGAGAGCCGATTTAACGCTACAATCGGGGCGAAAAACCCCTTTGCAGGATTTAAAATCATTGTAAAATCACGTTTCTTACTAGCATTCGTGGGCTTTATCTTGCTTCTTACTAGCATTTCAACTTTTCTTTATATGGAGCAAGCGCGCGTAATTAGCGAGCTTTTCCCACACGATATGAAAGGGGCAAAAGAAGCGCGCATAGCGGCATTTGCTAACATTGACTTAGTCGTGCAAACTTTGAGCTTTATAATACAGATTTTTTTTACGGCAAAAATTGCGGAATTTTTGGGATTGCGTTGGCTTTTGTCATTATTAGGATTTGCCGTTGGCTTAGGCTTTGTAGGGCTTTTTATCTGTAAAGAGATGGGCATTGTGAGTTTGCTGCCTATTGCCATTGTGATGAGCATTCGGCGCGTGGGCGAATATGCTTTGGTGAAGCCTGGACGCGAAATGCTTTTTGTCCCGCTAGATTCAGATTCTAAATATAAAGTCAAAAACTTTTTAGATACCGTGGTTTATCGCGGTGGAGACGCGTTATCTGCGCAAGTGGAGAGTTTGGCTATGCGAGTTTCACTAGGCTTTACTTTGCTTTTTGGCGCTTTTCTTTCTTTCCTTTGGGGATTACTTGGCTTATTTTTAAGTAAGAAATATGATAAAAACAACTTTTCGTAAAGAAATCTAGATTCTAAAAAGTGCTTTTATTGCAAGAATAGTTTAAGGTGTGTGTTAGATAAAATTTAGATTTTATATTTTGTGAGTTTGTTAATATAAAATAGAATCTAAAAATCCATATTGACACTTAACCAGTAGCGGCGACCTTCATATAGCACGGCATACATATTTTGGCGGTTTGTATCACGTCCATTTACATTTATATATTCTCTAAAGTCGGCGAAGTCTTTATCCAAAAGATTATAGATTCCAAAGTTAAATTTCCACTTTTCATTGAATCTATATGTTAAACCTAAGTCCATAAGAAAAAAGCTTTTATAATAATTTCCCATCACAGCGATACTTCGCCAGTTTCTATCAGGGTCCCAGCCACGAAAGCGTGGTCCTTGCCACTCGCCGCGTATAAATACATAAAGATTCTGTGTTTTACCAAAATTTATACTATATCCAAGCTTTGCATTTACTCTATGAGATAAAACATCACTTAGCGGATAGCCTTGCAAAGTCGGCGTAAGGCTATTTTTAATCTGCTTAGAATCTATAAATGTATAGCTAATATCAGCACTAACGCCAAAAAGCGGTTTTAAACTTGCAAAAAGCTCCACACCTTGCAAGTAGCTTTGGTCTACATTTACCGCTTGAGAACAGCTTGTCACGCCGCATAACGCACTGCCTTCTTGCGTTGATAAGCCTTTCACATCGATTTTATCCCAAAAGAATGTATAAAAATATGTAGCCCCAGCATCATAATATTCATTGCTACTTAGCACGCTAAATTCATAATTCCAACTTTGCTCAGGTCGCAAGTTAGGATTCCCATACCTAGCACCTGTGCCTGTGGAGTTAAAGCCATACACTCCTGCTACTAGCTGATTTAGCCCCGGATTTTTATACCCCATAGAAAAGCCCGTTTTAAGCACTAAATAATCATCAATAGGCTCATACATTAAATACGTTTTAGGCGATGTATGGAATCCAAATCTATAGCTCCAGTCTTCTCTAACACCCAAAGTCCATTTAAGATTATCTAATATACTCCACTCATCCTCTGCAAAAAGTGCAACGATATGATTATCAAAAGGATTAGCCACGACCTTATCTTGAAACCATGTATAATAATAGCTCCCACCAAAGCTTAAAAAATTATCAAAAGGCAAGTCCATAAATGCCTTAGATTCTAAAAGAAAGTCTTTGCCTTCGATATTGCGATTTTGCCCTACATTTATAGAGTTTGTATAAGGGACGCGGCGACCAAGATTCCAGCTTTGATTAAATTGAATGGAGTTTTCAATGCTAAATTTATCATAATCGCCTTTATGTGCTAAAATATAGTTATTTCTATACACGACATAAGTTGGCATATTCCCCGCAGGACCGCGATGTGTGCCGTTATTTGCATAAGATTCTATCTCGCCTAGTTGCCCTTTGCTATTATCATACCACTGCTGTCCGCCTTGCACGTCAAAATATATATGATTTTTAGAATCTAGATTATAAAGAATGCGCGCTCCTAAGTCATAAGTATAAGCCTCTGTCGGGCTACCAGTGTATCGCGGTGCACCCACTTGCGTATTCCCATTTAAATCTATGTAAGTATAAGTTACATTGCTTGGCTCACGATATAAACCACGACCGCGTAGCTGCAAACCTAGCGTATTTTTAATAATAGGAATAGTGCCAAAAAGAGAGGCGATATAAGTGCCGCCAAATTTGCGATTTTCATTTTGTATCGTTTCAATGCCAACGCTAACGCCGTATTTATCAATGCTTTTTTTAGTGATAATATTGATAACACCACCGATAGCATCGCTACCATAAAGCGTAGAGGCAGGTCCGCGTATCACCTCAATTCGCTCAATAGCAGACAAGGGCGGCATAAAAGCATAGTCAGTTTGCGCCCAGCCCGGATTATCCGTGTGCATATCACCGGCTGGATTTTGCCTTTTACCATCGATTAGAATCAAAGTGTATTGAGATGGCAGCCCACGTATCGTTACTTTCAATCCGCCAACTTTGCCCTGCTCACTAGCGATATCCACACCCGGAATATCACTTAAAGCTTCGGCTAAATCTCTATGTGGCTTATTTTCTAAATCCTCACGGCTTATAACCGTGATACTAGCGGGAGCATCTTTTAGTAATTGCTCAGTGCCTCGGGCTGTGGTTACGACTTTATCAATGATGTAGGTTTTTATATTTTTATCACTTGTATCGTTTGTGTTGTCACTATTTGTGGCATTTTCGCTTGTGTTAGATTCTATATTTGTGTTAGAATCTTCGTTATCGGCTAGAGTTAAGATTTTAGAATCTTTGGTGTTGTTTAAAGCTAAATTTATAGAATCTTTGGTGTTAGATTCTATGTTTGCGTGAGTTTGTATAGAATCTTGCGAGTTAGATTCTATGTTTGTTGCGTCATTGCGAGCGTTAGCGAAGCAATCCACACCTTGACAATTTTTAGAATCTTCTTTTTCATTAAAAGCTAAAGTTATAAAATCTGTGTTTTTAGATTCTATATTATTTGTAATCTTAGAATTTGTGGTATTAGATTCTAAGTTTTCTTTAGAATCTTGTGGGGTTGTGTTCCCCCCTCCCTTGCGGAGGGGGGTTAGGGGGGTGGGTAATATAGCGGTGGGTTCATTTTGCGTTAGCAAAATATTTTTAGTTTGTTTAGAATCTTGCTTTTCATTTAAAGCCAAATTTATAGAATCTTGCAAACTAGATTCTATATTTTCTTTAGAATCTTTCTTGCCAGATTCCATAAAACTAGGTGTTACCCCCCCCCCCCGTTTGTAAGAGTATTTGCAAACACAGGAGTAACATTCAAAATACTAGCCACACTAAAAGAAACAAAAAGCCCAAAACTATTAAATTTCATAACTATCTCCTTATATAATTATAGAATCTAGACTTTATTATTTAATATCACAAAATAAGAACCCACTTTATAAGATATTAAATTCTAAGAATCTAAATCATTTATAAAATTTTGTAGAATTATAAATATTTTTTCACACAAACACAAGAAAATTTCAAAAAAATGTAAAATTTTTATCAAGCAAATTACAAAAAGTAACATTGATAGAATCTATTTTATTGTGGAAAATTTATAATGCAATGGCGCGGAGGAACTCGTCTTTTGCATTCTGCCTTATAGAATCTAGATTTTGCAAACTTAAATCCGTGTTTAGCAAGTCATTTTCAAGCTCATAGTCCATATACTGCACGACTTCACGTGAGTTTTTCTTAATGCCAACCTTGCCAGATAGCGAGATTTTATCCTTGCCTGTGATGGGACTTTTGATTAAATGCGTAGATTTACCATTGATTTTAGCCCAAGTCATTTTCGTTACCAAGCCAACATCATCGCGGATGCCCGAGTTATACGCATAGCTGCCGACCCCAAGACACAAAAAATGCGTAGGATTAAAGCCATTATCCTTGCACCATCTATAAATCTCGCGCGCCCTATCAGTCGTTATCGCGTCACCATAAATGATTTTAACCTTATCAAAGCCAAAATACTCATTCACAAGCCGTATCACGCCCTTTTTCTCACGCGAATCATTCGCACTATCATTTCCTGTCAAAATTAAGAATGGGTCGCCGCTATCAGGTCGCAAAATCACTGGCTTTTCGCGATTTATTATCATATTATACGCGTCAATGTCAAATCGCAGCTTGTCAATAATATCCCACAGATTCCAAGTATCCGCCACGATAGAGACAGGCGAAGTAGGGAACTCCTGCATAATATATTTAAAAGTCTCAAGCTCGTTACTCTGCCCACCAAGGCACATTACGCTATGCTCGCTGGCTGGGATTGAGCCTAGATTACGCGTTACATTTTGTAACGCTCCACCATAATTATCAAGCACATTTTTAAGCCCCATTATAGAATCTGTCCCACTAAAAAAAAGCAAATGCCCAACGCTACTTGTGTAGCAGTCTTGTATGCCATTCATACCGCGCGCAGAAAAATCGTGAAAATTATAGCTAGAATCTAAGTAATATCCTAAGCAGTCAAATTCGATTCTTTTAAAAAGTGCAGCTTTTGTCGCAATAAAGCAGCTTTTCCATAACTCGCTATTTAGATAAGTTTCAATGAAATTCACAAACCAACAATGTTTCTTTTCTACACACATTATCGAAATTATCGGCGAGTCATTGTGTATAAAAGTAGCTTCTGGCACGACTTTGAAAATCACAGGCATTTTTGGCGGTAAATCAAGCCATTTTTGCAGCAAAAAATCATAGACTTTTTGCGCCTTATCAAGCTTCATAAAGTCGCTGTATAGGAAATCTAGGGCTTTTTTTACTATATTTTTATCAGTGTTTATAAACTCATTGTAAAGATTTTGGAGTTTGGCAATTGCTTGACGCATACCAAATGCCACAATATGCCCATTTAACGGGCTTAAGTCCATCCGCGGCTTACGACAATAAAGGAGCGAATACACTTCCTCCACATCATCTCTATACATCGCCGCATGTGTATATTTGTAACAATCACTAATAAAAAGTAGCTTTGGATATTCATTTTGTAACATTTATTTGCCTTTGTAGATTTCGCTTATTTTTTGCCTTGTGTGTAGCATTATTGTTACTTCATCTATATTTTTAGATTCTATCTTTTGGGCTTGCAAAGTGGCTTCATCACGTGCTTTTTCATAAATATGTTTCATTTTTTCATGCTCAATGTGTGCGACTTTTATATCATTTTTTATATGCTCTTGTTGTTGTTTTAAAAGTGCGATTTGCCCTTTAATTTCTTCTATTTCATATAAGTGCGCGTTTATTGCTTCTCGTTGTATTTGATATGTGCTAAAACTGCCACCATTTGGCATTTGCGTGTTTGAAATTGCAAAATTTATAGAATCTATTTGTTCGTTTTTACGTAAAATTGCTATTTGATTTCTTTGTAACTCTCTCTCTTTAGAATCTAGTTTTTGCTTGGCGACTTTTACTAAATTTAGCATTTGTTTTAGCATTTGTTATCCTTAGTTTATGGCTAATTTTATCCTAAGTTTTTTAGATTCTATAAATATTTCCTTAAACTTTGTGGGTTGAAGTCAGGGTAGTCCATTATGGATAGGGGGATTTGGGCGGCGAGTTTTGTTTCTGTGTTAAAAATTATGGGGAAAAGATAATTCACAATGGAGTTTTCAAGCGGACTATTTAAATCAAGCGGGCAATACACATAAATCTTGCTTTTTGGCGTGACATTTAGGATGATGCTAATGTATTCTGGCACGACAAATGAGTATTCGCGTAGCTTGTAGGGATTGACTAGGGCTAGGATGTTTTCTTTTGTTTCTTGCGGTTTTGAATCTTGCAAGGTTTCTTTAGAATCTGCAATATTAGATTCTATCAAATCCTTAGAATCGCCGCTTAAAACATTCTTAATCCCGCTAAAATTTAGCTCATTATCACGCGCCCCAAAGCCCGCATACTCGCCCTTTTCATCACTTATATGCGTAAAAAACTCGCTATTTATGTTATTTGGTGCGACATCGACTTTGCCTTGCGGATTATGAAGTGCCTTAAACATAATGTCTGCCTTGCTTTTTTGCGCGTTTCGCACGAGTTCATTTAGCTTTTGTGTGTCATTAGAATCTAGTTTAGAATCTAACTCGAAACTCGCCTTTTGATTGTATTTTTTTATCGCCTCATCATCGCTATAATTCATAAAAAGGCTTTTTTTGCTAATTAAATTTAGCCCCTTAACATGCGATAAAATGCCCTGTGACTCGTAGCTCTCGCCATTATTTTGATAGAGCAATTTCGCAAAAATAGAATCTATTTTCTCCAAAAAAACCTCGCTATTATCCTTGCAAATAATGCGATGGGCGTTATTAATACTTGATTTCAAAACATATTTATTTTTCATTTTTCACTTCTTTTGCGTGTTAGATTCTATATGATAAATCTAAAAATAAGCAAAATACGTGCCGATAAAAAGCAGTTTTATTTGTAGATTGCTTTAGCAATTTGAGAACACAAGGAAAATTATAAATCCCACAAATTCATTGTAAAATAACATCAAAGATTTAAAACAAGGAAGAAAATGATAAGATATATTCCACCCATAATTATGTTACTGATAACATTAAATTTTAGTGCTTGTTCTTTTACTAAATTAAACTTTACCAAAGATGAGATAGATGAAAATCTCCCGCGTGTGAGCACTTTTCGCGCCCTGCCTGATGTGACAAGCATAGGCTTTGAGTGGAAAATGCCTGAAAACTCGCAAAATGTAAGCGGCTATGTGATTTATCGCAAGAGTGAAAAGGGCGAGTGGGCGCGTGTGGCGGCTATCCCAAATGCCTTTTCTACGCATTATTATGATAGCAAATTGAAACAACAAACTGAGTATGAATACGCCATTGCGACTATGGGGCTAGATTCTAAAGTGAGCCGCAAAAGTGAGCCTTTGAAGGTAAAAACGAGCTTTATTGACCCTGTTAGCTTCGTGTATGCGAGTAATAATTTGGCTTCGCAAATTAAGATTTTTTGGTCGCCTAGCCCTAATCCTGTGGTGAAAAATTACATTATTGAACGCAAGGGTGCGAAAGGCTTTGTGGCCATCGGCTCGACAAGTAATCGAATGCTAGTTGAGTATTTTGATAATAATTTGGAAAGTGATAAAGAGTATGAGTATAGAATCTTATCACAGAGCTATGATGGGGCAAAATCAGTGCCAAGTCAAGTGGTAAAGGGCAAGACAAAAGCGCCACCGCCGCAGATTGCAAATATTAAAACAAGCAGTGATAAGCCAAAATATATCGATGTGACTTGGGATAAGAGTGAAGATAAAGATGTGCTAGGGTATAATGTGTGGGCTTTGGATTCTAATGTGGATGCTGTGCCAAAGGGCGCTGTGGGATATACTAAGATTGCTTTTGTGAATGGGACTAGCTATAAGGATAATATTAACGCTGATGGTGCGGTTAGATTCTATAAGGTGACGGCGGTGGATAGATTTAGATTAGAATCTAAAATGGGCGAAAATGGTGTGCGGGGGAATACTTTAGAGCCGCCGCCCACGCCTAAAATTGTGCGAAATGTGCTAGATAATAATGTGCTGACGCTTCAGTGGGAAAAGCTAAGTAGTCCGCGTGTGGAAAAATATGTCGTAGTAAAAGTTGGCGCGAGCTATGGCGAGGCGAATCGCTTTAGTGTAAAGGATACGAAGTTTGTGGATAAAGAGCTTAAACCTGGCGTAACCTACACATATTACGTGCTAAGTGTAGATAAGCTAAATATAGAATCTAAACCAAGTGAAAGAATTGAAATTACAATAGAATTGCCAAAAGAAGAAAAAGTAGAAGATAATACAGAAAACTTAGAATCTCAAACTCCACCAAAAGAATCTAATCAAGAACCTAATCCTACTTTAGATTCTGATACTATAGACAAGCAAACTTAAGTCTTGTTAATAGTTTAAGATTCTATAAAAACAATTTCAGGTTTAGTTTTTCATCCAAAAAACATCTATAGAATCTAAATTATAAAAGGTATGTGTTTATTGTGACAATCATTAACTTGGCTTCTATATATTCCCCGCTTTCATTTCGCTCATCATTTTATCAAAGGCTTCTTTTGTCCCGGGACGCACAGGCTGCAGTAGGCTAACGCACACAATCACAATACTAGCACACACAAAGCCCGGCACAATCTCATAAAGCGGTATATATTGATAAATAAAATTTTTCCACACGACAACGACAATAGCCCCCGTTAGCATCCCGCAAATCGCGCCCATCCTAGTCATCCGCCGCCAAAATAGCGAAAAAATCATCACCGAGCCAAAACTCGCGCCAAACCCAGCCCACGCATACGCCACGATACTAAGGATAGTCGAGTTTTCATCAATGCTTAAGAAAAACGCCACAAAGCTAACCACAAGGACACTTGCACGGCTAAAAAACATCACTTGCTTTGGCGTAGCATCCGTTTTTAGAATCTTTTTGTAAAAATCTTCAGCCACGGTGCTAGCGGATACAAGGAGTTGCGAGCTAGCCGTGCTCATAATCGCCGCTAACAACGCCGATAAAAGTAGCCCTGTAATCCAAGGGTTGAATAGAATCTGCGACATAATTATAAAAATTGTCTCCGGGTCATTTAGCGTAAGATTATTTTTTGTCACATACGCCAAGCCCAGCATACCCACAAAGCACGCACCACAAAGGCTTATAATCATCCAGCTCATACCGATTGCAGTAGCCTTTGGAATGTCACGCGTAGAGCGAATCGACATAAATCGCACGATAATATGCGGCTGCCCAAAGTAGCCTAACCCCCACGCCACAGCCGAAATCACCTGTATCCAAGTCACGCCATGGAAAAATGAAAAGTGATTTTTAATCTCCAAGGCTTTAGCTTTGCTAGATTCTATAGAATCTAGAATTTTCAAAATGCTATCCTTATCATTTTTAGAAATATTTTCGCTTTTAATTATAGAATCTCTAACTTTTGCCACTTCACTTGAAAGTTTGCTAAATGTATCCTTTGTATTTTGATGGCTTATAGAATCTAGCTCATTTAAGCCCAAAACCAACATATCAAGGTTATTTACAATAGAATCTTTATCGCCACTAGCCACACTTTCACGCGTTTGCAGCATTATAGAATCAAACTCAGTATCCACATATTTCTGCGTTTTTTCCACGATTTCATTGTAACTCGCATCGTATTTATGCACTTCATTTTCAGCGTTAATAGGACCATTTAGATGATACAAAAGCACGGCAGGGACGGCAATTAAGGCTGCCATCATAAGAAGCCCTTGGAGCAAATCAGTCCAGCACACCGCCAAATATCCGCCAAAAAATGTATAAACCACGATTATTCCAGCACCGATAATTAGGGAAAGTTTATAGTCAATATTAAAAGTTTGCTCAAAAAGCTTCGCCCCAGCAATTAGCCCAGATGAGATATAAAACACGAAAAAAACCAAAATCACCACCGCCGAAATAAGCCGCAAAATGTGCTTATCATCGCTAAATCGCGTCTCAAAATAATCAGGAATGGTAAGCGAATTTGACACGACTTCAGTGTAGATTCTAAGGCGTTTGGCAACAAGCAGCCAGTTTATAAACATCCCACAGCTAAGCCCGATAGCTATCCAAGCATTTAGCAAACCAGCGACATATAACGCCCCTGGCAAGCCCATCAAAAGCCAGCTACTCATATCACTAGCCCCCGCGGATAACGCACTAACCGTTGGTCCAACATTTCGCCCGCCAAGGAAAAACTCCTCAGGATTCTTAGTCTTTCTATAAAAATAAAATCCAATAGCAATCATAACGAGTGCATACAGCCCAAATGTCGCAAATATGGGAAAACTAAGGCTTTGCACTTCTAAAACATTATTTTGCATTTTGTGTCCTTGTTTAAATTCTTGCTCTAAATTCTTGCATAGATTCTATATTTTAAATATTCTTTTTAAATATTCAATAAAAAAAGCGAAATTAATGTTTTTTTTTCGAAAAAGTGTAAGATTGTAAAATTTTATAGAATCTAATAACCTAACAAATCTTAGCAGCTAACGCATTTATAGTAAAATCACGCCTATTTAAATCTTGCTTTAAAGAAGTGGTAAATTTCACATTACTTGGTCGTCTAAAGTCATTATATTTATCATCAATGCGATATGTGGTTATTTCAAACATTACTTTATAAACCCTGTCAAAAAGCCCTAATGTGCCATATATTTCACCAATATCAAAAATATTAAATTGTTTATTGTCCTTAAAAATTTCCTTAATTTGACATGGCAGTGCATTAGTAGCAATATCCCAATCTTTTGGTTGTATCCCAATAAGAATATCACGTACACACCCACCCACAATAAAGCCCTGAAATCCATTAGATTCTATAATCTTAATTATTTCTTTTAAACTACAAGGTATCTTTATTGTTTGTTTTAGCATTTATATCCTTATCATAGAATCTTTTCCTATCCTCAAGTAATACACACAAAGGCCAAGTCCTAAAAATAGGTAAAAAGGCAATAAATTTGCGATGATTTTAAGGCTATAAATAGAATCTAAGCCGTAGTTTGCCTGCTGCAAATATAGCTTCATAAAATATGAAATCGGCAGAATCTGACTCCAAAATGACGCGAAAATCTCCATACTATTTTGCGGATAAGTAATCCCCGCAAATGCAAGTGCAGGCGCACTATACGCGGCAATCACGCTGATACTTTTAGCACTCTCTCGCAAAATCGCCTGAAAGCAAATCACAAGCGAACTCATCGCCCCCGCATAAACCGCCATCGCCAAAATGACAATGCTCATATTGCCCTCATGCGGATAATGAAGTGCGCCAAAAAAGCCCATCATAACGCAGCCCCACGCCACAGCAAGTGCGATATTTAGGGCGAATTTCGCCGCTATTTCTCTCAAAGATTTAGGCGTCTCATTTAGCAAATTTAGCATACCAATCGCTACCAAAATCTGCCACATACAAGGCAAAATTATCGTTAGCAAAAATTGCGCATAATCATTTTTTGGGTTAAAAAGCGCTTGAATCTTAGGGATTATGGGCATTGCTTTGGCTTTTGCGATATTCATATTTGCGTCAGTTGCGAGATTTTTACCCACATAGCTAACGGCATTAAAGGTTGTTAGAATCTGCAAAAAGGCTGAATTTATCGACTTACCGATTAGCACAAACTGTGCATTATAGTAGATTCCAACATCGCTGCCAACGCCCTTTCGCACATTTGCTTGGAAATTTTGCGGGATTAACGCCACACCAAAAATCACGCCATCATCAAGGTCGCGTTTTGCCTCCATAAGCGAATTGTAATACTTTTTCACACTCAAAGCGGGGCTAGATTCTATATAAAAGGCAAGGTCGTTGCTAAGCGTGGTGCGGTCGTTATCGATGATGCCCACAGGCAAGTTCGTAGGAATGCTATGAAAAAAAATGCTATATGCAAGGCTACCCAAAAACACAGGCAGCACACTCCAAATAATACAAAAAAATAGATTTTTTTGAATGAAAAGTTTTAGATTATGTAACATTTATTTTCTCACTTTTAGAATTCCTTTTAGAATCTATTTTAGATTCTACCTAGCTTGTTTCCTATCATACGCCTCTTTAAACCTAAAGCCGCTTGCAATGCTAGGGCAGATTTTATTGCAATTTAGCGCCCACTCTTGCTTATTTAGCACCAAGCCATTTTTGCTAAAAGTCACAGAAATCTTGCAGCCGCTAAACTCCGCCTTGCTAAACTCAATCACGCCTTCACGCGCATTCACCCACATATCCTTGCTTTTTAGCACGCACACGCTCTCACTATCCTGCCCGCTAAACTCAATAGCACACACATCATTTTTGCAGTTTGAAATGCTGATTTCACCGCGATATTTATTCGGGCTATCCTGCCGCAAAAGATAGAATCCATCGAGCTTTTGCGTGGTTTTAGTTTCAAGCTCTTGGCTTTCATTCCACTTATAATTGCTCTTAGAATCCTGCCTATACCGCACATCCTGCGTATCCTCATACTCGATATTTAGGGTGCTATTTTTAGGGGTAAATGTTGGTTTAGATTCTATATTTTTGGGTTTAGATTCTATATTTTTTGGCGTTGTGTTGAAATCTTTGTTATAATTTTGGGTTGTGTAAAGTTGCAAATCTTGATAGTTTTGTAGATAATAAATTCTAGATTCTAGAAGTTGCTCTATACATTTCTTAGTCTTGCAATTTTGCGATTTTTTAATATATTCACGCTGCGTTTTTAGCAATTCTTGCTTAGAATCTTCGTCTGCGTTTGAGCGTTTTTGCTTATACAAAGTCGCCATTTTAGAATCCATTTGAGCCAAGTTAGAATCCGCGCAAATCAAGCTCTCAACGACACTCGTAGCCTTTTTACAATCAAAGCTAGGCTTCGCATTCCCACTATCATCAAAAATAACAGGAATCCCGAAACGCTCTATGACAAAAATTCTATTTTCTAAAGCTCGTTTTACACATTCACGCGTCTTGCAATTATTATAGGATTTTATCCACTCGCGTTGTGTCATTAGCAATTCTTTCTTAGAATCTGCATTAAGCTGTGAGCTTTTTTGTCTATAAATCGCTGCCATTTTAGAATCTAAATTCGCCAACTCTACATCATTGCACACCAAATGCTCGACCACGCTTTTAGCCTTAGAGCAATCAAAGCTAGGCTTGCCATCTTTAGAATCAAAGCCTTGAATCTGCGTAAATAACGCAAAAACACACAAAAAAATCACGCAAATTTTTTTCATTTTTTCTCCTTAATTTTAGTAGGGTGGGCGATACTCACTCGCTTTTTTGATGGTGGGCGACTTCCACTTTAATAGGGTGGTGGTGGGCGATAGGAAAACAAATTTAGATTCTATAAAACTTTTATCGCCACTTTAACCCTAGCCGTTTTGTAATTTTTCCAAAATAAATCCTTAATTTTAATATTTATTTGTGATTTTTAGAATCTAATTCAATTAATTTTGCAATCGTGCTTAGTTTAATGCGTTTATATGCAATATTTTTACGATAAAAAGTGTAGGTGATATGCAGATACTCATTATCCACAAACATCGCTGGGTAGCTTATTTCACCATCTTGTAAGTCGATTAAAAATAGCTTTTTAAACGTTGGGTTAGATTCCATATTTTGCGTGGTAAAATTTTTAGAATCTAGATTCTGTAAATTTTTAGAATCTTGCAAGTTAGAATCTACCAAATAATAAAGGCTCAAATTCTTACGCGAAGTATCGTTGTGTGCGAGTAAAATCTCTTGGCGTCCATTATTTTCAAAGGCAATCAGCACAGAAGAAGCATCGTGATTTGTAAGATTACTAGCCTTTGGGCTGTGCCAAATATTGCCAAAATCACTGCAAATTTGCGTCATCATCGGCGGATTTTCCTCGTAGAGATAAGAGCGGAAAATGCCGATACACTCGGTATTACTAAGCGGCATAATGCTAGGTTGCAAGTGGAATTTTAAATCATTGATTTTCTGCGTAAATCTTAGCCTTGCATTAGAATCAAAGTAGGCAACAAGCGGATATTTGATAAACATTTCGTGCGCTAAGGGCAGCATAAATCCGCCATTTTGCAGATTTATCGCAGGAGTTCGCACAAGATAGGACATATTTCCCAAAGGACTAAGGTGCAACTCGCCCTTAAAGACAAGATTGTAAGATGCGTCAAACTCAAACTGATACACCTTGCTAGTCGCCCAGCCGCCAAGACTTACGCCGACTACAAAGCAGTGCAGCTTGCCGCTTTTATCCTTAAACACAATAGGATTTCCAAGCTTTCTAAAATACTTGCCTGTCAGCCTTTCTAAGTCCTGCTTAGTAAGTATGGCACGCGGCTTACTCCATGTTTTATTTATCGTTGGGATAGAATCTTGTTTTGTTGAAAAATTTGCCCTTTGAATCTGTCCTAATTTTTCAATGGGTGGGTGCTGGCGGGACTTTGAAACTAGGGCAGATTCAAAGGGCAGATTTTCATTGATTTTAGAATCTATAAATTCTATATTTGCTAACTTTATTAGATTTTTATTATTAGATTCAGTGTTTTTATAGAATCTAGATTCTTGTATGTTAGCAAAATTCGCATTCGCATTTTTTGTATTAATCTTACAAAAGGGTGGTAGGGTGGGAATAGATTGACACAAAAAATGCAAATGCGAATTTTGCGTAATGTTAGATTCTATATTTACTAACTTTTTAGAATCTAAATTAGTAGATTTTGTATTTTTTATAGAATCTTCAAAATTAGATTCTATATTATTAGTAGTTTGAAAATTTTCATTGATTTTAGAATCTATAAATTCTATATTTGCTAATTTTTTAGAATCTAAATTAGTAGATTCAGTATTTTGTTTATAATCTAAAGGTAGAAAACTTTGATAAATTTTTACGTCAGCATCTCCTTCCCTAGTCCCCGCATAAAACAAAACCATAAGCTTAGAATTTAAGCCCACAATTGCACTTGCATGCACCTGCAGCTCGAGATTTGGAATGATTTTAAACTCACTATCTGGTAAAATAATCTCACCTTTAGAATCAAGTGAATAATTAGGCGGATTATTTAAAACCCTAGATTTTAAAAGCCTTTGCAACTCACCAGATTCCATAGAATCCATTTCCTTAACATTGCGAGTGGATGATAACATATTAGATTTCATAGAATCTAAAGTTACAGATTCAATAACTTTTTTACTATCAAAGTTAGAATCTAAAATATTATTTTGTGCCAACACAAAACCAGAATTATTTTTGTCAAACTCCTGCCATTTTAACCTTACAAACGTCGAAACCAAAACAACAACAAACGCCAAAATAAAAAACACATTTTTCATAACACACACATACTTCCATTTAAACATAAGAATCTAGATTCTATCAAATAAAAAATAAGACTAAGATTATAAAAAGGAGATTGTGAAAAAGTTATTGCAAAAGGTTATTGCAAAAGGTTATTGCGGGATGGCGGGGTTATTTACTATGCCATTATCTGGCTGCAGTGGCTCGTAGTCATCTACACCGATTGTCACGCCTGTGGTCATATTTTTAAACAAAGTATGCCCTTTCTTTCGTTCATAATATATCATTTCACCACTTTGCTGGAATCTTTGCACGACTTCATTTGGACCAAGTATTTGTTTGCCCTTGCCACCGAAAATATCGCGACCAAACAAAATATCCTCAAACAAATCGCCATAGCTTACCGCACCAAAGAACTTTTTAGAAATAGGCCATTTATAGCTACACTCAGTTAGCACGCACATTCGCCCTTTTTTAATGCGAATGCTACCCATTGTTTGCGCGTATTTAAATAGCTCGACTTTTACAAGTCCGCTTTGATAAGTATTTAGCCTTGCGTAGTCATAAAACTTAAAAGGCGCGGTGTTGATATAAAGCAGCTTTAAATCGCTAGTAATGATATTTTGCGCATCCTGCTCTCCGGGCGTAAAGACAGAGTCATCATTCTGCCCTACTAAGCCACTATTTGGTATCGGCTGATTTATGCCATTATTACCATAATGGATAGAATCTAGGTTGCCCGGATGGGATAATTCCGCGTCATTTTTCCACGAGCAAGCCGCGATAATCATTCCTAGCGATACACTTAAAACACTTTTAACAAACACTCTACGCATTTTTGACCTTTTCCTTGCTTAATAGATTCTAAGATTCCTAAAAATAGGGTGGTGGGTGGGCGATAGGATAGAATCTAGATTCTAACAATTTATAGAATCTAAACTTTATATTTTCTATAAAATAGCTAAAAAGTATAGAATCTTTTATTCTAAGCTATCCACTTTAATGTGAAATTTCATAGAATCTAGATTCTATATTTTAAAACCTAAACGCCCATTATTTAAAGCGATGGATAAAACCTAGATTCTATATTTTCTATAAAATAGTTAAAAGTTATAGAATCTAGATTCTAATATCCTAATCGCCCACCCACCACCCTTTTAAAGTAATGGATGTTCGCCCAACCACCCCTTATTAAAAGGAGTGAATAAAACTTAAAATCTTATCATAAAATTAAGCATTATTTAAAACACGATGCCAAATTCTACCATCAAGTTTTACTTCCATATTCACTTGGCACAAACCATCTTTGTATGCTGTCTCAGTGATTTCAGCATTCTTAATCAACGCTTGGACGCGACCTTTAATAGTTGAGTTTTGCGCTATCGCATCTCTAATTGTATCGTTCGCGTTAATTCTAATACCATACATTTTTTCACCGATTTGCCTGTAAGCATCCACAATCGCCGCTCGTTTCGCCAACGCTAAAGCTTGCGCTGGAGAAATCGTAGATTCAGGTGCTACACCCATACCTACCGCTTGAATCTCAATCACATTATTAGGAGTTAAAAGCGGAGAGTTTTGAATACCTACTGATACATCGCTTTCACTTGCTGCTACATTTCGGCGCATATCATCGAAATTATTAGCCGCATTTCGCTCAAAACCTTGCTCATAGCCGCCACTGCCACTTCTTTGGTTACGCGAATAGTCACCTCTGTCATAGCGTGGAGTAGGATTGTAATCATACTGAGACGCTGGGACCATAGGACCTGCTGCCATAGGCATACCACCTGCTACAGGAGTGCCTTGCACGGGCGCTGTAGGTTGAGAAATAATGCCTGTATTGCCAACAGGAGCGGAAGCCGCTAGGCTAGGATTAGCATTATAACCTACAGGTGGGTAAGTAGGCACTGACAATGGAGCTAGAGCTGGACCGCCTGCTGCTGGTGGGACTAACTGAGAATTTTGAGCTGAGTTAGAACCAGAATCAAAACTGCAAGCAGTAAAAAATAAAGCCGAAAGGGCTGACGCAATCAAAAACTTTGTTTTCATGTAATATCCTTATTGTGAAAATATGCAAACCTTGCATTTGAAAACTATTAAAGCAAATGGTGTGCCAAAAAATTTAGAATGGGAGAATTAGCCCAAATTCTAGATATTTTTAAAACAAGATTCTATCATTTATAGAAGCTAGATTCTATAAATCTTTAATATTTCTATATAATCATAGAATCTAAAATACAGGACAAATAAAAATGAAACTAAACCACATTAAAAATATTGAAAAGTTGCAAAAGATTTCAAGTATTTCACAGAATCTAGATTCTAAAAACTCCACAAAAGAAACAAAAGATTCTATAGAATCTAACATAGAATCCACAAATATAACACCTAAAAGCATTTCAACAATAAAGCATAAAACGCCTAGTAAAAAGCAGCTTGATAGCTTTAAAGATTCTAAGTTTTATGTGGAAAATAAAAAAGATGTGTATATATCTTGTGGCGACATAAATGGCATAAGTTTAGAGCTAATCTTGCGAAATCACGATAAAATCTCAAAATGGTGCAAGCCCATATATTGTCTAAGCTATGAGATACTAAATAAGGCTGCAAAACTACTCAATCTACCTATACCAAATATGCACTTAGAAGAGTTAGATTCTAAAGGCATTGACATTACGCCCGGTGTGGCGAGTAAGGAGAGTGGCGAGTATAGTTTCAAATCCTTTGAGTTAGCCACTACACTAAGCCAAAAACACAACGCTCCATTAGTAACGCTCCCTATAAACAAATACGCTTGGAATCTAGCCGGGATAAAATACGCCGGACACACGGAATATTTGCGTGATAGATTCAAAAAAGAAGCCATAATGCTACTTGGAAATGAAAATATGCAAGTGGCGTTATTTACCGACCACGTGCCATTAGAATCTGTCCCAAAAATGATAACCTTAGAAAAGCTAAGCGACTTTTTACAGACATTTTATGAGTGCTATCTATCTAGATTCTATAAAGATATAAAGCAAGAAACGCCCATAAAAATCATAGAATCTAAAGAAAACCCAAATATAGATTCTATAAAATCACACTTAGAATCTAAAGAGAAAAGTGATAATGTGCTAAAAAAAGCCGCACTAAATCCAAAAATGGTAAGCAGGCTACTTGATAGCGACTTTATAGAATCTAAAAAGGATGTGAATATAGAATCTAAAACGCATTTTAGGCAAGTCGCTATTTTAGGCTTAAACCCGCACGCGGGGGATAATGGCGTTTTAGGAACGCAAGATTTTATCATAAAAGATTGCATTGATATTATGAATGCAAGGCTTAAATTTGACTTATTTGTAGGACCTTTGCCACCTGATTGTGCCTTTATCCCTGCTAATCGCAAGAAGTATAAAATATTTGTAGCGATGTATCATGATAGCGGACTAGCGCCACTTAAGGCATTGTATTTTGATAATAGTATAAATGTGAGTTTGAATCTGCCCATTTTACGCGTAAGCCCAGACCACGGCACAGGATATGACATCGCATACAAGAAAGATTCTAACCTTAACTCACAAAGCTACCTTGAGTGCTTTAGGTTTGTTGTGGTTAGGTAATGCTCTAGCATTCTCAAAAACGCCACATGAGGGAGAGGTCGCTTTGGATGTTGAGTTCAAAATAGGATAGCATATAGCCGATGTTTGTGCTGGCTAGTAGGTGAAAGTGCTTGTAGCGTAAAATGCCTAGACTTAGCTGCCCAAACACGCCATTACTCATCCCATCGCTATCATACACCAACGCCCCGTTGCCCAAAATGCCGATGCTATCGCCGCTCAAATTTAAATCGCTTAACACGCCAAACTCCAAGCCAAACTCCGCCCACTTGCTATCCCACACATTTTTCACACCCAAAATCGCATTCATACCGCCATCCGTGTGGCGTTTGAAATTGCTTCTTGCGCGCAAATTTGGAAAAAAAATGTAGCTTTCCACGCGAATATAGGGCAAAATCGTGTAGATTCCATACACAAAACCATAGCCATACTCGGCGTTCAGCAGCAGTGAGTGCTCATCAAACTGACTTGCGCCCCGCGACTCAATTAACGTGCCATTTGCCCCGCTGCTACGCCCGCCAAAGCCCACTGAGTAGCCAAAATCAAAACTAGCCGCATGGAAGCCCTTTTGGCTTTGATTAAAAAGCACATCAAGCGTGGCGAAAGTGCCAAAAATTAGGCTCTTATTAAGCGTAGATTCAGTATTTAAGCCGCCGATACTCTCACTGCCATTATTCGTGCCGTTGTTAGAATCTGCCCAGTTATTCGAGCTTAGTCGGTCTGGATTTAGGCTAGCGTGCGAGAAATTTAGCTGATAAGTTAGCACGATGTCAAGGTGCGGCTTATTTAGCAGCAGGCTATTATATTCTAGTGCCGCGCCATTTAGCAGGATATTAAAGTGCGAGTGTCGCATATAGCCGTTTATGTAGTGGAGCGAAATGGAGCGGTCGCGGTCGTTTTGGTCGTTTTTGGATTCTGTTTTGTTGGAGTCTTTCTTTTTAGATTCTATTTCGTGGTGTTTTTTGGAATCTTTTTTGTGGGGTTTAGATTCTATATGATGTGGTTTTTTGGAATCTTTCTTTCTAGAATCTTTTTCTTTTGGACTTTTAGATTCTATAGAATCTTTGGAATCTTCTAAATGTGTTTTAGATTCTATAGAATCTTGTTTAGTTTTATCTTGCGTTTGCGTGTGGGAATCTTGCAATTTAGATTCTATAGAATCTTTTTTTTGCGTTTTAGATTCTATGTTTGTGTCTTTTAAGGGCATTTTAGATTCTATATTTTTAGAATCTATTTTAGAATCTTGCGACTTAGATTCTATAGAATCTTTTAAAGGCGTAGATTCTATATTTTTAGAATCTTTAACATTAGATTCTATAGAATCCTTTTTATCCCCACCAAAAAGATTTTTTATCGCATTAAATATAGAATCTAAGTCTTCGCTATCAAGGACATTATTCTCATTATCAAAGGCTTCATCATGCAGTGGCACGATAATATCCGCCGCCTTTAGTTGCAAGGAAATAAAAAAAACAATCAAGGAAAATCTAAATATTCGCACGTAAAGCCTAACTTAGCATTAAGCTAAAAGGGTTAAATGTGGATAGAATCTTAAGTGAAACGCAAGAAAGAAAAAGATTATATTAATCTTTTAGCTCTGAAATTCCTAAGCACCTTGACATAATGCTGCATTTCATCTGGTGTACCTAGTGTTACACGACAGAAATTATCAAATTTATCAAATTTACGACCTACAAGGATATTTTGATTTTGCATATTTTTGCTAAAGTCATCAAAGTCGCCTGTGATTTCATGGAAAACAAAGTTACCATAAGAAGGAGAGTATTTTAACTCAAGCGAATCTAAAGCCTTAGTTAGAATTTGTCTTGACTTATTATTTGTATTTACAACATATTGTCTAAACGCAAAGTCGCTCAATGAAATAGCCGCAGCCCTAGCTCCTAGTAAATTAATCCCCACTAGCTCTACAAAGTCAGCAATTCTCTTTTGCCATTCAGGAGAACTGATTGTGTAACCAATACGGAGAGCAGCCAAACCATACACTTTTGAGAACGTACGAGCTACAATAACGTTTTTGACACCTTCTCTAAGTGTGTCAATCGCACTTTTAAAGCTTGTGCTAGTGATATATTCTGCATAAGCCTCATCTATCAAGAAAATAGTTGTAGATTTTGCACTTTTAATCCATGAATACAACTCATTTGGATTAATAATGTTACCTGTAGGATTATTTGGATTACAAATATACACCAATGAAACACCATCAAACTCACGCTCTAAAGTTTTCATTCTATCAGTATTAATATTAAACTTAGAATCCACAGGTACTTTTATAATTTCCGCTCCCAAAGGTTTAGCATAAGATTCTACAAACTCAAATGTAGGGTCAGCTACAATAACTCGTAAAGATACATTTTGCTCTTGTGCGAACGCATTAACAGCATAAATAGAACTTTGTAATGCCGCAGATGAACCATTTGTAATATTCACTCTATCATCTTTGATACCATAAAACTTTGCCACAGCCACTTTCAATTCTTCCTCGGCCTTGATAGGATAGCGAGATAAATTGTCAAACTCTTTTGTCAAATTTCTTGTAACCAAACTTGAATACCCATACGCACTCTCATTAAAATTAAGCAAAAGTGGATTGCTCCTACTAGGCAGTTTGAAAGGCTTACTAGCCGCATTCGCAGGGGTTAAAAGCCCACCTAAAGCAAGCCCACCTAAAGCAAGCGAACCAGCTTTTAGCATATCACGTCTATTGAACGTGCTCTTGTTTATATCTTGTGTTTCTACTGAATGTCTTGTATTTTCCATAAGACTAACTCCTTAAAATATCTATGATGCAGTTTTTCACTACTGCAATATTACAATAATTTCTATATAAATGCAATAGAAAAGTAAATACAACGCTACTTTATTTTTTTAAAAAATATGTCATCGCTTAATACAAACATTTCTAATACTATACGATTTCTAGGATTTTTAGAATCTATTAGCACGGTTTCAAAACCCTCTATTTTTGCTACTTTATATTTTGTATTATTGTGTAAAATAGTGTCATTTACCTCGTACCAACCATTAGTTATATACGCTGAATTGTTTAAGATTGCCAAAAGCTTCAAAGGTTTTTCTTCTTGTTTAATATCTTCTTGTATGTTTTTTTTAGAATTAGATGTTTTAGATTCTATATTTTTAGATACAGATTCTATTTTGTGTTCCCTTTTTGGCATAATAGATTCTAAAAGTGCAACAAAGTCTTTTTGTTCTATATTCTTACTTTCTTTTAAAAACGCCAAGTCATTTTTATCGTCAACAATATTAGAATCATCATTATAAAAATAATAATAAATTATTATAAAAATTAGTAATATTGAAATAATAAACTTAAGATTAAAAATATTCGCCATTTTTTATTCTCATAAATCAAACGTCTATTTCATACCGAGTTTGTGAAGGCGAATAGGCGGCGCATTTCATTTAGGGCTTTATTATGGAATAAAACGCTTTTGCTTTTTTGCGCGGTGGCGGTATTATTTGATTGAAAGCCCATAGTTTCTTTAGAATCTAAAGGCTTTAAAGCATTACTAATATAGCCTTTGGCGGCTAGTTTCTCCTCCATCGCACCTAAAAGAGAGCGAATGCGAATTTTAACCGCACCAAGATTGCTAATCTCATCAATTTTTAGCTGCGTATAGAATCTACCCCTAGATTCTAAGATTTCACGCACTTCATCAGTTGTGATAGAATCTATACCACATCCAAAGCTTACAAGCTGCACTAGCTCGATATTATCGTGTTCCAAAACAAATTGCGCTGCATTATACAAACGCGAATGATAGCTCCACTGATTTAGAATCTGCAAATTTTTCGCCACTGCCAAATGCGACACGCTATCTTCGCTTAACACGACTAGCCCTAAAGATGTAATAAGCTTATCAATGCCATGATTTATCTCAGGATCAATGTGATATGGGCGACCACTTAGCACTATTGCCTTTAAATTATGCGTTTTAATATAATCTAAAATCCGCTCTCCTTCAGCTGCGATAGAATCTAGCCAAGATTCTCTAAAAGCATAAGCCTTTTCTAACGCCTTTTTAAACTCACGCTTAGACGCCCCTAGCTCTTTTTTAAAAAAATCTAGCGATTTCTTAAAAAACTCATCTTTTTTATGTAGCCCAAAGTAAGGATAAAGGAAACGCACTTCACGCAACCTATCCACATTTGCATTTAATAACTCTGGATAATACGCTACCACAGGGCAGTTATAATTATTTGTGCTAGTGTCCTTATGTTTAGAATCAGATTCAAAATTATAGCTCATACACGGATAGAAAATCTTATCTACGCCTTTATCAAGCAGATTCTCAATATGTCCGTGCTGCAATTTCGCTGGATAGCAAACGGTGTCGCTAGGAATGCTATACTGCCCTTTAGAAAAAGTCTTACGCGTAGTCATATCGCTAACGACCACTTCGTAACCTAGCTCACTTAAAAGCGTGTGCCAAAAGGGCAAGTTTCATACATATTAAGCCCTAGCGGAATGCCGATTTTACCGCGACTGCCAAACTTTACAACCGATTTATCCTTATCAAAGTCTTTATACGCAAATAAATCACGCAATTTATTCAACTTAAACTCAAACATATTTGGTAAATCTACACTCTTTTTAAAGCCTAGCGGTTTATCGCAGCGATTACCAGATATAAATTTTTTGCTCCCAGCGGTGTTACCAAAGCGATTAATTGTAAGATTGCAATTATTCCCACAAATTTTACAAGTGGTAGCCGTGGCAGTGTGGCTAAATTCTTTAAGCGACTCTGAATCTAGTATGTTAGATTTTTCAAGATTCAAACTTTGTGCGTATAAAGCCGCGCCAAACGCACCCATAATGCCGCTAATTTTAGGGCGAATGACATTTCGCCCGATTTCTTTTTCAAAACTACGCAACACCGCATCATTTAAAAACGTGCCACCTTGCACTACGATTTGCTTACCTAAATCATCGGCATCTTTTGCGCGAATGACTTTGTATATCGCATTTTTTACTACACTCATTGATAGCCCAGCACTTATATCTTGTATATTTGCACCCTCTTTTTGCGCTTCTTTTACCGAGCTATTCATAAAAACCGTGCAGCGACTTCCTAGTTCAACCGGGCTTTTAGATTCTAATCCTAGTTTGCTGAAACTTGCTACATCATAGCCCATAGAACGCGCAAATGTTTCGATGAAACTACCACAACCACTAGAACACGCCTCATTTAGCATTATAGAATCTATGGTCTTATTTTTGATATAAAAGCACTTCATATCCTGTCCGCCGATGTCAATTATAAAATCTACTTGCGGATTAAAATGTTGCGCTGCCTTTAAATGCGCCATCGTCTCAACCAAGCCACTATCAAGGTTAAACCCAGCCTTTATAAGCTCCTCACCATAGCCTGTAACAGCACTTCCCTTTATTAGAATCTTATCACCAAAATTCTCATAAATATGGCTAAGTTGAGAGTAAATTACACTCGCTGGATTTCCCATATTTGAGTTATAAAACTGATATAAGATTCTATTATAGCTATCAATTATCACAAGTTTTGTAGTCGTGCTACCGCAGTCAATGCCGATAAAACACGGAATCTTTTTAAAGCCATTTTGCTCGAACGCCTTTTCAATGCTAATCTCACTTACACTAGCATCGTGATGACGTTTTAAAAAGCTCTCATATTCGCTCTTATCCGCAAACAAAGGCTCTAAATACTTATTTGTAGTAGGAGCATTCGCACTAGATTCTAACTTTTCTATCAAGCTATCACAGGTAAAAATCTGTGTGTTTTCACGCGCACAAAGTGAAACGCCGATAGCCACGCTATATTGCGCATATTCAGGGAAAAGGGCGTGGTCGTCATCTAGTTTCAAGCTATCTTTGAATCTTTTTTGCAATCCTTTATAGAAAAATAAAGGACCGCCTAAAAACATTACCTTGCCCTTAATCTTTCGCCCTTGCGCTAACCCGCTAATAGTTTGGTCGCACACCGCTTGGAAAATGCTAGCGGTAATGTCTTCTTTATTTACGCCTTGATTTAGTAGGGGTTGCACGTCAGTTTTAGCAAAGACGCCGCAACGAGACGCCACAGGATAAATCTTTTTAGATTCTAAAGAAATCTTGTCAAATTCATCGGCGGATATTGCAAGAAGTGTAACCATTTGGTCGATAAACGCGCCCGTGCCGCCCGCACAAGACCCATTCATTCTCTCCTCAGTCCCACCGCTAAGGAATAGAATCTTAGCATCTTCTCCCCCTAGCTCGATTACTACATCAGTAGTTGGCTCTAAAAACTTTACCGCTTCAGCCGTAGCGAAAACTTCTTGCACAAAGTCAATGCCACTTGCCTTGCAGATTCCAAATCCAGCCGAGCCAGAAATGCTTACCTTTAATTTTTTTTCGCCGATGATGTCTTTTAGCTTTTTTACAATCTCAACGCTTTTTTGGCGAACTTTTGAGTAATGCCTTTCATAATGCCGAAAGATAATGCTATCCCCATCCATTAACGCCACTTTCGCCGTGGTGCTACCTATGTCAATCCCCAAACTTAGCACATTGTTAGATTCTATCCCAAACCCCTTATTTTCACTCATTTCCCTTCCTTTTTCATTCTCCTTAATTTTAAAACCGAAATTTTAACTAAAAAATTTTCAATATTCAATATTTTTAAAAAGATATTTAAGATTTATAGTCTTATTTAGATTCTCAAAATAGATTCTATAATATCTCTTATTTTACTTGTAACATTCCAAAATTACAACATTACCAACATTTATTACATAAAAATGACAAAACGTGAAATAAATCTAATTTAAAGCCTACGCAATTAGATATAATGTAATTTATTACACATTAAAATTACAAAGGATAGTCAATGGATGACATAAAAAAGATAGAAAAGCTTGAAAATGCGGTGCGTTTTGGGCAAAAAGATGTCATAAAAGTCGGCATTGTGCTGTTGTTTTTCATCGCGGTATCTGTGATTGCTATCATTTTTGGCTATCCTGTTAGTTCGCCTGCTATCCTTATATTTGCCACGGTTGTGGGTGCGTATATGGCTCTAAATATCGGTGCAAACGATGTCGCAAATAATGTAGGACCAGCAGTTGGCTCTCAAGCTATCACACTAGTTGGTGCGATAATTATTGCTAGCATTGCCGAAGCAAGTGGCGCAATTATCGCTGGTAAAGATGTCGTTGATACGATAAAATCAGGCATTATTTCAGCTGACTCGCTAAAAGATTCTACCACTTTTATATATGTAATGATTGCAGCTTTAACATCTGGAGCGATTTGGCTACATGTCGCTACTATGCTAGGTGCGCCTGTAAGCACTACGCACTCGCTTGTAGGCGGTGTCTTGGGCGCTGGGGTAATGGCTGGTGGCTTAGGCGTTGCAAACTGGGGCGTAATGGGCGAAATAGCACTTAGCTGGGTAGTCTCGCCCTGTCTAGGCGGTGTAATCGCGGTGAGTTTCCTTTGGATTATCAAAAAAAGCATTACATATCAAAGCGACAAGGTTCAAGCGGCAAAACGTGTCGTGCCTATTTTGATTTTCATTATGACATGGTGCTTTAGCATTTATATCGTGCAAAAAACGGGTGTAATAAATATTAGTTTGACAAATGCAATCATCGCGGGGCTAATCATAGCCATAGTTGTTTTTTTTATTTCTCGTCCGCTGATACAAAAAAAGGCGGATAAATTACAAAATACAAAAGAGGACATAAATGAGCTTTTTACCATTCCGCTGATTTGCTCGGCTGCCCTACTTAGCTTCGCTCACGGCGCAAATGATGTGGCTAATGCCATAGGTCCTTTGGCTGGGATTTATGACGTAATAAGTGAGATTGACTTGCACACAGCTGATGGGAAAACCATTGTGCCTTTTTGGATTTTGCTAGTTGGCGGACTTGGAATCTCGCTAGGTTTGGCGTTATATGGACCGCGTTTAATTCGCACGGTGGGGAGTGAAATCACTGATTTAGACAAGATGCGCGCCTTTTGCGTGGCGTTATCAGCGGCTATCACGGTGCTTATTGCTTCGCAAATGGGACTGCCTGTAAGCAGCACGCACATTGCTATCGGTGCGATTTTTGGCGTGGGCTTTTTGCGTGAGTATCTTAAAAAGCGATATTTTGATATGCAGCAGCGAATTATTGAAGCGCATAAAGGGCGTGATGAGGAAGTGGTAAAACGCTTTTTAGATAAGTTTCATCGCGCTAGTATTAAAAGGAAGCAGGAGATGTTGCAGAGTTTGGTTAGGATTGCGCCAAAAAAAGATTCTAAGGATTCTAAGGATTCTGTCGCGAAGTCTAAGGATTCTAAAGATTCTAGCGCGAAAAAGGCGAAAAAAGATTCTAAAGATTCTAAAGTCGCTACTAAGATAGAATCTAAGATTCTAGGGAAAGATTCTAAAAGTGGCGTTTTAAAAGATTCTAAAGCTGTTTTAAAAGATTCTGGCGTGGATAGCGAATTGCCGGCTTTAAAAAAGAAAGATATAAAATCGCTTAAAAAAGCCTACAAACAAGAGCTAGTGCGCCGAAGTGCCATAAATCGCATTGTGGCTAGCTGGATTATAACAGTCCCACTCTCCGCCATCTTCGGCGCTGTAACCTACTTCCTTATCACCCGCCTGAATATTGCTTTAACATAACCATAATTTAAAACAACGACAAATATAACAAAATCACATTCTCTTATACGTGCTTTGCGTGATTGCGATGCCCATAGAAAAGGCAAGGTTGCCCTTTTGCGTTTTTTTCAAAGTAAATGGCAGCTCAAAAGTCGCGCTAATATTTTTCTCCTGCAAAGTCGGTACAATGCTAAGTATCGTATTTAGCCCATTTGGTCCAACCTCGCCATTAATCGTGTAGTGCGTTTGTTTTAGCTGCTCTTCTGGGATAAATTCTTCGTTCAATTTCTTAATTTTCACGCCGATTAGCCCTTTTGGCAGATTTTTTTGTATCACAGCCTCGTTAATCTTGCCGCTAAAAACCTCTAGCTGCTTAAAATTCGCACTAGAAAATGACGAAATTTTCTGCTTTGCATCCGCATTTATCGCCTTTGTCTGCTCTAGCACGGTCTGCGTTGTGCGCGTAAATCGCTGCTGCTCCTTGTAGCTATCCACAATCGGCAAAATGTAGTCGTTGATGTAATACGCCACGCTACCGATGAAAATCACGCTCAAGATAAAATGCCGAAAAATGATGTCTGGCTCGACGTTCTTTAAAAGTGCCATATTTTTCCTTTATCCCTAATTTATAGTATCAACCCTATCTTCTAAGCCATCGGTGGTTTTGCTTATAGATTCAAAGTTATACCAGCCGCTTGGGAGTTGGTAAAAGCTTGCATTGCTACTTGAATAAATTGCGCGTAACTGCCCTTGCATCGATGTCTCAAATAGCTCTTGGCTTATAGTTTGCCCTTTCATATAAAGGCTATTATTTGTAAAGCGAATCTCCTCTACCACGACATTATCAGGTATCATCGCTAGTATATTTTCAATCTGCAGCCGCAGCTTTAAATCGCGCTCTTTAACCTTAGTCGTCACGCCTAGCTCGTAATACAGCCGCTTGCTCTCCTCTACCACATCATTCGTGCTTTTGACGATTTTATCCTGCTGGGCTTTCATAGAATCTTGCAACGCCTTGCTCTCATCGGTTTGCTCAATCAAATGTATGCGAAAATAAAACAAAATAGCAAACGCCAAGACAAAATAAAACGCCCAAATCTTAGTCGCAGGCTTTAGGACGTGCTTACTAACAGGCTTTGTAAAACTATATGTCATCTTGCTTCCTCGTTTTAGATTCTATTAGATTCTATATTACTTACATAAATCGTTCCAAAAATTAAGATTCTAGCTTAAAATACTTAATTTTGGTGAAATTTTTGTGGTTTATAGAATCTAGATTCTGTTTTAAAAATATTTTTAACCTAATCGTCAGCCCACCATCCTTTTTTAAAAACGTATATAGAATCTAGATTCTAAAAACTCTATCATTTATCTCCATACAATAAGAATCAAAGCTAAAATGTGAGTAGAAAAGTAACGCTAGATTCTAAAATTTGCAAATTTTTTATAAAAATGACTAATTCTGCCTGTTTTTTTTTTTTTTTGTTTCCTGTATAATGCTTGCATATTTAAATTTAAGGAGTTGAATATGGATGCAGTATTTCCATTTGACAAGGTTACGTTGGTGTATGAGGGCAGTGAGTTTTTGGTAGGCTTTGGGAAAAATACGCGCAATCGCAATAAATATAGCGTTGGGCTGCGGTGGAAAAGCTACAAATACGATGGCAGTGATAACACAGGCTTCCCTTATGATAGCAGTAAAAAAGGCGTGTGGTTTATGATACCTATTCATTTGAGTGCGGCGTTTTTAGAGACGCTAAAGGGGAATAAATATAGCAAAAAGGACGCTTTGGATAATGCTATAAAGCTATTAAAAGAGCAAAATTAGGGATTTTTAGAATCTAGATTCTAATATTTTGATAAAAAGGATTAATATGACGGGATTTTTGAGTAATATTTTTTCGCTATTTTCTAAGAAAGAAGCGGTCTTTCCTTTTGATGAGGTGATTTTGCTTTATGAGGGTAGCGATTTTTTGGTAGGCTTTGGGAAAAATACGAGAAATCGTAATAAATATAGCGTTGGGCTGCGTTGGAAAAATTATAAATACACAAATTCGGGCGACACAATCTCATTTCCATTCAATAGTAAGAAGCAAGATGTGTGGTTTATGATACCCATTCATTTGAGTATAAAGTTTTTAGAGACGTTGCGTAAGACTAGCAGTGTGAATAAAGATGTGCTAGAAGATGCAATAAAGATTCTAAAAGAGCAAAAGTAGGAGCGTGACGATGAAAAAGCTAATTTTATTGTGTGTGTTAGGGCTTGTAAGCCTTAATGCGAATGAGTTGAAATGTGATAGTAAAAAGGCGTTGATTGAATTTTTTGCCGCTTATGATAGCGAGGAGTTTGACAACGAGGCAAAAAAGGCGTTAATGGCGGAAAATGCGGCGAGTTATGGTGCGTATAGCGATGTGAAAATCATAGGAAATACCCTGCATTTTATACAGGGGAAATTTGGCGATACTGATGTGGTGTTTAAAGATTTTAAGCAAATTTCAGTGGCTAGTGATACTATCACGTGCGAAGTGACTAGTGCGAATGTGGAGGAATACGATGATAATGGCAACATAGCAAAGACTGATAAGGGTGAAAAAATAAAATTTGTTATAGATAAAAATTATAAAGCAAAGATTCTAAAATAGATTCTAAAAATACTAATTTTAAGGAGAAAAAAATGAGGAAATTTGTAAGTAAGATTCTAAGCTGTGTTGTGATATTTGGAAGTTTTGCTATGGCTACGCAGGTGGAGATTAGTGATAAAAAGGCATTGTTTGACTTTCGCAATAAAGATAAAAACTTTATTTGCTATAAACATTTAGAGCCTATTTTAAATGGTGAAAATGAAGTGAAATTATCCACAAGTGGTTGGGAAAATAGTCGCACTCAAACTCAATTAGATTTAGATAATCTAAAACAAGATGAATTATTTGATGAATTTAAAATCGCAAAAGAAATCGTGCAGAAACTAGATTCTAAAAATGATGAAATTAAAAAGATTCTAAAAGATAGGTATCAAAAAATGCGAACAACAGCCTTTAAAATGGGCTGTGTTGGTGAGGAAAAAGTTAGCATAAAAGATAATTATGGTTTTTATGTAGAGCATATAGAAAAAGCAACCTTTGATTACACCCTAAAAGAAGTCTATGAAGCAATGCTAAAAGAGCTAGATTCCACAAAATAGATTCTTTAAGGTTAGAATCTATATATAAAAGTTAGAATATTGCAAACAGATTCTATGATTTTTTAGAATCTAAGATTCTATAAAAACATTCCTTCAATCTTAAAAACTAACATGGCAAAAATGAAGTTAAAGAAATTAGATTCTATAATCATAAGTCTATCATTAAGTCAAAATTCAAAATGTGAAGTTATAATTTTGTTTGTGAGGCAAATAACCTTCTGTGAAGGTCGTAAGCTTCACAGAGGAATAGTCTCGCGGAAAGGAGACTAAGTCAATGACTAAATACATCGTTATTGTAGCATTAATTTGCTTACTTTTGATTAACTTTATGTATTAATTTCTACATTCTGTTTAATCACAAGGGATAATTAGGGTAGGCAGGTTTCGCACTTGCCTATTTCTTAAGATGTATTTTTTCTCTTCTTAACCAAATATTTTAGAATCTAGATTCTATATAATTGCAGTGGCGATAGAATTAAAAATAAAATGTTAGAATCTTTTTAGAATCTTGGATGTTTAAAACTAAATATCCTTTGATAGAATCTAAAAACGGAGAAAATTTTGCGATATATTTTACTAAGTTTATGCGTGTGTGCGGCGTTTGTCGCGTGTAGTAAGAAAAGTAAGGAAGTGGTGTATAACCAGCCTGCGACTTTTTGGTATGATGGAATCTTTAAAAACATTCGGCTTGGGAATTTAGAGACGGCGGATAGCTTTTTTTCATCCCTGCAAAGCGAGCATATAAACTCGCCGCTTTTGCCTGAGGCGATGCTTGCGTTAGGGCAGGCGCATTTGAGTAATGAAGAGTATATTTTGGCGGATTTTTATTTTAAGGAGTATTTGAAGCGATATGGGAATGCTTCAAACATCGATTATATAAGCTTTTTGCGGCTAAAATCGCACCTTTTTGCCTTTAAAAACTCTAGCAAAGACCAGCAGTTTATGACAGATTCTATCATTTTGATACAAGATTTTATTGAGAAATACCCTAATTCGCGCTATCTGCCGCTTGTGCGTGATATGGAAGTGCGCTTCGTGCTAGGGCAAAATGAGCTAAATAAGTCCATTGCAAATGTCTATCGCAAGAATAAATATAAAGACGCCGAGCAGATGTATATGGATAGAATCGACACAGATTTGGAAAAAGCCACAAATCCAAAGCCCTCCAAAATCCCGTGGTATCTTGTGATACTTAGTTGGTAGAAACTAATAAATAACATCAAAAATCTCATTAGCTATTATTTTGCTTCCTTTTTATCATTAAATCTAAAATTTAGGCTTTTTTTGTCTTTTAGGTGTGTGTAGATTCTATTATACATTGGGGTGTAGGCTTTTTTGCGTTGTGCTTTTTCTTGCAAGTCTTGGTTGTAAAGGTTTGTTTGCGTGCTTTTGTTGTCGTGGTGTGTGTAATGCTCATAGCTTAGATTCAAAAAAAGGCACAAAATTAACACGATGGAACTACAAATCGTTAGCTTTAAAAATGCCCTTAAACGTAGAAAGCCACTTGCCATAAAGATAGAATCTAAGCCCTTTTCACGCAAATACTTAAAGGCTAGAATCTTAAGACAATCATTTAGTGGCAGCTCAAAACAAGATTCTATATTTTTAAAATCATCGACAAAAACTCTCTCCCCGCTATAATCGCAGTAGAAAATCTCGCCTAGATTCTCAATATCCTTGTAAAAATCCTGCAAAACCTGAGCCTTTTCACACACAATAGCAAAGCACAAAAAGCCCTTGTAATAATGACAAAGTGCGTGGCGACTTTGCCCTTGCAAAATAAGCGTATAATGGCTAAGGCTGGGATAAAAACTATAAAGTGTGGAAAAAATCTCAAGTGGATTTAGGAAAATTAAAGGCTTTTTTGTTTTCGTGCTAAGTGTGTTTAAAATCTCATTTTGGATACTAAAAAGCTGGAAAGTTAGAGTTTCTTTGTCCATATTTTGCAAGTAAAATGTTGTTTGTGAATCTGCGGGGATTTGGGCGTTTAAAAGGCAAGAAGATTCTCTAAAACGTGGGATTTTTGTCTCATTTTTTGCAATCTTAGAAATATTAGAAAATAAAAAATCTGGCGAGATAACGCAAATATCCTTGCTAAAAATTTTGCACGAAAAAAGCTTTTGTAAATTCGTTGTGACGTTAGGGTTTATACTTATAGAATCTAGTTTTAAAATCTCCTTAGATTCTATAAATTTCTTAGAATCTTTTGGCATATTATCAATTTCGCCTTGCACTTTTGCTTCATAATCTTTAAAAAGTGTGGTAGATTTTGTATCTTGCGTTATTTTATTTGGCTCAAATATTAGCGGTTTTATGCTATTAGATTCTATAGAATCTTTGCAAGAAAAAGTATTTGTAGTTGTATTAAAATGTAGTATATTTTGCGGATTTTCTCTAAAAGCGTGTAGTTTTGCTTGATAGTTTTCAAAAGATTCTAAGGTTTTATCATTATAGAATCTAAAGTCTTTATAGTTGTAGATTCTATAAGAGTCAAGTTTTTGCCTTAAATATGACAGCTTTAAGAGTGCAGCTTGAAACATAGATTCTAAAACGTGCGTTTTAGGAGATTATCTACGCGTAAAATTGTGGTTAGGCGGTCGCCTTGTTTTGCAATGCCGTGTAATAGGTTATCTTGCTCATTAAATGTATCTGGGATGGGGTCTACTAGGCTTTCATCAATGCGAATTGCTTCGGTTAGTTTATCAATCACAAATCCTGCGATTTCATCATTATGATTGACAACTAAGTATCGCGTGTCCTTATCCTGCTTTGTCGGCGGTATGTTAAATTTCATTCGCAAGTTTATAAGCGGATAAACATTTCCACGCAAGTTAAACACGCCCATTACATAATTTGGCGTGCCAGGCACACGCGTGTAATCAATAGGCTTAATAATCTCTTTAACATTTAAAATCGGCACAGCAAACTCTTCAGTCCCAACGACAAAGCCAATAAGCTGCACGATATTTTCACTATCGCTATGTAGCTCACTGCCGCCATTTGCCTGCTTTTGCTGCTTTGCAAATACATCTTTTAAAGTGCTATTATCCATTATTCTCCTCCTTGCATATTAATATTTCGCTTGACGACATTTAGTAGATACTCTGGCGTGTAGGGCTTTGTGATGTATTCTGTCATGCCAGATTCTACGCCGCGCATTCTATCTGTTTTGCTAGTCCTGCTTGTTACTGCTATCAAAGGCAGATTTTTAAAGCGGTTATACTTTCGCACTTCACTAGCAAATGTGTAGCCATCCATTCTAGGCATTTCAATATCCACAAGCACCGCGTCTAAGTCGTGGTCGCCACTTTTTACAATATCTAAGCCCTCTAAGCCATTACTTGCTTCAAGCACGGTTACACCTAGCGGTTTTAGGCACTTTTTCATAATCGCCCTATCAGTCGTGCTATCATCAATTGCTAGGACTACATAGTCACTTGGGCTATGTTTTGCCTTTGCAGCGGTGTTTTGGCTTATTAGATTATTCACACTCACTTTCACTTCTTTTGCCATATCCATCATTGCGGCTACATCGGCAATCAAAGTGATTTTACCATCGCCTCGCACGGTTGCCCCTGCGATGCCCTCTGTGCCTTTTAGATAGTAGCCTAGTGATTTGATAACGACTTCTTCTTGTCCTATTAGATAATCTACAATTACGCCGATTTTTTGCTCTGCCAAGCCGATAACTACGACATAGACTTCGCTTAAAGATTCTAATACAGAATCTACTTTGAAAATATCCGCTAATCGCACAAGGCTTAAGACTTCGTTACGCAAACGCAACACGCTTTTGCCATCCACAGTGTAAATCTCTTCTTGACTTACACGCACGGTTTCTACAACTGAGCTTAAAGGTATCGCATAATACTCTTCTTGCACACCCACAAGCAAGGCTTGCATAATCGCCAAAGTTAATGGAATCTTAAGCTTTTGCGTTGTCCCTACGCCTTTTTCAGAATCTATTTCAATGATACCATTTAGCTTCTCAACATTTGTTTTAACAACGTCCATTCCCACGCCACGACCGCTAACATTTGTAATGTGTGCTGCAGTTGAAAAGCCCGGTTTAAATATGATTCCAAAGGCTTCTTTTTCACTCATTTGCTCCGCGTCTCGCTCGCTAATTAAGCCCTTTTCAATAGCCTTTTTCTTTAAGAAGTCAGGGTCTAAGCCTTTACCATCATCTTTAATCTCAATAACGATGTGGTTTCCTTCGTTGTAAGCTTTCAATTCGACATGCCCTTGCTCACTTTTGCCCTCAGCCTTTCGCACATCAGGCGTTTCAATCCCATGGTCGCAAGAGTTTCTAATAATATGGATAAGCGGGTCGCCGATTTCTTCAACGATTGATTTATCAAGCTCAGTTTCCTCCCCACTTATAATTAGCTCGATATTTTTCCCTAGCTCACGGCTTAAGTCACGCACCATTCGCGGAAATTTTGAAAAGACTTTACCCACAGGTAACATACGCGTTTTCATAACGGCAAGTTGCAAATCAGTCGTAACCGTGCTAACGCTACTAACAACCTGATTTAGCTCTTCTAAGAACTTCTCACCATCATAACGTTCCTCAACATCGCCATAGATTCTAATAAGCCTATTTTTACCAAGCACAAGCTCGCCGATAAGATTCATTAAGTGGTCAAGTCGTTTTACATCCACGCGAACGGTTGGCTCAACTGCAACTGATGGCGCTTTTTGCGCTCCGCCCTCGCCTGCTGGTTTTGGTGCGGCTTTTGGTGCGGCGGCTGCTGGTTTGGCTGCAGCGGCTGGTTTTGCAGCGGCGGCAGCTGCTGGGGCTTCAGGGGCTGGTGTAGGTGCTGCTGGAGCGGCGGCTGCGTGTGCGGCGGCTTCTGCTTCCTCTTTTTTCTTTTCAGCTCTACGTTTTTTATCTTCTTCTTGTCGTTGTGCTAGAAGACGCGCGATTTCAGCTTCCACTTGCTCTGGGCTCATATTTGAGTAGTCTGGGTCGCCACTTGGCGTTGTTGCTTGAGCCGGTTCAGCAGGTTTAGATTCAGTAGCCGGAGCGGCAGCGGCGGCTGGGGCTTCAGGGGCTGGAGTAGCTGGGGCGGCTGGGGCTGGTTCTGGCGTAGGTGCGGCGGCAGCTGGGGCGTCTGCATCAGCTCCCGGAGTTGGCGTTTCACTTGCAGCGTCTCCACCGGCTTTTCCGGTAGAAATTACTTGCAGTTTTTTAACGCAGTCTTCTACATCAATGCCGCTATTTGCGTCCGTGCCATTATCGCGGATTACATTCAAAAGGGCTTTCATTAAATCAACAGATTCTAAGATTACATCCATAATATCAGGCGTGATTTTTAGCTCACCACGTCGCGCTTTATTAAGGACGTCCTCCATATTGTGCGTTAAATGCGTTAAAACATCAAAATTCAAAAACGAGCTAGAACCCTTAATCGTGTGTGCCACCCTAAAGATTCTATTAAGTAAGTCTAAATCATCAGGATTTGTCTCTAACTCAACTAAGTCTTGGTCAAGCTGCTCGACCATTTCAAAGGCTTCGATTAGAAAGTCCTCCATTATCTCTTGCATATCGTCATTCATTTAACACCTCAATTCATTGCCTTGTTTAAAATCACAAATTATAACACAAAAAACTTAAATTTATAGCTATCAAAGTATTTACTCAAGGATTTTTGATATTTCATTATAAAAAGTTTGCGCATCAAATTTTACCAAATATGCGTCAGCACCGATGTCCTTGCCCTTTTGCTCGCTAAACTTATCACAAATAGATGAGTTAAAAATAAGCGGTATAGCTTGGAATCTTTCATCATTTTTAACGACTTTAGCAAAGTGAAAGCCATCCATTTTAGGCATTTCAATATCACTAACAATAAATCGCAGGTAATTTACCATATCAGGATGCTCTTTATATAGCTCATTTAACGTGTTTAACGCCATTTCGCCATCATGAGCTTCAATAACCGTAAAGCCCATTTTTCTTAAAGATTTCTTTAAAAGTGAACGTGCTATCGTGCTATCATCAACAATCAAAACATTACCGCTAAATGTCTTTTCAACATTGCTAAGCTCTTTTTTCTCTTTCTTATCACTATAAAAGTCTAAATCATCAGTAATGCCCTCTAAATCTAGAATCAGCAATGTTTTACCATCCTCAATCTGCGTAGTCCCTGTGATTTTCCCACGCTCTAAATTGTGCGAGTTAGAGCTAAATTGCGCTGCTTGGACTTTATCCCAGCCTATGCGGCGGATTAGCTTTGCCTCATGCACTAGGAAGCCTATTTTAAGATTATTAAACTCCGCAATAATCACGCGTTTCTTATCTAATGGAATCTTAGCCTCCCTGTCCTTAATCTTAAGCCACACAGCCAAGTCAATAAGCGGAATAATCACGCCACGCAAATCAAACACGCCCACGACATAATCAGGACTAGCAGGCAAATCAAATGTCTCAGGCATTTGGATAATCTCTTGCACCTTAGCGACATTGATTCCATAAATGCCCTCATAAAGCACTCCATTGACCTCTTCATTAATGCGGAAATCGACCAACTCAATCTCATTAGAGCTAATCTTAGTCTTGTATTTTTCTTGTTTGTTCATATTTATGCTCTCTGCTAAAAACTTGTGTAATTTTACCTTATATTTTTGTTTATTTTTAGCTTTTGTGTTAAAAGTTATATAAAGTGGGGATGTTTATTTACATAAACTATTGACAAACAAAAAAACAAAAGCTAAACTTACGATTTTTAAATTGCAAATAATTATTATTTAGCGATATGAATTCCAAAGGAGAAATTATGATAAAAAAAATTATAGCGGTGTGTAGTGTTGCATTTGTATTTAGTGGATGCCCTGATATTAGCAAAATATTTTCTAATCCAAGATTGGATAACGAGGGCGTGGAAAGTAAAGTAGCAGATAACACAAAACAATCAAGTACAGAATCTAACAAGACAGATTCTAAAACCACTGAATCTAGCCAAAAGGGCAAATCCCTAGCAGATGTAGAAAATGAGAAAAAGGCGCAAGAAAAGGCAAAAGATGAGCATTTTGAAAAGCTGTATAAAGAGCTAGAAGGCTCGAAGTATAAGGTTATGCCTGTGGAAGTAAGTAGGGGTGCATTTTTGGGCGATTCATCTTTTAGCTTAGTTGGTGCGGTATATGAGTTGCCAAGTGATACGCCGCAAAAGCAAAAAGATTGGATTATGAAAATGCTTTATTTCCTTGACTTAACAATGAATGTAGCGGATAAAAGATTGCAAAAACTATATGGGCATTTTGTGCCAAAAGGCTCAAATTGTTACTACTATATAGTCGGCGATGTTGGTGGCTGGATAGATAAAACTTTCCAAAATAGATATGATGAATGTATTTTTGAGTTAGCAGATGATAGGAAAGATGATAAGGATTTTCAGGTTTGGGCTAGGGCAAATAAGCTATATGATTATCTATCAAATATGCCTTTACATCCAAAATATCAGGGCAATCCTGAATATACCTTAGAGAAATTAAACAAAATTAAAAATGCTGGTAAAAAATAGATTCCATAAATATAAAAAAGCTTATTTTTGGAATACTTTTTGCAAGAAATAAGCAATTTGAAAGCCAAATTAAAAGCAAAGAAAGCAATAAAAAAGGATTTAAAATGTTTCTTAGCACATTTGATATTAGCGGATATGGATTGTCAGCCCAAAGAGTGCGTGTGAATGTCGTCTCGGCAAACATCGCAAACGCAAATACCACTCGCACCGATGAGGGCGGACCTTACAGGAGACAAGAGGTCGTGTTTCGCGCATTTGATTTTAATAAGGAGCTAAATAAAAAGTTAGCAAAAAATAATAACCTAACCGAATACACCGACCCACTAGGCGAGGGACAATATGGTAAAAAGCCTGTCCCACCGATAATGGGCGTGTATATCGATAAAATCGTGCGTGATGATAATAAGCCGCTAATGAAATATGACCCAACGCATCCAGATGCGAATGCGCAAGGTTATGTGGCGTATCCAAATGTTAATCCCGTTGTGGAAATGGCCGATTTAGTAGAAGCGACAAGAGCGTATCAGGCAAATGTCGCTGCGTTTCAAAGTGCTAAGAATATGGCAAATAATGCAATTACTATGTTTCAAGCATAAATTTATTGCTTTATTTACTTTTTTCTAGTATAATGATAGAATTTTATTTTAGGAGAAGGAGGAATAGTTATGGCACATCTAACTCATATATCAGCACCTGGCTTAGCCACTGCGAATGGTTTGTCGAATGTTAATAGTGCGAGCGATATTTCTCTAGCAGATTCACAGGTTAGAAATGGTGATTTTTCATCATTGTTAAAGCAGTCTTTGGCGGAGTTGAATGCTTCGCAAGAAGATTCTGATAGAGCGTTAGCTGATATGGCAAATGGCACGGTGAAAGATTTGCACCAAGCCGCTATTACAATAGGCAAGGCAGAGACAAGTATGAAGCTTATGCTAGAAGTTCGCAATAAGGCTATTAGTGCGTATAAAGAAATTTTGAGAACGCAGATTTAGATTCTGTGTTGCTTTTGCTATTGTTATCGCTTTGGCAAAGGCGTTTGTTTTTTACACCTTTAAATGTAAGTCGTTTTAGAGTTTTACTTTTTAGTAAGATTTTAAAGCGACTTTTTTATTTTATAGCTATTTTTATTTAAAGATTGTTAATGCAAGATTCTACTGAAGATTCTATACTATCGAAATTACGACTTAAGGGGCAAGATTCTAATAAATTACAGAATCTAGATTCTAAAGATTCTATAGAATCTAATCTTTTTTCAAATGTGGAAAATAAGGAGACACACTCTCTCTCCCTTGCGGAGGGCAGCCACTCTAGCCCCCCTCCCTTGCGGAGGGGGGTTGGGGGGTGGGTAGAAAACCACGATAACCAACAAAACCAAAACATAAAAAAAGATTCTATAGAATCTAATAATCAAGATTCTAAAAATTTACAGAATCTAGATTCTAAACAATCCATAGAACCCACCCCCCTAGCCCCCCTCCGCAAGGGAGGGGGGAACAACCCCACACAAGATTCTAACCAACACATAGAATCTAATCTCACAGATTCTATAAATTCCCTATCGTCCGCCCATCGCCCTACTAAAGAAAATATAGAATCTGCTCCACAAGATTCTAAAAAAGATTCTATAGAATCTAAGCTAACAAAACCCACCCCCCTAACCCCCCTCCGCAAGGGAGGGGGGAACAATCCCACCCACAACCCTACTGAAAAAATCGCGACAGAATCCACCACCCAAAGTATAGAAAACCAAGACATAGATTCCATAATGCTAGATAATGCAAATGAAAGCATCCTTTTTAGCAACTTTACAATAAAGCCCTACTCCAAACTTGAAAGACGAAAAAAAGAGCTAGAAAAGCAAAAAAAGCAAGAGCTAATCGCATATTACAAAGAGCAAAAGAATTTACGCGAGTTTGAAGAGCAAAAAAACTTTAGAGCGTGGCGACTTTTCCTTTTGCTAGGAACATTTGCGACATGTTTTGTCATTTTCATCCTTGCTGTGTATGCTAAAATCATTACAAAGCCGCCAAATATGGACCCTTATAATAAATACTCCCGCGATTATCCTTGGTCTAATAAAGTGGATATTGACTTAGGGCTTCGCGGACAGATTCTAAGTGGTGATAATTATATCCTTGCAAGTAGCAAAAAGTTATATAAGGTTGGAATCTATGTCCCATCCATTCAAGAAGAAAAAAAAGATGTGGTGATAAATCTCCTAAATATCTACGCAAATCTCAATAAAGATTCTATACAAACCGCATTAAATAAAGGTGGAAACGCAATAATTAGTGAGAGTGCTAGTAGCATTGATGCGATAAATCTTCGTCAGCTAAATGCAAAACTAGCACGTCTTGGCGCGTATAAAAAATGCACTTTTACCTACATTAATAAAGATAGCTTGGAAGATAGCGAGTTTAAAGAAATGATAGCCCACGCCGAAATTACCAGCGATAAGGGCAGGGCGACTTCGCTTGATAGACAGATTCTAAAAACCTTGCAAGATTTGCAAAAAGAGCAAATTACAGAATCTAAAGCCCTGCAGATTCTAAATCAAGCCTTAGTTGAGTATAAAAATCGCCAGATTGACTTAAGCAAAGAGTGCTACACGCCCATTTTCGCCTATAATGAGAATGTGAAAGATAACGCTAGCACGCGTGTGGAGCGGGGCTTAGATATTTCGGTATCTAGCATTGAGCGTGAGTATCCTTTTAATAACCTTATGCAGCCCATTTTAGGCTTTACAAATTATAGTAAGAAAAAGATTAATGAGAATTTGTATGATGATAAGCTAAAATTTGTCGCACAAAGTGGCGTGGAGAAATACCGCGATGGAATCTTGTCGGCTAAACATGATGGACGAATAGCCGGGAGAGCTGATAGGGGTGGCAATATCATTTTTGATAAGCATAGTCGAGAGATTGCAAAAGAAGATGGCTTTAATATCACTTTGAGTATCCCTTTGAATCTTCAAGCAAAAGTGCAAGAGATTCTAGAATCTGCTAGCAAGCAATACCACGCAGAGCAAATCATAGCCGGCATTATGAATCCACACACAGGCGAGATTTTGGCGTTGGCTAGTTCGCATAGTTTTAATCCAAATGTGGGGCAGCGAGATAGCGATATAACATCACGCATGAGAGTGCTAGGAGTGGAGCGTAGCTTTGAGCCAGGCAGCACGATAAAACCGCTAATTTTTTCATATCTAGCTAATAAAAAGTGGATAAATTATAGTGAAGAAATTGATTTGCATAATGGAATCTATAATCTGCGAACCTTTACGATAAGAGATTCTACGCCTTTGAAGTCGGCAAAACCAGAGCAGATTCTAATAAAATCAAGTAATATCGGTATGACAAAATTGACTAAGAACTTGAGCGGAACGCAAATGCAAGAGCTTTTTAAAACCTTTGGCGTGGGCGAAAATACAGGCATTGACATTGCAAATGAAGCAAATGGACTGCTGCCTAGTGTAAATAAGCTAAATAAAGAAGTGGAAAAAGGCACGGCAAGTTATGGCTATGGACTGCGGATGACTTTTATCCAGCTTTTGCGTGGCTATGCGGTGTTTAATAATGGTGGATATTTGGTAAATCCGCATGTGACTAAGATTCTAGAATCTCCGGAAGGGAAAATCTTTTATCCAGCCCTAGAATCTCCAAAGCAAATCATAAGTAAGCAAAGTGCGGAATATATGCAAAAATTACTTAATCGTGTAGTCAAAGAGGGCACTGCAAAAAGAGCTGACGTTCAAGGCTTAATAGTCGGGGGCAAAACAGGCACAGCGCGTGAAATCACACGCGAAGTAACAATCTATAATGGCTCATTTTTTGGCTATGCAAGCGATGGCAAGACAACCTACACAATCGGCGTAGTAGCCTATGGCTCACAGGCAAATGAAGACTACTACGGCGGACAGACCGCCGCACCTATATTCGCGCGCCTCGCCACTTTGCTAGCCACCGAAGGCTATTTAACAGCGAAGCATTAGATTCTAAGATTCTCATCAAAAAAAACAATAATCTTTTATAGAATCTAGATTCTATGAATTTTATTTATAGTATACTAATCATTCATATTTATAAACTTAGTATTTATTCTTAAAATTTATGATATTATTTCACTGCTTTTTATTTTTAAGATTAAAGGATAAGATATGATAGCTTTTAGATATATATATATATATATATATAACGATATTTTTTAGTTTTAATATATTAGATTCTAAAGAAAATATAGAATCTAAAGCCACTATTGAAGAAAAAGATTCTAACGCCGCTCAAAGCATACAAGATTTTAATCATACAAATAAAATCTATAAGTTAAATGCAATTACAGCTTTTAGTGGTGATAATTTAAATAAATTCCAAAGTAGCAATGGCGTGATAAATAGACAAATGATAGAATCTAATCCTAGTGGAAATGGCGATATTACTAGCCTACTTAGAATCTTACCAAATATTCAATATGATAATAATCAACTAAGTAGTAATACCCCAGGTGAAATAAGCCCAGCTAATATAAGCATTAGTGGGGGACTTTTTTATCAAAATAATTTTCAACTAGATGGCTTTAATATGAATAATGACTTAGACCCCGCAGCAAGTCTAGCTAATACGCAAAATATGGAAACATCAAAAAGTATGTATGGTAGAAGCATAGGACGCTCTCAAGGTTTAGCTATTGATACAAGCTTGCTAGATTCTATAATTGTGCAAGATAGCAATATCTCAGCTAGTTATGGGAAATTCACAGGCGGGCTTATACAGGCAAATACAAGAAAGGCTACTAAAAAATTTGGAGCTAAAATTAGCTATCAAATAAGTCAGGGCGATGCAAGGGCTAATCATATAAGTTTAACAAATTACCATGTATATGGAAACTTAAATGATTTTATAAACTCAAGCTATTCTACTAATCAGCCTCGCTTTATTAAGCATATTTTTCGCTCAAGTTTTGAATCTAAGTTTAATGATAACGCAGGAATTATCGCTAGTTTTACCACAACGCAAAGTTTTATTCCATTAAGGGGCTATGATGGAGATTCTACAAATGTATTAGATATAGTAGAAAAAACGCAAAGCCGACAAAACTATAATGTTTTTATAAAAGGCTATTATGATATAAATGAAAGCTTTAGTATAGAATCTAGTTACACTTACGCACCTGAATTTAATAAATATTTTATTATAAACGCTAAAGATAGCGACTTTTTCTATGATAGCGGCGGACATAATTTAGGTGTAAAATCAATATGGAACAATGCACTTGGCAATTTAAACGCACAAATAAATTTTAGCTACCTAGAAGATTCTAGGACAAAGAGTGCTAATGACTACAAAGTGTGGCTTTATAGTAGTGAAAAAAATTGGAGTAATAATTCCTTAGGTGTAGAAGAAGGTGGCTATGGTAATGTAGATAATAAGCAAATAAGTAGTGAGTTTAGATTAACACAAGATTTTGAACCATTAAACTTTTTTAGATTCTGGCAAAATCGCTTTTTAGCTGGGCTTGAGCTAGGATATGGATATTCGTATTTTAAAAGGCATAATGATGTTAGAATCTCTAATAATGGGACAATTATAGCAATGCCACAAGGGCAAACTTGCGTAGATTATAATTGGTGCACAAACATCGCTCCTAGTGATACTACATTAACTGATTTCTTTGGTAATGACTTAAGCAATGGATATTACTTTGGCTATTTGAATTATTTAAAAGCAGGGGAAATTTCTTTGCATAATTTTACTTTTAGCACTTTTTTAGAAGATTCTATGTCGTTTAATTTAGGAGATTCTAATGGTGTTTTAGATGTGCGTTTTGGTTTAAGACTAGATTATGAATTATATATGAATAAAGCCCCGATTGCCCCACGTCTTGCCATTACTTATGAAGCCCCGTGGAATACAAAAAATTCTATAAAAGATTTTGCATCACAAATTACTTTTGGTTATAATCGATATTATGGTAGAAATATTTTTGCTTATCGTCTTATGGATGGACAAGCAAAATTAGATGTACAATATTGGAAAATGAATCTAAATACATTTGACCCAAATGATAATATTTCAGAATCTACTCCATATACACAAGGCTATGTTATTGAAAATGGCGGTGTGGATACGAACTTTTTAGGGCTTAGAGTGCCTTATGATGATGAGCTAATGATAGGATTTATACAGCAGATTCTAGCATTTAAGCTAAATGTGAAATATATACATAGATTTGGCAGAGACCAAGTAAATACGAAAAATATAGGACAAGACGCACAAGGCAACACAAGATATGCGTGGGCTAATGAAGGCAGGAGCGATAGCGATATTATTAGCATTTTTATAAATAATGATAAGCCTTTAGAGATTTTTAATATTTCAAATTTTATAACTTTTGGCTTTGATTTCACACATTTAAAGCGAAATTTTAATAGCTATTCAAATATTTTTACTAACGCTATGAATAATCAAATCATAAGCTACAACGGACAATTCATACGATATATTGATAGACCAGCGGAAAACTTTTTTCGCCCTTATACGTTTAGAATCACAACTACGCATAGCTTTAATATTTGGAAAACTAAAATTTTAATAAACAACTTTTTTAGATTTAGGAGTAGCTATGATGCGATGGTAGCAGTGGAAGAGGATTTGCAAGATAGCTATAATGGAGCAAAAGTGCCTACTTTTAGAATCTTTAAAGTGCCAAGTAGCTTTACATGGGATATGCGTTTTGGTTTTGAAATTGATGTATTTAAAAATAATAATGTATTTGTGAATCTAGATATTTTTAACATTTTAGATTCTAAAAATATTTCGATTTTAAATCTTAGTGCTTTTAGCAGCTCTGCTAGTGCTACTGCTATCCCAACCTATGAAGTCGGCAGGTCATTTTGGCTTGAAGTGGGATATAGATTTTAGATTCTACACCACCTTGCCAAAAAGGCTTGAGCCATTTATAGAATCTATTTTCACATTTACGAAACTTCCCATATCGATAAATGCGGGGATGCGAATAAGGCGATTTGTATCGCTTCGCCCTTCACTAAAGGTCTCACCCACACTTGATTTATTATTTTCAATTAGCACTTTGTGAATCTTGCCTAGCTCATTTTGGCTAATTTCACGTAAAATCTCTTTATGCCTAGACTGCAAACGAGACAAACGCTCCTTTGCCACTTCTTTCTCCACAGCCCCACGCGACCCCCAAGAATACGACAACGTATTAGGACGTGGCGAGTAAATAAAGCTATACATCGTCTCAAATTTTACCAACTCCAAAACCTTCATCGTCTCCTCAAAATCCGCATCACTTTCCCCTGGAAAACCCACAATAATATCCGTGCTAATGCCAACATCGCCCACTTTCGCACGCAAATATTCAATGCGATTTAGATACCACTCCTGCGTGTAGCCACGTTTCATCGCCTTTAAAATCGCATTTGAGCCACTTTGCAGCGGTATATGAATGCTTTTGCAAATCTTAGGATTGCTTGCAAACTCATCCAAAAAAGCGTCATTCATATGCAGCGGATGCGGACTTGTAAAGCGGATACGCTCCAAGCCATCGATTTCACTCAAACGGCGAAGTAGCCCGGTAAAATCAATCTTTTCATGCGGCGTAGAAAACCGCACACCATAATTATTCACATTCTGCCCTAGCAATAAAATCTCCTTTGTGCCGCCATCCACAAGGCGTCTAGCTTCCTTTAAAATCAGCTCCAAAGGTATCGAAATCTCGCGCCCACGCGTAAAAGGCACAATGCAATACGCGCACTTTTTATCACAGCCTATGGAAATATTCAGCAATGCCTTAAAGCTACTTTTTGCCGAATTTGCAAACACATAAGTGCTATCATCATAGTCAATGCCAACCCACGCAGTCTTTGGCTTGTGGATAATCTCAGTGATTTTTGAGATATTTCGCGCGCCAAGCACAAAATCAACATGCGGAGATTTTTTTAGAATCTGCTCACCAAGAGCGCTCGCCGTGCAGCCACAAACGCCTATTTTAGCCCCTTTCTTTTTATTTTTTGCAAACTGCCCTATCTCGCTAAAAAGCTTAGATTCTGGCTTTTCACGCACAGAGCAGGTGTTGATTAGTATTAAATCCGCATCGCTAATCTCGCTAGTAAGGGTATAGTTTTCTTTTTTTTGCAGCTCGGCTATGATATGCTCGCTATCACGCACATTCATAGCACAACCTAAAGTTTCGATATATAGTTTCATTTAATTCCTTTAAAGGCGAGTTTTGGCAAGTTAGATTCTATAGATTCTACACTCAAATTTTTTTTATCCACTTTCACGCCCTCAATTTCTAGCAGTTTTGTCTTTAGCTCCAAGCCGCACGCATAGCCTGTTAGCTTATTATTACTACCGATTACGCGATGGCAAGGGATAAAAATCAAAATGGGATTTTTGTGATTTGCCACGCCAACCGCACGAGAAGCCTTAGGATAGCTAATGGACTTTGCGATGTCCTTATAACTTCGCGTCTGCCCGTAAGGAATGCCTTGCACGCTCACCCACACGCGTTTAAAAAAGTCCGCGCCACAGGGCTTCAAAGGCACATCATACTTTGGAGTTTCGCCATTTAGATAGTTGTGCAGATTTTCAATCACCATTTTTGTAATGTCGTTTTCTTTTAGATTTTGCGCGTTTATAAAGCGACTTTTAAGGATAGAATCTGCACCCAAAAACCGCAGCTCAAGTAGCGAAAACATATCATTTATAATGCCAAAATTCCCAATATCATGCCGATACACACCACCAAAATATTGCATTTTAATCCTTTTGTTACACAATAAATAAAGTATATTTAAATTCACTAGAATATTTTAGCAAAGTTTTTTATAAAACATAGTCTTGTATCTAGTTATTAAATACAAAAAAATAAATTATTTCTATACATTAATATATAAAAGCAGATTCTATAACATAAAAGAAATTTTATATAAATTTATTCAACAATTTCCAAAAGTGCCGATTTAGTTTTCAACAAGACAAGAAACTTAGAGGTAAATTTAAGGAGATTAAAATGGCTTTCCAAGCAAATACTAACATAAATGCGTTAAACGCACATGTCAATGCGGTTGTTACTCAAAGGAATATCAAAGATTCTTTGGAGAAACTTAGTTCAGGTTTGAGAATCAATAAGGCAGCAGATGATGCTTCTGGTATGATTATCGCGGATAGTTTAAGAAGTCAAGCGAGTGCGTTAGGACAAGCGATTGCTAACACTAACGATGCGATGGGTATCATTCAAATCGCGGATAAAGCGATGGATGAGCAGCTAAAAATCCTTGACACTATTAAAGTGAAAGCGGTTCAAGCAGCACAAGATGGGCAAACAAGCGAATCAAGACGCGCTATTCAAAGCGACATTGTGCGACTTATTCAAGGTTTGGATATGATAGGTAACACTACATCATTTAACGGTCAAAAACTATTAAGTGGTGCTTTTACTAATAAAGAATTCCAAGTTGGTGCGTATTCAAACGAATCAATTAAGGCGTCAATCGGTGCTACTACAAGTGATAAAATCGGTCAAGTGCGCGTATCAACAGGTGGTTTGATAACTGCGTCTAATACCGTTAGAATCACATTTAAAAATGTGGATGGTATTAACGATGTGCAATTGCAAAGCGTTAAGATTTCTACTACGGTAGGAACAGGTATCGGGGTTTTAGCAGAAGTTATCAACAAAAGCTCTGATAAATCTGGTATCCGTGCGGTAGCAAATGTTATCTCTACAAGTGATAAAATGGTAGCTAGTGGGACTTTATCTAATGTCGTTATTAATGGCTTGACTTTGGGTGATATTAACGATATTAAGGCTGGTGATAGCGATGGTAGGTTGGTGCAAGCATTCAACGCTGTGCAAAACCAAACAGGTGTTGAAGCCTTTACTGATGAAAAAGGTCGCTTGAACTTGCGAAGTGTCGATGGTCGCGGTATCAAAATATCTGTCGGCAAAAACGAAAAAGGGCAAAATGGTAAAGTGCCAAAAATGGCGGTAGAATCTTTAAATGGCGGACAAAAGCTAGAAGGTAAAGGTAGTGAAAACTATGGACGCTTGAGCCTTGTGCGACTAGATTCTAGAGACATCGTGGTAATGTCTGCAAGTAATGCTAAGGGCTTGTATAAAGAGCTAGGCTTTACAAACGACCAAGTGGCTAAAACCGTTGTGAATTTGCGGGATACTATGGGTGCGTTTAATAAAGATGTTAAATCATCTGTTGGTGCGAACTTCAATGCGGTTGTCGCTAGTGGTGGTGCGGACTTGGGCGCTGGTGTTATGACGCTTCGCGGTGCGATGGTTGTTATGGATATAGCTGAGAGTGCTACTAAGATTCTAGATAGAATCCGCGCTGACTTAGGTTCGGTGCAAGGTCAAATGATTTCAACCGTTAATAACATCTCTGTAACACAAGTGAATGTTAAAGCGGCTGAAAGTCAAATTAGAGAAGTGGATTTCGCTCAAGAGTCTGCTAACTTTAACAAGCTAAACATACTAGCTCAAAGTGGTAGCTTTGCGATGAGCCAAGCAAATGCGGTGCAACAACATATTATTAGACTACTTCAGTAGTCTAATGTAGTATCACCTTAAGGGTGGTCGGGTGGGAATAGATAGAAATATTTATCCTGCCATTAGAATCTTTTTAGATTCTATCCATTACTTTTAAAAGGGTAATGGGCTTTCCACTACTCAAAAAAGGGTGGTGGGTGGGCGATAGGATTTATAGAATCTTTTCGCTTTATAGAATCTTTTTTAGATTCTATGTTTTCTTAGAATCTTAGATTTTTAGAATCTAGATTCTATAACCTTTTAGAATCTTTTTAGATTATAAAGGGTTTTCCCATCCTTTTATAGAATCTTTTTTTAGATTCTATATTTTATCCACTTCTCTAAATGGAGCGGTGGGCTTTCCACTACTCAAAAGGGTGGTGGGCGTCCTACTACTCAAAAAAGGGTGGTGGGTGGGCGATTAGGATTTATAGAATCTTTTCGCCTTTTTAGAATCTAATCTTTTTTAGGATTTAGATTCTATGTTTTCTTAGAATCTTAGATTCTCACCTTAAGGGGTGGCAGGGCTTAGAATAGATAGAAATATTTATTCTGCCTTTAGAATCTTTTTGATTTGTCATTGCGAACGCAGTGTGGCAATCTATCCTTAAAAATGGATTGCTTCGTTACACTTGCAATGACGTAGATTCTAAGTTGCGGGGGAGCTTTTATAGAATCTTGTTACAAAGATTTTATATTAAAGCGAAATGTTCTTTTTATTTTAAGTGTTAGATTCTATCTTTGTAATTTTTACGAAGAATTTGAATACATCTTTTAACATCTTGGGGTGAGCAACATCTTTGTCATTGCGAACGCAGTGTGGCAATCTATCCTTATAAAGTGGATTGCTTCGTTACACTCGCAATGACAACATAGAATCAACGCACTTAAAAACAGGTTTAGTTTTATGTTTGTCTTTTCTCCTTTTATTGCTTTTAGGGTTTTGATTCTAAAATGGGAATCTAAGGAGAGATTCCTATCTAATCTATGGACGGAGTTAGAGATTAGAATCAAAACATCGCAATAAGTTAAAATAATCCCACATAGTTTTATAAATTTCAAAATATAAGTTTAAATATTTTTTAAATTAGATTCTAAAAATGTAATTTTTAATTTTTACCACCTGTTAATTTTTCCTTTAAAAAACAAAATAATATAAAATCAACAATAAATACAACAACTGCGGCAATTGCAATGCTATTAACACTACATTCAAGCATTAAAACAAAATGAAAACCGCCCAACAAACTAAAAATAAATAAACTAAAAACTCCTAAAAATATATTGATTTTACTAACAGAATATCTATATGCGTTTAGTTTAAGAATGCAAGGACTTTTAGATACATTACTAGAATTTAATTTCACATTTGCTCTTTTCAACGCATAAGGTATAAGAATAGATTCTAAAGCATTCTCATAAACTTCATACGCATTTTTGCTGCCCTTTGTCATCATTATCCATAACATAGATAAAACAGCATTAACACAACACAAAAATATAGAAATAAGATTACAAATTACAAATTCTTTAGAATCTAAAACTATTTTATTTTCAAAAAACTTACCAAGAAAAACGCCCTGAAAACTACCATACGCAGTAAAACCAAGCACTAAAAACGCAGTTAAAAATATAGAACGTTGCCAAAAATGCTGAAGTTCAAAATCTCTACTAGCCCAAAGCCGCTTCCACACTTCTAATTCATAATCTGCAGAATCACACTTTACTTTTAATATATTGTTAGAATCTTTTGTGTCTTTATTATCGCTCATTTTCCACCCTTAAAATTTAAAATTAGATTCTAATCATGCGAATCGTAAAACTCGCAGAGCCTACTTTTTCATCACACAATTTTGTTAAAATGCTCTTTCCTTTATCTTTATCTTGCCCTACAATTATAACATAATAATAAAATTCCCTAATTCAGCACAAATCTCATAAATATTACCATATCACAAGCCTTAGTATAATATAATACCATCTTTTGCTCACTTGGCTTAATACCAGCTTTTTCATCACCATAAGTATATAACTGACCAAGAGTAGCACAGCTTTCAGCTTTTTTCTCATTGCATTCTCTATCATATTTTGCAATAAACCTTTCAGTAACTGGGTCTATCGCATTTAGCACACCCGCAAAGCCCATAAAACAAAAAACCACAAAAAAGATTCTATAAATCTTAGAATCTAAACCAACATTACTAAACATTTTACATCCTTTGAAAACTAACATTTTAAAGCAGAAAAAATATAGAATCTATTTTAAGACTCTAGCAGTCAAATTTCCCTTAGAATCTTTTTGTATAGAAAATTTCACTTTCTTATTAGGAGTTTCACCTGCTGCAATGCTATATACAGCCTCGCAAATTGCACTATTATTTTTTTATCATGTTTTATCAGTTTAAAGTTATATAACTCTTCTGCGCCACCATCAAGACTTATATAGTCATCACTCAACTCAGGTTCAACGTTTCCTCCGCCACTCATAACCTTACCTTTTTGTTTAAGTTTATTTATGAATGTTTCTGGAGCACCATCAAGTCCATAAAAATACTCTAATGCAAGCGCAAACACCGCTTCCTTATATTACATTTTAACTCAGCAGCATTTAACGCGCCTAAGCCACTTATTAACCCAAAACTCACCGCCATTCCTAAAACTAACCTTTTCATCTTTTCTCCTTTGAGATTTAATATTTTTCAAGCATACAAAAAAAAAAAAAAGCTTTGTCAAGGGGGTTTTTGCAAATTTCATATATTTTTTGAAAAAATATAACAAAAAGTAACATTTTACTAATTCTTGCAGTGGTAAAAATATAGAATCTTTTATAAAATCATAAAGATTTCATAGATTATAGAATCTACGCTTAAACTATATTTAGGATTTTAAATTCTAAAATGGGAATCTAAGGAGAGATTCCTATCTAATCTATGGACGGAGTTAGAGATTAGAATCAAAACATCGCAATAAGTTAAAATAAGTTATTCACTACAACTACGAAGTTCCACATAAAAAAGATTATAAAATTTGAAAGATTAAAAGTATCCGTAAGTATCATTTGTAGGCTAGATTCTAAATCTAAATCCTACCATCTCAGCCTTATGTCTAGCATAAGGGCTTATGAGATATCACAGAGAAATTATAACACAAAATATGATAGAATCTTAAATCATTTTAAACAAAAAGGCAATATTTTGCAGCAAGAAATAATCACACAATACCTAAGTAACGCGCGTTTTGCTACTTTTAAAAATATAGAATCTTATAATGAAAATCTGCAAGTTAGCAAAAGCTGCTACATTCCACTAGCCTTGCTTGAAGTCTCGCTTAGAAACTCGATAGATATGGTATTTTCCAAGCATTTTAATAAAAATGGCAAAGACTGGCTTTTTGATGAAATTGACTTTTTAGATAATATTCAAATTATGCGTATCAAAAAAGCAAAAGAAAAGATTCTATCAAGAAAAGAAATTTTAACCAAAGACAAACTTATAGCCGAGCTAACCTTTGGCTTTTGGACTTCGCTATTTAGCGAATCATACAAACAAATTATGCGTTTTAGCTTAATAAAAGAAATTTTTCCAAACTTGCCACCCAAAACTACTATATTAATTAATCGTAAAATAATTTGGACAAGATTAAACCACATACGCCTTTTTCGCAACAGAATCTTCCACTACGAAAATATCCTAAAACCAAAATTCACAAACATAATCCTTAGCATTTATAAAATCCTAGACTTTATCCACAACGCAATCTATATATTCGCACAAAGGGCAAATGATAGAATCTAAAAAACATAGAATCTCACAAACCTAACCAAAACTTTGATTTTAGAGATTCAAAGCACCGCAATAAGTTAAAATAAATTACACAAAATTCCCAAAAAGATTGAAAAATAAATCAATATTCCACAAGATTCTGTCACTTTTTATAAATTTAAGCTAACTTTTAGCTAACTTTAAGCTTATATATATATATATATATATATCATTATACTTTTAATTTTCAATTTCAAATTAAAGGTATTAAATGGATTCAAGTGCTATATTAATGATGCTAAATGATAAGCTCCCAAAAGATAATCCGCTAATAATGCAAACGCTAAATAACGAGCTAAAAGCCTTAAATGATAAGCAACTAAGCGAAGTTATGCAAAAAATCACTATTGCTAATCTAAAAAGTCCTACAAAAGTTTTTTGGCTAGGCAGCTTTTTATTTGGGAATCTAGGCGTAGGTCGCTTTATGATAGGTGATAATATTATAGGTGGTGTGCGACTTGCACTGCTTATTATTTATGTGTTGCTTGGTGGTGCGGTGGAAGCTTATCAAGATGACGCTCATGCTATGCTTGGAGCTTCTGTGCTAGCTATTGTGTTTGGGTTGGCTGTGTTTATATGGTGGGTAGCGGATTTATTCTTAGTGGGTAAAAAGCTACGCAATATAAACTTGCAAAAAGTGCAAGAAATAATCACAAGTGTGAAATAAGGAGAAAGTTATGGAAAGTGGAAATATAGCGGTTTTAATGAATGTGTGGCAGGATAAAGTGCCTAGTGAGAGCGTTTTAACGCTGCAGCAAAGCTTAGAAAATATTAGCGATGATAAAATAGCAAGTCTAAGTGCCATTCCATTAAAAAGCCCGATTTTAGGGCTTGTCTTTGGGCTTTTATGGGGCATTTTTGGTGTGGATAGATTCTATAAAGGCGATATAGGCTTGGGCATTGCAAAGCTTTGTTTGAGTTGGCTAACTTTGGGCGTGTGGTGCTTTATAGACTTTTTCTTAGTGTGGAAAGGGATAAAAAAGGATAATTTAAATAAGATAATGCAAAGCATTCAGTGTTTGAAATAGTGGCTTTAGAATCTAGATTCTATAACTTAAAGGAATTGCATGAAAAAATGTTTGTTAATCTCTTTGCTTTTGGCTTTTTTAGTTGGCTGTGGTGAGAATAAAAGCGATAGTGAGAAAGTGAGCGTAAAAAGCCTTGAGTGTAATAGCCAAGAAGTAAAAGATGCTTTAAACTTGCATATTAAAGAAGGTATGAAACAAGGCTTAGAAGCACAAAAACGCGAAGTAGAAAGGCAAGGCTGGGGATGGATGAATGATGAGTTTGATAAAGTGCAATTTATATTTGATAACTTTATTACAGAATCTAAAGATGATAATGGCAAAAAAGTAAAATGTAAATGCAGGGTAAGGATGGAATACACAGGAAATCATCCGTGGTTTAAGGAGCTTAATTATGGTTTTGTAAATGTTACATCACAATTTTTTGCGTATCGCACAGATGATGGCGGTGTGCATATAGAAGTGATACAGCAATAAATTGTTTTGCTTTTTTGCAGGGATTATAGAATCTAGATTCTATATTTTGCTTTGCAAATTGCCTAATTGCCCACCCACCACCCTTTTTGAGTGATGGATAAAATCTTTATCCTTAAAAGTCTTTTAGATTCTATAAAAGATTTCTAAGGGTGAATATTTCACCACTCAAATATAAAGGAAAAGTATGATTAAGTTGGTTGTTAAAGGCGTGGTGTTAAGTGCGTGCGTGGTGGCATTTGTAGGGTGTAGCGGCGGTGGTGAGCCTATTGCCTGTGATGATGCGGAGGTAAAAAAGACATTTGAGACACAACACACTCAAAAGTATCAAGAAAATATGAAAAAAATGAGTAATGATAAGAAATTCGATGATATAACGCTTAATTTTTCAAATTATAAGACATTATCAAGTGAAAGTGATAAAAACATTTGTCAAGTAAAAATTACGATGGGATACATAGGTAATGATGCTGAAATGCAAAAAATGTATGGTGGCGGTGGGATTTCACTTAATGTGAAATTTGGTGCGTCAAAATTAAGCGATGGTAAGATAGAAATAGAGCAAATAGACCGCTAGATTTTAAAATATTTTTCAACCTTAAAGGGTGTTATTATTCATTAAAAAGGGGTGCGTGGGCGTTAGGAAAAGTATAGAATCTAGATTCTATATGTCACTCAAAAAGGGTGGTGGATAGGCGTTAGGTTATGTTCAAAACGAATTTATAGAATCTTAGATTCTAAGTTTTGTTAAAAAAGTGTGTTTAGATTCTATATTTTGTTTTGTAAATTGCCTAACGCCGCTCACCACCCTTTTTGAGTGATGGATAAAATCTTTATCCTTAAAAGTCTTTTAGATTCCATTAAAAGATTTCTAAGGGTAAATATTTATATTTACTACTAAAATTTTAAAGGATAATTTATGGTAAAGTGGTTTAAAGGCGTTATATTAAGTGCGTGCGTGGCGGCGTTTGTAGGGTGTAGCTCTATGCCTAGTTGTGATGATGATGAGGTAAAGCAGCTGCTAACAAAAATGATAAAAGATGAGGCAAAGACATGGCATGGACAAGAATTTGCAGATAAGATAAGTGTTTCTTACAGCGGCTTTATGACAAACTCAAGCGATGAAAAGGCACAAAAAATAACCTGCAAAGTCGAAGTAAAAGTAACCGATGGCAAGGAAACAAATAAAGAATTTATTGATTACACCGCCCAGCACACAAGCGACAATATGGTCTATGTGGAAATCCTGCATTAAATCTTAGAATCTAACCATACAGATTCTATATTTTATGGAATCTTAGGCAAGGCTTTAACCTTTTCTTCCCCTTCTCCCTTGCGTTAGTATGGGTCTTTGAATAGAATCTACACTTAAACTATGTTTAGGATTTTAAATTCTAAAATGGGAATCTAAGGAGAGATTCCTAAAAAACTATTAAAGATTATCTAGTATAAATTATCTAGCCAAATGCTAAAATATTTTTATATTTATGTTGTAGAATCTAGATTTTATTCTCAAGTTTTTATGAAAAGATTTTAGATGACTATTCTCAATGATTTAATTATTAAAAAGGGGGCGATTTTTGTGGCGGATGCGCATTTTAGACGGGGAGATTCTAGTCTTTTAGAATTTTTAAAAAAGATTCCAAAGGGAGTGCAGATTTTCCTTATGGGCGATATTTTTCATCTGCTTGTGGGTAGTGTGAAATCTAGCGTAAATGAAAATTTTGAGCTTTTAGATTTGCTTTATAAAATGAGTTTTACAAATGAGATTATTTATGTGGAGGGAAATCATGATTTTGGCTTAACTGCGGCATTTATGAATTTTATAGAATCTAATTCACAAAAAGTTTCAAATATTAGAATTTTTAGCTATAAAAAGCAGCCTATCATCTTGCGTGATTATCAAAATAATATTTGTATTTTGGCTCATGGCGATAAATGGATTAGCCCGATGTATGATTTTTATCGGTTGTTTTTAGATTCTAAAATCTTACTTTTTTGCTATAAAGTTTTAGATTCTATAACTTTTGGTAAATTTTACAGGCGTTTTTCACATAGAATCTCAAAGCGAAAAGTTAAAGAATTTTCATATTTTAGAAATGATTTTACTAACTTTATGCAGGATAGAATTAGTAAATATAGAACTTTTATTATTGAAAAGATTCTAAAAACGCAGATAGATTCTAAAGAAAGCATAAACTTTTGCATTATCGAAGGACATTTTCACTTAGGGCAAAATCTAAGCCAAACAATTACGCTAGATTCTAATAATTCACAACAAAATATAGAATCTAGCTCGCAAGATTTAAACAAAAACCCAAACCAAGATTCAAACAAAGACTCAAATAAAAACCAAAGCCAAGATTTTAAAAAAGATTTTAAAAAAGATTTTAAAAAAGATTCTAAAAAAACAATTACAATCCACTATAATTCCTTATCTTCTCAATATTTCCACAAAAAATATTTCACTCTGCAAAACTGCGAAATATTACAACTTTTGTAATATCAATATTTATAGATTCTATGACAAACAAGATTCTATAAATATTTTTTTGTTTTTTTTTTTTTATGATATAATGTCGATACTAATTTTAAGGAGAATATATGGTAAATCCACATACAACAACAGGGCTAAATGCTAAGGACAGACAAGAGACAAGCGGACAGACAAAATGCTACTTTTTAACAAAAAAGACCTTAGCAAACATTAGCTTTATTGCTAGTCTAATGATTGCGGGGGGGGGGGTAATACTCTCCTAGCTGAAACAATAAGTACAGATGTAAGTACTAACACTAAAGATTTAACTGATGAATCTAATAATGTTACAACAGGCGGAAAAATAGGAGATGTAACTCTAAGTCACTCCCCAAATGCAAATCTTACTATAGAATCTGGCTCTGGTGGTTTAATCCAAAATAAAAACATTACAATACAAAATAGTGTAACACAAGCTACTATCACAAACAACAATAAAGATTTTTCGGGTGGCATAAAGTTTCAAAGTAATACTAATACCACTTCAACAATCATTAATAATATAACAACTGATACTGCTAATACTGCTAAAATCGGTGGTAATATAGAAGCTGCTGCTGGGAATATGTCTATTACTAATGGTGAAAACTCAACCATAATTGGAACTATCACAGCTAAAAGTGGTGCTCTCACTATAATGAATGCTACCAAAGCGACTATAAGTGGAAAGATAACAGGTGGAACTGGCACCTTACGTGTATATAATACCGGGACACTTGGAGCTATTGATGGTAGCACACAAAATGCTACTGAGATTACAAATTATACAGGTGGAACCTTAAGCGGTAAAATCACAGGCTTAGCTGGCAATATGACTATAACAAATGAAGGCACAATAAGCGAAGACATACAAGGTGGCACTGGGAGTCTAAGTATAACAAACTCTAATACAATAAGTGGAACTAGTAAAAAAATCGTAGGTGGAAGTGGAAACCTAACTATTAAAAATATCACAGCGACAACGGCAAATGCCCCGACAGCTGAAATAAAAAATGCTATCGAAGCATCAACTGGGAGTACATCTACCACCACAATAGAAAACACAGGCACAATAAACGGAACTATCACAGGAAAAGATTCTAAACTAAACATTATAAACTCAGGAACGCTAAGTGCAGCTATTACTGCTGCAGCTGGGGATGTAAGCATTACAAACAATAATGGTGGTAATATAAATACTACTATTACAGGTGCTGGTGGGAATCTAACCATAACAAACGCTGGGAATATAACTCAAGCCATAAATGCTAGCACTGGTGGTGCTACTAAAACCACCACAATTAATAACACAGGCACAATAAGCGGAACTATCACAGGAAAAGATTCTAAACTAAACATTATAAACTCAGGAACGCTCAGTGCAGCCATTACAGCTGCAGCTGGGGATGTAAGCATTACAAACAATAATGGTGGTAATATAAATACTACTATTACAGGTGCTGGTGGGAATCTAACCATAACAAACGCTGGGAATATAACTCAAGCCATAAATGCTAGCACCGGTGCTACTAAAACCACTACAATTAATAATACAGGAAATATACAAGGAGCAATAAATGGTAATACTTCTGCACTAAAAATTGAAAATTTTGGTAGTATATCTAATAATATTGTAGGCAATAGTGGTAATATAACTATTATAAATAATGGGAGTATAACAGGTGCTATAACAGGTGGTGCTGGTTTATTAAATATCACAAATAATGGAAATATATCCACTAATATTACAGCTGGTGATAATAAGTTAACTCTTATTAATAGTGGAAATATAAATAGTGTAGTGGAAGTAAAAAATGGAAATGCTATAACAAATTATAGTAATGGCAGTATAAATGAGATAAAATTTGGCACGGCATCTGCAGTAGTAGATATTGCAAACTCTGGTATTATAAAATCTTTAAACTTTACAGCAGCAAGCACTGCCAAGCTAGGTCAAAACTATGCGGTTACCTTAGGCTCTCTAAGTGACTATGACACGAATGGCTTACTAGGAATAACCGGAACTAAAAGTAATGCTACTATACAAATCGCTTCTAACAACGCATTTTTACTAAATATGGGTAGCAATGTAGCAGTAGATACAGATTATAAATTAGCTAATTTTATAAGTGGAGCTGGAACAAATGGTGCAAAACTGCAAAATTATGATGGGACAACAACTACTTTAAATGGAAATCATATAACCACTTCACAAAACATATATGATTTAAATTTCTACACATCTAATAATGAAATACTAATGCGTGTTACCGTGGCTGCTAATAAATCTATGAGTTCATTAGGTGTAATACAAAGTGCTGCTAGTATGAATACACAAATAGTAAGAACACAAAGTATTATTGATGGTGTATTTGATTCTATTGCTACAGGTGAAATGGGTAATGTCCCATATCCTAGAGAAAATTACTATGGAATGTCATACAAAAAAGAAATAAAATTAGCACAATTACGCACATTAGAGAATCTAGAAGCTAGAAGTGATGTTAATAATAGCACATTAGATTCTATGGCAATGCACAATATGCGAAATAAATCATGGCTAGGATTTGTAACTCCATATTTTTCTACATCTAGCATTAGCCCTAGTGGATTTAATGCCACTAACGCTTTATCTTATGGCTTTATTGGCGGAGCTGCTAAGAATTTTAGTAATGGTGTCTTACTAGGCTTACATTTAGCTGTAGAATCCCAAGCAAGTGGCAAGCAAGGAGAGCAAATGCGAGCACAAGGTGCTAGTATAATGGTAGGTGGTTATACTAAGATACCTTTTGCGCAATTTAATATGGGTGCTCTTGCTATAGTGCCATTTGTAAAAGTTCAGCTTAATGGTATGGTGTCGTTTAATAGCTATTCGCTAACGCCTATAGGAGATGTTACAAGAGAGGCTAATGGCTTGGTTGGTGGTTTTAGTGGTAGCGTATTAGCGGGGGTTGATATGCCTACTAACTTTGGATATTTTACACCTGAGCTAGGTCTTATGCAGCAATTCCTTGCAATGCCTGAATTGTCTTATTTAAATTTTGAACAAGCAAGTAATAATCAAGTGATAAAACCAACAAATGTAACTCCGCTATATCTACTAGCTCAACTACGATACACAAAAGAGATTGGCATAGGAAATATAGGAATCTATCCAACAATTAAGGGAGGCGTGAGATACGCACTAGCAGGTAATAGCTTTACTAATACAATAACGCTGCCTGATAGAGTAGTAAATGACACCTTCCGTGCTACAACCACACTTGATAGTCTAGTTGGGATAGCAAGTGCTGGTGTGGGGGTTAAAATAGCTGGGAATGCTTCTATTAATCTAAGCTATTTAGGGGAATTTAGTGCTACCATTCAAACACATAATATAAATTTGGGGGCGGGTATGCAGTTTTAGAATCTTAGATTCTATACTATAATCTACTTAGCTCATCAAATAAGCTGTTGTTGTCAGCAATTCTCGTGTAAAATCCACACATTTTAATTGTCAAGAAATAAAGAGATAGAATCTTAAATTCTATAATAAGTAATATATAAGCTAAAAAAATTTAATATATCATAGAATCTAAATTATAGATTCTTACCAGATTCTAAGGCGTAGGCGAAAATGCCTTTGTGCTTTTTAAGGGCGGAAGTTAGGGCTTGATACATCACAGAGTTTTTACCCATTTCGCTAGTTTCCACATCCAAATCCACGCTATTGCCGTCATTCCTAGCCAAATGCCCATCACGGAAAAATATCGAGCCAGTGAGCCTATCAGGGATTAAGCCTGGCAAATGCTGCGGTTTAACTTGAGCTAGTTTCAACACCTTGCTTTTATTTTTATTCTCAAACACCTGCGCGGTTTTCTCCGCTAGCATATCCTCAAAATGCACATCCTTAGGGCGATACTGCGGCGTATCGACATTCGCCATATTGCTAGAAATCAAATCTTGACGCAACGAGCGATAATCGAGCGCCTCATACACAAGCTTATGCGCCTTAGATGTCTCAAATGATGTGCCTAACGCCTTTGCAAAACTCTCCATCGTATTCTCCTTAATACTTTCATAACGATTTAAAAGCAAATATAGTTCCGCTAAAAATTTAGATTCTATCAAAAGATTTTTAAGCTACACAATAACATCAATAAACTACCACATAATCATTAAAGCAAATTCTTATAATGACATTTCTAAATCTAGATTCTATATCTCCAGCTTACTCATATCCACCACATAGCGGAATTTTGCTTTGCCATCGGTTAGATTTGAATACGCCATATTTATATCATTAGGGCTTATCATCTCAATCTCTGGATAGATTCCATGTTGCAAACTAAAGTCAAGCATTTCTTGCGTCTCCTTAATGCCACCTATCAAACTCCCATACACACGGCGATTCGCACTAAAGACTAGACGCGTCATATCAGTTTTTATCGTAGCGTTCTCCGGGGGCAATCCAACAATCGCCAAATCCCCGCCATACCGCAGCAAATTCACATACCGCATCGGGTCATATCGCGTAGGAATCGTGCTAATGATAAAGTCAAACCGCTCTTTTATAGAATCTAACTTGTCAATCGTATAAAGATTTTTCGCACCCAACGCCAAAGCGTCCTTTTCCTTATTGCGATTACGCGCAAAGACGCTTGCTTCCGCGCCAAAAAGCTTCGCATACTTTAACGCCATAACGCCAAGCCCGCCAAATCCCGCAATGCCAACATTCATCCCCTTGCTAACCTTGCTAAATTTCAAAGGCGAATAAGTCGTAATCCCAGCGCAAAGCAGCGGCGCGACCTTTTCCATCGGCGCATTTTGCGGGACTTTTAGGGCAAAATGCTCATTTACCACGATATTATTACTATAACCGCCGTAGGTTGGCTCATCATTGTGAAAGCAGTCCTTGCAGTCATAGGTAAAAACAAGCTTCCCATTTTCGCAAAACTGCTCCATACTTTCGCGGCACGCACGGCACTCACCACAGCTATTTACCATACAGCCGACCCCTGCGTAGTCGCCCACTTTAAACTTGCTAACTTTATCACCCACAGCAACCACACGTCCAGCGATTTCATGCCCAGGCACCATAGGATAAATGCCCGGATGCCACTCACTACGCGCCGAGTGAATGTCGCTATGGCAAATCCCAGCATACATAATCTCAATTAGCACATCGCGTTCGCCCATCGCGTGTCGGCTAAAGCTAAATGGCTTAAAAGTATCGTCCTTATTTTGCACCGCAAAGCCCTTCGCGCTAATGCGTTTCCCGCTTTTTGCTTCGTTTAGATTCTCACTTAGTAGCATATTGTCTCCTTAGATTTTGATTTTGTAATTATAAATCATTAGAGCAACTATAAGTCAATGGGGTTGAATAAAATTTTAGGAAAATATAGAATCTAGATTCTATAAATTATAGAAATTACGATAATATAGCTAGATTAAAGTAGAATTTGTGACACTATAAATAAAAGGAATTGATTTGCGTAATATTATAATTTTAATGTTGTTGTGTAATATTTTGTTTGCCAAAAATGTCAGTAAAGATTCTATACATATAGAATCTATTAATGCTTTTAGTGAGTTAAGAAATTGTGTGAATAATGATAGTAAAGCTTGTGAAAAACTTTTAAATGCTGGAGTTAGAAGTGTCAATGAATGTGAAATCCATGAGTGTGCTTTGATTGGTGAAGTGTTAATTGCCACAAATAAAGATGAATTAGCTATTGAATATCTTAAAAAAGCGTGTCTATCGCGTGTTTTAAGTGCGTGTAAAAATTTAGGTATTGCCTTTGAAAATCTTAACAATATAAATAATGCTAAGGCTTACTACAATGATGGATGTAAATTTAATGATGTTTTATCTTGTCATAATTTAGGGCTTTTGTATGCTAAAAAACTTGATAATGAGAATCTTGCAATGCAAAGTTTTAAGATTTCCTGTGATTTATTTTACTCGAAATCTTGTTATAATCTCGCCGTTTTATATGCTAAAAATACACAAAATAGTAACAAAAGCAAAGCAAAATATTACTTTGATAAAGCTTGTGATTTGGGTTTAAATGCTGGGTGTAATGCTCTTAAAGATTTTACAAATATACAAATGCCATCTTTGCAAAAACAACGTGGGTTATATATAAAAAGCTTTTAGTATTTTAGATTCTATATTTTATCTTAAATCACACAAACCTTAAAAAAAACTTAATGATTGTGATTTATGACATAAAGATTACATTTATTAGTCGAGTGTTAGGGCAATGTAAGATAGAATCTAGTCATTTATGACAAAGTTATAGAATCTTAAATATATAACACATAGATTTATTAGATTCTATAAATCCTAAGTTTTAAAGGGGAAAGTTATGATATTTGTAGTCGATGATGAGAATGACTTAAGAGAGCTGATTCAATACACGCTTAGCACCAAAGACCTTGCTAGTAAGGGTTTTGACAATCCGCTAGAGATGCTAAATGAGCTAAATAAGCTTGATAGCAAGGACTTGCCAAAGCTTATCCTGCTTGATGTTGGGCTGCCGCAAATTAGTGGCATTGACACGCTTAAAAAGCTAAAGCAAAAGTCCCACACACGCGACATTCCTGTCATTATGCTTACCGCGAAAAATAGCGAGATTGACAAGGTCAATGGGCTTGATGGCGGCGCGGATGACTATATCACAAAGCCCTTTGGCGTGCTGGAACTCTTGGCGCGTGTGAATGCAGTGCTGCGGCGAAATAACGCGCTGGCTGCGGATGAGTATAGTTTCAAGGAAGTCGTGCTAAATCCTAAAACGCACACGGTAAGTGTCGCAAATGAGCCTGTTAGCCTTACTTTTAAGGAGTTTGAGTTGCTCGAGCTATTTTTATCAAAGCCAAATCTTGTTTTTACGCGCGAGCAGCTGCTTGATTCTATCTGGGGTAGTGAGTTTCAAACGCGAACCGTGGATGTGCATATCAACACACTAAGAACGAAGCTAGGCGATACGGGCAAATATATTAAAACTATTCGCGGCGTGGGATACAAGGTCGCGGAGTAGAAACTTTATAGAATCTAGATTCTAAACATATTTTTCGACCTTTAAGGGTTGTAAGGGTAAGAATAGATAAAAAGGAAAATAGCTAAAAATTAATTTTAGATTCTATATTTATTTACAGAATCCTTAAAGTTTTATAGAATCTGGGGTGGATTCTATATGGCGTCTTTGTTGTGGCGGATTAGAATCTTTTTGTTTTTGTATAAGCCTGTGCCAACAGGTATCATACGCCCTAATACCACATTTTCTTTTAGGTCTTCTAGGTAATCTTTTTTCGCAGATATACTAGCTTCGGTCAATACTTTTGTAGTCTCTTGGAAACTAGCCGCTGAGATTATAGAATCACTACTAATAGCAGCTCTTGTGATACCTAGCAATACAGGCTCGGCAATCGCTGGGGCGCGACCAGTGCGAAGCATTTTCTCATTTTCTTCTCTAAAATGGCGTTTGCTAACTAAGTCGCCTTGTATAAACTTCGTATCGCCGCTATCTAAGATTCTAACTTGACGCAACATTTGAGACACGATAATCTCAATATGCTTATCAGCGATGCTAACACCTTGTCGGCGATAAACCTGCTGGACTTCGCTAACGATAAATTTATGCAATTCCTTTTCCCCATTGATACGCAATATATCATCGCTACCCATCACGCCATCACTTAGCATTTCACCCGCATGGACAAACTCGCCATCACGCACTAGAATCTGCTTACTCTTATCGACTAAGTATTCACTACTTCGCCCATCATCAGCGGTAATGATAATTCGCTCCTTACCACGAATAGCCTTGCCAAAGCTAACATAGCCATCGATTTCAGCCAAGATTGCCCTATCTTTTGGCTTTCTTGCTTCGAATAGCTCACTAACTCTTGGCAGACCACCTGTAATATCTTTTGACTTAATCGTAGCCTTTGGCACTTTGGCTAAAACATCGGCAAGTTCGACTTTTTCACCATCGCTAACCAAAATCACGCTCTTTGGCTCAAGGTTATATGTATGCTCTTTGCCATTAGATTCTGTAATTATCAATGCTGGTTTATATCCGGCTGGGATATACTCTTGCACACTTAGCGATTTTATATGCGTTTTGTCATCTTCTTTTTCTATCACGGTTGTCCCTGCGATTATATCTTTATAGCTTACCTTACCTGCGATGTCGGCTATCACTAGCGTGTTATAGGCATCCCAGCTAGCTACAAGGGTATCTTTGCTACTGCCTTTACTTGCTAACTTGCTAGTTTTTGTAACCTTTTCATTATCTTTAATCTCAATCTTACTGCCACGCGCTATATAATGCCTTGCTGCTTCCCTATCATCAGAATCTGCAATGACCGCAAATAAGCCTTTTTCCTTAACAACCATTCCCTTGCTTACATCTTTGTAACGCTCTAGCTCATCGCTTACAAGGCGATAGTATTTTACGATACCATCGGCATTTGCGTGAATGTCTTGGCTAACAGGCTCATTATCATTAATGTGCAATTCACTCGCATAAGGAATCCTATTTGGGATATTCCACCCCTCTTTTATCATATCAACAATGCTACCGCCATTTTTGACCTTGTAGCCTGTTGTATGTGGGATGTATAATTTCCCTTCGATTTTCCCTATCACGCCGGCAAGTTCTCTTTGCGTAGCAATGTCGCTCTTATTTACTTCATATTCTTTAAAGTTTTTAGAATCTGCTCCCTTTAATTTTAGGATAATCTTATCATGCGTTGTAACCACTTCTAATGTCCCATCAAATGGCGCTTTTATCTTAGGCTCAACTAGCAATACTGAGGCATTGCGGCGGTTTGAAATGATATTTTTACCCTCGCGATTTTTGTATGTATGCACGTTGTAATATCTAATAAAGCCTTCTTTATTTGCAATGACTTGATTTTCCTCTTGGCTACGACTTGCTGTCCCACCTACGTGGAAAGTTCTTAGTGTAAGCTGCGTTCCTGGCTCACCGATACTTTGTGCGGCAATTACACCTACAGCATCACCTGCTACGCTCATTTTACCCTCGCCTAGATTTAGTCCATAGCATTTAGCACAGATTCCTTTTAATGCTTTGCATGTTACAGGCGTTCTTATGCTAACACTTCGCACACCTGCACTTTTTATCTGCTCTGCTATCTCTTCATTTATTAGTTTGCCCTCATGCACTAGCACTTCACGTGTGATAGGGTCATAGACTTCAGCTGCAGTAACTCGTCCTACTACGCGTTCAGCTAATGGCTCTATCATTTCATTACCAACAGATATATCAGTGATTTCTACGCCCTCGTGTGTGCCGCAGTCTTCCATTGTGATTTTCACATTTTGACTAACATCTATTAGTTTTCTAGTTAGATAACCAGCGTTTGCAGTTTTTAACGCAGTATCCGCTAAACCTTTACGTGCACCATGTGTAGATGTAAAGTATTCTAGCACATTTAAGCCCTCTTTAAAGTTAGAAATAATGGGCGTTTCAATAATGCTACCATCTGGCTTAGCCATCAACCCACGCATTGCAGCTAACTGCCTAATTTGTGTCGCACTACCACGCGCTCCAGAATCTGCCATCATATAAATGCTATTAAATCCGCCTTTGTCTTTCTCTACAATTTCCATCATCTCTTTTGCCATATTATTATTTACTTCAGTCCAAATATCAATGATTTTATTGTATCTCTCTTGCATTGTTAATGCACCATTTTCCGCTTGCATTTGAATCTCGCGAACCTTTTCTTTAGCCTCTTCTATCATTTTTGCCTTAGATTTAGGTATGATAATATCCGCGGCTGAAATTGATACACCTGCTTTTGTAGCGTATTTAAAGCCTAGATTTTTTAAATCATCTAAGAAAGACGCGGAGATTCCAACGCCACCTTCTTTATAAACGCAATCAATTAGATTTGAAATATCTTTCTTTTTCATAACGCGATTCCACAAATGCGTAGGGACAAAATCAGGCAAGATTGACTTTAACACCATTCGCCCCGCAGTAGTCGTAATGATGTGTTTATCCACTACAACGCGAATACTTGCATTTATATCTAATGTGCCAAACTCCATAGCCATCGCTATTTCATTAAAGTTTGAGAAAAGTTTATGCTCTCCTTTTGAGCCTTGCTTTTCTAAACTTAGATAATAAAGCCCTAAAACCATATCTTGGCTAGGCACTGCTACAGGCTTACCACTAGCTGGCAAAAGGATATTCATAGAGCTTAGCATTAGAATCTTACACTCAGCAATCGCTTCTTTAGTCAAAGGAATATGCACAGCCATTTGGTCGCCATCAAAGTCAGCGTTAAATGCCGAACACACAAGCGGATGAAGTTGTATCGCCTTGCCATCAATTAGTTTTGGATGGAAAGCTTGTATTGATTGCTTATGCAACGTTGGCGCACGATTTAGCATAATAGGATAGCCTTCAATTACTTCTTGCAAACATTCCCAAACTTCATTTGACTTTTGGTCTATCATTTTTTTGGCTTGTTTAATGGTTTTTGCATAGCCTTTTTCTTCTAGTTTGGCTAATAAGTGTGGTTTGAATAGCTCAATAGCCATACTTTTAGGCAATCCGCACTGGTCCATTTTTAAATTTGGTCCAACGACAATTACGCTTCGTCCGCTAAAATCAACTCTTTTACCAAGTAGATTCTGTCTAAATCGTCCTTGCTTACCTTTAATGATTTCACTTAGTGATTTAAGCGGACGTTTATTAGCTCCCTTAACCGCATTTGAATTTCGTCCATTATCAAATAACGCATCGACTGCTTCTTGCAACATTCGCTTTTCATTTCGCACAATAATTTCTGGCGCGTCAAGTTCAAGCAATCTTTTAAGACGTTGATTTCTATTAATAACGCGGCGATATAAGTCATTTACATCACTTACAGCAAACTTACCACCATCTAAGGCAACTAAAGGTCGCAAGTCTGGTGGCAATACAGGTAGCACCGTTAGCATAGTCCATTCAGGTTTATTACCACTATTTAAAAAGGCTTCTACTACTTTTAGACGTTTAATTAGAGTCTTTTTCTTAGCTTCGCTATTAGTTAGGGCAATATCAGCTTTTAGATTCTCCAATAAACTAACTAAATCTAGCTCTTCTAGTAAATCTTTTACCGCTTCACCGCCCATTTGCGCTTTAAATCCGGCTAGTTCGAATCTGCTATTGATATTATTATATTGCTCTTCATTTAGCACGTCATATTTCATAACCTTTTTAGTCATTTCATTATCATAATACGCATCCCCTGCTTCTTTTACGATATATGCTTCATAATATAATACGCGTTCTAAATCTTTCATTTTAACGCCTAAAAGTGTGCCGATACGACTTGGCAAACTACTAACATACCAAATATGTGCCACAGGGGTAACTAATTCAATATGCCCCATTCGCACACGTCGCACTTTAGCAGTGGTTACTTCTACGCCACACTTTTCACATACCACGTCTTTATAGCGACCCTTTTTATACTTACCACATTGACATTCATAATCTCTCACAGGTCCAAAGATTTTGGTGCAAAATAATCCATCGCGTTCAGGTTTTAGTGTGCGATAGTTAATTGTCTCTGGCTTTTTAACTTCTCCCCTACTCCATGAGCGGATTTTCTCTGGACTTGCGACTACGATTTGAAATGCGTTAAAGTCTTTTGGTCTCTCCTTTTCATTTTCACTAATTTTTAAAGGCTCAATATCATCCTTATCATCATACACATTTACATCAAGTGCTAAAGATTGCAACTCTTTTGTTAAAACATAAAAAGTTTCAGGTATTGCAGAATCTCCTATAGGATAGCCTTTTGTAATTGCTTCATACGCTTCACGGCGACCATTTACATCATCACTTTTAATAGTTAGCATTTCTTTTAGCGTGTGCGCTGCCCCGTAAGCTTCTAACGCCCATACTTCCATTTCTCCAAATCGCTGCCCACCAAATAGTGCTTTACCACCAACAGGCTGCTGTGTAACAAGAGAGTAAGGTCCTGTGCTTCTTGCATGCACTTTTTCATCTACTAAGTGGTGCAGTTTTAGCATATACATATAGCCGACATTTACTTTCTCTTTTATCTTTTCACCTGTTCTGCCATCGTATAATTCAGTTTTGCCATCTAAGTCAATTCCAGCAAGTTTAAATAAATTATCAAATTTTTCTTGAGATATAGATTCAAATACAGGAATAGCAAATTTCACGCCCTTAGCCCAGTCTTTAGCATAGTTTAGAATCTCTTCTTCACTACTAGATTCTAGAATCTTAATTACATCTTGGTCTTCATTGATAATTTTAGCAATGTCAATTAGCTTTTGTTTTAAATCTTTGCTATATTTCCCTTGCTGTTTTTGCAAAATAGATTCTAATTGCTTCCCTAGATTCTTACCAACTAAGCCTAAATGCACTTCTAGAATCTGCCCTATATTCATACGACTTGGCACACCTAGCGGATTTAGCACAATATCCACAGGCTCACCATCAGGGGTATAAGGCATATCAACCGCTGGGACAATCGTGCTTACAATACCTTTATTCCCATGTCGTCCTGCCATTTTATCGCCAACTTTAAGTTTGCGTTTTGTAGCAATATAGATTTTGACTAATTTCACAACACCATTTGGCAAAATATCATCTTTTTCTAAGATAGATAGTTTTTCTTCATGCTCAACTCCTAAAATCCTTTTTTGCTCTAAGAAATTCGCCTTAATTTGCTCATATTTGTTTTGAATCTCTTTTGGATAGCTTTTAATAAGTGAATTAAATGCAAAGCGATTTATATTTTCTAAATCTTCTTTAGAAATAATGCTTCCTTTTTTATAGCTTTTCTCACCGATTTTAGCATCCGCTACTAGCTTTTCTTTTGAAAGCATAAAAGAGATTCTAAGCATTTCTTCTTTATTTAGCATAGTTAAACGTTCATAGTTAGCTATATCTAAACTAGCCTTTTCATCATCATACGCCTTTTTAGCCCGTGCGTCTTTTTCTTGCCCTTTTTTAGTGAATATTTTTACATCCACCACATAGCCTTCCATACTTTGTGGGCAATATAGCGATTTATTTACCACGTGTCCTGCTTTTTCACCAAAGATAGCACGAAGTAGTCGCTCTTCAGGGCTTGGTTTCACATCACCTTTTGGTGTAACTTTACCCACTAGAATCATACCGCCATGAACATAAGTTCCTATTTTTACAATGCCGCTTTCATCTAAATGCGCGATTTCTTCTTCTCTAACATTTGGAATATCAGCAGTAATTTCTTCTACGCCATGTTTCAATTCTCTAGCTTCGATTTCTTTTTCATACACATGAACGCTTGTAAAGGCGTCTTCTTTTATCAATTTTTCACTTACTACAATTGCATCTTCAAAGTTATATCCATTCCACGACATAAACGCAACTCTTATATTTTTACCAAGTGCTAACTCACCTTTATCCATAGATGGACCATCAGCGATTATTTGTCCCTCTTTAACCTTATCGCCAACCTTTACAATAGGGCGTTGAGTAAAGCTAGTATTTTGATTTGTCCGCATATTTTTTTGCAATGAATAGCTATCAATATATGCGCCATGCTCATTTTCACCCAAAATATAGATATTTTTACCATCGACTTTTTCGACAATTCCATTTTGTTTAGCCTTGATTGCTTCCCAGCTATCTCTAGCTATAATTTTTTCAATACCTGTCCCAACAATAGGCGCATCAGGTTTCAATAATGGCACTGCTTGTCGTTGCATATTTGAACCCATCAAAGCCCTGTTAGCATCATCGTGTTCTAAGAATGGAATTAATGCCGCAGCGATTCCCGGTAACATTCTAGGGCTTAAATCAATTAATTCCACATCTTCTCTTTTACGCAGCGATATTTCCCCACCGCAACGAGTTTCAATTAGATTCTCAACAATCACTCCATTAGAATCTACTTTCGTGCTAGCGGGCGCTATTACCTTACCATCTTCTTGCGTTGCGGTTAGATATATTATTTCATCAGTTACTTTATTATTCACAACCTTTCTATATGGCGCTTCAATAAAGCCTAGCTCATTTACACGTGTAAATGTTGAAAGTGTGTTGATTAGACCGATATTTTGCCCTTCAGGTGTTTCAATAGGACAGATTCTGCCATAGTGCGTTGGATGCACATCACGCGCTTCAAAGCCTACTCGCTCTTTTACTAGACCACCCTCACCTAACGCAGATAAACGCCTTTTATGCGTAATTTCACTCAAAGGATTAGTTTGGTCCATAAATTGCGATAACTGCCCACTTGCGAAAAATTCCATAATCGTGCTAGTTATCATCTTAGAGCTAATTAAGTCATGTGGCATTACATTTTCAAATGATGTTTGCTGTGTCAATTTATCCTTAATTGACTTTTGCATTTTTACTAATCCAGCGTGCAATTCATTTGCTAATAATTCGCCGATAGCTCTAATCCTACGATTACCTAAATGGTCTCTATCATCTATTCGTCCTTTACCATTTCTAACTTGCATTAGATATTTCACGGTCTCAATTATATCGCTATAAGTTAGCACTGTTACATATTCTGGCACATTCAAGTTCAATTTATGATTCATTTTCATACGCCCTACACCTGTTAAGTCATAGCGACTTGGGTCAAAGAATAGCGTATCAATAAACTTTTTTGCCACTTCACGTGTCACAGGCTCAGCTGGTCGCATAACGCGATAGATTCTAATAGCAGCTAGGTCATTTTCATCATCTATCTTTTCAGTTTGCCTAATTGCCTTTAAAGATTCCATATCTGCTAAGAATGAATTAATAATGCTATTATCATAGCCTGGCGCGGTATCATTTATGATTTTGAAATCAGTTATGCCATTTTCTTGAATCTTTTTTAGGCTAGATTCATTTAGTGGGCTTAAAATATCTACAATTACTTCGCCCTTTTTATTAGTCACTGCTTCAGCTAGATAACAGCTACTTAGATTCCCACTTGGATATTCAACCTTATCATAGCTTATCCCTTGCTCTTTTAAATCACGTATTCTTTTATTATTGAATCTTTTTCCGCTAGGTAAAATCACTTGCCCTTTATCATTGACTAAGTCATACTCAAGGCTTCCTTCTAAATCGCTAGGATTAAAAGGCACAAAAAACTTTCCATTTTTAATATTTACATCTAAAATAGGATAAAACATTTGGATAATTTGCTGTTTGCTATATCCTAACGCTCTAAAAAGAATCGTTACAGGCATTTTACGTCTTTTATTGATTCTAACATACATTATATCTTTAGAATCATACTCAAAATATAGCCACGCACCCATATTTGGGATAATTTGTCCGGTATAAATCAATTTATTTGCCGAAGTATTAGATTCTTCTTCTTTAAAAATCACGCCCGGGCTTCTATGTAATTGATTCACCACAACGCGCTCCACGCCATTAATAATAAAGCTAACCCTATCAGTCATTAATGGAATCTCACGCACAAATACGTGCTGCTCTTTTATATCTTTTACGCCAACTTGCTCTCCCTTATCATCTCTATCCCATAGCACTAGCCGCACTTTTATTTTCAAAGGTATCGCATAGGTAAGCCCACGCACCATCGTTTCACTAATAGTATATTTTTGCTTACCAAACTCACAGCTTACATACTCTAAAGTAACGCGCCCAGCAGAATCTTGTATAGGGAAAATCGACTTTAACACCCGCTCAATCCCACTCTCCTTACCATCCACAGAATAAAGGAAAGAATCATAACTAGCCTTTTGCAACATCAATAAATGTGGAACTTCCAAATCCCTATCACGTTTAGAAAAATTCGCCCTAATCCTTGCATTTCTCAATTCTTGCTTTGACATACACTACCCTTTCATTGCTTAATCTCATTTCAAATAACGCCGTTTTTGTAACTAGATTCTATAACCTTATCATTTCAAACGCCCTATAAACGTCAAAAAGCAATCTATAAAACGATGTTATAGAATCTAGATTCTATATCCTTAGCCATTTTGAGCAAAACTAAATCACTTTTAAAGATTCTAAACCTTAGTTTAAATTTATTTAAGATTCTAAATCTACATTAAATTTTAAAGACTTTAAATCTTGCTTTTTATTTAAAGATTCTAAAGCTATTTAAATTCTAAAGATTCTAAACCTTGCTTAAATTTATTTAAAGATTTCAAATCTACTTTAAATTTTAAAGGTATTTAATCCGCCCAACACAACACAAATTCTATAAAATATTATTTTTTATCACTTGACCACCCCTTAGAAGATTCTATAAAAATACTTTTTAAATAATAATAATTTTTCGCTTAATTTTAGAATCTATTATTCTACACTAATTTTCTAAATTTGCGTTAAATATTTTTAAGATTCTATAAATTTTTTTGTTATAATGTTACTTTTAAATGTAATTTTAGTTTGATTAAAGGTTATGAAATATGAAACAAAATAAGAAAAAAGTTGCATTATTAATGAGTGGCGGCGTGGATAGTTCGTATTCTGCGTATTTATTGCAACAGCAAGGATATGAAGTTTTAGGAATGTATTTGAAACTGCACGATAAGGAGAAAAAGCACGAAGTTTTCATTCGAAATTGTGAGAAAGTTAGCGCATTTTTGGGTATCGAATTTAAGGTCGTGGATGCAAAAAGCGAGTTTAAAAAAGTCGTGTATGACGAGTTTATAGAATCTTACAAACGCGGCGAGACGCCTAATCCGTGTGCGATTTGCAATCCGCTTATGAAGTTTGGACTTGCGCTAAATATCGCAAAAGAGCAGGGCTGCGAGTTTATCGCAACGGGGCATTATGCGCGAATTGTGGAAGTGGATGGCATAAAACGCATTCAAGAGGCGCGTGATAAGACAAAAGACCAGAGTTACTTTTTGTATGCTATCTCACAGGATGCGATAAATCGGCTTATTTTCCCGCTTGGTGATATGTTAAAAGAAGATGTGAAACCCCTTGCGTTTGCCGCACTGCCCGTGCTAGGCAGTTTGGAATCTTATAAAGAGTCGCAAGAAATATGCTTTGTTGAGACTGATTATATCGACATTTTGAGAAAATACACGAATGTCGAGCAAAAGGGCGTGGTGCGCGACAGCGCGGGCAATATCGTGGGCGAGCATAAGGGCTATATGCAATACACAATCGGCAAGCGGCGTGGCTTTAGCGTGAAGGGTGCGCATGAGCCGCATTTCGTGCTGAAAATTAATCCAGATTCTAATGAAATCGTGGTCGGCAAAAAAGATGAGCTAAAGACTTTCAAGGTGAGTGCGATAAATAAGTCGCTTCCGCAGAGTTTTAATGGCGGGAAATTTAAGGCAAAAGTGCGCTATCGCAGCACGCCAACGGATGCAAAAATCGACATCGTGGATGATAAGATTATCGCTTCGTTAGATGAGCCTGTTTTTGGCGTGGCTAAGGGTCAGGCTTTGGTTGTGTATCAAGGAGACGTGGTGCTTGGCGGCGGGGTGATTGTGGGGTAGATTCTATAAAAACAGATTCTGGGATTATAGAATCTAGATTCTATAAAAGGTTACAAATTTGCTAAATAAAGTTTCTAATGGAAACATTGATTATTCTAAGTTTAAGGATTTGCAAGAATTACCAAAGCCTAAAAAGTTTAATGATTTTAGAAATTCGCTATTAAATAGTCCAAATTGCATTAAACAAATTAATAAAAATAAAATAATTTATCAAACAAAAGTGGGGCAAGTGCAAATTTATATCCCTTATGCTTACGGACATTTTGCAAAAAATGGGAAATTTGGTAATGGCAAAGAAAATAGACAAGATTTAACAGGAGTATTGAATCTAATTTTAGATAAACCAGCCTTTGTTACAAAAGATACGCAAGGAACGCTATATTTTTACAAGCCTTTTGTTATAAATAATGAGTTTAAAGATGTGATTAGCATTAGCATTGATAGTAATGGAAAGTTAGAATATAGAACGACTTATGAGAGTTCAAATACAAAAGTAAAAAATATAATGAATCACGAATTAGTATATATAGAGTGATTAGAATGTCGTTAGCTTCGGTAGCACCTATCGCTTTAGCGACCCGCTAACTTTAAAAGTGCCTACCACAGAGAGCCTACCCCTGACTCGACTTAAATTATTTTAAATCTCATTCTAATCAAAGGCAAACGGAATCTTAGCAAGTTTAACACCAAAAAGTCAAGGAGTTTTATTGTAAGTAAGAATGTGATTTAGATTCTATAATCTTGCAAAAATTATCGATAAAAAGTCCAAAAATAAATTTTTCTCAAAAAATTTAAGAAATTTACTTTTCATTTACTATCTGTTTTTTTTTTTTTGTATCCTGCCTTTTCTTATTTTATTTTGAAAAGGAAAAATATGGTTTTTAATAAACTGAAACTTTTAGGAATAGGCAGTGTTGTGGCTTTTTGTAGCATTCTTAATGTGGTAAATGCGGAGGTAGTAGAGGAAAAATCTCGTGCATTTTTTGGCGTGCAGGCTGGGAGTTCGTGGTTTAGGATACGACATGTTGGCTGGGGATTTGATACGGTAAATCAAGTTAGGGTAAGTGCGGAAAACTCATATAATTACACGTATGCAAATTACGGAATCTTGGGCGGTTATGAGCTGTGGTTTATGGATTATTTGGGTCTGCGTTTGTATGCGAATTACACGCTTATGGGCTATGCGAGTATTATGCAGTTTGGCGGTGGCGCGGATGTGATTTGGAATTTTATGAATGTCGGCGGTGGAAATCTTGGAATCTTTGGCGGCTTTCAGGCAATGGGCGTGTATTTTAGCGGTAGCTGGGTTGGCATTGCTAGTAATAATGGTAGAAATTGGGGCTTTGATATGGCGGCAAATATCGGTGTGCGTTGGAGCTTGGATAATCACGTGGTAGAAATCTTTGGGAAGATTCCATTTATTGAATCTAAAACTTATGAAAATTATATGGATGGCGAAGTATTCCAACAACGATTTACACGCGAACTTTTCGCTCTAAATCTTAGATATGTTTATAGATTCTAAAGATTATAGAATCTGTTTTTAGATTCTATAAGATTCTAAAAACATAAATTTATAGAATCTAGATTCTGTAAATTGTTTTTAAAACCTTAAGAGTGGCATGGTGGAATAGATTAGGAAATAAAAATATTTACATTTTAGATTCTATAATTTTTTACTCAAATGCTCACAACTGCCTTTTTTGTGTGAGTTTATAGAATCTAGATTCTATATTAGGACGTTTGAAAAGACTTCGTCTATGGTTTTTACTGGGATTATTTGTAAGTGTTTTTTTACTTCATCTGGGATGTCATCTAGGTCGCGTTTGTAGTTTTTTAGTGGGATTAGGGCGCGTTTGATTTCGGCTTTGTAGGCTGCGATTAGCTTTTCTTTTAAGCCGCCGATGGGCAATACTTCACCACTAAGATTTAGCTCGCCTGTCATTGCCACGTCTTGTTTCACTTGCTTATCAAAAAGGATTGAAGCGATAGCACACGCCATTGTGATACCAGCACTCGGTCCATCTTTAGGCGTAGCACCCTCTGGGACGTGCAAGTGGATGTCTAGCTTTTCGGTTGGGCTTTTGAAGTCGTCTTTAGATTCTGAATCTTTAGAATCTTTTTTGGTTTTGGTGGTGGATTTTACCCCCCCCGCAAGGGTGGGGGAATTAAATGTGGCGTCCCCCGCAAGGGTGGGGGAAGAGTGGTTGGCTTTTGTGGTTTTAGATTCTATATTTTTAGAATCTTTTGTGGATTGCTTTGCCTTTTCTTGAGAAAAGTCTCGCAATGACGATAATAGCTCATTATCAAGGCGATTTTTTACCACCGAATATGCGATATATGCCGACTCTTTCATCACATCGCCTAGCTGTCCTGTAAGTTTCAAATTGCCCTTGCCAAGCAAACTTATCGCCTCAACTTTCAGCACATCGCCACCTACCGCCGTCCAAGCCAAGCCATTTACCACGCCTTTTCGCGGCTCTCTATCTGCCTTGTCGATTTCAAATACGATTTTTTTCAAATATTTTGGTAAGTCTTTTGCGGTTATGTTTATGGGTTTAGATTCTATAGAATCTTTAGAATCTTTTTTGGTTTTGGTGGTGGATTTTACCCCCCCCCTAGCCACCCCCGCAAGGGTGGGGGGAACAGAATGGTTTTTCCCCGCAAGGGTGGGGGAACTAACCTTAGATGTAGAATCACTTAGAATCTCCACCGCGCATTTTCTCATAATCTGCGCTATTTTCCTACGCAAATTTCGCACACCCGCCTCGCGTGTATAATTATGTATCATTAGCTCGATTGCCTCTTTGCTAATTTTTACCTCATTATCACGTAAGCCATGATTTTTTGCCTCCTGCGGTATTAGATATTTCTTAGCGATTTCATACTTTTCTTGTGGCGTGTAGCTAGAAATCTCGATAAACTCCATCCTATCACGCAAGGGCGCTGGTATCATAGATATATCATTCGCAGTGGCGATAAAAACCACTTGTGATAAATCAATGCTAAAATTTGTATAATAATCGCGGAAACTAACATTTTGCTCTGGGTCTAAAATCTCTAGCAACACAGAAGTCGGGTCACCGCGAACGCCCCGCGTGATTTTGTCAATCTCATCTAAAACCATCACAGGATTCATCTTTTTAGAATCTATTAAGCCCTGCACGATGCGTCCGGGCATACTACCTAAGTAAGTGCGCCGATGCCCACGCAATTCATTTACATCTTCTAACCCGCCCAAAGCGATACGCACAAGCGGTCGATTTAGTGCCAAAGCGATACTATTTGCAAGACTTGTTTTACCCACGCCCGGCGGTCCATAAAAGCAAAGAATTGTCCCCTTATGCTTATCATTTATCGCTATTTCTTTAGAATCTTCTACCTTTTCGCTAGATTCTGGCAAAGGAGATTCTAAGCCCTTTTTACTACGAATACTTGCAAGTTTTTTATTTAGCTCAATCAACTTCGCATCTTCATTCGCACTTTTTTTAGAATCTTTTTTCGTGTCCTTTTTAGAATCTTCTTTTAGTCGTTTTGCTAATAATTCCTTTACACCAAAGTATTCAATTATCCGCTCTTTAGGTTCTTCTAGGCTATAATGGTCGCTATTTAGCTGGCTTGCCACATTTTTAATTGACAAGGCTTTATGCGAAATGCTAGTAAATGGAATCTCAAGCACCCATTCCACATAGTTTTGCACCATATTTGCATCCGAGCTATCAGGGTGCGAACGCGAAAGTCGGTCGATTTGCTTTTTTATTTCTTTGTAGGCATCTTCGCTCATTCCGGGCTTTAGCTCTTCTAGCTTTGCGTAGTATTGCGTGATTTCCTCATCTCGCTGTTTGTCGATTCCTAGCTCTTTTTGGATTTGTTTTAGCTGCTCTTTTAGGAAAAATTCTCTATTAATTTGGTCCATTTTTGTATGCACTTTTGATTTTATATCTTTTTGGAGCTTTTGCGTTTCAATTTCTTCTAGCACCATTTGTGTGGCTAGCATTAGACGCTCTTCAGTATCATCGCTGCTAAAAAGCTTGTAGCTTTGCTCTTTTTTTAGGCGGAGTGCTGGGGTGATTAAGTCAATCGCCTTATTTGGATTATCCGTGCCTTCGATATTATTTAGTAGTTCGCTTGAGATATTTTGGCTAAGGTGCGCTAAGGCATTTACCTTTTCTAAAAAGACGGCTAGCAGGGCTTGCAAGGCTCTAGGATTAGATTCTTTATATGTGATAATATTCACACTAGCCTCTAGTGGCTCAAGGTTTAGAATCTCATTTATGCGACCCTTAGAAATGCCTTGAAACAGGATTTTGATACGCCCATCAGGCAGGCTTACATGCCGCATAACCTTGCCTACCACGCCGACATCATAAAAGGGCATATCATCCTTTGCCGCGTTATTTTTCGCACACACGACAAAGACCTCATCGCCCTCTTTGGCATTCGCCACTGCCGCCATATTCGCCTTATCACTAATAAATATCGGCGTGATAATGAATGGAAATACAAACATTTCATCCTCGACTATCACGGGTAACTTAAGCTGCTTTTCTTTTTGCATAGGAGTCCTTTTTGGAACGTGAATGTAGAAATTTTAAAAATGATATTATAACTATATAATGTTTAGAATAAATCGTGGCTACATAGAATTGTAAAATTATTTTATTATTATCTATCAATTATGAGAAATTAGATTCTAAACATTGACTATTAAGCTAGAAAAATCTATAGAAATCACAAAAAAAATATAAAAATGCTTAAAAACACTTGACAAAGAAAAAAAAAAAGATGTTAAAATTCACTCAATATCATTTTTATGATTTTGTATTTTGAATTTTAGGAGATTTCGTATGAAAAAGTTTTTGTTTAGTGTTGCTTTGGCTGGTGCTTTAAGTGGTAGTGCTTATGCAGAGTCAAGTGGATTTATTCTAGGTCTAGGTCTAGGTGGTGGTGCTGCACTTAATGTGGCTGGTGTTGGTGCTGGTGGTACTGGTGGTTTGGCTGGTGCTAACTCTGTTGGGACTTCTAATACTGCTGTATTTTTAGGTGCTAGACTTGGTTATCAAATGTTTGTTGATGAAGCTAATGGATTTAGATTTTATGTATCTGACTTTTTAGGTTACGCTCAGTATCCTGATTCTGCAAGTACTACCCCTGAAAACCCTGTGTCTCATAGATTAAACATGTTATTGGATTTAAATGCTGATTATCTATACAACTGGAGTACTATGGGCGTTGATGCTGGATTCTATGTAGGATTTGGTGGTGGTGCTATATTTACTATACCTGTGGGTAACTTTACTTGGGCAGCATCCGCACCTGCTATGAGTGCTGGTGCGTCTTTGGCTGTAAATGCTGGTCTTAGAACATCTATTAATGACAGACATCAAATTGAATTTGGTGTAAAAGCTGGATTTGGTTTCTTTGCTAGAGGTTCTGTTAGAGACAATGCTGTTAGTGCAGTTGTACTAGGACACGCTACTTATACTATTAAACTATAGTATTTACCCATTTATTGTTTCCTTTTCATTTTTCATTACTTTAAGTCTCCTTTTAACCTATGGAGGGGGCTTTTGTAAACTTCTTTTGTTGTGATAATTCTTTAGAATTCATTTGAAGCTTGTATTTATCAATCTTGTAAGTATCGTTTAAATAGTAAATTAACAACGTGATGGCGACCCTTGAAAGATTTGAACTTCCGTTTCCGCCGTGAAAGGGCGGTATCCTTGGCCTCTAGATGAAAGGGTCTTGTGATAGAATGGGAATTAAATTTTGTAGAATCTAGATTTGAAATCTATATTCAAAAACCATAATTCTATCACTATTTTATGAAATTAACCAAAACAATATATAAAAAATATTCAACAAACCCCCTATAAATATTCCCAAAATCCTAATTATTTTTGTAAGATTCTTAGATTCTATAATTTATAATATTTTAGGAGAACACAAAATGACCAAAAACACCATAACAATATTTGATACGACCCTGCGTGATGGGGAGCAAAGTCCGGGTGCTTCAATGAATATCGAGGAAAAAATCGCGGTGGCTTTGCAACTTGAACGCCTAAATGTCGATGTGATTGAAGCAGGGTTTGCCGCAAGTAGCAAGGGCGATTTTGAGTCCATTAAAGAAATCGCAAAAAATGTTCGCAATTCTAGTATTTGTTCGCTTTCGCGTTGCGTTGAGAGCGATATTTTGGCAGCGCACAACGCCTTAAAAGACGCCCACAAAAAGCGGCTGCATTTATTTCTAGCCACTTCGCCCATTCACATGGAGTATAAATTAAAAAAAACTCCTACGCAAGTGCTGGAACTTGCCCAGCAAAGTATTCAAAGAGCTAGAGAGTTTTTTGATGATATTCAATTTAGCTGTGAGGATGCCTGTCGTAGCGAGATTTCATTTCTAAAAGAAGTAGCCCACGCCGCGATTGAAGCGGGCGCAAAAACGCTAAATATGCCTGATACCGTTGGCTATCGTTTGCCGCATGAAATAGGCGAAATAATTAAAGAGCTAAGCGATTTTATCAAGGATAAAGCGGTAATTTCCGTGCATTGTCACAACGATTTAGGCTTGGCGGTGGCAAACTCGATTTATGGTGTGATAAATGGCGCACGACAGGTAGAATGCACAATCAATGGCTTGGGCGAGCGCGCGGGCAATTGTGCGTTAGAAGAAGTCGTAATGATTCTAAAAACGCGAAAGGATGTTTTTGACAAATATGGCGGGCTAGATTCTAAGATTAACACGCGTGAGATTTACAAGGCAAGTAAGCTAGTCGCCGAAGTCACAGGCATTCGCCCGCAGCCAAATAAGGCGATTGTGGGTAAAAACGCCTTTAGCCATGAGAGCGGTATCCATCAAGATGGAATCTTAAAGCATCGCGAGACTTATGAGATTATGCAGCCTAGCGATATAGGATTAGTCAATAATGAGAATCTTGTCCTTGGCAAACATAGCGGACGTGCGGCGTTTCGCGATAAGATTACTTCACTTGGTTATGAGCTAGATTCTAACACGCTTGATAACGTTTTTGAGCGATTTAAGATTCTATGTGATAGCAAAAAGGTCGTGTATGACGAGGATATTTTGGCGTTAATTACTGAATCTAATGCGAGCGTGCCGCAAGTTTTTTCGCTTATTAGCTGTCAGTGTAGTAGCACTAGCAATGGGCTAAATGTCGCCGCGTTAAGCGTGGCGCGTGATGGCGAAGTGCGGAGTGATTGCGCTATAGGCAATGGCTCGGTGGATAGCATACTAAAAGCGATTGAGCGTGTGTGTGAGATTAGCGGGCGGCTGCTTGATTATAAGGTCGAGTCGGTTAGTCGTGGGAAAGATGCGATGGCAAATGTCGTGCTAAAAGTTAGCTTTAATGACTCGCGTGCTGTAATCGGTCATGGCAAGGATTTAGACACGCTTCTAGCCACTGCAAAGGCTTATATCAACGCACTAAATAGCTATCTTAGAATGGAGAAATTTTTGGGGTAGATTCTATAAACTCTAGTTTTGGAATCCTAGATTTTATAAAAATATCTAAGATAAAAATAATTATTTAGAATCTAAACCATCTTAATGGGCGATGGCGTCGCTAATGCCGATGCCGCTTTGGGCGCGGAAATCTTGTGCGTTAAAGCCTTTTTTATCAATTTTAGCGCGATTGCTAGAATCTAGCTTTGAAATAATATATATCGCAAAAAAGCACAAAGGCATACTAAATATCGCAGGGTGCTTATATGGGAAAATAGCCGATTCAAAGCCTAGCACATCTACCCAAACGCTAGGGCTTAATAAAACCAAAACCATTACAGATACTAAGCCGATTAAACCGCCGTATAACACGCCATTTGTAGTAAGATTTTTCCAGTAAATGCACATTAAAATTATAGGAAAATTCACACTAGCAGCGATTGCAAATGCCAAGCCAACGGTAAAAGCCACATTCTGCCCTTTAAATAAAATGCCTAAAATGATTGCCAGCACGCCTAGAGCAATAGTCGCGCCCTTTGTCACTCGCATTTCTAACTTAGCGTCACACACGCCATCTTTACACACATTGACAAATAAATCATGGCTTATCGCACTAGCCCCAGAGATTGCCAAGCCTGCCACGACCGCTAAAATCGTAGCAAATGCCACTGCCGACATAAAGCCATAGAGCAAATTTCCGCCCAAGACTTTGGATAAGGCTATCGCTTCCATATTTGGCATTACATTAAAGTTACCATTCGCGTCTAAAAATTCCGGATTGCCAAGCAAAAATGCGATTGCCCCAAAGCCTATGACAAATGTTAAAATGTAAAAATAGCCGATTAGCCCTGTGGCGTAAAATACGGACTTTCTGGCTTCTTTTGCGTTTTTGACCGTGAAAAATCGCATTAAAACATGTGGCAATCCTGCCGTGCCAAACATCAACGCTAGTCCTAGCGAAATCGCTGATATAGGGTCTGGCAAGAATGTCCCGGGCGACATTATCGCATCGCCTTTTGCGTGATTTTCTATCGCGCGACCAAAGTAATACGCAAGGTCAAAGCCGCTCAAATACAAAATCATAATCGCCATAAAACTAGCCCCGGCAAGTAACAAACACGCCTTGATGATTTGCACCCAAGTGGTCGCGTGCATTCCGCCGAATGTGACATAGCAAATCATTAAGATTCCAACGATGATAACGGCGGTGTCGTAGGGCAAACCAAACAAAACTTGAATTAGCCCGCCAGCGCCGACCATTTGCGCGATTAGATAAAATGTGATAACGCACAACGCCGAAATTGCCGAGATAGTCCGCACTTTCTTAGATTCTAAACGATAGGCGATGATGTCAGCGAATGTGTATTTGCCTAAATTGCGAAACTTTTCAGCGATTAGAAACAAAACGATAGGCCACCCAACTAAAAAGCCGATAGAGTAAATTAGCCCATCAAAGCCATTGACAAAGACTAGCCCTACAATGCCAAGGAAGCTTGCCGCACTCATAAAATCCCCAGCGATTGCAATGCCATTTTGCATACCTGTGATGTTGCCCCCGGCGGTGTAGAAGCCTTGCGCGGTCGTTGATTTTTTGCCTGAATACCAAGTGATGCCCAAAGTCGCAAGGACGAAAAACATAAACATAGCAATGGCGGTGTAGTTTATGGGCGCTTGTTGCACGTTTTCTAGGTCAAGCCCTGCTGCTATTGCTAGTTGTGATGTGCTTAGTATTGCTAGGACAGCGGTGAATAGTTTTATTTTAGAATCTTGCGTTTTAGATTCTATGATTCCTTTAGAATCTTTTGTGCTTTTAGATTCTATGGATTTGTTAGAATCTTGCAAAATCTTAGAATCTAGATTCTGTATTTTTATAGAATCTTTTTTATAGAATCTAGCCTTAACCTGCTTTTTTGTCGCTCTCGTGTGCATAAAAACTCCTTTGAAATGTAACAAAAAGTTACATAAAATATTAAGGCTAAATCAAAACCTTTATTTAATGTAACAAAAATATTACCATTTCGCACACAAAATTGACAATTAATTATAAATTCTTACAAAACTAATAAAAAATGTAACTTTTTGTAAAAATCTATGTTTTTAAAAATATGACGTTGTATGATTTTTACTCATAAAAAAGGCTGGAGAGAATAAGTATATTTCTAGTAGGTTGCGAGTGGGCGATAGGATAGATTCTATATTTTCTTAGAATCTTATTTTAGATTCTATATTTTGCTTTGCAAAAGCCTAGTCGCCCACATACCACGCTATTTTAAAAAAGATAGAATCTAGATTCTATCAAAGATTTAGAAAAAAGCATTATACTTTTGCAATAAATTTAATGGATTTTGCAATGGAAAAAATGATGGATATAAAGGGTATAAGATTTATAGAATCTATCCTTTGGGAGCTTGAAAATGGCGAACCTGTCGCTATAAAAGAGCCACTTAAGATAAAATATATTTTAGAATCTAAGCAAGATTTTAAAGACAATATAGAATCTAAGCAAGAAAATAAACAAGATTCTAAAAACAACATAGAATCTAAGCAACATTCCAAAGAAACCATAAGCCAAAAAATAGAATCTAAATCTATAGAATCTAATTCGCAAATAAAATGGGCGTATATCGCCTTTAAGACAACGCAACATCTAAGCCATAAACTTATAGAATCTGCCCTAGATTCTATTACGCAGACTCTAAAAAAACGTGCTATAAATAATAAAGTGATTTATAAAAATTTGAGTGATAAAAGTAACTTTTTTGTAAAAAATAATATGTTTGATAAAATCGGCTTTCACTTGCCTTTAAAGGAGCTTGATAATCTAGTTTGCTATGATTTAGATTCTATAAAAAACACCACGAAAGATTCTATAAAAAACACAGAATCTATAGAATCTAATTCCTTAAGGGCTGGTAGGGTGAGAATAGATAAAACAGATTCTATAGAATCTAAAAACCAAAACGCCGCTCACCACCCTATTAGTGAGAAAACAGATTCTAAAAACCAAACTCCTATCCACCGCCCTACTTTTGATAGAATCCAAACGCCTACCAACCGCCCCATTGAAATAAATCCAGATTCTATAAATTTCCCACTTAAATACCCTTTTGCGCCCGGCACTTATATCGAGCTAGAAATAAATGATATAGAATCTAAGCAAGATTCTAAAGAAAACACTGAATCTAACATAGAATCTAATAAAGAAAAAACCTACACCATCGTTTTCGCCTTTAATAAATCGCAAAATATGCCAAATATAAATGATAAATACATAGTGATTGACACGAGCTTTTATCTAGGTATAAAAGAAAATCAAATAGATTCTAAAAACACGCAAGATTCTAACCCCCAAAAGTCCATTTATAACTCTTTTAGCAAGAATGTTAAACCCCAAACATCAAAGCCTACATTAAAAACCAGCATCCCAACGCATAGCACCATTACAAAGCTATCTAATATGAATGACGAAATTAAAATATTTAATGAATATGATAATATTGAAAACTTGCACGAAGCAGTGTGGTTTATAGTATTATGTAGATTTGTGCTAAATAATGATTTTAATACCCTTAGAATCTACCCTCAGCTAACAGGCAAAATAGGCTATATTTATCACATTTTTGACACTTTTAATAAGGATTTTTTGCGTGATATAAAGAGCAAATTTGGCGAAAATGTAAAAGAACATGGAAATATATATTTAGAATCTTTACAATATGATTTTGTAAATAAAATTGTAAATTTGTATATGAATAAATATCTTACGCCTTTTAGCATTACATTTAAGCCGCAAGTTAGCGAAGATTCTAAACTAAAATTAATGAGAGAATTTATAGAATCTTTAAATGATATTTTTGAGATTTATGCCTTTCAGCCAAGCATAGAAATTGCAGACTTGAATAAAAATATCGGTGGGACATATTATGGTGATATAAATGCGATATACATTTCAAGGATTTGTTCTAATATGTGTTCTTCACATGAAATGTTTATGATTTTAGCGCATGAATATAGGCATTTTTTTATCCGCTATCTAACGCATTTTAATAAAGAAAAGCGCGATAAATACAACCTTGATGACAATATAATATTAATGCTACTTGAAAGCTGCATAGAGCCTAAAAAATTCCATAAGATAATCTTTGATAGCTTTGGCGACCCATACAGGCTAAATCCACACGAAAAAGACGCATATTTAATGGAGCAGATTCTAAACCTTGTCATAGAATCTACTTTTGCTATAAGATTCAATATGACAAGCAATTCAAAATTACGTTAGGTTTTTAGAATAAAGGGTGGTGGGTGGGCGACTAAGCAATTTGCGAAGCAAAATATAGAATCTAAATTCTATTCACTTTTTTAACAGGGCGGTGGATGGGCGATAGGATTCTAAAAATATTTAAAACCTAAAGCCCCATCACTTTATAGAATCTAAATTAACAATATTTTTCTTTTTATCTATTCTCGCCCTTGCCACCCTTAAGGTAGAAAAATATTTATAGAATCTAACTTCTATAAAATCACCTGAAATTCAATGCTTTTTTATTTTTGCATCTCTTCTATCATTTTTAAATCTTCCATTTCTTCTAAGATTTCGCCCTGCTCTTTGTCAAAATATTTATTCGCAAAAAGCGTATAAACGCCCGTGCTAACGATACATAACGCAATAATTGAGACGCCCATAAGAATGCCAAGGCTTATCGCGCTATCGCCAAGCCTAAGACCCAAAACCTGCGGGAAAAAGCCAATCCCAGCGATAAATCCATAATAAGCCACAAAAATAATGATGGAAAGCCATAAGCAAAACTTGTTACGAAACGAAACGAATTTATAGAATCTAGCCTTAACCTGCTCTTTTGTCGGTGTCGCGTGCATAAAAACTCCTTTATAAAAGTAACGAAAAGTTACATAAAATATTAAGGCTAAATCAAAACCTTTATTTAATGTAACAAAATTATTACCATTTCGCACACAAAATTGATATTTAATTACAATTTCTTACAAAAACCACAAAAAATGTAACTTTTTGTAAAAATCTATGTTTTTAAAAAACAGGATGATAAGCGGCGTTAGGTTAAAAATATAGAATCTAAAATAAGATTCTAAGAAAATATAGAATCTAGATTCTAAATTTTATCCTATCGCTCATTATAAAGATACTCGCCCACAGCCCTATTTTAAAAAGAATATAGAATCTAGATTCTAACCCCCTTTTAGAAAAAAAACATTATAATAAGATTCTAAAACTACATAAAAGAAAAGACAAAATGAAGCGAAAAATATTCTTAGCATTGCTTTGTGCGTGGGTATTATTTATGGTTGGTGGCTGCTCATTTTTGTGGATTGACCCTAAGTTTTATACACAGGCTGCGTTAGCAAAAATATATCAGGGCAACTACATTTTCAATGAAAAATACTACGCCAAAATCCTAGAAAAAGAAAAACAAAGGCACGACTACACGCAGCAAAACGCCCTTAAAACACAAATGCTGCAAGAGCAAAAAGAAAGCCTGCAAAAACACATACAATACTACGATAGCTGGGAAGAAAAGGGCGGTGATGATTATGTGGAAAAAAGAAAGGCGCGATTTAGCGATAAAGAGTGGCTAGAATGGAGCAAAGTGCGCGAAATCTACCTAAATGAGCTAATAAAAGAATACGAAACGCCTGACTACATATACGACTACGCCGAACCTGCCGCGCAATACGCCAAAAAAGTCGGTATAAAAGTCGCCTTGCAACAAATGGATGATGTGCTAAATGAGCAAGATTCACCGATGTTAGATGATATTGAATTAGCCTTTCAATTTATACATATTTTTTATGGTGAAGCACTAGAAAACTATGTAAATAAAGAAATTGCAAAGCGAAATCCGCAGTATAAAGACACAGATTCTGCCCTGCCACAAGAGATTGAAGGCAAAAAATATAGCGATGTGTGGGTCTATCGCGATGAAAAAACGCTAAAGCGACACTCAAACTATGAGCTGCCCTTATATGCTAAAGAAATGGATGCAAAAGGCAAGATTATAGATAAGGCTTTGGGCTATTTTGTGCGGGATTTTGCAACTAAGGTTGGCGGATATTATTTGATAAAAGAAAATGGAGAGATTGAAATAATAAATATTAATGTGTATTTTATATATGAGTTTGTGCGGTATGGAATCTTTGGCAATGAAGGCAGCGGATATTACTTTGAGCAACAAGAAAAAATATACTTTCCATTTGACAAAAGTGTGTATTATGAAAATGGAGAGTGGGAAAGATTAAGATAGATTCTATTTAAAAAAGGCGTTAGGATGATTTATAGAATCTAGATTTTATAAATTTTTATCAAAACGTCTTGACTTAGAGTAAGTATCATCTTTTATAATTGCATTTTGATTCTAAGATTTAAAGAAGAAAAGTTATGAAAAAGCTAAGTTTATTTTTCTAATGTTATTTTTTGGTGTTTTAAACGTTACAAATGCAAAAGATTCTAACATTGTAAGGGCGAGCGATTTTAGCGAGTTTAAGGGCAAAGGAGCAAATACCACAATCTTAATCATCGGTGCAAATGGTAGCGTGGCAAGGGTTTTAGAAGACGCACTTTTAGAATCTAGCGATGTGAAATTAAAGCTATTTTTGCGAAATGCGAGTCGCTTAAGCAATTTGCAAAACAAATATCCAAATCGAGTGGAATTGATAGAAGGCGATGCACGCGACAAAGCCACGCTAACAAGGGCGATGAAAGGCGCAAATATCGCGTATGCGAACCTTGATGGCGACTTGCCTACTATGGCGAGTGCGATTATAGATTCTATGCGTGAGAGTGGGCTAAAGCGACTTATTTGGATTAGCTCATTTGGCGTGTATGATGAGATTCCAAAAAGCGAGATTAATCGTATAAAGGCGTATTTGCCCCCGCATATCGGCGGTTAAGATTATAGAATCTAGCGACTTGGACTACACGATTATTCGCACACAGTGGTTTAGTAGTGACAATAGAATCGATTATGAAATTACGCACAAGGGTGAGCCTTTTAGGAATCCAAGTGCCTACATTTCGCGTAAGTCTATCGCACATTTAATTATGCTTTTGTGCTTTGATTCTACCTTTGGCAAACACGAAAGCTTAGGGATAAATAAACCCTTAAGATAGAATCTAGATTCTATATTTTCTCATTTAGATTCTATAACGCTAAAAAGTTTTTCTCATTTTTTATATATTTTTGATAAAATCTATTGACAAATTATCATTTTGTATAGTATAATGATAAAGTTAATTTGATAAAGATAAGAATTAACAAACATATTTCACAAAAAAGGAGCAGAAAATGCTAACAAAAGAGGTTATTAAAAAGTTGAGTGAGCAGGTTGTTAAGGAAATGAATGCGTCAAATTTGTATTTGAGTATGAGTTCGTGGTGCTACACTAATCGCTACGATGGCGCTGGGCAGTTTCTTTTCGAGCATGCAAGTCAGGAGAGCGACCATGCGCGCAAACTCATCACTTATTTGAACGAGACGGATGCGCGGCTTGAGCTAGATGCCATTGAGAAGCCAAAGCATGACTTTAAAGGCTTGCTAGATGTGTTTGAGCAAACTTATGAGCATGAGCTTTACATCACAAAGTCAATCAATGAGCTTGTGGATTATATGTTAAAGCAGAAGGATTATTCGACTTTCAACTTTTTGCAATGGTATGTGGCAGAGCAGCACGAAGAGGAAGCGTTGTTCCGCGGCATTGTTGATAAGATTAAGCTTATCGGCAAAGAGAGCAATGGCTTATTCTTGGCTGATTCTTACATTAAAAGTTTGAGCGGAAAGTAGGGTATCTAAGTTTAAAAAGCAGATTCTATCCCTTGATTATAAAAGCGGGGATGTGTGCTAATGGGAGCTTTTGTATTACTACGTTTTTATCTTTAAAAAAGTCATCTACGGCTTTTGTTTCTCCGGGGAATGTCCCATAGTCATCAAAGACTATTACCCCCCCCCCCCCACAACCTTGTCATACATATTTTCCAAGATACATACCGCAGGCTCATATACATCAGTATCAATGTGTAAAAGGGATATTTTTAACTGCGGATTTTCAGCACAATATTTTGGCACAGATTCTAAAATATTACCTTTCACAAGCTCATAATTTCTAATATTTTTGTATTTTAAGGCTTTATGCATAGAATCTATACTAATGCTTTCCGCACCCGCTTCGTCTATAAAGGCTTGTCTTTTACCCTTGTCCGCATCAAAATTAGTGCTAGGGAATTTTCCAAATATGTCAAAACCTATGATTTTTCTTGAATCTTGGCATTCCAAAATATTACGAAAATGAGCGAATCTAAAAAATGAATTCCCCTTAAACACACCACATTCCACAATATCGCCCGGTAAGTGCGTAATGCGTTTATATAGCTCATAGTGTGCTAACATCTTGCCTATGCGTCTATCGTTACTACTAAGATAGAATCCATTTTCATACATGAAACTTTTATCAGTGTCGAAATTATTTATTTTCATCTTTGTTTCCTTAGATTATGTATTGTTCGCGTAAGGATAATTCAAAAAAGTCTCATTTAGATTCTTTTTTAGATAGTTCGCGTTTATTTATAGAATCTATTTTACGTCCATAAGTTCTTGGGAGTCGACTTTTACTGCGGGGCTCATTGTTAGAGACAAATTAGAAGAGCGGATGTATTTGCCTTTGGCGCTACTTGGTTTAAGGCGGTTTATGGTTTTGACAAACTCGACTAGGTTATCAAGCAGCTTGCTAGATTCAAAGCTTGCCTTGCCTATGGCGGAGTGGATGTTGCCCTTTTTATCTACGCGGAAATTGACCTGACCGCTTTTTGCGTTGCTTACCGCTTTTGAGATGTCCGCTGTAACCGTGCCTGTTTTTGGGTTTGGCATTATGCCTTTTGGTCCTAAAATCCGCCCAACTTTACCCACAAGCGGCATCATATCAGGCGTGGCAATGACGATGTCAAAGTCGATTTGCCCGCCCTTTATGCTTTCAACCAAATCATCACTGCCGACCACATCAGCACCCGCTTTTCTAGCCTCATCAGCTTTCAAATCCTTAGCAAACACCGCTACGCGAACCTTTTTCCCTGTGCCATGCGGCAATACAACCGCACCTCGTATCATTTGGTCTGCGTGACGTGGGTCTACGCCTAAACGCAGTGCCACTTCCACGCTTTCATCAAACTTCGCACTTGCCAAAGATTTCACCGCGTCAATGGCAGATTCCATACCATAGACTTTCTCAAAATCAAGCTTTTTTGATAAGCCCTGCAATCGTTTCGACAACTTTTTTTTCATACTTCAATCTCCTAAATATTTTTTAGAATCTAGATTCTATACTTCCTTGTCATTGCGAACGCTAGTGAAGCAATCCATTTCGTAAGTAGATTGCCACGCCTTGCCTTGCGGCAAGTCTCGCAATGACATAAAATATAGAATCTAGATTCTATAATTTGTCTAAAATCTAATTTTAGAGTCCGCTAAAACGAAGTTTTAGCTAGATTCTAGTATTTTGCGTGTAGTTTGGATTTTCCTTTTCCTTTGCGACGTGAGACTAACCACATCGGTTGTCGCAACTAGCAAAGGAAAAGAAAATTCAAAATCCAAACGGAAGACGAATCTTACCTTTATTCTACGACATCAACGCCCATGCTGCGTGCCGAACCCGCCACAATCCGCATCGCTTCTTCAATATCGCTCGTGTTTAAATCTTCTAATTTCGTTTTTGCGATTTCTTGCACTTGCGCCTTTGTTAGCTTTGCGACCTTGTTTTTTAGCGGATTATCGCTGCCCTTTTGGATTTTCGCGGTAGCTTTTATTAAATCCGTCACAGGCGGCTTTTTTGTCACAAAAGTAAAGCTTTTGTCCTGATACACGGTGATTATCACAGGTATGTTAAAGTTGCCCATATCCTTTGTTTTCTCATTAAACGCCTTGCAAAATTCCATAATATTTACGCCACGCTGACCTAGAGCGGGACCCACCGGGGGCGAAGGGTTTGCCTTACCAGCGGGGATTTGCAATTTTAATTCGCCAACAATTTTCTTTGCCATTTTTTTTCCTTAAATTTAGATTTTAGAATCTAGATTCTATAATCTTTGTTGAAAATTACAGAATCTAGATTCTATAAATATTGTGATTTTACTTTTTAGCCAAAAGGAGACGGAAAGGGTAACCGACCCCCTCCAAAAGAAGTTACCTTTTTAGCAAGATACTAAATTTATAGCCAAAAAGCCTAAATTTTATGTATAATACTAAGGAAGGTTTTTTACTATGTTTTTTCATAGTAGCCTCCTTTTAGCAAACTAGCCCCTACTCCCCAAAGCATTAGCCAAAGGTTTCGGGGCTTTTTTTATTTATAGCGATTTTAAAGAACTTTTAGAATCTAGATTCTATAAATAAAATCGTTTTTTTTGATTTCATATATAGAATCTAGATTCTATCATTACATCGTTTTTTCCACCTGCACGTCATTAATTTCAACCGGTGTGTTGCGACCAAAGATTGAGACATTCAATTTCAGCTTTTTACTAGCCATATCATAATGCTCGACTACGCCTGTGAAATTAGCAAATGGACCATCGGTAATTTGCACGATTTCACCAACGGAGAAACTAACTTTAGGACGTGGGGCTGGGCGATTTTGCACCTTATCAAGTATCGTTTTAATATCCGCATCACTAAGTGGCGTAGGCTTCTTACTCTCACCGATAAAGCGACCAACGCGCGGCAGTGATTGAATTAAGTGCCAAAGCCGCGTATCTAAATCAATTTGCACAAACACATAGCCCGGATAAAGGCTAGTTTGCACCATTTTTTTCTTTTTATCTTTTATCTCAAAAACATCTTCAGTTGGGACGACAATCGCCTTTAGTCTATCCTTTGCGTTATTTTGGTCGATTAGATTTTGTATTGCCTTTTTTACGCTTTGCTCACTGCCTGAATATGTTTGTATCGCATACCATTGAAATTTTTTATCACTATTTTTAGAATCTGCGATAATGGAATCTATATTAGATTCTATGTTTTTAGATTCTGTATTTTCGCCCTGCGGCTCAACAGATTCTATAGAATCTACATCATTAGAATCTTGCGGGACTGAATCTTGCAAATCTTTCTCACTCATATTTTATCCTTACCCTATAATGCTAGAAATACTATAATGGAAAAACACATCCACAAGTGCCAAAAATAGCGTCACAACGCTAACTACGACAATCACAGAAATAAAGGCGATTTTTATTTGCTGCTTTGTAGGGAAAATGACCTTGCCTAACTCATTTTTGCACTCTTTATAATATTCTAAAAATTTCATTTCTAACCTTTACAACTTTGCTAAATTGCTTTATAGAATCTTTTGTTATTTGCGTCATATTGAGTGAAACGAAACATCTACTCTTTTAAATATTACGTTTTTGCGTAACTTAAATTAAATGTTTCGCTTCGCTCATTTCCTAAACGCCCACCCACCACCCTTTATGGATAATGGATTTCGCTACGCTTTAACCTAACCTAACCACCACCCTTTATAAGTGGTAGATTCTATAAAGATTCTATAAAACACTTTTAATCATAGCTCATAATGGCAGGCCAGGAAGGACTCGAACCCTCAACACTCGGTTTTGGAGACCGATGCTCTAACCATTGGAGCTACTGACCCAAAAAGATTCTATAAATATAGAATCTAACATCCCAAAAACTCTAGTGACTACCAAACACTTAGCTAGTTTTTAGCTTTACTTCCTTATGGATAGTGTGTTTATTTAGTCTTGGGCAGAACTTTTTAAGCTCCAGTTTTTCTGTGTGTGTTTTCGCATTCTTCGTGGTGCTATAATTTATATCACCAGATTCTGTGCATTTTAAGCCTATTTTTACTACATTCCCTTTTGCCATTCTAGCACCTTACTCAATAATGTTAGTTACCGCACCAGCGCCAACGGTTCGCCCGCCCTCTCTAATCGCAAAGCGAGTTCCTACTTCCAAAGCAATAGGGTTAATTAGCTCAACCGTGATTTTAACATTATCGCCGGGCATTACTAGCTCTGTGCCTTCAGGCAAGTGTATCGCACCTGTCACGTCTGTCGTTCGCACATAGAATTGCGGACGATAGTTGTTATGGAAAGGTGTGTGGCGACCGCCCTCATCTTTTGTCAATACATAGATTTCAGCCTCAAACTTCTTGTGCGGAGTAATTGAGCCGGGCTTACACAATACCATACCACGTTCAACATCTTCTTTTTTAGTCCCACGCAATAGCACGCCGACATTATCGCCAGCTTCTCCTTGGTCCATTTCCTTTCTAAACATCTCTACACCTGTAACGGTTGTCTTTTGCGTTGGGCGGATACCTACGATTTCTACTTCATCGCCTACTTTTACCACGCCACGCTCAATTCTACCTGTTACAACCGTTCCACGACCAGCGATTGAAAAGACGTCTTCTACAGGCATAAGGAAAGTTTTTTCCACATCTCTTTTTGGAGTAGGGATATACTCATCTACTTTTGCCATTAAGTCTAGAATCTTTTGACCCCATTCGCCCACGTTTCCAGCTTTAGCTTCTTCAAGGGCTTTTAGGGCTGAGCCGCCAACAATAGGAGTATCATCACCTGGGAACTCATACTCATTTAGCAAGTCTCTTACTTCCATTTCAACCAACTCTAGCAATTCTGGGTCATCAAGCATATCTTGCTTATTTAAAAACACAACGATATAAGGCACGCCTACTTGACGAGATAGCAAGATATGCTCTCTTGTTTGTGGCATAGGACCATCACTTGCTGAAACGACCAAAATCGCGCCATCCATTTGCGCCGCACCTGTAATCATATTCTTAACATAGTCAGCGTGTCCGGGGCAATCTACGTGCGCATAGTGGCGATTTTCTGTCTCATACTCAATGTGAGAAGTCGCAATCGTAATACCTCTTTCTTTTTCCTCAGGGGCGTTATCGATATTGTCATAATCGCGAAGTTCCGCCAAACCCTTAGTCGCAAGGACTGCTGAAATCGCAGCACTCAAAGTAGTCTTGCCGTGGTCTACGTGACCTATTGTGCCAACATTTACGTGTGGCTTGTTTCTATTAAATTTCTCTTTAGCCATAGCTTTCTCCTTAAATTAATTTAACACAAAAACGAAAAACTGGAGCCCATAAGCGGGATTGAACCGCCGACCTCTTCCTTACCAAGGAAGTGCTCTGCCACTGAGCTATATGGGCGTAAAATTATAAATTATAGAGATGATAAAAATGAAGAATTGCAAAATTCCTAACTTTTATCAGCTCCCAGTCGCCAAATATTAGAAAATAGAATCTCTTAGAATCTAGATTCTAAAAAGCATAAAAGATGGAGCGGGAAACGGGGCTCGAACCCGCGACCCTCAGCTTGGAAGGCTGATGCTCTAGCCAACTGAGCTATTCCCGCACATCATTTTCACACACAACAATGGTGGTGAGTCGTGGATTCGAACCACGGAAGACAAAGTCAGCAGATTTACAGTCTGCCCTCGTTGGCCACTTGAGTAACTCACCACGCCTAAAAACACTGGTCAAACACTGAATCTAAAGTTTTTTAAGACTAGATTCTAAGATTCTACACAATTTTTAAGGATTTATAGAATCTTTTGTCATCGCTAACCTTGCTTTGACATGCGTCATTGCGAGCGTAAGCGAAGCAATCCAAAGTTACAAAATCCCTAAAACCCTTTTAGATTCTAAAAATCTTTTAAATTTTAGAATCTTTTTAGAATCTTAAAAACTCATAAAACACTTAGAATCTAATCTTTAATAGACAAATTTCAAAGTTTGATATAATTTAAAAATCCACATTTAAGTTTTCAAATCGTTTTAAAACATTTTACAACATTTCAAACAATGGAGCTGGTTAAGGGACTTGAACCCCCGGCCTGCTGCTTACAAGGCAGCTGCTCTACCAACTGAGCTAAACCAGCAAAAAAAAGATAGAATTATATATAAAAAACTTTATAAAGTCAATACTACGCAAAAATTATAGAATCTAAAACATTTTTTTGATTTTTTTAAAATCTAAATTATGAATTTGCTTAATTTTTGTTGCAATTTCAAGTAACAGGATTGTGCACTTCAAGTCTTTATCACTTAGAAAATATGAATTTAAGCGTGAGATTGCGTGTTGATAAAATTAGTTTAGATTCTATAGAATCTTGCTGCAAAGTGAATTACAAGTTTTCCAAGTCTTTTGCTAAGTTAGCGATTTGTTCGCTACTAGCTAGAAAATCATTGATTTTATTTATTAAATCAAGTATGTTGTTTATGTCTTTTGTATAGTAATATTCATCCTTAAACTACCAAAGTTTCTGTGATGATTTTACCTACAAATTTGGCGTTAGATAAATTACGGCAATATTTTTGTTTTTAGATTCTATAGAATCTAAAAGCCGATGGGGGTGTTGGTGGAGTTTTTGCGTTTTAGTTTGCTTTCGTTTTCTAATCTTGTGATTAGTTCATCTAGGCTTTTTATCGGGTTTAGCCTTGATTGTCTTGTAATTAATGCAAAGTCGCCAAAGCATATTTCTAGCTTTTTAAGGCGGTTTTTTATGTCGCTACTTAGTTTAGATTCTATAGAATCTTTAGAATCTATTAGTCCCAAGTAGTTTGCGTATAGTAAAAATGCTTTTTGCAACTTCGCAAATGACAGGGCTTTAAACTCGATTTTGCTATCAAAACGGCGTAGCACAGCCGCGTCCATCATATCCAAATGATTGCTAGTGGCTATAAAAATTCCATTAAAATGCTCCATTTGCGTTAGCATTTCATTTACTAGGCTTTTTTCCCAGCTTTTCTCCGCGCTCTCACGATTATACAAAAATGTATCGACCTCATCGATATGCAGCACCGCCTTTTGTGTGCTAGCATTTTTGAAAGCAGCCGCTAGCCGCGCCTCACTTTGCCCCACATACATCCCTAAAATATCACTTGCCTTGTAACTTAGAATCTTACGCCCGGTCAAACGAGCGATTTCTTTAGCAAACTCACTTTTACCACTGCCAGAGATTCCATAGCAAAGGATTCTAATGCCAAAGCTATCATCCATATTAGAATCTAAGTCGCTAGATTCCACAATTTCGGTATCCAAATTTACAGCAATCTTAGAATCTTCAGCAGAATCTTCACCCACAATTTCCCCAAAAAACTTATTAGAATCTTTATTAGAATCTCCACGTGATTTTCCAAAAAAAGAAAAAACTTCCTCGTCACTTTCATACCCAAAGCCCTTAAATTTCTTAGGATTTTTCTTATACGCCTTTAGCATTTCAAAATCATGGTCAAACTCAAAATCACCACTTTTTTAGAATCTTTAGAATCTGAATCTTTAGAATCTAAAGCCGTTTTTTTCGCCAAAGGTAGCAGCTTTTTAATATTATTTGCATACTCTACAATATCCACATCACACTCAATTAAGCTCATATCATAGGGCAGTGTTTTTTCTTTTTTCTTAGAATCTGCCTTTAAAAGTCTAATGGGGGATAGCTCGCGCGCCCTTAGATTCTCATTTATATATTTTAAAAATATCGCTTGTGCCTTAGATTTTGGGAAAATACTAGCTAGTTTTGCCGCACTTAAAATTATTCCTTGCGTTAGATTTGGATTCAAAGCGACTTGCTCTAAAAGCTTAGAATCTAGCGAGATTTTAGAATCTAGAACCGCTTTTACCATACTTATTTTTTTATTTTTAGGCGGCGTTTTTATCTCCATTACCAAGTCAAATCGCCGCAAATACGCGCCATCCATTTGCTTAGAATTTGACAAGAAAAAGTTTAACACACGCGTATTTTCTAACGCACAATTAATTCGCGCCTTTTGATGCAGTGAATTGTAGCATAGCGAGTCTTCGCACTCATCAAAGCAAATGATGTGTTTTTCGCTCCTTGCCGCACTTTGCAAGGCTTGAAAAGCCAAGATTCTATTATTATAATCCTCGTCATTATGTCGCGTTTGCCGTTTATTTTCCACGCAAATAATCTCTTTATTTAACGCCTTTGCAATCACATTTACGATTTCATTTTTGCCCACGCCCGGGCTTCCATAAAGCAGGATATTGCCGCTTTTTAGGCGACTTGCGGTATGCATTATCGTGCTAAATTTCTCGCCCATATAGCTAAAATCTTCCACGCTTAACGTTGTTGGCTTTGGCTTGTAGCCATATTTTTCAAAAAATCGCTTTTGTGTGACAAGATTTAAAAAAAAGACTGATTTATCCCGCTCAAACGCGCCTTCCCAACGCGATTCAAGCAAGTAATCATCATCGATAAATCCGCTCGTAATAAGCTTATTTCTATCATTTTGCAGGATTTTTTGCACCGCTTTTGTGCTTAGATTATGCTGGCTAGCGATAATTTTTGCGTGCATTTCTAGCTCGATTTCATTAGGATATACGATGCAATCACTCCTTAGCAGGTAAAAATAGTGCAAAATAAAGCATTCTTCCTTGCTAAATTTAAGCATATTTTGCAGCATCGCAAAATTTTTCTCCACAAAAGGCGGGAAAATATACTCGCTATAAAGTTTGCTTAAGGCTGCAACGCTCTCACTTGAGAACATATTTTCAAAATTTTTAATAAAATTAGCGCCAAAAATCTCTTCAAAATTATGCTCCCGCACATGGCTTAAGCCCAAAATATTCATATACACAATGCTTAAAACCTTTTGATTATGCTTTTTCCAATGCTCATTTTTAGGCACAAAAACGATGTTAGAATCTAGCAATTTTTGCGCGATTTTATCTTTGGTAATCTTTGGTGGCTTGTGTGTTTTTATAGAAATTGCGTTTAGATTCTGCGTATTTTTAGAATCTATGTTGTGAAAATCTCCATCCCCACTTATAGAATCTAGATTCTGTAAATTATTAGAATCTGTATTATTTAGATTCTGTAAATTATTAGAATCTTTTGCCACGTTTATAGAATCTGCGTTTGGAAAATCATTCACGTCATTTTTAGAATTTGCGTTTAGATTCTGTGAATTATTAGATTCTATGTTTGGAAAATCTCCCACGCCGTTTATAGAATCTAGATTCTGTGTTTTATTAGAATCTGCGTTTAAATTTGGATTCTGCAAATTATTAGAATCTGCGTTGGGGTTTAGCTGCGTGTTTGTAGAATCTAGATTCTGCTTAGACGCATTCATTGCTTCTTGTTCTAAGGCTTTTTTTATAGAATCTAATGTGATATAGTTTTCACCCTCATCTATGCTACGATGATAATTTCTTGCGTGTCTATTCCTTCTCATAACTTTCTCCTTACAACAAATTTCAAATAAAATTATACTAATAAAAATGGACAAAACTTGTCTAGATTTTAGAATCTATTTAGCTAAGAGTTTAAGGCAGGAGTGTGTGTCGCCTAAGTCGCAGGCGTGTAAGGCGGCTTTTTTGGCTAATATTTGCGTTTGTTTTTTATCTAGTTTAAATGTTTTAGAATCTATATTGCTAGATTCTAAAATATCAATGAAAGTTGAGTTTTTATTGCTTTGCAAATTAGAATCTTTTAAAATAGAATCTTGCGAGTTAGAATCTTGCGGCTTAGAATCTATTTTAGAATCTTGCGAATTTTTAGAATCTTTAAACCCATTAGATTCTATAGAATCTGCTAGATTAGAAACGCCAACAAACTCCGCTAAATCTATCAAATTCCTGCAATTTTGCACTATAAAAGATATATCAAAATCATTGCCATTAGCCACAAAACAGCCCTGTTTATACACATTAAACATCGCATTTAAATCAATTAAAGGTAGCAAATCATTCGCTTTTAAACGCAACACTTCCAAGTCCAAAACGCCACGATAAAAGCAAGACTTTGGGCTTTGCAAATCTTTCATAGAATCTAATATCAAAAAAGTAGATGTTTCGCTATCGCTCAACATGACAGATGTTTTAGATTCTATAGAATCTTGCGACTTAAAACCCCCTTTAGAATCTTGCGACTTAGAATCCATAGCATTTTGCGACTTAAAAGCCCCTTTAGAATCTAAAGACTCCAAATCCCCAAAACACCCAAAATCCAAATACTTCGCCCCGTCCAAATAAAAGGAATTATCCGCATTTTGCGGCACTTCAAAATAGTCTTTATAATCCGCATCCAAAGAAAACCACGTCACAAACGCATACATACCACCCAAAACATCACACGCATAACGCACGCCGCTAAGGCAGGCATTTTGCGCCTGTTGTATGTATGAACGCTGCTTAGAAATCTTAGCAGAACTCATACTCGTATTATAGGCAAAAGCATACGAAATAGGCTCTTTTTTAAGCGAATGTAGTGCGATATTTAGGCTATTTGTCGCACTTTGGCAAGTTTTATTGCACTTATTATTTAAGCTTAGATAATTTGCCAAAATTGCCGCAGATTCCGCATTTTCTTTAGCAAGATTTAGCGAAAGCAAGGTATCACATGATTTAAATTCACCAAGATGATAGCACCCATACCGCACAAATGCCAAATCTTGTGGCGATAACGCCAAAAAATCAATAGGCTTAAACTCTAAATCTCGCAAATAAAACTTATTTTTGCGTTGTTCTTGCTGCTGCCTACTCTCCCATGCCTTAAAAAGCGCGATTAAGCCAACCTTATCACAGCCTTGATAATTGCCTAAAGCACACGCTTTTTTGGCAAGATATAATGTGGAATCAAGTAGCGGGATTTGTGTTTTAAAATTTAAATTCATCGTGTCATAATACACTAAAAACGATAGCCGATAGCAAGCAGCAGCTAGATTAGTAAAGCAGCCATCAAGCAGCGTGTTGATAAAAGGTAGATAATTTTTTTGCTGATTTTTTTGGTAAAAAGCGGTGATAATGTCGCGGATAGTTTGCTTTGTGGGGTCTGTGTCTTGCTTATTTTTATGGCTTTTGGTGGGGGTTTTAAATCTGTGATTTCTGTTATTAATAGGGCGTTGGGCGGGCATTTCATTTAAAGTAGGGTGGTGAGCGGCGTTTTGGATTTTAGAATCTGTTCCATTAATAGGGCGGTGGGTGGGCTTTTGGATTTTAGAATCTATTCCATTAATAGGGTGGTGGGTGGGCGATAGGTTTTTGGAATTTGTAGAATCTTTAGAATCTATTTTAGAATCTTGCAAATTAGATTCTATATTTTTATTAGAATTTATGGAATCTTGCAAATTAGATTCTATTTTATCAATAGTCTGTTTATCAAGCGGCACAGGCGGCTCTTCCATTATAAAAGCAAAATTCACACATCCATTACTTAAGCCTAAATCACACGATTGCTTACTCAAAATCAAGGCTTTTTCCTGCAATGCTTGAAGTTTTTTCTTATTAGATTTGATATTAGATAAAATCTTATTATGGTCATCTTCTTTATTATTAATAGGGCGGTGAGCGGCGTTTAGGTTTTTAGAATTTATAGAATCTTTAGAATCTATTTTTAAATCTTGCAAATTAGATTCTATATTTTTACTAGATTCTATAGAATCTTTTTTACTTTTAGATTCAATAAAATTTTTAGAATCTATCTCATTAATAGGGTGGTGGGTGGGCGATAGGTTTTTAGAATCTTTTATACTAGATTCTATATTCAAATTCTTAGAATCTATTTTAGAATCTTGCAAATTAGATTCTATATTTTTACTAGATTCTATAGAATCTATTTTACTTTTAGATTCTATATTTTTATTAGAATTTTTAGAATCTGCCCTGTTAGATTCTATAGAATCTATTTTGTTTTTAGTTAGATTCGCTTCACTCAAAATGACATCCTTATTAGATTCCATAGAATCTAGCAAATTTTTATCGCGTTTTTGATATGTTTGAGTGTCGCTTTTATCCTGTTTGCTAAAAACAATTTCTTGCATTTGATTTAAAATAATCTTAGATTCTATATATTTTTGAAAGCCCTTATTATTCAGCCGTTGCGTAAAATCGCCATAGCCAAAGCCAAAATTTTCCGCACTCTCACTATTTAAAAACTGCAAAAATTCCTTGCCACTTAAATCCACACTACTAGATTCCCCAGAATCTAAAATCCCCACAAATAACAATATAAAAAATAAAAAAACTTTTCTCATTTTCCTACCTAATAAAAACTATATCGAATGATTTAAATACAAATTAAAAAAATCCTTTGCACTACGTGGGCTTCTATTCCCTATTTTTGTGGCAAAATTTATCGCTTTTAATTTCACAGATTCTAAAATCTCATTTGCCTTGACATCGATATTTACGCTCTCTCCGCGTGTGTGCGTGTGCGCTACATGCCGCTTTATAATCGCGCGTAGCACATCTAAATATTCATCCTGCCCTAGTGAGTAAAAGCCGATACTAAGCGGGAATCTATCGCTAAATGCCATACTTTCATTAATGTTATCTTGTGCTTGCAGGGCGTTATCTTGGCTGCTTTCTTGCACCAAATGTCGCAGGTTTGAAGTCGCATATAAAAGCACATTGTGCGGATGCGCTTCAAATGAGCCTTCCAGCGTGCTTTTAAGGCTTTTATACCGCCCATTATCAAAGCTTAAATCATCACTAAAAATCACAAATTTATACTGCGGAATCTCGCGTAAATAATCAAACAAAAGCGGCATAAAATTAAAATCTTTCGTATCCACTTCAATCACGCGTAAAAATCCGTGCTTTTCAAACAAATACTGCGATAAAACAGCCTTTATAACAGAGCTTTTCCCACAGCCACGCGCCCCCCAAAGCAGCGCATTTGACGCATCTTTGCCCTGCAAAAACGCCTTAGTGTTAGAATCTAAAAGCTTTATTTGCTCTTTTAGCCCAACCAGCTCATTAACCTTAACATAATTGAAATTTGTAACCTTGTGAAAATACACAAACCCCGCGATATTGCGGAAAATCGCTACCTTAGCAGTATCCCAATCAATGCGCGAATCGCGATTATCCCACTCAATCTCATGCCCATTCACAAAAGTATTATCCAAATGCTTACAAAAAAATGAAAAGTTGTGCATAGTTTTATCCTGTATTTTTTAAACAGATTTTATACTAAAAGTTTAAAGATTCCATATAAACAAATGCGTGGTTACAGAATCTAAAAGATTCTAAGCTAAGATTCTATCTTTAAATTAGAATAAAATAAGGACACAAAAATGTTTGAATCTCTAAGCAATGGCTTTAAATCTGCGATGAATAAACTGCGTTTTAGCGATGATTCTAAGGCGTTAGATAAGGCATTAGATGAGCTAAAAAAAGTGCTTTTGAAAAGTGATGTCTATCATAAAACCACAAAAGAGATTCTATCAAAAACTAAGGAAATCACGCTAAAGCAGGGCATTGGGCGCGATAATTTTTTAAATGCGTTGAGTGAAAGCCTAAAAGAGATTCTAAGCACTAGCGGGAGTTATGGCTTTACCTTTGCGAATAAGCCGCCGACAAATGTGCTAATGGTGGGCTTACAAGGAAGTGGTAAAACCACGACGTGTGCGAAGCTGGCAAACTATCTAAAGACAAAAAATAAAAAAGTCCTGCTTGTGCCTTGCGATTTGCAACGTCTTGCGGCTGTAACGCAATTAAAGACTTTGGGCGCGCAAATTGAAGTGCCTGTGTTTGAATCTAGCTCAAATGACCCTTTAAAAGTAGCAAAAGATGCCCTAGAATACGGCACAAAAGAGCATTTTGATGTGATTATTTTTGATAGCGCGGGGCGACTTGCAATAGATTCTGCGTTAATGAACGAGCTAAAAGAAATAAAAAAAATAGTCCAGCCACACGATACTTTCTATGTCGCGGATGCGTTAAGTGGGCAAGATGGCATTCGCTCTGCGGCGAGTTTTAATGAGCAAATCGGCGTAAGCGGCGTGATTTTAAGCAAGTTTGATAGTGATTCTAAGGGCGGGATTGCACTCTCGATTGCTTTTCAGCTCGGCATTCCGCTGCGTTTTATGGGCGTGGGCGAAAAGATTGCCGACCTTGATTTATTTATGCCTGATAGGATTATTTCAAGGCTTATGGGCGCTGGGGATTTGGAGAGCTTGGCTGAAAAGACCGCTGCTGCGATAAATCCAAAGGAAGCAAAGGACATCCATAAAAAAATAAAAAAGGGCAATTTTACATTCATTGACTTTTTAAATCAAATTGAAAATGTGAAAAAAATGGGCTCTGTAAGCTCGATTTTATCGATGATTCCAGGGCTTGGCAATATGGCGAAATCACTCAAAGGCGTGGATATTGACAACACTGAGGAAGTGAAAATCATTCGCGCGATGGTAAATTCGATGACAAAAAAGGAGCGTGAAAACCCTGATATATTGAATGGTTCGCGACGAAAACGCATCGCAAATGGCGCTGGATTGCAAGTTAGCGATATAAATCGTGCCCTAAAGCAATTTGACCAGGCAAGTAAAATCGCCAAAAAACTAAGCCAAAAAGGCGGTATGCAAAACTTTTTAGCGATGATGAGCCAGCAGAATATTCCTAGATAGTTTAAAACACCTAAAAAATTTGTGTGATTCTAAACTTTAAAATGTTTTATTAGAATCTAGATTCTATATTTATGTTAAGGTTTGAAATGCAAGTGATTTTGATTGATACATTTGGGTTTTTTTTTCGTAGTTTTTATGCCCTGCCGCCGCTTTTTAATTCAAAGGGCTTTCCTACTTCGCTTTTGACTGGCTTTGCGAATTTGATTTTTGAGATTTTTAAGAAAAATAAGGGCTGCTGCATAATTTTCACGCTTGAAGGGCATGATAACAAGCGAAAAGAAATCTACAAAGATTATAAGGCAAATCGCAGTGAAGCCCCTGCTGACTTGCTTTTGCAGCTGCCTGTGGCTGTTGAGTGGCTACAAAAAATGGGGCTAAAAACCTTGCAAATTAATGGGTATGAAGCCGATGACTGCATTGCGACTTTATCGCATTTAGCGCAGGCTCAAGGCTTTCAAGTGCGAATAATTAGCCACGATAAAGACCTTTATCAGCTTATAAATGAGAATGTTATCATTTATGATTATGGGAAAAAACGCGTGATTACCGCGGCGGAGTGCGTTGAGAAGTTTGGTGTGTCGCCGCGTGATTTTATCACATATCAAAGCATCGTTGGCGATAGTAGCGATAATATTCCTGGCATTAAGGGCATCGGGGCGAAGGGTGCGGTAAAGATTTTGGAGCATTTTAAGTCTTTGGAAAGTTTGTATGATTCTATCACGGCGGATACTTCAAATGTTGAGTCTTTGCTTGGGAAACGCGCTGTGGCTTTGATTTTGGCTAGTAAAGATAATGCGTTTTTAAGCCGCGAGTTAGTGACGCTAAATTCGCATTTGCTAGAAAATTATGATTTTTTAGAATCTAAAAATGAGTTTGAAAACTCGCCCTTGCTTAAAATCGCGCCTGAATTAAAAGAGCTAGAAATGCAGAAGATTCTAAGCACTATCGGGGCGGATAGATTGCAACTTGAAAGCCCCCCTCCCTTGCGGAGGGGGGTTGGGGGGTGGGTAAAAAACCCCGATAATCCAAAACACCAAACTACACAAATAGATTCTATAGAATCTCATAATACAAATTCTATAACATACAATACGCACAATAAACCCACCCCCCAACCCCCCTCCGCAAGGGAGGGGGGCTATAAAGAGCCAAACGACAAGGGAGGGGGGCTTTCCACTCCACACGATTATATAGAATCTAACGCACAAGATTTTATAGAATCTAAGTCGCAAAATATTAAAGAAGATTCTAAAGATTTTATAGAATCTAATCTTGGAAACTTACAAGATTCTAAAAAAGATTCTAATGTTTCGCAGAATCTAGATTCTAAAAAAGATTCTAATAAATTCACCTTTAAAGCCCATTTGATTAATGATAAAGATAAGCTTTTCACGCTCCTTGATTCTATCCCAAAAGATACCACAATCGCCTTTGACTGCGAAACAACCGGCTTAGATTATCGCAGTGAAAAAATGGTAGGTTTTAGCTTTTGCTTTGATGGATTTAATGGCTATTATGTGCCGTTTTTGCATAAACCACCTATTTCAAATTACAATGAACTATCTAAAAAAGAAATAGAATCTATAATATTAAATTCAAAAATAGATTCTGTAAAACAAATTTCTATAGCGGATGCAAAATTAGCTTTACAACAAATTTTTACACATCCATTAATTGCTCATAATATAAAATTTGATATACAAGTTGCTTTGCATAACTTTGGAATTTATCCACAAAATGATATAAAAGATTCTATGATTTTAGCTTGGCTACTTAATCCCGGTTCAAAAATAGGTTTAAAGGAATTACTATATAAATATTTCAAATATGAAACAGAAGATTTTGATAAGCTTATGGAAAAAATATATCCTAAAAAAAAACTAACACAAAAACCTACATTTGATTTTGTTTCTTTAGAACAAGCAAAGGATTATGGTGCATTGGACTCTATAGCTGCTTATGTTTTGTATCATAAGTTAGAATCTATGCTGGGAATTGATTTAAAGCAGGAATTAAAAAATATTGAGACTCCGCTAATTCCTATACTTATAAATATGGAAAATAATGGTATTTGTGTCGATAGACAATATTTTATAAAACTTAAACCAAAATTTGAAATTATGCTAAATGCTCTTGCTAATAAAATTCATACACAAAGCGGTTATCATGGATTAAATAAATCCAAATTTAATGTTAATTCTCCTAAACAAGTAAGTGAAGTTTTATTTAATGAGTTAAAATTATCTACTAAAGGTAATCCTAAAAAAAGCACAAATGAAATATATTTAGAAGCTATTATAAGTGAGCATCCGGTGGTGGAAACTTTGCTTGAATATCGCGAAGTTTTTAAGCTATTTTCAAGTTATATTGAGCCGATTTTGCGACTTACAAAAGGGGCTGAAAACGCCGAAAATAAGGGACTTTTTAACACTTTAGATTCTAAAGATTCTATAGAATCTAAAAATAGAATCTACACGCAGTTTTTGCAAACAGGCACTGCCACAGGGCGTCTTAGCTCTAAATCGCCAAATTTGCAAAATATCTCTGTGCGTAGCGATTTGGGTAAAAGCATTCGCGCTGGCTTCATTGCGCGCAGTGGTTATGTGCTAGCAAGCCTTGATTATTCACAAATTGAGCTGCGGCTTTTAGCGCATTTTAGCGGTGATAAAACGCTTATTTCTGCCTTTCATAATAATGCGGATATCCACGCGCAAACTGCGAAGATGATTTTTGGTGAAAATATAGAATCTAGCGGCGATTTTGCTACTTTTCGTAACATCGCAAAGTCGATAAACTTTGGCTTAATCTATGGAATGGGCGCACGCAAACTCGCTCAAACCCTGCAAATCACGCAATTTAAAGCAAAAGAATATATCGATAAATATTTCGCAAAGCTCCCGCATATCCGCGATTTTTTAGAATCTAAACGCGTTGAGATTGAGAATTTAGGCTATGCTGAAACGCTATTTAAAAGGCGGCGTTATTTTGATTTTTCTATCGCAAATGAGGGCGTGCGGCAGGGCTTTTTACGCGAAGGTGTCAATACGATTTTTCAAGGCTCTGCGGCGGATTTGATTAAAAAAAGTATGATTGAGATTTGCGATACTTTTGGGCTATCATTGCAAGATTCTACAAACTCTAAAAATATAGAATCTAAAGGACTTTTTTCAAATATAGATTCTATAGAATCTAAAAGCCAAATGCCCGCCCACCACCCTTTTAATAAAACAGATTCTATAGAATCTAAAGGGCTTTTTTCAAATATAGATTCTAAAGATTTTATAGAATCTAATAGCCTAAATTCTAAAGATTCTAAAGAAATCCTATCGCCCATCCACCACCCTATTTGTAAAGACCAAATGCCCACCCACCACCCTTTTAAGAGTGAAAATAGCGACTACAAAATAAAACTCCTTTTGCAAGTGCATGACGAGCTAATCTTTGAAATAAAGCAAGATTTGGCACAAAATTACACACAAAAAATAAAGCAAATTATGGAATCTACTTACAAGCTAAAAGTCCCACTAATATGCAACATCGCCATCGCTTCAAACTGGGCAGCACTAAAATAAAAGCCATTTACTTTAACTTTTTAAGATAAAATTCCATCTGAGTGAAAAATTATAAAATCTAAAGGTAAAAAATGAAAATAATAAATGAGAATTTGAGTGATTTTGAAAAGCATATTTTGATTGATAAAGGTACGGAGACGCCTTTTAGTGGCGAGTATGAGAGCTGTTTTGAGAGCGGGATTTATGTGTGTAAAAATTGTGGGGCGAAGCTTTATAGTTCAGATTCTAAGTTTAAGAGCCATTGTGGGTGGCCTAGCTTTGATTGTGAGGTGGCGGGTGCGGTGCGTAAAGAGCGTGATAAAGATGGCGTAAGAACTGAGATTGTGTGTGAGGCTTGTGGTGGGCATTTGGGGCATATTTTTTATGGTGAGGGTTTTACGCCCAAAAATACAAGGCATTGTGTTAATTCAGCCTCAATTAAGTTTGTGAAAGAGTGATAACACAACAAAATTGCTAAAAAAATTCATAAATAAAATCTATCGTATCTTTAAAAAACAAGTTATAATTTCACACAAAACCACCAAAAAGGAAAAACCCATGAACTCATTTATTACCCTAAAGATAGATAATTTAGAATTTATTATTACAAAGGCTAGTATTACTGAGAGTTTAGAATCTTTAC
>NZ_JRMP02000020.1 GCF_000762875.2 Helicobacter saguini
TTAAATTTATCGGAAATAATAATATAACTACAGAGATGAGTATTAACAACATACATATCAAGCAATCTAATATAAACTTGCCAAAGCTAAATTTATTCATAATTTATCCTTTTGATTATTAAAGTGCTTGTTAATATATATCATTTTTTCTGTCTATGGTTTGAATAATCGTTAGTGAATAATTATTTTATTAAAATCTTTATGGGATTATTCAATAGTTTCTAAAGTACATAAAACTTCATATATGTTTTTATCAATTAACATAATATACAGCATTATAGGGAATAGTTTTGGATTCCAAGTATTATTGTGATACAGAATCCTTATTTACAATAAAAAATAGATGGAAGGATGAATTGTAGTCATAGCTCAAAAATATTTCATTTCATAAAATCAACAAAACTTAATATAAAATCCAACAAAAACTTATATAATTTCATTTAATTTTAAAAAGGATTTGTGCGATGGATTTACTAGATTCTGTATTAAATGGTAAGATTTTTGAAAATTTTGATATTGCAAACGCCCAAGATAGCGACTTTGAGCGACTTTCTAAAGAGTTAGCCAAACTTTATGATTACGACATTTTTACGCTTGGGGATGCAGCAGATTCTATAAGGCGAAAAATGTATCAAAACAAGGTTTTTTTTAATATGAATCGCCACATAAATCCTACGAATATTTGTGCGGATACATGCAAATTTTGCGCATTTAGCGCTAGTCGTAAGAATCCAAATCCTTATGATATGAGCATTTCGCAAGTCGTTGCTGAGTGCGTGGATGCGTATTCTCGTGGGGCAAAGGAGGTGCATATTGTATCTGCGCATCATCCAGAGCATTCATATTCGCACAATTTGGAGATGTTTAAAGCGATAAAAAAGGCTGTCCCAAAGCTGCATGTAAAGGCGATGGGCGCGGCAGAAATTGATTATTTAACGCGGAAGTTTGAGTTGCCGCTGCAAAAGGTGCTAGATGATTTGGTTGAAAGCGGCGTAGATTCCCTGCCTGGTGGGGGTGCGGAGATTTTCCATCCTAGCGTTAGAAAGAAGCTCTGTCATGGCAAGGCGGACGCGGCGCGCTGGCTAGAAATCCACAAGGCGTGGCATAAAATGGGGCGGATGAGCAATGCTACGATGCTTTTTGGGCATATTGAGGAGCGTTGGCATAGAATCGAGCATATTTTGCGACTTCGTTTTGCGCAGACGTCTTTGGCTGCGGCGAATGCGAAAAGTGGTGGTTTTAACGCGTTTATACCGCTACTTTATCAGCGATACAATAACTTTTTGAAGGCAAAAGATGCGCCCACTGCGCAAGAGATTCTAAAAACGATTAGTATCGCTAGAATCTTGCTAGATAACATCCCGCATATTAAGGCGTATTGGGCGTCTTTGAGCTTTAATCTGGCGATTGTCGCACAAGAATTTGGCAGCGATGATATGGATGGCACGATTGAAAAGGAAAGTATCCAATCCGCCGCGGGCGCGAAAAGTCGCAATGGTGTAAGCAAGAGTGAAATGATAAGCCAAATACAAAACGCAGGTTTTATCCCGGTTGAACGCGATAGTTTGTATAATGAATTGCGTGTTTTTGAGAGCTATGAAGATTCTAAGAGTGAAGATTCTAAGGTGCAAGATAGAATCTTGGCGGTGTGAGATAGGATTTTAGTTTGTTGTATTATTCAAAAAGGAGAGAATATGCTAATAGTTTTTGACTTTGATTCTACGCTGTTAAATGGCGAGAGTATCGATATTTTGGCGAGGCGATATAAGGTTGAGGCGGCGGTGAGCTACATTACAAAGGAGGCGATGGAGGGCAAGCTTGACTTTTTTGAGAGTTTGACTAAGCGCGTGGCGTTTTTGGAGGATATGCCGCTTAGCCTTGTCAAAGAGAGTATTGAGAATGATTTTAAGCTTATGAATGGGGCGATTGAGTGTGTGAAAACGCTGCGAGACCGCGGGCATATCGTGGTTTGTTTTAGTGGCGGCTTTCGCATAATTACCGAGCATTTTAAGGATACGCTTGGGCTAAATGCTACTTTTAGTAACATTTTGCATTGCAAAGATTCTAAGCTCACAGGCAAGGTCGGCGGCGATATGATGTTTGGCGATTCAAAGGGCTATATGATGCAAAATTTGCAGGGCGTGCTAGGGCTTGATAGGACGCAATGTGCGGCAATAGGCGATGGCGCAAATGATATTTCGATGTTTAATCACGCCGATATTCGCATTGCCTTTTGTGCAAAAGAGATTCTAAAAAGCCACGCCACGCATTGCATTGATAAAAAGGATTTAAAAGAGGTGCTAAATATTGTGCCATAAAATTATATTGTTATACTAATTTTTAAAATCTAAAAAGGGGCAAGTATGTTTAGAATCTTTTTTATGTTGGTATTTTTTAGTGGTGTAATATTTGCAAATGCACAGCCAAAGTGCGCTGATAAGGCGACTTTAGATGAGCTAAGAGTGGAGTTTAGCAAAGCGGTGTCAAATGAGTTCGAGGAGGGAATGTATGCAGAAATGCAAGATAGCGAGGTCTCATTCCTTAAAGAGAGTTTTAACACAAAAGAGGGCAAAGCCGTGATAAAATCTAGTGAAAATCTTTTCACAAATGTGAAATTTAATAGAATCTTAACAGAGGGCAATATAGGGCAAAAAGTGCTTTGCAAGGCGACTTTAGCCGACTTTAGTGTATCTAGGGGCACACTTGAGAAAATCTTTATTTTCATAATGATTCAAGCGATGGAATATGAGCAAAAAGGCGCGTCAAAAAATAAAGAAATGCTAGAGGCAGGTAAAAGTATGATGAAGCCCTTTATAGACGAGGCAATGGATAGCCTAAAAGAATTAAAGGGCGAAGATATCCACTACAGCACTCAAAGAAGCGATGATGGCTACATTGTGGTTGAAATCCTTGATAAATAACTTTTTAGATTCTAAAGTTGCTAATTTGATAGTTTTATAGAATTTTTACTTGTTTTATAAATATCTTTATGGGGTAACAGAATCTAACTTCTCACTCAACTCAAAAAAACGCTCCATTTTAGAATCTAGCTCGTTTTTTGCAGATTCTAAATCTTTACTTAGGGCTTGAATGCCGTATTTTTCGTATTCTTTTGGGTTTGATAGTCTTTTTTCTAGCACTTTTATACTAGATTCTAAAATCTCTATTTCTTCTTCCAAATTTTCATATTCTAGCTTTTCTTTATAGCTTAATTTTCTAACTTTATTCTTAGAATCTTGCGAATTTTCTAACTTTTGCTCTTTTTTAAACTCGACTTTAGATTCCAAAATTTCATTTTCCACTTCTTTTAAATCACTTTTTGCACTCAAATATTCACTATATTTTGCATGTGTAATTATACAATTAGATTTTTCATTACTTTCCACCCCATTAGATTCTATAATTAATAACCTTTGAGCCAGCCTATCCACAAAATATCTATCATGACTTACAAAAATTATCGCGCACTCACTGCTATACAAATAATCCTCCAAAATATTCATCGTAGCGATGTCAAGGTCGTTTGTCGGCTCATCTAAAATCAGGCAATCATAGCTTTTGGAAAACAGCAATGCCAAAGCCACACGCGATTTCTCGCCACCACTAAGCATACCGATTTTCTTATCAAGGTCTTCTTTTGGGAATAAAAAGCTCTTCAAATACCCAAAAACATGCATATTTTTCCCACGCACATCGACCCTATCGCCGCCATTTGGGCAAAAAGTCTCAATCAAACTTTTAGAATCTTGCAGTATTTTTTTATGCTGGTCAAAGTAGCCTATCTTAATTTCACCGCATTTATAATTCCCAGAAATGCTAGTATTATAAGAATTTTGTGGCAAAATATTAGAATCTAGGCTTGTTTTTGGCAGATTTACTAGAAATTTTAAAAGACTGCTTTTCCCACCTCCATTTTTACCTACAATTCCTAACTTTTCTCCCTGTAAAATTCTAATATTTAGACTTTTTATAAGATTTTTTTCACCGATATTTAGCGAAAAATTCTCTAGCTCAAAAAGCATTTTTTTGGTGTTTTTTATAGAATCTTTTGGCATTTCACTCATGGTTTTTTCTAGCGTTTGGCTTACATTTCTTAGCAAACTAGGCATTTTTTTTACTTTTTCTCGCAACTGCATTAGCCTTTCTTTGCGTCCTTCATTTCTTTTTCGCCTTGCTGAAATGCCCTGCCTTAGCCACTTTTCTTCAACTTTTAGAATCTTTTTTAAACTCTCGCTTTCTTTTTGCATATTACTTAGCATTAGCTGTTTAGATTCTAAATATGATAAGTATCCACCTTGAAAGTTATGAATTTTAGAATTATCAATCTCAACAATCCGCTCCGCAATATTATCGATAAAATACCTATCATGGCTTATAAACACGATACTTGCGCGCATATTTTTAAGGTAATTTTCCAAAAATTCGACCATCTCAACATCCAAATGGTTTGTTGGCTCATCTAGCAAAATAATATCCGCGCTCTTAATTAGCAAACACGCAAGGGCGACTCGCTTTTGCTCCCCACCACTTAAAATCGCAATTTTTTTATCCAAAAAGTTAGATAAATTGAAACTTTGCGTGATAAAATCAACCTTAGATTCTATATCCCAGCCATCATGCCTATCGATATAATCATTGATTTCGCTATATTCTTTATTTAATAACTTATCATCAATAAAGTTAGGAATATTTGATATTTCTTGCAATCTAGTATGTGCTTTTTGTAAGTTATAAAGACTAGATTCTAAAATTTCTTTGACATTTTTATCAGGTGGAAAATCAATTTTTTGTCCCAAACTTAGAATCTCAATACCATTTTGCACAATTCTCTCTCCAGAATCTTGCATAAAAACATCATTAGATTCTATATTTTTTATAACTTTAGAATCTATTTTATTATATTTTTTAGAATCTTGTGTATTAAAATCGCTAGAATCTATTTTAGATTCTATAAAGTTAGTATTTTTAGAACTTTCACTAGGAAACTCAAAGTTATGATTTTTAGAATTTATAGAATCTAGATTAGAATCTTTAATGCTAGATTCTATAAAGTTATAATTTTTAGAATCTTCTCCTGCAATAATTCTTAAAAGCGTGCTTTTACCACTCCCATTTTTGCCGATAATTGCAATTTTCTCCCCCTTTTCAATATTTAAATTCACGCAATCAAGTATCACATTACTGCCAAAATGCTTACTTACATTCAATAACGATAACAACGCCATTTAAACCCTTAAATACATTATAGAATCTAGCCTATACAATATCCTCATTTCGTATCCTGCCTTTGTTGCGTTCGATTTGATATTGCTCTTGGGTGAAAATATTTAGAATCTCTCCCTCATTTATCTGCACTACGCGACTTGCTAACTCTATCGTGCTTGGGCGGTGGGCTACGATTATTAAGATTCTGTCTTTGCACATTTCTTGCAGAGTGTTTTTTAGTGCCTCTTCTGTTTGCTCATCTAGGGCACTTGTGGCTTCATCTAAAATTAAAATATCTGGGTTTTTATAGATTGCCCTTGCGATTGCAATTCTCTGCCTTTGTCCGCCGCTTAAATTTGTGCCAAATTCATCCAAAATCGTGTTTATTCCATTATCAAGCTGCAAGACAAAATCAAGTGCCTGTGCCTTTTTTAATGCCTCTATTACGCGTTCCTCATCAATTTCTAAACCATAAGCGACATTACTTGCAATGCTTCCTTGAAAGATAAAAATGCGTTGTGTAACGATAGAAATATTCGCACGCAAGCTAACCTGCGTCACATCCTTTATATCAATATCATTGATTAGAATCTTCCCGCTGCTAGGCTCATAAAGTCGTAGTATTAGATTCATTAAAGAGCTTTTGCCACTGCCGCTTTTGCCTATTACAGCGGTCACACTATTTCGCGCAAACTCTAAATTTATATTTTTCAAAGCGGTAAAATCATCATATTTTAACGTTACATCCTGCACTTTTATAGAATCTATGGGCGCTTTTAGCTCAATATTTCCATCTTTTATCTCTGGCTCTCTATCAATTATTTGGCTTAATCTTTCATTTGCAACAAGGGCTGGTTGAATCCCAGCAAAGCTACCATTGATTGATTTTATCGGCTTATACATTAATAGCATCGCAGTTAGTAGGGAGAAAAATTCGCCTGTAGTCATACGATTATGCAGCACCTCAATGCCCCCCACAATAATCACCAACGCCATACCTATCGCGCCAAAAAGCTCCATAAATGGCGAGGTCAGTAGCCCCACACGCGTAGATTTCCTACTTAGGCGAAATAGCTTGTCACTTCTTTCTTTATACGTGTTAAACTCTAGCTTTTCCCCACTACTAGCCTTTATAATCTCAATATTATTTAGAATCTCTAAGGTGCGAGAGCCCATATCCACGCCAACATCAAAGCTTTGATTAGCTAGTTTTCTTAGTTTTCTAGCGATGATTCTAATAGGAATGACAGATAACGGCATAATGCAAAGGGCAATAATTGCCACAATAGAGCCTTGATACACCACAACAGCGCCATACGCAATAGTCGTTAAACACACGCTAGTAAAGCTAATTAAATGCGAAGTAGCAAACATCGCGGCGGTATTAATATCGCCCATCCTAGCTAAGACCTCGCCACTGCGATTGCGATTAAAAAAATCAAGCTCAAAACTTAGAATCTTTTTTAGCATTAGCTGACTTACAAGGCGAGAAGTATTCGCGCGGATATAGTCCATATAGTAGCCTTGAATGTAGCCACCCAAGCCCTTTATAAAAAACACGCCAATTAAAGCAAGTGGCATAGCAAAAAGCATAAGCTCACTTTTAGCATTAAAAACCTTATCAATCAAAGGCTGCACCACCCACGCAGACCCGCCAGAGCCTACAGCTGAAAGCACCATACCGATAACAACCATAGTGTATTGAAACTTGTGCATTTTCACATAAGGGAAAAACCGCTTATACACGAGCTTTATATCTTTTCGAATGTTTAGTTTATCGCTTTCTACTTTTTGGAATGTCCCAGCCATTTCGCGTCCTTAAAATAAATTTTAGATTCTATCACATAAATGTTTGTATTGTGTTGATTTTACAAGGTTTTTAGGAAAGATTCTAAGGCGCTGAGTTCATCTTTGGTGAGATTCAAAGGCTTTATAAGTGGCGTGGTGTGCGGGATTAAAGGGTCGTTTTTATCAATTTCTTTTGGCAAAACAAAGGGAAAGCCCGCATTATACATATTTAGCACGCCAGCTAAATGCGGAAAGATTCCATTGTGCATATAGGGCGCGGACTTTGCGACTTGTATCAAGCTTGGCGTTTTAAATGCGCCGACATCGCTTGGGTCGCGCGTGATTTCATATCGCCCTAAATCCTGCAGTTTGCGACCATAGAAACTAAGCCCGATATTGTGAAACTTGCCATCGCTCAAAGCAGCGCCATAGTGGCAATTCATACAACGTCCGCTTGTGCGAAAAATGTGCAATCCATAGATTTCTTTATCGCTCAAAGCGTTTTTATTTCCTTGCAAAAAGGCGTTGAAACGCGTATTTTTGGGGGTCAAAGTCCGCTCAAAAGTAGCGATTGCTTTTGCAATATTTTCAGCATTTATCAAACTTTTTGCAGTGGATTCTAAGGTTTTATTTAGTGGCATTTTAGGCGTTAAAAAGGGCATAGAATCTATATTTGGATTTTGCATTAAGGTTATTTTTTGCGTGGCTTTTGTGATTACAGATTCTAAGTTTATAGAATCTAAATTTTTGTAGGCTAACTCGCCATTTTTTAAAGTTCTAGATTCTATAACTTTTTTAGAATCTAGCTCAAATAGAGTAGGGTAGTATTTTATGATGTTACTTTTTAACGCGCTATCGCCAAAGGCAAGGATAAAAAACGCGTAATATTGCGGCGTATTTTGCAGGGTTTCCACCATAGAATCTAAATCATTTGCCATCTCTAGCGGGTCTGTAATTGGCATTAGGGCTTGAGATTCTAAGCTATCAGCACGTCCATCCCAAAAAAGTGGCTCAAAAAAGCTGCTAAGGGCGATATTTGGCGAATTGCGTCTGCCTTTAGCGCGATTATGCCCAAAGCTAGTGGATAGCCCATCGCCAAAGGCTAGCTCGGCATTATGGCAACTTGCACACGCGATTTGCTGTGACTTTGAAAGGCGTCTCTCAAAAAATAAAAGCTTTCCTAACGCCGCTTTTTCTTGGCTAAAAGTGTTATCCTTGCTATTTTGCTGAATCTGTGGGCTTTGCGGCAGGGGCTGCATTTCTTGCCATTCTTGTTTGATGCTATCATCGATATTTGGGGCTTCCCATTTGCTAATATCTTGTGAGTAAATTTCGCGGTAATATGCGTAGTTTATTTGCTTTTTAGATTCTGCATTTTGGTTTGATTGTGCGGAATCTTGCGCGTTTAACGCACTTGATAGATAATAAAACCACGCGAATGTTACAAATATTAAAGTTATAAAAATACTAACTTTTTTATGTTTTAGAATCTGCATTATGATAATGTGCCTTAAAATAAATTTTAAAAGTAATTATATCATATTTTATAATTTTTTTTCTATAAAATTAGATTATTTGAATATTTTTGATTCAAAACTATTAAAGTATAAATCGTTAGCATTTTTTAAGCTAAGATTTATATTTCCTATTTTTATGCTTTGTGAAAAATCTCCTAAATTTAAGCCGACTTTGCCTATGCAGTAGCACTCTAAAGATTTTTGGCGCGCGATTTCTTTTATAATTCCTAGATTATGTGGGAAAACTTCGCATACGACTTGAGTGTGATTTTGCGAAAAAAGTGAAATAGATTCTATATTGCTAAAGATTATAAAATCTCTAATAATTTCATTTATTAGAATCTTTTCATTATTTTGCATATTAGATATAGAATTTAAAAGATTATAAGTTATAGAATCTGTAGCTTTAGTTTTATTTAAATTAGTATTAAAAATTGATTGTATAGAATCTATAAAGGTTGAATTTATAGAATCTTTGGAGTTAGGAATTTTAGAACTTTTTTTAGATTCTATATTTTTTTTGCGTTTTGTAGTTTGGCTTTGATTTGAAAGGGTAGAGTAGGGCGATTTGTTTTGTTTTGTGCTAGATATTTCGCTACGCTCAATATGACCAGATTGCATAAAGATTCTATAACTTTCATTTATAAAAATCTCAAATTCTTTTTCATCGAACTTTTGATAGATTCTAGTTATGATATTTTGAATTTGCCTTTTATACAAGTTTAGAATCTTAGAATAATCAGTATTTAAAATTTCTTTTAAATCCACAAACGCAGAAATGGGCTTATTTCCTAAAATCGCCATTTTTGCTAAAGCTATTGCAATGCCGCCCTGTCCTATATCTTTAGCGCTTAGTAATAGCTTAGTTTGCGTGCATTCCTTTAAAAAATCCCATAATTTCAATTCATTTTCTAAATTTAGATTCTGTAATTCACCGCTTAATTTATTATTTAGAATCTCTTGCAAGGTTGAACCGGCTAAATTTAGATTCTGTAAAAAGTTATCTTTTTTAGAATTTTTTACATTAATAAAGCTAGATTTTATATCTTTCCCAACAATGCAAATAAGCGTATTATTTCCTACAAAATGACTAGCAATTGCGTTGCTATAATCTTCCAAAATGCCGACATTTACAATCGTTGGGGTAGGGTAGATTGCGTTATTTCCTGTTTGATTGTAAAGCGAGACATTGCCGCTAATTACAGGCGTTTTTAGGGCTTCACAGGCTTCTTTTATCCCTTCGCAAGATTCTTTAAACTGCCACATTACCTGCGGATTTTCTGGACTGCCAAAGTTTAGACAATCACTTATTGCAAGGGGTTTTGCGCCACTTAATGCGACATTTCGACCACTCATAGCCACCGCGATTCTTGCGCCCTCTCTTGGATTTAGAAAGCAGTATTTTGGGTCGCATTTTACGCTCATTGACAAGGCTTTGGAACTTGCGTAATTTTTAAGGCTAATAATGCTTGCATCGCCCATGCCACCGCCCTTTATCGTGCTTGACTTGATTGTAGAATCATATTGTGAGTAAATCCATTCTTTATCGCAAATATTTAACGAGCTTAAAATATCCTTAAAAATGGCGTTTAGAATCTCTTTATTTTGCAATGCGTTTTGAATTTCTAGTTTTTTTGGAGTTTCGAAATTTGTAACTTTTTTAGAATTTTTGATTTGTTTTTTGTGGATTACCACGTCTAAAGACTTAGATTCTAAATTAGCTAATATTTCAAGTAAAAACTTATTATTTATAGAATCTAATTTATTTATATCAATATCAATTTGTAACTTTTTTATAGAATCTAAATATGCTGGTTTTTCCACAGGTCGATTTAAAATAGGAGCAGATTCTACAATGGGCGCAATGGGTAGCTTTGAAATCACGCTATTTTCCCACATTAAAACCATATCATTAGAATCCACAACTTCGCCGATTACTTCGCACTCTAAGTTATAGAATCTAAATATTTCTTTTATGCGATTTTCGCTCCCCTTTTTAGCGCATATTAGCATTCGCTCTTGGCTCTCGCTTAGCATTAGCTCATAGGCATTCATTCCCTTTTCGCGCATCGGCACTTTATCAAGGTGCAAAATCATACCACTTTTGCTACGAGATGCCATCTCAAAGCTAGAGCTTGTAAGCCCGGCTGCGCCCATATCTTGAATACCTACGATTAGATTTTCAGCAAAGATTTGCAAACAGGCTTCAAGTAGTAATTTTTCAGTAAAAGGGTCGCCGATTTGCACTGCTGGACGTAAATCTTTTGGGTGTTTAGATTCTATATTTTCAGTAACTTTTTTAGAATCTAAGTTAGGATTTTTAGAATTTTGGCTTTTAGATTCTATAACTTTAGAATCTAGATTTTTCGCTTCGTTTAAAATGACGTCGCTTTTTTTAGAATCTTTTTTAGATTCCACGCCTTTAGAATCTCCAAAGCTATCGCTACTCATAACCGCGCCGCCTAGCCCATCTCGCCCACTTTTACTACCTACATAAATAATAAGATTGCCTACACCACTTGCTTTTCCCTTAAAAATTTGCTCGTGTTTGACAATGCCAAGGCTAAACGCATTTACCAAAATGTTGCCATTGTAGCAGGGATTAAAGATTGTTTGACCGCCGATAGTTGGGATTCCCATACAATTACCATAATGAGAAATACCGCTAACAACGCCTTTTAGCAAATGCTTTTGCAAGGATTTTAGTTTGGAAACTTTTTTATGAGATTCTATAATCGAAGAATTTTGCAAGTTATGATTTTTAGAACTTTTTATAGAATCTGCCTGTTTAGATTCTAAATTTTTACCAGCACTAACTTTAGAATTTTTAGAGTTATAAATTTTAGAACTTTTAGAATCTTTTCCCACGCCAAAACTAGCATTATTTTTAGAAGCATTATTTTTAGAAGCATTATTTTTAGAATCTAAAATATCACCAAAACACAAATAATTTAAATTTGCGATAGGATTAGCCCCCATTGTAAAAATATCGCGTAAAATGCCGCCTACACCGGTTGCCGCGCCCGCATTTGGCTCAATGAAACTAGGATGATTATGCGACTCTATTTTAAAAACGGCGGCTAGTTTTTCCCCACGCCCATTACTGCCAACATCAATAATGCCGGCATTTTCCCCCGGACCCTGCAGCACCCACGCCGCATTAGTTGGAAAATCACGCAAATAAATCTTGCTAGACTTATAACTACAATGCTCACTCCACATCGCAGAAAAGATTCCAACATCCACCAGATTTGGCTCTCTGCCTAAGATGTTTTTTATTTTTTCATAATCTTTAAAATCTAATTTGTGTTTTTTCAACACAGATTCTAAACTCTCACTTTTTATTTCAAAATTAGATTCCATACTTTCGCCTTTACATTAATATTAGATTCTATAGAATCTTAACGCCTTTTTAGCATTACTCTTAGCTTTTCATGGCTTATCGCTTCGCCATTTTCTAGCTCTTTCCTTGCCTTTATCCACGCCCTTTTATTTGCTTTTGTAAATTTTGTATCATCAAGTGTTCTAACTTTCACATTTGCTAATCTCGCCATTGCCCTTATTGCTTTAATTAGCTCTTTATTATCTGTTTCTAAACTAACTATCATTTTTTGCCTTTACATTAATGTATAGAATCTAGATTCTATATTTTCGCTTAGCTCATTGCCTAAATGCCCACCCACCACCCCTTTTTGATAAGTGGATAGAATCTAGATTTTACAATCTCGCATACTTTTTCTTAAACTCGCTTAAGCTTATCGCTTCGCCATTTTCTAGCTCTTTTCTCGCCTTTATCCACGCCCTTTTATTCGCCGCTGTGAATGCCGTGTCGCTATTTTTTTTCATTTTCACCTTTGTATTTGTCGCCTTTGCTATCGCCTTTAAAGCCGTGATAAATTCTTTATTATCCGTTTCTATCGTAAATATCATTTTTTTACCCTTTTTTTGTGGATTTATCTTTTTTGTATATTACTTACATCACTTCACACCGATTTCGTTATATTCTCTATATTTATCACAGCCGAATTGATAGCCATAATCGCAGGCTTTGCCGAAGTATTCTTTTGCTTTTTCGTGGTTGCCTTTGACATCGGTGCGGTTTTGGTATAGCACGCCCAAATTGTAGCAACCAAGCGCTTCCTTGCCGCTGCACGCCCTGCCATAGTAGTCATCCTCGTGCTTGAAACTCTGCCGCACGCCCTCGCCATTGCCATACATCACGCCTAGCTCGTAGCAGGACGCGCTATTTTTGAGCTTACAGGATTTTTCATAAAACTCTTTTGCCTTGAAAAAATCGCGCAAATAAAAATAATACGTATCGCCCGCACTCCCGCAGCCACGCACATCGCCCTCCTCGCACAAACGCTCAAAATAATCAATTGCCTCATCATATCGCCCAGCAATCATATAGATAATGCCTATCGTGCTGCATTGCGGTCCATAGCAGTTAATTGCGGAAGCCAAGCCATTTTCAATTAGATAATTGCACGCATTTGCGTTATTTTGCATACAAAAGTTGTAGGTGTATTTCCACTCTTGCTCAGTTAGTGCGCCAAAAAGTGGCTCAACCTGCGGTCGCTGCGTGGTTTGCGCATAAGAAAATAGCGTGAAAATAAGGGCAAAAATATAATATTTTAGATATTTCAAAACGCACTCCTTTTTAATACGAAATGATACACAAATATCGGTATTTTGTCTATTATATTTAAAGCTCTTTGTATTCATTTTTAAAGAATGCAATAGTAAAATTTTACATTTATAAAAGCACAATATACAACCTAAAACTTTTTCTTATTCACATCCTCTAGAATCTTGTTTGCGACAGAATCTACGGCGGTGCTAATGTCTTGGCTGTGGTTTGCTATTTCCACATTTTTTTGCGTGATGGTTTCTAGTTGTGATATGGCTTCGTTTATTTGAGCGATACCTGCGGCTTGTTCCTTAATAGATTCAGCCATATCATTGATACTTTGCACTAAGATATTAGTATTCGCTTCAATTTCGCCAAGTGACTTTTGCGTTCGCTCGGCTAATTTTCGCACTTCATCAGCTACGACTGCAAAGCCACGACCATGTTCGCCAGCACGCGCTGCTTCAATTGCCGCATTTAAGGCTAGTAAATTCGTTTGGTCAGCAATATCGCGGATTATACCGATAACATTTTTAATATCCTCACTTTGCCCTATCACTTCACCAGTCCTGCCACTTACGCTCTGCATAGATGACGTAATTTGCTCTACCGCCGTAGCCGTCTGCTCCAAAGAACTAGCTTGTGTATTTGTAGATTCACTTAACGTTTTTACCGCTTCCTCTAAATCCTTACTTTTAGATTCTAACTCAGTGGCAAAACTAGCGCTCGTTTTAAGCATAGCCCTAATTTCTTTCCCCAAAGTGTTTGTAACCAAATCCACACGCCCGCTTGCATTTTGTATCTCAGTGCTAAAGTCAAGCTTAATATAGCTATCAAACACGCGATTTATCTCATGCAAATCACGCCCGATAGCCGTGCATAGCAGCTCTAGCAGCTCATTTACAGAATCTTTCAAACGATTTAAATTTGGATTACTCCCACTTAAATCAATTCGCTTCGTAGCACTCCCAGCCTTAGCCGCATCGATAGCCTGCAGGGCATTTACCACGAGCGCGTTATCCTGCTCTATATGCTCTTTTGTGCGAGTGATATTGCGATTTATCGCCTCTGCCATATCGCCGATTTCATCCTTGCTAGTGATAGTTACTAATTTTGGCGCTTCTTTACTCTCATAATTTAGATATTTAAAGAATCCTAAAAGTAGATTCTTAATCTGCGTCACAGGCGCAATCGCCCATTTGATAAACACAAAAATCACCGCCGCGCCGATAAGTAGCGAAATGATTGCCACAAGAAGTGAAGAGAATAAATTGTCATTCAAAGCGTCTGTATAGTCGTGCTGCTCGGCAGTTGAGACTATCGTCCAGCCAAAAGGCATTTGTTTATAGTAGCCGATTTTCATATAGCCATTTGAGCTAAGGTAGTCGATTCGCCCTTCTTTACTTTCCTTTAGCTTTGCTTGCAGGGCTTGTTCCACACTTGTTAGCGGTTTATTATCGCCGACATTGATTAGATTCTTATTTTCGTGGCTTACGATTTTACCGGTATCATCGGCGATAAAGGTCGTTAAACTTGGTAGCTGCGGGCGTTTAAAGGCATTCAAACGCTCTTGAAACACCTCCACATCGCTATCAAACGCCACAACGCCCACAAACTTCCCATTTTCCATAAGCGGCGCAGTAGCAGTCGCCACAATCTTGCCATCAGTAGCGCCCCCAACCGCCTTATACACGCTAATGGCAATGTCATTTGAGCCCACACTCTTAGTTTTCACATACCACGGACGCGTGCGTAAATCGGTGCTAAATTTATCCCAGTCATTAAGATTTGTATTATTCCCGCTAGGCATAAGCCCACGTCCATCATCATACACGACAAAAATTAGCGGATAGCCCGTTAGCTGCATCGCCTGATTTAAAAAAGCTCTTTGCGTTAAAATATCATCGCGCGGAATTTGTAGTATGTTTTTAGCAATGGCGTGCAAATGCTCCTTTGCCTCAAGCCCCATGCTGATATTTATCGTGTTATAACTAGCAGCCAACGCCACTTGCTGTATGCCTGTGTAAAGGTCGTTAATTTCAATCGTATTTTTTTTATAATTAAAAAAGCTAACACTTGCAATAATCACCACAAAAATGGCAGTGACGCAAATCACAAGCTTACTACCAAGGGACATATTTTTGAACATAACAGGCTCCTTTTTTATTTTATTTAGAATCTTTTTTATAATCCTATACGAAAAAAATAATAAAGTTGTAATTTTACTTTTTTATTTCTTATTTTTTGCTTATAATTAATATAAAAATTAAAAATTTTGAAAAATCTTTAAATAATATGCTTAATGATAATGCATTTATGCAAAATTCTTATTAAATTTGTATTTAAAAAATCAAAATTTAATATACTAGAGTTACATTAGTAGTAGTTATGTTTTTACTAATTAGTATTCATTATCGTTATTTTATGATATAATTCCGACTTTTATTTGTTGATTTAGACATAAGAAACGCAAGAAAGATTCTAAGAATTATAGAATCTAAATAAGAAGATTCTAAGGAGATTTTGATGTTTAAAAACAAGTCGATGTGGATGAAAGTGCATACCTACCTTAGTTTATTTTTTTTACCTGCCGCGCTCATTTATGCTTTCACAGGCGCGCTTTGGATACTGAATGTGCGCGCTGATGCGGGGGCGAATATCACTGAGTTTCAGGTGCAAGATGTGCAAAAGGGCAAGGAGCAGGAGCTGATTTTAAGCGAGCTAGCCAAACGCGACCTTGAAATCCCTACAAACACGCACCTACGCGAGCAACGTGGCAACCTAACAATGGGCAATATCGCCTATAGCGTGACCTTGCAAAAGGACAAAAATGGCGAGTATAAAATCCGCGTGGTTGAGCGTAGTTTGTATGGAATCTTGCTGCTTATGCACTTAAGTAAGGGCAGTTTTTGGTTTGATATTATTGCGATTGGCTTTGCGTTGTCACTTATTATTTTTTATTTTAGCGGACTTATTATGACTTCTTTTTGCAAAAGAAAAAGAAAACCTGCGTTAATTACATTCTTTGCAGGACTTTTTATCACATCTTTGATGGTTTATTTGAGTGTGGTGATGTAGATTATTTAATATTATAACATTCAAGATTTATGATAATATTATCAACAAAATCTTAAGAAAAACTTACAATTTTTATATCTTTATATTTACATAAAATCGATAAAATTAAAAATTTTATTTGCGGATTAAGAATGGATTTAGAATCTAAAGGGTAGAATCTAGATTCTAAAGTTATGAAATTTGTAAGTTTAGATTCTAAAAGTAAGGGGTTAAAGAAATGTCAAAATGGCTTTTAAAAATGAAAAATCTAAAAAATAAAATTGCAATCTTTTTAGCGAGTATATTGACCTTAGCAAACGCCACACACGCGGCGCCAAATGATACTAGCGACTTTTTTTTAAACGCAAATATGCAAGAAGCAAACCTAGCACAAAAGGAAGCAAAGGCGACTGAACTGCAACTTGAATCTGTCTTGCGGGCAAATACCCAAAGTGGCAAGACCCTAAGCGAGCTACTAAAATCTGCTGAAAATAACTACTCACTGCAAGGGCAAAAGCTCCTTGATACACAGGCACAACGCGATTATTTGGTATCCCAACTTGCCTTTATCCCGACCCTTGATGGCAAGTATAATTTCTCAAAAACATCCACAAGTGCGAATTTCGGCTATCAAAGTCAAAATTTTCAACTTGCGTTTAACTGGACGCTTGACTATGCTACTTATGAAGCGATGCGAGAAAAGGGCGCGACTGCCAAAAAGGCAAATTATGACACGCAATATGCCCGTCAAAGCGTGTATTTGCAGGTAGTCCAGCAGTATTACACTTATTTTAATAATGAATCAAGTCTCATTACACTCCAGCAAAAGTTAGCCCAGATTCAAAGCGATGTGGATAGAGTGCAAAAGCTTTACGACCAAGGGCTTCGCACCATTGCGGATTTGGAGTCGCTAAAATCGCAGGCGGCTACGACAAAATATGAGATTGACAATGCGACGTTGGCGTTGATTCAAAGCAAACTTATGCTTGAGTATCTCACAAATGAAAAGATTGATGGGCTAAAACGCACGAATATGCAAGACCCAAGCCTTGAGCTGAATGATAGGAGCGATATAAAGTCCCTAGAGTTTCAAATAAAGGCACTGAAGCACCAAAACGCCCAGCTGCACTACTATCCTAGCTTTACGCTGCAGGATACTTACACTTATAATGCGCAGGTGCCAGACTTTGTAACGCAGATGATGGCACAAGGCGGTGGGAGTGCGGGGCTACTTGCGAATTATGCCACGCATAACAATGTTTTTGGTATGAATGTGACTTATCAAATCTTTGCAAAAATCGGGCTTAGCGTGCAAAAGCAGAGCTTTCGCCTTGCCACAATCGCAAATGAGAAAAATCTAGCCTATAAAAAAGCCGAGCAAAAAAAGGACGAAGAGCTTTACAGAAAGGCAATCGAAGTGGCGAAAAATCAAATAAATAGCGCAAAAGCGTCATTAATTTCGGCAAATCTATCCTATGATAATATGAAAAAGCGATATGACGCAAATTTGGTAACTTTCACTGAATATCTAACCGCACTAAGCACAAAATATGACGCTGAATCTACATTTATACAAGCGTTAAACAACTACGAGATTCAAAAAGCAAACTACATTTTTTACAGCGGACAAGATATTGAAAAGTATGTGAAGTAAAGGATAATTATGGAATCTAAAAGTATAAAGAGAAAAGATTCTAAAAATACGAAGTCTAAAGATTCTAAAGTTATAGAATCTGCAAAATTACAGAATCTAGATTCTAAACGTATCAAAGATTCTAAGTTAGTTTCTAAAGATTCTAAGGGCAAGAAAGATTCTAAAACAGATTCTAAAAAAGAAAAAGATTTACATAAAAATTTGCGTGTGGATATGCTATTTGCAAAAATTCATCGATGTAAAGTGACAGAGGCAAACTTAAATTATGTCGGCAGTATTAGCATAGATTCTAAGCTAATGGACGCCGCAGGGATAATGGAGGGAATGAAAGTTGATGTCGTAAATATCAATAATGGCGAGAGATTTACCACCTATGCAATCCCTGCAAAAGCAAATAGTGGAGTTATTTGCATAAATGGCGCAGCGGCGCGAAAAGCCCATAGCGGCGATATTGTCATAATAATTGCTTATGCAAATATGAAATTGAAAGCGGCGAAAAATTTCAAGCCAAAAATCGTGTTTGTAGATTCCAACAATCGCATAGTTACAAAAGGAGAAGTTGATGTTTGACCCAAAAGATTTGCAAAACCTGCTAGGCAGCGTGCAAGACCAGCTAAAAGAGTATGATGAAAAGGCAAAGCAAAAGATTATCACAAGCAAGAGCGGCGGTGGGCTAATTGATGTGAAATTTAATGGGGTGGGCGAACTTGTCGATATTAATATTGATGATGAGCTGTTAAGCGATAAGGCTGCGTTGCAGATTCTATTAATTAGCGCGATAAATGAGGGCTACAAGCAGATTGAGGAAGAAAAAAAAGATGATTTATTCGAGCAGGTGAAAAATCTAAATCCTTTTAAATTTCAATAATGGAGTTTGATATGTTAGAATTTAATTTTATAAAAGTTATGAAATACAGAATCTTAAGTGTTATTTTACCTTTAATTTTTGCAACTTTTGCAAATGCCGCCGATGATTTAAATAACGCAAATGATTTAGAGAGCGAGTTTAATAAGCTGAACTCAACTAAGATTCCAAGCACGATACAAGCCCCAGAGGAAAATGTGGTAAATAGCAAGAATGTCGAGGTGCGCGAGAAAGATGGAATGCTGCAAAGTAGCGAGCAAGAAGTAATCGACTTGTATGGCAATACGCAGGTGCAAGAAAAGGTTGATTTTAGCCATTGTGCGACTTTTTACAAACAAGCAAGTGTGAATCTTGGCAATAATTTATATGCGATTCGCCTTAAAAATGGCGCTGTAGTCGGCTATAATCCTACCAGACCTGTGGTTAAAGGCTTGGCAAAATATGACCCATTTGTCGGGCTTTTTGAAATTCGTGAAAGTATCGGCTCAAAATATGCGTATGAAATGGCTGATATTGATGATTATGCCCTTAGTCAAGAGCTTGCTAGCACGGGTATTAAAGGGGCTAAAGTAGGGCGATTTGAGGAGCATCAAAAAGGCTTTTTAATACCAGCGAAATTTTCAGTGCCAACGCAAAAAAATGGCGTAATTAGCAACATTTGCTATAGAATCTATGGGCTAAGTGTCGGTGGAAATGGCTTTATTGAAAAGCGTTATATTGATAGATTTTTGAGCCAGGATAAGCCTTATTATGGCGATATAGGCGTGCGTTTTCAAGAGGTGGATACTGAAAATGCGACATTTGTTGTCCAGTTTGCCGACCCATTTTTCCCTAATAATCCTTTTAAGAGAGGCGATGTGCTAATTTCGATAAATGATTCCGCGCCAAAGGACTGGGGCGATTTGGAGTGGAAAATTGCGAATTTAGAGCAGGGCGAGGAGGCAGATATTAAGATTAGACGCGGTGAAGTGCTAAAAAATATGGTGGTGAAAGTTGGTCGCCGATATGGTGGGATGCTGCTGCCTGATAGCTTTTTAGAGCGGTTTAACTTTGATATTTCAAGTGATTTTGTGGTGCAGAAGTCGCCTAGCCAGGGCGCATTTTCAAAATTGCGTAAAGGCGATAAGATTTTATTTATAAATAACATTGACTTGCGGCAGCTACGTGTGGCAAATACTGCGCAAAAAAATGAGCTACTGCGTGAGCTTTTTACGCGTTTGCAAAATAATCAAGTGGATTACAGAGAGGCGCAAAAATCGCACAAAAACGCCAAAAAGAAATATGGTAGCAAGGATATACTAGAGCAGTTTCAAAGCAAAGATTCTACGCAAAATCGGCAAAATAGCTTTTATCGCAAGATGAGCGAAAATATGGATGAGTTTATCAATGCTGAGAGCAATAAACGTGGGCAAATGCCGTCTTTGACCCCTGATACAAGTGGGCAAAATGACTTGCATTCATTTAGCGGCGATGGAATCTTGCGTGATAGCGGCACGCAAAGTATGCGAACCATTTATGATATGTATGACGCAGGCAGCGAAGTAGTCAAACCTAAAAAGGATAAAATAAAAAACTATGATGAGCTAGAAGAATACGGCGGCAATATCAACTTTTTAATTGATAGACAGGGCTTCCAATTCCGCGTCCCACTAGAGTAGTTATGAAATCAAATATATTTTCTAAACAAGATTCTACACAAAAATAAAGTATAATTAATATTTAATCTTATTTTTGCTGAATTTTTTGTGGAAGCAATAAAGTTAGGGAATTTAGAATAATGTTAAGAAAAAATATTGATATTTGTATGTTTTTTGTTATTGTTATTTTGTTTAGTAGTTGTGCTAAGATTCCAAGTGAAGAAACTCTACTTAATAAAACTAATGTGCCAAATAGTTTTAGAAATGCTAAGTTTTTATTAGAATCTAATATGGAATCTAGTTTGCAAAACTCGCAAGATAAAATATTACAAAAAGCAGATTCTATAAATAAAGCGAGTTTAGATTCTAAAGATTCTATAAATTTAACACAAATTACAGAATCTAAAACTACAAAAGATTCTAACTTAGCAAATTTGCAAGAAATATCTAGTAAAGATTCTAAAAATACTAATAATATAGAATCTAAAAACGCAACAGAAGATTCCATAAAAGTTATAGAATCTAAAACTAAAGATTCTAAAGAAACGTCGGCAAATGCGACAAAAGATAAACTAGATTCTAAAGATTTTAAAAATACAGAATCTAAAACAAAAGATTCTAAAACCACAAAAGACAAAATAAAAAACAAAAACACCTACACCGACACATTTTTCTCCATTTTTGACGACCCGATTTTAGTCGATTTAACAAACAAAGCACTAAAATCAAACACAAACCTGCTAACGCTAGAATCCGCCATAAGACAAGCAAGAGCCACCGCCAAAATCAACACCGCAGCGATGTTTCCACGCGTTACTGCTGGGGCAAACTACAATTATAGCGATAACAACTACCGCAGCATCCAAACCAACACGATTAACCAAAATAGTGCAAATGCGTCCCTTACATTTAGCTGGGAACTCGACATTTTGGGCAAACTAAACGCGCTGCGAATGGCAAGCGACCAAAATACGCTAAGTGCGCTGCAAAATCTAAGTCAGGCTCAAGTCGTGCTAATCGGCGATGTGGCTAGCTTCTATTTCACCATTCGCCAGCTTAGCGAGGCGATTGCCCTAAACCGCGAGATTACCGCGAATTTGCAAGAGATTTACGAGCTAACGCAAAGTCGCTATGATTTGGGCTTAATCGGGCTAGATTCCCTTGCCACCACGAAAAGCAACTATCTAAATCAAAAAAATACGACACTAAATTTGGAAAGCACTTTGGAGCAAAATATTAACGCGTTACTTGTGCTGCTAAATGCCCATGAGCTAGGCTTTTCGCTTGATTCTAGCTATGAGTTTAACGCGCCTTCCTTGCCTAGCATTACCGCCCTGCCAGCTGATATAATTTTCAATCGCCCCGATGTGCGAAGTAGCGTGTATAGCCTAAATGCGAGCATTTATCAGCGTTATAATAAGAAAATGGCGCTTTTTCCTAGCCTTAGTTTGAGTAGCAATTTGGGGCAGATTCTAATGAGTCCTACGCGCGCTGTAGGCGACCTTGCTTGGCAAATCGCGGGTAACCTTTCTATGCCGCTAATCAATCGCTATAGCATAACGCAGGATTATATCATTAGTAAGGAAGCCACAAAACAGGCGTTTTACACCCTGCAAAACACGATAAACACGGCACTTGGCGAAATCGAAAATGCGATGAAAAATATGGAAGTGACTGCCTTAAGCCGCGATAATACCGCGCAAAGCTATGATGTGAATAAAAGCACTTATGAGATTATGGAATCGCAATATAATCAAAAGCTAATTGATGATATTTCAAAGCTAGAGTATGCGAATACTTACTTGCGCGCACGCGTTTCGCTATTGTCTGCGCATTTGAGTGAAAATCAAGCCGCAATTGCGTTGTATAAAGCATTTGGCGGGGATTTTAATCCTAGCGTTTTTGCAGATTCTAACTTGCAGACCACCGCCGTGCCAAAGGAAGTTGATAGTGAAATGGAGGACATCGCCGATGGCGTATGATACCATTTTTATATAATGTGTTAAATATAATTCCATACTTCGTTTAATATTTTTACAACTTTTCCACACATTCAAGGACTTTTTGAGCGTGCCCTTTAGCCCGAACATTGTAAAAAGATTCTAAAATCTTGCCATTTTTAATGATAAAAGTGCTGCGAATTATGCCCTGCACTTCCTTACCATACATCATTTTTTTGCCAAAAGCGTGATATTTGCTAGCCACAGCCCTTTTTTCATCGCTTAGTAAAATAATGTTTAGGTTTTTAGATTCTATAAATTTTTTATGCGTGCTAGTTTTATCAGGGCTAATGCCGATAATTACGCAATCTAAGCGTTCAAATTCCGCTTTTAACGCACTAAATTCTTGTGCTTCAGTTGTGCAACCACTCGTATTATCCTTAGGATAAAAATACAAAATAATCGTTTTTTCCCCCAAATCACGCAAGGAAATTTCGACATTATCTTCATTAGGCAAACTAAAATCTGGGGCTACATCGCCTTTTTTAAGTTTAGATTCCATAAAACTCCAAAAATTAAAAGAAATTAAGTATAAAAATTATAAAAATACTAATTTACGGGTGTAATCATACCTTCGGCAATCTCACACAATGCAATATCGCAAGGGTCCATTCTCTTTAAATACTCCTTAGAATACGACAGCAAGGGCGTAGCACCATTATTAAGCTCTTTTACCCGCGCAAAAACAAGCACTGAAAGCCTATATCTATCGTTGTCGGTTTGTGCTAAAGCCTTTGAGATTACTTGCTCTATTCGTAACATTTTAGCTCCTTTTGTAAAATTTTAAGGTTATTTTAAGTTAAATATGCAATTTTGTTTAAACTGATAATTATAGCAAAAAAATTGTTTAGAATCTACTATTTTGTGTCAAAAAATTTTTGATTTAAAGAATAAAATAAGGCGTCAGCGGTGAGGTAGTAGCCTTGTGGGGTTAGATGGACATCTTTTTTGCTTAGATTATTTTTTATCCAAATGTCTTTTGTGGTTTTTATGGAATCTTGCATAGCGTTTTTATTTCCAACAGGGACGTTTTTAGCGTTTTTGGCTGTGTTTTTAGTGCTTTTTGAGTTAGTGTTTTTAGAATTTTTTGCCTTATTTTGTTCTTGTTTTTCTAACTCTTTATCTAATTCATCTTTGGCAGAAGATTCTATAAATTCACTCATATTAAATAGTAGCGTGTGTTCTTTTCTTGCTAGTTTAATAACGGCGGCATTTACCGCTTTGTTATTTCTTGTTTCCACATATTTTTTCTTTTCCATTTTCAAAACAGGCGGCGGGGCGACTAAAATAAATACGCACTCTTTATTATATTCACGCAAAAGTGCGATAAAATCGGCATAGTTTTTTATAAATTTCTCTTCATTAAACACATCATACATCGCATCATTTGAGCCATAACTAAGAATGATAATGTCATAATCTAAAATATCTAATTCACTTTTTAAAATCTCTTTATCCCACTTAAGCCAAATATCGCTACGCACGCCATTTAAGCCGATTGATTCTACGATATTATTGTCATTATTTTTGTAAAAAAAGTAGCCACCAAGCATTGCATTTTCACTTAATGCAGTGATATTTATAGGGAAATTTAGCTCTAAAAGTTGCATTTCCCATTTATTTATTTCCTTTGTTTGCAAAATAAATGAATTTTTAGAATCTTGCACTAAAAAAGCTGGATTTTTGCTGTCATTTTTGTAGATAATTTGTGTAATAAATGTGTCATTTTTGATATTTGATTTAGGATTTATATCTAGTTTTATAAATGAGTTAGATTCCGTATTTTTCGAGCTTTTAGCACTCTTAGCGGCTTCATTTATCTCATTTATTTTTGGATATGCGATTACTCCACCTAAAGGAAAATTTAGCATTTCTAAATTTGGTAAATTTTTTAATTGACTTAAAGGCATTCTAACATCTAAAATATTAAAATTTTTTGCTTCATAATTTAAAATTAAGCTTTGATGAGATATCGGCTGGAGCGGATATGTAAAGCCTAGTGCGTTAATATTTCCTAGCAAATTTCTAAATTCATTTGCGATAAAATCACTAGCGATATGAGAGTCGCCAAAGATTCTAATTTTTAGATTTTTTTTACTTTTCCATTTAGTCGCAACTTTTTTTAGAATCTCTTTATTTCTTTTATCGCTAAAATCATGCAAAATTGCTTTTTCTAGATAGCTTTTATATTGTGGATTTTTATAAAGAAATGAGTTTTCTTGCACCTTAAAACTCTCGCAATTTAGGGCGTTTAAGCTTAATATTAAAAATACTAAAAATATCTTTCTAATTGCCATTTCTTACTCCTTTAAATTTACTCAATATTATTAAAAAATGGATGATTTTTTAGGGCATCTTTGCTTATATTTTCATCATTTTTTTCTAAATTTTCATTAGATTCTATATTTTTTATTTCTTTTATTTCTTTTTTAGATTTTTTTTGCTCTTTTTGCTCTAAATTCTCTAAATTTATAGAATCTTTTTGCTTATTTTTATTTAAATTTTCATTAGATTCTATGTTTTTTAAATCAGATTCTATATTTTTTAAATCAGTTTGATTTTGCTCAACATGACTATTTTCATTAGAATCTTTAGAATCTTGCAAGATAGAATCTTTAGAATCTGTCCCTAATTTTTTATTACGATTTATTATAGATTCTATAAGTTTATCTTTATCTTTACTTTCAATATTTATAATTTCTGGCTTAGAATCTTGTGAGCTAGATTCTATAATTTCTAAATGTGAAAAAAGCGAATCACTTAAAATTTTCGCACCACTTTTTGTAAAGTGAATATTGTCATCAGCCCTTACCTGCACGCTTTTCCCACTAGAATCTTTAAGAAATTTCACATATTTAGAATCTTGCAAAATATTCTCACTTGAAATAAAAATCCCCCCATTTTCACGCACTTTCTCCCTAAAAATCTCATTTAAAACTTTCAGCTTATTATTTAGGCTTTCTTTTTTTACCGCAGGGACTTCAAACCACATCAGCGCCGCATTATTGCCCTTCGCCACATCGATAATTTCTTGCACGCGCGACCCATACACATCAATCCAGCCAGCCGAGCCAAACTTATGCGTGCCGCTATCCCAAATATCCCAGCCATCATTCATACCCAAACACACGACCAGCACGGCAATCTGCGGGTTTTGCTTAAAGGCATTTTTGGCTTCCTTTATCCAGTTAAAACTTTTCAAAAGCACAAGCCCGGTGCTTTGTTTTGCGATATTTTTGACCTTAAATCCAGCGTTTCGCAAGTCCTTATTTAACGCAAATCCTATGCCCTGCATTAATGAATCACCGATTAGCAAAAAATTTGCGCCTTTTTTTATATATAACTTATCATTTTTTATTTCCCAACCTTTAGAACTTTTTTGATTAAAAGTATTAAAATTAGTAACTTTGTTAGAATCTAAGTTAGCAGATTCTATCTTAGAATCTTCTTTAGATTCTATATTATTTTCCGCGATAGAATCTTCTTTGATTTCTATATTAGAATCTTGCGAAATTTCTAAGTTATTTTCCAAAATATTATTAGATTCAGTATTTTTAGATTCTATAGAATCTTCTTTAAATGTTTCACTTACATTAGAATCTAAATTGCTAGAATCTATATCTTTAGAATCTACTTTAGAATCTAGCTCACCAGATTCTACCCCCAAAGTTGAATCTTTATCAAGTAAGAAGATTCTATACTTTTCAAGCTCATTAGTTACATTATTTGCAATATTGAATATAGAATCAGTTTCATTTATACTAATTTCATAATGATATTGTTGTGCTACAAAATTCACCAAACTTTTATAAAAAAAGTAGCTTAAAATCAGCATACAAACAACGCAAATATATACAAATTTTACAAATTTCATATCCTACAAACCCTTTATACACCGCGATTTTGGCGAGTCGAAAAGCGAGTTGAAAACCGACTTTAAAACAGATTCTAAAACAATAGCAAACATTAAAACCCCGCATAAATAAAATTTGGTATCCCACTAGGAGAAAAGCCGATAATTAAAATTAGAAAAAAACTAAAAATAAATGGCTGAATAATAAATGGAATCTTAGTTAGGAATATACTAATTTTTCGCTCAATATCTTTCAAAAATGGATATAGTAAAAAAGCTAAAATTAGGATTAATAGAATTGTTACTTCATTATCACTAACTGGCATTGCGACATTAAAATAAAAAGATTCTAAATAAAAAATCGCATCACTAAAGCTCTCAAAATAAAAAAACACCCACGCAAACATCACAAAATTTATTGTTAAAAAGCTAGATAAATAAGGCAGCGAAATGCTAAATTTATAGAATCTAAAAATGTTAAAAACCACGAGTCCTACGCCATGCAAAAGCCCCCAAATAAGAAAATTTAGGCTATTTCCATGCCAGATACCAGAGATTGCAAAAGAAATTAGAATAAAAACCTGCGTTAAAAAAAAACCACGTTTATTGCCACCTAGCGGAATGTAGATAAAATCGCGGATAAAATGCGAGAGAGTAATGTGCCATCGCCCCCAAAAATCGCGGATATTTCGCGCCGCATAAGGCATATTAAAATTTTGCGGCAGATGAAAGCCAAGCATCAAAGCAAACGCGCTAACCAAATCCACATAGCCGCTAAAATCGCAATACAGCCGCAGTCCATAAGCATAGATTCCAAGCAGGAGCGAGATGACGCTAAAATCGGCTGGATTTTGCAAAATATTATCACTAAAGCCCTGTAAATAGGACGCAAAAAGCACCTTTTTTGTCAGTCCAAAAATGATTAGCACAAAAATTAGCTCCATTTTGGAGAAGATTCTATACTCGTGCAGCTGTGTGAAAAAAAAGCTAGATTTCATAATAGGACCTGAAATAAATGTTGGGAAAAATGAAAGATATGTGGCTAAATCTTTCAAATTTTCTAACTTTCTATTTTTATAAACTTCGCTTAAATAAGTGATAGATGCAAAAGTGTAAAAACTAATGCCAAGCGGAAAAATGATAAAATCCGCTAGGAAATCTAAACCAACAAAGGCAAAAATGGCAATCACAGAATCTTTTATGCTAGAAAAATACTTAAAAAAACTCAAAATTAACACCAAAATGCTAACGCAAAAAAGCAAAATAATGCCATAATCAAAGCGATAAAGTAAGCGCGAAAAAAGATAAATCACAAGCGTGTAAAGCCCGACTACAAGGGCAAAGTAAGGGTTTATCCATATTAAAATCACATAATTAAAAATTAAAATACTGCTATTTTGCGCTTTCACTCCATAATGTCGAAAAATCCACCAGTAAGCGCACACAAAAATAAGCAAAACAATAGCAAACTCTGGAGAAAAATAAATCAAAACCACGCCTAAAATGAAGTTAAAAAACAAAGGATTATAGTTTAAAAATGTTAAAGTTTAGAATCTTTAAAAACCTAATAAACTAAATAAATTTAAAAAAGTTATAAAATATTTAAATTAATCTAAACTCTTTTATTATAATTGCTAGATATTTTTACACACATAAAGGATAGTTAATGAAAGTTATTGATGATAATAAATATAATGTGGGGGGGGGGGGTAATCCTATTTTAGAATCTAAAATAGATTCTAGAAAAATCATAATTGCTGGAAATGGTCCTAGTGTAAAAGAGATTGACTACAAAAGAATGCCACTTGATTGCGATATATATCGCTGCTCTCAATTTTACTTTGAAGATAAATATTATTTAGGGAAAAAGATTAAGGGTGTAAACAGCGTACCTTTCGCAGTGTATAATCAATTTTACAATCTATGCCTTTTACTTCAAAACAAAGAGTATTTTTTCGAAGAGTTAATTATGACAGGGATGCCAGAAGAGTTTAAGTCTTTAGATGATTTTAAACGAGATTACCCAAATGCAATAATTGGTTATAAGTTACTAGAAAGAATACCTGCTTATTTTAATTATATAAATTTTTATGAATTATATTTTGGGCAAAGGCCAACTAGTGCAGTGCAGTTATGTGCTATAGCAGTAGCTAGAGGCTATAAAGAGATTTATGTAGTAGGTATTGATTTTTATGAGAAGGGGCAATATTCATATTTTTACGATTTTGACAAGACAAATTTAGGGCAGTTTTTACCAAAATATGATATTACAGAAAGAGAATGTCACAATAAAACTTTAGATATAAATGCTTTAGTATTTTTGCAAGAACATTACAATGTTAATATATATTCTTTGTGTCCAAATAGTCCTTTTAGTAAGTATTTTCCATTAGCACCTAATATAGATTCTAACTTCGTGGTAGAATCCAAGAGTGAACACAATCAAACAGATATTATTATACCTAACTTACAACATGTTAAAAGCAATAAAAATAGGTTTAAAGAAATAAATTCTTTAAAACATGGTTGGCGAAATAACATCTATTATAAAATCTTTAAAGATTTATTTAGATTACCAAGCGATGTAAAAAACTACCTAAAAGCTAAGAAAATATGAGATTTTAAGGAGCAAATATGATTGCAAAATATGGTAAAAAATTTGATAACAAAGCGATAAAAAGGACGCCAAAATGGCTACAAGATTCTATGAAAAACTCTAAAAAAATTGCAAAAAGCTTTGCAAATAAAGAGCGTAAAAATCTTACAAAATGCCCTATGTGTGAGAGTAATAAGGCTAGATTCTATGTGAATATCTATGATTTTAAATATGTAGAATGTCAAAACTGCCAAAATATATATTTACAAAATCCTATTTTAAACACAAGTGAGCTATACACAAATGATGGCAAGGATAGCCATTATAGTGGCGTTTATCTTAGTGATTCTATCTTTTTTAATCGTGTTAAAAATATTATTTTTCCTAAGATTAAGTTTATAGATTCTGTGGTTAAGGCTGAGTCCGCTTTGCTGCAAAGCAAAGCGGAAAAATTTTTAGAATCTAAAATGTGGCTAGATATAGGCTCTGGCGGTGGCGATTGTCTTTATTGTGCTAAGTCTTTGGGGTATAAGATTAGTGGGTTTGAATCTGATTTGCAAGCACTAAATTTTTCAAATGCAAAATTAGATTCTAAAAATATAGAATCTAATCCTGTAAAACAAGGCTTTTTAGATATTTTTAACTGCGATAAAGATTTGCTAGATTCTATACAAAAAGCAGATGTGGTTTCATTTTTTAATGTTTTAGAGCATTTAGATTATCCAAGACAAACAATAGAGTTTTTTGCTAAAAATATGAAAAAAGATTCTTTTTTGGTGCTTGAAGTGCCTAAACATAAAAGTTTAGCTAGCTTTGCAAATCTCAATGCACCAAATCGAGTTTATCGCCATTTTATCGCACCATTTCATTTGAATATTTTTTCGCTTAAATCTTTAGAGATTGCATATTCAAATAATGCGGATTTTATGGATGATAATGCCGCTGTTGCTACGGGGGGGGGGGGTAATGCCTACTCTAACTCATAAAGGCTTTAATCTTGTAGGGAAATGGGAGTATGGACAAGGCTTTATGGATATAATCCACGCCTTCCCTAGATTCTATAAAGATAAGGAAATATACGAAAAGCTAAGTAGCATCTCAAATGAGATTCAAAAAATCATTGATAAAGCTGGCTTAGGCGACTTTTTATTAATTGTATTAAAAAAGGAGTGATTTATAGAATCTAGATTTTATAGTCATTGCGAGCGAAGTGAAGCAATCCATACCTTTAACATAGATTGCCACGAATTGACTTCGTCAATTCTCTCAATGACATTTTTATAGAATCTAGATTCTATAAACTTTATAATTAAAGGAAAAATATGCAAATAGAAATTGAAAATTTAATTATTTCAAATGATACGCCACCATTGATTGTCCCAGAAATTGGCATTAATCATAATGGTAGCTTAGAAATAGCAAAACTTATGGTAGATGCTGCCAAAAGGGCAGGGGCAAAAATCATAAAACATCAAACGCACATTATAGAAGATGAAATGAGTAGCGAAGCCAAAAAAGTAATCCCGGGAAATGCAGATATAAGCATATATGAAATAATGAAAAAATGCGCTCTAAACTACAAAGATGAACTAGCCTTAAAAGAATATACAGAATCTAAAGGCTTGGTATATCTTAGTACCCCATTTTCAAGGGCTGCGGCAAATAGATTGCAAGATATGAATGTATCCGCCTTTAAAATCGGTAGTGGAGAGTGCAATAACTATCCATTGCTAAAACATATCGCAAGTTTTAAAAAGCCTATAATCCTTAGCACAGGTATGAATAATTTAGAATCTATTAGCAAAGCAGTAAAGATTCTAAAAGATAATGAAATACCTTTCGTGCTACTTCACACTACAAATCTTTATCCTACACCTAAAAACTTAGTGCGTTTAAATGCGATGCTAAGACTAAAAGAATTTAGCCCACTTTATGGCTTAAGCGACCACACAACTGATAACTTAGCCGCACTAGGTGCGGTAGCTTTAGGAGCATGTGTAATCGAGCGACACTTTACAGATTCTATGGATAGAAAAGGACCTGATATTATTTGCTCAAATGATGAAAACACACTAAAAGATTTAATACAAAAAAGCCAAGAAATGTTTATTATGCGTGGTAGCAGTATAGAATCTAAAGAAGCTGCTAAAGAAGAGCAAGTAACAATAGACTTTGCATTCGCAAGTATCGTAAGCATAAAGGATATAAAAAAGGGCGAGATTCTAAGCACGGAAAATATTTGGGTAAAGCGACCGGGAAAAGGTGGAATAAGTGCGGAGTATTATGAAAGTTTGCTAGGTAAAAAAGCTACAAAAGATATAAACCAAGATAGGCAGTTAAAATATGACGACTTTGAGTAAAAGAAAAAAAATAGTGTTTGTAAGCGGGACAAGGGCTGATTTTTCTAAGATGAAAAGCCTTATGAAAAAGGTAGAAGATTCTAAAGATTTTGAAGCAATCATTTTTGCGACAGGAATGCACTTAAGCAAAAACTTTGGCTTAACCGTGCGAGAAATAGAAAAAAGTGGCTTTCAAAACATATATCGCTTTATAAACCACGATAAATATTATCAAATGGATTTAGCCCTATCAAGCACTATTGATGGTTTTTCTAAATTTATAAATGAATATGAGCCTGATTTAATTGTAGTGCATGGCGATAGAATTGAGCCTTTGGCTGCTGCTATTGTAGGAGCGTTAAATAATATTTTAGTCGCACATATTGAAGGGGGAGAAGTAAGTGGGACAATAGATGATAGCTTGCGTCACTCTATATCAAAGCTAGCACATATTCATTTAGTAAATGATTCTAACGCGCAAAAAAGGCTTTTGCAGCTAGGGGAAAATAAAGATTCTATATTTATTATAGGTTCGCCTGATTTAGACATTCTAGCGCATAATGATATTAGTTTGGATGCGGCAAAAAAGTATTATGATATTGACTTTAGCGATTATGCTATCGCTATTTTTCATCCCGTGACAACGGAGCTAGATAGTTTAGAATCTCAAATTAATGAATTTGTAACCGCCTTGATTGAAAGCAAGCAAAACTATATTGTGATTTATCCAAATAATGATTTGGGTTTTAATATTATTTTAAATGCTTATAAAAGGCTTGAAAATAACGCACATTTTAAGCTTTTTCCATCATTGCGATTTGAATATTTTATTACGCTTTTAAAGCATTGCAAATTTATCATAGGAAACTCAAGCTGCATTCTTAAAGAAGCAGTATTTTTTGGAGTGCATGGTATAAATGTCGGCACAAGGCAAAATAATAGAGCAGGGATAAATAATAAAAATATCACAAATGTAGGTGCTAAAAGCAAAGAGATTCTAAACGCCATAAAAAATATAGAATCTATAGAATCTAAACACACAGATTCTGCACATAATACGCAAAATACAGAGCGAAGCGACACCAGATTCTATAATCTGCTAGAACAAGGCAACATATTTAACATTAGCAAACAAAAGACTTTTAGAGATATTTTTTAATGAAATGAGTTACTAATTTTTAAGAAATAAAATGGTATTATTTCAAAATATTAAGTTTATATAAACTTAAATGAAGCAGTGGTGTAAAGAATCTAGAGGCAATAAAAATAGAGAAGTGAAATGCAAGATAATAGTTACAGGCAGAATGTTGCGGCGATTGTGCTTAGTGATAAGTATCCTAATGTGTGCGAGTTTTTTTTGGGGGAGCGGCATGATTTGAAGGGCATTTGGCAGTTTCCGCAAGGGGGCATTGATGATGGGGAAAGTCCGCAGGATGCGTTATTGCGTGAGCTTGGTGAAGAAATTGGCACAAGCGAAGTCGAAGTCCTAGCAAGCCTGCCGCAATGGCTAAGTTATGACTTTCCACCAGGTGTAAAAGAGCGGATGAAGCCTTACGTGGGGCAGAATCAAAAGTATTTTTTGGTGAAATTAAAAAAAGATTCAAGTGTGAATATACAGACGGCTGAGCCTGAGTTTTGTCGGTATGAGTTTGTCGATTATGAGCAGCTTTTGGAGCGGATAAATCATTTTAAAAAGGGCGTTTATATGAAGGCGTTGAGCTATTTTCGTAAAGAAGGGTATATATAGAATCTAGAATTTTAAAGGTAAAAAGCTATGAAATTTGAAATATCATTTTGGAGAAAGTTATGCTAATAGTGCAGAAATATGGCGGGACTAGCATGGGCGGCGTGGAGCGGATAAAAAATGTCGCCAAAAAAGTTATTGCTTCGTTAAACTATGAAGATTCTAATATTTTGGAATCTAAATTAGAAAATTCGCAATGTTTAGATTCTAAAGATTCTAAAAATGCTAAGTTTATAGAATCTAATATTATAGAATCTAAGGGCGATAAAGATTCTAAAATAGATTCTAAGTTAGAATCTAAAAATGCTAAAAATTCTAAAGTAGATTCTAAAAAAGATTCTAAAAGCCGAAAAGATTCTAAAAATTCTAAAATTAACAATAAAGATTCTAATAAAGTTATAGAATCTAGTAGAAAAGATTCTAAAAATAACGCACAAAATATAGAATCTAAACACAAAGATTCTAAAAATCACGTAGATATTTCGCATTCGCTCAATATGACAAACACTAGCGATAAAAAAAATAAAAATTCCCTTGTAGTCGTGGTTTCCGCCATGAGCGGCGTAACAGATGAGATTCTAGAATGGGCGAAATTTTTCACCCCCTTGCCAAATGAACGCGACTTAGATATGGCATTAAGCAGCGGAGAGCAAATTAGTGGCGCACTTTTAAGCATTGCCCTTAACTCGATGGGACACAAAAGTATTTGTCTTAATGGGCGTCAGGCGAAAATCTATACAGATTCTAATCACACAAAGGCGCGCATTCAGCACATTGACACAAGCCATATAAAAGAGCTGCTAGAGCAGGGCTACATTGTCGTGGTAACGGGCTTTCAGGGGCTAAATGACAAGGGCGATATTACGACTTTGGGGCGCGGTGGGAGCGATTTGTCCGCTGTGGCACTTGCAGGGGCGTTGAATGCCCAAGCTTGCGAGATTTATAGCGATGTGGATGGGATTTATACAACCGACCCGCGTATAGAATCTAAGGCACGCAAAATCGAGCAAATTAGCTATGATGAGATGCTAGAACTTGCCAGCATGGGCGCAAAGGTGCTATTAAATCGCTCTGTGGAGCTTGCAAAAAAGTGGAATGTCCCCATTTTTGCGCGTAGCACTTTTAGCGATGGCAAAGGCACACTAATCACAAGGGAGGATAAAATTATGGAAAAGCCTGTTGTAAGCGGCATTGCGTTAGATAAAAATCAGGCGCGCGTAAGCCTTAGCGGTATCAAGGATAAGCCCGGCATCGCAGCCGAGCTATTTAGCAAGCTGGCAAATGCGAATGTGAATGTGGATATGATAGTGCAGACTATCGGGCGTGATGGCAAGACGGACTTGGACTTTACCGTGCCAAAAAATGAGCTTGAAAAGGCGAAATTGACCTTGAATGAGTTTAGTCAAAATGCGGATTTTATCGATTTTGATAATGAAGTAGCAATCGTCTCAATTGTCGGCGTGGGTATGAAAAGCCACAGCGGCGTAGCGGCAAAAGCCTTTGAATCTTTGGCAAAAGATAATATAAATATAAGAATGATTAGCACGAGTGAGATTAAAATATCCATTCTAATTGATTTAAAATACGCCGAGCTAAGTGTCCGCACACTTCACAGCGCGTATAATTTGGATAGATTCTAGAATTACTTTAATTTATGTGGTTTTTGACCTTGCAAATCACTTTAGCGATTTATAGCTTACTAAACCAAAATATACAATACAGAATATTTAACACATTAGATGAGAAATTTTAGAATATTAACTTAAAAAATATCAAAGATTCTAGAATTTAAATTCTAGAGCCAAAAATACTTACAAAGTATATGATAGCAAGGGACTAAACATTAGTCCTCAAGCTAACTTTTGGAGTGAACTACTTGGCTTCTGCTGGAGTGCTCTCAGCTGCTGGAGCGGTTTCTGCTGGAGTATCAGTGTGTCCCTCATGTCCTGCATCAGTAGCTGGTGCATCAGTAGTTGGTGCTTCCGCTGGAGCGGCTGGTGCTGCTGCTTCCGCTGGCTTCTCTGTTTTTGTCTCTTCTTTTTTAGCTTCCTTTTTGTCATCACACGCTACAAACAAACCTGCTAAACTCAAAGAAAGAGCTAATGCTAAAAACTTCTTCATGGTAAAAACTCCTTAAGGAAAAATTAAAATAGCTTGAATGATACCATAAATTAGGTAATTTTCATAAAAAAATAAGTTTTTTTTGTATTTTTTGATACATTTAATTCTAAAATATCATTATATATTTAAAATGAAATTACTATCTTTCCTTTTGTGTTTCACTATAAAGTTTTCGCAAAGTTTCCATGTCGTAATTGCGGATTTTAGATTCTGTGATTTCTATGTATTTATCGATATTTTGTGGCGTTAAAATGTGCAAATTATTAGCGATAGATTCTATCTCATAATCATTCATCCACGAGTTAAAATGCGTCAAATCGTGGTAATTCCCCAAATTATCAGGGAAATCCATATCATCAAATCCATAAACTTTCATATTTTCTAACTTACTAGCCTTTAAAACTAGCATTTTTAAAACTTCTCCCCATTCATAAAAATCCTCCACCTCATCCATCAGCCGATAAGTCAAACGCGTGTGCGGCGGCAAAACAAGATAGAATCTAGTCGCTGGATACGCCCTTGCAAGGCAAAAAATATATTTTTCCAAATAATCATTGTGCCGCTTTATTTTTGCCGCGTCAAACTCGCGTTTCTTAAGCACAAATGGATACTTCTCGTAATCAAGCAATTTTGGCATAATCCTGTCATTTTTATTTCGCTTAAGCCACTCTTTTGCACCTTGTAACGCGTCAATTTTAGGCTCAGGACTTCGCGCATACTGCCGATTTAAATGCGTCTTAGAATCACCTATGCAATCGCTTGACTTGCTCCAAGTAATCGCACACCACACAAATCGTGGATTTAAGTAAAGTTTAATGTTATTTGCCGCGCTCTCATCGTAAAGATACGCGATTTTTTCGCTGCTGCCGAGTGCGACATAAAACCACTCAATTGAAATTAGCGTGGCTTTTAAGCCCTTTTTACGCAAAGCGTAGTCTAAAATCGTGCTTTTTTCAGGCAGCCCTAGCCCACCAGTGCTTATATTTAGCCACTTCCCACCAAGTAGAGAATCCGCTAGAGCCTCCGAGCTTTTAAACAAAAAGGAACTGCCTAGCATAAGCGAGTCAAAGTCGTAATAATCAATAATGCCCTTTGCCTGAGCCCTGTTATTTGCGGCACTAAAGAAGGTTGGCTCACGCCAAAAAGGCTTATGCCACACCTGCATAGGGTCGTAAAGATAGAGCAAAGTCGCAATAATGGCAAAAAATGGGAGTGGAAAAAGTAAGATAATAAGAATGAAATTTCTGTATTTTTGTGGGGTAAAAGTTATGGAATTTGGAAGTTTTTTAGAATCTTTATTATTCGTCATTGACGGACTTTGCGTAGCAAAATCGTGGCAATCTATATTTGAATTTTTAGAATTTTGCGAAGTAGATTCCATATTTTTTGCATTAAAATTGTTGTTAGATTCCATATTTTTCCTTAAAAATTAAAGTAGATAAATTCGCTATATGGATTTATAATCATAACGATTAAAGGTATCCAAAATAACGCCATAGTCGCAATAGTTGTTTTTTTATTTGGCTTAAAATCACGCGTAAAATCTACACTATTTTTAACACACAAACACAAAATAAACGCCAGCACGATATAAATCAGCGTCTCATTTCGCCCTTGCATATTGACTAAGAAATGCGGGATAAGCCGCGCTTTGCTTGAAATCTCTGGCGTGTTGATATAAAACATACTTTTGATTAGCTCAGTCGCACTTGTGAGATTTTCCGCACGGAAAAATATCCAGGTTATGTTTATAAAGTTAAATGTGATAAACCAGCATAGAATCTTGTATATTTTAGATTCTAAAAAGGCTTGTAATTTTGGGCTTTTGGGCGTTTTATTTTGTAGGGTGGTGGGCGTTTGCTTAGATTCTATATTCTCACTTAAAAGGGCGGTGGGTGGGTGATTAGGAAAATTAGATTCTGTGTTTTCTTTAAAATCCATTTTAGAATTTTGTAAATTAGAATCTACTTTATTTATTTTAGATTCTATTTTAGAATCTTGCGACTTAGATTCTATAGAATCTGTCAAATAATTTACATTTATTTTAGAATCTTTCAACTTTATTCCAAAAAAAGATTCTAAAAAATATCGATAGATTCTATGAATGCACATTGCAAGTCCGTGTAAAATACCCCAAATTACAAAACCAAGTCCTGCGCCATGCCACAAACCACTGATAAACGCCACGATAAACAAATTCCGCAAAGTTAAGATTCTATTTAACACAGAATCTGTGTGAAAATCCGCTTTTTTCGCAGTCTTTTCATTCTTACAAATGGGTGGTTGGGTGGGAATAGATTGCAAAGACTGCGAAAAAAGCGGATTTTCAGTTGCGTTATTTGTGTGATTTTGCGAGTTAGAATCTTTGTTCTGCACCTTAGAATCTTGCCTAAAATTACGATTACCACCAAGCGGAATGTAGATATAATCACGCAAAAAGCGACCTAAAGTAATGTGCCATCGCCGCCAAAACTCAGCGATATTTAGCGACTTATAAGGCGAGGCAAAGTTAATCGGCAAGGCGATATTAAAAAGCAGCCCAAGACCGATAGCCATATCGCAATAGCCGCTAAAATCAAAATAAAGCTGAAAAGTGTAAGAGAACGAAATCGCCCAAGATTCAAAGATATTCAAAGTCACACCAGAATCAAGTGCGGCATAACCAGCATTCGCCCATTTAGCGAATGTATCGGCAATAAAGACCTTTTTAAACAAGCCGATACTGAAAATAAAAAGCCCACGTGCGATGTTATCATACTTTAGAATCTTATTGCGTAATTGCGAAAATTGCGGCATCATCTCTGCGTGATGCAAAATAGGACCAGCAATCAAATGCGGGAAAAATGTCACAAAAAGTGCGTAATTTATGATATTTCGCTCCACTGCCCTACCCTCATAACAATCCACTAAATACGCAATTTGCGTTATTGTAAAAAAGCTAATCCCTAAGGGCAGTGCTATGTGTAATAACGCCGCATTTGTGTGAAACAAAGCATTAAAAGATTCTATAAAAAAGTCCATATATTTAAAGTAGCAAAGCAGGCTTATATTAAAAATCAAAGCAATGATAAGCAAGATTCTACCGCTATTGTTTTTTATTTTTTGGGAGTTTTTAGAATCTTTAGAATCTATTTTTTTATTTTCATATAGCAAATGTGCCTTATCTCCCTGCGTTTCACTAGAAGGGTGGGCTGGGTGGGAAATGTGTAATGCAGGGGGATAAGGCACATTTGCGTTTTTAGAATCTAGATTCTTAGAATCTTGTGAAATTTGTAAAGTAGATTCTATATTTTTAGAATCTAAAGTTAGATTCCCCCCCCCCCCCCGTTTAGATTAGCACGTGTGCGTAAAATAAGCCCAGAAATAAAATAATTAAAACTTATAGAAATTAGCAAAAGTGCAACATTTTTATACTCCCACCACGCATAAAAAACTATACTTGCTAAAGCCAAAAAGCCCGTAGCAAACGCATATTTCTTATAATGATTCAAAGCAAAATAAACACAAAAAGTAATCGGTAAAAATATAAAAATAAATTGATAAGAATTAAAAAGCATATTTTTCCTTAAATTAAATAATCTTTAAACATAATAAAGTAATCAACAAACAAAATACTATCAAAAATTTGATAATTTTAAAATCTTGTTTTTGCATAATTCACTCCAAAAGCCCAAAAGTAAAACCCTGCTTTATCCAGCTATCTATAAGCTGCTCTAAGCCCACACGTGTGCTGCTTTGCGGCTTATTAAAATGATAGATTAAAATATCGCCATTTTTTACTTTCGCCCCGATTTTTAGAATCTTTTGTAGCCCAAAAGTTGCTCCACCATCGCCCACCACACTAAATCCAGCGATTTTATAGCCCATATCTCGTGCAATATCCATTGCCACATCATCATAAAAGGCAGTGCCAGAGCGGAAATATCGCGGTTTCTTGCCACTAAGACGCGTCATAATCTTGTCATTTTCATTGATTTCATCAAAGACTTCTTGGATATTTTTCGTGCCTTGAATGCCATAAATTCGCGCGCCATTCACGCTTAAAGGCTTGTGTGTTGTGCCGTGATTTTGCAGGGAAAATAGCGGATTTTTCGCAAGTTTAAGAAAGTCGCTTTCATGCTTTTTTATCCAACGCGCATTAATAAAAAGCGTGGCTTTTATATTATTTTGTATCAAAAAATCAATCAACTTAGAATCATACTCGCCACCGCAGGCATCAAGGGTTAGATATATAATTTTTTGTGATAAATTATTATGATTTTTAGAATCTAGATTCTGTGTAGGGTTATGATTATTGATAGAATCTTGTGGGGAAAATTTAGATTCTAAAGCTGGGTTTTTTGTATTAGAATCTTGGTTAGAATCTTTAGAATCTAGATTTTTAAAATCTTGTAAAATCTTAGAATCTTGTCTTTTAGAATCTTTAAAATCTTGCTCTAAATCAGCGGCGGTATTTATGCTCCCTTGCGGATTTTCAGCCCAAATCTTTGGCTTTTTATCCTTATATTTTTGCATTATAGAATCTAGCAAAATTTTATCATTTTTCTCTCGCTCTTTAGAATCTATATTGATAGAATCTATATTAATAGAATCTTGCCTTTTTTCTAACTTTTCTACATTTTTATTAGTATTTTTAGAATCAATCTCCTGCTTTTTATAATTATAATAAAGTGCGTAAATCAAAAAAATAAAACAAAACACGCACGTCAAAGCTAAAGTATGCAATGGCTTCATTTATTACCTTTTATTTTGTTTGGATTATATAATTTATTATTTAAGAATTATATGTATGTTATAAATTTAGTTGTGTATGCAGATAAATGTAGTCTCCATATTTTGCCTTTTATCATATCTTTATATAATGGCAATTGTCAGCTTAGTCAATGGACGTTTTTAAAGGGATTCTAAATCTTATTTTGAAACTCATCATATAGATTCTAGCAAAGGCAATCATTTTAAAAATCTCCTAGTGGTTAGCCCAAATATTCACGCACAATTTACCTACGCACATCTAAAACAAGAATTTGATAGTAATGTCGCTTTTTATATATTTTAAATCATTGATAGCTTGGAAAATATAGAATTTGTTAAATATCGATAGTTACGTAATTTGTAAGCATATTTGTGTAGTAGTTTTTATTGTAATGGTTTTTATATTTTATTACATTTATAATTCCACTAAAATTCTATCCATTTATCATTTTTTCATAGAATCTAAAAAAAAGATTCTAACAAAGGATTAAAATGAAATATTTTCTAAGCTCTATTATTATTGCGGTGGTGGGGCTACTTATCGCGTTTTTTATTGGGAGTTATCAGGCGATTTATATTTGTGCGATTTTGTCTGTGCTTGAAGTGAGTCTAAGCTTTGATAATGCCGTGGTGAACGCAAAAGTGCTAAACACAATGGAGCCAAAATGGCAGGATAGATTTATCATTTGGGGCATTCCTATTGCGGTGTTTGGGATGCGGTTTGTCTTTCCTATTTTGATAGTGGCTATTGCCGCGCGTATGGGGATTTTGGAGACTTTGCACTTGGCTATTTATGAGCCTGAAAATTATCATAAGGCGTTGGAGACTACGCGATTTGAGATTTATGCCTTTGGTGGGGCGTTTTTGCTTATGGTGTTTTTGCATTTTTTCTTTGAAAGTGAGAAAGAAGTGCATTGGCTTTCGTTTTTAGAAGATAATGTGATTATGCGTGCTTTGCGGAAATTTCCTAACATTTCATTTATGATTGCGATTACTTTTGGCATTATTTTGCTTTATATCACGCGAAATTATGTGATTGGAATGGCGTATTTTAGCGCACTCGCACTCTATTTGCTAATTCATTCAGCCGATAAGTTAATGAGTAGTGAAAATGGCGTGCGAAGCGGTGTTATGGGCTTTTTGTATCTTGAGATTTTGGATGCGAGTTTTAGCTTTGATGGTGTGATTGGCGCGTTTGCATTGAGCGAAAATATTTTTATTATTATGATAGGGCTTGGCATTGGCGCGATGTTTGTGCGAAGTCTCACGCTTTATTTCGTGCATAAAAAGACGCTCCAAAGCCTTATTTACTTAGAGCATGGCGCGCATTATGCAATAGGCGTTTTGGCTGCGATTATGTTTATTAAGATTTTTAGCGAAGTTAGCGAAATTATCACAGGGCTTGTTGGTATGGGCTTTATAACTGCTGCGTTTATTAGTTCGAAGATGGTGAAAAATAAACAATAAAACACATTTACCAATCGTTATTAATAGATATTTTATATAACTATATTGAAATACGGATAAAGGCGCGGATTAAAGTGTAGTTATTACCACCATAGAAGTTAATCGCTGGAGAGCTATTATACACACCGATACCGCTAATGCCGACCTTTCCTGTCATATATGTGCGATAGATTCCATCAGCGCCCCTTTGTCGCCATATAGGAAAATTCGCCTGCCCTTTAACCTCAAAGCTAACCACATTTCCATTTGGCATAAAAGTGCCTCGCACCCCAGCCTCCACCTCAAAGATATGATTCCAGTTTAGCTCACTTGCCGCATAAATGCTAACCGCATTACTCCAAAACATACCGACATTATACTCAAAAGGCGTGTTATGCCCATAATAGTCAATTAGCTCCGCACCAGCCCCGCTAACGCCGATGATACCGACCTTCCCCTCAATCAAATCATACCATTTGATTCCTTGCTCTAGCCAGGCAATACCGCTCATATTTTGATTAGTGCGACCAGCCAAAGCGGCTAGTTCAAACTTATGATTCAAACCAACGGGTAAAATCGTAGGATAATATTTCGAATATCCAGCGATATGCAGCCGCGTGTGTGCGGACAAATTCGGCATAAAATTATAATCAATGCTAGTCTTCATCCCAAAAGTCGTAAAATACCCTGTCGCATAAACATACGGCTCTAAGTCAATGTGATAAGGCAGATAGAATCTAGCTCGCATAAGGTAAGTCCCAAAGCTACTTAAATCACTCCTAAACGCCGTCACATACTCATTTAGCACCATAGCGCTACCATAGCTAGCAGTAAGATTCAATGAAGCAAGCTGCCCTATATCATAGCTAACACCAAAGCCTTGCGAATAATATGTATTCCACTCCTCATTTGCCTTGTAACGCCCAGCCACAGCCTGCAAGCCTAGCTTATCATTCTTATAATCTACAAAGGCTGAATTTAGCAAAAATATCTGCTTTACATCATCATAAGTCTCAGCACTCTGCCCACGAATAGTAAGAAGCGGACCTGCTAAAATAAGCCCTAAGCCGCCGCTTACGCCATTAAATCGCCCCGTTTGATAATACGCTAGAAAGCTACCATCAAGATAGGTCAAGTCATCGCCAAAAGCCTGTTGATAAAAAAGCATAGCAGATAGCTCGTGTGCTGCCTCGCCCCAGAAGACGTCATAAGCGGTTTGGGCTGGGCTTTTCTCTACAAAGACACTTGGGGCTATCGCCCTTAGATTCTCACCTAGCCCCACAATGCCTATACAAAACGCGAATATGAGTGATTTTACTCTCAATCGTGCAAACATAAGATTCCTTATTATTTGGATATTTTGCTAACATTCACATAAAAAAGCTAATTTCATTCCTTAAATTTACTTTTGGGATTTTTGGTAAGAAAAGTTTTTGGTTTAGATTCTGTGTTTATATAGAATCTAGAAAAGATATCAAAACAAAATTAGATTCTATAAAATTACAAAATAACTTTTTTTAGATATAATTCAAAATTTTATAAATAATTTTATATAAACTTAGCATAAAGAGAAGTATATGAGAAAATTAATTGTAGTTTGTTTAATATTTTGCCTTATAAAATTAGCCGCTAGGGAGCAAACCATCTCGCCGCTGCCTGTCCCAACGCAAGAAGTAATAAGCCTTTCAGTTAAAAAATGCTCCAAAGGCTGCCTTAAAAAATTGATTGAAGAGGATTATTTTTTTAGCTTTCTAAGCGAGTTTAACGACATAAAAGATTCTAATTTAGAATCTATTTTTAATGAATTAGCAAGCAAATTTGACATTTACACGCCGCCTACTAGCAGCCTTGCAACACTTGAGATAGATTCTAAAAGTGGCGTTAGGGTCGCACTCCTTATGCCGCAAAAAAGCATTGGGCGATATTCTGTGACTAGCGCTGACTCGCTACTTTTGTATCTTATTTCGCGAGGCGATGACTTTGAGTTTGGCGCATTTGATTCTATAAATGAGGATGTGGATAACCTTAAAAACGCCTATAATGCGGCAAGCAGCGCTGGGTTTAATGTGATTATTGCGATTTTAACGCCAAAGGGCGTGACAAATTTGCTTTCTAGCACGGATATTACCACGCCGCTATTTATCCCGAGTGTGAATAAGAAGCAAGCAGGCGAGTTTAGCGAGAGTAAAAATGTCTTTTTTGGGGGCATTGACTATGATAAGCAGCTAGATATGATTGTGAGCGTGGCGGAGGGCAAGGGGGCGAATGTCATTAGCCTAAATGATGATGGTAGCATTGGCAAAATGCTTGGCAATTCGCTAAAAACAAAGTCAAAAAGAATTATTTTTAATATGAATATAGATACTAAAACTTCGAATAATTTTAAGGAAATAGTTCCAAAATTTAGAAGTAATATAAAAAGTTCTATCGTTGTGCTAAACACTTCGGTGATAAAATCTGGGCTAATTGTCCCACAAATTGGCAATACAAACACAATGCCTATTGCCTTTCTATCAACGCAGATAAACTACAATCCATCCTTGCTAAATCTTATGCCAAAAGAGGACGCGGAAAAAATGTTTGTGATTAGTGCGATAAATCCTAGTATTGATTCTAAGATTTTGGCGTTTGGGGAGCTTATGAGTGCGGATGTGCTGTATGATTGGGTCAATTATGCGACTGCATTAAGCCTTGATGTTTTTTTATCAAAAAGTAGCAAGAGACACAAACGCTTTTTTGAAGAGAATCTAAATGGCAATCAAGTCGAATATAATGATAGATTCTATGGCGCAAAAGATTTCCACTTTGTGCCTGTGAAGTTGAAGTAGATTCCACGCATCAAATATAGTTCATGGGAAGTTTGTTAATAATTATACACGTTAAGGAATAAAGTGAAACAGAAAGCAAAAATAAACATAGTAGATTGGTGGAAAAGCCTTAGTGACGCGGACTTTTATGATAATTATTTTATAAAACTTTTAAGTCAAAAATACGAAGTTATCCGCTCAAATAACCCCGATTTTTTATTTTTTAGCCACGGCGGAAATAGCCATCTTGACTACAAATGCGTGCGGATTTTTTTCACAGGCGAGAATATTCGGGCTGATTACAACATCGCTGATTATAGCATTGACTTTGATTTTATGGAGTTTGGCGATAGACATTTGCGGCTGCCGCTACCTTTTTGTGAGTATAAATATGATTTTGGTGCGAGATTTAGTGATAAAAGAAGCGAATTTTGTAGCTTTTTAGTGAGTAACAGCAATCGTTTTGCTACTTTTCGTAACACTTTTTTCCACAAATTAAGCAAGTATAAAAAGGTAGATTCTGGTGGAAAATACGCAAATAACATTAATTACCGCGTGGAAAATAAGGTTGAATGGCTAAAAAAATACAAATTTAATATATGTTTTGAAAATTCTAGCTATCCGGGATATTTGACTGAGAAAATCTTTGATGCGTTTGCGGCTGGGTGTGTGCCGATATATTGGGGCGATACGAGTTTGCGTTGTTATAAAATGCCAGATTCTATAACTTTAGATTCTAACAAGTTAGAAAATATAGAATCTAATACTGCGTTTTTATCTAAAAATCATAATAATATTTTAGAATCTAATTGCAATTACCCCCCCCCCCCGTTTTAAACGTCAAAAGTGAAATAAATATGCAAATTCCGCGTATAAATCCGCAAGATTTAGAATACATTTTAAACCCAAAGGCGTTTATAAACGCGCATGATTTTCCTACTTTGGATGACTTGGTAGATGAGGTAAAACGCCTTGATAGCGATACTTTGGCGTATAAACAAATGCGCGAACAAGATATTTTCCTAAATAATTTTGAGCCTTATAAATATTATGCAAATAAGACTTTTGCGTTTTTAGATTCTATAATTTCACAAGGGCGTGAATGTGCCTTGCGACGTGGCGTTGGCGCGAAGCTTTATGGGCATGAACGCGATTTGCGTTACGCAAAAATCGTAAATAACGCATACAAAAAAATCTTTTACAAACCGCGAAATACTTTCCGCTCCTTCCGTAGCGGAATTAAAAATATATTTAAAAAATAATTTTAGATTCTATGTTTCCACATTTTTGCTACATTTCTAAACACTATTTTTTGTTACTTTTTATTGCAAAAGTTAGTTTTTCTTATATGATATATAAGGGTTTTTAGAATCTAGATTCTATAAAGTCAACTTTTAAGCAAGGATTTGAGGGCGTTTGAGTGGTTGTGTTTTGCCACATTTGCCACAGCTACGACAGATTTTGCCACAGGTTATAGCAAATTTAGCCTACTAAAATCCTATTTCTATACAAATAGGAGCTTAAAGATGAAAAGCAATTTTAGCATAGATTTAGAGCTTTTATCTAGTCTATCGATAAGTAAAAGTGAAGCCATAGTTTTAGATATGCTGGATTACATAAACAAAAATCCACATTTTCCTGCGTTTAAAGTTAGCAATGTTAGTTTAAGTGAGCTTTTGCAAATTTCCCAAAGTCATTTATATAGAATCTTAAAAAAGCTAATTGATAAAGAATTAGTTTATAAAGAATTTAATATCACAAATTTTAGCATTCCAAAGGCTTTTTATCCGCAAATTAAAGAGTTTCTAAGTGATTATATAGCTAAAAGTAGCGAGATAAAACTAAAGCCTACAACGCTTAAAAAGCTAGATTCTAAGACTATAAACGAATTGATTGAATATATTAGTAATTTTAATTATTTGATACTGCCAAAGGCTAAACAAGACTTTATAAATAACTTAGAATCTATGATAGAAAATGATAGCTTAAGTGTGAATTTAAGGCTATGCAAGGCTAATAGCGAGTTAGTAATAGCTAATCCTAGCGAATTAGATTCTATGAAACTTCAGGCTTTAAAGTATGTAAAAGAGTTTTTTAATCTGCTATTAGTTAGAATAAATGTAACTAAAAAAGGCTTAATACAACAAATTAAAGAAGTTTATAAAGATAAACTACTAGATTTTATAACCACAAACGTTATTTAGCAAAAAGATTCTAAAGCTTTAAAAGAATTTGAATCGTTTGCAAATGAACTGCTAGAGTTTGCGAAACTTGATTCTAAAGAAAACATAGAATCTAAAAATGTAGTTTGTAAATAATAAA
>NZ_JRMP02000021.1 GCF_000762875.2 Helicobacter saguini
TAAAAGTTTTTTATTTTGCGAAGCCTTTATCGGCGAAAAGATTTCATTTTTTCGGTAATTTTTTGCTCCCCATTTTATATTTAGCTTTTTATTGCTTACCTTTTCAAAAATACTAGCTAATTCTTTCAAACTATATCTTTTAGAATTTTCTATGCTAAAAATTTGATTATTTATAATCTTTTTATTCACACAAAGATTTATTAAAATATCAAAAGCATTAATTACATCATCAATATGGCTTAAATCAATAAGCTGTTCGCCCTTGCTCATTTCTAAGCATTTCGCACCCTTAGCCCATAAATTAAAAATTTTATTCCTAGAATCATTTGCACCATAAGTATCATAAAGTAGTAAATGTGAGAAAATAGCGTTAGGAAATTCTTGTGAATAACACAAAGTAATATCGTAAAATCCTTGCTTAGTCGCCGCATATAAATTCACAGGATTATAACTCCTTGCATTTGCAAACTGATACATACTAAGTGTATTTATAAAACATTTAAAGTTAGGAATTTTAGAATTTTTTTTGTTATTGCGAGTTTCTATGTTAGTAGTTTCACCCTTTTTGTCATTGCGTAGCAAGTCGTGGCAATCTATTTTAGATTCTATCTTTTTAGATTCTATAGAATCTATATTTATAGAATCTTGCAAACTAGATTCTATAAACTGCCTTAAAGCTTCCAAAATCTCCACGCCCAAAGTGATATTAGATTCTATCAAGTCCTTAATTTCCGCACTGCCAAAATGAGAAACACAAGACGCCGCCAAGTGCAATACACAATCAAAATCTTGCGTTTTAATAAACGCACATAAATCATTTAAATCCCCACCATATCGATAAATCTTGCAGTATTGTTTTATAGAATCTACCTTGCTTCCCTTACGCACTAATGCGAAAAAATCATATTTGTTATGCAACTTTTTCACAACATTACTCCCCACAAACCCACTAGCCCCCGTAATTAGAATCTTAAGCCTTTTAGATTCCATAACCTTTTCCCTTTATTTAAAATAAGTCAAAATTGTAACGTATTTTATTGAATTTTTAATGTTTTAATTCCCTAAAAAGTGAAAGCCACTCTTTGATGATTACATCTTTGCTAAAGTTATTTTTTATGAAATTTATGCCATTTTGTCCCATTTTATCACGCAAGTTTTCATCATTCATAAGCGTTTGTAAGGCATTGCAGTAGGCGTTTTCATCGCTATCTTGCACTAAGATTCCATTTGATTTGTTCGCATTGATAGAATCTTTAGAATCTTTGGAATCTTTTGACGCGTTAAATTGCGTAATATCCGCGAAACAATCCCTAATCGTAATAATGTCGTAAGCCACAAGCGGCAGCCCAAAGCTAGCAGCCTCCAAAAGCACCATCGGTAGCGACTCGCTGTGGCTGCTCATCGCATAAATCTGTGCGTGCAAATAAGTCGCGGCGACATTGCTTGTGAAATCGTGTAGTTTTATAGAATCTTGCAAATTCAGCGCGTTGATTTGCTCTTGCAAAATGCCCTTTTGACCGCAGTCCTGCCCTATAATCTCAAGTCGCCAAGTTGGATTATTTTTAGCGATTTTGCTAAAAGCATCTATCAATCGTGGAAAACCTTTGTGATTTGCTTTTGCTTCCATTCGCCCAAGGGCGATGATTTTTTTTATTTTTTTGGAATCTTCTTTGGTATCTTTTTTAGAATCTTTTGTAGAATCTTGCGTGTTTTGCAACTTAGATTCTGTATTTTTTATAGAATCTTCTCGCAAAATTTCTCGCGCTTTTCTAAAATCATCAAGAGATTCAAAGGGCTTTAAATCGTGTTTAGAATCTTGCGTGGCTTTAGATTCCAAAACCTTAGATTCTAATATAGAATCTAAATTATCCACAAAAGGCATAGTTGGTAAAAAGTTAGGAATTTTGATACATTTATCACTATAAACTTTCCATTTATCTAACTCAGCCTGATTCAAAAATACAATCTTATCATAAAAATTATTCTTACTTTTCCACTTTTTTATCACCATGTGCATAATCTTAATATACTTCGTGCCACGCGTCTTAAATCGCGGATAAAGCATAGAATAATGCGACTCAATCACAATATCATAGTTAGGAAATTTAGAATTAAATCGTAAATTAATTATAAAATGTCGAGTTAATCGCCAAAGCACTCGTTTAAGCCCTTTCTCATTTTCATGCACATCAGCAAACTCGTGCAAATACGCTAATTTCACACGCTTATCAAGCGGAAACGCCACGCTTTCACTATTTTTATAATACGACATTACGCAGATTTCAAAGCCTTCAATCTTGCAAAGCTCATTTGCCAAATTTGTAACGACACGTTCGCCCCCACCACGATAAGATACATCATGCAATGTGAATAAAATTTTCATTGTTTCCCTTTGTTAATTTTTTATAGAATTATAGAATCTAAATTCAAAATTACATATAGATTCTAAAAAACATTACATTTTCATACATTTTTTCAAAAAAATTTCAATATTTTATAGAATCTAATTTATATTTAAGTGTTTTTTTACTACAATTAAAAGTTTTGATTTTTTAACGTGAAAGAAACCAAACTTAAAGGAGATAATATGGCTGAAGTCAAAAGGCGAGATTTTCTTGGCATGGCTTTAGGTGGCGTGGCAGGCATTGGTGCTATCGCGTCTTTAGTCGCTATGAAAAGGACTTGGGACCCGCTACCTAGTGTTGTTTCGGCTGGATTTACCACCGTTGATGTGAATGGAATGGCAGATGGCGAGATACGCGATACCCAGTGGCGTGGAAAGCCTGTGTATATTATGAAAAAGCGTCCTACTGATGAGATTGAAGCTGCACGCGACTTTGAGCTTGGCGGGGCGTATTATAGCATCGGTATTAAGATTTGCACGCATTTAGGCTGCATACCAAATTGGAAAGAGAGTGAAGGGTATTTTCACTGCCCATGCCATGGTGGGCAATTTACAGGAAATGGCGTAAATATGCCAGGCACACCGCCGCCGCGTCCATTTGATATACCGCCATTTGCAGTCAAAGGCGAGAGCACTTTGGTCTTAGGTGAAAGCGGTAAAGAGTATCAAGCAATGGTTGATGCCGCGCCAAAAGCGTAATATTGTTTTAAAGGGAGATGATATGGCACATGTAAGAAAGGCGAAGAACTTGGCTGATTGGTTTGACCAACGGCTTTCGACTAATAAGTTTTTTGAAGTGATGATGACTAGGTATTGGATACCTAAGAATATAAATTGGCTATGGGCTATGGGCGTTGTTTTGACCGCGCTTTTTACGCTTTTAGTTGTAAGTGGAATCTTTTTACTTATGTATTATAAGCCTGATGAGAATCTAGCTTATGATTCTGTAAATTTCACTATTATGCAGGAAGTGGCGTTTGGTTGGCTATGGCGGCATATACACGCTGTGGCGGCTAGTATGGTATTTGTGATTATCTATATTCACATGTTTGTGGCTATTTATTATGGCTCGTATAAGAATGGACGTGAGATGATATGGATTACAGGTATGATACTATTTGTGTGCTTTAGCGCGGAAGCCTTTAGCGGATATATGCTACCTTGGGGGCAGATGAGCTATTGGGCGGCTGCGGTTATTACTAATCTTTTTGGTGGTATCCCCTTAATTGGTGCTGATGTCGTTGAGTGGGTGCGTGGGAATTATGTCGTGGCAGATTCTACACTTACACGCTTTTTTATGTTGCACGTATTTTTAATGCCTGTTATCATTATGATATGTATCGCGGTGCATTTTTATGCGTTAAGAACTCCGCACGTAAATAACCAAGAGGGCGAAGAAATCGACTTTGAAGCGGAAGCTAAAAAGTATCTAGCAGGTGATAAAAAGGGTGCAAAAGTTATTAGATTCTGGCCTGACTTTTTGTGTAAAGATATTTTTATCATTTCGCTATTTATGATTCTATTCTTTGCATTAGTGTGCTATCACTTTGACTTTGCTATGGACCCTATTAACTTTGAGAGAGCAAATAACCTTGCTACACCAGCACACATTTATCCAGAGTGGTATTTCTTATGGAGCTATGAAGTGCTGCGTGGAATCTTTTTTAGTGCGAACTTAGGGCTTATTTTCTTTGGTATAGCACAAGTTGTATTCCTACTTTTGCCTTGGCTAGATAGGAGTAATGTGGTAAAACCAGCACATAAACGACCCGGATTCTTAATATTCTTTATATTATTAATCATTGACTTAATCGTGCTAACGGTATATGGAAAGCTCCCACCAGATGGCAATGCGAAATACATAGGACTTGTAGCTTCGGTTAGTTTCTTAATCTTGCTATTTGTAGTGTTACCATTAGTAACTAGTGCGGAAAATAAAAAAGGAGGTGCGCAATGAGAGATTTAAAGATTTTTATTATCGTGGCTTTCATTATCGGCGTGATGTATTATGGCGTTGAGCCATTAGCACACCACGCAATGCACCCTGATACTGCACCTAGCGATTATAAGTTTAGGGATTTAGAGAAGTTTGGTAAGTTTGACTTTAGCGCAAAAGACGCTGTGGCTGGTAAGGAAGCCTTTGTAGAAAACTGCGCATCTTGCCACAATATAGCAAGTCAAAATGACCCAGCATTAAATATGATAAATCCAAAGCTAAGTGCTGGAGCGGTCGTGCGACCTGATTTATCAAATGCAGGGCTAATCTTTGATGAGCAATTCTTAGCGCATTTTATAAAAGACCCTGTGCGTGCGACTTTGCTAGACGCTAAGTTTATGGTATCTTGCGATGGACTAGATGAAGCAGCGGCTGCTACTTGCGAAGAGCGTAATAATGGTAAAGAGAGCTATCCTATGACCGCTTTCACTTACCTAGATGACGCGACAATAGTTAATATCGTAGCATATTTGCAAAGTATCGCACCAAAAAGCCTAAGTGATAAAGAAGTCTTTATCGAAGCATGTAGCCGCTGCCATAGTGCTGTGTATGATAAGAATCAATATGATTCTAAGTTTTTCGCACAACATAACGCTATGATTACTCCACTAATTGACAAGGCTAAAGCGGCTGGAAGTGATGACGCATTTATGGAATCTTTAGATGATTCTAATAAGGCTTTTGTAGAATCTTTAATCGGCTATGCGAAGTTGCATGATAAACTTGCACTAAGTGAAGCAGAGATTGATGAGCAGCTAGATTCTATAAATGCTAAGACTTTGGCTGATTTTGGCGGGGCGGCTACGTTACTACAAAATTCGCTTTTAGAATCTAAGTTTGTTAAGGCAGGATTCCAAGCGGGAACTCCAGCCGCTGAGGTAAAAGGCTACTTAGGAAATACGCCCCCTGATTTATCAATGATGATTAGAAGTAAGGGAGCGCACGAACTAGCGGCATTTATCAATAATCCGCAGAAAATCCCGCTAATTGACATTCAAAAAGCGGTGGTAAATAAGCTAGTAAAAGATAAACAGCAAGAAGAAATCGCCGCACTTGACCCTAATATGGAATCAAGCACTAAAAAAGCGAGAATTAAAGAGATTATGCTAAAAGACGCAACCGCGTATGGTGTGAGCCTGCCAGCCAACACAGCTAAGAGCGAGTGGCAAAGCGAAAATGACTACACAAATATGGCACGTGAAATGAATACTATGCCTTTTGGTAAGTCAATGCCGCGTGTGGGCTTAACAGAATCTGCCGAACATCAAGTAATAAGCTATCTTGAGACAATCGGTGATAGCAAAAAAGCCCAAAGAGATAGCTTAGGCGTGTGGCTTGTGGCATTCTTTGTAGTCCTTGCAGCCCTTGCATATATGTGGAAAAATCAAATCTGGCGCGACTTGCATTAATTTGCAATTATTGCCGGGATTTAGATTCTATGATTTGCATTAGCAAGTCATTATAGAATCTAGATTCTATAAATAACTTTTTTTAATAATTATTTTATAAGTATTAAAAAAGGTTAAGTATTGAAATTTGTAATTTTTTTGTTATTTTCTTTTATATTTTTGAATGGGGAAGATTCTGTAAATTCTAATATAGAATCTAAAAATATAGAATCTAAGTCGCTAGATTCTAAACGTATAGAATCTAATGACGAAAAATCGCGCTTTTTAAGTGGGGATATTAATTTGCTAAGCAAAGACGCCATTTTTAGTGTGAATAATGTTTCAGCGCCCCTTTTTGAAAAAACAAATTTTAAGCTTTTTATACATATTATAAAAGAGCCAAGTTTGGAAAATGCTAACTTTTATGGTAGAGAAATTAGCCAAAATTCTAATATGGAATCTAATATAGAATCTAAAAATACAGAATCTAATTTGCAAAACTTAGCAAAAGATTCCAAAGAAAATATAGAATCTAATCCACAAAATGCAATAAAAGATTCCACACAAATAACACAATCCACCACTCAAGATTCTAAAAAAAATATAGAATCTAACACCCAAGATTCCATAAAACAAACAAAATCCCGCAAAGAAATAATACAAGATTATGAAAAAGAATTTACTTCACACATTCGCGGTGAATACGCAGTTATTTTTTTATTTTTTGATGATAGCTACATCGACATCAAAAGCAACGCATCCTTTTTAGATTCTAAAATAATAAAAAACTTACTCGAAGACTACGCATATCCATATCTCCCGGCTGAAAAAGTCGGCAGCGAAAAATACATTGACGGCGTAAATGAAGGCTTATCAAATGTGTATCTAGCCACCGCCCACACAATCGCAGGCTACTACAAAGTCAAACTGCAAGCCCCAAAACCTATGGAAAAGCCCAGCGAAGCCACAAAAGTCGTAATCTACATTATGCTAGGCATCCTAATCGTGCTTTTCGTGCTTGTCTCAAACGGATTTTTAGCAAAAAAGGATAAAAATGTCACCAAAAAATAAAAAAAGTCTCTGGCCTATCGGTATTTTGCTCGTTATTTTGCTGGGCGTCATTCTCATTATTGTTAGCGTTCGCATTTCAAAAATGCAGAGCATCGACCCTAGCCTAACTTATGGTATGAAAAAAGTCGATTTAGACACGAAGGCAAACGCACTTTTGGAAAATCAAAATAAGTTTGAGAGCGAATACGCCGCATTTGTGGGCGTAAATAGCAAGGAAATTTTGCCAGATTCTAAAAAATTTAGCGAGTTAAAGGGGGCGTATTACACATCGCCTGTGCCAAAAGATTTGCCAAATTCTAAATATATGCTGCATGGAAATGATAGCATTTATATAATTTTTGAGCCTAAAAGTTCTAAAATTGATAACTTAGTAAGCAATATAGAATCTATTAGCCTGCAGGCTTCACGCATCTTGCCTGATGATAAAAATATGGAGCGGCTAAATTTCAACACCGAGCTAAACACGCACGAGAGCGATAAGCTAATCTATGTCGCACATAATATTACCTTGCCGCACAAGGGCTATTATGAAGTGGATTTCATTATAAAATTAAAAGATAATGAGAATGAAGTGGTGTTCTCAAAATGGTTATTTAATAATTGAAAAGTTAGAAAATTTGAAATGTTTGAAGATAAAATGATAAAAAAGACGAGTTTAGATTCTAAAAAAAAATATAGTAAATTTATAGAATCTAAGCCTAACTTTTTCCCTAAAAAAGTTACAGATTCTATAAGTATTTCGCATTTGAAAAATTCATTTGAGTTTGATATTGTTTTCAAAAATAGCGTATATTTTCATAAAAATTTTTTGACAATTAATGCAATGCGAACGAGCGACTTTAGCTATAAAATACGTAATAAAAAGCAAGGAAGAGTTATAGAATCTAGTATTTTACTAGGCTTTAGCATAAATAAAAAAGTAGGCAAAGCAAACAAACGCAATCTAATCAAAAGACGCCTAAAAGCAATAATGCAAAACTTAGTAAAAGAAAAAAAACTATACAATCTAACCCTTATTTTTGTCGCTAGAAAAGAAATCTTAAATTTAAGTTTTACCGACTTGCAAAATCATATAAACTACAGCCTTAAAAAACTAAATCAAATGCTAAGTAAAAATTCTAAATTTAATAAGTTATAAAGATTTAGATTCTAAAAAATAGAAGTTTTTAGATTCTATAATATTACTTTTAGTATTTATGATATAATCTTTAAAACAAAATATAAAGGATGAAATATGTTTCAGTATAAGTTGGTTTTATTTGGTTTCCCAGATTTATGTAGAGATTATGATGATGTGTTATTGCATTTAAAGCAAGTTCCACCGCAAAGAGCATTAGTGGAAACTTTAGAGCAATGCTATCTAATAGACATGAAAACAGGGGAAAAATATGACATATTATATGATGAAAAAAGCTTATATATAAAGGATTTTAAAGCTCCTAATGAAACAGCATTAAAAAGTTAATTATTAAGATATGCTATATTTTTTCTCTAGCTATAGAATCTAGCTCTTTTAGAATCTGTAGTAGGTTTTTTAGTTTGTTTAGCTCAATCATATTTGGTCCATCGCTAAGGGACTCCGCTGGGTTAAAGTGCGTCTCCATAAAGTAGCCATCCACGCCCACAGCAGCAGCCGCTTTGGCAAGATATGGGACAAATGAGCTATCACCACCACTTTTCCCACCAGCAGCCCCAGGCATTTGCACGCTATGAGTGGCATCAAAAATGACAGGGGCATAGCGACGCATAATCACCAAAGAGCGCATATCCACGACAAGATTCCCATAGCCAAAGCTACTACCGCGCTCAGTGAGCCAAACTCCATATTTTTGACTTAGCGAATTTGCATTATTATCAAAATCATCATTTTTTATCTTAGAATCTCTAGTTTTTATAACTTTTAAAACGCTATACTTCATATCCGCTGGGTTCATAAACTGCCCCTTTTTGATATTGACCTTTGCCTTAGTTTTAGCCGCTGCGACTAGCAAGTCAGTCTGCCGACAAAGAAACGCTGGAATCTGCAAAATATCGACTACATCAGACAAGGGTGCGGCTTGATAGCACTCGTGAAAATCAGTGATTAGCTTGTAGCCAAAATCCTTTTTTATGCCCTCAAAAAGCTTTATACCCTTCTCTAAGCCAGGACCACGAAAGCTATCAAGGCTTGTGCGATTTGCCTTATCAAAGCTCGCCTTAAAATAAAAATCAATTGTCTTATCCTCATTTGCAAACTCCAAAGCCTTGGCTATCTTGTATAAATTTTTTTTATTTTCAATCACGCATGGACCACTAAAAAGTATCATTTTCCCTGTCCTTTCAATAAATTTTAATGAAATTATAGAATCTAAAATAGAATTAATGGAAAAAAATTATTAGATTCTAAAGATATTCTTTATATTTCTCTTTTTATAGTATGTTTTTTTTTTTTTTTGTCTAAAAAGTTTGCGAAAAAGATATATAATTTGTAATTTTAATGTTAAAATACATTTTTATTTTGCGGTTTTTAGTTTAGATTCTAAAGGGGTTTTTATGCGGTTAAAGTGTGTTTTGGCTGGTATTTTTGCGGTGATTTTGGGCTTGGGAATTATTGCGTGTAGTGATTCTGCTGATGAAATTGATAAAATGACAAGTGGGGAAGTGGGCGTAAATGTGCAGCCTATTATTGTTTTTAAAAAAGATGTAATAGATTCTAAAAACGCATATACGCCACGAAGTGAAAAATTTAAGCTAAATAATAAAGAAATTACCGCGCACTATGTTTTTACAAATAATAATGAGCTAAAAATAATCCTACCGCAAAGTTTAGAATCTAGCACTGATTACACCTTAGAAGTGCCGCTAGATTCTATATCTAAGGCTACTAAGGCGGATATTAAAAGTAGCAAAGTTGCCATAAAATTTAAGACAGAACCAAATACTTTGAATATAGAAAATATGAGCTTTGATAGCTTTGATAGTGATAAAAATAAGGCTAATTTGATAGCGGATATAAAACTATCAAGTAAAAGTGATATTGATAGTATAAAAAAGGCTACAAAAATTGTAGATTCTAAGGGTAAAAATATCGATTTTAGCGTAAGTATAAAACGCAATGAGTTTGAATATAGCGAGAAAAGTTCTAGATATTTTATTATAAAAAGTAGTGAGCTAAATCGCAGTGATAACGAAGATGTTAGCTATACAATTAGCTTTGATTCTAAGATTTTGGGACTGCGTAATGATGTAAAAGATTCTATAATGCTTGTAAATAATAATGACTTAAGCGTTGTAAATGCTAGTGGAGTTAGTGGTGAGTTTCCTAGTATAAATATTAATTTTTCCCAAGATTTAGCGATGGAGAAAAACTTAAAAGATTTTATAAAAGTAAGCCCTGAAGTAAAATATAGCGTGGCTCAAAGTGGCTCTTCGATATATCTAAATGGCAGTTTTGAAACGAATGTAAATTATGAAATAAAGATTCTAAAAGGGCTAAAGGCAAGTAATGGCAAGGCGTTTTTAAAAGAAGATTCTATACAAAATGTTGAGATTAAGGATATGCCTAGTAAGATTATCTTTAGCTCTCAAGGCGTATTTTTACCGCAAGGGGCAAATAGAAAGCTTAGTTTTAAAACTATGAATATAGATAAAGTCGGTGTGAAAATCACACGCATTTATCCAAATAACCTAACGCAGTTTTTCTACAATAATGACTTTAGCGGAGATTCTAACAATCAAGCGTATAATATGTATTATGGTATCAATCGCATAGGCGATGAAGTTTTCAAAAAAGAATATGATATAAAAGAAAATAAGAAAAATACGTGGATTCAAAGTGAAATAGATTTAAGTGAAATGAAAAATAAAAGTGGAATTTTTATCGTAGAAATCGGTGAGCCATATCCAAAGGCTAATACAGAATCTAATGTAGATTCTAACGATGAAGATATGGAATCTAGCCCACGATATTATTATTATGATGATGACGACTATGGCTATGGCAGTAGCGACTTTAAACAAAGCGTAGCAAAACATTTAGTCTTTTCTAATATCGCCTTAATCGCGCAAAAAGGAAGTGACAAACTAAATATCACAGCGATAAATATTACAAATAATACCCCAGCAGGTGGCGTAAAAGTCTCACTAATAAATAGTAAAAATCAAGCAATAGAATCTAGAGTAACTAATGCTAGTGGTGAAGTAGATTTCGCCCTTAAAAAGCAAGAAGTATTATACATTCTAGCAGAGCAGGGCGAGAATAAGACAATGTTGAAACTTCGTGAAAATAATGCGCTAAGTTTTGAAGGCTTTGATGTTGGGGGCGAAGTGGCAAGTAATGGCTTTAAAGCCTTTATCTACACTGATAGAGATGTATATCGCCCCGGAGATTCTATCCATTTTAATGTGATTGTAAGGAAAGAAAATAAGCCTATTGATAAAGCTCATCCTATATTTTTAAGTCTAAAAGATTCTACAAGAGCAGATATTCTAAAGGAGCAAAGTATAGCTCAAAATAATGGAATCTACTACTACAGAATCGATACGCCAAAGAATGCAAATACAGGCGTTTGGAATGCTACTATTGATATAGGTGGAAATAAATTTTATAAAAAAATAAGTATAGAATCCTTAGCTCCAGATAGAATCAAAGTTGCTATAAAGGCAGAGAATAAAATAAATCTAAAAGATTCTAATAATCTAAAGGTGGGCGTGCAAGGTGATTATTTATTTGGCTCACCTGCTAGTGATTTAGAATATGAAGCAGAGATTTATTTTAGAGCGAGTCCTTTTAGTAGTAAAAAATATGTAGGATATACTTTTGGTAGTGGTAGTTCAAATTATGATTTTAGAAATAGAGTTGAAAAAAGTGGGAGCTTAGATTCTAAAGGATATGCGAGTTTTGATTTAAGTCTAGATTCTACAAAAGAGCTAGATTCTAATGCAAAGGCAATAGTATTTGCAAAAGTGTATGAGAAAAGTAATCGCTTTACTAAAATAGGCAAAGAAATTGAATTAAATAAATATGATAGCTTTATAGGACTAGGCAATAATGGCTCACAGATTATGACAAATAAAGAGATTTCTATCCCTGTAATCGTGCTAGATTCTAAAGATTCTAAGTTAATTAGTGGGAAAAAGCTAGAGTATAGAATCTATAATAATGAAAAGTCGTGGTGGTGGGATTATGACTATTATGACTCATATAGTAGTATAAAAAGTGATAGTGATTCTGTGTTAATTGCTAGTGGGGAAATAGTTAGCGGGGAAAAGCCTGTATATTTAAAGCATACATTTAAGCAAAGGGGCGATGTAACCATTGTTGTAAGTGATAAAGATAGCGGACAAACAAGTAAGATAAAACTTTATGCTAGTGAATTTGGTGAGCCGCTTAGCCCAAAAAATATAACGCAACTTAGAATAATGAGTGATAAATCTCAATATAATAAGGGCGAAGTAGCAAAGGTTAGCTTTGAATCTTCTGCTCATTCTAAAGCCTTAATCACTATTAATAAAGATGGCAAGATTCTAAAAAGAATGTGGAAAAACGCTGGGGCTGGTGTAACAAATGTGGATATTCCCTTAGATGCGGCTTATACGCCAAATGTATATGTGAATGTAGCTTTACTGCAAGATTATAATAACACTAATGATATGGCACTTCGCCTTTATGGTAGCATTCCTTTGAGCGTAAAAGATTCTAGCACTGATATAGGATATAAGATAGACGCGCCAAGTGAAATTCGCCCAAATGCTGATTTTGAGATTAAAATTAGCAGTGATTCTAAAAAGCAAAGCAATTTTACTTTAGCAATAATTGATGAAGGGCTACTTAGTCTAAGTGGTTATAAAAGTCCAAATGCGTGGAAATATTTTTATGCTAAAAATGCAATGCAGCTTGATACTTATGATACTTATGACTTAGTAATAAATAAAACCTTTGGAAAAGTGCATAATATCTTAAAGGCTGGTGGTGATTATGCTGATGATGATATTGACTTAAGCAGTGTAAGAAATGATGATGAAAAAGCGGATAGATTTAAGCCTGTGGTGCTTTATACCGCTCCTAGCGTTACAGATTCTAATGGTAATGCTACATTAAAATTTAAAATGCCTAGCTATATAGGAAATGTGCGTGTAATGCTAGTAGGTGTAAATGATACTGCTTTGGGGCAAGCAGATTCTAATATAAAAGTTAGCGCGCCAGCTGTAATGCTACCTACCTTGCCACGCTCTTTGAAAATAGGCGATAAATTTACATTGCCCATCGAAGTATTCGCAACAAATGAAAGTGTAAAAAATGCAAGTATAAGTATAGAATCTAAAAATAATCTAGTGCGTTTTGATAAGAAAAATGTAAGTGTGGATTTTAGCTCATCTTCTAAGGAGTCTAAGACTATATTTTTTGAAGGTGTAGTAGCAGATTCTATCGGCATTGATGATATTTCTATTACGCTAAAAGCAAATGATTTTACTATGATAGATTCTACACAAATTGACGTAAAAGCGATAAATCCATATACGCAAAGTGTGGATAAATTTATCCTAAATGCTGGTAAGAGTTTGAATCTAGAAGCCCCAAAAAGTTTTGTAGCTAAATCAAATAGCGGTTTTATAGAAATATCTAGCTTTCCATATTTAGCTTTTAATCATCGACTTAGCTATCTAATGGGCTATCCGTATGGCTGCATTGAGCAGACCACATCCGCTGTTATGCCACAACTTTTCTTAGATAAACTTAGCAATGCAAAGTATATTGATAAAGCTAAGATTGCTAAAAATATAAACGCCGCCATTGCTAAGATTCAAAGACATCAAGTGTATAATGGCGGCTTTGCCTACTGGCAAGGCGGTCGCACTGCTGATAGCTGGGGAAGTAACTATGCTGGACACTTTTTATTATTAGCAAAAAATAATGGTTATAGCGTTAGTGAAGCAATGCTAAAACAATGGCTAAATTACGAAGTAAATTATGTTAAGGATAATAAAAGCGATATTATTAGAATCTATTCGCTATATTTACTAGCACTTGCTAAACAACCACAAATCGGTATAATGAATACAATTTATGAACACGATTTAAAATCGCTAGGAAATGTAGAAAAATGGCTACTAGCCGCCACATATAAACTCGCAAATATGGGAGATATGGCAACTAAAATTACAAAAGATTTAAGCATAAATGTAGAATCTAAAAGCGATTATTATGGATATACTTATGGTAGCAATCTGCGTGATAAAGCCATCATTTTACTAGCATATAACACGATTTTTAACAAGGCTAGTGAATCTTTATTCAACGATATTACAAAAGATATAGAATCTAAAAAGTGGCTAAGTACGCAAGAGACAGGCTACGCCCTTTTAGCCTTAGGTAATATTAAAGAAAATGCGATGGATTCTATGCTTAAATTTGATATTAATGTGAATAATAAAAAGGAAGCAATAGCGGAAAATGCAAGGTCGCTGCGATTTGACTTTGCAAGTGGTAAGGCTAGTCTTGAATCTAAAAGTGATAAAGATTTATATGTGATTCAAAGCTGGGAGGGCATTTCAATTGAACCGCTGAAAGAAGAGGCTAAGGGCTTAAATATCAAACGCGAATTTTTAGATAATAATGGTAAGGCTTTGGATATTTCTAAATTAAAAAGTGGTGATAGCTTTTGGATAAAGCTTAGTGTAAGTGCGACAGATTCTATATCAAACGTGGCGTTAGTGCAAGGAATGCCAAGTGGTTGGGAGATTGAAAACTTGCGATTTAGTGGTAATATAGAATCTTCGCAAGATTCTTATGATGATACCGAAAGGGCAAATCCTACTAGCACCTTGCCTAGCTTTGTAACGCCTAGCTCTATTGCCTACACAGACATAAGAGATGATAAAATAATGTGGTTTTTTAATCTAGATTCCGCTTATAACTTAGATTCTAATTCTGGCGTTGGCTCTGTTAGCGGTTCTAAATTTGCTAAAGTCGTATTTGCTAAAATAAATGTAGTAACCCCAGGCGATTTTACACTGCCCCCTGCTACTGCCGAAGCAATGTATAATAACAACTACACCGCCACCACAAATACCCAAAAGGTAAAAGTCACTTCAAAATAACCCAGAATCTAGATTCTATAAATTTCCTAACTTTCTCCTCAAATTTATTCTAAAATCTAAAAGATTCTAATGTTCTATAAAAGGGGTGCAGATGGCTAGCATTTTGTTGTAATATAAAAGGGCTTTATCTACAATGTCTTTAGAATCTGTGAAAAATAGCGTTTCATAGCTATTTTCAAAGGCGTTTTTACTCCAGTTTGCACTGCCTAGCCCTACGATTATATCATCGATAATTATCATTTTTTGATGCATAATGCCTTTATACTTGCCCTTTTTTGCCTTTAAGCCCTCCAAAAGACAAGTATGAATATTCTCAAACTTTTCTAAATATCCTATCGTGCTAGATTCTGCCTTTTTTTGTCCGCTATCATAGATTATATTAATTTTTACGCCTTTGCTACTCACATCACGAAGGGCTTTGGCAATTTCTTTATTTGTAAAGCTATAAATAGAGATATTTATGCTCTTTTTCGCACTTAAAATACCGCTAATTAGGGCGTTTAAGGCGGCTTCTTGCTCATAAGGCATCATATAAAGTCGCTCCTCAGCCTTTAAAATAGACGAGTAAAACGCACATAAAAACGCAAAAAAACAACAAAATTTAGCCATAAATTACCCCTACTAAACAAAATAGAAACGAAATAAAAACAATTTTGTATTATAATGTTATATTTTTGAATTTACACAAACGAGCGAGAAATGCAAAAACTAAAAGTCCTACTACTAAATCAAAATCCAGTCATCAAAAAGCTAGTCACAATCGCTAGTGGCAAGCTAAATTTGGACGTAGAAAATGTCGCTAGAATCCCCGCTGACTTTAAGCCAAAAGACTACGCATGTATCATCGTAGATGACGAAAATGTAGGCAAAAACCTAGAAAAACTAACAACTTTACAAGACAAAATCAAAGTATGCCTACTTTTTGGTCGCAAAACGCAGGTAAAACACCATGAATTTAACATCGCAATACAAAAGCCATTCTTACCAACGGACATTTTGGAGATTCTAAATCAGTGCATTCCAAGCGAAGAAGAGTTAGCAAAACGTGCGGAAAAAGAGGGCAAAAATATAGAATCTGCGGACAAAACAAAAGAAATCGATATGGATTTAAAATCCGCTGAGGTCAATATGCCTGATATTTTAGGCAAGGACGCGAAACCTGATATACACATTAATAAAGAAGCCTTAGAGAGCGAGGCAAAAGAGACAAAAGACTTAGATGATTTTGACTTTGACCCGGATAGCCTTGACTTAGGAGCGTTAGAAAAGGCGTCAAGCGGCTCGGTAGAAGATAAGTCGCATGAAGATTCTGGCAATATGGTGCTAACTACAAAAGATACTGAATCTAAGGCTGCTGCAAAAGATTCTACTAAAGATTCTGGCGGTGGTTTGGATGATATAGGCGATTTTGATAACTTAGATTTTAGCGGCATTGATGGCGTATCAAGCGAAGATTCTAAAGATTCTAGTAAAGAAACGTCAAAAGGTGCATTTGATAAAGATTTAAGCGACTTAAAGGGCGATTCCGCGAAAAATACAGAATCTAAAAGCGATAATCCGCTAGATTTATCAAATTTTGACTTAGATTCTATGATTGATGCAAGTGCGCTAAAGAGCGCAAGTACCGGGCTAAAAAAAGAGGAGCTAGAAAAGGAGGCAAAGGAAGCGGCGCAAAATCACAATGATGATGATTTATTCTTAGATGACGAAGATGATGAACTAGCAAAGCTTCGTCCAAAGCCAAAAGATTTTTTAAAAGCAAAAGAGGAGGAGGAAAAGGCAAAGGCTGATTCTAACGCTATTGATACTGAGACGACAAAAGATTCTAAAGCTGATGTAGGAGAAAGTAAGAAAGATTCTACAGAATCTAAAAGTCCGCTAGATGAGCTAGATTCACTAGGTGATTTTGATAATTTAGATTTAAGTGGCATTGATGGCATTTCAAGCGAAACAGATTCTAAAGATTCTAAAGACGTTGCAAAAGATTCTAAAGAAGATTCTAAAGAGCAAAAAAAAACGATAGCTAAAGATTCTACTGAATCTAAGGGCGATGCTACCACGTCAAAAAGCCCTACAAAAGCCACAGATGGCATTGATTTAGATTCTATGGATTTAAGCGATTTAGGGCTAGATTCTAAAAATGATTTAGACAACCTTGATTTAAGCGATTTAAACGCTGATTTAAGTGGCGATTTAAGCAAAGATGTAGCAACCGACTTTTTAGAAACAAAGACAGATTCTAAAGAAAACGCAGAAATTGCCCCAGATGAAAGCAGTTTAAATGCGGATATTGCAAGTGATTTAGACTTAGCAAATGATTTAGAAAATCTAGATTCTAAAATTTCGCAAGATTCTAAAAATATCCCGCAAGAGCGAATTACAAATGAAAGCTTAGATGACGCATTTGCCGACTTGTCCGCTGCTTTGGAGAACGCCTTTGGCAATTTGGATGAAAATAATGAAACGCATAATATGGATTTTCACGACTTTTTAGCCCAAAGCGACTCGGCTAATTCTCCTGCTACCGACTCGGCTATTAGCGAAACCACGCAAGATTCTATAGAATCTAAAAGCGGCTTTTTAGAAAATATTGAGATTCCAAGTGAAGATTCCACGCCGCAAAGTCGCATTACAAATGAAAGCTTAGATGACGCATTTGCCGACCTTTCAGCTGCGTTAGAAAACGCCTTTGGCAATTTGGATGAAAATAATGAAACGCATAATATGGATTTCCACGACTTTATCGCACAAAGCGACTCGGCTAATTCTCCTGCTACCGACTCGGCTATTAGCGAAACCACGCAAGATTCTATAGAATCAAAAGAAAATATAGAATCTAACGCCCAAGATTCTACACTTTCACAAATAGAATCTAATGAAACTGATTCAAGTTTAGATTTCCTAAATGATTCAACCACAAATATAGAATCTAATTTAGACTTTTTAAATGATTCAAAAGCGGATTTAAGTTTAGAAAATGAACCACTTGCAAACGCTCTTGATTCAGATTCAACATTAGAATCTAATATGGATTTAGAATCTTTAGGACTAGATTCTAATGATTCTACAAATGATATTAAAGAAGATTCAACATTTAATATAGAAAATATAGAATCTAATGCGACAGATTCTAGCTTAGATTTCTTAAATGATTCTAGCCTTGATTTAAGTTTAGAAAACGAGCCTTTAGAAAACGCCCTAGATTCAGATTCAAACGATATAGAATCTAATATGGATTTAGAATCTTTAGGGCTAGATTCTAACGTTTCACAAATTAAAGAAGATTCTACATTTAATACTAGCTTAGATTTTCTAAATGATTCTAACTTAGAATCTCCGCAAGATTCTACAAATAAAGATTCCAAAACTAAACATTTAGACGATGCCTTTGACGACTTAACTTCGGCGTTAGATAACGCATTTGGCGATGATTCTAATCTTGCGTTTTTAGATTCCACAGCCGATTCCATACAAGATTCTAGTAGCGATTTTAGCAGTGATTCTACAACGCAAAATATAGAATCTAGCGATGATTTGCAATCGTTAGGACTAGATTCCACAAATGAAATTAAAGAAGATTCTACCCTTTCTGCCTTTAGTGATTCTACTGCGGACTTTTTTAAGGATACGCAAGAGCCGCAAGTTATAGAATCTAAAAAGGATACTAGCCTTGATTTTGCAAGTGATTCAACGCAGGAATTGCTAATCGATGATGATGTAACGCAAAAAGAAACACCAGCAAATATCTTAGATAAAGATGAATTGAACTCGGTTAGTGACTTGCTAAAAGAAGTAAATGAAATGCCCACCGAAGCGCAATTACCAGAGCCTGAAACCACGCAAGATTCTAAAGAAACGCAAGAAAATATAGAATCTAAAGAGCCAAAAGATTCTATAGAATCAAGCCAAAATTTAGAATCTAATAACGAAGATTCTAAAGAAAACATAGAATCTAAACCGCCGCTAAGCCCTGAACTAGCGGCTTTAAAAGATGTGAAACATATTTTCCCAAGCAATATCGAGGATATAGGCGATTTAAATGAATCGCAAGTCGCCACCGCTTTAGGCGAGGGAAATGATAGCTTTGCAAAGCTAGAAAAAGCCCTTAGTGAAAACGATGAAAAAGCCCTAAATGACGCAAAAAAAGAAGATTCTAAAGAAGCAAGTCATGTTGAGCCACAAGGCGAAACATCTACGCAAGATTCTAAAGAAACGCAAGAAATTACAGAATCTAAAACCCCGCAAGATTCTAAAAACGAGCCGCTAGATGATATTCACACCGAGCTAGAAAATATGGAAGACAGCCTAGAGCAAAAGGAAAATATGGAATCTATGGCAGATTTAGGCGATGATTTAAATGCGATTTTTGATTTAGAATCCACGCCAGATTCAAACGAAAAAATGCAAGATTTAGAATCTAGTTTGCAAGATTCTACAAAAGATTTAAATGAGCCGCAAAGTCATATTGAGCCGCAAAGCGAAACCACGCAAGATTCTAAAGATTCTATAGATTCTAATAAAACGCAAGAAATTACAGAATCTAATAAAGAAGATTCTATAGAATCTACACAAAATGACAAAGAGTTAAACCTTGAAAACGACTTAGACTTTAGCCTAGATTCTACCGAGCAAAACTTAGAATCTAATAGCAAAGATTTAAAAGATTCAAATGATAACTTATTAGATTTCCTAAATGATTCTACCCTAGCCTTGCAAGATGATAAAGAATTAAATTTAGAAAATGATTTAGATTTTAATTTAGATTCAGCATTAGAATCTAAAGAAGCAACGACAGATTCTAGCTTTAATTTCCTAAATGATTCAACCTTTGATTTAGAATCTAGCGACTTTGACTTGCCACAAGATGCCCCACAAAAGAATGATTTAGACTTTAACTTTGATGATTTGGATGAAAGAGCGGCAAAAAATTTAGAATCTAGTATGAAAAAATCAATTGCAAATGATTCAATTTTTGATATAGGAAATACGCAAGATTCCCTTGATTTTAATTTTGACTCGCCATCGCCAGAACCTTCAAATATTGAAATAAATCAAAATAAAGAGTTAGAAAATCTAAAATCTATGGACGCAAAAAGTTTCATTAATTTTATCAAAGACACGCCAAGCGACAAACTAGATAAAATCCTAAACAACGCCGATATAAGCCTTAACATCCACTTTGGCAAAAAATAAAATTCATATCTAACTTGCTGGAGTGGTGAAAAGTTGCGGGTTTTGCTTAAAGTCGCTAATTGCCTCGTCATAGACTTGCAGGATAGAATCTATGCTTTTTTGCAAGTCGTATTTGGTCGCACTCTTAGCGTAAAGCGGACGCATTTGCTCCAAAAGCGTGGGATTTTCTATCCAAAAGTCGATTTTATCTGCCAAATCCTGCACATCATTCACCTTAAAAAGACTGCGATTATCAAGGGCAAATTGCCGTGTGGCACTAACTTTTGAGTTTGCAATCAAGGGAGTGACCCCACAAGCCACCGCCTCAAGGCATGAAATAGCCTCGCTCTCAACCTCCGCTGGATGCACATAAAGTTGCATTTTTCCTAACTTTTCTAGCAAAATGTTATTGTCAAGGAAGCCAAAATCAGCCTTATTTTGCAAATTTCTTTCGCACATTGTTTTTAGACTAGATTCTAAAGGACCACTTCCGTGCAAATGCAGCTTTATACGACTTGCGTATTTGCTTTTAGAAATGGCTTTTATTAGAATCTTGTGACGTTTTTCCTTGCTAAATCGCCCAACTGAAATGATATTAAAAAACTCTTTATTTTCTAAGTTTTTAGATAAATTATTAGGATTTATGAAATTTTGTTTTGGAGTGTCAATTCGAGTATCGTGTGTAAGATTCGCGGGTTGCGTAGATTTGAGCAAGGAGATAGAACTAAAAGGTTCATCGACGAAGCGAGAATCAAGCTCCCGCGAAGATTGCGCACGAGACGAAGAATTGAATCCATTGCTGATAACATATTTTTTCCCCCCATACTTTGCCCTCTCAATCTCCTCTTTCATAAGAAGACTAGGGCAGTGAATGTGGTGACAATAGCGATAAATCGCGCGATTAAAACGCGAAAAAAGATAGCGATTAAACCACGCAAAATTCATTCCCATATTATAGCTAATATGCTCTGGCTGCAGGTGAAACGCCGCAATATAGGGAATCTTCATCTCACGACAAAGTTTCACACCAGCGATTTCAAGGGCAAAAGGCAGGTAAAAATGCGCAATATCGCAACCACTCAACGCAGATTTTAGAATCTTTTTGTCCGGATAGCCAAAAATCATGTGCTGCCTACGGCTCACCTCGCTTACAAGCGGTATATAACGCTCTTTTACATAGTAGATTTTTTCCCCACATTCACCGATGATAAAATCGCTCTTAGATTCTATATTTTCTAACTTTTTAGTATTTTTTATACTAGATTCTATAACTTTATCGGTAATATTAAGCGAATGCGAAAGTATATTTTCTTTAGAATCTAGTTGTATATTTTCTAACTTTTTATCCATATTATTAGAAATTATAGAATCTTTAGAATCTAGATTCTGTGAAAATTTAGAATCTTCTAATATCTTATTAGAATCTAGATTCACTAAATTAGAATCTTTAGAAATATCTCCATACTTTCGCGGAAAAGTCGCCACCACACGCACTTCATGCCCCCTTTTCACTAGCTCCCTTGCAAAGCGAAACGCAGACATAGACGTCCCATTACTCCTGTCATTATAACTATCCACCACTATAGCTATTATCATTTTTACCCTTTTTCAAAAGCCAAAATTCTACTCAAAAAATGTAAATTTTGCGTTTTTATTTTTTAACACATTATTTTATTTTATAATTTCATTCAAATTATTAATGACCTTAGCATTAAGATTATTAGAATCTATATTCTTAAAATCTCGATTAATTAAGAAAAGTTCACCCACACCGGCATTTTGCCCTGCCTTTATATCGCTAATATTATCGCCTACTAAAAGGCATTCGCTAAGATTTAAATTAAAATCACTTTGTGCTTGAAATATCATACCGGGCGCTGGTTTTCTTTTTTTTTCATCATTTAAAAAAGGGCAAAAATAGATTCTATCAAGGCGAAATTTAAGCTTTTTAAAGATAGAATCTTGCATAAATTTGCTAAGCTTTAAAAAGTCCTCTACATCGTAGTATCCGCGCTCAATCCCAGATTGATTTGTCACCACGATTAGCTTGTAATTTTTAGTCTTAAAAGCTGCCGCGCACGCAAAAAAATCCTCAAAAAAAATAAAATCTTGCACCTTATGCACATAGCCAAAATCCTTATTTATCACGCCATCTCTATCAAAAAATATCGCCTTTTGCATAGAATCTACCTAGCGTTGATATACCCATCGCCAAAGAGTCCTGGCTGGAAAGAATCAGGGGCAATTGCCTCAGCACTAACCTTCCTAGTATTCACATCGACTGCTGGATAAATCTTATAGATTTTTGCCTCGTATTCCTTGCCCTTGCCATCAATCTTATACTTGTAAGTATCGCCGACTTTCACCACCGGCAGATATTTTGAGTCAAATTGAATGATTAGCTTTTTTTCATTGCTAATAAGGCGAAAAAGTTTCGTCTGGTTCGCGCCCACGCCATCGCCTAGCTCGATATTTTTACTCGCAATAGTGCCATCAAAAGGCGCACTCAAAGTCGTTCGCCGCAGCATTTCGCTTTGATATTTTAGGTTATATTGCAGGTTGCTATAAGTGGACTCAAGGTTTTTAAACTGCGAAAAGTTCTGCTCTAGCGAGTTTTTATCAATCGCATTTCCGCTTCGTTTGTATCGCTCGTATTGATTTTTGGCGAAATTATACTGCGCCTTTGCGCCCTCTAGCTGGGCTCGCGTCATATTCACATTTTGGATTCTATCCTCATTTTGCAGGCTCAAAAGCGCGTCATCTTTTTTCACCACCGAGCCGACATCCACGAAAATATTTGCCACGATGCCGCTTGTATCCATCATCAAATTCGCATCGCGAACCGCTGCCACATTAAAGATTCCATACACTTGCTCGGCTTTTAATATGCCAAAAAATGTTATGATAAAAATTACCAAAAACCGCATTTTAACCTCCATTGATTCTATTAAATTTCATAAACGTAATTATAGAATCTAAAAATGTAGATTCTAAGATTTTTATGTATTTAGGTTTGAATATTTGATTTTTTGTTACTTTTAGGTGAACATGGATTATCACTTACGTATTATTTGTGCAAATTTATGTCATACTAACTAACGACATAAATATAGATTTGTAGTATTAATCTTGCAATAATTAATGTCCGCAGCCGCAGCCGCCCATAGAGCCGTGACCGCCGCCACAGCAGCCGCCACCGCCGTGTTCGTGTCCGCCGTGAGAATGACCGCTACCGCAACCACAGCCACTACCACAGCCCCCGCCTAGCCCGATAATTAGCTCATCTGGTGTCGCATCACGCGCACTTAGCACATCGACTTTAAAATCTAGCGTTTTCCCAGCCAAAGGATGATTATAATCAATTATCACGCTATTATCATTTAAATCCGCGACAATCACTTGCACCACGCCATTTTCACTCTCACCAAAAAGCGTCATTCCCTTTTGTAGCTCGTCAGTTAAATTGCTAAATTGCTCCCTTGGGACTTCTTGCAAAAGCTCAGGATTTCTCACACCATAGCCTAGCTCTGGGCTTACACTAAATGTGATAGAATCTCCAACATTCGCCTTTAGCACCTCTTGCTCCAAGCCCTCGATAACCTGCGAACAGCCCGTGATAAACTCCAGCGGCGAACCCTCGCTCCTATCAATCACCTCGCCACTTTGCGCGTCTTTAACCTCGTAATTAATGCTTACAACCTTATTATTCTCAATCATTTTGTCTCCTTATTTTAAAATGTCAGCCGCCTTTTTGCCCTGCTCACTTGTGGGGAAAAGGGCGACAAGCGTTTTCAAAAACTTCTTGTAATTTTCCTCATCGCCTAAATACTTAAACGACCACGCCGTGTGCCAAAGCAAAATGGGCATATAACTTGCCTTGCTATCAAGGCTCGCACTACTCTTGTAGTAGGGCAGTGCCTCATTATACTCTTTTCGCACGTAGTAAATCTCGCCGACATAGTAGCTAGATTCAGCCACGGCGAACTTTTGGTCGATTAAGTATTCAAAATACGCCTTTGCGTCATCTAGCTTTTTTTGTCGTAAAAGATTTTTTGCCTCTTTCAAATTCGCGTTATTATCGCTACTAAAATTGTATTTTTTTCCGCTACTTACTTGCTGTGCCTTAGAATCTTCTTGGATAGATTCTATAATGGGCTGATTTTGAATGCCTTGAATGCTATTTTGCAAAAGCAACGCCTGCTCACTTAGCACTTGAATCTGCTTTAAAATCTCTTCATTTGCTTGTAAAAATGTGTTTGATAATTTGTCAATTTTTTGATTTAGCATTTCGATATTTTTGGTATTTGCTTCAACTTGGGCTTTTAAATTGCGAATTGTTTCAACTTGTGTTTTTTGACTTGCTTGGTAGCTATCGACTATTTGTTGTAAATTTTCAATTTTTTCAACTTGATTTTTAAGCGTGATAGAATCTTGCCTACTTGTCGCGCTCATCCCCTCATAAACGGTTTTAATGCCATCGACTGATTGCTCTAAATTTGCAATTTTATTTTGAAAATCACTGATGATACTTCGCGTGAAATCGGCGATTTCTTTTAAGTCACGCATATCTTTTTTGGTAGCGCCACTTTGCAGCTCAAAGGCGGAAGGTTCGGCGTTTAGGGCAGCTAGATTCAGTATTAAAAAAAGGATTAGGATTTTATAGAATCTAGATTCTATGTCATTGCGAGTGCAAACGAAGCAATCCATAATAAAAGATAGATTGCCACGAAAATTCTTGCGAATTTTCTCGCAATGACGAGTGATTTTAGATTCTATATTTTTTACCATTCTCATTTGTCAGCCCTTTAGAATCTTAGTTGCTTTTTTCCACGATTTCAGTGCGGCGGTTTTTGGCGTGGCACTCTTTTGTATGCTCTAGGCAAGTGGGATTATGCGTGCCATAGGAAATTGTGCTAAACATTGACTTTGGCAAACCATAAATCACAAGCGCGTCACGCACGGACAAGGCGCGTTTATGCCCTAACGCCATATTATACTCATCGCTTCCTACCTCATCGGTGTTGCCTTGCAAGACGACAGATTCTATATTATGCTCTTTGATAAAATCCGCATTTGCGCGGATATATTCCTGCATATCAGCTCTTATGTTGTATCTATCAAAGTCAAAGTAAATAGGGCTTAGTGAATCTAGCACAAGTTTGCCCTTGCCTTTTCCAGCGTTTGACCCACCGCCACTTGAGCCGCCGCTTCCGCCATAGCCGCTTCCGCCTTGTCCGCTACTTCCGCCTCCGCTACCGCCACCATAGCCACTATCGCCATAGCTAGAATCCCCGCTATTATCTATCGTATTAAAAGGCGAATCGCCATTTACAAAATTATCGCCACCGCCCTTAGTGCCACCGCGACTAGATTCTGTAGTATTGCTATTTGAGCTACCTTTTCTTTTCCCATCAAGCAATTCAAAATCGCCCGGGCTTCCATAATCAAGCGGCATAAATGCGCCCTCAGGACCATAATTTTTATGCGGTGTTTGCGTGCTATTAAAATCATTATATGCGGCGAGTTTCACAAATTCTTTAGAATCTATAAACGAGTTAGATTCTATAAAAATATTAGAATCTTGAGAAAAATTAGATTCTATAAACGCGTTAGATTCTAAACTAGATTCTATAAAATCCACTTTAGAATCTAAAAAATTTGCATTACTAGATTCTATAGAATCTGCCTTGCAAAAACTGCATAAAAGAAATAAAATCATAACGCATATTAAACGCATATTTTTCCTTAAATTTCATTTTCATAAAGGGCGACAAAGGGTAGGATAAAATATTTTATAGAATCTAGATTCTATATTTTATTTTACTAACACTTTATAGTGTGGATAGAATCTAGATTCTATATTTTAAAACCTATCGCCCACCCAACGCCCTACTTTTTATATAGAATCTACTTAGATTCTACAATATCAGTCCTGCGGTTTTTGGCATAACACTCAGGCGTTTTGTCTTTACACACAGGCTTATGCGTGCCATAAGATATTGTTTTAAACATATTTTTTGGCAACCCTTGCAAGACTAAAGCGTCCCGCACAGCCAAAGCGCGTTTTTGTCCTAACGCCATATTGTATTCATCGCTACCAAACTCATCGGTATTCCCTTGCAACACGATAGATTTTATATCCTTATCTTTGATAAGCTTCGCATTCCCTTTCACATAGTCTTTCATATCATCGCGGATGTCGTATTTATCAAAGTTAAAATAAATCGTAGCAAGTGAATCTAAAGCTACACCATCATCATCAGTTGGCGTGGTAGCCATTTCATCGCTATTTTCTTCACCTTCATTTGACGCATTTGCATTAGAATCATCGCCTTCACCAGAATCTGCCGAGCCGCCATCAGGGGCATTTCCATTTACATCAAGTCCGCCATTCACTTCAAAGTTGCCATCTTTGATTGTCGTTTCTTCTGGCGCTTGGTCTTTTTCAGTAGTGCTTTTACTCGTGCTACCCGAGCTATCCACATTCTTACTACCACAGCCTATCACAAAAAAAAGTGATAACAATAACGCACCAAAACCTACAAATTTCATAACACATCTCCTTAACAATGAAATTCCACTTTCAAATAATCTTGCAATTTTACCCAAAAATTAACAAAAAAATAAACAAAATCGCATTTTACCAATCAAATGCTTGAATTTTCACACTTTTTAGCGGAAATAAAAAACTTTTATTAATCGATAAACGAATAATCCCTATCGCATTTTCGCCCCGCTCTTGCCGCAAATACATTATAGAATCTCCATCACCACTAAATTGTGGAATCTTATTTACGCCCTTGCGACTTAGTCGCCTTGCATAGTCACTTTGCGAGCTAACTAGATATAAATTAAACACATTGCTACCGGTTTCTTCATCAGTTTCACGACTAGAATACACGATATACTGCCCAAAAGTTGAAAGTGAGCTATTATTTCGCCCTTGAAACACAACCTGATTTACACTAGCCCCCGGGCGTAAATCCTGCATAAAAACATTAGGATACCCCAGCCTATCACTTACAAAGACAAAGCTTTTATCATTATTTGTAAAATGCGCATTTACATCAATGCCTGAATAATTCGTAAGCTGTGTCAAATTCTTAGAGCGAACATCATATAAATACACATCACTTAAATTATTTGGCGATAGCGACATAAGCAATTTAGAATCATCACGCGAAACATCGCTAACCACTGCCATTCCCTGCGACTGCGTTATTTTCTCACTCTCACCCGTGTAAAGATTATACTTATAAATCGTGGCAACATCCGTTATCCGCGTATAATAAAAGGACGTCTGCTTAGAATCTGCCCATTTTGGAAAGATATTTAGCCCATTGCTAATAATGGTTTTTTGATATGAGTAAGTGTAATCCGCTAGCACAATATCATTTCGCGCGCTCCCCACAAACGAGCTAAAAATCACATAACGATTTATCCATGAAATATCAGGGGCTTTAATATATTCATTCAAATAATTTGCAAAAGCATGTGAAATAAATGGATATTTCTCAATCTCATCTTGGCTAGATTCTATATTTATACGCTTATCAGTGGCAAAATCAAGCAAGGTCAAAACGCCACTTGCGCCCTTTCCTTGCTTTTTAAAAGAGACTTGTGCGATAAAATTAATATTTTTTGCCTTATATTCTTGCAAGGCGAGATTATTTGAAAGCATATCGCCCTTTAACGTATCATCATAATATACATTAAAATGCCCTATAATACGCAAATCCTGCACTAGCATTTTATAAATTTTCATCGTATTTTCATTGCCATCAGCGGCAATCACTTGGATATTTGGGATATTTTGCGTTTCTTTGGTAATCATTATGGTTTTGTCATCATCGGCATAAGAGAGACTTAGGGCGAGTATAAGGGCAAATAAGATTTTAAAAATATTTGACATTTTTTATCCTTTTTAAGATTCTAAACGTAAAATGATAGCAAGGAAATGTTTAGATTCTATTTTTTTAGATTCTTTTTTTGGTTGTTTATAGAATCTTGGTTGGTGTGGAATTTTTTGTGTAATTTTTAGAATCTTGCTTTTTTATAGAATCTTGTTTTATGATTTTTTAGAATCTTTTATTAAATCTAGCTTAAATTCAGCTTCCTTTAAGGTTAGATTCTATATAATTTCGGCTTTTAATATAAAACAATACAATTTAATAAAGGTCAAAATTATGGAACTTACAAAAACTCCAAAGCACACGCAAATAAAGCAAGAATGGGTGTTGCTTGATGCTAAAGACAAGGTTTTTGGGCGACTTGTGGCTGAAATTGCTACTATTTTGCGTGGTAAGCACAAGCCCACTTTTACGCCAAATATGGATTGTGGCGATTTTGTCGTGGTGATTAACGCTAAGGGCGTGAAATTCACAGGGCAAAATAAGTTGAGCGATAAAAAATATCACACGCATTCAGGCTATTTTGGTAGCACGAAGAGCAAAAATTTGGGCGAAATGCTTGAAAAACAGCCTGAAAAACTCTACAAACTAGCCGTGCGTGGAATGCTACCAAAGACTAAACTAGGGCGTGCAATGCTTAAAAAGCTAAAAGTGTATAGCGGAGCGGAACATCCGCACACAGCGCAATTCACAAAAAAAGATAAATAAAAAGGAAAAAAATGAGTAAGATTTACGCAACAGGAAAACGAAAAACAGCAGTGGCAAAAGTGTGGTTAAAGCCCGGCAGTGGCAAGATTCTAATTAATGGCATAGGACTTGATGAGTGGCTTGGCGGGCATGATAGTATCAAAATGAAGGTTATGCAGCCGCTTGTGATTACAAAGCAGGATAAAAGTGTGGATATTACCGCAGTTACACTTGGCGGGGGCTATTCAGCTCAAGCAGACGCTTTGCGTAGCGGCATTGCTAAGGCGTTGAATTTATTTGATAGAGAGGCTTTTAGAAAGGATTTGAAAGTGGCAGGTTTGCTTACTCGTGACGCACGTGTGGTAGAACGTAAAAAATATGGAAAACGCAAAGCCCGCCGCAGCCCACAATTCTCAAAACGCTAGAATCTATGTTGCAATCCATTTTAGATTCTATAAAAAGTTACAAAATATGAAATATTCAAAGTCATTTATCAGCATTTACGCACTTTTGCTAAGCCTTAGCATTAGCCTTGTGGCGTTGCATACACTGCGTAATTTGGCGTTAAAAAAAGATATTTCAATAGCACTTCTTTTTCAAAAGCAAAGTTTGCTTTATGCTAAAAGTTTGAAAAATATCGCTCTTGCTTGTCTTAAAAGATTTTCGCTAAAAGTTTGCCAAAAAGATTCTATAAATTTTGATAGCCATTTTAGTGGGACTTACGCTATTAGCGAGATTCAAAGTGCAAACACACAAGGGAAAAACGCCAAAAAAACACTAATTTTAGATATTATGATTTATGCAAATACGCTCCTTAGCACCCACCCGCTGCACCACTCCGCGCGTTTTATTATTAATAATTACGCTGATAAAACGCCCTAAGATTCTAAAGGAGCAACATTGAATCTAAACGAGCTAATAGAGATTGCCACGCAAAATAATGTGAGTGATATTCACATAAATGACGCGATTTTTTTTCGTGTGAATAAGAAAATAATGCAATTTAATCCGCAAAGCGATATAGATTCCATAAAAACCGAGCTAGATTCTATAAATACAGAATCTAATGACCACAAAAGCCAGAATGAAAAAAGTTTTACAACTATGATAAATGAAACTAAAATAAGAATAAGTTACTATTTTTCTAACTACAAAAATTGCTATGCTATTAGAATCCTAAAAAGCAAGATTCCAACCCTTGCAAGTTTGAATACGCCAAAAGTGCTAGAATCTTTGAGTTTGAATGATAGCGGACTAATCCTTGTGTGTGGCGCTACAGGCGTTGGCAAAAGCACGAGCCTTGCAGCGATGATAAACCACATAAATGAGAGCGCAAATAAGCACATTTTGACAATCGAAGACCCCATTGAATACGAGCATAAAAGCAAGAATAGCCTTATCACGCAGCGAGAAATAAGGCGAGATTCTAGCGATTTTGAGAGTGCGTTAAAGGCGAGTTTAAGGCAGGACCCAGATGTGATTTTAATCGGCGAGATTTTAGATTCAAAAGTGCTAAAAATGGCGATAAATCACGCTCTAAGCGGACATTTGGTGCTTGCTAGTTTTCATGCGTTTTCGTGCGCTCACGCGGTTTCGCGCATTTTAGGGATGTGTAGCGATGATGCGAATGCGCATGCGAATTTGGCGGATTGTTTGCAGGGCATCATTACGCAGAAATTATACGCAGATTCTGGCGTTTCTAACACGCCTATAAGCCTTAAAGCCGACTTTGAGATTCTAATCGCAAATCCCGCCGTTAGAATCCTAATCAAAGAAAACAAAATAAACCAGCTAGATTCACAAATCTCAATGGGTCGCGAATTTGGCATGCAACATTTTTTGAAAAAATAAAATTGTATTTTGAAACATTTAGATTCTTTAGAATCTAAGGTAAATTTAAGGAGAAATTATAAATGCAGATTCTATGCAGAATCTAGTGGGTGGGACAAATCTTTAATAGATTTTAAACAAGACATTAGAATCTATTGTGTTAATAAGATTCTACAACACTCTTAGCACAAATCGTTCCAAATATAGAATCTAGATTCTATACAGAATCTTTTTTCGCGAAATAGACGCCTAAGATTATTATTAAAATGCCGCAGATTTCAAGTGTGCTAAGTCTTTCTCCTAGTATCAAAAAGCCCATGATTGCGGCGATTACGGGCGCGACTAGCAGCAATAAAAATGAAGTTTGTGAATCTAGTTTGCCCAAAATAAAGTTGAAAAAGCCCTGCCCGACTAGCTGTCCAAAAAATGCGATTAAGACTAGCAGGGCTAGTGTGCGAAAGTCGCTTGGCACTTGCAGCCCCTCTACGCAGCACGCTACGATAAATAGCACAACTGTCGCGCCTAGCGTGCTATAAGCCATAATTTCTAATGTGCCAAAACGCCGCCTTAATGCGTAAATGAACGCTAAAAATAATGCGTATCCAAGGGCGCTAAGACATGCCAAAAGGTCGCCATATACGCTACTTACGCCGCTTTCATCCTTGCCTTTGATTAGCACGACTAAGCCAAAAATTGCGATAAACACGCCCACAAAAAAGCTTTTTTTGATTTTTTCGCCGAAAAATAAAACGCCCAAAGGAATTAAAATGAAGCAGGACATACACGAGATTAGATTGACATTTGCCACGCTTGTGTTTTTTAGTGCGAGATTGAAAAATATTAAATCAAAAGCGAAAAATACCCCCGCAAAAAGCATTAAAATAAAGTCTTTCAAGGGAACTTTTAGGGTGGTTTTGTTAGGAATTTTAGAACTTTTTTGTGGATTTATAGAATCTTGTTGGGCAGATTCTATATTTTCTTTAATAGGGCGGTAAGCGGCGTTTAGATTTTTAGAATCTACACTATAAATAGGGCGGTGGGTGGGCGAAAGGCTTTTAGATTCTATGTTTTGCGAGTTAGATTCCATATTTTCCTTAGAATCTTTAGAATCTATTTTAAAATCTTGCAAGTTAGATTCTATATTTTTAGAATCTTGCATAGATATTTCGCTTTCGCTCAATATGACAGAGTGTTTTTTACAATCTTTTCTCATAAAAATAAAAGTCGCCAAAAAGAAAAAAGGAGTAGCGATTGCCACGCGATAAAGTGCGATATTTATAGGCGAAATATCAATCATTTTTACTAGCACACTAGCATAAATTATGCAGCTTTCCGCCAAAATAGCCAAAATTACAAATGGCAATTTAGAATCTTTTTTCACTTTCATAAACCATAGAACCTACTTTCAAAATTGCAATATTCTACCTAAAATTCTATTTTAGATTCTATAATTTCTATAATTTTATTTTATAATTTCAGCTTTAAAAATATAGAATCTAAACGCAAGAGAAAATATGAGTAAAGTTACGAAGTATATTTTTGTTACAGGGGGGGTGCTAAGTTCGCTTGGCAAGGGCATTTCAAGCAGTTCCATAGGCACTTTGATGAAACATGCAGGATATAAAGTTTCTATCCTAAAAATTGACCCTTATATAAATGTAGACCCCGGCACGATGAGCCCCTTAGAGCATGGCGAGGTCTTTGTCACGGCAGATGGGGCGGAAACAGACCTTGATATAGGGCATTATGAGCGGTTTTTAAATACGAATTTCAGCAAAAATAATAATTTTACCACCGGGCAGATTTATCTATCAGTCATCGAAAAGGAGCGAAAGGGCGAGTATTTGGGTAAGACAATTCAAATCGTCCCGCATATCACTGATGAAATCAAAAGCCGCATTACAAAGGCTGGGGAGGGCTATGATTTTCTCATTGTCGAGCTAGGCGGCACGGTGGGCGATATTGAGGGTATGCCGTATTTAGAGGCGATGCGACAGCTAAAGCAAGAAAATGGCGTGCAAAATGTGCTAAGTATCCACGTAACGCTTGTGCCGTATGTGAAAGCCGCTGATGAGCTAAAGACAAAGCCCACACAGCATAGCGTGCAAGAGCTCCGCCGCATAGGGATTTCCCCGCAGATTATCATTGCTAGAAGTGAAATGCCTTTGGAAAAAGATACGAAGCAAAAGATTGCACTAAGTTGCGATGTGGAGTATGATAGCGTGATTAGCGCGGCTGATGCAAGAAGCATTTATAAATGTCCGCTAATTTTTGTAAATGAGGGGATTTTAACGCCCATTTCGCGTAGTCTAGGCTTGAAAGAGTTAGCTCCAAATATGAGCGAGTGGGACTTATTAGTTAAAAAGATTCTAAGCCCTAGTAAGAAGGTTAAAATCGGCTTTGTGGGTAAGTATTTGAGCTTAAAAGAGAGCTATAAATCGCTGCTTGAAGCCCTTACACACGCGGGTGCAAACCTTGATACGAAAGTAGAAATCGACTTTATAGATTCTACAAATTTGGATATTGAAAAGCTAAAAAATTTGGATGGAATCTTAGTGCCGGGCGGCTTTGGCGAACGCGGTGTAAAGGGCAAACTAGAGGCTATAAAATATGCTAGGGAAAATGGAATCCCTTTTTTAGGAATATGCTTAGGAATGCAACTAGCGTTATTAGAATTTGCCAAAAATGTATTGAAACTGCCCAGGGCTAATTCTAGCGAATTTGATAAAAATTGCGAAAATCCTATCATTTATATGATACAAGATTTTATCGATAGCGAGGGTAAAAAGCAGGTTAGGACGCATAATTCGCCACTTGGCGGGACTATGCGGCTAGGGGAGTATGAGTGCTATGTTAAGCCAGATTCTATCTTGTCGCGTGCATATAACGGGGCAAAGGTGATAAAAGAGCGTCATCGCCATCGCTATGAAGCAAATCCAAAGTATAGAGCGTTATTTGAATCACATGGGCTAATTGTAAGTGGTGAGTGTGATAAACTTATTGAAGCAGTCGAGCTTTCAACCCCGATTATTGAATCTAAGTTGCTAGATTCTAAGTTAGATTTTAAAGTGGATTCTAAAGAATTTACAAAATCTAGCTTAGATTCTAAGGATTTTATAGAATCTAATGTGATTTATAAAGATTCTATAGAATCTAGGCGAGATTCTAAGGGCGTTAAAAATTCGAAAAAAACACATCCATTCTTTGTCGGCGTGCAATTCCACCCAGAATTTACTTCGCGTTTGCAAAACCCAAATCCCATAATTTTAGAATTTGTAAAAGTAGCAAGTAATACATACTAAGACCCATAAAATCCTAACTATATTTCTCAATTTCCCTTTCAATAGATTCTATAAAAGCATCTTTGTAAGGGGCGTTAGCAGGGAGTTTATCTTTCATAGAATCTAGATTATTTAGATAGTCCTGCATAGTCAAATTGCCGCGCGTCAGCTCAAATTTTAAAAAGAGCCAATAAGTATTTAGCACATCGCTTTGGCAGTAAAAATCGACCTTTGCTAAGTCATTATCCTTGTAAATTAGCTCATGCACTTGCCCGCCATCGACCTCGAACTTGCCCATAATACCGCACATCTTGCACACCGCATCAAGGCTAAAACTCCGCGCCGCGCCCCACACACCAAGCGTATCATACAAGTCCAAGTGAAAGCGCTCACTATGGCGCACGCGGTAATTTTCCCACTTATTTTTATTCGCCTTTGGGTTATCCACCTCGTAGTATGCGGACAAGTTTAGGTTGTATTTTAACGCACGCAGTGCGATTAGGGGCATATCATAACCGCGTCCATTAAAGCTAATTAGGCGTGGGTTTTTTTTATTTATAAACTCGCTAAATTCTTTTAATAAAATTTCTTCGCGGCTCTCCCACGCGATGTCCTTTGCAAAATGCCCTACTTTTATAAAATTCCCAAATTCATCTGCTGCCACGCTCGCGATACTAACGATTTTATGAAAGCTAAGGGGCAAAAAATCGCTCCCACTTAGCTCATTTTGCGCCTTAAATGCCTGCTCGCACACCTCTAAATCACTACCCTCATAATGATAAACCTCGCGTAACAACGCCACATCAGGCACACTCTCAATGTCAAAAACTAGAATCAAACAAAATCCTTTTTCTTAGAAATTATTGTATTGTAAGCAATTTTTATGAATTTTTATCTCCTTGTTTATTTTAAATATTAATTTTCACATATAATTTTTTGGCATAAATGAAAGGTAAAAATGGGTTTAGATTCTAAGATTCATAATCGTGATTTGAAGGTTGGCGTGGTTGTGCCGATGTTTGGTGTGGCTGCTTTCCTTAGGGAGTGTTTAGATTCTATATTGAATCAAAGTTACAAGAATTTAAACGTTTTGCTTATTAGTGATGGAGATTTGGATTGTTTGAATATTGCGTTGGAATACGCTGCTTTAGATTCTAGATTTATTGTCATTGATAAAGAAAATGGCGGACAAGCTACAGGGCGAAATGTGGGGATTGAGTTTTTTAGCGGAGTTTATAAAATTGTGTCATTGCGAGATTTTGCGTTAGCAAAATCGTGGCAATCTAGTTTGGAAAGTAACATAGAATCTAAAGGCGATTCCCCCCTCCCTTGCGTTAGGGTGGGCGACTTGGGGTGGGTAAAAAGCCCTGCTAAACAAAAAAACATAGAATCTAACTTGCAAGATTCTATAAAAACTTCTAAAAATCATAACCTTATAGAATCTACAAATATAGAATCTAATAATTTATACTGCTATAAAGTTCTAGATTCTAAAACATATATATATATATATATATATATGCGACTCTTACAGCGATATTTCATTCGATATTTCGCAAATGGAGCAAGTTATGAAGCTTGCTAGTGAAAATATCAAAGTAGCGGTGATTGTGCCGATTTTCAATGTCGAGCAGTATTTGCGTGAGTGCCTAGATTCTATAATTAACCAAAGTTATAAGAATATAGAAGCGATTTTGGTAAATGATGGTAGCACAGATTCTAACTCGCTAAATATCGCAAAGGAATATGTAGCAAAGAACGCAAATTTCACACTGATAGATAAGCCAAACTTAGGACTTTCAAGCTCTCGCAATGTAGCACTTGATTTTCTATCACAAAGTTATAAACTAGAATTAGATTCTAAAGAAACACAAAGGGTTAAAGAAAATATAGAATCTAAGATGCAAGATTCTAAGGAAATACAGAATCTAGATTCTAAAAACGTCAATATACCCACTGCGGTATTACCCACCACCATACTACCCACCCCCATATTACCCACCCCCCAACCCCCCTCCGCAAGGGAGGGGGGCTATCCTTACCAAGATTTTAAAGAAAATATAGAATCTAATGGTGAAGATTCTACCCTAACTCCTACCCACCACCCTATAAGTTTAGAATCTAATTTGCTAATTTACAAAGTAATAAACGAAAATCCTTATGATATAAAAGCAATTTATGTGAATAAAGATTCTATAAAAAATAACACACAATTACCCACCCCCCTAACCCCCCTCCGCAAGGGAGGGGGGAACTCAACCCAAGATTCTAAAGATATAGAATCTAAAACATTGCAAATACCAAAAATAGATTATATTATCTTTTTAGATAGTGATGATTATTGGAAAAGTGATTGTATAGAATCTTGTATAAAAGCTGCACTACAAAGTGAAGTAGAAATACAAAATATAGAATCTAACGCTCAAAATTTTACCCTAACGCCCACCCACCACCCTATAAGTTTAGAATCTAATCAAAACAACCACCCAAAACGCGCCGAAATAATCTGGTTTGACTGGGAATACTTCTATGATGGCATAGATAAGCCCAAAAATAAATGGAAAAGCTGGCAAGAAATCTATGGCTTTAAAGGTGATAGTTTAATCACAAAAAGGCAGTGGCTTACTTTAAGTGTAGAGAAAAATCCTGAGTTTTTCGCATTTGGGTGGATGGCAATGATTGATTTTAAATATTTGCAACATCTTAGGCTACGATTTATTGATAGGATAATGAATGAGGATGTGCTATTTGAAACGCTTTTATTTTTTAAATCGCGCTATATTTATGTGCTAAATAAAAAGCTATATATGTATCGCATTCGCCCAAATAGCATTACAGATTATAGTGCTAAGGCGAATATCCCGCCATATCTAGAGCCGCTTTTGGTGCATTTTAGCGGGAATGAACGCAATACAAAGGAGTATCATAAAGCGCGTAGTTGGCTAGTGATGATGGAGGATTTAGAATCTAGTTTAAAAGATTATGCTTTAGGAGATTCTAAGGTGTTACAAGATTCTATGATTTTGCAAGATTCTAATATGCTAGATTTTAATGCGGAGGATTTTAAAGCGGAGCGTCAAAAGGATATTTCGCTTTTAAGGGAGGCGTTTTATCCTAAGTTTTGCGAGATGATATTGCATTTGGCTAGTTTCCCTGAGGACCCTTTAGGGCTACTGCCGCGAATGAGTGTGATAAAGCCATATATAAATGATGCAAAGGCAAAGGGCGTGAAAGTCAAACGCTTTAAAAAACTAGCTTTGAATAATCTAGCGATGTATAGAATCTTTTCACCTTTAATCGTGCTATATCGCAATGTGAAAGATATTGAGAGAAAGTTTAGGAAAAGAAAGAAGGGATAGGATATGAGTGTAGATTCTAGTGATTTTAAAGTGGGCGTGGTGGTGCCGATGTTTGGTGTGTCGGCATTTTTGCGTGAGTGTTTAGATTCTATTTTGACTCAAAGTTATGGGAATTTAAACGTTTTGCTTGTTAGCGATGGAGATTTGGCGTGTTTAGATATTGCTTTGGAATACGCTGCTTTAGATTCTAGATTTATCGTTATTGATAAAGAAAATGGCGGACAAGCAACAGGGCGAAATGTGGGCATTGAGTTTTACTCTGGAGTTTATAAAATTGCTTCAATGCAAGAACTACAAAGTAATTCGTGGCAATCTAGCTTAGAAAATAAAATAGATTCTAAAGTCGATTCCCCCCTCCCTTGCGTTAGGGTGGGTGACGGGGGGTGGGTCAATAACCACGATAATCCAAAAGACCAAAATAATAAAGAATATCCTATAAATTTACAGAATCTAGATTCTAAAGATTCTAAAAATCATAACTTTATAGAATCTACAAACTTAGAAACTAATAATTTATACTGCTACAAAGTTCTAGATTCTAAAACATATATATATATATATATGCGAAAGTTACAGCGATATTTCATTTATGGAGCAAGTTATGAATCTTGCTAGTGAAAATATCAAAGTGGCTGTAATTGTACCGATTTTTAATGTCGAGCAGTATCTAAGAGAGTGCCTAGATTCTATCATTTCTCAAAGTTATAAAAATATAGAAGCGATTTTAGTAAATGATGGTAGCACAGATTCTAACTCTTTAAATATCGCTAAAGAATATGTAGCAAAATATAGTAATTTCACGCTGATAGATAAGCCAAATCTAGGACTTTCAAGCTCTCGCAATGTAGCATTAGATTTTCTATCACAAAGTTATAAGTTAGAACTAGATTCTAAAGAAACTAAAAGAGTGAATGAAATGTTAGAATCTAAGATGCAAGATTCTAAGGAAATACAGAATCTAGATTCTAAAAACGTCAATGAACCCACTGCGGTATTACCCACCACCATACTACCCACCACCATACTACCCACCCCCCAGCCCCCCTCCGCAAGGGAGGGGGGCTATCCTTACCAAGATTTTAAAGAGAATGTAGAATCTAATGGTGAAGATTCTACCCTAACGCCCACCCACCACACCATAAATATAGAATCTAATTTGCTAATTTACAAAGTAATAAACGAAAATCCTTATGATATAAAAGCAATTTATGTGAATAAAGATTCTATAAAAAATAACACACAATTACCCACCCCCCTAACCCCCCTCCGCAAGGGAGGGGGGAACTCAACCCAAGATTCTAAAGATATAGAATCTAAAAC
>NZ_JRMP02000022.1 GCF_000762875.2 Helicobacter saguini
GCGCAAAAAAGGGGCTTTGACTTGCTTGATTTATTCAATCAAAAATACCATTATAATGTGACAAATTTGGAGGGAAATGTTACTTATGGTTACGCTTTTGTGCTTAAAAAGGGCTATACTTTGAAACCATTCTTAGGTGCGAGCTACTACATTAGCACATCCACAGGCTATAATAGACAGGCAAGTGGCATTTTTGAAATTGATACAAGTGATAATGCGCGTCACGCAATCGGTGTAAATGTCGGCATCGAAGGGCGTAAATATTTCAAAAACCAAAGCTACATTTTCCTAAATGCGCAATTTCGCCAAGATGTGTATGTGCTAAAAGACAATCTAGATTCTAAACGTTTGTCGTCTTCTAATGTAAGTAACACTGAATCTAATCTTGCTTTCACTTTTGATTATCGTGGCGATAGTTTGCGTTCAAATATGTTTGTTACTGCTGGGGGCGAGCTAGCACTTGGTAGATTCTATATTAATACAAGCCTTACAAGCCACACATCAGTTATCTCAAAAGCCTTTGGCTTTGGCGCCAACGCAGGCATTCGCTTTGTGTTTTAGAATCTAAACATTGAAAATAATTTAGTAAAATAACGCATTGCATTTTAAAGGACATAAGGATGAAAAAGATTTTGTTGGTAATTATTTTATTGAATGTTGTGTTTGCTTATGATATATCTGGGCTTTATGATATGAGTTTTGGCGGGAATGATAATTATGTAGAAGTCTTTAAGAAAAACAACAAATATTATGCAGTCGCCTTTACAAATAAAGAAGAGATACAAAAAGGCGAGAACAATAAGCAAAATGTTGAAGCTAGTAAATACAGCGTTTTTGTATGGAATCTTTTGGAGACAACTAAAGGTAAGTATGAAAATGGTAAGATTTTAGATATGTTACATAAGCATATTTATTATGCAAGTGCAAAGTATGATGGTGGTAAATTTTTAGAAGTTAGAGTAAGTGAGGATAAAAAAGGAATTTTAGGCATGACATTAAAATGGCGAAAACTAGATTCTAAAGAGATAGAATCTTTAAAATCACGTCGTGTTGACATAAACAAATTGGCTTTACCTAAATAAATTATTTTGACTATATTTCTAAAAAATTTTTTATAATTCTTTTTCCATGTTTTTGCAAAATAGATTCTGGGTGAAATTGGATTCCGTATATTTTACATTTTTTTACCTTTATTGCCATTATTATTTTTTTACTATAAGCTAGGATTTTTATTTTAGGTTTTATAGAATCTATTTTTACTTGTAGAGAATGATAAAGAGCAATTTTTATAGGTGATTTAATATATTTAAAAAGGGTATTTTTTTTAAAATACATTTTATGTTTTTTTGCGTGTGTTGGAGTTGGCATTTTTACTACAGATTCACCAAATGCCTGTGCTATACATTGATGTCCAAGACAAATTCCTAGAATCCTTTTTGTTTTTGCAAAATATTTTATTGCATCTATAGAAACACCAGCATTTTGTGGATTACTAGGACCAGGTGAGATAATTAAATGAGTGAAATCGTATCTTAATATATCTTGCAAACCACATGTATTTTGTAAAACTATCGGTTTTATCTTTATAGATTCTAATAAATATACAATATTGTAAGTAAAAGAATCAAAATTATCTATTATTAAAACTTTGGCATTTTTATACTTACCCATTTTATAAATTCTAGATTTTAAACGACTTACGCGTATTCAGGCAGTGTGATTTCAAGGGAGCTAGGCAGTGAATCTGGTGACGCACTAAGGGCGTTTTGTGCCTCATCTATACTTTGCAGTTTAGAATCTTGCTCTGCATTATCCGCATTGCCCTGATTTGTGCCATTTTGCTGATTATTATCACGCGCACTAAAGTTTAAATCAAGGTTGTTGAAACCGATTTGCATTAAGTTTTGTCGCAATTCTTGTGCATTTTGGACAAACATTCCCATCACATTCGCATTACTTGTGATACTAACTTGCAAATCCTTGCCCTTTTTGCTAATGCTCATACTCACCTCGCCCAAATTCGCAGGGTTTAGTTCAAGGTTAATCTTAGTAATCGGTGGCTTATAATTCATCACCTCTTCTCTAAACTGCCCAGCAAAATTCCTAATCATTTCGCGCGCTAAGGCATTTTTATTGCTTAAATCCTGCTTGGCTTGCGCCGCATTTAGCTCTTGCTTTGCATCGACTTTTCCATTATCCGCAGCCTTTTCAGCGACTTTTTCATCGCTTTTCTTAGTCGCCACCGCTTCTTTTGCGTTGTCCGCCTTGACCTTTTCTTGCAACATAGAATCAAAAGGCTTATTCCCATCAATCTCAAAATTCACATCTTTTGGCAACTCTAAATCATTATCCGCCGCCGCGACAAACTCGCCTTGTTTAGCCCAGCCTTGCAAGTTTGGCGTTGCTCCATTTACGCCGTTCGCCCCAGCTTTTGGCACTTCTTTTAATGCGGCTGCTTTTTGCGCGTATTGTAGCATTACTTCAAGTCGTGCTTGATTACTTGCTAAGGTCTCTTCTAGGGCTTCATCGCCTGTGATTCCATGCAATTTTTCTAAGAAATCTTGCTGCATAGCCTCGTTTCTAATCGTAGGATTGATGATATTGCCCGGTTGCATCGTCGCTCGATTTATAACGACTGCTTTATCGCCATTTTCAACCTTAAACTGCAATTTCTCTTTATCATTTGCCGCTTTGCGTCTTGCATTTTCTGCCGCATCATATCGGTTTAGTAGCTCGGCTAGTAGCTTATCTTTTTCGCTCATTTCCTTATTTGTCGCATTTGCGATACTTGCAGCTACCGCTTGACCTTGCTGCTGAAGCGAATTTGCAAGGCGATTGCGATTATTATTTATGCTATCTAGCATTTCGCTATCCATTAAATCCTGCGGACCCACAGGGATTTTACGCCCTTGCTCGACAATATCAATCTTTTGCAAGTTTAGATTGCGCGCTTGTGCTTCCTTTTTCACATCGCTAAGCGTTTTTAGCTTTTCTTGCAATTCTTGCTCTTTAATTGCTTTTATTTCTTTGCTAGTTAGCTTTTTTGGCTCATCTGTATTATCGGCTTTTGGTAAATCGCCGTTATTTGCGCCCTTTGTATCGCCATTTCTAGCGCCAACATTTTTTAGATTTTTAGAATCTAGTTTTGAATCTTTTGCGTTTTCTAAGTTAGATTCTATATTTTCATCGCTTGGGGTTTCGGTATCTAGCGTAATGTCGCCTATCTCGGCGGTATCTTGTGGGGCTTCAAGCGTATCGTTTACCTCTTCTTTATTTAACGCCTTGCTTAAAGCGGATTTAGAATCTGCCGGAGTTGCTTTGGTATTTAGCGGAGTGGCGTTTGGCTCGATTTTAGCGGTATTTTTAGAATCTTTAGAATCTATATTTTTAGAATCTGTTTTAGATTCTGTAACTTTGGAATCTGTTTTAGAATCTGCTTTAGATTCTGTTTTTGTAGTTTTAGAATCTCCAGCTTTAGAATCTTGCGTAGTGGTTTTATTTTGCGTATTTGTGCCTTGTGCATTATTCGCACTTGCATTTGTCGTATCTGTCGCACTTTTAGCCTTATCTTGTGCGATACCTTGCGCCAACGCATCAGCAAATGTGCTATCATTTGTATTATTACTAGCCTTGCTATCATTTACTACTAATGGAGTGCTAGAAGCCCCAGTAGCATTAATATCCGCAACCATTTCCTAATCCTTAAAATGAAATACATAATTTATTAGCAAGTGGTAAGCAAATCCCATTCCGTTATCTATTTTTGGTAATCTCACACCACGCAGGTGGCAACAAGGCTTACAAGCCCAGCAAAGTAAATCTCGCTATTTTTGCTACTAACAATCAGCCGTTCCTTGCTTGGCGGTATCAAAGTATAGCTCTTGTCAAACTCGCGAAAACTTGCAAACACCGCACACGCCCCCGTCCCACACGCCTGTGTAATGCCCTCCACGCCGCGCTCAAAAGTCGCATAATGTATCACATCATTCTCGCGAAATGCGATGCTGACATTCGCATTGTGCTTGTGTCGTAGCTGCGATAAAAACTCCAAATCATCAAGCAGCCCATCAAACTCGCGCAAACTCTCACATTTACACACAAGATGCGGTATCCCAACCACGATTAACTCGAAATCATACAGGTTTTCGCGGCGAGATTCTACGAAACTCCCCTCAAAGCTAAACTTGCCAAGATTGCTTTGCACAAGGGCTTCTTTATCACTCTTAATATTTTGGATATTATTCTCAATAACGCCAACTTTGCTAAGGAAATTGTGCTTTAGCCCCGCGATATTATTGTGATAAGCATACAGAGTTACCGCACGTGACGCGTTTCCGCACATATTTGCGATACTGCCATCTGAGTTGTAAAACTCCCACTGATACGCGATTTGCTTAGAATCTAGCTCGCTAATTGCCTCTTCATCGCCCTTTTCATCGCTATTTTGAGCGTAAGGTAGCAGCACGACCAAGCCATCCGCGCCGATTCCATAGAATCTATTGCACATTTTTTTGGCATATTCACTGCGATTTTTATGCTCGAAAGTGTGAAAAATCAAAAAATCATTGCCACTCGCACAATATTTACTAAGTATCATAACTATCCTTTGCAGCAAGGTTATAATTTTTAGAATCTTTTTAAGATATTTTTATAAATATTTGATATTATACTAAAAAGTTTAAATATTTAATATTTTTTCACAAAATTATGGTATATATTTTTACAATTTTTATGCAATTTATAACTTTAAAGAGAAAAAATGCCTAATTTAGATTCTAATTTTGATACTTCTAATGATACGTCCTTTGGTGCTTCGTCCTTTGATGATTCGCCTTTTGATGATTCGCCGCCTTGGGATGTGAATTTTATCTCGCCAAATCCACTTGATGCCAAAATGCCATATAAACGTCCAAATTCGATATTTGATATGATGAAACCTACAAATAATAAAACAAAAGGCACAAAAAAGTTAGGGAATGTGGAATCTAATTCTTCATATTTACAAACCTCACAAGATTCTAACAAATTACAGAATCTAGATTCTAAAAATATGGAATCTAACACGCAAAATTCGCAGTTGCGAGATTCATATCAATCTATTCCCACCCAACCACCCTTTTTTAAGACTGAAATGAATCTCTCAACTGCGAATTTTGCCAACGAACAAGAAAATATAGAATCTAAAAACTTGGAAAAAGGAAACGAAATAGATTCTATAAAGATAAACGAAAAAGGGCGAGTCGAGCAAAGCTCGACAATTAATGGAAACGTGCGAAGCACGCAACCTTGTGAGCCCGCCCAACTCGCAGTGCTAAAAGCGGAAAGCACGTCCGCAGAAGTGCGGACGTCCGCTTTTAGCAAAGAGTTGGAAGAGCGGGGCTCTCCCCCTTTTAGCAAAAAAGCGGCGGCTTTTTGCGCAAAGGGGGAGCGGGGTGGGGGATTTGCGCTTTTTGCACAAAGTGCAAATGAACACCAAACAAACGATACACAAAATCACATAACAAATGACAATATAGATTCTAAAGAAAAATTGCAAAATATAGAATCTAGATTCAACGAAAACAACGAATATCCTAATTTAGATTCTAAAAAAGTTACAGAATCTATAATACAAGATTCTAAGAATTTACAGAATCTAGATTCTAATAACGTCGAAACACCCACCCCCCAACCCCCCTCCGCAAGGGAGGGGGGCTATCCTTACCAAGATTTTAAACCAAATAAAGATTCTATGAATACACAAGATTTAGCGAATCTAGATTCTAAAGAAAACACTGAATCTAAAGCGGCTTACTCCCCCTCCCTTGCGGAGGGGGATGGGGGGTGGGTCAAAAACCACGATAGCCAAGAAAACGTTACACTAAATATAAACGCCAACAAAAACCTAGATTCTATAGAATCTAAAAACGCACATTTTACAGAAAGCCAAAATATAGAATCTAATTCACAAGATTCCATAAAAAATAACGAAATCACAGAATCTAAAAAAACAAACAACTCCCAAGCCCTAGCCCTAAAATATCGCCCTAAAACCTTTAGCGAGTTAATCGGGCAAGATAGCGTAGCAAAGACTTTAAGCCTAGCCCTTGATAGCGAGAAAATCGCAAATGCCTATCTTTTCAGTGGCTTACGAGGTAGCGGAAAAACGAGTTCAGCTAGGATTTTTGCGCGATGTTTAGAGTGTGAAAAAAAAATAACAAGTCAGCCCTGCGGCACTTGCACTAATTGCAAAGAGGCGCTAAAAGGCACGCACATTGACATTATCGAGCTTGATGGTGCGAGCAATCGCGGCATTGACGCCATTCGCGACCTTATAGAGCAGACGAAATACCGCCCCGTGCTTGGTCGCTTCAAGGTTTTCATCATCGATGAGGTGCATATGCTGACAAAAGAGGCGTTTAACTCCCTGCTTAAGACCCTTGAAGAGCCGCCGCCATTTGTCAAATTTATCCTTGCGACTACCGACCCGCTAAAGCTTCCGCCCACAATCCTTAGTCGCACGCAACATTATCGTTTTAAGCAGATTCCTACCACGATTTTAAAGGCGCACCTAGAATCGATAATAAAAATAGAGGGCGTGAGTGCCGATAATGACGTGCTAAACCTGCTTATACGCAATGGTAGCGGCTCTGTTCGCGATACGCTCACGCTGTTAGACCAGGCTATCGTGTATTGCAGTGGCGTTTTGACTAGCCAAAAGGTTGCCACGATGTTAGGTAGCCTTGATTTGAGTGCGTTTGATAGCCTGTTTAACGCGCTTTTGCGGCGAGATATGAGTGCGTGCGTGGCTTTTGTGCGCGAGATTTCTAGCTATGAAATTGAGATGATTTTAGATACTTTGAGCGTGTATATTAGGGAAAAAATGTTGCTTGAAATACCGCAAATTCCGCCTATTTTAGGTATGCGATATGGCAATATTATCGCGGATAGCAAGGCGATGTTGCACCTTGATTGCGATGGTGAATTTTGCTTACTGCTTTGCGTTTTAAAGATGTTTGAGGCGCAAAAACTAACCGATATAACCACCGCCATTTCGCAAATGGAATCTAGCGTAGATTTCAAGGCATTGCAAGATTCTAATAAGGCTATGGAATCTAAACTACAAGATTCTATGAAAATAGATTCTAACAAAGCAACCCAAAATATAGAATCTAATTTAGATTCTAAGGCAAACAATGAAAATGCACAAAGTGCAAATGAAAACCAAAAAAACGACATGAAAAATACCGACTTTGGAAAAATAGATTCTATGGAATCTAAAGACGTTGTATTGCAAAATAATGACTTGCAAAAATTAGATTCTATAGAATCTAAAAACGTAGATTCTAACAACCTAGATATTTCGCAAACGCCCAACACAACAAATAATCTAGATTCTATAAAAAACAACGAAAATATAGAATCTAACATAACACAAGATTCTATCAAAGAGAGCACAAAACCCACAAAACCAAAATACCCAAAAAATATAACCGAAATTTTCCCGCAAAATCTAGATTCTAATTTCCAAACCCTAATCGCAAAAATTTATGACAGAGACTTCAAAATAGGCGAACTTTTTGAGAAAAAAGTTAGATTTAATGGAATTAATGGAAATGATTTGCATGTTACATTTTTTATGGATGAAAGCGAGTTAGACTTGCTTAGAAAAGGCTATAAAGGCTTATTAGCGCTAATTCGCGAAGTTTTTGGCGAAAAAACAGCCTTAAAAGTTGATAGCAAAGAAAGCCCACAAGCCCTAGACACCCTATTTAAAACGCCCATAACCCCGCCAGATTCTAACAATACAGAATCCAACCCAACACAACCACAAAATATAGAATCTAATCAAACACAATCACAAAAAGATTCCACACAACCACAAAATACAGAATCTAATATAGAATCTGTAACGCAAGATAATGCAAGTAAAGCTAAAGAATTTGTAACTCAAAATAAGGAAATGTTACAAAATATGAAAGAAAATCTCGGCATAAAAGAAATAAAAGTTATAAGTTTAGAAGACTTATAATTATAAATTTTGTAACTTTAATAAAGGAGAAAAATATGCAAAATTACAATCCAAAAGAAATAGAAGCAAAATGGCAAAAGATTTGGGCGGAAAGCAAGGCGTTTGAGCCGATTTTTGAGCCTTTTAGTTGTGAAAATATAGAATCTAATTTACAAGATTCTAAAAATCCTAATTTTTTAAGCAAAAACTTAGAATCTAAAACAGATTCTAAAAAAGAAAAAAGTTCTAAAAATCCTAACTCAAAAAATTTTGAAGTTCAAACGCAAAATTTAGAATCTAAAGAGCAACAAGATTCTAAAAACTTAGAATCTAACACCAAAAAAGATTCTAAAAATTTAGATTCTAAGAGTAAGCAAGATTCTAAAAAAGAAAAAAATAACTACCCAAATTTCCCCCCAAAAAAGTATATCCTTTCGATGTTCCCTTATCCTAGCGGGGCTATTCACATGGGACACGTTCGCAACTACTGCATAGGCGATGCGATGGCGCGATATTATCGTATGCAAGGCTTTAATGTGCTGCATCCTATCGGCTTTGACGCCTTTGGTATGCCAGCGGAAAATGCGGCTATAAAGCATAAAATCCACCCAAAAACTTGGACTTATGAAAATATGGATGTGATGTTAAAAGAGCTAAATTTGCTAGGTTTAAGCTTTTCTCAAGATAGAATCTTGGCTACTTGTGAGCCGCTTTATAGTAAATTTGAGCAGGAATTTTTTATACAAATGTGGGAAAAAGGCTTAGTCTATCGCAAAAAGGCGCTGCTAAACTGGTGTCCAAAAGATTTAACCGTGCTAGCAAATGAGCAAGTCATTGATGGAAAATGTTGGCGATGTGATACCGAAGTAGTGCAGAAAGAAATGTATCAATACTACCTTAAAATCACGCAATACGCGCAAGAATTGCTAGATGATTTGGAAAGCTTGCAAGGCAACTGGCCCCAGCAAGTAATAAGTATGCAAAAAAACTGGATAGGAAAGTCACGCGGACTTGAATTTGGCTTTAAGCTAGATTCTAAATCTGCTAACTTATTAGATAATAAAGTTAGTGAAATCATAGTTTATACAACTCGCTGTGATACGATATTTGGTGTTACATACTGCGTTATTGCCCCAGAGCATAAAATTGTAGATTTGCTAATTGAGAAAAGTTCTAAAAATGCTAACTTAGAAAATTTTGAAGTTCTAAGCAAAGATTGCATAGAATCAATTGAGCAAATGCGAAATCAAAGTGAGAAAGAAAGAGCAAAAGCTGACAAGCAAGGCGTAAAACTTCCTATTTTTGTAATTCATCCCTTAACGCAAGAGAAACTCCCTGTTTATGTAGCAAATTTCGTCCTTGCAAGTTATGGAAGTGGCGCTGTTATGAGCGTTCCAGCCCATGATGAAAGAGATTTTGAGTTTGCTACTAAGTATAATTTGCCTATAAAACAAGTTATAAAAATTGAAACTAATGAGAGCTTAGATTCTAAAAATCATAACTTAAAAAAAGCTATAGTTGATGATGGAATCTTAATAAATAGTGATAAATACACAGGCTTAAAAAGTAAGGAAGCAAGGCAAAAAATCACGCAAGATTTTGAACGCGACAATAAAGGAAAAGGCGTGACAAACTTTAAACTACGCGACTGGGGCATATCAAGGCAACGCTACTGGGGCACACCCATACCGCTAATTCACTGCAATTGCTGCGGCGTGGTCGCGGAAACTAACCTACCTGTCACGCTCCCGCAAGATATTGAAATCACAGGGGAGGGAAATCCGCTTGAAAAGCACCCTACTTGGAAGCATACAAAATGCCCAAAATGCCACATGGACGCAGTGCGTGAGACTGATACGATGGATACATTTATGGAATCTAGCTGGTATTTTTTGCGTTATACCACGCCACCAGAAGTTAGGAAAAATGTAGCTTTTGAGCCAAAAAGTTTGAATTATTTTATGGCGGTTGATGAGTATATCGGCGGGATTGAACATGCGATTTTGCACCTGCTTTATGCGCGATTTTTCACAAAAGTGTTGCGTGATTTAGGCTATTTTAAATTTAGCGAGCCATTTTCTGCGCTTTTAACGCAAGGAATGGTCTTAAAAAGTGGTGCAAAAATGAGTAAAAGTAAGGGAAATGTGGTCGAGCCACGCGACATTATAGAAGCCTATGGTGCGGATACGGCGCGGCTTTTCACGCTTTTTGCTGCCCCGCCAACTTACGCACTTGAATGGAGCGATGAGGGCGTGAAAGGCTGCTATAAATTTATCAATCGTTTGTTTGATAGAAAAGGGCGCGTGATTAAGGGCTTTAAGTTTGATAGCTTGGGTGAGAAAAAAAATAACAAGTCCGTGCTACAAAGCCCTTTGAGTGTAGAAAATCTTAGCAAAGATTCTAAAATCGCGCGCTTTAAAGTCTATGATGCCCTGCAAAAATATCATAACATTTTTAGCAAAAAGTTAGAGGGCTTTCCATTTAATGTGATTATCGCGGCGTGTATGGAGGCGCATAATGCGTTGAGTGCGCAGGAAAATGATTCTGTGTTTAGCGAGGGGTATTTTATTTTGCTGCATATTTTGGAGAGTTTTATTCCACATATTGCAAGTGAGCTAAGTCAAGAGTTATTTAATCTGCAAAATTTTAGCCCTATAGTTATAGATTCTAGAGCTTTTATCCAAGATGAAATTACTTATGCGGTTAGCATAAATGGTAAAAAACGCGCCCAAATTAGCGTAGATTCTAGTGCGTCCCAAGATTTGATTGTAACCCTTGCAAAAGATTCAGTCAGTAAATGGCTAACTAGTGCCATCAAAAAGGAAATTTTCATACCAAATAAAATGATAAACTTTGTGATGTGAAATATATAAAAAACATAATGATTTAAAGTAACATAGACCCCAACCACTTGTATAGAATCTATGCTTATAGAATCTAAAATCAGTGTCCCACGATAATGCCAGGGATGATGTAAGCTATAAAGGCAGTCCAGATTCCTATAAATACTACAAAGCCTATTGAGTATTTAAGTGTGAATCTAAATAAGTCGCTTTCTTTCCCTACAAGTCCAACGGCAGCACAAGCAATTGCGATACTTTGCGGGCTTATCATCTTGCCAACCACGCCGCCAACGGTGTTTGCCGCAAGGAATAGCACTTCAGGCTCGCCTAGCACTCTAGCTGCCGCTTGTTGCAATGGACCAAAAAGCAGGTTCGCACTCGTATCACTTCCTGTTAGGAATACGCCAAGCCACCCGATAAATGGTGAAAAGAATGGGAATAACCCCCCTGTGTGCGATAGTGCGATACCCATAGTAGCCGCTTGTCCGCTATTTTTGGCTACAAAGGCAAATGCCACGACTAAGCCGATTGTTACAATAGGGATAAACATTTCTTTCAATGTCTCGCTTGCGGCTTCTGTGATTTGATTACCTTTAGCGCGTAACACTAAAATGCTAACTAACGCTGCTAGTAAAATAGCAGTCCCAGGATTTTGTATAAGATTCCACTTCCAAGTCGCATCAAGTGGCTTAGGCTCAGTTACAAGCGGGGCTACTTGCATTACTTGATTATGTAGCCCTTGCATTGCAAATGTGATATTCGTATCCTTTAACGCACCATCAGCGCCAAATAGCGACTTAAACGCAGGGATACCAGCAAACCCCGGGAAATTCCAAATCGCAATCGCAATAACTAGCAAGATAAAAGGCATCCACGCAATAACAATCGTGCCGATAGGATATTGCTTTTGCATTTTAGCATCTTTTAAATCAATCTCACTTTGCCCCTCGCCTGTATAAACATGCTTTGGCTGCCAAAATTTTAGGAAAATCGAAGTCGCAGCAATAGACGCAATAGCAGAAATAATATCAGGCAGCTCCGCACCTAAATAATTTGAGCTCCAGTATTGCACCACAGCAAAGGAAGTCGCCGCTACAAATACCGCTGGAAAAGTCTCTTTCACTCCTTTCATACCACTCATTAAAAATACGATAAAAAATGGCACAAACATCGTTAGCGGTGGTAACATCCGCCCAACCATAGCCGAAATATCTCCAGAATCTACGCCAACAGCCCCGCCTAACGCAATGATAGGGATTCCCACCGCACCAAAGGCAACAGGCGCGGTATTAGCAATCATACAAAGCCCAGCAGCATAAAGCGGACGAAAGCCTAAGCCCACAAGCAGTGCTGCCGTAATCGCCACAGGACCACCAAAGCCGATAGCCCCTTCCAAAAACGCACCAAAACAAAAGGCAATCAAAATCACCTGCAACCGCTGGTCAGGCGTAATCGCCATAACGCTCTGCTTCAAAATCTCAAAATAGCCCGTTTTTACCGCGATTTTATACAAGAAAATAGCCGCGATAATAATCCACGCAATAGGCCAAAGCCCTGTAAGAAAGCCCTGCACAAAGCTTAAAGCGACCATATTAAAAGGCATTTTATACACAAAAAGTGCAATTAGCATACTTAAAACTACCGTAAGACTTGCCGCCATCCAGCCCTTTAGCTTCAGCCACACAAGGCACACCAAAAACAAAATGATAGGCAAAAGTGCGACAATCGCACTAAGCCAAATACTATCGCCCACAGGCGTATAATTTTGCGTCCAAATTTCCACTTTGAATCCTTTATGTTTTAGTCAAGTGTATTTATAATAACATAAATTGAAACTATTGTGAAAAAAATATTGCGTTTTGTGAATTTTGCAAGGGCGTTTAGAAAAAAATGGGAAAAAATGTAAAAAAATGTTGTGTTATAGAATCTTTACATTACGCAAATGTTACAAATTTTGCAATTTGTGATTAAATTTCTTATTTTTATTAGATTTTAATAATAAAGTGGTTTTAGATATATTATAATGGTTAGATTCTAAGAATGGAGAAGTAAGATGAGTGTGGATTTTAAGGCGGAAGCATTTGGGTTTAAGTTTAGATTTAAGGTTGAAAGCGAGTTAGAAAACCTGCATATTCCAAAGAAATACATTAGATTCTATAATGAAGCAAAGCTATTCTTGCACGATGGTGATGAAAAATCACAAACTAGATTCTATAACATAGACAACAAACAAAATATAGAATCTAAGGGCTTATCAAAAGCTAAATCAAAAACCAAAAATCTTAGAATCTACAAAGACTACTTGCGGCGATTTGCCTATGGGCTTGATGCAAGCTGCTATCGATATATCCCAAAGCTTGTAATTTGGGCTAAAAGTGAAAGCGAGATTCAGCAGATTTTACACTTAGCAAATAAACACAATACACCCTTAACATTTCGCGCTGGTGGGACTTCACTTAGCGGGCAGGCGTGTAGTGATAGCATTTTAGTCGTGTGTAATGAGAATTTTAAAAATATCGAAATCAAAGGCGTGAATGCAGATTCTATAAAACTAGAGTGCGGTGTGATAGGTGCTGATGCAAACGCCGCCCTAAAAAAATATAATAAAAAAATAGGACCAGACCCAGCCACTATAAATAACGCACTAATCGGCGGAATCTTTTCAAATAACTCAAGTGGAATGTGCTGTGGCGTAAAGCAAAATAGCTATCAAACAATCAAATCTATCCGCGTGATTCTAAATGATGGCTACATTTTGGATACGAGCGAAAGTATAGAATCTTTTAAGCAAACTCACGCTCATATTGTAGAATCTCTCCTAAATTTGAGCCACGAAATAAAGCAAGATTCTGCCTTGAGCGAGTTTATAAAACATAAATTTAAAATAAAAAATACCACCGGTTATGCGATAAATGCTTTGGTTGATTTTAGTGATATTAAAGATATTTTAAATCATATTTTTATCGGGGCGGAAGGCACTTTAGGCTTCGTATCTAAGGTAGAGTATGAATGCGTGCAGGATTTCACACATAAAGCCTGTGCGTTATTATTCTATGAAAATTTAAGCATAGCAAGTTATGCAATTAAGATTCTAGCAAAAAATGAAAATATTGTGAGTGCGGCGGAGATTATGGACTATGCCTCGCTTGATTCTGTAAAAGGGCTAAAGGGTATGCCAGATTCTATACATAAGATAAATAAAGGGAATTGCGCTATTTTGGTGCAAATGGAAAGTGATAATTTAGAATCTTTAAATGCGAATATAGAATCTATTAAAACGCAATTAGATTCTATCCCTACGCTTTTTGGTAATACTTTTAGCTTTGATAAAAAGGAGCAGGAGTCTTGGTGGAAAATAAGAAAAGGAATACTGCCCCTAGCTGCCGCTACGCGTCCTAGCGGGAGCATTGTAATAACTGAAGATATTTGCTTTGAAATTGAGCATTTTACGCAAGGCATTGAGGGCATTGAAAAGCTATTTGAAAAGTATAGCTTTAAAGGAATAATCTTTGGTCACGCACTAAGTGGGAATGTGCATTTTATCATTACGCCGCTTTTAAGTGTGGAGAGTGAAAAGGTTAGATTTGGCGAATTTATGGATGCGTTGGTGAATCTTGTGGTAAGTTTCAATGGTAGTATAAAGGCTGAACATGGCACGGGGCGGATGATGGCGCCTTTTGTAGAGACTGAGTGGGGGGCTAAGGCTTACGCGATAAATAAGCGTATAAAGGCGATATTTGATTCTAAGAATTTGATAAATCCAGATGTGATAATAACGCAGGATAAGCAAATCCACTTGAAAAATTTGAAACCGGCTGAAGCAAACCAGATTGAAGATTATTTAGATGCGTGTATGGAATGTGGCTTTTGTGAAAAGATTTGTCCTTCACGCAATTTGACTTTAACGCCAAGACAAAGGATAGCGGTGTATAGGGAAATAAAGCGTTTGGAATCTAAACTAAATAGTCATGTTGAGCGGAGCGAAACTACAAACACAGAATCTAAAAACAAAGATTCTATAGAATCTCTTGAGCTAAAAGCATTGCAAAAAGGCTATAAATATTTAGGCATTGAGACCTGTGCTACTTGCTCGATGTGTGCGACACTTTGTCCGCTTGAGATTGATACGGCTAAAATTGCTACAAATTTATCTCAAAAGCATAATATGCTAGATTCTATGATTGTAAAAAGCTTTGCAAATAATATAAATCGCACTACTAAAATTGCAAAAGCGAGTGTGAAAATCGCAAATGCTACACAAAGCATAGTTGGTAAAAAAAATGCAAAAAAGCTAACAAATTTCTTGCATAAAAAGATAGATACGCCTTTACTTTTAGAATCTTTCCCTACGCCAAATAACTATAGGCTAGAAAATAAAATCGTTAGTAACGCTCAAGGTAAGAGCAAAAATGGCGAAGTGATTTTCTTTACATCTTGCTTAAATCGTATGTTTGCTCCAAGTAAAAGTGCGAGTGATAAAAGAAGCATCGCGCAAGTGTTTGAAAGCCTTTGTAAAAAGGCTGGATTCAATGTGATTTATCCAAAAAATATAGAATCTTTATGCTGTGGTAAGGCGTATAAAAATCATAAAAATATTGAAAAAAAGCTAGCAAGTGATACTTATAACGCACTAAGATTAGAATCTAAAAATGGCGAGATTCCTATTGTATGCGACCATAGCGCGTGTAGCTTGGAGATTTTTAAGACGATAAAGCAACAAGATTGCTTAGAATCTAAATTAAGATTCTATGATTTAAGTGCCTTTGTATTAGAATATCTAATCCCGCATTTAACAATCACGCCATTAGATTCTATAAATAAAAATGTAGCCATTTACGCACCCTGCTCCACTCGCAATATCGCTTTGAAAAGTGAAAAAATAAGCTGGGAAGATTCTATATTTAAACTAGCAAAATTATGCGGTGCAAATGTAATCAATGATAGCAACACAAAATGCTGTGGCTTTGCGGGAAACAAGGGCTTTTTTACTCCCGAACTAAATGAAAGTGCATTATCACACTTTGGCGAAAATTATGTGTGTGAAAATATAGAATCTAATTCCAAAGATTCTAAGTTTATAGAATCTAATCCGCAAAATCGCAATATTTTTAGTAATTGCAAAAATGGCTTTAGTAGCTCTAGCACTTGCGAAATAGGACTTAGCGATAAGACAAACTTCATTTGGCAGCACATAATCTACTTAGTAGATTCCCACAGCAAATAAAAATTATAGAATCTAAATATTTATCTAAATGTATTAAAATTTTACACATTTAAGATTCTATAAAAGGAGCAAGAAATGACAGCATTATTACTAAATGGCGGTAAAAAATTTGCTGAAAGCACCGGGAGATTAAGCGATACACTGCAAAATGTGGCAAAAGAATACTTAGAATCTAAAGGCTTTCAGGTGCTAGAAACGCACATTGATAAAGGCTACAACGAGCAAGATGAGGTGCAAAAGTGGCTTGATTCTAACCTTATCGTGTGGCAAATGCCTGCGTGGTGGATGGGCGAGCCTTACATCGTAAAGGAGTATATTGACAAGGTTTTTATGGCGGGCTTTGGCAAGATTTTTAAAAGTGATGGGCGTCACGCTGATAATCCAAATGTGAATTATGGCAAGGGAGGGCTTTTGCAGGGTAAAAAGGCGTTGTTTAGCGTGACTTGGAATGCGCCCTTAAATGCGTTTGTGGATAAAAATGAGTTTTTTGAGGGCGTTGGCGTGGAGGGCGTGTATTTGCACTTTCGCAAGATTCATGAGTTTATCGGTATGAGTGTGCTGCCCATTTTTATGTGTAATGATGTGATGAAAAACCCGCAAATAGAGCAATACATCGCAAATTACAAGGCACATTTGGAAAAATATATAAACTAGATTCTAGAATTTTATTAAAACATAGAATCTATAAAACTACAAATTTAAAATTTAAGTGGTAAAATATAGATTTTTAAAGGAGCAACAATGCCAATTCTGCAATTATTTATTATTTTTGTCGTGCTTATTTCAATTACATATTTTGTATTAAAATTGTTAGGGTATGTTATACCTGTGTTGTTATGGCTGGTAGGTTTTATTGTTATTGTTGCACTCATTTGTGCTTTCACGGCTATTTTTTACACAAAGATTCAAGACTATTTTAAAAATAACCAAAGAGATTAATCACAGAATGTTGTAAAATATTATTTTACTTTTGTATGTTTTCTTGTTTTATTATCTATTTTGTGGTTTGTATTATTTGTTATACATGAGAGTGTTTGTAATCTTAGAATCTAAACACAAAATTACTTCGCCTTGGCACGTTTGCGTAAATTTGGCTCTAGAATCTTTTTTCGTATGCGAATGTTTTGTGGCGTGATTTCTAGGATTTCATCATCTTCTATCCACTCCAAAGCCCTTTCCAAAGTTAGCTCACGTGGCGGGACAAGTTTTATGGCGTCATCGCTCCCACTAGCTCGCATATTTGTTAGGTGCTTTGACTTTATAGGATTGACATCTAAGTCATTATCGCGGCTATGCTCGCCGATTACCATTCCCACATACACTTTCGTTTGCGGTCCTACAAATAGCGCGCCACGTTCTTGAATGTTAAATAGGCTAAAGCCCGTTGCCTCGCCATTTTCCATACTTATCAACGCGCCATTTTTACGCGACTCCACGCTCCCACTAAACTCGCGAAACTCCAAAAAACTATGATTCATCACGCCCTCTCCCTTAGTATCGGTCAAAAACTCGCTACGATAACCGATAAGCCCACGCGCTGGGATTTCAAACTCAAGACGCGTATAGCCATCATTCATAGGATTCATCGCTTTCATCTCAGCCTTTCGCCGCCCTAGCTTTTCAATTATCGCGCCGCTAAAATCCTGCGGCGTATCAATCACCAAATGTTCAAATGGCTCTTTTTTCACGCCATCCTCGACTTTCACAATCACCTCAGGACGCGAAATGCTAAACTCAAAGCCCTCACGCCGCAAATTCTCGGCTAAAATTGTAATTTGCAATTCGCCTCGACCGCTAACCTTGAATTTCCCCTCGCCCATTTCCTCACATCTCATCGCAATGTTTGTTTGCATTTCTTTTAACAATCTATCTTTTATCTTATTTGCCGTCACGTGCTTACCTTCAAGCCCTGCAAGTGGGCTATCATTTACGGCGAAATGCACGCTCATCGTAGGCTCTTCTAAGTGCATAGGGTCAAGCGGCATAGGGTTTGCAGGGTCAACTATAGAATCTCCCACATCCACAGCGTTAAATCCAGCTATTGCCACGATATCGCCGGCTTCAGCAGATTCTATCTCAGTGCGCGCTAAGCCTAAAAAGCCGATAAGTTTAGTGATACGTCCGCTCTCTTTTTCGCCATCACTCTTAGCCAAAAGCACACTTTCACCCTTTTTTACACGCCCATTAAACACACGTGCAATGCCGATTTTACCGACATAGTTGTCATAATCAAGCGTGAAAACCTGCATTTGCAACGGATTATCCACACTACCGCTTGGAGCTGGGACGTGAGTGATAATGGCTTGGAAAAGTGGCTCTAGATTCTTACGCTCATCTTCTAGCTCGGCAATAGCGTATCCATCGCGCGCCGCGGCATAAATCACGGGGAAATCAAGCTGCGAATCATTTGCGCCCATCGCTACAAAAAGGTCAAAGACTTCATCTACCACGCGGTCAGGCTCTGCGGCTGGTTTGTCGATTTTATTCACCACGACAATGGGCTTTAAGCCAAAATTCAACGCCTTTTTTACGACAAATTTAGTCTGTGGCATAACGCCCTCTTGGGCATCTACAAGCAGCAACACGCCATCGACCATTTTTAGCACACGCTCGACCTCTCCGCCAAAGTCGGCGTGTCCGGGCGTATCAATAATGTTAATTTTTGTCCCCTTATAATTTATCGCGGTATTTTTGCTTAAAATCGTAATGCCACGCTCACGCTCCAAGTCGTTGCTATCCATTACGCGCTCGCTAATTTGCTCCCTATCGCTAAATGTCCCACTCTGCGTAAGTAAGCCATCCACAAGTGTGGTCTTACCATGGTCTACGTGGGCTATCACGGCTATATTTCGAATATCTTGCATTTATTTTGTCCTTTTTAGGGTTAGATTCTATAATTTGGAAAATTGTAGCTAAAAAGTATTAAATATGCGTATTTTAATATATATAAATTTATAGAATCTATATATAATTACCTTTTAAAATTAGTAAAAAGAGAATAGTATGAAAACGCATCTTAGTAAAAAGTTATTAGAGCGGCTTTTTGTCGCGGCATCAATTCGCAGGTGGAATGATAAGGCGACACCGCTTGAGTTTGTCGAGCTTGATAAGCAGGCACACAAGATTATTTTAGCCTTTATTTTTGCAAAATATGAGGATGAAAAAATTGAAAGGGAATATGCTAAAAATCATAATAATTTGAAAGAAAAGTTAGGGAATACAGAATCTAATGGAGAATTTTGCAAACAAGATTCTAAGGCAGATTCTAAAGAAACAAAAGATTCTAAAAATCATAATATTTCAGGCAAAAAGTTAGGGCATAAACACACAAAAGATTCTAATAAAAATGCTAAAAAGTTAGGAAATATAGAATCTAATTTAGATTCTAAAATCCAAATGCCCACCCACCACCCCATTAATGAAAACATAGAATCTAACACGCAAAAGCCACCCCACGATACTATCGATAAAAATAAACCGCGAAAAATAAATTACATTTTGCTAATCGAGCAGTTTTTATATGAGTTTTTTGAGCGAGTCGTGCTAACTGATATTAAGCCGCCTGTTTTTCACAAGCTGAAAGCAACGCATGGAGCAGAATTAAGCGAATTTGTAGAATCTACGCTAAAAAATGAGCTAGAAAATTACACTTTTTTTAAAAATATGCGTGAATATTTGGCGAATAAAAATTCACATATACAAAGTTCTAAAAATCATAACTTAGATTCTAAAACTACTACAACTTTTGAGCCTAAAAATTCTAAAAATCATAGTTCAAATTCAAACTTATATTCTAAAAATCCTAACTTTAAAGAGCAAAATATAGAATCTAAGATTCTATCCGCTGCGCATTTTTACGCTTCAAAATGGGAATTTGACATTATTTATCATTTTAACCCAAAGCTGTATGATATGGAGAATATCAAACGCATAATTGATGCGCAAAATGAGAGTTTTTACGACTTAGAGGGGATGAAAAATGCGATACTTTATAGCGATTTACGCGAAGTTTTGGGAATGTTTGCTGAGCTTAGATTCCAAAAAAGGTGGAGTCAAACGCCGCGTATTCCGCAAACTTCGGTCTTAGGACATATGCTAATCGTGGCAATTAGTGCGTTTTTGCTTAGTTGTGATTTAAATGTGTGCGAGCAAATGCGACTAAATCACTTTTTTGGTGGGCTTTTTCACGACTTGCCAGAGGTTTTGACGCGCGATATTATTTCGCCCATAAAACGCAGTGTCAAAGGGCTTGATGGCATTATTAAGGGCATTGAAAAGGAGGAAATGGAGAGCAAGATTCTAAGCCGTCTGCCAGAATTTATCGCGCGTGATATTCGTTTTTGGAGTGAAAATGAGTTCGCAAATCGCGTGATTTTGGGTGATTGCGTGCGATGTGATATAGAATCTAGCGAGATTTTTTCGCGTTATAATGAGAATGAATATCGGCCTGTGTGTGGGGAACTTTTAAAATTTTGCGATAAATTATCCGCATTTTTAGAGGCTAGAATCTCCATTGCACACGGACTTTCAAGCCCTGATTTGCTAAGTGGTTCGCTTGAAATTTATGAGCAATTAAAGGATAAAAAAATAAATGGTATGGATGTTGGCTTTTTGCTTAAGGAATTTATGTAAAATAGAATTTTTGTAATTAAAAGTTATAGAATCTACGTGCGGATTTTCGGGCTAAGAAGCCTTAAGCCGATGCTAAAAAAGTGATTTTTCCCATCAAAACTATTGCCATAAGTGCTATCGATTTGAAACATATCCTCTAGTAGCCACGTGCGAAGCCCAACCTGAAAAATAAAAGGGTCAAATTGTGCATAATACACCTCGCCGATAAAAAAAATGCGCGAACTAAGTTGCGCCTCCATTCCTAGCCCGGCTGAAAAAATATGCGTTTTTAAATTCGCCAAGTTATAGCCGACATTCGCGTGAAACACGAGCTTAGAATCTAACAATACAAGCGAAGCTGGGATATAAAAATATAGCTCATCTAGCTGATAATTATAGGGCGTATTTTGCGTTAAGGCGTTACCCACAGCGATACCTATGCCCCAGTTTTTTTTATCCGCATCCACAAAAAGCTTTTTTATTTGGAATCTAAACGCGCTATTTTCCAAGCCGATGTCGCCACCTAGCGAAATCTCAGTATCCCAAAGCAAGTTACACGCAGGGAGTGCCCAAATCTCGCTAGCCGTATTGATATGAAACTCAGCCCAAGTCTCAAGCTGGCAATGTCCATAAGGCACAACGCGCGCATCATCGGTATTCATCGGGCGCGCGGCATATAGCAGTGCAGTATTGAGCGCGACAAAAGCGATAAAAACACATATTTTTTTAAACATACTAACCTTAACACATAGAATCTTGCTAATATTATAACTTACTAAAGCAATTTTTAAGATTCTTAACGTTAAGCAAAAGTAATAATTGTGTTTTTGTGATTTTATTTGTGATATTTATGATATTAAACGTTTCTAAAATTTTATATCTTATAATTTTAAATTTTACAAACTTATAGAATCTAGTAGCAAACAAAAGGCGAAATATGGAATCTACCACAATCATAACCAGATTTGCCCCATCTCCTACCGGGCATTTGCATATCGGCGGACTAAGAACCGCGCTTTATAACTACATTTACGCACGCGCTAAAAAGGGCAAATTCCTTTTGCGAATCGAAGATACCGACACAAAACGCAACTCAAAAGAAGCTCTTGATGGCATACTAGAAGCATTCAAATGGGTCGGGCTAGATTACGATTCCCCCACACTTTTCCAAAGCCAAAGGACGCAAATCTATCAAGAATACGCCGACAAACTCCTAAAGGACGGAAAAGCCTATTATTGCTACCTAACAAAAGAAGAGCTAGAGAAAATCCGCGAGAGCCGCGCTGCAAACCACGCAGAGCTAACGAGAAAATACCGCGACTTCACAGGCACTCCGCCAGCTGATATAAAGCCTAGTGTGCGGATAAAAGCCCCGCTAAGCGGCAATGTGAGCTTTATTGATGGCATTAAGGGCGAGATTAGTTTCGCGGCAAGTGAAGTCGATGATTTTGTGATTTTACGCAGCGATGGGACGCCAACTTACAACTTTGTCGTGGCTATCGATGACGCACTTAGCGGTATCACAGACCTTATGCGCGGCGATGACCACATTAGCAATACGCCTAAGCAAATTGTCGTGTATAACGCACTAGGCTTTCACATTCCGCGATTTTACCACATCCCTATGATTTGCAATGAAAAAGGGCAGAAACTAAGCAAACGCGATGGTGCGTTATCCGTGCTAGAATATCGCGCCGCAGGCATTTTGCCCGCTGCTTTGCTTAATTTTTTGTTTCGGCTTGGCTTTAGCTATGGCGATAAGGAGATTTTTTCTATGAGCGAAATGCAGGAGTGCTTTAATCCAAATGAGATTAATAGCAAGGCTTCGGCTTGTAATTTCTCTAAACTTTTTTGGCTAAATAGCGAGTATATCAAGGCTTTATCGGTTGTGGAGCTAAGTGATTTGCTTGGGCTAAATGACTTAGATTCTATGCTTGGGGGCGATTTTAAGAATGATAGAATCACGGCGTTGTTTGAAGAGATTAAACCACGTGTAAATAACCTTGTGGATTTTAAAAAGGGCGTGGGCGAGGTGATTTTGACGCCGATGATAGGGAATGAAAATGGGGTTAAATTTGTGGAATCTATTTTAGATTCTAACAAGTCTTGCGATTTGAAAGATTCTAAATTAGCCCCTGCTTTGTATGATAAGGCGATGAAAGAAAAGCTGTTTTCTGCAACACATGAAGCCTTGCTTGTAGAGACTTTAAAGGATTTTAGCGATAGTTTATTTGAAATAGATTCTATAAAAAGTGTGGAATCTGGCAAAGATTTGATACATAATTTTAGTAAAAATATAGAATCTAAGTTTAAGGAAGCAGGGTTGAAACCAAGTGTATTTATGCAGTCCTTGCGTTTTGCGCTTTTAGGGCAAAAGGGCGGCATAGATTTGGGCGCGGCGTTATTTATCTTAGGGAAAACCGAAGTGCAATTCCGCACAAACAAACACTTGCAAATTATCCTTAAAACCTGGTCTTAAATAATTGGATATTACTAAAGGGATTTTGAAATGATAGTGACTTATGAGTGTTTAAAGCAGTTTATTGATATTGATAAGCTTGAGTGGGATGCGGTGGTTAAGACGCTTAGTAGTGTGGGCTTGGAAGTGGAGCGTGAGTTTCGCGTGTCTGTGCCGCGAAATGTGGTCGTGGGCAAAGTGCTAAAGCGAATACAACATCCAAATGCTGATAATTTGAGCCTGTGTGAAGTCGATATAGGCAGTGAAGTGCTAGAAATAGTGTGTGGCGCGAAAAATGTCGCTAATTCGCAATATGTGGCTGTGGCTAAAGTTGGCGCAGTTTTGCCTTTTGAATCTAAAAAGGATTCTAAAAAGGGGGCTAAAGATTCTAAGAATATAGAATCTAATTGTAAAGATTCTAATAAATCACATAAAAATATAGAATCTAAAAAAGAGAACGCTGATTCCCCCACCCTTGCGGGGGGGGCTAGGGGGGGGATAAATTCGAGCGTAAGCGAAAATTGTGATAATAGTTTAAAAGATTCTAAAAATATTACAGAATCTATTTATATAGAATCTGCTCATACAGAATCCACGTCTATAGAACCCACCCCCCAACCCCCCTCCGCAAGGGAGGGGGGCTACACTACCCAAGATTTGAAAGAAAACATAGAATCTAATTTTCTTTGTAAGGGAGGGGGGAACAACCCCACCATAGATTATAATCCAGACAAAGATTCTAAAAATATAGAATCTAAAAACGTAGATATTTCACACTCATTCAATATGGCGACAAATTCGCAAGATTCTAAAAAAAATACAGAATCTAAAAACCATAAAAACGTAGATTCTAAAGAAAATATAGAATCTAATCACAAAGATTCTAATCATACTAACGTAGATGTTTCGCATTCGCTCAACATGACAAATAATTCGCTCAATATGACGACAAATTCGCAAGATTCTAAAAAAAGTACAGAATCTAAAAACCATAAAAACGTAGATTCTAAAGAAAACATAGAATCTAACCACACCACCATAACCAAATCCCAAATTCGTGGCATTGATAGCTATGGAATGCTTTGCTCTAGCACTGAGCTAGGACTCCCAAAGTTAAATGATGGAATCTTAGTGCTAGATTCTAGTATCGGCGAACTAACTCTTGGCAAAGAATTGAGCGAATATCCTGTCTTTAATCAAAACTGCTTAGAGCTAGGCATTACGCCAAATCGCGGCGATTGTTTGTCAGTCTTAGGCGTGGCGCGCGATATTGCTAGTATGTTTAATCTAATCGTAAAAAACATTTCAAATATCGAGCCTAGTGTCGCTTTGGGCGTTGGACGCTTTTTAAGCATAATCCCACGTGGCGACTTACACGCATCGCTACTTTATCGCCTTGTAGAGATTAAAGAAGGCTTTACACCGCTCTACATCGCCTTAACGCTAGGAATCACCCAAAATTACAAAGATGATGTCGTGGCTAATTTCCTAAACTACACCACCTTTATGACAGGCGTGTTATTTAACGCATATCCTATAAACTCAAAGATTGTAAGCCCAAATGCCAAAGAAGCAAAGCTAATTATACAAAATGACGAGCATGGATTAGAATCTATCTATGCAGATTCAGTGAATGAAAGCGGACAAGGCGGGCTAAATAAGCTAAATGAAATCGGCGTAAATAGCTATGATTTGAAAAAATATGATTATCCGCTCACTTTGATTTTAGAAGCAAGTTTCATAAATGCCGAGTATATCGCAAATAAGCTTTGTGGCTTAAATGTGCCTAAAAACGCCGACGTTGTGCATAAATCTACGCGTGGGAGTAATCCAGATTTAGAGCTAGGGATGAACTTTTTATGCAAGAATTTGAATGCGCTAAAAATTATGCTTTATAGCGGCGTGCAAGAGATTATCCGCGATATTGAAATCCATAATATCCACATGACTTTCGCCTACATTAGCGAGTGCATCGGTAATCATATTCCAAAAGAAGAGATTGCCCTTATTTTAAAGCGGCTGAATTTCCGCATACAAGCCACTTGCGATGAGAATTTCTTTATTGCTAATCCGCCGACATATCGCAACGATATTAAAAATCGTCAAGATGTGGCTGAAGAGATTTTAAGATTCTATGGTATTGATAAGGTTACGCCGATAAATCATAAGGTGGAGCAGATTCCGCAGTTAAACGCTGTTTTAAGTCGCCATCAACGCCTGAAAGACTTGCGATATAAGGCGGTGGGAAATGGCTTTGTGGAGTGCGTGCATTATGTGTTTGATAATTCATCTGTGTTAAAAGAGCTTGGTTATGAAGTGTTGCAAGATTCTAAAAAGTTAGTAAATCCTATCACAAGTGAGCTAGACACGCTCCGCCCATCCTTACTCCCGCATATTTTAGAATCTATGCAGCGAAATAAGCGATATGGTTTTGAATCTATGCGACTTTTTGAAATCGGCTACATTTATGATAGTGAGCGTAATGCGAAATTGAGCCTTGCCTTTGTAATGAATGATTTTTTAAAGCCGCCTAGCTTTCCTAATCCAAAGGGTATTCGCTTAGATTTTTATAACTTTGCTAGTGTTGTGGCTGAAATTATCGGTAATTTTGAGTGCGTAAATATCGCGCCAAGCTTTATAAAAAGTCGCTTAATTCATCCATATCAAAATGGCAAAATGCTAAATGGTGAGAATATTTTGGGCGTGATTTCAAAGCTGCACCCTGAAATTGCAAAAAAATATGATTTAGATTCTGTATTTTTTTGTGAGATTGATGTGGATTTGTTGCTGCAATCAAGTGGTGTGAATGCTTTGAATGAAGTCTCAAAGTTTCAGGCAAATCGCCGTGATTTAACGCTATTAATTGATAAAAATATTAGTTTTAATAGTGTAAAAAGCGAGATTGAAAATCTGCATTTAAAGATTCTAAAATCCTTTTTTCCTTTGGATGTCTTTAATGAAAATGACAGCCAAAACGCCCTAAGCATTCGCTTTATAATGCAATCTTTTGAATCTACTTTGACAGAATCTAGTATGCAAGACGCATTGCAAAAGATTCTAGACGTGCTAGAATCTAAATTCCACGCAAGGTTGAAAGTATAGAATCTAAATCACAAAAAGGACAAAAATGCTAAAAAAAATACGCGGATATTATGCAGCCTTAAGTATCGCTTTGGGGCTAGGCTTCATAATCTTGGTAATGTTTTTTTTTAAAAAGCAAAATAATGCGCGCAAAATTCGCAAATGGTGTCGCGCATTTTTCCCAGCAAATCATATTAAAATAGACAAATTCGGCGATTATGATTTGAGTGCGACCCTATATGTCTGTAATCATCAAAGTGCCACTGACATTATTTATCTTGAGGGCTATCATCCGCTAAATATCTGCTGGGTCGCTAAAAAGGAGCTTGGCGAGCTGCCTTTTTATGGTTACGCTTTGAAAATTCCTGAGATGATTTTGATTGATAGAGACGATTCACGCGGACTTGTGCAGCTGCTAAAGGAGGCAAAGGAGAAGTTAGCACAAGGTCGTCCTATCGTGATTTTCCCTGAGGGCACTCGCGGTCCGGGCGGTAAGAAATTCTTGCCATTTAAGCCGGGCGCGAAAATCTTGGCTGAAAAGCTAAAGCTAAAGGTGCAGCCCATCGTTTTTATCAATATGCGGAAAATCTTTAATGGTAAGCCTATTGAATGCACCTCAAGGCATGGCGCAGTGATTTTCCTGCCTAGCTTTTATCCTAGCGATTTGGGTGAAGGCTGGTATGACAAGCTAAAAGAAAATATGTTTGCGACATATTGCGAATATTATGACAAGCTAAACCCGAATGAAGATTCTAATATAGAATCTAACGCTAAAATATAAAAAAATAAAATGTATAATAATTTAAAACAAATTACTAAATATTAAAAAAAATCTTTTATGATAAAAGATTAAAGTTTGGAGAAAATTATGCAATTATCAAAATTTAGCGATTATTCCTTTCGCGCGCTTATGTATCTAGCCCAAAATACGCAGGGTCTAAGCACGGTTGAGCAGCTTTCAATTGAGCTTAAAATCTCGCAAAATCACCTTAAAAAAATCATTCACAAGCTATCAAAGGGCAAGTTTATCGAATCTTACAAAGGGCGTGATGGCGGTATCAAAATCGCGCGTAAGCCTGAGGATATAATCTTGGCTGATGTGCTGCTTTACACTGAGGCGAACACCGATTTTGTCGAGTGTCTGCGTCCAAATGCAGCGCCCACTGACTGCCCTTATCGCCTTACTTGCAACCTTAAAAACATTGTAGATTCCGCAAAAACTGCCTTTTTGCTAGAGTTTAAAAAGTATAGTTTGAAGGATTTATTGCCTTGAAAGAATCTAGATTCTAAAACTTACAAATTTCATAACAAAAGGATTAAAAAATGAGTAGTTTTGAAACCATCATCGGCTTGGAAGTGCATGTCCAGCTAAATACCAAAAGCAAGATTTTTTGTGAGTGCGCCACTAGCTTTGGTGAGTCGCCAAATAGCAATGTTTGCCCTACTTGCTTAGGTTTGCCAGGTGCGCTGCCTGTGCTAAATAAAGAGGCGGTAAAAAAGGCGATTTCCTTTGGTAGTGCGATAAATGCCGTGATTAATCAAAATAGCATTTTTGCGCGGAAAAACTATTTTTACCCTGATTTGCCAAAGGCGTATCAAATTAGCCAGTTTGAAGTGCCTCTTGTTGGGCGTGGGCAAATTACCATCGAGGTGGATGGAGAGCAGAAAACCATCGGCGTGACACGCGCGCATTTGGAGGAGGATGCGGGGAAAAATATCCATGATGGTAGCATTTCAAAAGTCGATTTAAACCGCGCTAGCACGCCGCTTTTAGAGATTGTGAGTGAGCCTGATATGCGAAGCAGTGATGAGGCGATTGCGTATCTTAAAAAGCTGCACGCGATTGTGCGAACGCTAGAGATTAGTGATGCTAATATGCAGGAGGGCAGTTTTCGCTGTGATGCGAATGTCTCAATCCGTCCGCAAGGAGATTCTAAGCTTTACACGCGTGTGGAGATTAAGAATTTGAATAGTTTTAAATTTATCCAAAAGGCGATTGAATACGAGGTCGCACGGCAAATTGAGGCGTTTGAAAGCGGCAATTATAATAGCGAGGTCGTGCAGGAAACGCGTCTATTTGACACGACAAAAGGCGTGACAAAATCAATGCGTGGCAAGGAGGAGAGTGCGGACTATCGCTATTTCCCTGACCCTGATTTGCTGCCTGTGTTTTTAGATTCTACACTTTTAGAAGAGGGCAAGAAAATCCCTGAAATGCCTGATGCTAAGATTGCACGATATATAGAATCTTTGGGGCTAAAGGAGGCGGATGCAAAGATTTTGGTGCAAGATATTGATTTTGTGAAATATTTTGAGCATTTTGTATCGCAGGGTATCACGCCAAAAAGTGCTTGCACGTGGCTAATTGTCGAGCTGCAAGGTCGCCTAAAAAATGGGAATACTTTGGCGTCTTGCGGGATAAGTATGGAATCTTTTTTGACACTTTTAAAGCGTTTGAGAGATTCTAAGATTAGCGGGGCGTCTGCTAAAATCGTGCTTGATATGCTAGTAGAAAATCGCGGTGGCGATGTAGATTCTATCATCAAGGATAAGGGCTTGGAGCAGATAAATGATGATGGCGCGATTATTTCTGTGATAGATTCTATACTTGCGGCAAACGCCGATAAAGTCGCGGAATTTAAGGCTGGTAAGGATAAAATGCTAGGCTTTTTTGTAGGGCAGGTGATGAAAAATTGCAAAGGGGCAAACCCCGCCCGTGTAAATGAACTCTTACGTGAGAAACTATCTAAGTAGATTCTATAAATTTATAGAATCTTGGTTTAAACATTTCAAGCAGAATCTGCAAAGTTTATGTTAAGATTCTACCATTTCGAAAAATACTAAAAGGAAAATGAAATGAAATTTAGCGAGTTTTTTGCGCCGACACTTAAAGAAGTGCCTAAGGAATGCGTGTTGAAAAGCCATATTTATTTGCTAAGGGCTGGGTATATCCATCAAATAGGTAGCGGGATTTATAACTTTTTGCCGCTTGGTAAAATTATGCTAGAAAAAATCAAAAATATTGTAAAAAAGCGAATGGATGAAGCGGGTGCAAATGAAATTATGATGGGCTTTCTAACCCCTGCGAGCCTGTGGGAAAAGTCTGGGCGATATGAAAAATATAGCGAACTTGCGATATTTAAAGATAGAAAGGACGCCGAGTTTGTGCTAGGTCCTACACACGAAGAATGCGCTGCTGAAATCGCTAAGACATATATCAAAAGCTACAAGCAACTGCCGCTAAATCTTTATCAAATCCATTTGAAATTCCGCGATGAGTTGCGTCCGCGTTTTGGGCTACTGCGTGCAAGAGAGTTTGTGATGAAGGATGCCTATAGCTTTCATGCGGACGAAACGAGCCTAAATGATGAGTTTATCAATATGCGTGAGGCGTATCGCAAGATATTCACGGATTTAGGGCTAGATTTTCGCATTGTGGAGGCGGATTCTGGCGCTATAGGTGGGAGTGGCAGTCGCGAGTTTATGGTCTTGGCTGAGTGTGGTGAGGATACGCTTGTGGTGTGTAGCAAGTGTGATTACGCGTCAAATATCGAGGCGGCAAAACGTGCAAAACGCGTGTGTGACGCCGTGCCACCACAGGCGACTAGCGCGTATCATAAGTTTGCTACGCCAAATGTAAAAACCATTGAAAATTTAAGCGAATTTTTCAAAGTCGATACATTTTATCTTATAAAAGCGGTCGTAAAAAAGGCGATTTTCAAGGACAGGGAGCAAATCGCGGTCTTTTTTATGCGTGGCAAGGATAAGTTAGAATCTACAAAGGCGTTGAATGCCCTGAAAGCCTTAGATAGCGAGGTTTTGGATGTGGTGGATGCGGAAGCGGAATTTTTGCAAAAGCATAACTTGCCGCAAGGCTCAATCGGTCCTATTCATTTGCGTGCGGTCGTGGATACGCCTTTTATCGTGTTTGATAATGAGTTGCAGGATGCTGAAGACTTGATTTGCGGGGCGAACGAACACGAATTTCATTATGTGGGTGTGAATTTGGGCGAGTTTAAGGACTTGGTGTATGCGGATTTGGTGGCTGTGGAGGAGGGCGACTTGTGTGCGTGTTGCGGGTCGCCTTTGATTTATAAAAAGGGCATTGAGGTTGGGCATATTTTTAAGCTAGGAGTTAAGTATTCTAAGCCTTTGAATGCGGAGTTTTTAGATTCTAATGGCAGGTCGCAGCCCTTTATTATGGGATGTTATGGTATCGGCGTGTCGCGTTTGCTATCTGCTATTTTGGAGCAGAAGGCGGATAGTAAAGGCTGTGTGTGGGGCAATTTATCGCCCTTTAAGCTTGATATTATTATTTCAAATGTGAAAGATTCTAAGCAGTTTGAGTTTGCTTTTGATGTGTATGAAAAGGCGCGTGGGCTTGGCATTGAAGTCATTATTGATGATAGAAATGAGCGATTTGGGGCTAAGATTAATGATTTTGAGCTTATCGGCTTTGAATACGCCTTAATTGTCGGCAAGGGCTTAGAATCTAATGTGGTGGAACTAATAAAACGCGCTGGACTGGAAAAAAGGGAGATAGATTCTAAAGAAATTTTGGAATATATCAAGACGTTATAGAATCTAGCACACGCTAGAAAGGGTCTTGGCAAGGCCGCCAAGGGAAGTCTCGCGGTATTTTGCATTCATATCCTTGCCTGTTTGATACATCGTTTTGATTACTTCATCTAGGCTTACCACAGGCGTGCTTTTGCGTGTCATAGCCATTCGCGCCGCACTGATTGCTTTTATCGCGCCAAAGGCATTCCGCTCAATGCAAGGGATTTGCACCAGCCCGCCAACCGGGTCGCAAGTAAGCCCCAAATGATGCTCCATAGCCATCTCAGCGGCATTACACGCCTTTCTAGCGTCACTGCCAAGCACACTCGCCATAGCCGCAGCAGCCATCGAGCTAGCAGAGCCAATTTCTGCCTGACAGCCAGCCTCAGCACCACTTATACTCGCATTTTTCTTATAAAATGAGCCGATTAACATCGCGCTAAGCAAAAAGTCAATCGCCTTGTCATCATTAAAGCCTATCGTGTGATTTTTAAGATAGAGCATAACCGCAGGGATTACCGCACACGCGCCATTTGTCGGGGCGGTAACAACTTTTGCGCCACTCGCATTTTCCTCCGCAATCGAAATCGCATAAAGCGAGATAAAATCAATAATGCCCATCGGGTCAGTGGTCGCCTTCACACGCTCAAAAAGCCCAGGAGCGCGGCGATGCAAGTGCAGGACACCCGGCAAGGTATTCTCCTTTGGCTTTATGCCATTTTGATAAACTTCCTGCATAACAGCCCAAATCTCAAGGCAGTAATCGCGAATATACTTTTCATCGTGGAACTGCTTTTCATACTCTAAGCTCAAGCGTGCCAAATCAATGCCCATCTCATCGCACAAATACAGAGCTTTTGTGGCGTCATTGATTTCCATATCAACTTTTTTTGCTTTGTTAGAATCTGTGCCACTTTCCATCTCTTCTTTTGTCTTTACAAAGCCACCGCCAACGCTATAATACACTTGAGATTCTATTACTTCGCCTTTAGAATCTAGGGCTATTATTTCCATTCCATTTTCATGCAAAGGCAAGTTTGTGTCGTGGAAAATCAAGTCTTTATCGTAGTCAAAAGGGATTTCTTTTTGTCCGCAAAGGTTTAGTTTGTGGTTGTTTAGGGCGTTGTCATTTACTTCTTGTTGGATTTTGGCGTTTAGCTCACGTGGATGTAGGTTGCTTAAACCCCAAAGGATAGCCTTGTCGGTTAAGTGTCCGCGTCCTGTAAGGGATAGTGAGCCATACAAATTTATACGGATTTTGGCGACTTTTGCGAGTTTAGATTCTATATTTTTGGAATCTTTTTGCGTGGAATCTTTAGAATCTATTTTAGAATCTTGCGAGTTAGATTCTATATTTTGCTTAGAATCTGTTGCTTTGGATTCTATGTTAGATGTGCCTTGCAATTTTTCACAAAACATATTACTTGCGACAAGCGGTCCTAATGTGTGTGATGAAGAAGGTCCCACACCGATTTTAAATATGCTTAGATTACTCATTTTCTCTCCTTTATTTCGTTTGAGTTAAGATTCTATAGAATCTACATCAAATTTTTAATAGCAGCGCTTATGCCGATAAGTCCCATGATTACCACAAAGGCGTTTGTAAAATTATTGCGATATTTTTTAAGCACGTCAAATTTGTAAATCGCATACACAGGCATTAAAAATAGTAGCACGGCAAGGACTGGACCGCCGATAGATTCTATAATATTTATCACATTTGGATTTTTATACGCGACAAGCCACGCTATTAAAAATGTAATCACAGCCGTGATAATGTGTGCGGGACGTCCGCTCAAACGCCCATTACTAGCCTTATACAAGATTCCATTCAAGCCCTCCGCACTACCTAAATAATGCCCCAAAAAGCTCTTACTCATAGCAATCAGCGCTACAATCGGCGAGACATACGCAAGGAAAGTTGCCTCTGGAAACTTATTTGCAATATATGTCAAAATATTCACATTCTGCGATTTCGCCGCCGCAAAGTCCTGCGGTGTAAGGCATAGCGCACATGAAAAAACAAAAAACATCACCACGATTACCATTAAAATCACCGCGTAACTAATGATTTGGCTAGACTTTGGCTCGGCGTAGTGGCGGTATTTCTCCTTGCAATGACACGCAAGAGATGAGATAATCGGCGAGTGATTAAAGCTAAAAATAAGCACCGGGACCACTAGCCACAGCGTCATAAGCGTTTGCTTATAATCAATGCTACTCGCACTCATATTCGCAAACTCGCTAAAAATCGCACCATTCCAATACGGAATAAGAAAGCAGCCGATAACCACGAGCGTAGCGATAAATGGAAAGACAAGCAAACTCATAGCCTTCGTCACAATGCTGCTCCCGCTAATGCTAACAAGCATTAAAATACCAACAATTAAAAAAGAACTTAGCAGTCTATTAGGCGCTTCAAGCCCAAGCTGATGGACAAAAAACTCGCTCAAAGTCGTAGTCAAATTCGCCGAATACACAAGCAAAATAGGCAAAATCGCAAAGAAATAAAGCAGCGTCACAATAAAGCCGCCGCCCTTGCCAAAATAAGTCTCCGCGACAAAAGTGATATCATCGGCAGGTTTATCACTGCCAAGCACGAAACGGCAAAGGTTTCGGTGCGCCAAAAAGGTCATAGGATAGGCTAAAATAAGCACGACTAAAAGCGGGATAAGTCCGCCCACGCCGGCATTTATAGGTAGGAATAACACGCCAGCGCCAATTGCCGTGCCAAAAAGGCTAAGCGTCCAAATCAAATCGTCCTTTGTGTAGTGCTTTGTGATGTTTTGTCTCTCTTGCTTTTGGTCTTGTTTTTGCGTGGTTTGCATATTTTTCCTTTCGTTTAGATTCTATAAATTGCCTGTTTTTTAGAATCTTTTTTGAAGTTTTTAGAATCTAGATTCTATCGTTTATAAAAAAGGGCGGTGGGTGGGCGTTTAGGGAATTTAAAAATATAGAATCTAAATTTATTTTTTAGAATCTTTAATCTATTTATGCCCTTTAAGCCCTATTTGTAAGCCATTTTCGCCCAAGCCACCATTAATGTTGAAAATATAGAATCTAGATTTTAAAAAACTATATTTATTATAACTTTTTTAAAATAAAATACATCTTAAAATGGAGCGAGAAATAAGAAAAATGCAAGAAGGCAAGAAAATTTGTAACGAAAATTATTGCGATATAGATTAAAATATATCAATATTGTATGTTGTTTAATTGTGAGTAAGACACATTCTTAATTTACACTTGTGTTTTATGTTATAATTTTAAGTATTTTAGGAGATTCAAGGGTAAAAAAATGAGTAGATTTGAAAAGCGTTTGTTTTATGTTTGGAGTGGAATATTTGCGTTTATTGTGGGGTTGTTTTTTATTTTATCTTTTGTGTCAAGGGATAGAATCTATGAGGCAAATTTGGAGTATAAAGATTCTAAGATTCTAGAATCTAATGTGGCTAACTCTCTTGCGAATGGAAGTCACGTTAGCCCCCCTCCCTTGCGGATGGGGGTTGGGGGGTGGGTCATAGAATCTAAAAACGATTTTATAGAATATAACGTAAAAATTAAATTTAAAAATCAATTTTTTCGCGCTCAAAAAGATTTAAGTGATATTGAAATTATGGATTTTAAATTCGTAGATTCTAACGTGGATTCTAATATAGAATCTATGGAAGTTACAAATGTTACATCCAAGCAACACTCCATAGAATCTAGTAATAACAATGGGGGGGGGGGGGTAAAGCCCTTAGATTCTAAGGATGTAACAAATGTAACGTCCAAAAAAGATTCTATAAATAAAGACAATATAGAATCTAACTTGCAAGATTATAAAAATTCGCAAAGCGAAAAGTCTCAAAACGCTACGAAAACACAGAATCTAAATTTGGAAAATAACCAAACGAAAACAAATACGCGGAGCGTCGTTGGGGGGTTGGGGGGTTGCAAGGGGGGTAAGGGGGAGCAACCTCGCAATTCACGCCCCCCTTACCCCCCTTGCGAACGTGTAGATTTAGAAAGCAAAGAATTATCAAATAACATTAAAGAATCAAGCGAGTTTGTCAATTCGCGAAGCGAAACACAAAACGTAGAAAATAAAAAAGATTCTATAAAATTAGTGAATCTAGATTCTAACAACGTCAATATACCCACCCCCCTAACCCCTCTCCGCAATGGAGGGGGGAATCCCACTTATAACGCAGTTTCTTTGGAAAACAAAGTTTCTTTAGAAAACGCAGTTTCTTTAGAAAATACAGAATCTAACTCACAAAATTCTAAAATAGTTTCAAAAGATTCTATAAAAAATAATAAAACAGATTCTAAAAATTCCCAAAGCGAAATAAAAAACGTTGGTAACAAAGCGGATTCTAAAAATTTACAGAATCTAGATTCTATAGAATCTAACAACCTATCGCCCACCCACCGCCCTATTTTAGAAAAAGATTCTAATAAAAACATAGAATCTAATAAATTTAAAAACTACCAAATACATAACTTTACTCACCCAAATAACCAAAATTTTATAACTTTTACAATGCCAAGCAATGCCACACCGCCAACGCAAATAAGTTACAAAACCCATTTTAAAATCACATTTCTACTCAAACTTTTGCAATATTACCTAACAGGAATTGCCATTTATATTTTTGCAAAATTGCTATATAAAAATCTATCACAAAACATAGAATCTACCAAAACGCAAAATCTAGATTCTAAAAACACAACAAAAAATGCCTTTATTTTAAGCGTTCTTAGTATTTTGCTTTGTGTGATTTTGCTTTATAATGGGCATAATTGGGGAGGCGATTTTTCACAATATATCGCACAAGGCAGGGCATTAACGCAAGGCAGTGACGCGATAAAAACACAAATTGCAAATAACACTTTTATGATACAAAAAAGCGATGTTGTGCTTGGTGCGTATATTTATCCGTGGGGATTTCCGCTACTTTTAGCACCTGTGATAAAGTTTGCAGGGCTAAATCTAATAGCATTAAAATGCGTTGGAATCGCTACATTTGCAATGTTTATTTTTATTTTTCACATTTTTATTTCTCGCCTTTTAACGCAAAAATTTGCCATCACTGCCACGCTTCTTTTTACGCTAAATCCTATGTTTCTAGACTTTACAAATAGCATTTTAAGCGACATTCCTTTTATGCTTTTTAATTTTTTAGCGGTAATTATGCTTTCACGCCTTTTTAAAAATCCCATAGATTCTATAGAATCTAAAGCCACTTTTTCTTATATTTTGTTTGCCTCACTTTTTGCCACTTTTGCCTATTTAATTCGCAATAATGGAGTTGTGATAATGCTCTCATTACTCGCACTGCACGCACTTTTGAGCGTTAAGATACTATTTAAAATAAAGGCGATAAATATAGAATCTAATGCGAAATTGTGGCTACATTTTTTGCCTTATTTGATATTTTTTAGTCTAGTTTTTTTGACAAATAAAATGCTAGGAAGTGGCGGCTCTGGGCATCTTGGCTTTATGCTTGAGTATTTGAGTTGGCAAAGCATTTTTGATAATTTTAAGTCGTATAGCTTGATGTTTAGGGACTTTTTTGGTATGCCTCGTGACGTGGTTAAGTCGCTTGGGTTAATCGTGTATATTTTGGGTGTGATTTGTGCTGTGCGTGGCTTTCGGCGGGCGAAAAATTACTTTTTTTTATGTGTGTTTTTTGCGCATTTGGCGTTACTTATTTTGTGGCCATTTCAGCAGGGTGTGAGATTTATTTTTGCGTTATTTCCATTTCTTATTTTATGGGCGTTTGTGGGACTAGATTCTATGAATCTAAGGGCGAAAAAAACCGCAAATATCCTATTTACCTTAGTTTTTGTTTTTTCTTTGTATAAGGGAATTGAGATTTTTAGAGCAAACTCACTGCGTGTAATGCAGGGCGCATTCGAGCCAAAAGCCCTGCAAATGTATGATTTTATACGCGAAAATACGCCGACAGATTCTATAATTATATTTAGCAAACCTCGCGTTTTATACCTTACCACAGGGCGTTTAGGCTTTTATAGCACGAATTTAGAGCGTTTGAAAGAGGCAGATTTTCTACTAATCGCGAATGAAATGCCCATTTTAGAATCTAGCGTGATTTTAGAGCTGCTTAAAAGCGGCGAAATAACGCAAATTAGGGAAAATGAGCGATTTAGTTTGTATAAAATCACAAAATAGATTCTATAATATTGCTTTTGTAAATTTTATAGGAGTTTTTATGAGTAGATTTGAACGTTATTTGTTGTGGTTTTGGAGTGGAATCTTTGCGTTAATTGCGGGGTTGTTTTTTATTTTATCATTTCTCTCAAGGGATAGAATCTATGAGGCGAATTTGGAGTATAAAGATTCTAATATTATAGAATCTAATTTTGTGGAATATGGTGCAAAAATTAAATTTAAAAACCAACTTTTTAGGGCGCAAAAAGATTTAAGCGATATTGAAATTATGGATTTTAAATTCGCAGATTCTAACATACTAAATACTAATAACAATGGGGGGGGGGGGTAACTCAACACCTCGATTCTAAGGGTGTAACAAATGTAACGTCCAAAAAAGATTTTAAAAATATAGAATCTAATTTGCAAGATTCTAAAAATTCGCGAAGCGAAAAGTCTCAAAACGCTACGAAAACACAGAATCTAAATTTGGAAAATAACCAAACGAAAGTCAATACGCGGAGCGTTGTCGGGGGGTTTGGGGGGTTGCAAGGGGG
>NZ_JRMP02000023.1 GCF_000762875.2 Helicobacter saguini
CTAAAATAGATTCTAAAGATTTAGAATATGGTTATGGAGACTTTATTGATTTAAAAAGAGATTATATAAGAGAATGTGATGATAAAGAAATAAATCTAAATATACAAGGTAAAATCTTATTAGCACCTAGTGGGACAAGTAAAATAAGATTAGAAGTGAGATAAAAAGATTCTAATATAAAATTTGTTATAATTATAGAATCTAACACAAAAGGTTAAGAATGGCTTTTAAGGTAATATGTGAACATTGTGGAGATAGCATAAATAAAATAACAAATGAAGTAGGTGGTAATCTTTTAGGATATAGAATGGTTGAATGTAAGCATTGTCATACTCAATATAAGCATTATAGATATTTGCTAGAAATTGTTTTTATAGTTATATCAAGTGCGTTAACAATAATTTTAGAATATTATAATATTACTGATTTATGGGTGAATATATTTATATTTTACATCTTAATAAGAATGTTTGCAATTTATTTGATACCACTAAAAAATAAATTTGATACCGCATATTTAGAGGAATAATATGGCAATATTCACCCAGCTAGATATGTTCTTTGGCTCTCAATATGATATACGTATAGGAGAAACTAGCTTAAGTGATAATTTGGAAAAACTTATTACGCCAAATACAATACAATTTATTGATTATAAAGAAAATATCCCTTATATAAATCTTAATTACGCCTTAAATAGATTGCTAGAATTTATTGATAATTTTAAGCAAGAAAAATATGATATATCAAATCAAATTTCTTATAAAGATTATTTTAATAATTTGGCAAAATATCACCAAAAGATAGAAAATCTACTAAAAGATTCTAATCTTACAAATTCATTAATATTATTTAAGCAATCTCAATCATTAAAAAAGCAATATAATGATAAATTACAAAAATATATTGAATCTGCTAATAAATATTCTTTAGAAGAAAAGGAAAAAATCATTATTGAAATAACTAAAAATTTTATTAACAAAGCTGGAATCCCATTATTATTATTTTATCTTGCAGATAAAAAAAAATTAAAATTGGCACAAAATATTGCTAGGTTGCTTTTCACTAATCACCCCCAAGTTCGCTTTATACTTATTGTGTTTTCATGTTTAATATTTATGAAAGATATATACATAAATTTAAAGGATAAAGACAAAAAAATTGAATTTAAAAATAATATATCTATTTATTTTGGACATATTTTATGTATTATGGATGTGATGGATAGTTCGTATCAAGCAGCACATTTTATTAATATTACTAATGAGCAATATGGGGCTTTTCGTATTGAAAATATTAATGTTGCAAATAATTCCACAATATCAAAAATTGTTATAGAATCTTGCAACACTAGAAATATATTTACTTCATTTGAGCATTTAATAGAATTTTCTTTATCCAATAATAAAACTATTAATACGAAAGATATTTGCAAGATTGATGACAAAAATTTTGCACAACTATCACTTTTCACAGGATTAATAGGGGCAATATATGACCCATTAGAAATACAACAAAATCCACTGGAATATTTATTTATAAAATTCCATAATTATGTAAAATTTAATCAAAAAATAAATCCTAAAAATAATTATATCGCTTATAATTCTACAATTACACATACAACTTTTGAAACAAGCGAAAATATAGAAATAAGCTCAGCATTTCAACATATAAAAAACTTGCTTTTAAAATCTCATAATTTTATATTAGCCAAAACACAAAGTTTTAGTTCTGTTATAATATATGATTTGTTATTACAAAGTTTCAAAATTTCAAATCAAAATAATAAACCTATACATAAAGATGTTTTAATTCTTACAACGCCTTTGCATACAGAATCTTTTGAATATAAAATACAAAAACATATAAAAAAACTATGTCTTGACAACACAGACACGCAACATAATATCACATTTATGACATCTATATGTCGCATAAATAAGCAAGATTATTTTATTTCACTAAGAAGCAATATGCTTGAGTATGTAAGAAATATAGATAAAATAGTTGGCGATGATTTTAATAATGATTTGTTAGCATTTCTAACGAAACAAAGACAAGTAAAGATAAAAAAAATATTTGATAAAATATTAATAAACATTGGCGGACATTTACAATTTAAAAATATAGATTTAAGTGAATTAATGAAATTTTATATTGACTTACAAGATGTAGTTAGTAAAGCAGAACTTAATCCTTGGATTGATAGAAATGATACAGAATCTTTAATAAAAAATGTAAAAATAAAATATCCTAAAGAAAAAAACGCAATAAAAAAAGCCTTTGATTCTATAGAAAATAACTTTAAATTGCTAATGTTATGTTTAAATGATTTATCCATTCTTATATCATATTTTCAAGATACAAATCTATTAAACATAAATGATTTTAAAAAAGATATAGAAAATAAAAAAAATGATATAGAAAAGTTATTGCAAACACACAAGGATAATTTTCCTGCAAATCTTATAAGATTTTCGCAATTAGCTATAAAAGAATATTTTTCACTGCAAGATATTAAAGATTCTGAAAAACTAGAAAGTAAGATACTAAGTGTATATAATTCTAAAATTGACAACACCAAAGATACTTATAAAGATTTATTTTCATCAATAGATTCTATAAATACACATATCATAATAAATATTGTAGAAAAAATTACACCTATTCCACATTCTATATTCACAAAAATTCTAAGTGATAAAGCTTATATAAATTTTTGCTTTATAGTGTTTGTTGATTTTGCAAAACACAATAAAGGACATTATATACTATCAAATGCGTTATTTATTTCACAAACAATTAAAATAACTGAATATGAGATTAAAAATAGCTCAAATATAAACATTGAAAAAGCATTCCAAAAAGCATTAAATAATATTGAAAAAACTATTGGCGATAAGGCAATAGCATATTTTTTTAATAAACCAACATTAGCTAATAGCTCATTGTCGGCAATATTTGGCATACATAAATCAGAAGAAATGTTCCAATCAACGATAAAATATCTATTGGAAATTAAATATGATGAGTTTTTTTATAAAATAAATATTAATGATTTTAAGGCTTTAGGACTTAATTTTATTATAGATTTTACAATAGATTCTATATTTGATATTATTTTCCCTAATTTACAACGAGATAGTTTAAGAGAAGATATAGCCATGCTATTATTATCACAAAGACGTTACAAACCTATGCCTTATGCAAAATGGGAAAAAGATAGTGTATATATGTATGTGCCAGATTCTATTAGACAAACATTTGTTTGTGCTGATTTTAGTGCTATGCTCATAGGTGGTTCACCATTTAATAGCGGATGGTGTATTCATAATAGCTCTCTAGCAGGATTCATACAAAACAAAGATTTAACACTTATACACACATTGCAATTATTAAGAAAATATATATGTGGAAAAAATATGAAAACATTATCTCTTAATACTTTTCACACACAATCAGATTCTATATTCAAAGAAGCATATTGCAAGGTCTTGCACTACATAGGATTAGCTAATAAAGAGCACACCTTATATCTAACGCAAAGAATACCAAATGTAACAATAGATAAAATAAACCAACTCTTTAATCCAAAAACTCTTATAGATACCAAGAATCTTATAAGGACAAAAATAAAAAAAGATATAAATGCTAGTAATGATGATGAAAATTTTATAGCTTCAAAGCCTATGAGATATAGTAGAGATTTTTTAATACAACTAAAACGAGTAGCAGAATATAATTACTTGATATATACTAACGCATTTGATGAACCAAATTATAATGGAGAAAACAGACAAGAAGTAGAATTACTAGGTAGTTTAATCTATGATAAAGATTTTATCCCAACAACAATAGATATACAAGATTAAAGGAAAAAGATGAAAGGTGCAATATTTAAATATCGCGAAATTGATATATGGAATAGAATAGAAGAAGAGGCAAAAAATGATACTTCAAAATATAACTTTAAATCACAAGAAGATATGAGATTACATGAGCTTAATACCATTATGCAAACTCTAAAATCATATCGTCCATCCCCAAATGGCAATGGTATGAAATGGAGCAAAGAAGAAAAGGCAAAGTTTGTAAAGCTAAGCTATAAAGAACAGCGAAAAATGATAGTAAGAAAAAGTGAGTTAAAATCAAGCTTATTTCCTTATGTCAATGTAGATTACAAAGATTATGTATATAGTGATAGAATAAGTGATACGGCTAAAAAAGCGTATGATAAAGCAACTAAGATTCTAGAATCTAAGTCTAAAATAGATTTTAATAATTTAGATTCTAAGATACAACAAGAAATATTACAGAATCTAAGAATAGCCTATAATGAAAGATACTTAAAAGCAGGAGTAGAACTAGCAAAGCTATTATTCAAAAAATCACATTTAAAAGGTGGAGATGAAAACAAAAAGGATATGTATGAATGTAATAAAATAGTAAAAGATTTATTGAGCGAAAAAATAGGAGATATAAGCTATTTGTATTATCAGTTATATAAATGGTGTATTGATGAAGATAGATTGTATAATGATTTAGATATTTATGATTTAGGGTTAGTAAGAGAAGTAGCACTAGAGTGTTATAATCACGCCTTAGAATCTATTGTATGGGAGGCAATAGATGAAGAAGGACAAAGACGAGGTATTAAAGGAACAATATTTGCCGCTGAACTCTATCTTGCTGCTGCTATAAAATATCAAAGTCCATTAGCCTTTTATATGGCGGGGAGTAATTATGGAGCTCAAGGTGTTTGGACTACCGCTTACGCACTTATCCCATATCATGCTTGTATTCGTTGCTCAATAGCTTTAGGTAAGACAAGTGGCATAGAAAAACTTGCAAAAGATTATACACAAGGCTTATTTATGCAACACGCTTCGCGTCCTAGAGCAGTTGCTATGTGGGATTATGCTCAAAAATCTGCTAGTAAAAGAGGTTTAATTAATGGTTTGGACCCATATTTTGATGATAAATTCCCCCCTGATTTAATGATAGACTTAAGTGCACAAGTGCAAGGATGTATATATGGTGGTAGTATAAAAATGATGGGATTAGTCCTAGCAAGAGAGCAAGGGCTAATAAAAGACCCAAGAGATAAAGACTCAACAATGGAGAGCATAAAACATTATTATCTAACAATGTGGCAGATTGTAGTCACTAGAACTAGAACATACACTTATAGAGGTATTAATCCATATGACATACTTAGCGATAGAATCTACTCTAAGCTGGTATATGGGCTGCCTTCTGCTAGACCATATATATTCCCAACAGAAGTGCTAGATTTAAAAATAGATTTTAATAAAGGATTCTAAGGTAGTTTAAAAAACAAGATGTATATCAAAATTCTGATTTTATAGAATCTAGATTCTATATTTTTTAAGGTTTATGCAAGTTCATCGCACACATATTTTAGCTCGTTTATTATGAGTGGAAGTTCGTGCAGTTGGGCGTTTATTTTTTCTTTTAGTTTCTCATTATTTGGGTCATTTCGCTTATCTAAAGTCGCTTTTATCGTGGCATTTTTTAAAGCAATTTGAGCTTTTATAGAATCTTTTTGCAAGTTTGCCTTTGCGTTAAAAAACTCTAGCAACGCAGATTCTATGGACTTGTTTTTTTCTTTTATAATATTATTAAAACTATCAAAATTTTGGCTAAATACAGAATCTAGCTTTTGCGGTAGCTCAAATTCGCTACTTTTACTATGGCTTGAAATTAGCTCGTATGCGGCATTTTGCACACTAAAAAGCATTTTATTTATCCCCTCTTTTGGCGGAGTAAAATCAAATTTTGGCGACTGCAAAGGCTTTAAATTTTTAGAATCTAATGAGCTAGTATCCGCGTGCAATTCGCTAGATTCAGCAAAATTTGACTCAATTAAGCCCTGAATTTTTTGCGCGATTTTATAGCTATACTCGCGACTTAAATCGCTAAAGCAATCACTAAAACCTTGCGAAATGATAGAATCTACCCTTTCACGCGAAGGCTTCCCGCCCTTTTCATACTCATATTTTGCGTCCTCATAAAGCCTATTTGCGATTTTTTCTTGCTCTTTTTTTAGGCTTTTTTCCACAAAATTTTGCATAGATTGCAAAAAAGTTTCTAACTCTTTTCCCTTTTTAATAATCTCATCATTCTTAGAATCTAGCTTTTTTAGTAACATTTCATTCTCATTTTCTAGCTCTTTTAGCATAGAATCTATGTTACTTTTTGAAGCATTTAAGATTTTAGATTCTATCTCAAGCGTTTCTTTTTGTAACAAACTCTGGCGTAAAAATCCACGATATGCCAAAAATAAAATATCTTTCATTTTATAGCTATTCTCACCCAAAAGCACATCGCTTAGGTATTTTTCCACATTTAAAATACCCGTTTTTTCCATATTATAGCCCTTGCTCTCCGCCTCGCTTTCACGCCCTGTGCGGCACAAAAGGGCAAGAAAACTAGCCACCGGGATAAAAGTAATGCGATTAATTATGGAATCTAAATTGCTTACATTCGCTCTTTTTAGCTGCATTTCAAGGCTAGACTTCGTGTATTCTAGGCACTTAGAAAGCTCACTTTCACTAATTAAATCAATGCGCGTTAGTATCACAAGTAGCCGCGAAATATTCTGCGAAAGCAAGGCATTCAAAATAAAATCAATGTCAATTTGCGTGGCAGCGCAGCTCGCATTCATCACATGAACTAGCAAATCGCAGTTTTCAATGTAACTTTTCGTAATCTCTTCACGCTTTATCACAGGGTCATCTAAGCCCGGTGTATCCACGATTTCCACGCCATTTTGCAAGAATTTTAAGTCGCAAAAAAGCTCGACTTCTTTTACCAAATTACACAATTTTGATGGGTCATTCGCCGATGTGTAAATAGGTAACTCTTTTAAATCAATATCAATAATTCTGCTACTTTTCGTAACATATTCTCTCAATTTCTCGCCAAAAAGATTCTCACTTTGCTTCACAAATGCGCTCAAACTTTTATCATATTTGCTAGATTCTAATAAACTCTGCCACTCATTTGTATTCCAAAAATGCACGCGCGCCTTTTGAGTTTGGCTATATCGCAAAATTGTAAGATTTGCCGTCTCTGGAATGGCGGATGTGCCTAAAATTTCGCTACCCAAAAGCGCGTTTAAAAATGTGCTTTTCCCAGCGCTAAGGACGCCTGTGATACCGATTGAAAACTTGTTATTTTGCATATTATTTTTTATTTTTTCTAAATTTTCATAGAATTTAGAATCTAGATTTAGCGTTAGCAAATTTTTATAAATAGATTCTAACTCTTCTTTTAAAGCTACTAAATTTAGAACTTTTTCTTGCTTTTTATTCTTAGATTCTAAACTTTTTGCTAATTTATTAAAGCAATTTATTAGCCCTTTACTACTTGCATTATCTAAAATCTCAACCGCGTTAAGCCGCGTAATATAGGGCTTTAAACCCTTTAAATCACTCGCATTTATATGCTCTAAAATATAATTTTGCGCTAATTTGATAGAATCTAAATTTTTTATAGAATCTAAATTATTAGATTCAGTATTTTTAGAATCTAAAATTACATTTTTCATAATTTCTTTAAAAATATCAGTTTTGCTAAAAGTGCTAAAATTTTGCTCATTTACACTTAAAATAATTGCTTTAATATCCAAATTTATAGAATCTAAAAAGGGCGTATTTAGGGCATTTTGGCTAGATTCTAAAGTAGATTCTAAACTAAAATCACCACCATAAACACTAACAAAAAAGTCTTTAATTTCTTGCATAAAAATCCTTAAAAAAGCATAATTTTAGCTAAAAAAATCGCAGAAAAATCATATAAACAATCACAGAAATAAAAATGCTAAGCAGGGCGTTTTTGCTTACAATCTGTAATATTAAGGCTAAAAAACTACAAAATATGAAACTATAAAGTATTTTAGAGTTAGAAAAATCATAACTAAATAGCGTGTAAAATACAAGTATCACCATAATCATAAGTGGCATATTTTTTTGTATAAATGACAAAGTTTGGCTATTTTCCCTTGATTTTTTAAATAAAAAAAAGGGCAAGATTCTACTACCATAAGTCGCTAGAAAGCCCATAAATACGCATAAAATAAAGTATTTAGAATCAAACATTTTTGCCCCTTTTAAAAAATAGTAAAATCACCAAAGAAATGCTTAGACAAATAAAAAGCATATATGATTTTGGGATAAATAAAAAACCACAAAGCCCGATAATTGCGGCGATTGCAAGGAGTTTCTTATTAGGATTTTGCCGAAAGGCTTCACACGCTAGGACGATAAAAAGGGCATTTAAGCTAAACTCAATGCCAGAATAATCAAACGCTACATTTTGCTGAAAAATAAAGCCCAAAGCCACGCCGATAAGCCAATAGCTTTGATTTAAAAAGCATAATAAGGCACAAAAAAAGCTTCGTTTTTTAGAACTTTTTATACTAAAAAATTCAGCCTTATATGTGCTAAGAAGCGCAAAACTCTCATCACTTAAAGCAAAAATAACATAATGTCGCAAGAAATTTAAGCCGCGAATTTCACTCAATAAACTTAAAGAATAAAAAAAATGCCTAAAAGAGAGCAAAAAAAGCGTTACAAAAATGCCTAGCAAAGACTCCCCAGCCACAATAAAAAAAATAAGCAAAAACTCCGCAGAGCCAGAATACACAAAAAATGAAATCGCCAAGCTTTGCAACAACGAAAAGCCATTGCTGGATGCCAAAATCCCTAAAGCCATCCCTAAAAAAATGTATGCAAACGCCACAGGCAAGGTGATTTGAAAGACTTTTAACGCACTCATTTTGCCACTTTGAAATTTGGTAAATGGAATTTTAGCATAAAATGTATTTTTAGAATCCACAAAAATAGGATAGAATCAAAGCTTAGATTCTAAGATTTAAAGCAAAAATAAGGATAACAAAATGCAAGAAAATAAAAAAAATGTCCTAATTGACGAGCTAAGTAAGAACATTTCTAAAGGGAACATCGATAGGGATATGGTCGATAAGTTTGCAAGGCAGGAAAAGGCTGAAAGTATGCAAATTAGCGAGATGGTGAGAGGCAACCTAGCGAATTTGGAGGGCAGAGATAAGCCTGTCTTTGACGCGCTAACCAGCCTGCAAAATACCATAAATGAGCTAAATCCTAATAATTTTAAGGTTGGATTTTTTGATAAGCTTTTTGGCGGGGCAAAAGGCAAGATGAAAAAATATTTCCAAAAATTTGATGATAATAAGGAGCTAATTAGCGAGATAATTCGCAAACTTGATAGCAGTAAAGAGGTGCTAGAGCGCGATAATGTCGCCCTTGATATCGAGGCAAAACGCAACGCAGAGCTTGCTAAAAAGCTGCAAAGTAAGCTAGAAATCGCACAAGAAGCGAATAATTATATAGAATCTGTTTTGAGCGGGTCGCCTGTAGATTCTAAGACGCCGCAATGGGGCGAGACAAATACTGAATCTACTAGCACAGCGGTAGTCCCGAGCGTGACGGCAGTGCAAAGCTATGAAGGAATCGAGCTAACACCAGATAATAAGCAAGAAGTGCAAAATAAGATTCTATTTCCGCTAAAGCAAAAAATAATGGATTTTCAGCAGCAAATCTTAGTGCATACGCAGGGTGAAATCGCCCTAAAAACGCTAATAAACAACAATAAAGAGCTGATAAATAGCGTGGATAGGACAAAAAGCGTAACGCTAAATGCGCTAAATGTGGCAATCATTACGGCGCAAGGCTTAGAGCAGCAGCAGCGTGTGCTAAAGGCGGTGCAGGATATTAATGCGCAAACTAGCGATTTAATCGCCCACACAGGCGCGAAACTAAAAGAGCAAGGCAATCAAATCCAGCAAAGTGCGGCAAGTGCAATGCTTGATATGGATAAGCTAAAGGGCGCATTTAACGATGTTTTGAGTGCGATGAATGATATGCAAAACTTTAAAATCAACGCGTTACCCAAAATGCAAGAAAATATCAATCTATACGACAAATATCTAGACGATATGAAACGCGGGATAAAGCTTAGTGAATAGAATCTAGATTCTAAAATTTCACGCCTTAAAGATTCTAAAACAAGCTTTAAACTAACCAAGGCTATGAATTACTATAACACTTTTTAGCTAAAATACCAAAAAGGGTTAAGGTGATGAAAAAGTTATTTTTATGCGTGTTTTTTGGTATTTTTATGTGGCAAGTTTTATACGCAGAGGATGTAAATGAGCCAAAATATAATCGCTATAAAACGTGGAAAAATATAGAATCTAAGCAGGTTTTGGAGGCAAAAGAAAAAAAACTAGAGGCTTACTATTGGCAAGTCAATAAGCAATCTTTCGAAAAAAACTTCGTGCGATTTAATGGCAAAAAGGTTATGTCGCACACATATTTTGCCAAAGCAAGCCTAAAAGACATCCACAATCTAAGCACTTATATCGTTTTGAGCGAATTTTATATCAAGTCAATTAGCGAGCATAACGACCTTGATGGCATAAGTGTGGGAGGTGTTTTGAGTGAAGATGCAGGCGAGAAAAAGGCGCAAGTGCGATATTTCAAATTCGCCCAACGCTACTATACCGCATTGCACGAGCTAGGTGTGGGCGCGAAAGCCTACTCATATTGCGCCGCGCCATACCTTACAAGCTGCATACTTATTGGCATTGGGGAAAAGTGGTAGGGTTAGAATCTAATTTATCTTGTTGTTAAAACTAATGATAAAAAACTAGATAGTTTCTAACCTAAACAAAAATTACCTTAATTTCCACTTAAAACCATTTTATTGTTAACTATATAACTATTTTAGGTTAAAATAATAAGTTTATAGAATCTAAATAATTAAGGAGAAAATATGCAACAAAACAAAATGAAAGTTGGCACGACTTTAGGTCTTGCCTTTGGAATCTTATTACTTTTATCATTTGTAATTACACTTTTTAGCTTACTAAAAATCGATTATGTTATCAAAAGTTTGGGCGAGATAAATGATATAAACCTGCTAAAACAACGATATGCAATCAATTTTCGTGGCAGCGTGCATGACCGCTCCATAGATATTCGCGATGTGATACTTACGCCATCACAAGATACAAGCCGCCTAAACGCCCTAATTGCCGATATGCAACGCCTTGAAGCCTTTTACAACGAAGCCCGTGATAATATGGAAAAAACTTTTATAAGCAAAAATATGTTTGATAGCACGGAAACGCAGATTTATAACGCTATACGCGATATTCGCATAAAAAATACGCCTTTTATTGACGAGATTATCCGCATTAAAAAAAGTGGCGGTGATGATTCTAAAGCGATGGAAAATCTGCAAAAAGCCGCGCCCCTTTTTACTGAATGGCTCGCTCAAATCAATAAATTTATCGACTTAGAAGAGACCAAAAATCAAGCCGCCACGCAGCATTTACGCGAGTCTGTGGAGAGCTTTAAGATTCTATTGCTAGTGCTACTTGTGCTAAGCATTGTGATAGGCGTTAGCATTTCAATTTATATTGTGAAAAGCCTGCTAAATTCGCTAGGTGGCGAGCCGCACACTGCGTCACTTATCGTTAGCAAGATTGCAAATGGCGATTTGAGTGAAAATGTGCAGTATCGTAACAAAGATTCTATGCTTTACTCAATCGCAAGTATGCAAACAAAGCTAAAGGAGATTGTGCGCTCCATTGTTAATTCATCTCGTGAAATCTATGATTCTACCCACAAGGTCTATAATGTCTCGCAAATCGCCCAAAAGGCTGCAAAAGAGCAAATGGAAAGTAGCAAAGTAGTCGCAAGTAAAATCGAGGATGTAAGCAAAGCGGTAAGCGAAATAAGCAATGCTACAAAACTAAGCGAAGAAAACACAGAAAAAAGCGTGGAGCTTTCCCACAAAGGCGTAGAAATGATAAATAGCACGGCTGAAGGCGTAAGTAAAATCACAGAAGTAATCAACGAAGCCGCGACAAATATCCGCAGTCTGCAGCAGCAAAGCCAAGAGATTAGCAACTCAACGAGCCTGATTGCTGAAATCGCTGACCAAACAAATTTATTAGCACTGAATGCGGCAATAGAAGCGGCAAGAGCAGGAGAGCATGGACGTGGCTTTGCCGTTGTCGCTGATGAAGTGCGAAAATTAGCAGAACGCACCGCAAATAGCACGACAGAAATCGCGCGAATGGTGCAGCTAATACAGCACGGGATAGAATCTAGCGCAGAATCTATGGAAGTGATGGTCCCACAAATTAGCCAAGGGCAAGAAATGATACAAAACTGCGTAAGTTTGCTAAATGATATACAAGCCCAAGCCCAAGATTCACTAACCAAAGCAAAAGAAGTAGCAGAGGCTAGTAACCAGCAAGAAGCCACAATCGCAAGTATTACCCAAGATATAAAACACATAAGCGATTTAAGCATAAGCACGAGCGAATCGCTAAATAACGCAAATGAAAGCGTAAATGACCTGCAACAAATAAGCGACACACTCAAAAAACATATGGAATACTTTAAAATGTGATTTATAGAATCTAGATTCTATAAATTTTTAGAATCTAATTTAAACTCTATTTTATCTTTTTGGATAAATTCCACACCTTCGTCATACTTTGCAATTTCTCCACTTATTATTTCACTTATTATCTCATTTATATATCCAGGCTGAATATCCATACTAAATAAGATTTCAAAGTAATAAGGTTTTAAATTACTAGGTATTTCACTAGATTCCATGTTATTTTTTCTTCTCATTTAACCACTTTAAAATTCTCAAATATTATTTTGAATCTACCATAGGACAAGCATCCTTGTTACCTAACTTACAAGCTTTTTGCCAATAATCTTGTGCATCAAAATCATTGCCACTTTTTGCATATAGATTTGCTATCATCATGCAGGCATTGACATCATTTTTAAAGCATAAATTTTTTAGAATCTCTCTATTCCTATTCAAAAAATTTTGAATGGGAATGCTAGGGTCATAGCAATTCCAACAAATATCATCATATTCATCTTGTATATTTTGTGGGACACAAAACATAATATTTACACACAAAAACACACTAAAAAATATTCTAAACATTTTTATTTTCTCCTTAAAAATTTGAAATTATACACTAACATGTATTACTTCATTACAAATTTACGTAAAATTAAATATTTAAACTCTTATTTCAATATCGTTTTAACCCAGCGAGATTCTATGAAGTGTTTGATGAAACTAGCGATTTTACCACTAAAATGAAAGTTGTAAATATAGCCGATTGCATAGCCACGTCCTAGCGAACAAAAGGAGGCTTTTGGGATAAATTCAAAGCTAGATTCTATATTTTTACCATCAATTAGATTCATAATATTTCCCGCTAACGCCACGCCCTCTTGCACGCTAAGTTGCGCCGTTGGCGGGTAAAACGCACCTTGTGCATCCTTTAGACACGAATTATCACCGATAAAAAAATATTTTGGATAAAGATTCTCAATATTTTTCATATTCGCACCGACTTCGACCTTGCTACGCCCGTTTTTAAAGTTGCTTTTTGCGATGATTTCATTGCCTTTGACCCCCGCAGTCCAAATGATATTATTCGCATTTAAAGTGTTTTCCCCGCTAGATTCAGCGATTTTGATACCATTTTCAAAGCACTCCAAAATTTTCGCATTATTTTTCACCTCCACGCCCAAAGATTCTAAACGCTTATAAGCCTTTGCCACAAGGGCTTTGCTATACATAGGCAAAATAGAAGGCATCGCCTCAATGATATAAATTTTGATTTTTTTAGAATCTATTGCATTAGATTCTGCAATTTCTTTGGCACTTAGGGCTAACTCACTAGCAAATTCTACGCCTGTTAAGCCTCCGCCACACACAATAATTTTCAAGTCATTTTCATCACTGCTTGTTTTATAACGCAAGATATTTTGCTTTATTTTCTCATGTATTTTCAGGGCAGATTCGTAAGAGTGGATATTAAGCGTAAAGTCACTAATACCCTTAATACCGAAACTCTCGCTACTAAAGCCCAAACCACTAACGATATAATCATAGCCTTTTAACTCGCCATTTTGCTCTAGCATTACAGAATCTTCTCTTAGTTCCACGACATTATCTTGCAAGAATTTAATCTTAGAATCTAAGATTTTCTCAAGTGGGAATTTTACATTTTTAACGCTCTCTCCCCAAGCCGCGATTGTGTGTAATAAAACCGTGTGGTAATGGTAGTTGTGCTTACTTACAAGTGTGATTTCAGCCTTGTCAAAATACTCAGCCCTAATACTTTTCAATGCCGAGATATTCGCATATCCAGCCCCTAAAAATAAAATTTTCAACTTTTGCATATTTTTCCTTTTTATATTGAAATAAGTATGTTTTCGCTTCAAAAACATAGTTATTTCAATAGATTCTATTAGATTCAATAGAATTTATAGAATCTAACCCCCCATTTTTTACGACTATAACGCCATATCAAGCACTATCCTACCATTGATTTTACCCTTTCGCATATCATCAAATATTTCATTGATAGAATCTAGCTTGGCAGGTTGGACGTGGGCTTTTACACGACCTGTTTGGGCAAACTCAATTGATTCTTGTAAATCTAGCCTTGTGCCGACACTAGAGCCACGAATTGTAGTCCCATTAATAATCATATTAAAGATATTCACAGGGAAATCACCCGGTGGTAAGCCATTTAGCGTAACGGTGCCACCGCTTCTAACCACGGCTAAGGCTTGTTTGAATGCCACAGGATGCACCGCAGTGACCAACACTCCGTGTGTGCCGCCTTTTGTCTCTTTTACAATCTTATCAATCGTTCCTTGCTCTCCTAGCTCTTTAGCATTTGCTACCACTTCAGCCCCATAACTTTTAGCAAGCTCTAGCTTTTCATCAGCTACATCAATAGCGGCTACTCTTAAGCCCATCGCTTTGGCATATTGCACGGCGACATGTCCTAAGCCGCCGATACCAGAAATGGTAACCCACTCACCAGGACGCGCCTCTGTCATTTTTAAGCCTTTATACACCGTCACACCCGCACATAAAATCGGCGCGATTTCGACAAGCTGCTGATGGGTTAGATTCTTATCTAAAATGCCTACATAGTTAGCATCACCGATTGCATATTCTGCAAATCCACCATTGACGGTGTAGCCACCACGCACTTTATTTTTGCATAAGGTCTCCCATCCGCCAAGGCACTTTTCACAATGCCCACACGTGCTATATAGCCAAGGGATGCCCACCGCATCACCAACTTTTAAGTGCGTAACGCCTTCACCTACTTCCACAATCCTACCTACGCCCTCATGTCCTGGGATAATATTTGGTGCAGGTTTCACAGGCCAGTCGCCATCCACCGCGTGTAAGTCCGTGTGGCACACGCCACAAGCCTCAATTTTGACTAGAATCTCACCACGTTTAGGCTTTGGTATCTCTAGCTCTTCTATCACTAATGGCTTGCCACATTCTTTCACCACTGCGGCTTTCATCGTTTTCTTGCTCATAGTCTTCCTTTAAAAATATTTAATGTGCGTAGATTCTATAAAATGTATAAAATATTTACACATCAAGTTACATTATAATCAAATTAACACTAAAAAAACTAAAAATGAATTTTATTTTAAAAAATATATATGAGTGTGTAAAATTGTAAAAACTTGGGGTTTATAAATTTTAGATTCTATATATAATGAAAATTACTGAATCTAGAATAAGATTCTACAAAAATTACTAAATTTAGAATCTAGTTTCTGTAATATTATTTAAATAAGATTTTTAAGAAATTATACAGAATCTAAGATTCTATAATCGCTTTAGTGAGCTACCGCTTCGCTAATACCTATACCACTTTGGGCTCTAAAATCTTGGGCTTTAAAGCCGCTTTTATCTATTTTAGCTCGTTTGCTAGAATCTAGTTTTGAGATAATATATATTGCCAAAAAGCACAAAGGCATACTAAAAATTGCTGGATGTTTATATGGGAAAATAGCTTTTTCAAATCCTAGCACTTCTACCCACACAGATTCACTAAGTAGCACTAACACCATTACTAGCACTAAGCCGATTAAGCCACCATATAACACGCCATTTGTAGTCAAATTTTTCCAGTAAATGCAAAGTAAAATTATAGGAAAATTCACACTTGCAGCGATGGCAAAGGCTAGTCCTACCATAAAGGCGATATTTTGTCCCTTAAATGCAATGCCTAGCATAATTGCCAAAATGCCTATTGATATAGTAGCAAGGCGAGTTACAAGCATTTCTTGCTTTGCTTCGCACTTGCCTTTTTTAATCACATTCACATATAAATCATGGCTAATCGCACTAGCCCCAGATATTGCAAGTCCAGCAACGACTGCTAAAATCGTAGCAAATGCCACCGCTGACATAAAGCCATATAGCATATTTCCACCTAGCACTTTAGATAAAGCGATAGCCTCCATATTTGGCACGACATTAAACTTACCATTAGAATCTACAAACTCAGGATTACCTATCAAAAAGGCAATAGCCCCAAAGGCTATAATAAACACTAAGATATAGAAATATCCTATTAATCCTGTAGCGTAAAATACGGACTTTCTAGCTTCTTTAGCATCTTTTACGGTAAAAAATCGCATTAAAATATGTGGCAATCCAGCCGTGCCAAACATAAGAGCTAGTGCTAGTGAAAAAGCAGAAATAGGGTCTGGTAAAAATGTGCCTGGTGCCATTATCGCCTCTCCTTTTGCGTGATTTTCTATAGCACGTCCAAAATAATACGCAAGGTCAAATCCGCTTAAATATATAATAACACAAGCCATAAATGTAGCCCCACCTAGCATCAAACAAGCCTTAATAATTTGCACCCAAGTAGTAGCGTGCATTCCACCAAATGCGACATAGCAAATCATTAAGATTCCAACGATTATTACAGCGGTATCATAAGATAAGCCAAAAAGCACCTGAATTAGCCCTCCAGCGCCTACCATTTGTGCGATTAGATAAAATGTGATGACGCAAAGTGCCGAGATTGCCGAGATGGTGCGCACTTTCCTAGATTCTAAACGATAGGCGATAATATCTGCAAATGTGTATTTACCTAAATTGCGAAACTTCTCAGCGATTAAAAATAACACGATAGGCCATCCTACAATGCCGCCGATTGCATAAATTAGCCCATCAAAGCCGATAGCAAACACAAGCGCTACCATACCTAAAAAGCTAGAGGCACTCATAAAATCTCCAGCAATCGCAAAGCCATTTTGAAGCCCTGTGATATTGCCCCCAGCAGTATAGAATCCTTGTGCAGACTTTGACTTCTTACTAGAATAATATGTGATACCCAAAGTAGCAAAGACAAAGAATAAAAACATAGAAATGGCGGTGTAATTAACAGGGGCTTTTTGCACGTCACCTAAGTCTAGTCCAGCGGCGGCAACTATTTGTGTTGATAATGCCGCTAAAATTATTACAGGTTTGCAAAATCTAGATTCTATAGATTCATTGAATCTATTTTTTATAAAATCTAATTTATCCAATCTCACGCTTTTAGATTCTATATCTTTAGAATCTTCCTTATTTTCAATGTTTTTCATTTTTTATCCTTTATTTTTGCATCTCTTCTATCATTTTCAAGTCTTCCATTTCTTCGATAATTTCGCCCTGCTCTTTGTCAAAATATTTATTCGCAAAAAGCGTGTAAAGCCCTGTGCTTACGATACACAACGCAATAATTGAGACGCCCATAAGAATGCCAAGGCTTATCGCACTAGGACCAAGCCGAAAGCCCAAAACCTGCGGGAAAAAGCCAATCCCAGCAATAAAACCATAATAAGCCACAAAAATCACAACAGATAGCCAAACGCAAAATTTATTACGAAAAGTAACAAATTTATAGAATCTAGCCTTAACCTGCTCCTTTGTCGGTGCTGCGTGCATAAAAACTCCTATTTTAAAAATATAAATGTAGCATTTTGTAATACTAAGCTTCACTAAAATTTTGAAACTTCTTTTAATGTAACAAAATTATTCTCATTTGCATTTAAAAATGTAACTTTTAAAGATATTTTTTAAAAATCTATCAAAATGTAACTTTTTGTAATATAAAATAATACAATCAATATTTGGAAAGATAAGACTTAGAATCTAGATTGCCATTAAAACCACGCCGCAAGTGATTAAAATGGTAGCAATGATTGTCTTTAGATTAAAACTTTCATTTAAAAAAATAACCGCAAAAATTATTGTGATAACAACGCTTAGCTTATCGACAACGGCGACTTTTGAGACTTCTCCTAAATTTAACGCCTTAAAATAGCAAAGCCATGACGCCCCAGTGGCAAGCCCAGATAACACCAAAAACACCCAGCTTTTAGTCTTTATTTCGCTGATTTCTCCAAATGCGCCGACCACAAACACCACAAACCACGACACAATAAGCACGACAAATGTGCGGATAGCAGTAGCCAAGCTAGAATTTACACCATCAACGCCAATCTTTGCTAATATAGCAGTAAGTGCCGCAAAAATAGCCGAGCCAATCGCAAAAATAAGCCACATTTTAATCTCTTTAATAACCTTTAGAATCTATTCAAGTATCATTTTGTATAGTGGGTTGCCACCTGGCACCATCGGCAATACGATTTCATCTCTATCCACCCAGACATTTATTAGGCTTGTTTTAGGGCTATTTATCGCAGTTTGCAGTGCGTTTATAAACTCTTCTTTAGTATGTGCCTCAAGTCCTAGAACGCCAAAACTACTAGCAAGTTGCGTAAAATTTGGCTGTGCTAAATCAACGTGGCTCAAACGCTTTTCATAAAAAAAGTCCTGCCACTGCTTTACCATTCCTAAATAGCCATTATTTAGGATAATGTTTATGGTTTTAATATTAGATTCAACGCAAGTCATTAGCTCTTGGATATTCATCAAAATGCCGCCATCACCGCTAAAGCTAAGGGCGATTTTTTGGTTAGATTCTATAGAATCTTTAGAATCTTTTTTAGTATTTTGCGACTTAGATTCTATAGAATCTTTGGTAGGGTTATAGCCCCCCTCCCTGCCTGATATTGATATTTGGGGGGGTTGGGGGGTGGGTTCTTGTGCTTTTGTAAAATTTGTTTGTTTTTTAGAATCTAGATTCTGTGTTTTTATAGAATCTAAATTATCATTTTGGTTTATGGTATGGTTGGTTTTTTCTACCCCCCCCCTAGCCCCCCCCGCAAGGGTGGGGGAACTAAAAGTGGCATCCCCCGCAAGGGTGGGGGAATTAGCTTCACTTAACGCCACCGCCACGCCGATATTTGCCGGCAGTCCATATCCCATAGTGCCTAGCCCACCGCTTGTGATAAATTGCCGCTTTTGGCTAAATGGATAGAATTGCGCTACCCACATTTGATGCTGCCCTACATCAGTGCTAACCACGGCGCGACTACCCAAAATCTTGCCTGTTTGCTCAATCACCCACTGCGGCTTTAGCAAAGGCTTCACGGACTTCCCTTCCTTTTTACTAATATGCAGGGCATTAGATTCTATAGAATCTTTATATTTTAGCGGATGAGTTTCACTCCACTTTTTTAGCTTAGAAATCCACGCACGCCGCTCACTAGCTACTGAATCACTTAAAGGCTTATCACGCAGCTCATTTATTAAATCCTGCAAGACAAGCTTTAAATCGCCTACAATAGGGTAATTCACTTCAATAATCTTGCCGATAGAGCTAGGGTCAATATCAATATGCGCGATTTTTGCAAATTTTGCAAACTCGCTAACCTTGCCTGTCACCCTATCATCAAATCGCGCCCCAAGCGAGATAAGCAAATCGCACTCACTAGCCGCCATATTCGCCGCATAAGTGCCATGCATCCCTAGCATTCCTAGAAAGTTTTCACTGCCTTGTGCTATGCCACGTGCCATAAGCGTCTCAACGCTAGGAATCTGCGTTAGATTAAGCAGCTCACGCACTTCATCAAAGCTATCGCTAATTACCGCGCCACCACCGATATAAAATAGCGGATTTTTAGAATCTAATATCACATTCGCTAGTTTTTTAATCTGCCGCAAGTTCCCACGTATAGTAGGTTTGTAAGTCGCAAGGGAAATCGCCTTTGGGTAATTAAAATAATCAATTTGCGCGGAAATATCCTTTGGAATATCAACAAGCACAGGTCCGGGGCGTCCGCTACGCGCGATATAAAAGGCTTCTTTAATAATTCGCGGTAAATCTTTTATGCTTTGCACTAAGTAATTATGCTTCGTGCAGGGGCGTGAAATGCCCACCGCATCGATTTCTTGAAAGCTATCTGTGCCTATTTGTGGCAATGGAACTTGACCGCTTATGACTACTAGCGGGATAGAATCTGTAAAGGCTGTGGCAATGCCTGTGACCGCGTTTGTAAAGCCAGGACCGCTTGTAATGATAGCTACGCCTACTTTCCCACTAGCGCGCGCATAGCCATCAGCGGCGTGCAGGGCGGCTTGCTCATGTCGCACAAGGATGTGGCGGAAGTAATCTTGCTTAAAAATCTCATCATAAATATTTAGCACAGCGCCCCCAGGATAGCCAAAAATCACTTTGACATCTTCTAAATGCAAGGCTTCAATTAGCATCCTAGAGCCATTTATTTTTTTTTCTTGGTTGTTGTTTGACATTTTCTTACCTTTTTAGAATCTAGTTCTAATTTTTAGTGATTATGAATAAAGCAAGATTATATCTTAAAAAATACGGAATTTGAAATTTAGTAATGGAAAGTTTTGGAAAGTTGTAGTAAAAAATGACTTTAGATTCCAAAGTAATATCTTTATTTATACTTCTTTATCGCGGCGTTTGCCTCTTTATCTAGTTCGCGTTTTTTGATAGTTTCGCGTTTGTCAAACTCCTTTTTACCTTTAGCTAAAGCAATTATCATTTTAGCATAGCCCTTTTTATTAAAATGCACCTGTAGCGGCACAATACTTAAGCCCTTTTGACTAACCTGCCCAAAAAGTTTATCAATTTGCTTTCTATGCAAAAGCAACTTTCGCGCGCGCTTTTCATCAGGCTTATAATGCGGATTTGTCGTGCTAAGAAAGCTTATGTGCATCCCAAATACAAAGGCTTCAGCATTCACAATTCTTACAAAACTATCTTTCAAATTCGCCTTGCCCCTCCTAAGGCTTTTTACCTCGCTACCAGCAAGTACCAGCCCAGCCTCGAGCTGCTCTAAGATAAAATAATCATGATGTGCCTTTTTATTGCGTATAACTATGCTCATATATTTCCTTTCTATTGTCTTTAGAATCCACGATACGAATTATTTGCAATTTCTTGCAAGGGAATGTTGTTTTTTTGTGTGATTTTAAAGCCTAAAGATTCTATGTATTTTAGCGCGGCATTTTGCATCGTTATAGCACCTTTAAGTAGCGAATTACTCAAAGTAAATGCCGTATCTTCGCCGATAACTTCAGGCACAATGCCAATAATTTGCACGCTTGGCAAATCGCCCATAAGGCGCGTTAAATGCAGCGTTTGGAGCATCTCGACCTCATGCGCACTCCCAGCCCAAGTAATGCAGCTTGGAATCTTATCAAAGCTAAAGCTATAAACCTCGCCAACAGCGGCATTATCGACACTTACGCAGTCCAAAATCAGCACATTATCATATTCGATGATTAATGGGATTAGCATATTTGCAAGCGTGCCGCCATCGATAAACTCGATAGTGTTTTTTTCTTTTTTAGATTCTATAAAATCAAGTGAATGAAACTCATAATTCACCTTCAAAAAATTACACAAATGCACGCCAATTCCCTCATCGCCAAATAAAATATTCCCAATTCCTAGCACCAAAACTCTCAACTTTCAACCCTTTAAAATTCTAAATCACATAACATTTATAAAAGTATAGAATCTTTTTGTAGAATCTAACCATAAAATTAATTAAATTGTTTAAGAAAGTTAAGCAATCTAAAATGTCAAAAACAAATCGATTAAGATTCTAATAAAGAAATGTTATAATAATGCGAAATTTGTAGGAATATGTTTTGCTTAAATTATATAAAGTTTTGTCAAGATATAGAATCTACGTGGCTTTTTAGAATCTAGATTCCAAAATAATCATAGAATCTAAAAACAAAATTACAGAAAAACCAAAGACTTAAAAAAAATGTAGTAAGATTCTAAAAATTAAGGCTAAATTACGAAGCAAAGGATTTAAGGATATGGAAAAAAGGATATTTTCACTTGCGTTTTCCACGCTTTTATGTATCGTAGGCGTTACAAACACCGCATTTGCCGCCGATGACCAGCCACAAGATTCACAAAATCTAGCACGCGGTCCTGTCACAAATGTCCCACCAAATGGCGGCTATGACTTACGCGACCCACGCTACTATGACGGACGCTACTACAATGATGGCTACTATCAGCCACCAGCTCCCGGCTACTACCCAAGCTATGGACCGCAACGTTACGACCCTTATGACCCACGAAACTATGAGCGATATTATGACCCTTATGACCCGCGAAGTTATGAGCGATACTACTATCCGCAGGTCTTGCCTAGCTATCCGCAGTATGGTCCGCCAGCCTATAATCCTGCTCCGCCACCGCCTGGCAATAATAATTCGCAAGGGGGCAATCAAGGCGGCGGTAGCAATCAAGGCGCGCCAAATCCTAACCCACCGGCAAATAACGGCGGCTTGTGGTATGATGACTTTAGCTCTCGTCCGCAGTTAGCGCCTATGCCGCCGCCGGATGTGGCGATTACTTACGCGCCACGCATTCCGCCGATGCCTTATAGTCCTAATAATGTGAATGTTGTAGCCCCCAGCTATAACTTTCCAAAGCCAGATAATGACCCAACAGAGAATGCCGTAGCCGACCCAAAAAGTAGTGCGGCAAATCTAAATGCAGGTGTGGAAGCCGCTAGAAAGGGCGACTTTAAAAGTGCGCTAAGTATGTTTAATACCGCGTGCGACCAGGGCAATCCTGCTGGCTGCTTTGGCGTGGGCGTGATGTTTATGTATGGCGCTGGCGTGCAAAGCGATACGCAAAAGGCGATAAAATACTATCAAAAAGGTTGCGCTGGTGGTGACCCTACCGCGTGTGCGAACCTTGGCATGATATATGATGAGGCGCCAAATATGGGGAATAATAAGCAAAAAGCGGCTGAAATGTATATGACCGGATGCGCTGGAGGCGACATTGATGCGTGTAATAATATCGGCTGGGCTTACGCAAATGGCTCTGGCGTGCCAAAAGATTTAAATAAGGCGATACAATACTATCGCTTTGCCTGTGACGCTGGTAGCCAACTTGGCTGCTACAATCTAGGGCTGCTAAATAACGCTAGTGCGGTCTATGGTATCGGCAATCCAAATATGAGCCCTGTGGATATGAACTATGTCGCGTGTAACGCAGGAGATGTGGTTGGCTGTGCGAATTTAGGCTGGATATACGCACAGGGCATTGAGGGCGCACCGCGTAACTATGGCTTGGCAGCGCAGTATTTTAATACCGCTTGTATCGGTGGCGTGGCTAGTAGTTGTAACAATTTAGGCGTTTTGTATGAGCAAGGGAGAGGCATAACGCAAAATCCAGGTCAGGCTTTAGAAATGTATTCTCTAGCGTGTGAGGCAGGGTTACATAATGGATGTGATAACTTCCGCAATCTTAAAGCTAGGATGGATGGCAGGAGATAGTTAGCCGATGGCAAGGTAGTTAGGGGGTGGAGGGCCGAAGTTTAGGAAATCTTTTAGTTTTTCTTTTAGTAGTTTTGCGTTTGTTGCTTCGTCTTTGTTGTAGCTAGATTCTATAAGTTCGAAAATGGCGAGTTTTGTGTTTTTGTCTTTAAATGAGTATGGGGCGTTTTGGTTGTTGGGTTTAGATTCTATGTTGTTAGAATCTTTGGAATTTGTGTTGGTAGATTCTATGGTTTCGTGGTTATTTGACGTAGAATTGACCCACCCCCCTAACCCCCCTCCGCAAGGGAGGGGGGAATCTGCGTAAATTTCGCAGGTGTTTTTGCCTAAAATAGATTCTAAAAAAGTTTTGATTTCTTGCAAGATAGAATCTTTTTTTGTTAAATCTAAAAAAGAGCCAAAAGTGCCTAATACACGAAGTTTTAAGCCTTTAGCCTTAGCTAAATTTACTATAGATTCTAAATCTTTCATAATTTCGTTAAAATCATACTTAGCCGCGTTAAACACATAGCACACTTTATCATCACTCTCGCTTACGCTTTGCAAAAAGTCGCTTTCTTTCAGCCCTAGCTTTACTAAGTAATAATCGCGTATAATGCCAGCATGCCATTTTTGCTCCCTTTGGAAAAGCGTGATTTGCACTTTTGCAGGCTTGATATTTCGCCCTAAAAGGTGGCTAATTAACGCACTTTTACCTACGCCTTTATTGCCGATTATAAAAAGCTTTTGGTGTCCTTTTATAGAATCTGCTTGCATATTTATCCTTTGGAATCTTTTAGAATCTAGCCTACGAATATAGGGAAAGGCGAACGTGGTAGTGGCGGACCAAAGTCTAAAAAGTCTTGTAATTTGCCTTTTAGCAGTTTTGCGTTTGTTGTCTCGTCTTTGTTGTAGCTAGATTCTAAAAGCTCGAAAATGGCGATTTTGCACTTGGTGTTTTTGTTTTTTGGGAATGGGGCGCGGTTTTCTTTGGTGTTAGAATCTTTAGAATCTTGGTTGCTAGATTCTGTATTTTCTTGGTTATTTGACGTGGAATTGACCCACCCCCCAGCCCCCTCCGCAAGGGAGGGGGAGTTAGTCTCTTTAGATTCTATATTTTCTTTAGATTCTGTATTTTCTTTGGGTTTTTCTACCCACCCCCCTAGCCCCCCTCCGCAAGGGAGGGGGGAATCTGCGTAAATTTCGCATTCATCTTTTTCAAAAATAGATTCTAAACTTGCCTTGATTTCTTGCAAGATAGAATCTTTTTTTGCCACGTCAATAGAATTGCCAAAAGTGCCTAGCACACGAAAATTTGCGCCCTTTGCCTTTGCTAGATTTGCCAAATAGCCTAAATCAAGGGCGATACTACTAAAATTATAAGCAGACGCGTTAAAAACATAACACAAAGTGCTACTAGATTGCAAAATCTCATCGATTATTTCTTTATCTTTTTGCGGGATTTCGATTGCATATCTTGATGGTGGTGGCATAGTTATAACGCCAGATGTGCCGCCCCAGCCGCCGCCCTTACTGCCAAAAGGATAGCCAAAAGGATAGCCGCCAAGCCCACCTGCATAAATAAGCGTCTTTGTGATTTCACTTGTAGGAGTGTGAGTTCTATCCACGCTACTACCTTGCAGTCGCGAAATTAACGCAGTTTTTCCCACGCCATTATTACCATAAATAATTAGATTGATTCCCACTTTTAAGCTATCAAAATACTTTTCTACTTCGCTTTTCTCACTCGCACTCATATTAGAAAAATCCTGATTCTTTTTAGAATCAAAATATTTTTTAAGTAAATACGCGCTAATTGCCGCACCTATAATGCCGATAAGTTTTTTCCACATTTTACGCTCCTTAAGATTCTATAAATTATACCTTGTAAATATAAAAGAAAAGATTGCATTTGCCATAATTATCCAAAAGATTGCATTGACTACGCTAATCGTGGTCATGCGACCTATGCTTTGCGTATCGCCCTTGCACTCTAAGCCACGAAAGCAGCCAACTAAGCCTACAATCGCACCAAAAAAGGGCGCTTTTACCACGCCTATCCAAAAATGCGTAAGGCTTACGGTTTCATAGAATCTTTCTAAATACGCTTCAAAGCCGATATTTATACTATATTTTATCGCTATCATCCCACCTAGCAAACTAACGGCATCAGCGGCAAATACCATTAAGGGCATAACAATAATTAGGGCTAAGATTCTAGGAATGATTAGAAAATAAAAAATATTTAGATTCATAGCCTGCATAGCGGATAGCTCTTCGGTTAGCCGCATAGAACCTAGCTCAGCGGTAAAACTAGACGCACTGCGTCCAGCGATTACTAAAGCAAGGATAAAAGGACCCATCTCTCTTAGGGCGAGTTTGGCAGTGGTATCCACGCTCATTATCGGCACGCCCATAGAATCTAGCTGATACGCGCCCTGCAAGGTAATCGCATAGCCGACAATAAATGTCACGCCAAGGCTCACAGGCAGAGCTTTGAAGCCTTGCTCGTAGAGATGATACATTAGCGATTTAAACTTAAAATTGCTAGGTTTAAGGATTGTGTGGGCGAAAAAATACAAGAACATTCCCATAAAGTTAAAAAAAGCAATCGCATTTTGGTAGAAATTATACGCCCACTTTCCGGTGTATTCTAAGAAAAGCTTTGCTGGGCGCGGTTTTTTAAGAATGATTTTTGGGGGGATTTTAGATTCTATATTTTTATGCGTTAGTAAAAAATCATTGCAAAAAAGCGTGTAATTTTCGCTATTTAGATAGGGCGTGAGCGTGATAATACTTAGCGAATCTGTGTAGATATTTACATTTTTAAAATTATTAGATTCTAAGAAATCTTTTAGTAGAAACATAAAATTTATGCCAACTTTTGCGTTTTTAAAAATGATATTTATGTAGTTTTCTTGGGTTATTTTATGTGTTTTAAAGTCGAGATTTATGCTATTTTGCAGGGCTTTTTTTAGGGAAGATTCTAGGGGCTTGTCGTTTATTGTTGCGGTTTTGGAATCTAGATTTTGCATGTTAGATTCTAGTGACTTGTCGTTTTTAGAATCTTGTGTGTTTAAATTCGCCGCTTGAAAATGCTTTGTTGGTGGGAATGGGTGGGACTTTGAATCTAAAGCATTTTCAAGTGGCGAATTTTCTTGATTTTTAAAATCTAGATTCTGTATTTCGTTAGAATCTATGTGCGTGGCAAAATTTGCAGGCTCAAAATTCTCTTTTGTTTTAAGTGGGCGGGAATGGGTGGGACTTTGAAATGCAAGGGAATTTTGAGCCTGCGAATTTTGATTATTTGTAGAATCTTTTATAGAATCTTTGAAATTTTGCAAGTTAGATTCTGTATTTATAGAATCTAGATTCGCTAAATCCTTAGAATCTTGCGTAGTTTCAAAACTAGATTCTATCTCAAAATCAAGCTCTTTATAAATCTTAGTCATTGAATGATTTAGGGTGGCTTGCTTGCTAATTTGCGAACTTAAGGCATTAATGTAGCCCTGTTTTACAAAGCTATCCCAGTTCCCTTCAATAGTGATAGAATCTTGGGGCAAATCAATATTATTAAACGCAGATTTAATCGCCAAAAACCTTGCATTTTTACTACTAATCATCGCCATAACTTACTTCTTTTCCCACGTTAAAACAAAAATATAGAATCTAAAAACAAAATTCTAACTTTTAACCTTTAAGATTCCCCCTTTTTAACTAAGAATTTTTAAGGCAAAAAGCAAACTGCTTTTAAAAAAGGGCGGCAAGTTGGGTTAGGAAAATTGTAAAGTGAAATTTTGCATTTAAATCGTTTGGAAAACATAGATGTGAAAAATAATAAATTGACTAGTCTGCCATAAAGTATGGTGGAATTAAAAAATTTAAAAACTTTTGAGTTAAGTTATAATAATTTTACTCAAGTTACCTAATGTGATTTGCAAAATGACTTGGCTTATATCTTTAAACATTTGTTTTAATAAGAAAGCACAAATTAGTATTTAAAAGAACTTCAAATGATAGTTGGATAAAATTTACCAAAAGAAATTTTAACACTAGATGAACAAGTGGATGAATGGGTAATGTGAGTTTAGAAATTATATTCTATAGAATCTAATTTGTTTTTATACTGCTATAATTCTATCCTTATTTAATTCTTTGAGGCTAAAAATGAAAAAACAACTAGCGATAACATTAATATTATTAGGTATATTTCAATATTTACAAAGTGATAATAGACAAGAAAACCAGGCAATCAACAAAGATTCTATAATAAGTGAATATGATTTTATTACCGCAAATGAGTATGGTAAATATTTATATGAAAATCCACGCGGTATTAGTTGCAAAAGTTGCCATGGCGAATATGGACAAGGTGAAGTTATTGCAAAATATATCAAAATGGAAAAAGAAGTTGAATTAAAAGCTCCAAATATTACTTCTTTATCAAAAGAAAGATTTGAATTAGCAATCAATACTTCTAAAAGCATAATGCCAAAATATTATCTAACCACCCAAGAAATCTCTGCAATCTACACATATATACAATCTTATTCACAAATAAAAGAGATAGAATAGCTATTTACCAAATAGATATTGATACATAACACCTATAATTACTGATTTACTAAGATTAGAATCTTGCATTAAAGGATAACCTATACGTAGTTCTATATGATGATTGTTAGCAAGAAAACCACCTACACCACCATATATTGCCAAGCTTGTGCTTATAGTGCTAAATGGAAAATCTGCATAAGCACCACCAAATACCTTAAAGCCACTCTTAAAATCATAAAAATAATCAGCTCCTACGCCAGCAGAAAAAATTTGTGTTTTAATTATTGTATTATACGATGCAAAGGCATATCCACGTAATCCGTGATTAATTCTAACATTATAAAAAATACCACCCACAAAAGAAAGATTTAAAATTTGTGCTTGTGCATTATTATATCTTGCATTATAATATGTTCCTATATATCCGCCTATAAACCATTTCAAAGAATTGTTTTTGTTTGTTCTAAGATTTTGTATTTTGTTTTCAAGATTTGTTACATCAGATTCTAATGTTTCTACATTAGAATCTATATCGTTAGCTTTAGAATCTTGCGTAGTTTGTGATGTAGATTCCATGCTTTTAGAATCTTTTAAATCCTGAACCATCATATTATCAACAGAATCTGCAAATACAATAACACTAAATACACAAAAAAATATAATTTTTCTCATACAGCAACCTATAATTCTAATAAAAACTAACAACATAAACTTTCGAAACATCTTTTAGTTGAATATTATTATAGCCATAAAAATCTACATTATTAGCTTTAGCAGCGTTATAATCATGTATGCTATCACCTATCATTACACACTCATTTGGATTATATTGTTGTGAGTTTAATAGATTTTGCATAAGTATAACTTTTGGTGTGGGAGAACCATGTATAGATAAAAAATATTTGCTAATCTCAAGTGTATCACACAAAAATTTTAATTCATTTTCTTCGCTACCCGATAAAATATGAAAATTATATTTTTTGTAATTATTTTGTATAAAAGTTAAGCTATCGTTTATTAAGTATTCTTTATTTGTAAGCTCTTTTCGCATTATTTTGCTAAATTCATCTGCGTAATTTTCTACCTTTTCTTTACTAATTTCTTCCCCTAAAATATCATTAAAAAAATATGTTATTTTATTAAAACGAGATAGGCCACCATTATTTATGTGATATTCAATAAGTTTATCTACCAATCTTTTATCATATTCCTTAAAAATCTCTCTAAAGCCATAAATGCGTATTTTTTGACTATCTAAAATCACGCCATCAAAATCCCAAAAAATATTTTTAATCTGTTTATCCATAATAAATCCTAGTAGTAAATTTAAAATATTTACCCATTTTCTTTCACCAAAAAGTCGCGTTCATACATTTGCAGCATAGCGATAAATAGCGCGGTTATCGCAGGTCCTATGATTATCCCCCAAAAGCCAAACGCGGACAATCCAGCCAAAGTCGCGAAGAAAATGATTAGCTCATTGATATTTAGCGGCTTAGATAACACGCGGCGATTGACGATTCCTATAATGTAGGGCTTAATGATATTATCAATCACAAAGCCGATAAACACGGCACTATAAAGCCCAAGCACAATCGCAGATTCAATGCGCTCTTGAAACACCAGCACCACGCACACAGGTATCCACACAAGCGTCCCGCCCACAATCGGTATCATCGAGCAAATCCCATAGCTAATGCCAAGCAAAATGCCATCAAAGCCCAAAATATACGCCGCAATGCCAAAGGCAGAGCCTTGCATCACCACATTCAAAAAGGTTGAAAGCAGCACGACACGCAAGGTCCCGCTTACTTCACGCACGACTTCTTCGATATTTTCTTTTTTGAATGGCAAAAGGCGTTTCACATAGCTATAAAAAAAATCGCCCCAGTAAAAAAACACAAATAAAAAAACAACTATCACGCAAACATCGATAACGACCCTTAGTCCGCTTTCCCCGATTGTCGTGGTGAATTTCAAAATATAGCTGCTAATTTGCGAAAAAGATATGGAATCTAGCATTTGTGGCATTTGCTTTTCAAGGAGTGGCAGGTGCGAGAAAATGCTCTCTATAAAGGCTTTTAGCTTGTTAAAATAGCCCAAAAGGCTATCATAGCTAAAGCTAGAAATGCTCATAAATGCACGGTAAAAGATAAAAAGCAAGGGCAAAAATACAAGCACAATCATTAAAAGCACGGCTAAAAGTGAGGCTAGGAAGCTGCTTTTTACCGCCCTTTGTATTAGAATCTTTATCCAAAATGTGCTAACGCAAAGCAGGAACGCTACTAACATATTGAATAAATACGAGTAATAAAGCATAATCATTGATAAAATTACAAGCACAAAAATTATGCCAAATGTGATTTTTGATTGTTTATTTTGCAAGGGCTTGTCCTTAAAGTTTTTGAAAGATTATTTTACAATACAAAAGTAGATTTTGGAAGTTTTATAAGAAATGAATAATTTATATTTCCATTTTCACGCCATGTAGATTTAACGTCCATTGCTTGCACCAAGAAAGTAGGGCTAGGGTAAAAAGGGTTGTTTGGGCGTTGTAAAAGTTGCTTCGTAACATACTTTCGCTGCAAGCTATAAAACATAGAATTATTAGAGATAAAAATATCATATTTGCGTATTCATAGAATCTAAAAGCTTTAGAATCTAGCATTAATGACCTAAGTAGCAAAATCGCCCCGATAAACAACAAGCTTAAATCCACATACTTGCTAACAATATTAGAAAAAAATGGATGGCAAGAGAGTGCCGCTAGGGTAAAAATGGCTGTGTTTATGTCTGGTTTTAAGATTAAAAAGACGCGTGCATAAGGGTTTTGCACGCTTAAGCTAAGCGATAAAATATAATAGCTCAAAGGGCAAATACACAAAAATACCCCACAACCTAGTGTAAGCAAAAAATTAGTAGTTCTAAGATATTCCAAAAAAGTATAGTTTTTTATAGAATCTTGGCTTAAATCTGGATGAAAAAAATCATTCCATAAATAAAAAAATAAAAAAACAAGTATCATCAAAACGATAAAACAAAGCGTTGTGATAAAAGATATAGAATCTACAACACTTCGATTAATTGTCTTATAAAAAGTTATCAAACTATAACACACAAAACACACGCACACAAACACAAAAATAAGCGAAAAAAGATTAAAAATGCGTCCATCATGGCTTAAAAGCATAAAAACCTGCGAGAAAGTGTGCGAAAACTCAGAGCTTAAAAGTGCTAATGCGTTAAAGACTAAAAGTGCGAAAAATAGGTAAGAGCAGAAGTTGTTATAAATTTTCACTTGTTTCCTTAAAATAGATTCTAAAAAATAGATTCTAACAAAAATCTTTATTTATATTTGTGTTTTGCCTTAAAATCTTTAGAATCTTGATTGTGATATTTGTTGAAATTTGTCTTGTTATTAAACTTAGAACGTGGCTTAAAGTCCTTTTTAAAGGGCTTTTTAGAATCTTTAAAGTCTTTTTTAGAATCTAGATTCTGTGTTTTGATAATTTTATATGCTTTTTTAGAATCTTTTTTAAACGCGCTGCCAAAACTACCAAACGCGTAGCCCTTGTTTTCCACATAATATATTTTCTTGCTCTCCATTAGAATCTTTATTTCTTTATCAAGCCTTGCTTTGCTCATCCCTAGCTTAATAGCATTTGTAGCATTTGCTACAAAATACTCACCATTTTTGCTTAAGCTTTTTATAGAATCTAAGAGCGCAGCGCGGTTTCGCTCGGGCATAATATCTAGATTCCCATCGTCTCTAATTTTTACAATTTTTACAAATAATTCCATATCAATATGCAAATTGTGCGTAAAATCCCTGTGATAAATTAGCCCACTATATTGCTGTGGCAAGACAATACAAGAGTAGCCTAGCTTAGATTCTGCATAAATTAAAGCTAAAGCGCGTTTATGTAGCATATTTTGACTTTTACACTTTTTGACAAATCGCGCTATATCATTTTTTGCAATCAAGCGAAATTGTTTATCTCGGCTAAGTCGCGCTACAATTTTTTCGCCAACTTTATATCGCGGAGCGCCCTTTAGCTCACTAGATTCTAACCTTTCCCCACTTGCGATTTTGCGTATAAATTCTTTATTTTCACTTACATTTTTTAGCTTTGATTTTAATGGCATAAAGACATCTTTTGGCAGTCCTATATCCAAAAATAGCCCATCTTTGCTAATAGATTTTATCTCTAAAAGTGCTACTTGGTCTAGCTTTATTAGCGGCTTTAAAGTCGTGGCAACTAGCCTATCTTCACTATCTGTGTAGATAAAAACCTGCACACTTTCGCCTATTTGCATAGAATCTAAGACATAAGCATTTGGCAGTAAAACACTCTCTTTACTATCCATAGACTGCGATAAATACAAGCCCTGCGGCATTTTTTTCACGATAAAAAGGCTAACATACTCGCCCACATAATATTTCAATTCTTTCACTTTTCTCTCCTTAAAAGTAAAAAGCAATTATAGTATAATATCGATTTATTTTAAGTTTAAGGGTGCAAATGAAAACAATTGGCATAATGGGCGCGATGAATGAAGAAATCACGCCACTACTAGAGATTTTTGGCAATTTTGATAGAATTGAGCTAGGGGGCAATACCTTTTATAAAGTCGAATATAGCGAGAAGATTCTAATAATCGCATATAGCAAAATAGGCAAAGTCCATGCGGCAATTACCGCGACTACGATGATATTACATTTTGGCGTGGAGTGCATTATTTTTAGCGGTGTGGCGGGGGGTATTTCAAGTGATTTAAAGGTCGGCGACTTGCTTTTGGCAACGCGTTTAGTGCAGCATGATGTGGATATTACCGCATTTGGTCATGCAAAGGGCTTTATACCTGAAGGGCAGCTTTTTTATGATAGCGATGTGGGACTTTGCTCTTTGGCTTGTGATGTCGCTAGTGAGATGGGCTTATCAATTAAAAAGGGCATAGTGGCTAGTGGCGACCAGTTTATCGCATCTAAGGAAGTGAAAGATTCTATAGCACATGAGTTTAAAGCAATCGCCGTAGAAATGGAAGGCGCGGCAGTGGCTTGTGTGTGCTATAACTTTAAAGTGCCATTTTGCATATTCCGCTCAATTAGTGATAGCGCAGATGGAGAAGCTAGTGTAAGCTTTGATAAATTCTTAGAATCTAGCGCTAAAACCAGCGCACAATTTGTAAGCAAACTTGTGGATAGAATCTAAGATTCTATATTACAAAGTATTATTATGAAACATTCTAAATCTTTTAGCCTTTTAGAAATTTTATTTTGTTTGATTATTTTGGGGATTTTTGGAGTTGGTGCGTTATATAGTATCACAAATCTTAAGAGGCAGGATGTTAGTATTCAAAAATTTTTATTAAAAAATTCTAGTCTTTATGAAACAGAGCTTTTTATTAACAAAATGCTAAGTTATGCAAAAGCAGATTCTATAAAAATAGGTAACAATACGCTATCTTGGCAAGGCTATGACAAGCTATTTTTAAGTGCGAAAAATAATGATAAGTTTATGGATTTTTCTTTGCAAACAAGCAGTTTTAATATTTCCTTGCAACATAATAATTTATATTTTAATAACACTTTATTGTTACATAACGTAAAAGTTTTTGATATAAACATTAAAGATTTTAATACTGATAGAATCTTAGAATATACATTATGCACACATATTTGTATTCAAGATTTTATATTTTTAGAAAACATAGAAATTGAGTTTGATAAGTTATAGAATCTTTTAAAGATTCCAAGAAGCTAAAAGAGTTTAATGATAGACTACACGCGCTGGTCAAAAATGTTGCCAACCATATCGCGCATTTTGCGGATTAGTTCAATCGCCTCACGGCTTGGAATCTCGCGTATAACGCGCTGTCCTGTCGCCTCACGCACGGTTACAACCAACGCTTTTATCTCGTCATTGTAGCTAAAATTGATATTCGTGCTAGCCTTTTCCATCTCAGCCTGCAACTTTTTGCTTAGCTTTATCATCTCCTCGTGCAGCTTCCTATCCTCCATTTTCATCGCCTCGTTTTGTGCCTCTTGACGCGCACCAGCGGACATATTTTGAGTGGCGAGTCTGCCTTGCACGTTGGCATTTTGCGCCTGTGGATTGCTAGTGTTTGTGATTAGGGCGATTAGCTGATTTTGCAGTGCTTGTGAACTTCCTGTTTCCATAACAATCTCCTTATTGAAAGTGTAAATTTTATAGCATAAATCGGCAAAAATTGTAGAATTTTAGTATATAAGGTTTAAGATTTGGTTATCTTAAGACTTATTTTATATGTTATGGAAATATCTTACACAAGATTCTATAGATTATTTGAATCTAAAACTGCATTCCTGCTTTTAGATGTATATTGTGAGTTTGAATGCTCGCACTAAACTCACCCAAATAACCTAGACCAATAGTAGCATTCCCAGCTATCTTAACACCTAAGCCCACTTCTGCTACTCCCACTAACGCATCAATTGTATTTGTAGCCGAATATATGTTATTTGTTGCTACGCTTGTTAATGTTATAGTGTTATTAAACTCACTGCCATAAACAGCATATCTTACACCCCCTTTAATTGTTGGATAGATTCCTATATTTCCCACACTAATTTCTTTTGTATAACGCAATTGACCTAAGACATATAGTGGAGTAATATTTGTCGCTTTTATTATTTGGTTATTTGATGATGTATTAAAGTTTAGATATGATAACTCAGGCATTGCTACAAACTGCTGCATAATACCTATTTCAGGTGTAAAATATCCAAAGTTAGTAGGCATATCAAGTCCTATAGTTGCACTACCACTAAATCCACCTACAACACCATCTGCATCTCTTGTAATATCAGCTATTGGGGTTAGAGAATAATTATTAAATGCTACCATACCATTAAGAGAAATTTTTGTAAATGGCACTAAAGCAAGACTTTTCATACTAATTTGTGTAAAAGGTATTTTGGTGTAAATACCTATCATAGTGCTAACACCTTTGGTTCGCATTTCAGCACCTTGTCTACCTGTTGTTTGTCCTTCTACACCTATATGAAATCCAAGTAATGCACCATTACTAAAACTACCAGCAGCACCACCCACAAATCCATAAGATGAAGAAGTAGTCGCACTAAACCCACTAGGAGAAATACTAGATGTTGAATAATATGGAGTAATAAATCCTAGCCATGATGTTCTTTTATTTTGATTTCGCACTTCTTGCATTGCTATTGCATCTATGGAATTAGTGTTTACATCTGTAGTTGTATTGAGTTTTTCTAGCTCTTGTAGTTGTTGTGCTTGAGGTTGCACCGCTGCTGCTAGTTTAACTCCTCTTGTATATACAGCCGAGTAGTAATTTTCTCTAGGATAAGGGACATTACCCATCTCACCTGTAGCTATAGAATCAAATACGCTATCAAGCACACTATGCGTTCTTACCACTTGTGCATTCATACTAGATGAGACCTCTATAGATGCAATTGAGCCTATAGATTTATTCGCTGCTACCGTAATAGACATTACATTCTCACCACCAGCTTGATATAGATTCAAATCATATATATTTTGTGATGTTGTGAAATGTTTGCTTTCCAAAGTAGTGATTGCTGTCCCATTATGATTTTGCAAAGTAGCTCCGCCATTGCTACCACTTATAAAGTTGGCTAGTCTATATGCCTCACCTATTGAAACATCATCACCCATATTTATTAAAAATGAATTGTTATCAGCTATTTGTATGGTAGCATTAGTTGCAGTGCCTGTTTTGATACCTAAAGCACCATTTGTGTTATAATCGCTTAGGGAACCTAAAGTAACTGCATAGTTTTCTTGCAATTTAGCAGTACCAGCAGCCTCAAAGTTTAGAGAGGTTATAACACCAGAGTTTGTAATATCTAGTATTGTATCTGTCGCTCCTGTACCGATTTTTAGCTCATTAATAACACCAGAGTTTGTAATAGTATTAGTATTTTTTGTTACCGTTATTACAGATTCTATATTACCAGTATTGTTAAGAGTTAATATACCATCACCAGCTGTGATATTTGCAGTATCACTAATTGTGCCTCCATTGTTTGTAATGCTTAATGCACCAGCACCACCAGTAATTGCACCGCTTAGTGTTCCATCGTTTGTAATAGTAGCACTCTTACCAGCAACAACTTGGCTAGCATCAATTTTGCCACTTAGTGTTCCATAGTTTTCTACTATTAAGTCGCTAACTGCTTTTGTTATATCACCGCTTATAGTCCCAGCCGCTAGGTTTGTAATCTTAGTTGTTTTATCAGCACCTGTGCTAGCTTCTATTGCGTAAGCTAGATTCCCACTATTTTCAATAGTTACATTACCAGTAGCACCTGTTACTTTTTTACCTGCTGTGCTCATATCACCAGCATTTGAAATAGTTAAATCACCAGCAGCTGCTGTTATATCTTCAGTAATTTTACCAGTAGCATTGTTTGTAATGCTTAATGCACCAGCACCACCAGTAATTGCACCGCTTAGTGTTCCAGCGTTTGTAATAGTGGCATTTTGAGCTCCAGCAGTAATTGCACTTTTAATTTCAGAATCTGTAACGCTCTCACTACCATTAGTAATATTTAAAGTGCCGCTAGCAGTGATTGTTTTACCTGTATCACCAATTGTTTTAGTATTATTGATAGTTAAATCTGCACCTGATATATTATCACTTATAGTTCCAGCATTTGTAATTTCAACTGCACCAGTGCCACCAGTAATAGCACTTTTTATTTCAGCGGCAGCATCATTATTATTAATGGTTAGCTTACCAGCACCGCCTTGTATTGTCTTGCCTGTAGCACCGATTTCTTTTGTGTTTGTAATAGTTAAATCACCACCGCCAGCTGTGATACTATCACTAATTTTTCCATAGTTTGTAATAGTGGCATTTTGAGCTCCAGCAGTAATTGCACTTTTAATTTCAGAATCTGTAACGCTCTCACTACCATTAGTAATATTTAAAGTGCCGCTAGCAGTGATTGTTTTACCTGTATCACCAATTGTTTTAGTGTTATTGATAGTTAAATCTGCACCTGATATATTATCACTTATAGTTCCAGCATTTGTAATTTCAACTGCACCAGTGCCACCAGTAATAGCACTTTTTATTTCAGCGGCAGCATCATTATTATTAATGGTTAGCTTACCAGCACCGCCT
>NZ_JRMP02000024.1 GCF_000762875.2 Helicobacter saguini
AACTTGCTATCGTTACCCTTGCAATCCTTAATCATTCTTTGAAAATTATGCAACACAATATCACATAAGCAATTTTCTAAACATTCAATTTCATTTTTAGAAATCATTTCGCCCCCCTTGCTTTTTACCCTTAAGAATGTTATTAATTTCATTCCAAGCCTTAAATTTATCCAACTTGCTATCCTTGCTATCATTAGAATCCATTCTATACCTTGCAATGAAACCGACAAAATCCACATTGTCAAAATCTATAGAATCTAAATCGTTTTTAATAGATTCAGAATCCTGCGTAAAATCTACATTATCCAAAAGATAATCATTTATAGAATCTAGCTTCTCTAAACTAGATTCTAGCAATTCATTATCACTTACGCCCGACAACTTATCACTAAATAAATCCGCTTCCTTTTGCATTATTTCAAAACTTAGATTTATAGAATCTAGCATTTTGTCAATATGCTTTTTTAAAAACTTAGATTCATTCTTGTTTAAATCCAAACTTCCAAAATATACCTTAATGTGACCTTTTACTTGCATTTTAAAGTATTCCAACATTTCATTATTTAGCATACTACACCCTTTGTATTATTTTCACTTTCAACTTTAACATTATCTAAAGTCTTATCTATTTCATTATTTGAAATTTCTAAGTCTTTGTTAATATCATCCACTAAACTACTTAAATCTTTAAAGCTATCTAATAAGTCTTTAAAATTTTCGCTTAACATAATCCACCCCCCTAAAAGCTTAATGTATCGTTATTGATAGATTCTATATTTTGCATTTCGATTAATTCTTTTAAATTTGTAGAATCTAATCGACTTGCTACAAAATCTAACTTAAAACTATCACTTGCTACCATTTGTAACTTATTATCACTTATCGTAATAAATTGTTTTATATATCCATTCCAAAAATCCATTATTTGCTTTTTTAGTGATATTAAATCAGATTCTAAATAAGCTAATCCACTTCCATTTGTAGCATTATGACCTAAACATAATCTTAAATCCTCTATGCTAAAATTGTGTTTTTTTAAACGCATATCACTTAAAAGCGTTAAAAATGTTTTGCGTAATGAATGTGGATGCAAATTAAAGATTTTTCTAAATTGCACCGCTATAACATTACAAAAAATCTCTTGATTCTTTTTTGTAGAATATTTGATTTTAGAATCTACATTATCAACCAGCTTTTTACCACGTTCGCAACAAAAATAAGTTTTGTATAAACATTTTTCATTTAAATGAAATTGTCTCGCTACACTAAAAACAATTTTACGCACCGATTCATTATCACTTTTTAAATCTAGCAATTTCTTACATTTTCGAATAGCTAAAATTGTATTATATCTATACAATCGATTATGCGATAAATTTCTATCAAACACATATTTACTTATTTTTTGCTTATGCAAATCTTGCAAAATCTTAAAAGCTAAATCATTCAATGGTAATGTAAAATCTTTTTTTGTTTTCATTTCATTACCACTAAACCTTAAAAGTCTTTTTTCAAAATCTACATTTTTCCATTCCATTAACGCAACATTACGTACACGCAATGGTACTAAAATCATAAATTGCAAAATCTTATAAATTAAAGTATCTTGCATATTTAGCTTATTATAAAGTTTAGAATTTATTTTTTTATTAAGAATTGCTATTAATTCATTTTCACTAAGTGATGATAATTTCTTATATTCACAATTATATTTTTTATATGTTTTTTTAAAGTTTATATCTTTAAAAATATTTCTATCGATATATCTTTTTTCTTTTAAGTATTCAAATATACTTTTATTAAGAATGAATACTTTTTTAGAAAATTTGATTTTCTTTGTTATTTTGTCAAGCCACATTCTTACAAACGCTTCAGTAACATTATTACATTTCACATTTTCAAAATATGGTAGCACGTGTAGCTTAAACATTCTTTTATAATTTGCAATCGTTTCATTCCTTAAATCCTTGCTTTTTAAATACATTTCAAACGCTTCCAAAATGTGTAAATCATTTTGATTTTTTTTCATAGTAAGATAATCTTTTAAAGATAGATAGCTATCTTTGAAATCCTTGCTATCTAGCACACTTTGCATTTCTTTTACCTTTGCAATGGCAGAATCTAAATCTAAGTTAGAATCTACCTTGCAAAGTGTTATCATTTGTGTTTTCTTATCTTTTGTGAATCTATACACAATATTAGCATTTACGCATTTTTTCGAGTATTGCAATAGCAAGGATAAGCCTTTGCATTCCTTGCAACTAATAAGCTTATTGTTTAAGCTTTTATGATTTAAGGCAGATTCTAAAAATTCTACCTTGCATTCACTTGCAAAACTTGCAAACAATCCACTTTTAGCATTTTTAAGCAATCTTAGATTTTTCCTTAAGTCGCTACCATTATCCAAAATCTTAATCACAAATTCATAAGATTCAACAATATCCAACACGTCCGCTTTTGAATTAAAATTCAACATTTTCTATCCTTAAGTTTAAATTTTTGTTTTCTTTGTTTCAAAAAAACAAAAGAAACATTTAAAAGTTACTAAATGTAACATTTTTTTATTTTGTTACTAAATGTAACAATTTTCCAAAAAACGCTTTTTTTAAATGTTTCTTTTATTTTTTTGTGCTTTTTTATTTTCGCAATTTCCTATACCCATTTTTAGATAGCGCGTTTTTTTGGCGTGAGTCCGCCCTTTGCAATTTTTTCAAAGGCAACGAACAACGACACACACGCATAAGTATTTTTTTTTCTATACACCATTTTCAGTGTAGCTGCGAATTTCGTATGTATGCAGGGACTTATAAACATCGCGGTCAGCCTGTAAATGCTTAAAACCATATTATGAAAACAAAATGTAGAATCTTGCAATCCTATCAATACTTAGTTTTGATTTAAGATTAATCTAAACAAAACTATAACTTAGGCTTCCATTCCCCGTTCCGCTCCCTTTTCATTACTTATAAAACCTAGATTCTATAAATAAAACACGTGCTAGAAACGCTAAGGGACTGGCGGGCATATATCCAAAACATCACACACAACATAACTCATTTTTTTAAAAAAAGCCTTATCTTATGTATGCAAGGGACTCGCTAATTCTGTTTTGTATTTCTACAAAAGCTACGCACCCCCATATTTAAAAGTCTTATTTTTCAATATAACTTTATTTTTGAATTTATAGTATTTCACTATAGATAAAGTTATACAACACTACTACAAACCATTCTAGCAATACCTTGCAATAGCTAAATAAGCAAAAAGGCTATAAAGTTACGATTATCTTAGAATCCGCGAATTCTAAAATTTTAAGGCACTATCTTTAAAATAGCCTTTTTCAACAATGAAAAAAAAGTAAGATTTTTGAATGTGTAGAATCTAAAAGAATTTAAAATTTAAAAAACGCTTAAAACGCCCTTGTTGTCGGTATTTTGCTAACTTACAACTTTACTAACAATCCTTAATGGATTTTATATGCTTTTTTTGGCAGATTCTAATGATTTAAGAATCAATGAATTTTAAAAGTGTGTATTTTTGGATATTTTGTAAGATTATTCTATCGTTTGATTATTTTAAGTTTAGATTTTGGAGTTTTAGGGTGAAAAGAGCGCCTTTTTGTTTTGTTTTGTTTGGGTTAGATTCTATGATTTTGGAATCTAGATTCTGTGAGTTTGATTTTGTGTTTTTAGAATCTGCTTTGGAATCTAGGGGGGATTCTAAGGAAAAGGTGTGGTTTTGGGCGGAGATTTCGCCGCGTAGGTGGTTGATTACAAGTTCGCGCGACATATAAAGACCTACGCCTGTGCCGCTACTTTTGTGCTTTGTAGTGAAATATGGCTCAAAAATTTTATCGATAATATCTTCATCAATACCGCCTGCGTTATCAAAATAGTTGATTATCACATAATCTTGCGTTTTTTCCACATTGATAAAGCAGTGAAAATCGGGAGAGTTTTTTATTTTTTGTTTAGAATCTAACGCAGGATTTGTAATTTTAGATTCTATATTTTTTGTATGGATTGCTTCGCTGTCGCTCGCAATGACCCACCCCCCAGCCCCCCTCCGCAAGGGAGGGGGGCTATTAGTTTCCTTCATGCTTAAAGAATCTGCATTTTTAGATTCCACAAACGCATCCTTGCTATTACTAAAAAAAACAAAAAGCACCTGCATAAGCACATCTTTGCTACCAAAAAATAGAATCTCTTCACTTGATTCAAAATGCACAATGATATTTTGCGACTTTAGCATAGGCTTATTTAGGGCAATCGCCTCAGCAATCGCCACGCTCACATCAAACTCCTGCATACCGCTATCCATACGAAAAAAATTGCGAAAATTATCAATCGTCCCACTCATATTTTGCGCGATATTTAGGGCAAGTTTTGTCTGCTTTTCCATAGAATCTTTATTTAGCAGCCCGCGTTCAAACTTCATTTTTAGCCCCTGAATGACAAGCATCAAAGAGTTCAAGGGCTGCCGCCACTGATGTGCGATATTTTGTATCATTTCGCCCATACTTGCGAGCTTTGCTTGTGAATAAAGCAGCCTATCTTTTTGCTTTATCGTCTCAACTTGCGTATTTACTTCGTTTTGCAGATTCGCATTTAGGCGGGATAATTCCTTTGTTGCGTTATCAAAAAGCTTCTTTAAATAAGAATTTAAACGCGAAATAAACTCCAAAACCACGCCACTAAGGCTAAAAATAATGCCAAAAACAAGCAAAGTAATGCAAATTAGCATTCCTAAAGTCGCGGAGTGAAAATTATCAGTCGTAACTTTCTCTTTTAAATATATAGAAGTTTGGATATTCATAATTTTTGTAGTGATATTATTCAAATTTAATAAGTTATTTAAAACTAAATCTCTATTTTCCTTAACTATTTTTGTATTTAATATAGAATCTATTTTGTTAATAAGTTGGCTTTTTTGAAACTTTAAATCTGCGATTTCATTCGCATTTTGGCTCAAAAATAATTCTTGATATAAATCATGTAGTTGCAAAAATAAGTATTGCCCAGCTGAATCTTCGCTTTGTAAATCTTTGTATGAGTTCCATAAAATAGAACTTTTTTTATGATTAATTATAGAATCTGTAGATTCTATAGAATCTATTGTCTCAAGCAAATATTGATTTTGAAAGTCATTTAGCAGATTTGCTTCTTTTAAACTTTTTGGGAAATTATTATCAAATTCACTTTTCAAACCCTTAATACTCATATAAGCGACCAAAAATAAAATAAAAATGCCCACAGAAAAGATAAACGCAAGGAATTTTGTGTGAAAACGCAGTCGCAAATTTGTATTTGAAATATCCTTATCATCGTAAAAAACAAACATTTTTTAACCTTTATTTACGAAAAATATAACTTTTAATTTTAGAATATTACTTTTAATTTGTTGATTTTTGCTAAAGGATAAATTATGAGTAAGGCTACAAAAAGTGTTACGAAAAGTAAAGTAGATTCTAAAAAATTGCAAGAAAAGATTACTAAAAGTAACAAAAAAGATTCGCTAGCTTCTAAGAATGCGACCACTAAAGCTTTGACTTCCAAAGTAGATTCTAAAGATTCTAAAATAGATTCTAAAGATTCCAAAAAAGAAGCAAAAGCTATAGAATCTAAAACCATAAAACATAAAAAGTTAGATATTAAAGAATTAAATTTTGATTTAACTTCACTTTTTAAAAGCAATAAAGATTTAGAATCTTTTTATAAGGGCTTAGATTCTAAGTTTAGTAATTTTCAAGGTGAATATCAAGGAAAGCTTGACAAGCTAGATTCTAGCGAGTTTAATAAGGCAATGGATGAGTATGAGAATCTTTGCGAAGATATCGGGGCGATAATGACTTATGTCTTTTTAAAATTTGCGGTTGATAGCAAAGAAAATGGCGCGATTTACGCAGATTACGAGATGAAATGCAATGATTTGTATAGCAAGGTTATCTTTTTTGAGCTTGAGTTTGCGTCCTTAGATTCTAAAAAAATGCAAGATTTTATTAACAATTGTGGCAAATTTAAGTTTTTTTTAGAGAATCTGCGTGATAATAAAAAGCATAAATTGAGTTTGAAAGAAGAGCAAATTATCCTTAGTTTATCGCCTGTTGGCGTGGAAGCTTTCTCGCGGCTTTTTGATGAAAGCCTTGCAAATATGCGATTTAAGGGCGTTGAGAGCGATAGCGATGGCGTAATTAAAAAGATAAATGAAGAGGAAATCCTTGCACTTTTGCATTCAAAATTTCGCAAAACTCGCAAAAAGGCACAGAAAAACTTTACAAAAGGGCTTTACAAAAATACACACTTGCTAACCTACATCTTAAATATGGTGCGTAAAAATGTAGCAATTATGCAAAAATTACGCAAATATGAGCGTCCTGAGAGCTTTCGACACATTTCAAATCAAACGACACAAGAGAGCGTAGATTCTATGATTGAATGTGTGAATAAAAATATGGATTTGGTGCATAATTATTATCGTGTAAAGGGCGAGATTTTGGGCTTTCCGCTTAAAGATTTTGATAGATATGCACCCTTAGGTTTTGCTAAAAAAGATACTAAAATGAGTTTTGCTGACGCTTTGAATAACACGTTGGAATCTTTTGCAAAATTTAGCCCTAGATTCTATGAAATCGCTTTGAGAGCCGCACAAAATGGCTGGGTAGATTCTCACCCTAAACCTGCAAAGCGGGGCGGGGCGTTTTCGCATGGATGTGTGCCGCGAAGTCACCCTTATGTGTTACTAAACTACACAGGCAATCGCCGTGATGCCTTTACTATCGCCCATGAATTTGGTCATGCGATACACCAAGAGCTAAGCAAGATTCAAGGGACTTTAAACCATGATACGCCACTTACGACTGCGGAAACAGCGAGTGTTTTTGCGGAAATGTTACTTTTTCACTCAATGAAAAAAAGTTTGGGTCGCAAAGAGTTGCTTGATATTTACGCAGGGAAAATCGAGGATATTTTTTCTACGATGTTTAGGCAAATTGTAATGACAAATTTTGAGCGGCAGATTCACGCTGTTGAGGGCGAAATGAAAACAGAAGATTTTGATAGAATCTGGCTAGAGGAAAATAAAAAAATGTTTGGTCGCTCGGTCGAATTAACGAAAAATTACGCGCGCTGGTGGAGCTACATCCCACACTTTATCCACTCGCCATTTTACTGCTATGCGTATAGCTATGGGCAGCTTTTGGTGTTGGCACTTTTTGGACTTTATAAAAGTAGCGAAAATAAAGAGCAATTTATCGCCACATATATCGACTTTTTATCCGCTGGAGGTAGCCAAAGCCCACGCGATTTAATACTAAAATTTGGCTTTGATGTGAATAAACCTGAATTTTGGAACATCGGCATAAAAGAGGTCAAAACCCTACTAAAAGAATTTGAAAAGTTGCTAAATGCGAATTAGAAATATAAAGTATAGAATCTAAAACTTAAACAAGATTCTATAAATTACCTCACTTTAAATATCAAAATAATAAAATAAATAAAATTAGTTACTTTTTGTTACATCAAATGTTAAATTTTTCAATAAAAATCCTAAAAATATGTTTTTTTTTTTTTGTCTAAAACTATGTTAGAATGCTTACAATTTTAAAAGACAAAAGGGCAAATATGCAAACAAGTAGCGAGTTTATTTTGGAAAATATTAAAAGTATATTTGAAAACAACAAAAATATATTTGTAACGCCAAATATACCCGATAAGAAAATCAATAATGTTATAAAGGCATTTAAGATTGATAATTATAAAAATATCGTGGCGATTTATGATAATACGATATTTGGTGCGGCGGATGAGGGCATTGCCTTTTTGGGTGAAAAAATGGTGCTAAAAAGCGATACTACAAGCCCAAAAGAGATTTTATACAGCGATATAGACAAGCTAGAGTATGAATGCAAGGAGATAGAAACAAAGCCCGGTAAGATAGAAAAACAAGAAAAACTTTTCTTTATAAATAAAAATGGCGAGAAAAGTGATATAAGCTACTGCTTAATTGCTAGTAATTATAAGCATTTAGAATCTTTTATAAACAAAATGTTAGAATCTTGCTCTAGCTTTAAAAATGAAGATTTGCTAAAGCCACTAGAAGAAATGAGCCAAAGTTTCAAAGAAGCGTATATAAAAATTGTGATAAATATGGCATATAGCGATGATGATAAAATAGATTCTAAAGAGCAGGCTGAAATATTTTACTTAATGAGTAAGATTAATCTAGACCAAGAAACGCGTATGAATGTGCGTGAATATTTAGTAAGTGTTAATAAAGATTCTATGAATAATATAAAAGATTTACTTGAGATTTTAAAGCAGGAAGCCGAGCCTAGCGTGTATAAATCTTATATGATTTCTTTAACAAAAGAATTAGTGAATCTGCATTATGCTACAAAGCTAGATTCTAATGCTAGTGAGTTTGACTTTATCACAGCAGAGATTCCCTTTGTAAAGCAGTATCAAGAGCTTTTTGGTGTAAGTGATGAGCAGTTAAGGTTTATATGTGAGAGTTTGCAAAATGACTATAAATTGCTAAATAATGATATAGAAGATTCTCAAATGAAGCAAATGATGAAAGATACCGCTGCAAAGGCTGCTGGGATAGGAGTGCCACTTGGAGCGGTGTATTTATCGGGGTCTGTTGCTGGGCTGTCTGCGGCTGGTATGACTTCTGGTTTAGCGGCACTTGGTATGGGTGGTATTTTGGGCTTTTCTGCTATGGCGACAGGTATAGGGACTGTAGTATTAATAGGTGTTGTTGCGTATCAAGGTGTGAAATTTTTAACAAGTGATAATTCTTTAAGCAAATATAAAGTAAGAGAGCTTATGTTGCATGAGATTCTAAAACAAAATCAAAAGACAATCTCACAAGTAATAGGCGATATAAATTATTTGGTAGAAAAGCTAAATAATGTGATTATAGAATCTAATAAGAAAGGAGAGGCTTTATCCATTAAAGAAGCACAAATAAAAAAATTAGTAAGCATGATGGTGCAGTATCAAGGAGCATTAGATGCTATAAATGGTAAAAATGCTAGATTGCAAAGTATGGAAGCAAGATTACACGTTCCAAAAACCCTTGATGAATCAAAACTTAAAAAACTAACAAGTGAAGCTATGAAAGCTCAATATTACGACATAGTTATGCAAAATTATACAGAAATAACAAATGATGATAAAAAAGAATACGCCCTAAAAACTAACCTAAACGCCGAAACGCTAGAAACACTAGCAAATATACTAAAAGTAATAGGCTATATAAAGGCGTAAAATGGATGATAAAAACTTAAAAGATATAGGAAATGCCGCCCTTTTACAAAAGCATCAAATGGATAGTGCTGAAAATAAAATCGCTGAAATAAACCTAAAAATAAAAGAGATAGAATCTGCACAAAGCGACTTTGATAAGCGAATGGAAAATATGGATTCTATGTTAGAAAATGCCCTAGCTAGTATGGATACTATGCTAGATTCTATAAATTCTAAGCTCGATATAGAATCTATTTCGCAAGATTCTATAAAAAACTATGAAGAGCAAATATATAAGCAACTAGATTCTATAAAAGTAGAGCCAACAAAGCAAATTAGCACACTTGAGACATTAGATTCCATAGATTTTAATGGTAGCTGGGAAGAGTATTTAGAATCTATGAACGCTTATGCAAATAAACATAATATAGATTTAAAACAAGACCCCTTTAAAAATCTAATGAGTAAAAGCCAAGAGATAGAACTACGCAAATGGATAGAGCAAGATTTTACATATAAAAATGCAAAATGTGATATTTATGACTATATGATAGCGGTGACTTGCGGGGCAATTGGCGGGATTATTGATGTGTGTTTTGTTGGGATACCAGGAGATTCTAAGTTAGGGAATATTACTGATAGTTTCGCTAATAGTGTAACTGAAAAATTCGCACAACTTTGTGGTTGGGATAAAGAAAAAGCACTAGCAAGGGGAAGCGATACGACAAAAAGTGCAATAGGATTTTTAGAATCTAAATTTAAAATAAACTACGACCAAACTACAACTAATGGCAAAAAAGGCACAGATGGAAAAATAAAAAATCTTAGTATGAAAAATCACCATTTAAAAAGCTTAGGACACAGCCCTGATATAATCGGTTTGTTTTTTTCTATACTAAATCAATTTACTAGCACTTCTAGCTTTATTAATGAAGGGCAAATTATCACTATTGATACTGAATCTTTTGAGCTACAAGGTGGTAATTTTATAGCTAAAATCATTAGTGGATTTATAAATTGGCTAGGGCATTTAATGAGCGATTGGGCTGGTAGTAGTGGTGGTATTAGTCGTGGTAGTGGTATTCCTATGCCTTTTTATAATCTTTTTCAACTTTGTGATTTTGGTAGTTTTGGCAAAGATAGACAGACCTTTGCGGTAGTAACAACTAAGGTATTTGAGCAAGGCTATGATTTTAGACACGCACTAGCTATGGCTATCCCTGTGGCAGTTAGCGAAATCTTAGTGCGGATTATGTTTGTATTAAAATCTAGATTCTATCATAGGAAAGAGTGGAGTGAGTGCAAACCAAATGAAAATATCCCAGAAATGCGTAGGATGCTTTGCGTAGCCCATGGCTCATTATGTTTAATCGATGGCATTGATGCGGGAGTGCGTAGTGGTGGGAATGCGATTGCGTTTTTAGCTCGCATAAATTTACTAGGCTTTGCTAGATTCTCACATCTGGCATTAAAAGAAGTAAAAGCGTGGTATTTAAGCGGACAAATGGATATAGAAAAAGTTGATAGCTATTTAGACAACGAATTTAAGGCAATGCAAATGAGTTTAAAATATTAGATTCTATATTTTTATCAAAAACTTTACAAAAGTTTAGTGTGTTTTGTTAAGATTGTTTAGTTTTGTGATATAATTTTGGTTTTTGAATGTAAGATATAGGATTTTTGGGTTATGAGATACTTGCTGCTGACGCGTGGGATGCCTTTTTGTGGGAAAAGTGAATGGATTGCAAAGCATAATTTGCAAGACTACACGCTTAGTTTGCTTGATTTTAAAAGGCTTTTGGTCGCGCCTAGTTTGAGTGAGAGTGGGCGGCTTTTTATGGATTTTAGCGGGTGTGAAAAAGCGGCGTTTGCTATGCTTTTTTCTGCACTAGAATCGCGTATGTCGCGTGGTGAGTTTATCGTTATTAAGGATAATCACATTTCAAAATCCTACTTTAGCAATTATAAAGAAATCGCAAAAACTTATAATTATAGAATCTTGATTGTGGATTTTAGCGATGTTGGTTTAGATGAAATAAAAAAAAGGAATGCTTATTTTAGTGGGGTTTTAGATTCTAAACATTTGACTTCTAAAGGTAATTTTAGATTCTATGAAAATACTGAATCTAAGAATAAAGATTCTAAAAAGTTAGAGATTATGGAATCTAATATGCAAAATTCGCATTCGCACTTTTTGTCTCAATCTATTCCCACCCATCCACCCTTTTGTAAGATTAATACAAAAAGCGCGAATGCGAATTTTGCTAACAACGTCAATGAAAATATAGAATCTAGATTCTATGAAAATGCTGAATCTAAGAACGTAGAAAATCAAAATAAGAAAGATTCTATAGATTCTAAATCGCAAAATTCGCAGTTGCGAGATTCATATCAATCTATTCCCGCCCGACCACCCATTTGTAAGACTGAAATGAATCTCTCAACTGCGAATTTTGCTGACAACGTCAATGAAAATATAGAATCTAGATTCTATGAAAGTAATGAAATTGATAATTTGGATTCTAAAAACAACGAAAATTCGCAGGATAATTTTCCTTTAGATTCAATGTCCCGCCCATTCCCACCCACTGAAAATTTAAAGGAAAATTATCCTGCGAATTTTGCTAACGCACAAGATTCTATAGAATCTAAGAATAAAGATTCTAAAAACAACCAAACGCACGTAGAAAACGAAAAAAATATAGAATCTACCCACGAAAAAGTCTATACAAACGATGAGCTTGACGCGCTATATGACGAGTTAAAAAATGGGGAGATTCCTATAAAGTGCGATGTGATTGCCCCAGATGAAGTTACAAAAATGCTAACTCTTGAGCCAAAAAGTTTAAATGGCTACAAAGTGATACATCATATCGGCGATATTCAAGGCTCTTTTGCGGTGCTAAAAAAATATATTCAAAAGATAAAAGATAACGAATTTTATATCTTTTTGGGTGATTATATTGACAGGGGGTTTCAAAATTACGAAGTTTTACGCTTTTTAATTAGCATTATGGATAAAAAAAATGTCGTGCTTTTGGAAGGAAATCACGAAAAATGGCTAAATGACTGGGCGAATAATCGCGATATTGATAGCCGTGAGTTTCGCCTTAATACGCAAGTGGAGCTTGAGAGCAAGGGCTTTAGCAAGGCGGATGCGAAGCGATTTTATAATAAATTACTGCCTTTTTTCTTTTATAGATTCCATGATAAACGCATCCTTTGCACGCACGGCGGACTTTCAAATATGCCGCGACACCTGCTTTTGCTTAGTGCTAATCAGTGCATACACGGCGTTGGCGGCTATCTTAATACTAATGCTGTGGCGGCTAGTTTTAGCAAAAATACGCCAAAAAACTATTATCAATTTTTCGGTCATCGTAATAAAAGTGAGCTGCCCATTCGCATTCATGAGCGAAATTTTATTATGGAATCTAAAGTCGAGTTTGGCGGCTTTTTACGCATTGTGCAGCTTTCTCAAAATGGCTTTAAGGATTGCAGTCTTAGAAATGCGATTTTTGTTAGCAAGGAGCAAAAGGATAGCAAAGTCGCGGTGCAAAAATACTTTGATAGCCTTGAAAAGCACAATACGCGCGTGACTTTCAGCCGCTTTAAAAATATGGCTTTGGTTAGCTATCCTGCTAAGATTAGTAGCGATGTTATTGCTTCAGCGTTTGGCTTTAGCCCTTGCGTTGTGGATGAAAAGGAGTGGGCGATTGTGGCACGTGGCTTTAGTTTTTCGCTTGATTTTAATAAAAAGTTTGCCCTTGATTTAAATTCTTATTTAGATTCTATAAAACTGCCGCTTAGAATCTATTCTAGGACGCGTGGGATTCCTGCGTTTATTAGCTATTATAAGGGGGAGTTTTTTTACTTTTTAGATTCTATATTGCAGCAGAATTTGCCTTTATTTTTGCAACAAAAAAGTGCTAAAAAGGCATTAGGTGAGTTATTAAAAAAGGGGAATTTTACGCTTCATTTTGTATTAGATTCTAAGAATAGCTTTATTTTGCAAGATGTGTTTTGTAACGCTTCTAGTCTGCCGCAGTTTGAGCTAGTTGAGAGCGTTGCTAGGGTGCTAAATGTGGCGTATAATGAGTGCGTTTTTATGTTTGAATCTTTGGGTGAATATAAGGATTTTTTAAAGACTTTAAGGGCGTTTAATGCGGATTTATCAAAGAGTTTAGATTTAGATTCTATGCAATCTTTAGAATCTAATTTTTTAGAATCTAAGCTACCAAAAAGCACAAATAGCATTATTTTAAATGAGTATAAATTCTCTCCATTAATTGCCTTTGATAATGTGGGTGGCTTTACTACTTTGCCGATGTGCCTAAATAGCGAGTGTAACGCGCTTTTACAAATGATAAAAATATGGAAATTGCAAGGGGAAATTAGCAAATTGCAATGGATAAATAATGCTTTTAGAGAACGTTTCTTTGCGTGGTTTGTGCCTTTTTCAAATGAAAATGAGTGGAAAAACATACCAAATGAATGGATAATAAATAAATTTTTGGAAAGTATAGAATCTAGATTCTATAAAAACACTGAATCTAAGCACGATTTTACTACGCAAAGTCTTGCAATGATAACAAATATAGAATCTAAAAAAGGAGAATATTATGGAAGCAAGTTATGATGAGCCTGTGTATCTAATTAGCGTTGTGGCTAAGATTCTAGATATTCACCCGCAGACTTTAAGGCAGTATGAAAAAGAAGGCTTAATTGAGCCATCACGCACGGATGGGAAAATGCGGCTTTATTCGCAAAGAGATATGGATAAAATAAAGACGATACTAAAGCTAACGCGTGATTTGGGTGTGAATTTGGCTGGTGTGGATATTATTTTGCGGTTAAAAGAGCGAATGGATGAGCTAGATTCTAACATTAATGACTTAAGGGCAAATGTGAAAACGCAAACGCACACAAGCAAAAGCGGCGATTTAACGATAGTTAGTAGCAGTTATGAAATCGTGCTACATAATAAGAAAAAATAAAGGAGCAAAAATGATAACAGCCATAATGGGAAAAATCTTTGGCACGAAAAATGACAAGGTTTTAAAGCAATATAGAAATCGCGTTGCTAGAATTAATGCAATGGAATTTGACTTAGAAAAAAAAAGTGATTTAGATTTACAAAATAGAATGAATGAAATAAAAGATGAAATTGCTAAAAAAATGGAATCTTTAGATAGTAAAGAGTTAGGACTTGAGATTCTAAACACTTTGCTTGATAATAACTTAGAAGAAGTTTTCGCCCTTACACGTGAAGCGAGTAAAAGAGTGCTAAATATGCGGCATTTTGACGTGCAATTAATCGGTGGTATGGCATTACATGATGGCAAGATTGCCGAGATGAAAACAGGAGAGGGCAAGACTTTAGTTGCGACTTTGCCTGTGATTTTAAACGCACTAAGTGGGAAAAGTGTGCATGTGGTAACCGTGAATGATTACTTGGCTAGGCGAGATTCTAACACTATGGCGCCACTTTATAACTTTTTTGGCTTTAGCGTTGGCGTGGTTACAAGCGGACTGCAAGATGATGTTGAGCGACTAAATATTTATAGCAATAATATCGTGTATGGCACAAATAACGAATATGGCTTTGATTACTTGCGAGATAATATGAAGTATAATTTAGAGCAGAAAGTGCAGAAACATCACTTTTTTGCAATTATTGATGAAGTAGATTCTATATTGATTGATGAGGCAAGGACGCCGCTAATAATCTCAGGTCCTGTGAATAAAAAAATGGAAAATTATCAAATAGCAGATTCTGTCGCTAAAGCCTTAAAAAGCCCACAAGATTTTACAATCGATGAAAAAAATCGAGTGATTTTAACTACTGAAGATGGCATCAAAAAGGCGGAAAAACTTTTTAAGGTTGAGAATCTTTATGCTATTGAAAATGCGTCACTTAGCCATCATTTAGACCAAGCCTTAAAAGCAAATTATTTATTTGTAAAAGATAAAGATTATGTCGTGCAAAATGGCGAAGTTGTGATTGTGGATGAATTTACAGGGCGATTAAGTGAAGGGCGGCGATTTAGCGAAGGGCTGCATCAAGCCTTAGAAGCAAAAGAGGGCGTAAATATTAAAGAAGAGAGCCAGACTTTAGCGGATATTACATTTCAAAACTATTTTAGGCTTTATGATAAACTAGGCGGGATGACAGGGACTGCGCAAACTGAAGCGACTGAATTTTTAGAGATTTATAAGCTAGAAGTTGTTAGCATTCCTACAAATCTGCCTGTGGCTAGAAAGGATTTAAACGACTTAATTTATAAAAGTGAGATTGAGAAATTTAACGCTGTGATTAATAAAATCGTAGAATTACACAAAATAGGACAGCCTGTTTTGGTAGGAACGGCAAGTATTGAAAAAAGTGAAAAATTACACGAACTTTTAAAAAAAGCTAGGATTCCGCATAATGTTTTGAATGCAAAACAGCATGAAAAAGAAGCCGAAATAATAAAAAATGCAGGTCTAAAGGGCGCAGTAACGATTGCTACAAATATGGCAGGACGTGGCGTGGATATAAAAATCGATGATGAAGTAAAGGCTTTGGGCGGATTATATATCATAGGCACTGAAAGGCATGAGTCAAGGCGAATTGATAATCAATTGCGTGGTAGGGCTGGGCGGCAAGGAGACCCGGGCACATCGCAGTTTTATCTTAGTTTAGAAGATTCACTGCTTAGAATCTTTGGTAGCGATAGGCTAAAAGGAATTATGGGAAAACTAGGTTTAAAAGATGGCGAAAGTATAGAGTCTTCTATGATTACAAAAAGTGTGGAAAAAGCGCAAAAGAAAGTGGAATCTATGCACTTTGAATCGCGAAAACATTTGCTAGAATATGATGATGTAAGCAATGAGCAACGAAAAGTCATATATAGATTCCGTAACGAATTGTTACAAAAAGACTTTGAAATGCAAGAGCGAATAGATGAAAATAGAATCTTAAGCGTGCAAAGTCTGCTAGAAAAGCATGATATTATGCCACATGATGTAAGTGAAAATTATAACTTAGAATCTTTGTGTGCGGGGCTTAAAGAAGAGTATTTGCTAGAGCTAGATTCTAAAGCGTTGGCTGGTAAAACTTACGATGAAATTAGCGAAGTGATTATAGAATCTTTGGCAGCGAAATATGATGAAAAGTTTTCGCACACAGATTCTAAAATGCGAAATGAGCTAGAGCGAATAATTTATTTGCAAGTCGTGGATAATGCGTGGCGTGAGCATCTTTACTCAATTGACCATTTGAAAACAGGTATTTCGTTGCGTGGATATAATCAAAAAGACCCGCTTGTGGAATATAAAAAGGAAAGCTATAATTTATTTTTGGAATTAATAGAAAATATTAAGATTGAAGCCTATAGAACGCTGCAAATTATTCAGTTTGCGTCTCAAGATGTATCACGTGAAGAAGATAAGATTCTAAACGAATTAGAGAGCGAAAATGAGAATCTAGTATTAAATTATGCAAATTTAGAAGATGAAATCGCTGATAAAAAACCAGCGCGTAATGATATGTGCCCTTGCGGTAGTGGTAAAAAATACAAAAACTGCCATGGCAAAAGCGGACCAAAACGCGGAATGCTAGCGAAAAACTAATGGAATTTTATAAATAATTTTAAAGATAGAATCTAAAAACAGATTCTTATTTTTACATCTATTTTAAAAAGTTTCGTTATTTAAGCATTAACCTTTCAAATTGCTGGCGAAAATATCGTGGAGTTTGTCGTTGTAAATTTCAAGTGTGTCGGGATTGCTGCCCTCTAGCAAGATTCTAAGCTTATTTTCCGTGCCTGAATAGCGGATTAAATGGCGGATATTTTTAGAATCTAGCTCGGCTAAAATCTTATCCAAACCATCGATTTTTTCAAGTGGAATCTTTTCGCCCACGGCGATATTGCTTTGCTTTTGCGGGGCTAGCTCAAATGGATTCAAAATCTCCTCGCTACTTTTAGCACTCGTCACCATAAGTGCTAAAACTTGCAGTGCAGAGACTAAACCATCGCCTGTTTTTGCAAACTGCGAAAAAATAATATGCCCACTTTGCTCCCCGCCAAAAATAAAGCCGTGTTTTTGCATTTCTTGCAGGACGAATTTATCGCCCACGCCGCATCTTTTTAGCTCGATTTTATGCTTTTTTAAGAAGTTTTCAAGGGCGATATTACTCATCAAAGTCGCGATAATTCCATTATTTTTCAAGGCATTTTGACTTTTTTGATACAACGCCAAAGCCCCGATTAGTTTATCGCCATCCACGATATTTCCAGCATTATCAACCACCACAAGCCTATCAGCATCGCCATCCAAGGCAAATCCCACATCCGCGCGAAGTCGCCGCACCTCTGCAGCCAAAACGTTAGGATACATAGCACCACAAGACTCATTAATATTATAGCCATTAGGCTCAACGTTTAGCACAATCACATCCGCACCAAGCTCACGAAAAATGCTAGGACCTACGCGATACGCCGCACCATTCGCACAATCTAGCACGATTCTAATGCCCTGAAGCGATAAATGCTTAGGAAAACTATTCTTAATATGCACGATATAACGCCCGATAACATCGTCAATTCGCTTACTTGAGCCGATATTTTTATCCGTTTTAAAGCAGTTTATAGAATCTAAATTGTGATAAATCTTCTCAATCTTTAGCTCCTTAGACTCATCTAACTTAAAGCCAAAGGAGTCAAAAAACTTGATTCCATTATCATAATATGGATTATGACTAGCAGAAATCATAATGCCCGCATCGCACCGCATATCCTCAGTCAAAAACGCAATCGCAGGAGTGGGCATAGGACCGATTTGAATCACATCAATGCCAACGGATGTAAGCCCGCTCACAAGGGCATTTTCAACCATATAGCCGCTTTTTCGCGTATCTTTTCCTACCAGAATCTTATTATAATAAGAATCCTTTTTGCGTATATTTTGGGAAATATTTTGTAAGGTATTTTGAGAATCTTTTTGCGTGTTTTTATGTGAATCTTTAGAATCTTTTCGCGTTTCTTTTAAGTTTTTTTGCGATGAATTTTTAGAATCTTGCAAATTTCTAGCCACATTTTTAGAATCTTGTGCGTTTTTACTAGAATCTTTAGAATTTTGCGACCCATTTTGCCACTCATTTTTAGAATCTTTTTTCGCATTTTGCCACTCATTTTGAAAATAAATCCCCGCTGCAATGCCTAGATTCAAAGCAACTTTCGCGGTAATATCAACCCCAGCTCTTCCCCTCACGCCATCTGTGCCAAAAATTTTCATAACTTTCCTTTGTTTAGAATCTAAGCTAAGAATTATAGCTTAAAATATAGAATCTACATTTTAGAAACTAAAGCATAAAAACTAATTTTAAATCATATAATTCATTTTAGATTTTATACAAACAATATTTTTTACTTTGTGATAGAATCTAGATTCTAAAACTAACAAAGGGTAGGAAATGTATGATTTTTCAAGTGTGGTAAATAGGCGGTTTGGTGAAAATGCACTGCAAGATTCTAAGGACATTTCGCCGAATTTCTCACTTAAATGGAATGTTGGGAAAGATGAGCTGCCTGCGTGGGTGGCGGATATGGATTTTAAAATCGCACCTGAGATTACGCAAGGGTTGCAAGAGTTGGTAAATCATGGAATCTTCGGCTACAGCGTCATTCCAAGCGAATATTATGAAAGCATTATTAGCTGGTGGGAGCGGCGATATAATCTTAAAATGGACAAAAAAAGTCTAATTTTTGCCTGTGGGGTCGTCCCTGCGATTGCTAGCATAATCCGGGCTAAAAGCAAAAAGGGCGATAAGATTCTAATCCAGCCGCCTGTGTATCATGTGTTTTCGCGTGTGATAAAGGAAAATGGGCGTCAAATCGCGGAAAATCCGCTTGTGTATAGTGACGGAAAATATAGCATTGATTTTGCTGATTTAGATTCTAAACTGCGTGATTCTAGCACGAAAATCATGCTACTTTGCAATCCGCATAATCCAAGCGGGAATGTGTGGAGTGCGGACGAACTGCGTGAAATAGGGCGTTTGTGCCATAAGCATGGCGTGCTTGTTATTAGCGATGAGATTCACTGCGATATTACTTTTGGGGTGCGATACACGCCATTTGCAAGCGTTAATGCGACTTGCCGCGACATTAGCGTTAGCACTTTTAGCCCTAGCAAGAGCTTTAATGTGGCTGATTTGCACACGGCTTTTGTGATGGTGGATAATGAGAGTTTGCGCCGTGAGCTGCGGCATTGCTTTGCGGTGGAGTATGTGAATAATCCTAATGCTTTTGGGCTAAAAGCAAGTATTCTAGCGTATAGTAAGGGCGAAGCTTGGCTAGATTCACTATTACAAATTTTGCAAGAAAATAGGAAAATAGTTAGTGATTTTATAGCTAGTGAAATTAAAGAGTTATATGTTGTCCCGCAAGATTCTACATATTTAATGTGGATAGATTGCTCTAAAATTACAGATAATACAGATAGTTTTTGTGAATCTTTAAGGAAAAATACAGGGCTTTATGTCTCGTGTGGCTCGCAGTTTGGTGGGAATGGAGCTAAGTTTTTCCGCCTTAATATCGCTACGCCAAAAACGACTTTAATGGATATTTTAGGGCGACTTAAAAATGGGGTTAGAATCTATTTAGATTCTAAAGATTAACCTTTATTTGAATAAACTTTATAGAATCTTATTGAAATTTTCAAGGATATTTAAAAAATGATAGATAAAAACATCGTGCTTATCGGCTTTATGGGCAGTGGGAAAAGCTCTATTGCTAAAAAGTTATCGCAGATTCTAAATAAAGAGTGGATTGATAGCGACAGCCACATTGAAATGAGCCAAAATCAAAGCATTCCTAGCATTTTTGCCACGTTTGGTGAAAGCCATTTCCGCGCTCTAGAATCTAATTTTATAGAATCTTTTAGTAACAAAAGTGGCTACATTATCGCAACCGGCGGGGGTTTGCCTATCTTTAATGATACCAAAAATCTAGGATTTAGATTCTATTTGAAAAGTGATTTTCACATACTAGCAAGTCGCATTCAAGATGATAAAAAAAATACTCGTCCGCTATTTAGCGACTTACAAGCCGCTCACAAGCTTTTTAAAGAGCGCGAAAAAATCTATGAAATGCAAAGCGATGCAATTATCAATGCAAATCAAAATTTAGATTCTGTGATTGCAGAAATTTTGGCGATTTTGCGTAAATTTGAAACAAATTAAGGGCTTTAAACGCAAAAATGGGGTGAAAATGATAAAAATTAATCCGCAAAAATCTTATGAAATCTTGCTTGTTAATTGCAAATCTTTATTAATTAGTGAGAGTGCGATTTTCCTTTTGAGCTATTTAGATGCCCTTAAAAACGCCCTGCCACACGCAAATGTAAGTTTTTTAATTCACTCAAGTATGCAGGATTTTTTTACGCATAATCCTTTTATTAAAAACATTTTTTGTATTGATGATGTGAGTGTTTTAAAAAAAATAAAGGACGCTCATATCGATATTTCAATCTCCATAGAATCTAGCAAATCTAGCACGATTTTGCTTTTTAAGGCTGGGATTAAAACGCGTGTGGGCTATTTTTCAAAACTCTATAGCATTTTGTTTAATTATAAAATAAAAAAAAAGCGCACAGATTCCAACACGCACGAGATTTTTAACGCCCTGCCACTTTTAAAAATTTTTAAAATTAGCGAGATAAATCCGCCAAAAATCTACCTAAATATCAATGAAAAAAGCCAAAGTTTGCAGTTTTTAGAATCTAGATTCAGTAATTTTGCTAATTTGATTGTGCTAATTCCTTTAAAAATTAGTGAAATTTCTTATAATTTTAAAAATTTTTTGACCTTAGCAAATGCGTTATCTATGGACTTTCCGCTTTTAGTCGTGGGGAATTTTCAAGAGATTAATTTTTATAAAAGTATGCTAAATTTATATGAAAATTTGAGTGAAAAAAACTTTTTTATTTATGATAAAAGTTATGAATTTAATAACTTTTCGCCTGAAATGTTAGAATCTAAATCGCAAGATTCTATAAAAAAAGATTCTATAGAATCTAGTTTGCAAAAGGCAAAAGATTCTATAAAAAACATAGAATCTAGCCTAAAAAACGCCCAAAATATAGAATCTAAAAGCCCAAACACCGCGAATATCTCGCAAACTCGCCTACTTTTAGCAATCCTTAGCAATGCAAAATTAGTCATTGCAAATAACAACGCATTTTTGCATGCAAGTACTGCGCTGAAAGCCGCAGTACTCGGCATTTTCCCCTTTATAAAAACCATAAATCCAAACAAAAACGCCCCACTAAGCAAAAACGCAACAATCCTAACGCCACTTGGAATCTATGATAAAAAATCGCCCACTGATTTTATAGACGCCACGCAGGAAAGCACGCAAACACAAGGCATCCACATAAATAACATCCCCCCAGACCTAATAATTGATATTGTTAAAAATAAGATTCTAAATGATTAAAAAATGGATTTTAATAATTTCTACTTTGTCTTACCCCCTCAAAAAGTGTGGCGGAGACGGCGGTAGCTAGATTTATACTACGTGCATTTTTTGTCATGGGAAGTTTATAGACTTGAGTGCTATTTGATTCTAAAAGTGTGGAATCTAGCCCCTTATCCTCGCGTCCAAAGTAAAAAAAAGCACCATTTTGCAAGGGTGCATCAAAAATCACTTTTTTTGCCTTTGTGCTTAAAAAAAAATGATTGCTAGATAGCGGAAAAGTCTCCCAAAAAGCCTTTAAATTCGCCCATTCAAACACCTGCAAATACTGCCAATAATCAAGCCCAGCACGTTTAATTTCCTTTTGCGAAATGGAAAATCCAAGCGGATGAATAAGATGCAAACTCGCCCCACACGCGACACAAAGCCTACCGATATTGCCCGTATTCTGTGGTATGCGCGGCTCTACTAAAATCACATGAAAATCTTTTTGCATATTAATCCTTTGTGTGTGGAATTTTATCTTAAAACTTAAATGATAGAATCTAACTTATCAAATTTAAAGGGAAAATATGCTATTAAATGACTTGAAAAAAGGGATTTATATCATCCATGAAAATAGCGAGTGGATACCGCCTTTTAGGGATGCGTTTAATCGTGCTAAAGAACGTGGCACAATTAAGGAAAATGTGGAATTAAATGAGATTGTTATAACAAATGGTGCGATAAATTTGGCTAATTTTGGGAATTTGCAAATAAATTTTAAACTAGATTCTAAAAAAAATAAAAAAACTAAGGAACGCTTAAAAGATTCTACAAATTTTGGTGGTGTGTTTTGGAGTCGCCTTAGTGCGTCTTGCCATACGCGTGGGAATATGTATTCTAAAGAATATGGTAGGGCGTTACTAAATTACTTAGAATATTTAGAATCTTTTCAAAAGTTAGATTCTAAAAAACATAATAAAATCCCTATAAAAGTTATAAATAGTAGTGCTGTGCTTGAGTATGAAGTAAGCAAGGTTAGACAATATCTAGCCTTGCAAAAGGCAGGTTTTAGAGTGCCAAAAACTATCGCTGTTTTTGGGAAAAGCGACCTTTTAGAATGTGCTAAAAAAATGCAAACGCCCTTTATCACAAAGCATAATCAAGGCGGCAAAGGCTTAGGTGTGCGGCTTTTTGAGAGCATAAGTGAGTTTCAAAAATATATAGAATCTAGCGAATTTGAAATGCCAAATGATGGTATTACGCTTTTGCAAGAGTATATCCGCACAAAAGAGTTTTTTATCACACGCATCGAGTTTGTAAATAGCAAGTTTGTGTATGCCGTGCGTGTGGATACAAGTGGTGGTAGCTTTGAGCTTTGCCCTGCTGATGCGTGCAATATAGATTCTAAAAAGCCTGAAATAGCCGGTGCTGCCTGTGCTGTGGGCAGTGATAATAAGTTTAAAATCCGCCCTGATATTACGAAAAATACGCCGTTAGTAAAAGCCTTAGAATCTTTTTTGAAAGAGCATAGAATCTATATTGCTGGAATTGAGTTTATGGAGAGCGTAAATGGTGAAATTGTCGTGTATGATATTAATACAAACACAAATTATAATAGTGCCGTAGAATCTAGCCTACGAAATGATGGCAAACTAGGCGCCGCCGATAAAGTTATAAAATTTTTGTATAAGCAGTATGAAAAATTATGAATTATATAATCTAAAATATTTCTAACGTCAATAAAAAGGGTTTGAAAATGACTATAATGCTTGATTTGTATATGCGTGCTGAGATTAAGGATAATGTGATTGACTTGCTTTTGCAAAATGGCTATGATGACTTTTTCTTTATCGAGGCAAAAAAATATGCCGCGTCAAATATGCTACTTAGCGATGAGGAGCAAGTAAGTGGCAGGCAAAACTACGCAAATCTTAGAATCTATCTAAATAATTCCGCTGCAAATATGCTAGCAAGTCTTATAAAACAAAGCTTTGAAGATGTGCGTGTGTTTGGAATTGAGTGCCAACCCTTAGGCTTTTTTATTGAGTAGAGATTTTGCGAATATTTTATGAATTCTAAAAATAATATTAAAACTAGCGATTTTTTGGCTCTAGCCTTTAAGATTCCAAATATTAGCTCACTTAGCTTTGCAAATGCGATTAAATTTTCTTTGAATAAACAGGGTTTTAATATCGCTAAAATGGGCTTTCTTGGCACGCTTGACCCCTTTGCGTGCGGGCAGCTGCTGCTTGCGAGTAACACTTATACGCGGCTTTTAAATCACATAAATGTGGCTTACAAAACTTATCGTGCGACTTTGTTTTTGGGGCTAAATTCGGCTAGTTTGGATAGTGAAAATGTCGAGCGTGTCGATATTTTAAAGCCTTTTAGTGTGGAGCAAATTTGCAGTGTTTTAGATTCTATAAATGATAAAATTTTGGAGTATGAGCCACCGAAATTTAGTGCAAAGCAAATCAATGGACAAAGGGCTTATAATCTCGCACGTAAGGGAGTTTCATTCAATATACAACATATTAAAACGCATATTAAAAATGTGGATTTGCTAAATTATTGCCATCCGTTTTTGAGTTTTGAGATTACGCTTAGTAGCGGTGGATATGTGCGAAGTGTGGGCGACTTGATTGCTGGAGGTTTGGGCGTTTGTGGGGCGTTATGTTATTTGGAACGCGTGTCCGAAGATGATTTTTGCTATTTAGATTCTATAAAATCTATGGAATCTTTAGAATCTGGGCGACAAGATTCTATAAAATCTTTAGAATCTAGCTTTGTATCAAAAGATTTTGGCATAGATTCTAAATTAGATTCTATAATTTCTACAAATTTTAATTTTCAAGGTATAAATTATCCTACCAAACTAGCCATTTTAAATATAGAATCTGCCCTTAAATATGACAAAATAAATCTTGCAAAATATGAAAAAGACGCCCTTTGCGGTAAAAAAATCAAATTAGATTCTAAAGATTTCAATTTAGATTCTATAGAATCTAACTCGCAAGAACTAGGTTTTATAGAATCTAATAGAAAAAACGTAGATGTTTCGCTACTGCTCAACATGACAAATAAAATAGATTCTATAGAATCTAAACGCTTCCTAGCCGACTTTAATTCACATTTTAGTATCATTGACATTCACAAAAATGGCGAAATAAAATACATTCTAAACAATATCAAAAAATAAAACTTAAGCTAGATTCTATAGAATCTTAGTTATTTTGTAGATTATAAATAATAAAACAAAATTATTTAATCTTTAACTTTGCGTTTTTATCCTTGCTTAAGAAAAACTCTTTTGCCTTTGAATGATATGGGTTTGCTGGGTCAAAAAGATTTTCTCCACTTTGCTCTATTGTCTCATAAATGGCTAGTTGTTTTTTTAATTTTTGGCTAGATTCTAATAATTCTTTTAATTTTGCCTCAACTTTAACCTGACAAGATTCTAACATCTTTTTACGCTCATTTATAGAATCTAATCCGCGAGAAAAAAGGCTTTGATAATGCTTTATATCCTCAACACTCATCTCCATTTTACGCAGACAATCAACCCACAACACAGAATCTACATTTAAGTTACTACATTTTATCTAAAAGTTAGAAAAATCAAAATATTTAAAGATATAATACAAAGCTTAGATTCTAAAATAATGGATAAAAATGAAAAAACCTTATGAGAAAATTACGCATAATTTTAAAGATTTTTTAGATAAAAATGGGCTAAATGCTTTTAAAAATCTAAAAATATTTTTTTATCAGCAAAAAGAGAATTTTTATAGTGATAAAATACAAGAATTAGAGCTACAAGGCTTAAGTAAGCAAGAAGCCACAATAAAAGCTAGACCAAGATTAGCTATAATATGGGGTTAGTGTGATAGGGCGAGTTTGGAAAATATTATTTCTTTGCTTATTGCTGATTTTTGCACTGATAATGACGATGAAATTAGCTTTTTACACAATATAAAAAAGTCGCGAATTGTAATGGAATATGAGCTAGATGGTATATATTTGGCAAAAGAGAGTTTTGATTCTACACCTAAGATAAAAGGGATAGAATCTTTAGTCGATGATTTAAAGAATCTAGTATGATTAGTCCATATTTTTCTTGTAATAACATATTTTTGTATAATGATTCTACCCTAAATAAAAATCTTTTAGAATCTAGTAGCATTGATTTAATTGTTACAAGTCCGCCATATAACGTGGGCATTGAGTATAACTCAAATGAAGATTCTATGAACTATGATGAATATTTACAATGGACGCAAAGCTGGCTTGCAAATTGCTATTTTTGGCTTAAAAGCTCGGGGCGAATGTGCCTTAATATCCCCTTAGATAAAAATAAGGGCGGGCAGCAAAGTGTGGGCGCGGATATTACGCACATTGCTAAAAGCGTGGGCTTTAAATACCATAGCACAATCATTTGGAATGAGAGCAATATCTCGCGCCGCACAGCGTGGGGGAGCTGGATGTCTGCGTCTGCGCCTTATGTTATCGCGCCTGTGGAGCTTATTTTGGTGCTATATAAGGATAAATGGAAAAAAGATTCTAAAGGCACTAGCGATATAACAAAAAATGAATTTATGGCTTGGACTAATGGAGTGTGGAGCTTTAATGGTGAGAGTAAAAAGCGAGTTGGGCATCCTGCGCCCTTTCCACGTGAGCTGCCGCGTCGGTGTATAAAGCTATTTTCTTATGTGGGCGATGTGGTGCTAGACCCTTTTTGTGGTAGCGGGACTACGCTTTTAGAATCTATGCTACATAATCGCTTAGGCGTTGGCATTGAAATTGATAAAACTTACTGCGAACTTGCTAAAGATAGAATCTTAAAAGAAAAAGGGTTGTTTTAGATTCTATAAATTTTTTACATTTTTTACAAAAATCTCTTGACTGACACAAAGTGTCATCTTTTATAATATCACAAATTTTTTAAATTCTTTTAAGGAGTGTAAAAATGCAGGTTTTAATATTAAATAGAAGTCCTATAAAGGGCGGAAATACCGATAGTTTGTGTGATAGTTTGGCGCGTGGTGTTTTGGGGATGAGTGTAGATTCTAAGCTTTTAGAATCTAAAAATGTAGATTCTAAGATTACTAAAGACGTGAAAAAAGATTCTATAGAATCTAAACTCGCAAGTTTGTCGCAAGATTCTAAAAACCAAACGCCCATCACAGCATAAAAGATTCTATAAAAAATTTCGTTGCGACCAAAATTTCCCAAACTTTTATGCCAAAGCCCACGCAGCCATTAATAAAATCTAATGAAATTATAGAATCTAATCACTCAAAATTGTATAACAAAAGGCTTTTTATGCCCTGCTGCATTATGGTTGTGCCGATATTTGCGATAGTTTCTACATTTTCATTCATATCATTTTGTATCCACGCAAAAAGGGTAGAGCAAATCCCACCGATATAGTAGTGATTTGAGTAAAAAATCGCACTTTTGTTTGAACTTTTATTATTAAAAAATTCCATATTTCCTAACTTTTTAGAATCTAAATTATGCAAAGATTGCGAAAAATCACGCATTGTATTTTTATGCAAATTCTTTACAAAAGTATCCTGTATAGCCTGTGAAAGTCCCGCATTTATCAGCATTTTATATTCTTTATAATATTTTTTTGTAATATTTAAAAGGGCAATCCATGTTTGTTTTGTCTCTAAAATCGGGTCAAATTTCGCCATTTCACTGCTACTTTCAATCACAATTTTTTGCAAAAGCTCCTCTAAAATCGCCTCTTTGCTATCATAATTTCTATAATACGCATTACGCGAAACGCCCGCCCGCCTTGCAATATCAGTAATGCTAATGCTTTCAAACTTCTTAGTTTGCATTAATTCTAATAGGGAATCTTGCAAACATTTTTTAACCAAAGACTTACTTTCTGCGTTATTTTGTTGCAATATTTCCAACTTTTTGCTATCCATTTTTTACTCCTTAGGCTAAATTATAGAATCTAAGTGATGTTACAGATTCTATGCTTTTTGTTAAAGATTCTAAGCTATAAAATTTAGAATTTTTTTGATAAAATTTTAGGATGTAACAAATGTTACATTCTATCATAATTTAAGGAGAAATGCAATGCAAAAAGTAATTTTAATCACAGGGTCAAATTCTGGTATAGGAAAAGAGACCGCCAAAACCCTTGCAAAAATGGGGCATAAAATTATCATTCATGGCAGAGATTCTAATCGGCTAAAAGAGACTTTGGAATCTTTAAAGGCTGAGAGCCAAAATAGCGATATTTACGCCTTTGCGGCGGATTTATCACTTAAAAGTGAGATTGCAAAATTTGCCAAAATGATAGAATCTAAATTTGATAAAATCGATGTTTTGCTGCATAATGCGGGTGCGCAATTTGGCAGTGTGCGCGAGGTTACAAGCGAGGGGCATGAAAAAACTTTTGCTATAAATGTGCTTGTGCCCTTTCTTTTGACGCATTTGTTAATGCCGCTTTTGCAAAAAAAATTACCACAAAAAGATTCTTTGCAACTAGATTCTAAAAATATGGAATCTAAGGGTTCTAAAAATATAGAATCTAATGGCGAAAATGCCCGTGTAATCGCGGTTAGCTCTAGCTCATTTATCGTTGGAAAATTTGATAAAAATGATATTGAATTTAGCAAAAATTACTCACTTTTTCGCGCTTATGGCGTAAGCAAAAGGTATGAATACTGGATAATGCAAAAGTTCGCGCAAATGGGGATAAATGGCGTCACATTCAACACTTTGGAGGCGGGTGCTACGAGCTTGGTCGCATTTCGGCGAATAATTTTGCCTTAAAAATTTTGGCTATTATTTGGATGCCTTTTATGTGGAGCTTACAAAAGGCGGCTGCAACAAGTGTGTATCTCGCAGATTCTACGGATGTAACAAATGTTACAGCCGAGTTTTTTGGTAATTTAAAAGTGAAAAATATCAAGGAAAAATACCGCAGACAAGAGGATATGAACGCCATTTGGGAATATTGTAATGAAATTTGCAAGGGGTATTTGTAGAATCTACCACACTAAGATTCTATTATTTTCGTGTGTTTGTGGGATTTCATCTTTGATTTTTATATCGGCGTTAAAAAGCTTTGGATATTCAATCAAAGTATGATTAAAGCCCGGCGCAGCGATGTCATTAAAAGTGATGTAGCCATGCGGCATGTGCCCTAAATGCGAGACATACATATCTTGCACACTGCCGCGAAGCTCGCTAAATGCGTAGTTGCTAATTAGCAAATCGCACTCATTTTGCTCCTGCAAACCATAAATAATTTTAGATTCTATATCGCCAAAATGCCCTAAATACCGCTTGTCTAACGCAAGGACAGAATCTAAATCAAGCAGCTGATAGCTTTTCACATCAAAGCGACTAAGAATTAGCCTTGCTTGCCCGCCATATCCCACGCCAATCTCGCAGATTCTAAACCCTGATAAATCGCCAAATTCCATTATCAAATCGCTCAAAACCTTGATATACCGCAGTGTCGTAGGGCTAAACTGACCCGACCCATCATAAAAGTAAGTCACCGCACCACCATAATAATCATTCTTAGCAAACTCTTTGAAATCCCGCTCACTAAACATTTTCCGTTTCTTTATCACATCCAAATATCGCTTGCCATCACTAAAGCTCACATGCTCTAAAACGCGTGTGTAGGCTGGATTTGTGCGAAAAGTGTTGAATGTGTTTTCGTCACTTGCGGCTCTTAGACAAAAGCTAGGATAATCACTTGTGTTGCTATCAGTAAGGCTTGTGTTGTAGATTTCGCTTGTTTGTTCTTGCTTTTTACCGCTTATTTTACGAGCTAGTTTTTTTATTTTTGTCCTTAGACCCATTGTTTCTCCTTGAATTTTTACTAAAAATATTGTAAAATTCAAGATACAAAAAAAAAAAAAACAGACAGAAAATGAAAAGTAAATTTGAAAGAAAATTTTACAAAAATTTATTTTGATGTTACGAAAAGTAAAAAATTAGCATTTAGAATGTAATAAATATTTAGAATCTAGATTCTAAAAATAATCACTAAAATATGCTTTGCCTTCTGGCAGGATTTCTTCTAGTTTGTCGATTGCGGCGTTGCTAGCATTTAGGCGACCTATGCTACGCAGGTATAGTGGGCGTTTGTAGCCTAGTAGCATTGTGGTTAGTGTTTGTATGTCTAGTTTTATTATTTCTAAGTTTTCACATTCAAAATTATGATTTTTAGAATCTAGTGCCCTAGATTCTATCATCTCAAGCCTAAAATCATCATAATTAAAATGCAAAATAAAAGCCAGGTTATTCCACTCTAAAAGCGGGTCACGCACGATAAAACAAAGGCTAAACACCGACTCTGCCCTATCAAAAGGATACTGCTCCAAAAACTGCGCCACATCGACAATTCGCGCCATAATATACGGACTAATGCTCTCCTTAATATGCCCATCTTCTAGCAAAAATGCAAGGCTGTGGTTGCTAAAATTCGCCCCTTCAATTCGCTCAAACATACTTTTATGCGCCGCGATATAGCCCCAAAGCCCATGACGTGCCTCTTCATTCAAATAAATCATCTCCTTAATCTTAAAAATATCATTTTCCAGCAGATACACGATATAGCCGCTTGGCTTGTCATTTTCATCATAATAAATCGCCACAATCGTGTCCTCCACATCCCACCGCCAATACTCATTCCACGCCAAATCATCACGCACAAGGCAGCCATGCGTCTGCAGTGCAAACTCATTATGCAGGGCAATCAAATCGGGGTGATTTTCTTTCACACGCTGCATCATACCATTGACGGCTGGGGGCTTTGGGAACTGATTATCTTTGATAGTGAAAGTCATTTTATCACTCACAATCTCAAAGCCGCGCGAACGATAATAAGGTATCGAATACGGATAAAGACACGCAATACTTTGGCGATTATCACGCATAATTTTTAGAATCTCTTTCATCAAATCAGCCATAAGCCCTATGCCGCTATACTCCGGATACGTCGCCACTCCTGTAATGCCGCCCATATCAAAGATTTTGTTATAAATATTCATTTTCATAGGATAAAGCGCGATTTGAGATACTAACTTTTCATTTTGGCTAGTTTTAGATTCTATAATATTATGATTAAAATCTTGCGAATTTTGTAACTTAGATTCTGTATTTTCTTTAGAATCTTGCGAATTTTTGCAATCCACCCCCTTATCAAACCAGCCCAAAACCTTTGCGTGCTGCAAAATAGGATATTTGGAACGCTTTATAGAATCATCACTCCAGCCCGTAAAAAGCAAGTCGCTATCAGTGACCTGAAAAGCATACCGCAGCAGCTCATTAAACTGCTCAATGTGGCTTGTATCAAGCATTTTCATCACCAGCCGCTCTTTTATCCTTGACTTTTTCATACCTGTCCTTTTTATAAATTTATAGAATCTAATATAAATTTTCGCGCTCCCATAAAAGTAGGTTAGATTCTAAAAGTTGTTTGTTTATTTTACGTGCTAGATTATCGCGAGTGTCAAAAAAGTGATTAAAAATATCGTGGTATTTGCTATTTACTACATATTTTATAGTGTTTCGTCCAAAGCCTTTTGAGCCTTTTGTGGATTTTGTATGTATAAGTTTGTATTGTCTATATTCTGTTACTTTAAAGCTAAGTGGGTCTCGCTGCATTATTGCGTTTGTAATATCATAGTAGCTATCGTTAAAGTCTTTATTTTCATATTCTTTATTCTTGTGATAGAATCTAAATACTTCTAACGCCACTTTATATAAATCTTTTGCTTCTTTACTAAACTCAAATTGTTTTAAAAAGATTCTAAAATCAAAGGGCTTTTCTTTTGTATCGTGGAATACATTATCTACAAAGGCGGCTTCATCAGGATATAGCACATTTAAAGCATTTCTAGGACAGCCTAATTCTTCGTGCGTAAAAGGCATAATGTAGTTTTTGAGTTTGACTTTATTACCATCACTATCAATAATATATTTATTACTAAAAGCACAATTTTTAAAAAATAAAGCAAACATAACCGCATCGCCAAATAATTCATTTGAAATTTTATTCATCTTACCTTTAAAAATATATTTATTTCTTTCAAAATATTTATTGTGGTCGTTAAAAATTAGCCCCCTACTTAAAAGGCAGTATTTTAAATTAAGGGCTGTGATATAACTATTTGTATTTGTCTTATTTGTTAGATTTATACATCCTGCAAGGTAGCTATAATCGCCTAAAATCATTCCCTTTTGATGCTCTTTTATAGCCTTTTGTATTTCATCGATTAAACAAGGCTTTTTCAAATCATATCTATACTTTTTAACAAAATGCAGTTTTGCAATTTCTAAATCTTTAGAATCTGGCTCATAACGACTAGCACTAAATGAATCTTTATTAATTTCTTTTCCATTATCTTTATCAAAAATTATTTGACTTATGCTCCATTCACTTAGTCCAAATGTAGTTTTAGCATTACTAAAGCAATGGCTAACTATTTTATAGCCACTTTTGATATAAGATTCTATCTCATCACGTAAAAAAGATTCTGTCATATAATAAAAAACTATCACTTGTGGCTTTGTTTTTTCTATCACTTTATTAAAAAATTGTATAGCTGTGTTATGTTTAGAATCTTTTTTATTTTGATAGGGTGGATTCATTATTACCATTAGCTTTTTATTTTCTTTTTTGCAAATTTCACTTATTGTGCGATAAGTATTTTGTCCCCCATGCATAAATAAAGGCTCTTTAGAATCTTTTAAATAATCAAACCTTACCACATTATCAAATCCCTTAATCAAACAAGTATCCACATCTATTTGCTCTAATGTGCTTAAGTAACAAGATTCTTTATATTCTTTCCCAAAGTCATTTTCAAGATTCCCTACTCCCGCACATGGGTCAAATACTAAAAATTCATTTAAGTTATAATGCTTTTTTAGAATCTTATTTTGCAATTCTACAAAGCAGCTAGGCGTATATTCTCCCCCTGTATTTCGTCTATAATTATCACTATAAAATCGTGCAGAATATTCCAAAATCTTTAAAAACTCTTGCTTAGTTGGTGGGCGGACATATTTCGCCCAAAAGTTATTATAATCTTGCATATTTTTTATAGGATAAAATTCTACTTTGCTATTTTCACTATTAGTGTATTTTGTATTAGTAGTGTATTTGATAGCTTCTACATTGCCTTGCTTATCATAAGAATAGTCGTAGTTATTTAGCTGTGTGCCTTCTCGCTCAATGCTATCTACTTCACCTTGTGCTGCAGAACCTTCTTTTATCTCTTTTTTGTATTTTGTGCCATCTAGCATATCTACCAAAAAAAGATTGATTAAATCTTGCTCGTTTAATACAGGCTCTACAAATTCTACATTATTTTTCCATTCATTATAAACCAAAATAGCATTATCTGTAGTAATGTGGATTTGACTTTGCCCTTGCATTAGGCTTTTATAAATTTGCTTTATTTCATCATTTTTATAAACTGAAATGCGTGGGATTTTTACCTTTTTACCATCTTTAAGTATTGTTTTTGGTGCTAATCTATCATTGATTCTATCAATCGCATCTTTGCTTGGAGTGCTAGGAGTTTCAGCATTCCAGTTAATATCATTATTAAACATTACGCTATCATCGCAGCTTATTAGCTCTAAAATGTCATCATTATTAGAATCTAAATAAATTAAAGCTACTTTATCTAGTATATCTTTTTGCTTTTTATTTGTTAGAATAATTTGTGCTAGGGCTTTTCTATATGCGTTTTTATCTAGTATTTGATATTTAGATTCTATATAAAGGACAGGCTTATTTAGCTTATTTCTTACAATCACATCGATATTATTTATATCATACTCACAAGATTCCCCATTATCAAAATACTTATTTGCAAATTTGACTTTGTAATTTACTTCTTCGCTCATCTCTCGCCTTTAAATTCTATAAATATGAATTTATCGTAAAAATTATACTAAGATTGTATGTAGATTTATAGAATCTAGTTTTTTAAGGTCGTTTGTTGTTCCGTGATTTTATTTAGTTTGGTGCGGAGTTCGGTTAAAGCGGTGCGGTTAGATTCTACTACGGACAAAGGGGCGTTTTTGATAAAATTTTCATTACTTAGCATAGAATCTAGCTTTGTGATTTCTTTTTCTAGCTTTGATTTTTGTGCTTCTAGCCGCTTCATTAGTCCATCAATATCTAGGTTTTTAGATTCTATAAAGATTTGTGCGAACTGCCCTATATCACTCACGCAATCAAGCGGCTTAGTATCGCGCACAAATACGCGTTTGACCTTTGCTAGCTTGCCGATAAATTTTAGCCCTAGCTCTTGAAGCGAAACATTGTTATGCAGTGTGTCCGCCTGTGAAATATCGCCTAGTGGCACGATATAAACCTGCTCTAGCTCACTTCCACCTAGCTCAAGATTCACTCGCATCCTACGAATTGTCGTAATGCAATCGCCCAAAATAGCAAAAGTCTCCTCAATGCCTAAATCGCGGCTAAAATCGGCTGGAAAAGCCTCGACCATTATGGAATCAAAGTCGCCCAAACCACGCTCAATATCACGCCCTAAAAGCGAATGGAAAATAAACTCGCTAATAAAAGGCATAAGCGGATGCAGCATTTTCATAGATTCTATTAGCACGCTAGCAAGCTCAAAAACGCTCACCTTATCAGCCTTAGCATACTCCACGCCGATGTCGCAAAACTCACTCCACAAAAAGCGATAAACCACACTCGCGTAAGAATCAAAGCGATAAGATTCTAAGGCTTCACGTGCTTCGGTAATGGCAAGATTCAGCCGCGATTTCATATAGATTCCAAGCGGGGTTTTATACTCATTTAGATTCTGGCGTTCCTTAAATGTGTAGTTAGAATCTTGCTGACCTGCATAAAGTTGCAGGAATTTCATCGCATTTGCTAGTTTATTTGTAAAGTTTCGCGTGATTTCAAGCTGCTTATCACTCATCCTTATATCGCGCCCCTGCACGCACAAATACGCAAGGCTAAACCGCACAATATCTGGGCTATACTGCCTGCAAAGTGCGAGCGGGTCAATCACATTGCCCTTGCTTTTAGACATTTTTTGTCCTTTAGAATCAAGGACTAGGGCGTGTAAGTAAATATCTTTAAAGGCTATTTGGTGCAGGTTAGAATCTGCGGCAATTAGCATTCGCGCTACCCAAAAGAAAAGAATATCAAAGCCTGTTATAAGCAATGAATTAGGATGAAACTCGCTTAAATCGCTATCTTGCCAAAGTGTGCCGCGACCAAATTCGCCATTTGCAAAGCCTAGTGTGCTATGACTCCATAACGCAGAGCTAAACCAAGTATCAAGGACATCGGTGTCTTGGTGGATTTTGTTTTTAGATTCTATATTAATAGGGTGGTGGGTGGGCGAAAGGTTTTTAGAATCTTTTTTAGAATCTAGATTCTGTATTTCTTTAGAATCTTGCGAATTAGATTCTATAAAATCTAGATTCTGTGAATTACACTTTGGACAAGTTGGGTTGCTTTCCACACTTGCAAATTCCGCCCCACACTCACAATAAAACACAGGAATGCGATGCCCCCACCAAAGCTGCCGACTTATGCACCAGTCGCGTAAATCACGCATCCACGCATTATAATTATTTATCCACTGCGGCGGATAGAATTTCGCTTCACCACGATTGACACGCTCTATCGCACCCTTTGCAATGTCGGCTTTCACAAACCACTGCTTAGAAATATACGGCTCAATGATATTGCCGCAACGATAGCACGTGCCAACTTTGTTATTATAATCTTCGATTTTTTCGATAGCGTGAAGCTCTTGCAGTTTTGCCACGATAGAATCCCTTGCTTTTAAGCGTTCTAGCCCTGCAAACTCGCCACATTTTTCATTCAAAATGCCTTTTGTATCAAAGATTACAATTTGCTCTAAATTATGGCGGAGACCGACTTCATAGTCGTTTATATCGTGTGCTGGAGTGACCTTTACCGCACCTGTGCCAAACTCCATATCAACGTGCTCGTCCGCTATGATGGGAATCTCTTTATTGATTATGGGAAGTTTTACTTTTTTGCCGATTAGGTGTTTGTAGCGTTCATCATTTGGATTTACCATTACGGCGGTATCGCCAAAAAATGTCTCAGGGCGGGTAGTCGCCACGATAATGTAATTTTTATTGTGGGCGGTTTTAGAATCTATATTATTAATAGGGTGGTGGGTGGGCGATAGGTTTTTAGAATCTTGCACGTTTGTAGAATCTAGATTCTGTGAATTTTTTGAATCTATAGAATCTTTAGAATCTTTTTTATTATCCACGTTTTTTGTTTCGCTTCGCGAATTGACAAAGTCGTTTGATTCTTTAATATTTTTTGATAATTCTTTGTTTATTGAATCCACACGTTCGCAAGGGGGGACAAGGGGGGCTTGAATTGCGAAGTCGCTCCCCCTTATCCCCCCTTGCAACCCCCCAAACCCC
>NZ_JRMP02000025.1 GCF_000762875.2 Helicobacter saguini
TTGCAACCCCCCCAACCCCCCAACGACGCTCCGCGTCTTGGCTTTCTCTTGGTTATTTTCCAAATTTAGATTCTGTGTTTTCGTAGCGTTTTGAGACTTTTCGCTTCGCGAATTTTTAGAATTTTTATTGTCTAATTCTTCCAAAATCCCTAACTCTTTTAGAATCTTTATTTCATTTTCACTAATTTTCCCACTTGATGCGTAAATGCTATTTTCATAATAACTTTTCGTGCGTTTATACTGCGAAAAAAATAGATATTTATTGCTCCACTCAAAGTCAAAGGCTTGATTTATCGCTTCACGTAGGGCGTTATCAGCCAAAAATTTATTGCGAGTATTTAGATAAAAGCCCTGCATACCAGCAGGCAAACCATGCGGAAACTCAAGCATTTTAAACCGCCCCGCACTTAACGCACTACCCTTGTAACTATTCGCCCACGCCTTAGCTGAAGGCTCAAAGCGAAAGTCATACTCACCGCTTAGAAAGCCCTGCAGCGCGACATTTTCATCCTTGTAATACTCAATTATAATCTTATCAAAATTATATGCGCCACGATTTACCATTAAGTCTTTTGCCCAGTAGTCCGCGTTTCGCTCATAGGTAATTTGGCTATTAATCTTATAGTTGCTAATGCGATAAGGACCGCTACCTAGCGGGATTCTAAGCGGTTTTAAGCCATAAGTATTCTCATTAGATTCCATATAAAAGTCGCGCGGCACGATATTTAGCTGCGTTAGGATAAAGGGCAGCTCTTTATTTTGCGTATTTTTGAATCTAAATTCGATTATTTCATCGCTTATGACTTTAGATTCTGCCACATCGGCGTAATATCGCGCCTGCGTTGGGTCGCCTTTTTCAATAAGCATATCAAAGCTAAACTTTACATCACTCGCTTTTATCTTGCTCCCATCAGCAAATCTAGCGCGTGGATTAATATGGAATCTAACGCCGCTATAATCACTTGCAATGCTTAGTTTGTCCGCAATTAGCGGATAAATCGCATAAGGCTCATCAAGGCTCTGGCTCATTAATGTATCATAAATTAGATTCAAAGAATCAGCCTTATTCCCTTTCAAAACGAATAAATCAAGGCTATCAAAGCCACCCAAAGCCATCGCTTTAAAAGTGCCGCCCTTTTTTGCATTTGGATTTGCGTAAGGGAGATTTTTAGCATTTTTATGCCGCGGCTCACCTTGCATTGATAACGCGCTAGTCCAAGTTGTATATTTAGATTCTATAGAATCTTTTGTAGATATTTTGCCACGTTCAATATGACTAGAATCTTTAGAATCTAAACACTGCAAAAAAACTAAAATCACAAAAAAGATTCTAAACATTGCTTTTTCCTTGTATATGCCCCATTAACCCACTAAATTTCACTATAGACTTACTGCTATGACATTGTAAATATTTTTTAATGTAGGTAACTCGCATAAGTTTCCTTGTAAAATCTAAATTAAACAGATAAGAAATTTTATTTAAAGTTTTGCACTTGCAATTATAATGATAAACTTACAAGATTACATAAGTAATAAAATATAAAAAAAACCTACAATAGACTTTCTTATACAAACAATGATAAAAAGACATAAAAATGTTACTTTTTTATGCATAAGAATATAATAAAAAATAAAAAATATTTTTATATCTTTTTTTTTTTTTTTTTGTATAATAATATGATTATCTTAATTTTAGATGATATTAAATTTTAAGGACTTAAATATGATTAGAAAACGATTATATATAGGGTTATTGTCATTATTAGCAACTGATATTTTATTAGCAGCTACAAGAGAATACGGAGAAGATGCCTACACAGAGCAGAAAACAAAGCGTTATAGCTTTGAGATACCAGCTGAGTTGCTTTTTACGACTAGTAATTTTTCTGTGCTTGGCAAAAGTGGCTTTACTTTGGGTGTAAGGGTGGGTGGTAGCTTTGTAGATGCTAACTATAGGGGTGCTATATATAAACCTGCTAGTGTCGTGGAATATCAATTAGAGATGACAGCTCCAGGTAGCGAGAATGGGTATATGGGTGGTATCGATATAGGTTATAGGTTATATATTGGGGATAATTGGGGGTTAAGAGGACATCTTGACTATAATTTTTCATACACAAATGGGTATAAAAGAGGACAGGGATTTAGCACTAACAATCCAATTATTACAACGGCTGAAGTTAGTAGATTTGGGCATCTAATCACTTTAAATCTTGATTTATTTTGGAACTATGGTGCTTTTGGTATATATGTTGGCTTAGGTGTGGGATATGAGGGATATACTTTTACATCCAAAAATACCTCAAGATATGCATTTCAGCACACAGGCACACATCCATTAGATGGTAGTGATACGCTTATGGGTAGTTTTCAAGGTGGGGTAGCATTACCACTTAATTTTGGAATTTCGTTTGATATAAACCAACATAACCAAATATCATTGGGTGCAAAATTACCAATACTAGCACAAAAATATAATTATACACAAAGCGTTAGTGGTACTTCATCTAGTGCTTTATATAATCCTACATTTAGTGGGGAAATCCCTTCGTTTAGAAACTACATTGTAGAGCTAGGATATACCTTTACATTTTAGAATCTTTTTTATAAAATTTTACTTTTGTGAAATCTAGATTCTATATTGTTTTGCTAAATTTTTGTATCGAATTTTTTTGCAAATAAGTATCAAATATCATAGCTATGTTGCGGATTAGCATTGTGCCTGTGGGGGTAACTTTTAGGCTAGAATCTTGCAATTCTAATAACTCTAAATCTTGCATAACTTTCAATTTTTCTAACTCATTAGCAAAATAGCTCTTAAAATCGATACTAAACTCACGCGAGATTCTATCAAAGTCCAAAAACGCATTATTCATAAGACTCATAATCACCTCTTTTCGCAAAATATCTTCACTACTCAAATTTATCCCAACATTAACGGGCAAAATGCCGCTATTTAGGGCGTTTTCATAACTTGCAATATCCTTAAAATTTTGCGTGTAATAATCGCGTCCCTCGCCTATTGAAGTAAGCCCAAGCCCGATAGTCTGCGAAAATCCCTTTGTTGTGTAGCCTTGAAAATTTCGCCTAAGCTCGCCCTTTTTTTGCGCCTTTGTTAGCTCATCACCTGGCTTTGCAAAATGGTCCATTCCTATCATTTCATATCCATTATTTGTAAGTATTTTTATAGTTTGTTCTAAAATTTCTAACTTTTGCGTTGGATTTGGCAATAGCGATTCATTAATTTTTTGCATGCTAGATTTTACCCAGGGGACGTGTGCGTAGTTAAAAATGGCAAGTCTATCCGGATTTAGCGATAAAACCTTGCTTAAAGTGTTACTAAAAGTAACAAGATTCTGTGCTGGCAAGCCATAAATCAAATCAAAATTTATAGAATCTACGCCATATTTTCGTGCGATTTTAACGCAAGATTCCACAAGCTCGACACTTTGAATGCGATTAATATTTTCTTGCACGATACTATCGAAATCTTGCACACCAAAACTTACGCGATTAAAGCCATTTTCACGCAAAATAGCCATTTGCTCCTCGTTAAAATATCGCGGGTCAATCTCACAGCTAACCTCGCAATCAGCCGTAAAATTAGGGAAAGTTTTTTTTATTTTCTTAATTATAGAATCTAGTTGTGTCGCACTAAAAAAAGTCGGCGTACCACCGCCAAAATGAAACTGCACGACTTTACGGCTCGTATCCATCGCATTTTCAAGCAAGTCAAGCTCTTTTTGCAGATACTCAATGTAGCGCACTTTCTTGCTCTCGCTATTTGTGTAAATCACATTGCAGCCGCAAAAATAGCACGCGCTCTTGCAAAATGGCAAGTGCGTATAAAGTGAAAGCGGCGTATCAGGGTAGCTCTCATCGGCGCGTTTCAGGGCGTTTTGCAACGACTTAGCGTTAAAATTTTTATTAAATTCATTTGCCGTAGGATAGCTTGTGTAACGTGGTCCGGGCTTTGAGTGCGTGGCAAGTTTGCTAAAATTGATTTGCTTTGACATAATTTTCCCTTAAAAATATTATGAATTTTGTAACTTTTAGAATCTAGATTCTAACACCTAAACACACAAAAAATCTTATACTGCGTTAAGAATCTAAAGAAATAATTATATCAAATAATAACTTTTATGATAACAAAATAAGACAAATATTCTATAATATTTAAAATAACAATATAGATAATAATTAGATATATTCTAACTTATAATAAAGTAAAATTTGAAAATATGTAAGATTATGTATTCTATGGTTAGCAAAATTATTAGTAAAAATAAATATTTTTTGTGTGAAATTATAGTAAAAAAATTGTTAAGTCCAAATTCTTTAATGCTTAAAAATAATAAAAAAAATCCGCCGATACTGCCACTAAGGGCGATTATAAGGTAGCGATATTGCCATAAGATTCCATTAGATTCTATAGAGTCTGTTGGGTAAAAATATCGCATATAAAGGATGAAAAATGCTGATAATAGGACGCCTACAAATAGCGATAACACCGAGATTTTCGCCGCTTTTGCCTGCTTTTTATAAGAGTAAAGCCAAAGGGAGAAAATGCGCGCTAAGCCAAAGGCAAGGAGTCCAACCATGTAGCCAAAAAACGCGTCTGCGACCAAGAATGTATCGGCGCGTGTAAAGTGTCCGCGTTCAAAAAGTAGCCATATTATTTCGTTTCGTAACATTATGCCGCCTAACGTGCAAAGGCTAAGTGTTACAAAAAGAAACCAAAAGGCTGTTTTTAGGCTTGTTAATGCGGTGCTTTCGTCTTTGTTTTTGATTGCCTTTGCGACACTTGGGAAAAGCGCGGTGCTTATGGCGATGGCAAAAATGGCAAGTGGTAGCTGGAAGATTCTATTAGCGAAATTTAGCACGGATACGCCGCCTTCACTTTGTGGTAAGAGTGTGACTAGGCTAGAGTCGATTACGGCGATAATTTGCGCACTTGATGCTCCTAGCATCGCGGGGAAAAAGGCTTTGAAAAAGACTTTTATGTCGTGGATTAGGGTTAGGAATTTGTGTTTTGCGTGGATGAATTGTATGCGTTTTTGGGCGTTTTGTGTGCTATTTTGGGTAGCAAGGGCTTCAAAGTGACTTTTATTTTCAGTGGGTGGGCAATGGTGGGACGTTGAAATAAAGGCGGTTTGAAGCCCTTGCGAATCTTTTATTTTAGATTCTATAATATTTTTAGAATCTAATTGCAAATTTTGTAATTTATTAGAATCTAAACTTTTAGATTCTATAATTTCTTTAGAATCTTGTTTATTTATAGAATCTAAATTAACGTCATTGTTAGAATTTTTACTAGATTCTATAACTTTATTAGAATCTAATTGCGAATTTTGTAAGTTATTAGAATCTAAACTTTTAGATTCTGTAATATTAGTGGAATTTCTTAGAATCTTTATCCACTTCCATAACGATTTAAATCCAACATATTGCAAAAGCCAGATTTTCGCCCCATACATCGGGTAAAAATGTAACATTATTTGCAAGATTCCACCCACCAAAACGCTATAACTAATCACATAAACGCACTCTAGCATATCCATATTGTTACTTTTTGCTACAATCATAGCACTTATCATTGCTACATTTAGTAACACCGTGTTATACGCATTCACCCAAAAAATGCTTTTATACTGCAAAAGAGTGCTAAGATAAGTCACAATGAAAATGAGAATAAGATACCAAAAATGAATACGCACAAGCGGCGTAGCCAAGGCAATCCTATCAGCATCATAGCCAAGTGCCAAAATCTGCGTAATAAAAGGCGCACACCACATCACAAGAGCGCTTAAAATCAGCAGAAAGAAAAGAAAAATAAAAAAAATACTTACGCTAAATGCGCCCTTATTTCGCGCACTAAGGAAAAACGGCAAAAAACTTTGCACAAACGCACCCTCGCTTACAATGCGCCGAAACATATTTGGAAACTTGAACGCAATAAAAAAAATGTCGCTATAAATGCTAACGCCAAGAGTGCTAGCCTGCAGGGCATCGCGAATGAAGCCAAAAATGCGCGAACACATAATCCCACACGCATTTGTCAAAAAAAACTTTTTAAGACTTTTGCTTTTTGGATTTTTTTCACTGCTTTTTTTGGGAATTTCTGGCGTGTTATCGGCTTTGGTTTTATGATTTTTTAACTTATCATCGCTTATTTTTTTAGGATTTTCCATCGCATTATCACTTATTTTTTCGTGGCTTTCTAGTGTATTATCACCTATTTTAAAGACTTGTTTTTTATTTTCTTGCAAAATAGATTCTGTATTTTCATTAGAATTTTTAAGATTAGATTCTAAATTTTGCTTAAAATTTTGCATATTTTTAGAATCTTTAGAATCTTTAATTTTAGATTCCGTATTTTTATTAGAATCTTGCAAACTAGATTCCAAATTTTGCTTAGAATTTTTATAACTTTTAGATTCCACAATTTTCTCACAATTTAAACTAAAATGTAAAATTATAGAATCTTTTTGTGATTTTAGATTCCATAACACTAATATTATTAATAATAAAATATTTAAAGCAATGTATTGTAAGATTAAAAATTATGCTAATTTAAAAAACTAACATATTTAATTTTTTAAATCACAATGTAGATTTCAAAAAGCTTCCTAGAATCTAAGCCCTAAAAATTCCCAAGTTTAAGGGCTTCGCCGATAGTTTTCCCACGCAAATTTTCCACTGATGAAACAGGAGAAACATTTGTAGTATTTGGATTGCTCTCACTAAGAACGCGAATAGCCTCCATACTAGCCTTTATCTCCTCTTTTTTAGAGTCGATATATTTATTCAGCGCACTAAACTCACGTCTATCCAAAAACGGCACAGGGCTGGGCATTTCAAAGCTCACATTATGCTCGCCCATACTAACACTTAGCTCAGTGTCAAACAAATATTTGTCGATAAACTTCGTATTCGCAATCAAATCGCGCGCCTGCGAAATCAAAATCTCGCTCATATTCACATTCGCTGGGTCGCTAGAATCTTCCTCCAAGCTAAACTCGATTTTTGAAACAATCGTTTGCAACTTGTTGATTTTCGCACTTAGCACCTGCAAGCAGCCCACAAGCTCGTTTGCCGCCTTAATACCCTCGCCAAATCTGTGCGTTTGAATCTTACTCTGCCTTGTCGCATTCAGCATAATGTCCTCTGCACCCTCTAGCCCACTTAAATGTTTTTTGAATGTTTGCAACATATCCATAACAAATCCTTTAATAAAAATTCACAATTCTAAGCAAATAATATGCCAAAATCTAGCTTATATCCTTCCTTGCTCTCGTGCTATTTATAATATCGACAAATACAAATAAACTTTAAGTAAAATCGTTAAATTTTAATTTAGAATCCATTTTAGATTATTAAAATTTAGTATGGTTTAACGTTCTGTTCTTTGTTTAAGAATTTATGGCTTTGTTATGTTATTTATTTTTGTACGATAGTCTAGCATAGTCCATCTTCCATGATTATCGTGGTAGCTAGTCTGCCTATGAGTTTGGGGCGTTTTTTATCTTTGCTTTGATTGCTTGTTCCCACATACAACGCCTTAATGTTATTTTGTCCTATTGTATGTAGACATTCTAAAAGTCTCCTTGCTTTGTTTTTATCATCTTTATAGTTTAGCATTACACCTTTGTTATTAAACTTTCTTGTGTGAGTAAAGTAATAGTCTTTGTAGTCATTTAGAATTTTTAAGGCTTCATTATAAGTATCAATAGCTAATTTATCTCTTTTGTCTTCTAAAGCATTGAATTGTTGATATAGACTATTTTTATCATCGCTCTTTGGGACTTGATATTTAAGTATATTATCTATGCTTATATTTGGCTCTTTGTCTATAATATCGCCATTACTGCTAATATCCTTATGATTAAACCAAGTATAATCTGGTATTTGCTTATCTATATCTAGCTCTACATCATTTATGTCTTTTGCTCCTCTTTTTTCATTTATTACTAGTAACTTTAGAATTTTTTCTGTGATTTGTTGTGATAGTTCTTTAGAATCTTTCATTAAATCTAGCAAGTCTGTTATAATAAATCCCTTAGATTCTAAATCAGCAGCAAGAGATTTAAGAGTATCATAATGATAGCTTAGAAAAGAGCTTGTTTTATTGTAGATTTTATATTTATTGATATTTTCTACATTATAAGCATGATAAAGGGCTTTTTGAGTATGATTAAAATCTTTGCTTATAACAAGTGGGATAATAAGTGTAGTGTTGCTATGTCTTTTGGGATTAGATTCTAATACATAGCTAAACTCATTAGGGATAGAGAAATATTTTAGCGGCAAAGAAAGAATCTTATTTGTGATATTTGAGATAAATGGATAAGTTAGTAAATCTAGTGTTTGAGATTTAATGTTTTTAGATTCTATATATTGTAATGAAGTTGTGCTAATTTCTTGTAATGACACATTAGATTCTTGTAATGATGAAGAATTTCTATAATTCCAAAGATATGACACACTTCCTGCTATGCCTGCTAAACTTAGATTTTTAATCTTCTTAAGAGCTTCTCTTCTTTGAATGTTTAAGGATTTTGATTTCATTATTAACACCTTTGTATTTGAGTTTAATCTTTAATATTATGTATTTTAGCATAATCTAGTATTTTTTGACGAAGTTCAGCAGGGAAAGATTCTCTATATATTGCTGGGATTCTAGGGTCTAGCTTAGAATCTAGTTTACCTTCTTTATAAAGTCCCTCTAAATATTCAGGGATATAGTAAGTTGGAGCATTTGGGTAGCCTTGTGGGGGTGTTACTGCCATGATTTTGGCTTCTAAAAGCATAATATTTAGATATAAATCTACTTGTTCTTGTGTCCAATCGTTAGAGAATTCTAAATCGTATCTATCCAAAACAAATCCTTGATTATTAAACTCTCTCCTTGTTTGTTCTGTTGATTTTGGATCTCTCGGGTCTAAGAGTTTTCCTTCTTGTATTTTACCGCCAAATATTCTAAGATTATTTCCCTTTCCATCTGTAGCAGCTCTATCCACTACATTAAAATCCATAATCCAATCCACTCCTATTATTTCATCTATATATGGATACATACCAAATTTATCTGGTTTTATTTTTTTAACTATACTTTTTACTTGAGCTTCTCTTAGTGGGCTAGCATATTGCCCCTCATTAAATAAGGCATAACCATAATGAGCTTTTTCTGTCATATTGCCTAGTTGAGTATATAGTACACCCACTTGATACATCCTTGATGTAAAACCATGTCCTGTGTTTGTTTCTCTAAAACCATTAATATCTCCTAACATACCTGCTGCTATATTCCATTCATTCATTGCTAAATATCCATCACTTATATGATTTACACCTCTATTTTCATCTACTATTTCATATAATTCTCTATATTCTTCATTAATCATATTACCTTCTTCATCTATATTAGCTATAGCATCTAATGGTATATCTATTACACTACTTCTTATACCACTTCTTATTACTAAATATTTATATCTTTCTCTTTTAGTTTTTAAAGATTCATAATAAGCTTTTTCTTTTTTAGTCCAAGGGGCTATTACTCCTTTAGGTGGTTCTTTTAGATATAGATTCTGCCATTCTTTAAACTTTGTAAGATTAGATTGTTGTCCTGTGTAATAATTAGGGTCTAGGTAGTTTGGTTTGTAGTTTTTATGAGCATTTTTCATTAGTTCCCAAGCGTCTAAGAGAGCTTTGGAGTGTTGCTCATTATATTTACCACCACCAATTTCTCCATTATCATTCATTCTTCTTGTAAGTTTCACAAGATTTGTTTGTTTATCTATCTGTAAAATAAGCCCATTTATTGTATGAAGTTCATTAGGCGGAACATCTTTATATTCATAATACATATCGTATCCTTATTATTTGAATTTTATAAATATTTTAACGATCAACCTATCCATAATCCATCCTCCATTATTATTGTTGTGGCTAGACGTCCTATGAATTTAGGGCGTTTGGGTTTTTGCGAATCCGCGTTTTGTTCATTTGTTCTTTTATTGCTTGGAGGTAAAGGAACTTTATTTTTAGAAGTTAAATTCTCATCATTTATCCCCACATACAATGCCTTAATATTATTTTGTCCTATTATTTTAAGATTTTCTAATAGTTCTTTTATCTTTGCTTGATAATTATTATTATGTTGCGTATTCATATTGTTGTTTGCTATATCGCTAAGTATATCTATACATTTGTTATAGCAATCTATTGCTTTAATCTCTTTATTGCCATCCAAAGCCTTAAAATCTTGTAGTTTTTTTTCATCTCTTAATTTATAAAACTCTTTGTTAGTTTTTAAAATATCTACACTTGCTGTATTGAATCCATTTGCAAAGAAATCTATATCATTGATATAATAATTTTTAGATTTGCTTACCCCTCTTAACTCATCTAATAGTATATAACCTAGTAGCTTTTTTATTACATAATCTTTTGTTATAGCTTCATTTAGTTGCTTTGATTTAGGGGTATAACTATAAGCTATACCGCTATGGTATTTTAGCCCTCCTGTGCAAAGTTTGCTTCCGTATACCATTGCGTGTAAATCAAATCCCATATAAGCATTGTATATTTTCATTGGAATTGTTACAAATTCTTCTCTATTTACAGCATAAGGAAGATTGTATTTATATCTTAATTTTTTATAATATATATATTCATATTTATCTTTAAATTCTTCAGCATATAATGGAAATTCTTTTTTTATCCAAGCTACCATAAAACCTTGTGCCATACTAACTCCAACCCCTTTGAATATATCTTTTGTTAAATTTTTAAATTCTAATTTATTTATCATATTTAAAGCATAATGCACGCTAATTGTTGTTGTGGTTTTGATTTGTGTTGTAGAAATTATTTGTTGTATATATAACGTGCGTGTGCTAATGATTAGCTTATAAAGTGTTTGCGTGTTATATTTTTCTTGATATATATTAATTGTTTTATCAAATTTTAATATAGCAAGTATGCCTAATTCTTTGGCTACAATATGAGTAAATTTATCACTCAAAGACTTACTTTTTACTTGTTTGTCAAAAATACATATTGCAAAATAATGTATTAACTTACCCACAAAGTTGGGATTTTCATCAAAATAACTTGCAAAAGGAATAATAGAAAATAAACCCTGTTTTATAATTTGCTGAATAGAAATTTTATTAATTTGTTCTTGTATTATATGTTTTTCTATATCACTTGGAATTTTTTTATTTAATTCATTAAATGCTTTTTGCTCTTCTTGCTCTAATTGTTGTATATCCGCATTTTTTTCTTCTAATGAATTTATGCTTTTTTTAAGCAAATTAAATATGTTTGTATAAAACTTTTCTTCATTTCGTATCTTTACATCGCAAATATCATCAATCATTTCATATATTCTTAAAACATTTTGTTTGGTTTTTAATTCATTTTCTTCTACTTCTTTTGATAAAGCAATATATATTTTTTTATCATTTATATTTATATAAGCATTTTTTACAAATATATACAAACTATGATAATTAGGTATTATATAAGTTTGAAACCATCTAGTATTGCTATAAAAACTTTCTTTAAACTCTTGGTTGCGTGGAGATAAGCTAGATGATGGTGTGTTAGAATCAAATTCATTCTTTAATATATATAACATAACTATTATAGAGATTACATCTTGTGGAGAATATTCTGTATTTTCTTCTATAATTTTATTTGTTAATTGTTTGGTAAGGTATATTTTGTTTTCATTAATTTTGTCAAAAAAATCCTGTGTAATTTTTAAAAATTCCTTAGCAAAATTTTCTTGCTTCTCTGTAATTTCTTCTATATCTTTTGGAGTTTGAAAGAAACTATCTATATATTCAAGTTCTTGTAATAAAGATTCGTTATATGTTTTTTTAAGCCATTTTGTTTCTAAAAAGCTTGTTGCATAATTTCTATAATCTTTGGCTAAATCATCTGGAAGTTTTGTAAATAAAGAAAGTTGCAAAACAATATGTTTAAATATCTTATTGTCTTGCTTGATTATATAATTACTATAATCTATGTTTGGATTATGTTTTTTACTTAATGATTCTTGCTGTCTTTTGTGATTTGTAGAATTTTGTGGTGTAAGTCCTATTACATTCATTACTTCTTTTGTTAATCCTGCATTAAGCACACTTGGAGCTTCGGTAATAAAAAGATAGCCTTTTTCTTTGTATGATGATGAATATTGTTCTTGTAAAGCTTTTTCTTTCATTATTTCTATAAATTTTGTTGAATTTAAGTCTGTATATTCCGCAAAAAAAAAGAATCTAAGTTTTTGAATATTGTTTGATATATGTTTTTTAAGATTATATTCTTTATCGTTAATGTTAATAATATTATATTCAGAATCTATATTTTTATAAGTTTTTTCTTCTTTAAATATAGCAGACAAGTTATCTATAAAGCTTGATTCTATTTTTCCTTTAATAAAAGTGCTTTGGATTGGAAGTTTTGTCTCTATCATATCATTATAAATTGAAAAATCAATAAAATTGTTATCATAAAATAATAATTCATTCATTAAATATTTTTTGCATAGATTGACTATTGGAGCAAATTGGCTAACAAATAAATCAACAAGTGACAAAATTATTGCATAATATACTATTTCATTATCAGATTTCACCATATTTATGGTTTCACTTACACCAGTCCATAAACTATCAATAATTGTTGCAGGTTTTTTAGTAATACTTTTAAATAAATTTTTTGTATCAAAGTCTATAATATTTACTAAAACAATGAGTATTGTCCTAAGAAATTTCTTTCCAATTTGTTTATTTTGACTTTTTTCTATATTTGAATATAAGTTTTGGATAATATCTTTAATGCTATTTTTAGCCAGCGGAAGAATATTATTTGTAAAATATTGAGAATCTTGTATATTATTTATGTTGGCTAGTAAACTTTTTTCAAATGATTGTAATATTTTTGATAATTTATCTTTATTTATAGTTTTAATAACATCATTTAGGCTTTTAGCTTCTATAAATTCTTTTTTAATGGCATTTATAAAAGTGTTCCAAGGTTGTTCTTTGGGCTGCAAGAAAAATGCTTTACAATATTGTCTAAAATTATTATTAGTGTTTTCAAAGTATATATTATTATCTACTTGTGTTGCATCTCCTTTATCTTGAATCTTTAACAAACCGACATAATATTCTTTGTTGTATTCCAGATTATTATAAAGTGTTTGTTTATTTAGCATATCCATAAAATAAGCTGTTGCATTATCACTTTTCATAAACATATTATTTCTTATATAACTATAAAGATTATTACATAAATTATGATTAGTGAATCTAATATTATTTTTAGAAAATAAAATTATTTTATTACTATATTTAATTTGATTAATTTGCTTATATATATTCTTTAAATCACTTTCAATTGCAATAAATGTTAAATCTTGTTTCATAACTTAATTTCCTTGCTTATCTTAAATATCTTAATATCTCAATTTATTATATCTATTTTTATGTCATTATTTTATACTTTGCGATACGCATGTTTTACTCTTTGGTATTATTGTGTAGTCTTTGACATAAAATATAGCCTTGCTAAATAATCCCTGTTGTAATACGCCTTCAAAACGATAAATATTGCAAATAGGAGATATGCCTTCACTTTTACTAAATTCCATTTCTTGTTTTGTATTTTCAAATTTTAAATCCAAATCTAAGCCAATAAGTGAATTATTCTCTATTTTCTCTAACTCTATTATACGTTTTATTTCTGTATTAAGACTTGCATTTTTATCTAAGTCAATTTCACTATCCATCAGTCTATTTTTACTATTTTCTACCATAATTATTCTATATCTAGGACATTCACACGCATACATCATATTTATAGCATATAATGAAATGGGCTTATTATCATTACAAGCACATAACATTAGCATTAATGCAGTCAGTATGTATTTTTTCATATTATTATGCCTTGAAGTTTTATCATTCCTTGTTGTGTAGTTGTTTTTAATGACTTTTCCATTTGTCATAGCTTAAATCATTACAAAAGATTTAAAACTATATTTCAAATTTGACTTTATTATATTATCAAATATCTTAGATTCTATAATTAATATATTTTTTAAGTTCCCATATCTTTCCCCATAACTAAAATACATCTCAAGGATTTGTTTTTCTTTTTTTATCGTTTTGAAGTGTTGTAGAATCTTTACTAGAGTTTATCTCTCCCATAAATTATCATTATATCCGCCATTTATTATATCCACTCTTAAAGTGTTAGAATCTTTACTAGATTCTATAAATTTATCTAATCCATTTGCTAGATTAATATTAATAGAATCTAGTTTGGTAGGTGATAATAATGTGATTATATAATGCACTAAAGGTTCTCCATTTAAGCCTACTTTTGTATAGTCTTCTTGTTGTATTTCTTTGCATTTACAATAGTTATAAAGATATTGAAATCTACCTACGCCATAGTCTTTATCTTTATAATCTTCATAAGCTTTTTTAAATATTTTTGGAATCTTTTGCGGGATAACAAATATCAAAGTGGTAAGGTTAGAATCTAGCTGTAAATCTAGTGATTTAATATCATAATTTTCATATTCTTGTTTTAACTTAGAATCTAAATCGTTAAAAACAAAATTAGATTCTATATAATCATATTCTTTTATTTTATTTAAATCTTTTAAGTCTTGCAAAGTTATATTTATAGAATCTAGCGGATTTTCACTACTAGATTCTATAATCTTATCATTTAACTTTATTGCATAAACAGGCAAGTTATCTTTTTGAAATCTATCTATTTTATAATGCACTCTTAAACTTGGCTTAGTTAGATTTATGTTAGATTCTATAGAATCTAAGTTTTGTTTAGAATCTAATGTAGGTTTTGGTGAGTTTATTTTAAAAGTGTTTGTTTTTGGTGTAATAATTAATAAGAAACCTTTATCGCTAAATATATTTCCAGCGACTAAATCTTGCATTATAGGATAGTCATCATTATATTTTTTTAAAGCACGAGCAGCAGGTAGTATAACACTTACAAGATTGCAAGGAGTTGGCACTCCTAAGATAGTATTTTGACAACCTATTATTTGAGAATTTAATAAATCAGATTCTAAAATCATTGATTTATTGTTTGATTTAAATGGCTTTCCTTTGTTTGATTGTAGCTTTACTATTCCACCATGAATACATTTGATTTTATTATCTTCTAAGATAGGACAAAGCATTGCTGTAGATTCTATAACTTTTTCGTCATTGCGAGAAGCTTTAGCTTCGTGGCAATCTATTTGTTTTTGTAGAATCTTCTTTGCTTCTTTAGATTTAGATTCTAACTTTATATTTAAACTAGATTCTAAGATTGAATAATGTAATATCGTTAAGACTTTAGAATCTAAAAACACTTGCAGGGTTTGTGTAGAATCTCACAATCACTTTGCACCATAATCAACTTTTTCATCTTTGATATTATGTTTTTTGGCGTATTCTAGTATTTTTTGACGCAATTCATTGGGGAATCCTATTCTTTCTATGGCTGGGATTCTAGGGTCTAAATTAAAGTCTAAAATGCCTTTTTCAAACTTTTCTTCTATTTCTTCTGGAAAATAATAAAATGGTGCGTTTGGATAGCCTTGTGGTGGTGTTATCGCTAGAATCTTAGAACGTAAAATAACTCTTTTTGAATGTCGCTCTACTACATAATCTTCCCAATCTGCTTTAAAACCTTGAGCATCATAAGGATTCTTATACCAATTCATAGCCACTTTGCGATATTTATCTCTAGTTTCTTTGGTAGCTTTAGGGTCTATTGGGTCTAATAATTCTCCACTTTCAACTTTTTTTTCTAAAAACTCCCAACGCAAAAAGCTAGGGTCGCCTTCATAATTTGTCCTATTTAATTCTTCATAAAAACTTGCATTAATATGCTCTGTTAAAAATGGTCGCAGTCCATACTCATCTTTTGGAATCTTTTTAAGGAATTTATACATATCCTTTCCAATTCTTAATTCATCATCAAATCCTAATTGCATTGATAGAATCTCAGCTTGTCCTTCTCTTGTAGCAAATCCCCATCGATTTAATCCATAACTAGCCCATTGAAAAGTATCTTTATTACCCAATATTCCTGCTGTTATACACCATTCTGCAGCACTTAATTCTCTACTTAGACTATTAGTATAAGATTTTACCGCATCATAGCTTCCATGTTTTAAGGCTAATTCAAACCAATATTCTGGTGTTTTTATGACATTTATGTTTTTATATGCTTCATCTGAGTTTTTAGTACTTTCGTGATATAAATACATACCATAATACGCATCGGGGAGATTATATTTTTTTATCAATGCAAGTAAAATGTCAATGGATTTTTTTGTTTTTTCTTTGATAAAAGGCTCGATTGCTCTTAGGGCTGGGCACAAATCTTCTTTGCGGTCGTATGGTTTTGCTGATAATACTTTTGCTATATAATAGTCTTCATTCATATATACTTCGGCTAAAAGCAATCCAGCCTTATAATCTCCACTCTTGCTATACACAAACTCAAGCTTTTGTATCACACTCTCAAACATAGTATGTCTTGTTATATATATTTGCCTTCTCTCTTCATTGCTTTTGCCATAAAACATTGTCCCTTTTATTATATCTAGCAGAGTTTCATACTCCTTTTTTGCCTTATCATAAGTCTCTATATATATTTTTTCTTTTGCTCTTTCATACTCACGCATAGCATTTGGTGGCAATGTAATTATTGCACTTCTTATCCCACTTCTTGTAACAAGATAGTTGTATCTATCTCTACCATTTAGACTTTTATAATAAGCTTTTTCGCTATTAGTCCATGGAGCTACTTTTATCCCTTTCATACCACCTTTAAGATAGAGATTTTTCCAATTTAGCACATATAAATTTGCATTTCTATATCCTCTAAAGCCCTGCATATCAGAATCTTTTTTGAAAATAAGAGGTTTATAATTAATATATGGCGAAGCATTCATAGCTTCTCTTGCATCAATTATCATTTTAGATTTTATATCTATGGCTTTTGTAAGGTCTGGGTATTTTTCATTTGGATATTTACCATTTGGCATAATAAGATTTGTCTTTGCATCAAATATTACTTCTAATCCATTTGGTGCTATTATTGTATAAGTTTTTACTCCGCTATCAAATAAGAACATAATTTTTCCTCTAATGTTATTTCTCTATTTTGCTCTATTTCTTGTCTTATTTCTTTTTTACGCCATTACAATCATAACTAGAAAAGCTAGATCTACCACAAATAGATAGTGCACCAAGTGCTACTTGTCTATCTATATCATCTTGTATGATTTGAAGACTTCGTTTGCAGATTCTCTCAAATTTTGGCTTTTCTTTTATAAAGCCTATGGTAAAACCAATTGGCAGTATAACCATTGCTTGAATAAGTATTTGTTTTTTGCTTTTTGGTTTTGGATTAAATATATATTTTATTGCTTTTATTATTCTATCCATATTTTTATACCTTTATCCTAAATATAGTCCATCTTTTTGTATAATCGTTGTTGCTATGCGTCCAAATATCTTTGGCTCACCCACTTTATTTGTCTCGGCTACTCCTTCATAAATCGCTAAAATATTATTTTTTGCGATATTTCTAATAGATTCTACAAACTTTCTTGTATGTGTTGTTTTTGGTTTATTATCAATCATATCGGCTAAATAATCAATGCAAAAGTTATAAGAATCTACAATGATATTTGTGCTTTGATTTGCTTGTGGATTAAATATTATATCTTGTTTTTTACACTGCTTTTTGTTTAGTTTATAAGATTCTATAATTTTATCAATTTTGCCTTGTAATTGTTTATTATTATAATCTAGTTTATATTTTTGTTTTAATTCTATTCCGCTACTAATATCCATTCTAAGCATATTCTCATAAAAGTCTTTATCTTGTAATCCACCTCTTAGCTCATCTGGGATGATAAAAGCTAGAATCTGCTTTATTATTTCTTGCCTTGTAAATGCACTTTGATTAGTTATGTTGCCTTTCATTGTGCGTTTTTGCAGTGCTGCATACAATAATATATTTGGAGATATTTCTAATCCACCAGTGCTTAAATTTCCGCCAAATAATCCATAAGCAAAATTATAAATAATCATTCTAGAATCAATTGCCATAGGATAAGTAAAAAATGTATTATTATCCATAAGCAATGGTGCATTGTGTATATTGTGTAATTTAGATTCTAAGATATTATATTTTTCTAAGAGCGTTTTAGAATCTGTTTTAAATAAAGATTTTATAATATTTGTAAATATGGAATCTGCTATGCTAAGAATAACAGCAAAAGATATTTGTTTTGCCATTTCTATGCCCATTGTTTTTGCTATTGTATTTTTTGTTTGTGTATTATTTGCCTGTATTGTGATGTATGTTGGCTGTTTTATTTGTTTATTGTTGTTATCTATAATAATTAATTTTATATGATTATTTTCTTTGTTTATAATCAATTTATTTCCAGCTCTATCTAGCTTTATTGTATTATCTTTACTTAATGTTTTTATATCTATTTGATTTAATAAATTATTAATTTGAGTATTTTTCTTTATATTATTTGAAATTTTTATAGAATCTTTTTTATAATTAAAGGCTGTTTGCAATGTTTCTAGTGTTGCATTTTTTATTATAATAGCTAGATTTGTATTAGTAGCAACACTAAGTAAGGATAATATAAATTTACCTTCTTTTTGAGCTACGTATAATGCAAAAGCAAATGTTATAAAAAGTATTGATATAGCTTCTATTGTTTTACTTTGCGTATCAGCAAAAAATACCTTTGTAGTGGGCAATAGATTTGTAAGTATATTTTCAGCAATAGATTGCATAATAAGTGGTAGTGCTTTATTTAAATTATTATCGCTAAAGTTTATATATTGCTCTTTTATACTATTACTTATAAACGCAAGGCTGAGCTTATTTATATCTTGTGAAAATGGATGTAATATAATATTTTTTGTAAGTTTTATTTCACAATCATTATTTTCATTGTTTTTATACGCATTTATAGCTTCTTTAATTTGATTTTTTAAGTAAATTAAATTAATTTCTTGTGTTTTATTGTCTTTAAGTAAAAATATTGTTTTGTTATCTTGTAAAGTTGTCTCTATGTTGCTTGTTTTTGCATAAAACTTTACAAACCATCCTTTTTTAATTTCTGCTCCATCTTCTTCTAAATAATACAAAAGCAAAGCTTTTAAAAATATATTTTCTGTTGTATAGACATATTTTTTTTTATCAAAGGCAAAATAATCATTTGAAGTATATTCTTCATATTTTATAGAATCAAATAAAAACTTATAATATTCTATATGCTCTTTAATAAAGGTTTTTTGTAATGTCTTTATAGATTCTATATTTTCATCTTGCAACATAAAGCTTTGTATATATTCTCTATCATCATTTGATAGTAGCTTATTGTCTTTATATTCTCCTTTTTTTGTTTGATTAATTTTTACAAATGGAGAAATATACAAAAAAATATTATCTAATGTCATATCATCGTGTATATAGCCACTATAATCTTGTGTTGGTTTTTGAATTTGCAATTTAGGAGGTTCTGGTCTGCCTTGTATTTGTATATCTAGTGTTTTTATAGCTTGCTGCATACTCCCTGCTTTTTCTTTATTTGGCGGTGGAGTAAGTGTGATATAATTTTTACTTGATTGTGTTGTTATATTCTTTTCTTTTATGGCTAGGGATAACATTGTTGAAGTGAAATTTGGATGTGTGATATAAACAAAATTTGTATATGATTTTGCAAGTTTGCTAAATAAATTATATGCTGGGCTTGTGGTATTAGAATCTATATTTAAAGGAGATATACACATAGATGAATATTCATTATTATCATTTATAGTAAATGGCTTTTTTTGGGTAAGTATGTCTATGATATTTTGTATATTGCCATGATATTTACCTTGTATTATTTGATTAAGTTTTGGTGTAATATTAAAAGATTTTTCTTGTATAAAAAATTTAGATTCTAATCCAGCTAAATCCACAAAATTCCCATCACTATCAAGTAGCATAAAGATATTAGATTCTACAAAACATATCGCAAGGACATCGCTAATATCTTTAAAAAACGCAGTAAGTATAGGCACAGCGACTGCTCTATAATATCTATTATTTTCTAGCTCATTTAGTTCTTTTGATATATCATATATTTCTCTTATAAGCGAAGTAGCCCCTAAGCTTAAAGCAAGAACGATAAAAACACCGCCACTACCAAGTGATAAACACACCCCAACAATACATATACCAACCTTTAATGCTACAAGCAAGGCAGCCCTTCTCTCATCATCTATTGTGTTCTGCTCTGTATTGCTTAGATTTTTTAGAATCTCATTTCTAGCATTCATAAGCTTTGTTTTTATATCTTTTAGTTTTGTTTGTTGTTCTTTTTTATCTTCAATATATGTTTTATAATAATTTGTTACCCTATCCATCAAATCAATAAAAAATTCTTTTATAAATCTTATCCCTATAGAATCTGTATCTTTTATATCATTGAAATTTTTTGTTGTCTTTTGCGGTATATATGCGTTTTTATAATCAAGCAATGCTATATCACCAAAGAAATTATATTGTTCATCCTTTGCTTGTTTTGATATTTTATCTATAAAAATTTCTAATGGATTTTCATCTGCTTTATTGATATATGTAATATTAAGCTTACTTTGCCATTTTTTTCTTTGTTGCTTGTATGTATTTGATAATAAATAATCTAGCTTAACTGAATAAAAACAAAATGTATTTACCTTAGAATTATCTATATAATCATTAAAATCTTTATACAATCTCTCCGCTATAAAATCAGTAGGGGTGATAATCTTTATATCAAGCTGTTTATCTTTAGCTCTTTTTAAAAATCTTTTAATAGAATCTACTATATCTTGGGAGCTATTAGCCTGTGAAATGTTATTTATAGTAATAGTATGTTTTATATCTGTATTATTTTTATTTCCCATTTATTACCTCACATATATATTTGACAACGCATTATAGCCATTATGATTATATTTCGTATTTTCTTTATTTTCATTACCAAATTCTATCATAAGTTTATTGCAGCACGATGGTAGTAGCCATATTTCTTTGGATAATATACTTTCTTGTTTGTATTCTTTGTGCGTATCATCTATAAGTTTAAATGTGCCGTATCCATAGTCTTTATTATCTTGTGCTTCTTTATTATTCTCATAAGCTTGTTTTAGAATCTTAGGTATATGTTTAGGGATTATATATATATATTCTCTTGTATGATTATCAAATTGAATAATAAATGATTTATATATAAAATATTTATTGTTATAGTTTTCTTGTATATTATTTGGTAAATCATTGATGTTTAATTCTTTGCAATTTATAAGATTTAATTCATAGCTATTTAATATTATATTACTTTTTAATTCATTGTCATTGATTTTACATTGATATATATTAAGCGAATTTTTTTGCAAAGAATCTATTTTATAGCAAATAGTAAATATGGGCTTATGATAATTGATTTTAGATTCTATACATTCTTTATTTTGTTTAGAATCTAATGTAGGTTTTGGTGAGTTTATTTTAAAAGTGTTTGGTTTTGGAGTGATAATCAATGGGAAACCTTTGTCGCTAAAAACATTACCATTTACTAAATCTTGCATAATGGGATAATCATCATTATATTTTTTTAACGCACGAGCAGTAGGTAATATAACACTTACAAGATTGCAAGGGCTAGGCACTCCTAAGATAGTATTTTGACAACCTATTATTTGGCTATTTAATAAATCAGATTCTAAAATCATTGATTTATTATTTGATTTAAAGTTTTTACCTTTATTACTTTTTAATTTTACTATTCCACCATGAATACATTTTATTTCGTTATCTTCTAAAATAGGACAAAGCATTGCGGTAGATTCTATAGAATCTAGTTTATCATTGCAAGAAGCTTTAGCTTCGTGGCAATCTATTTGTTTTTGCAGAATCTTCTTTGCTTCTTTAGACTTAGATTCTAACTTTATATTTAAACTAGATTCTAAGATTGAATAATGTAATATCGTTAAGACTTTAGAATCTAAAAATACTTGCAGGGTTTGTGTAGAATCTTTAGAATCTATTGAATCTTGTGAGTTAGATTCTAAAGAATCGTTAGAATCTTGTAGATAATAAATAGGCTTAGATTCTGTAAGTTTATTATTAGAATCTACGTTACCAAACAATAAATCATTATTAGATTCTATCCCACCTTGTAATAATTGTGAATAAAAAAAGATTCTAGTATTATTTGACTTTAAAATATTAGAATCTAAATTATACTTTTTGACTAAAGATTCTATATCAATTATGCTTTTATCTTTTGTAAAAATATCTATTTTATTATTATAAATATGAATTAGATTTGACATTGAAATATTAGATTCTATAGAATCTAAAAAGATTATTTTTATAGATTTGTCCTTAGATTCTAAGATTAGATTATTTTGTGTATGTTTAGATTTTATGGAATCTTTATCAACTAAATTAGATTCTATATTGTTAGAATCTTTAGATTTATTTTCATTAAATATAACATATTGTTTAGAATCTTTTAGCTCTTTTTCATATTCTTTAAAACTTAGATTATTTATTCGCTCTATTTCTTTTTCAATAACTTCTATTCTTTCTTGTTTTAAAAGCATAAAAGATTTATATAAAGCTTTTCTAGATTCTAAATATTCATTTGTTATAGAATCTTTATTAAAGATAAATATATTTACAAAGTCATTTTTATATCCAAAGCTTTTTGTTGCTATATTTTTATCTAGTATAGCTTTATTATTAGAATCTAGCACAATTAAATTATTGCAATGATAAAGACAATAAAAATAAGCAAGTTTAGATTTATCTTGCAAATCATTTAGATTTAAAGATTCTATGTTTTTAGAATCTACATAAGTATAGTAATATTTTTTAGATTCTAAAATATTTAATATATCATAAACGCTATATTCTTTAGAATCTAAAGATATTTGAAGTGATATTTGTCTTGCTAAAAGTGCATTTGTGTATTGATAATATTGATAGGATAAATTGCTTTGTGTAGTGTAGATTCTAAAATAAGATTCTAAATCTTTGTTGTAGTCTTTTATGTTTTCATTATAGATTCTACGATAAGTGTTATATGTTTCTAATTCTTTTTTGTATGTATCTTGTTGTTCTTGGGCTTGTTTGATAGCATTTGCTAATACTTGCTTTTCTATCCCTATATCAGTAGTAAAAGTATCACTAAAAGCAAACTTTATATCCTTTGGCTTTTGTGGGATAGGGTTAGAATCTAGATAGAAAATGGCTTTTTGTAAATCATTTGTGGGTGTAGGAAGTGGCGGGAAATAAGAAATAAGATTTGGTATAGGTAAAGTAAGCATCCTACCAAAATCAAATTTAAATCTATCCCACCAGCTTGGCTGCATATCTTTTTCTTGCTCTTTTGTTTGATAATATTCATAGATTGTAGGTGTATGAGCTTCATGAGTTTTTATGTAAGCACTGAAATCTTCAATAGTTTTATTGCTATTTTCATCTCTTGAAAAATATAATATTGCTTCTTGCAAAATTAAAACAATATATATAATAGAATGTGAATTTTCTCCTGTATATAATGGCATTTTATTGCTTGAACCATATTGAGCTGAAGCTATGATTTTTATCCCACCATTATCATAAATATGTGTTAGTTTATTTGAAATATCAACGCTTAAATATCCACTAAATTCTTTGAAAAGTTTTAATGTATTGAGATTAATAAAAATATTTGGAGCAAACCACGAATGAATGCTAGGAGAATTAAAAGTATATACTTCACTTGGAGAATAAGTAAATCTACCTTTATATAGATTATCACAATAAATTAATGCCCATTGTGCTAGATAGCCACCTAGCGAATGCCCTGTAAATATAATAGGCTTTGGTTGATTTTCAACAAAGGGCTTAATTGTTTCCATAAAATTGAGTAAAGCATTATTTTGAATATTTACTCCTATGATTAATCCTATATCTTGGATAATATCTTTAAAATTATTTGTCCCTTTAAAAGCAAGTATATATCGTTGTTTTAAAGTATCAAAAAACAAAGTAGCACCGAATCCACTAATATTTTTCCAATTATCAACATGATGATATATTACCATATATCTTTTTGCAAATTCACTTGCTTGTCTAAAAGTAAATCCTACTTTATAATCAACTTTCCATATTTTCCACCATGAAGATTCTACGCTTAAGACTTGGAAATATGTAGGCAGTTTGCTGTATTCTTTATTGCTTAAATTTTCTTTATCACCCTTAGAATATTCTCCAAACATTCCATTTCTTAATGCGGTGCAATAGCATGCCCACGCACATTCTGCGTAACTTTTTAAATCTTTTAGTTTTGCTAAATTTACTTTTGGCATTTATACTCCTATCTATTTATCACAAATAAGCCAAATATAAATATCATTAAGGCTATGAAATATAGAATCTTAAATGTTTTTTCTTGATTTAATTGTGTATTGTCTTTTTTCTTTAATATTTTATTTGGAAAAAATATAAATGTTCCATAAAATACAATTGGTAAAATCATATAAAAGACAAATGTGAATATCGTCTCTCCTAAACTCATTCCATTTGGTCCTGTTATTACCATTGAAAACAGGCTTAATAAGGCTATTATTATCGTATAGATTCTATAAAATCTCTTTAACTTTTGCATATTACTCCTTTACGCATTTAACTTTGTGCTAAATAACCTACTACAACGATTTTAACATTATTTGTTATAAAATACTCTTTAATGCTTAATACTCATAACTAGCCCAAGCACATTCAGCGTAATCATAAATTTTTCTAATTGTCTCTATCATTAAAGCACCTTTTGACATGAAATAGGATTATCATCTTTAAAGCAAATAGGACTAAATGTCTCAAAGACCTTATAAAGCAATATACCCATCAGTATAACTAAACATATCAAAATCAATATTTTCCACCACCTAAAATCTTTGAATGTATTTATTGCTAAAAGTATTGTTATATAAGGAATGAGTGGAGTAAATGCGAGTGAAATAAAAAATAATATTATCTTTAATAATGTAATTTCACCATGTCCAATAATCATAGATAGCAATGTCAAAAATACGCATATAAGAAGATAAATTTTATATCCATTAAAAATATTCTTTTTCATTTTATAATTCTCCAAAATCTATTAATATTATTTAAAGACATAAAATTTTACTTCATATCTTTTTGCAAATTCACTTGCTTGTTTGATAGTAAATTCCACTTTATAATCTTTCCATAATTTCCACCATGAAGATTCTATGCTTAATGCTTGGAAGTATGTAGGTAGTTTGTTATATTCTTTATTGCTTAAATTTTCTTTATCGCCCTTAGAATCTTCTCCAAACATTCCATTTCTTAATACATTGCAATAGCAAACTTTGCTACATTCTGCGTAACTTTTTAAATCTTTTAGTTTTGCTAAATTTACTTTTGGCATTGGTTTTCTCCTTATTGTTTTATTTTGCAATAATGTAAATATATAATAATACAAATGCTATACTCAACACATATAACAATACAAAAGTATTTGAAGTGTCATTTTTTATATTTTTTATTTTAATGATTTTTTTTAAAATTTTTCTTGGATAATATACAAAAGTTCCGTAGATAAAAATTGGTAATGATATGAGATATAATCCTATGAAAATTACCCTGCCTTTATCATCCATAAAGCCAAAACCTACTACAAGTATAATTGCAACAAAATATATATAAATTTTGTAAAATCTCTTTAACTTTTGCATATTACTCCTTTACACATTTAGCTTTGTGCTAAATACCCACCTAGTGAATGTCCTACCACAATAAGCTTAGAATCTTTTATCTTAGATTTTATCTTTTCTTCATAGAATCTTGCTATTTCATAGCATTGCATAGGGATTCCATTTGTAGCTAAGATTAAATCTATGCTTAAATCATCTATTCCTAATTCACTGCCTCTAAAGGCTAAGATATATTGCTCACTTTTCTCAACACTTTTTCTTTTACCTGTAACCTTGTCTAATTCTCCTAAGTCTTTGAATAGCGTAGCGGAGAATCCATAGCGAGTATTTGGCTCGTGTGCTAGAAGCTCATAGCGATTGGTAAAGTCTATGGTGCGAATGGAAAGTTTATCGCTAGATTTTACATTTTTAGGGTCATTATTGATTTTTTTATCTTTCAAAATACCTTTTTCTAAAACAACATCTTGATTAAATCTTGCTTCGATACAACGAGCATAGGCGGTATTGGAATTTTTAGGAATATTAGCTATAACTTCACCTTTGCTATTCTTAATTTCTCTATCTGCTTTTACTTTATCTTCCAAAGTAATTTTGTCAGCAAATTGCCATCTTGCTATACTAAGTATACTATCATATATTCTCTCTTCTTCATTTTCAAACACATAATGTAGCATTGCATAACTTGCATCAGCTAAATTCGTACAATCTAAAAATTTTTTTGCTAAATTAAGCTTTGTCTCGTGTGTTTTATTGTCCATTTTTATTCCTTAAAATTTATTATTTGGTAAATAACCACCTATAACTTTTTCGGTTTCTAACCAAAATCCTGCTCCTTCATCACCTTTAAACCATAAACCATAATTAAAATAGCTAAAATTTTTATTGTGCATGATAATATGTTTATTTCCGTTAGAATCTATATAATAAAGTATAAATGTTTTATATTCTTTCAACCGACTATTTATAATTTTTATATCAAATTCTTCTTGTGAATTTGTAATAACAAAATAACCATTTGATAGTTTAGTATTAATTCCGTTTTGATTAATTTCATTATATAATTTTTCATCATAAATATATCTGCCACTTTCATTTTTCATTAACCACATAAACTTATAATACTGCCAATCCATATATTTAAAACTACACCCACCTGCAAAGAATAGAATCAAAAATAAAGATACTAGACCTTTTAAGATTCTCTTTAATGTAAAGATTTGTTTAAGTTTTAAAAGCAAGTTTTGTTTAATCATTTAATTGTCCTTATTCTTTTATGGATTGCTTCATTTCATTCGCAATGACAGAATCTATGGAATCTTGCAAATAATAAATAGGCTTAGATTCAAGTAATTTATTATTAGAATCTACGTTACCAAACAATAAATCATTATTAGATTCTATCCCACCTTGTAATAATTGCGAATAAAAAAAGATTCTAGTATTATTTGACTTTAAAATATTAGAATCTAAATTATACTTTTTG
>NZ_JRMP02000026.1 GCF_000762875.2 Helicobacter saguini
TACACAAATAATAATACACAAAACAGATTCTAATATAGATAGCCAAAAAGTATATGCTGATATAACTAAACCATTTGCACCTGGCACTTATATTGAATTGGAAGCAAAAGCAGAGAATCTAAAAGCAAACAAAAGCATTTGTTGGCAGACAACATTAATAGCAATTAATAATCAAACAAACAAACAAGAAATATCAAATAAAACCATACAAACTTTAAACAATATATCATATTTTTATCTATCAAGTCCAAAAGAAATAGATTCTTATAGACAGCAAGGATATACAGATTTTAAATATATTATCTATGCTTCAAGCATAAATTACTTTAATCAAAATACAGTACATATAATATTTAATATAAACTTTGAAGTAGGAGATGGAATAGATTCTAATGTAATAGAATCTAAAGAAATAAGAACAGATACGACAAATAAAATCTACACATTAAAGCAAGCGGTAGGGTTTCTATATAATACCTATAAAGATTACAAAAACTATCAACAAAAAATAAATTCAACATTATATGAATATTATAAAACTCATCCGCAAATAGCAGGCAAAATAGCATATATTTATTATAGATTTGATTTAAGTAATAAGGAGTTTGTGGAAAGTGTAGAATATGAAAAACAATATATAATAGATAAAAATCAATATATACAAAGCATAGCAAATACATTTAATCATCAGTCTTATAAACCAAGCATTTTTAAACAAGATGTTGTATTGTTTAAAGTAGCATATAACAATTTATTTATAAATTATGAAGGCACAAACGATTTAATTCCTAAACGTGAAAAATTTATTAAAAATTTTATTGAAGCTATTTGTAAAAATAATAATTTGCCATTAAAAAAGGCAATAACATTTGAAAAAACTTTAGATGATGTTGTAGATGCTAAAGAAATATTAGCGGGTTATTATGAGAATAAAATAATTAAAATTAATATGTTAAATATTATATATGGCGATGAAGATTTTTATGATATAAAAAAATACTCAATAGATAAGTTTGATAACGTGCGTATGCTTTTGGTTAGTTTTGCCACATTTAAACATTTAATGAATACAATTTTTCATGAAATAAGACATTTTTATATAGAAGAAAAATATATCAATAAAAATCGTAGTATATTGCAAGATTATATATGGTATTCTTTATATTTATATATCCCACCAAATGACAATGAAGGTATATTTAAGGAATTTTATAAGATATGCAGTGATAAAGAAAGTCAAAATATATTGTATAATAGCAATAATGATTCAAAGAATGTAGGATGTATCCTTAGTGCTATTGAAAGTATATATGAACTTCAACCAAGTGAAAGAGATGCTAGATATATAGCAATGCAAATCATGAATGAATTAAATTTATAAGGAATATATTATGAGTATTGTAAAATTACCTGATGTAAAATATTCATCACCGATTGGTTACAAAACAATGTCTAATGATATATACTTAGGTGTGTATACAAATATAGTATGTATGAATAACAGAAGAAAAATTGAAGATGATTATTCCTTTTCTACTCCATTTTTAGAAGAAAGTTATAAAATGCATGCGATACTTTACATCGGTAAAATAATCTTTGAAAAAAATAAAGTAGGAAACTTTATACCAAAATACATTCCTAGCAATATTACTAAATATAGTTTTACAGGATTAAACAAATTTTGGCTAAATGAAAAAAATCCTAAGTATATACCTAAAAGCACTAAAGCAATAGATATAGAAAAATACACTTACGAAATAAATTTAGACTACTTTGAGTTTCTATACTATCGCACTAGAAAAAATATAGTTTTGAGTAAAGAGCAAATAATAAGCTATTTCATAGAATTACATAAACTAAATTCTGTGTTCATAAAAGATTACATAGATTCTATAAATAATGATACCGCTATCACAGGATATTATTTATATGATGGTATATTCACAGATTTAATAAATAAAAATATATTAAAAGATGTAAAAACAGATTATTATGATAAAAATAAATACTATCCAAACAATAATCAAATATTAATAGCCTTAGATTATATGAAAACGCAAAGTATAGATAGCAAGATTCCATATTTTAGTAAATTATTTTATGCTTATTTAGTATGGAGTTTAAGAGAGTATCTTATACCTTCTGTTGATGGGGAATTTCAAGATAGTAATAATTTGATATTTAATCTTGGAGCATACCAAGAATATAAAAAATATGCAAATTCAGATTATGAGTGGTTTGAGTATTGCAGAAGAAGCAAATATTTAAGATGCAACCAGTTATCTCTTTTTTATAATAATGAGGACTCAATATTTTGCGAATCTTGTTTATTAAAAGAATCAAAATATAATATTTTCTCCCCAAATAAAATGAATGATGAAAAGACAAAAGATGCACTACTATCATCTTTTTACTCCCCTTCACCACTTGGCAACTACTACTTTGAATTAGCGGAAAACAAAAACACCTTCGTAGAATTCTACCCCAGAATCTATCCATCTAAAGCAAATCCACCACAAGGCTGGAGTAAAGAAATGATGGATAAACTAGATTTAAAATTAGAGTAAAGATTTATATATAATTCAACTTGTATCTTTTAAAACACAAATAATCACATTTATAAGATAGAATCTAATTTCTTAAGCAAGGAAAAAACAATGCAGGTGTTACATATAAAAGCCTATCCAAAACTAAATATTTCTCTAAAAATTTTTAGAAAGAAAAAAAATGGATTGCATCCATTGCGTTCAAGATTTATGCTTGCTATTTCTAGTTTGTTTGATGATATGTTTTTTATTCCATTAGATTATGACATAGAATCTATAATGCAAAATCAAATTTTTAACATAAATGAGATTGCACATAAAGATGGTTTATATTTGATGGGAAATTTTAATTGTGATATAGAATCTAATCTTATTTTTAAAGCATTTAAAATTCTAAATATAAAAAAGAAAGCCTTTGTAATCGTTAGAAAACATATTCCTTTTGGTGGTGGTTTAGGAGGCGGTAGTGTTAATGCAGCTCTTAGTTTGCTTGCTTTTAATGAAATTTTTAAGCTTAGTTTAAACTTAGAATCTTTGCTGATAAATGCACAAAAATTAGGAAGCGATGTATCATTTTTTGTTATAATTTATACGCAATGTGGTGATAAGTTAAAGCTTTTTAGGCAAGACTTAGAATCTAATAATTTAGATTTTTTGCAAAATTTAGATTCTACAACTTCTAATTTTAAGGTTACAAATGATGCTTTTTATAGTGCAAATGTAATGGGTTTCGGCGAAGTTATAGAGCCTTTTTTTGAAGATTTAATTAATTTTAATATTTATTGCAATGATGTTTTTTGCGATACAGGTGCGGTTTATAGAGAGTTTGATAACCTACAAGAACAAATGCAAGAAAATAGCGAATATAAAAAAAGCTATAACACAAAAATTGACTTAAATTTAGAATCTAGATATATTTTGAATAATTTTAGTATGTGTGAACTAAATGATTTGTATATGCCAGCTATTAATTTATATCCACAACTACACGATGTTGCACGAATTTTAAACACACAAAAAGAAATATATTTTAGCGGAAGTGGTAGTAGTTTTTTTAGTGTTAATAATTTCTAAATAAAATTTTTATATAATCCGTTTCGATAAAAAAATAGGATAAAAAATGAATAAAGTTAAACTAAAAAATGTAAAAAATATAGAATCCAAAACAAATTCTAAAGATTTCAATAATCGTATTAGTAGCAATGAAAAAGAGGAGTTATTGAACTTTAAGGTACAAGAGCAAGGCATTAGTAAATTCAATTTATTAACGGCTTTTTGCATTTTATTGTTGGTTTTAAGCATAATAATTCCAAAAATTTATTTGGCAAATAATATTTATTATGTTAGCCGTGATATTTCTCGATTAAATAGTGAAAAAAATCTATTAGATGAAGAAAAAATAAAGCTAGATAAAGAAATTGAAACAATAAACAATAAACATTTAATGCTTGAGATTGTAGGGAAGTAATAACAGACTCTATTTCGCATTTAGCTCTAAACTTTTCTCACACTCTTTCAACCTTGCGATTTTTGCGTTGTTAGATTCTATAAATTGCTCTATTTTTGCGATTTTAATGTGGCAAATTTCGCTTAAACTATGCGTTAGATTCCATAAAGTTTTTTTATAAAGCGGAAAATTTAGGCTTAGTTTGTCCTGATATGTGGCAAAGTGCAAGCCTTCATTAATCAAATTTCGCGTGTTTTCTAGCGTTGGGTTATAAAGTGGGAGATTATCTGGGTCTTTTTTATGCTTTTCTAAAGCATTATAAACTTCATAATTTAATCTCTCTAAAGTTAGTAAAATAGCAACTTTATAATTATCACTCAAACCTTTTTGCAAATAACTTAGCTCATTATTTAACTCATTTATGCAAGAATCTTGCACCGCGAAAATATCATCTAAAATTTCACTTTTTATAATTTTTGTATTAAAAAAACTATTAATATTAGAATCTAAATAATGCAAACTAGATTCTACAAAATTTGCAATTTCACTCTCCAAATCACGTTCATTTTCCTTGCTTAAAGATTCAAAATCCTGTCCTATTTTTAAAAGCTGAAATCCAAGCTTTTTTGCTTCACGAAAAAGCTCAAAATCTTCGCTAACAAGCGAATTTAAAAGTCGCTCTTTTGGCAAAAAATTTACCTTTTTTACCTGCACATTTTCTTTTTTTAATCCTAGCATATTTTTACTTTGACGTAAAATTTCAACATCACGCAGCTCAAAACTATCAAAAATTAGCACAGCAAGTGCGTTAAAATTAGAATCTATCGCGCTAAACTCGCCCTTAAATCGCGTCTCAAAACTGCCATTTTTATCGCTAAATTGCAGGATATTAAAACGCAATTTTTCAGTATATTTTGATAAAATTTTTATCAAATCTTTATGGCACATATTTTGCTTATGAATGCGTTTTTTTTCAGCGATTAAAAGTGCTTTTAAGGCGCGTTTTATGCGGTATTCCTTAGCAATTTGGGCTTGTGGTGCAATAGAATCTTGCAAAAAATTTATAATAGATTCTATGTTTGAATCTTTGTAAAGCTCCTTAGAATCTGCCTTTAAGCTAGATGTTTCGCCTTGCTCAACATGACTTGCGGCTCTAGATTCCATCTTTTTAGAATCTAGCGCCTGTTTAGCCGAAATTGCCACAATTTTCTCAAAAAAGCCATCAAACGCCACTTTTGCGTAGTTCAAACTCGTCTCCACCTCGTTAGAATCTTTGCATCTATCCTTTTGATTTAGCACACAAAGGCTCTTATTTGCGTAGTTTTTGATGTATTTTTGCAGGATTTCTTTCTCGCTATTTTTGCCGACATTGTCAATCAAAGTAAGCCAAATAATGCCATCCACGCTCTGCAAAATCGAATTTGTAGTCGCTGTATCGCTTTCCCTTTGAGAGTTGAAGCCGGGAGTATCAAGAAAGTTGATACTCTTTAGTAAAGGCAAAGGCGCAAATAGGCGATAGTAGGCAATTTTTTCGTTCTCAATATCATCGACATTTTGCAAAAACTCAAGGCTTTTTCCCACTTCCTTGCCATTTTTATACACGACTTGCAGGGCGTTTTCATCGCCATAGCTAATCTCGCACACTTTCGCCGTCACAGGCGTAATGCCGCTAGGCAAAATCTCGCTACCTAAAAGCGCGTTAAGAAATGTGCTTTTTCCACTGCTAAACTGCCCGATAATCGCCACTTTCATAGGCGTATTTACCTGCTCTTGCAAACTTTCTAGCGTGGCTTTTTGCTTAGAATCTAGCGGCTCGCTTTGACTTAAGGCATATCGCGTTTTGTTTATTAGTGTATATAAGGGATTGTCGCTATTTGCGTTTAGAATCTGGCTTAAAACTTCTTGTATAAAACTCTCAAAAACATTTCCATTTAATAAATTTTCACTCATTTTTGCCCTTTTTGCTAAGAAAACTTTAATAATTTTGTAGAATTATAGTATTTTATTACTTAAAATATTCGTGTTATAATTACTTATATTTAGAATCTATTTAGTGTTTAGGGATAGTATGCGTGTTTTAATGATATTATGTTTAAGTTTTTTTATGTTTGCTTGTTCTCGTAATATAGGCATTGGTATTGATAACAGACAGGATTCTAACCTAAACAATCGCAATGATAATGTTCCTATAACAGCGATAGTTTACAAATTAAATGATATAAAAAAATTTGAAGATGCAAATATGCTAGATTTATTAAATAGAGAAGATGTGGTGTTAGGAAAAGATAAAATAGATTCTATAAGACTACAAGTAGCACCAAATGAAAAGGTAAATATCACGAACTTTAAAAGCAAAGAAGTACCATATATTGCTATTTTAGTTGTTTATACAAATAATGAAAATAAGAGAAATAAAACATATATGCGAGTTAAAAAAATAAAAGGCATTAGAGATAGACAAGTGAAGTTTATTATCACAAAAGATGGTGTAAATTTTAATGATTAGATTCTATAGAATCTTATGTAAAGGCAAAATATGGCAGATAATTTAAAAGTGGCTTGGATAAATGGTATGAGTATTGATAAAGTTCATTTTGAACAACAAGAAAGATATTTGCAACGTGTCATAAATCAAAAAACAATAGCTTTATATAATCATTTTTATGGAATCTTGCATATAGAAATTGCCAATGACTTATTATCACAAGGTAAAATAGCCTTGCAAAGAATATCAGGTATAGCTCAAGATGGCAGTGTATTTAATTCACCAGATGAAGATTTATTACCACAAGCCTTAGAAATTACAAGTAATAATATAAAAAATCCCATTATAACTTTAAAGATTCAAACAAGTGTTAATACAACCGCTGAATTATCAATACAAAATGCCCTGCAAGATTCTAAATATATAACCACACAAGCATTAATAACCTCTAGAATCCACGATGAAATGCAAGCAGAAAGCAACAACAATAACCTAAATACATCATATACGCAAGAAAAAATAAGTGTAATTTTAGCTTCACTTAGACTAACTTTAGGGTTTTTGGGGAATAAATCACCAAATGAATTAGAAATACCAATCTGTAAAATTAAAAATATAGATTCTAATAATGCCATCACACTAGATTACACATTTATACCAACGTGTTTTGATGTATCTGGAGTTAATATGATTGAAAGTTTTATTGATGAAATAATACACAATACAAAACAACACGCAGATTCACTAAATCAAATATTTAGGGGTATAGATATGACAAAAAATACCCTTGATTTTACAACTTACCTTTCATTAAATTTATTAAAAAAATGGAATCTTATCTTTCAAACATTAAAACATAAAGGAAAACTTCATCCAGAGTATTTTTATGATAAATTAATAGAGTTTCAAGCGGATTTAAGCGCTTTTGGACTAGATTCTACAAGCAACTTTATACAATATAATCATAATGATTTAAGTAGCACTTTCATACCTTTAATTAATAATTTACGCATATCATTTGCAAAAATTATAGCACCAAAATATATTTTAGCAAATGTCATAGACAATAAAAATGGCTTTTTTGATTGCATATTTGATAATGCAGGAATTATTGCAAATTCGCAAATTTTCTTTGCTATAAAATCAGATTCTCCTATAGAATATCTACAACAAAACTTTAAATCTCAAAGTAAGATTCTAACACAATCAAAAATAAAAAATATTGTAGCTTCGCAATTAAAAGGGGTAAATATCGAGCAACTACAAATAATTCCATCAACACTTCCACACCTAAATGGATATGTATATTACAAAATTGATAAAAACGATAAATTATTTTCCTCTTTTTACAATGAAAATATAATAAGCTTCTATATTACTAAAAATATTATCAATCCAGATATAAAAATGTGGGCTGTATTATAACGAATTATATCTCACACTTCTTTCACAATACTAACGCTTTGCGTTTCGCTCGCAAATTTTATGTTGCAGGCGCGGATAATATCCATCGTTTTTAGGATTACATCTTCTTGCACGCGTAAAAAGTCTGCCTTGCCAACCTTTTTTGTATAGCACTCTAAAAGCATTCTAACCGAGCTATCATTCAAATTATTTATGCGGATAAACATCCCGCTTTTATAGCCTAAATAATCATTGATTGAAATAATATCTTGGCGCACTGATAAGTCCTTGTCAAGCGGCGTTGTTTTATTAGAATCTGTTACGATTTCTTCGTGGTTTGTTAGCATAGTTGTGATTTTTTCTATGCAAGATTTTAACATAGCCGAGTTAGCTCCATAATCTAAGCCTATGTCAAGGCGGATTCTACGCCCTTCTTTTCTCCTGCTCCAGTTTCGTATTGCCTTGCCGGCTAATTCGCTATTTGGCACAAATAATAATGCGTTATCAAATGTGCGGATTGTCGTTTTTCTTAGACCGATTTCAACTACGGTGCCTTCCACATTTCCACATACTATCCAGTCTCCTTGCGAAAATGCGTTATCTAAAAGTAGCATAACGGATGCAAAGAAATTTGCCAACATATCTTTTACTGCAAGTGCTACTGCCAAGCCGCCAAGCCCAAGAGACGCAATAATCGCGCTAACATTAAAGCCCATTTTATGCAAAATCGTTAAAATGGCAATGATTCCTACCACAGAATATAGAATCTTTATGATTAGATTAATGATTTCACGGCGGAAACCATCGCTTTTTTGCGCCAAAGTGCTAATAAACGCCGCCCCATAGCTCTTAATAATCGCAATAAAAAGCCACGCCACATTTATCACATAAAAAATATCAAACCACTTCTCAACCGCCTCAGGCTCAATGCTAGGATAATACAAAATGCCGATACTAACATTAATACTCCACGCTAAAAGCAGCAGTGAAATAGGCTTTAAAATGCCTTTTTGAATCTCTTTATGCAGCTCTTTTTCTTGCTTACTAATATGCACGATAAAGTCCATAAGGTAAATGATAAGCTTTGCAATAAGGGTGCGGAAAGCCCACAGCACAAGGAAAATCACTAAAGATACGATAATTTTAGCAATCATCATATTAGAATAATCCACAGGGATAAACTCGGCTACTTCTTCTAAAATCCAGTGCATTGTGATATTTAGCAAGGTATTTTGCGGTAGTAGCTCCGCTGGTTTCATCTCTAAATATGAAATGATTTCCGCATAAGTAGCAAGCTCGTTTAGATAATCGCTTAAGGCAGATTCTATAGAATCTTTTTGCTTTTTATCCACGCTTTTAGGGATAGCAAAAGTCGTTGGCAAGGCTTTTAAATCTTTCATTACAGGGCTTAAAATCTCATCTACTTTTTGCTGTGTAGAAAAAAAGTCAAGCTGCTTTCTAAGCTTAATAAAAGTCGTGTAGAAAATCTTTTGGGCTTTTAAAGAATTTAGCGTGATATTAGCCATCACATTTGCGTAATCATCGTGCAAAATGCTAGATTCATTAATATTAGATTCTATACGTTTTGTATTTTGCAAATTGCTTTGGACATTGAAAAGTATGGGCTTTTTATTGTTAATGATATGCAACGGAATAGATTCTAAAACATCCTCTTTATTTTCCTCTAAATCGCTCTTGCTAATGTAGCCTTTCGCCTTTATATCCTTAGAATCTATGCTAAGATTTTGCAAAGATTCTATATATTTTGCCTCGCATTTTTCCTTAGCAATGTCGTTAAAATGCAAAGTATCCATTTCGCGCAAATAATAATTTGTCTTTATAATAAAATCGATTAGATACTCTATGCTATTTTGGTAATTTTTATCATCTTTTTTTAGTGGATTTGATGGCAAAAGTGAAAGGAGCGTCTGGCTAGATTCTATTTTATTGTTAGAATCTATTTGCGAGTTTGCTTCTTTTAAATCTTTTTTAGAATCTTCTTTTGAGTTTGTTTTAGAATCTTTTTTTGAATCTAATTTGGAATCTTTAGAATCCTTAGAATCTGCATTTTTAGAAACTTTAGATTCTAAAATCTTGCTAGATTCTATACCAAGCAAAAGATTAGAATCTGCCTTTAAAATATTCAAAAAACATAAAAATCCCAAAAACAAAACAAAGATTCTATAAATTCGCATATTTTTCCCTTAAGATATTTTTAAGTTCAATAATGAAATTTGTATTTTACAATGATTTTGGTGGAATTCGTAAAAATAAAGCATGAAAGTTGTAAACTTAACTCAAAGTGATAACAAAAATGCAATTAATTCAATTAATTACCACAATCTTACCATTTTATAGTCATTTTAGCGACCATATTATCAAAATATTAATATTTTGATATTAAAATTCCACTTGAAAAAAATGTAAGGATATTTTATGCAATTTATTTCGTCTATGAAAATCGGCACGAAGATAATTCTTGCCGTGGTATCCGTTGTTGTTATATGTTTGGCGTTGCTTATTTTTGTGGTAAATAGCTTTAGCTCCAAGATTTTGGCGGCAGAAAGCCAAAAGCTACTTACAAACACATCAAAACGTGTAAGTAACTTGATTGAGGGCTATGTAAGCGAATCGCGTGTCTCGCTAGAGCTATCTACTGCTGAGATTCAGGACTTTATCCAGCTAGATGAGGTCGATAGGTATAATAAATTAGCCCAAAATGTGCTAGTAAATATGCTTGATAAAAACACGTTGGGTGTGTTTGGCTATGTGTATATAAAGAGTGCAGGGCAGACTAATGACTTGCTATTAGTTGGGCATGATAATAATCCAAGTGCCCCAGGTGGCGTGCAGATTCTAAAGCCAGACCCTGCGGTGCGGGATTTAACGGGCTTGAAACTTGCTATGCAAACAGGAAAGTTAGCCGTTGGAAATCCTAGAACTGTTACAATCGGTGGTATTACAACCTTTATCCTTAGCCTAAATATGCCCCTTTTCAACGCTCAAAATAAAGTCGTTGGCGCGGTAGGACTTTTACTTGATATAGAATCTATTGCAAAGATTATCAATGATTCTAATCGTCTTAGCGTATTTACAGGCGATTATCGTGCGTTAGTAAATGCGGATGGAATGCTTATCGCACACCCAAATAAAGACTTTATCACTAAAAAACTAAGCGATGTGAATAAAGACCCGACTACTAGCGATTTAATGAGTGCGATAAAAAATAAACATGAAAAAGTCGTGCAATATCGCAACTCAAAGGGCGAGATGAGCTATACTAGCTCGGCTATCTTTGACATCGCTGATGATGTGTTTTGGGCTGTGCTGCTTTCTGCGCCTGAAGATTCTATCTTTGAGCCTGTTTCTGCGGTGCGTGGGTATATGTTTATCGGTGCGTTAATCACGCTAATTGTGATATGCGCGGTAGTTTATGCGGTTATCAAAACGCAGATTTCTTTTAGAATCCACAATGTGCAAGGCGTTTTATTTGCCTTTTTTAAATACCTAAACCACGAGACAAACACGCCGCCAAAGCTACTCCCGCCAAGAGCGCAAGATGAAATAGGTAGCATGGCAGCCGCAATTAACGCAAATATCGAAAAAACGCAAGAAAATCTAAAGCAAGATTCTAAAGCAATCGATGATGCCACTCACACCGCAAAAGAGATTGAAAATGGGAATCTTCGCTCCCGCATTGAAGCAATCCCAGCTAATCCGCAATTAATCCAGCTAAAAAATGTGCTAAATGGAATGCTAGATGTGCTGCAGAGAAAAATCGGCGCTGACACAAATGAAATCGCGCGTGTGTTTAAAAGCTATACGTCGCTAGATTTTACCACTGAAATCAAGGATGCAAAAGGTCATGTAGAAGTCGTTACAAACACGTTAGGTAATGAAATAAAAAGTATGCTAAGCACGAGTGCGGCATTTGCCAAAGAGCTGGGGGAGAAATCTAAGGACTTAGAGGAAGCGGTTAAGACCTTAACTGAATCTACTAACACTCAAGCGTCATCTTTGGAGCAGACGGCTACTGCGGTAGAGGAAATTACGTCATCTATGCAGTCAGTAAGTGGCAGGACGGGCGAAGTAATAAGCCAAAGTGAAGATATTAAAAATGTTATAGGCATAATTAGAGATATTGCAGACCAAACGAATTTATTAGCGTTGAATGCTGCTATCGAAGCCGCAAGGGCTGGAGAACACGGACGTGGCTTTGCAGTCGTAGCTGATGAAGTAAGGAAACTAGCAGAGCGAACGCAAAAATCACTTGGCGAAATAGAGGCAAACACAAATGTGCTAGTGCAATCTATCAATGATATGGCTGAATCTATCAAGGAACAAGCCACAGGCATAGGGCAAATAAACGAAGCCATCTCGCAATTAGAATCTTTAACGCAAAAAAATGTAGATATTGCAAATCATAGCAAAGATATTAGCACTGCAGTAGATTCAGTCGCCGCAAACATCCTAGCCGATGTGAATAAAAAGAAGTTTTAGAATCTAAACTAATCTTTATAGCTTTTATTAAGTATTTCTATATAAATATCACATGATTTTTGGTCTCCACCACGGCAATCTTTGGCTAATTTATCGAGTCTATTTGCTAGTTGCTTATCTTGTTCTTTAGCGTAATCTTTTGTTAAAAAATAATACCATCCACCAAACATTACGATACATAGCGGAATAACAAAAATATCACCCTTTCTAAATTTTAATTTAAAAAATCTCATTTTTACCTCTTTATAGTATCTACTTCATCAATGTATAATGCACCGCTATATGTGGGCTTTTATTAATGATTAAGTTATCTTTAATCTTAGAATCAAACTTCCCCAAAGCCGCGTAAATGCAGTCTATGCGATATTTTGAATGCTCGCACATTGATATTTCACTTTGCATTTTACGATAATTTATATAAATGCTATTTGGATGGCGAAAACTATCTGGCGCACGCGCCGCAAGGAAAATAAAAAACTGATTAAAGCTATAAGAATCGCTTAAAAACGGCTCAACACAAAGCTGCTTTTCACTAAAACGTGCCCTAGTAATGCAATTAAGATTAATAGGATAGTTAAAATGCGCACTCAAACTCACATCACGCAAACTAATCTCATAAGTGCTAACTTCAAGCAAGTCCCGCTCCACGCCAACACGCTCTAGATTCTGCATCACAACGCTATCATCACACGTAAATGTAAGTGTGCCATACACTTGCAGTTTATCATCAATGATTTTTAGGCTAGTATCGCCGACTTTCGCGTGCGTACCATCAAGCACGACTAACTTTTGCGGACTATAGCACTCAGGCAGTGGTGCAAAGCCACTTTTATAGTCGGTGTAGTCATTGTAGCTTATTTCACACTCGTTATCAACGCAGTTTGAGATGTGTAAGCCGCTTTTTTGCAGGCTTTTATACTCGCTAGATTCAGTGTTTTTAAAGTTCCCCTTTAGGTTATTTAGATTCACATTTTTAAAGCCATTTTGAGAACCACTTAATACATCATTTGTGACGATGTTTGACACGCCACTAATATCCGTGCTAATATCGTTATTTAGGGCATTTACAGGGCTTCTTGTATTACTTTCAATGCTAAAAAACCCACTCCATTTTAACGCAGGATATTCACTTACAAATTCATTAAAATAAGCAGAAATCTCTTCATTTGTAATCCCACGTGCCTGTAAAAATAAGGAATTTAGCAATAAAAGTGAAATTAAAACTAGCTTTTTCATAACTTTCGCCTTTTAAATATTGTTAGATTCTATAAACATTATTGTAGAATTATAGCATTTTTGTTTTTATAAACTTGCTATACGCAAAAGATTAAAATAACTAAAAAATGATAGAATCTTAAATAGATTCTAAGTAAGAAAATGTTTTTTACTACATTTAATAAGGAGTAATAATGCAAAGAGAGATTTATATGCAAGATATTTTTATCTTTGGTGGGGGGGCGTGGGGCTTGGCTTTGGGCTTTGCTTTAAGCCGAAAAAATCGTGTTTTTATTCTCTCGCGCCGCGATTTAAGCAATCAAGGGATTAGTAAATTTAATCCACAGAATTTAGATTCTAAAACAAATCGCGAAATAGATTCTAAGAATTTGCAGAAATTAGATTCTACGGCGATAAATCATAACGCAGATTCTAATAATTCACACAATTTAGATTCCATAAATTCAAGTAAAAATATAGAATCTACCTTGCAAAATCACTCAAAAGATTCCACAAATTCCGCGATAAACAATAACATTTTACAGAATCTAGATTCTAAAAACCCCATAACAAATAAAGAAAAAAGTTCTAAAAATCCTAACAATTCAATTCTGCATTTTCTAGATTCTAAAGCGAGTGAAAATGCGTCTGCAAAGCCCTTTCAAATCGATAGCCACGACTTTGCGAGTATCTACAAAAGCTCAAATAATCCGCTTTGCATTGTAGCGATTGCTTCGGCTTTCTTGCGAGAATTTCTTACAAATGCGACATATTTAAAACCATTTAGCCACGATATTAAGATTCTAGCGGCTAGTAAGGGCATCGAGCAGGGCAGCGGCGCGTTTATGAGCGATATTTTGGAGAGTTTTTTTGAGAAAAATAATATGTGTTATCTGGCGGGTCCTAGCTTTGCAAAAGAGGTGCGCGCTGGGCTTCCGTGTGCGGTGGTTATTCACTCCAAAAATAAGATTTTGGCGGAAAAATACGCTACTTGCTTCCCATTTTTTATGAAAACTTATATCCAAAGCGATGTCGTGGGCGCGGAGATTGCGGGGGCGTATAAGAATGTGATTGCCATTGCGGGCGGCATTTGCGATGGCTTAGGGCTTGGCAATAATGCGAAGGCTTCGCTATTATCGCGTGGGCTTGTGGAAATGACGCGTTTTGGCAAGTTTTTTGGTGCACGAACGAAAACTTTTTTAGGGCTTAGCGGCAGTGGCGATTTGTTTTTGACTTCAAATTCGACTATGTCGCGGAATTATCGTGTGGGCTTTGCGTTGGCGCAAAATCGCGCGTTAGATTCTATACTGCACGAGCTAGGCGAGGTCGCTGAGGGCGTGTATAGCGCGAAGTCAATTACGCAGATTGCCCTGAAACATGGGCTTTACACGCCCATTGCAAGTGAGGTGCAAGCGATTTTAGAGGGCTGCCCTTTGCAAGTCGCGCTTGGGAATTTGTTAAGTAAAAGGTAAAGAATTGTTACAAAAAGTTACAAAATCTAGCTCTATAATCTCAAAATCACATAAATCATCTTTGAATAATTGATAAACATTCCACAAGCAATGCTTATAATGGACTTGCCACAATCCGCTCTCATTATCAAATTCATCCGCATGGTAGTCATTAATCACATAATTCATAAAATCAAACAAGTCCTGCACGCTCGCATTTAGCCCACATCTCGCATTTATAGAATCTAAAAAAGATTCTACGCTGCCATAGTAGTTTTCAATGGATTCTATAAAATATTCTTTGCATTCGCATTCATCGGCTAACTTTGCGTATTTTATTTCGCGTAAAATTTCTTTTTGCTCCTGCGTGGTAGGCACTTTTTGTTTTTTATTTTGTGTGTTAAAAGAATTGTTAAAAGATTCTAAGGGAGTTGAAAAGTCGGTGTTTAAGGGTTTTTTATTTGCGGTGTTGTTTAAAAATTTCTTGTCTGTGAAATTGTTTTTTAAGGATTTTTTAATTGTGAAGTGGCTTTCTAAAGATTTATTTTTGTCTGTGATATTGCTATCTAAAAATTTGTTTTTGCCTATATTGTGTGATTCTAAACTCGCCAAATCAAGCTCATAAATCACCTTAAAACTAAAATCTTGCGGAAATTTCTCCAAAATATCCACTAATTCTTTTGCCTGCATATTTGTCCTTTAAATTTTTGCAAATTTTTTGCAAATTATATAAAAACATTTTGGACTTTTTTTGTCTAAATTTTAAAAAGTACTTTTTGTGTTATCTTCATAAAATTTAGATTTCATATTTCCTTATCAATTCACTTGTTCCTTTATTGAGTTTGCGTTTTTGGTAGCTCTCTACTATTTTATTGATTGTGTTAAATTTGATTTTTGTGATTTGTTGACGTTACATTTCGATTTTATTTCTTTTAATTAAAAATTTTCTATAATATTCGTCATTTTTTTAAACTGAGCAAACAATTTATAAATTTGATTTTAGCAAAAAAAATATATACTTATATAAACTTAAGGAATGAGATATGAAAATAAGTTATAGTATATTATTGAATTTTGGAATCTTGGCGGTAGCAGTGCTATTTAATGGATGTGGATTAAGATAATTTGACCCGCAGTTTTATGAGTTTAGGAAGTTACATAAAAAAGAAAGTGGGCTTTATATCTTTGATGAATTTTTGTATCAAGATATTAAAGCAAATAGAGTATATAATGATGAATTTGCAAATATTCCAACTTGCTATCATTACCCTTGCAATCCTTAATCATTCTTTGGAAATTATAAAAAGCAATATCACATAAGCAAGATTCTAAACATTCTAAATCATTTTTATTCATTTCGCCCCCCTTTACCCTTAAGTATAGAATTAATTTCATTCCAAGCTTTTGTCTTATCTAACTTGCTATCGTTAGAATCTATACCTTGCTACAAAACCTAAAAATTCTACATTATCAAAATCTACAGATTCTAAGTCGCTTTTGATAGATTCTACATTTTGACTTAAATCCACATTGTCTAAAATGTAATCACTTATAGAATCTAGCTTATCTAAACTAGATTCTAATATTTCATTATCACTTTGACCTTGCAATCTATCACTAAACAATTCACATTCTTTTATCATTATTGCAAAAGCTAAATCAATAGAATCTAGCATTTTGTCAATATGCTTTTTTAAAAACGCAGATTCTTTTGTATTTAAATCTAAGCTTTTGAAATAAGTCTTTACATTACCTTTTACTTGCTTTTTAAAGTATCCTAAAATTTCACTATTTAGCATTACCCACCCCCATAAAAGCTTAATGTATCATTATCATTAGATTCAGCAGATTCATTAGATTCTAACAATTCTTTTAAATTTGTAGAATCAATTTCAACACTTACCTTTTTACTAGAATCTAGCATAAAACTACCATTTGCTTCCATTTTATCAAGTGTAACCATTTGTGTTTTTTATACCTTGTGAAACGATACACAATACTAGCATTTACGCTTTTATTGCTATATTGCAACAACAAACTTAAACCCTTGCAATCCTTACTACTAATAAGCTTATTTGTTGCTTTTGCTATTTAGCGCAGATTCTAAAAATTCTACCTTGCAATCATTAGCAAAACTTGCAAACAATCCACTTTTAGCATTTTTTAGCAATCTTAGATTTTTTCTTAAATCACTAACATTTTCCAAAATCTTAATCACAAATTCATAAGATTCTACAATTTCCAACACGTCCGCTTTTGAATTAAAATACAACATTTTTCTATCCTTAAGTTTAAATTTTAATGTTACATAATATAACATTTTTAAGATTTTAAAGATTTTTTGTCAATATCACTTAACCTTAAATGAAACTTAAGCAAGTCCTTAAAACGCTCTTATTGTCGGTATTTTGCTAACTTACAACTTTGACTGCTAACTTTAATAAGTTTTTATATGCTTTTTAAGCTAGATTCTATCGATTTAAGAATCAATGAATTTTAAAAGCTCGTATTTTTGGATATTTTGTAGATTTATTCTATCGTTTGATTGAATGGCTAAAAGTTATACATATTCTCCCCAAAACAAAAATAGTATAATATGTATTCTAACTAATTAGAATGAGAATAACTAAATGAGTCATTATACAAAAAAACAGATATTAAAATTATTGAAATACACAAAACTTGCTTGGGCAAGTTATTCAACAAAATTGAATAGTGGTATGTTTGGAGAAAATGATAAAAAATGGGGCTTAAACAAAAAAAACAAAAAAAATCAATTTAGTGCATTATATACTTGTAAGAGTTTTGCAATATGTAGCAAAGATAATAAAAGTCTTATAGATAAAAATAATACTGAAAAGATTCTAGGTTATAAATCAGTCTTTGCAAATATATTTATTCTAAATAAAGATTCTATAACAAATGAATGCTTAGAATCTAGAAAGGCTTTATATAAATCTTTTATGTTTTTAAAACAAGAAATAACATAATCTATTGAAAAAGAAAGAAAACGAAAAATAATCTAAGTTTTAAAGATATGAAAAGGATTTGGAAAATTCTAAACAAGTTATATTCAATTCAAATAAAGCTAAAGATTCTAACAATATAGAATCTAAAACAGGAAATTATAAATGCTTGGTATGATATTTTTAACCATTACCTAATAATATTTTTTGTCTTATTTGCAATAATCACACTCTTAGTGTATATCATAAGATTTACATCTATAAAATCACCAAAAAGAAAATTTCTTTGTATTGGAATCTATCATCTCTAATCATTCCTTTTTATGTGTAATGCTTTATGGACAGATTATATATGGTATTCCATATTTTTACAACAAAAAAATTGATAAAAATATTTACATTAGCGGAGCATATTTTCGACTAAAACTTATTGATAGTAGATTTATTTATTGGAATTTAAAAGAAATATTTTGATATGATGATATGATAATGAGATACACTATGCTGCAACAACAGGATATAATTACAAAGATTATGGCTTACGGTTAAAATGAAGGTGCGGGTTGGCGGGTAAAAACTACAAATACATTATATATGAAGAACTCAAGGGAAAATAGAATGAAAGATATTCAAACACACAAAGCAGTTTAAAGTTGGCTAAGAAGTTCCTAGACCATGCTTATATTGCGAATGCAAGTTATGCGAGTTAGAAGTAGTTAATGGTAAGTTTAAAGATATCATCAACACCAAAGAAAAAGAGGTTTAAGGCGACATCCAAACTCTTGGCGATAAACTCAAAGATTCCCAAACAAAACCACTTACGCTAGAGCTATCCAAGCAAGATTTGCTAAAGATGACTTGTTGATGTGGGTAATCTGTGCTTCTTTGATAAATGTTTTTCTACAAAACAAGTCAAAATAGATAATGACATTACAAAAGTAAAATTAGATTCTATATTATCCAAAGACACAATAAATTTTGTCAATAGATACAAGATTCTAGCACATGAGCCAAATAAACAACGAAGTATAGAAAAGGGCAAATAAAGCGATAGCAATTATGGCTTTAGCACGACTTTATTTGAAGATACTTTAGCAGATTCTATAGAATCTAAATATATCTTAACTTTTTTAACTTTTCTTGGCAGTAAAGAAAGTAATGATTTTAAAAGTGACCATGTTTTAGCAGAGGGTGGAATCCCTATGCAATGCTATTTTGTGGTGAAATTTTATGAAGAAAAGATAAAACCTAAAATAAAAGATTCTAAGCTTATTGTGGTAGGACATTCACTAGGTGGGTATTTAGTGCAAAGCTTTGCGTTTATGTATCCTACTCATATCAATGAAATATATACATTTAATTCTCCTGGTTTATATCCTAGTAAAATGCTTAAAGGACTTTTTGAAGCCTTTGAAAATACTGCTAAAATAAGTCAAATAGATTCTATTATACATGGAAAAGAAAATTATCTTTTATGGCTCAATAAAATACGAACAAGCAATTATGCTGAGTATGTTTATAATATAGAACATTTACGATACGAGACAAAAGAAAATAAAGAAAAATATCACAAAAAAATGTTAAAACTAATACAAGATATTAAGAATGGTATAAATAAAAAGTATGATTATTTGCCAAAAGGATTAATACAAGAACATATATATCACATACAAACAGACAATGATTCTAACCTACAAAACAATAATTACACTAATAATGCAATACAGGATTTGGGAGTAAATATTAAAGATTTTTATTACTTTGTGAATGTGGGTAGTTTTTGGGATTCTCACTATCTAACCACCACTATTATCGAGCTAAAAACAATCATTTTATATATGCAAAGTGGTAATATAGATAATCTTTTAGAATACAATAAGATTAAAGATACAAACAAACAAGAAATGTTTATAAAACACAATACGGAAAGAGAAATGATGGAAATAGAGTTTCACAACAAAACATATTGGTTTGCATATTGGTTTGATGGTATATCTATACTTGCTCCACCACTCCCCACACCTACAAATGATTTACAACAAGCCATAGCCTATCTAGATTCTAATCCTATCCCACAAAAGCCAAAGGAAATATATTATGCAGATTCTAATGCTTGGAGCAATGCAATGTTACAAGATTTAGAATCTTATTTTAGAATCTATGCTAAACAAAGCAATTTATCATATCAATATTTCGATACACAAATGCACTCCTAGCAAGACAAATAGCCTTGAAAATATCTTTAGATTCTAAACAATATGACTTTTATGATATATTAAATAAAATCTAAAAAATATTACTACACTTACTTAGATTCTAAAAACATAGAATCTAATTTAGTTGATAAAGATTCTATAAAATCCAAGCATACACAAAATAATCTAATCTTAGAATCTAAAGACAATTCCATAAAAATAATCTTTTTAGATTCTATAAACAATTTATATTTTAATAACTTGTCGTTGCGAGAATTGCAAAGCAATTCGTGACAATCCAATAAGCAAAATATTTTAGATTTAACGACTTTAGATTCTATAGAATCTAATATTTCAATGTCAAACCTAATTCATATTTATAACAATAAAATAGATATTTTTACAAAAGATAAAAGCGTCATTAACATAGAATCTTTAGTCAAAAATTATGATTTAGATTCTAATGGAGATTTTATAGAATCTAAGCCTATTTATTATTTGCAAGATTCTAAAGATTCTGTCATTGCGAATGCAATGAAGCAATCCACAAGAGATTCTAACAATAAAAACAAAGAAAATAAAGTTAGCAACATAGATTGACACGACTTGTTACAAAAGTCTCGCAATGACAATAAAGTTATAGAATCTACAGCAATGCTTTGTCCTATCTTAGAAGATAATAAAATCAAATGTATTCATGGTGGAATAGTAAAACTACAATCAAACAAAGGTAAAAACTTTAAATCAAATAATAAATCAATGATTTTAGAATCTGATTTATTGAATAGTCAAATAATAGGCTGTGCTAATACTATCTTAGGAGTGCCAACTCCTTGCACTTTAGCAGACTTCATAATATAAAATTAATAGATAACAACAATAATTACAGGAAAAAATCTTGCCTTATCAATTTGAGCTAAAAGAGGAAAGTCAATTTAGTAGAATAATAGCTAATAAATTATTGCAAAAGCAAAAATCTATAAAACTGATAAAAAAGGTACAAATGAAAAAATATATCAGAACAAGTGGAGCTGATATAAATTTAGTAAAGAAATTTTTAGACTATGCAAATATTGCTAATGCAAGTTATACTATCAATTTTAAAGAGAATCTATAATGTGGTTTTTATTATTTATTGTGATTATCCCATTTGTATTATTTGTAGGATTCTATCTTTTTAGTGTAATTGCAATATTTTTAATCAGTAGAATCTTTCACAAAAATATTCTCAATATTTATCTTTAATATTGCCTTGTTGTTCGTGTGTTTTTTATTTTGCACTCATTACAGGTGGAATCTCTTTTAAATATATAGACCCGCAGTATTATGAGTTTAAGAGGTTGTGTGAGACAGAATCTAGAACTACTATATATAATCAAGACTTGTATAGAATCGACAATGAAAGAGAAAATAAAAAAAGATATTATGATGCTATCACACAGAAAGAATATTTTAGAGACAAGTTTGTTGAGAATAGAAGCTCTATCAATATATCTAGTAGATTGATAGAGAGCAAAAATGTATTATACTACGAAAAGCATTTGATTTATAAAGAAGTGTATTATTGGTATAAAGAAATAGGTTTATGGTTAAGTGGCGATGAAGGAGCTGGATTTGGGTTAAAGGCACGACAAAAGTTACTTTGTGAAAATGGTATAATTTCTGTAAGGTTGTAAAATGAGTAAAGATATAAAAACACACGAAGCTAGTTTAGAGTTGGTTAAGAAGTTCCTAAACTATGCTCATATTGCAAATGCAAGTTATGCAATGTTGCATTATACAAATAAAAAATACAAATTTGGCGACAATGAAGAAAGCGATGGCTTAAAACTTGGCGATAAGCTCAAAGATTTTAAAACAAACACTACTTATGCTAGAGCTATTGAAGCTAGATTCCAAAAAGATAAAATTTATAAAACAACTCTAGGTTTTATTCATTCTACACTAGATAATAATCCCACAAATGTATCTTTAAAAGATTCTTTATCCAAAGACACCATAGACTTTACTAATCGCTACAGATTACTTCATCATCAAGAAAATACTTCAAGTGGTTTTTCTGCCACACTTTTTGAGGATACACAAGATTCTAATCAAAAAATATTTGCTATTCGTGGCACAGAGGCTATGAGTGATTTTTTAAACGATGTGATTTATGCTGATATGAATTTGATGTTTGGTAAGTTAGCCACAAATCAATATCTTGATATGTTAAGATTCTACAATGAATGTGTAGAAAAATACCCAAATATCACAAAGCCTAAAAATCTTAATGTAGTAGGGCATTCACTAGGAGGTTGTCTTGCTCAATTGCTTGCTTTAAACTATAACTAGAAAAGATAAAAAGGTTGCAACTTATGAAAATATTAAAAATACTTTATGTTTGTTGGGTTGTGTTTTGTATATTTGGCTATATAATTTCGCCATTAATTGGGCATAATCCAGATAGATTTGAGGAGTTTTTTATAATGATGAGCTGGATTATTCTACCGCTAGTGGTAGTAAATCTATGGCTATTTGGAATAACAAGAGTTAAAAAATATTTACTTAGATTTTTTCTATTGTTATTATACTATCCATCGGCAGTTTTGTTGTATCTTATATTCGATTAAAAGGAGAACTATGAAAAAACAAATTAATGATATTAGAGATTATGCAGAGTTGTCGTGGGCTAGTTATTTTTATTTAGATTTATTAAAAGATTCTAATAATATTAATAGAAAGATTTATAAAATAGATTATAAAAGATAAAGGCTACTTATGAAAACATTAAAAATATTTTATATTTGCTGGGTTATGTTTTGGGGTTTAGGCTGTGTCATTGGTGGTGCTATGGGACATAATGCAACTTTTTTGGGAATGCTGTATTTATTTTTTTTATTAATTCTTATGCCATTATTTCCCTATTTTTTTTATTTAATATATGAAAAGATAAACAAGGCTAAGAGATTATTTTTTGTTGTTGTTTTGTATTTATTGCTATTGCTTTGTGTTATTTTATATTATTTTATACTATTCTTTGAGTTTCATAGCGATAGTTTTTTATTTTATCTAATAAATACTATTGTATGTATAGCAATATTTATAATAATTTATAAAAACAAAAGGCAATCAAAATGAAGCAAGTAATCAACAACCTCAAAGACTATGCTGAACTTGCACAAGCAAGTTATTTTTATTTTGATTTATTAAAAGATTCTAAAATATGCCTAGAAAGATTTATAAACTAGATTATAAAAGGTAAAGGCTACTTATGAAAATATTAAAAATACTTTATATTTGTTGGGTTGTGTTTTGGATATTTGTATGGATACTTTTGTTTTTAATTGGACATAATCCAGATGGATTAAAGAGCTTTCTTATAGTGATAGCATGGATTATTTTACCTTTGTTGATATTTGTATTTTATCATTGGCTTCGCACTAAAAAAAGAAAGTTTTTTTATATAAGTATATTGTTGCTATTATATTACCCCATATCATTTATTGCTTATTCTATTTATTATTTTGGAGTGCAAGGATTTTTTATTAAAATATTAAGCATTATTTATTCAATTATTTAGGTGGAGAAATTAATATGAAACAAATAGTGAGTGATTTAAAAGATTACGCTGAATTAGCATGGGCAAGTTATTTTTATTTTGATTTAGAAAAATATGTATTACAAAAAAACGACAATATGGTTACTTTATATGAAATTATAAATTTAAATTATAAAGGTAGAATGGCAGGAAAAAAAGAAAAAATAGGGAAAGAATATTATTTTGTTAGCAAAGATAAACTCAATGGAGAATTTGGTGAATTACAAGCACAAAATTTTGCAAAACGATATCAAATCTATTTTCATCAACCAAATACAAAATCAGGTTTTTCTGCTACATTGTTTTATGACACTCAAAAAGATAGGTTTGTGGTAGGGTTTAGAGGAACAGAAGAAGCAATGGATATAATACAAGATATAGCCTTGTCTTCTAATGTTAATCTCCAATCATTTGCGCTCTTAGATTTTCTAAAAGAAGTAAATCAATTTATTAAAATATATAACAAAAGAATTATTTTTGTAGGGCATTCTTTAGGTGGATATTTAGCCCAAATGGCACTTATATATTGCGATAAAAAATACAAAGATGAGTTATCATTTAGCCCAAATGAAGTTTATACCTTTAATTCGCCTAGTATTTATGGCTGGAATCTCCCAAACATTGCTATGAATCCAAATACTATAAAAATATTGTTAGATTTTTTGAATAAAAATATTGTTGATACTTCAGCCAATCTTACTCATGTTTATAACAATGGTGGGATAAAAATTATAGCTTCAGCTCAATATGGCTCCATTAATAGAATTCCTATCTATACAGGATTTAACTCACACTCCATTATCCCCCTTACTCAAACTCTCTATTTCCACTCCTATCTTTTAGAATCATCAATTAATGATAGTATCTTTCAAAACAATATACACGATATTTTAAATGCTCTTAATAGCATTGTAAAATCTATTTATAATATACTCTATAACATAGAAATAAATAAAGCTTTGCAAGAAGGAGATTATGATGATAATAATCCCATAAGTGTTAATAATCCACCACATTGGCTTTATGCTACTATAGATAAAACACTTT
>NZ_JRMP02000027.1 GCF_000762875.2 Helicobacter saguini
TTCTATAAAAAATAACACACAATTACCCACCCCCCTAACCCCCCTCCGCAAGGGAGGGGGGAACTCAACCCAAGATTCTAAAGATATAGAATCTAAAACCTTGCAAATACCAAAAATTGATTATATTATCTTTTTAGATAGTGATGATTTTTGGAAAAGTGATTGTTTGCAATCTTGTGTAAATGCAGTGCTACAAAGTGAAATAGAAATTGCAAAGTTAGAATCTAAAAACTTGCAAGATTGTAAAAAAGATTCTATAAATCAAAACTCAGAATCTAACACTAAAGATTCTAAAAACACAATAGATTGCCACGAATTTGACAAGTCAAATTCTCGCAATGACAAAACACATAACGCCCAAAGCCCAAAACGAGCTGAAATTATCTGGTTTGAGTGGGACTACTTTTATGATGGCATAGAGCCTCCAAAAGAGCCTAAAAAGACTTATCATGAAATCTATGGTTTTAAAAGTAGCCACACACTTAGCACGATTGATTTATTAAAACAGAGTGTAAAAAATCATATTGATACCTTTCCATTCGCACCGCAAGGAATGATTGATTTTAATTTTATTAAAAACATACATATCCGCTTTTTAAACTACATACATAGCGAAGACCAAGCCTTTGGCATAGAGCTATTAGTGCAAAGTAGCTATGTCTATGTGCTACTGCAAAAGCCTTATGTTTATAGAATCCGACCTAATTCTAGCTCGAATTTTGAAGGGAAAAAGAATATGAAAAAAGAGGCAATTTTCCCATATTTGCAAGATACTTTTATCGCTTTTAATAAAGACGTGAAACGCACTAAGGCTTATTTTCTAGCTAGTAGCTGGTATCTTATCTTTACTCATACGCTAGATTTTTTAAATAAATATGAAAAGCAAGGAGGAAATGCTACTACAAAAGTAGAATTAGCAAAAAAGTCTTTTATGCCCTATATCGCATATATGGCAACAAGTGTTGCAAAGTATCCGCGTGACCCGAAAAATTTAATTTCAGGTTTGCCACTTGTAGCCCCGTATTTACAAGATTCTAAGCTAAAGTGGTATCGTAAGATGGCGGTGTATTATCCACGTCTTTATGCTATTATTCAAAAGATTATTTGTGCTTTTTTGTGATTTATAAGGATTGTTATGTGTGATTGTGGATTAAAAGTTGGCGTGGTGGTGCCGATGTTTGGCGTCTCTGTATTTTTGCGTGAGTGTTTAGATTCTGTGTTAAATCAAAGTTATGGGAATCTTTGTGTGTTGTTGGTTAGCGATGGAGATTTGGTGTGTTTAGATATTGCGTTGGAATACGCTGCTTTAGATTCTAGATTTATTGTTATTGATAAAGAAAATGGCGGACAAGCAACAGGGCGAAATGTGGGTATTGAGTTTTTTAGTGGGGGTTATGAGTTTATAGAATCTAATTTGCTAGATTCTAAAACTTCTAACTTTATAGAATCTAACTTTATAGAATCTAAAAATATAGAATCTAATAATTTATACTGCTACAAAGTTCTAGATTCTAAAACATATATATATATATATGCGACTCTTACAGCGATATTTCATTTATGGAGCAAGTTATGAATCTTGCTAGTGAAAATATCAAAGTGGCTGTAATTGTGCCGATTTTTAATGTCGAGCAATATCTAAAAGAGTGCCTAGATTCTATCATTTCTCAAAGTTATAAAAATATAGAAGCGATATTAGTAAATGATGGTAGCACAGATTCTAACTCGCTAAATATCGCTAAAGAATATGTAGCCAAATATAATAATTTCACACTTATAGATAAGCCAAACTTAGGACTTTCAAGCTCAAGAAATGTAGCTCTTGATTTTCTATCACAAAACTATAAATTAGAATTAGATTCTAAAGAAACACGAAAAGTGAATGAAAATATAGAATCTAAGATGCAAGATTCTAAGGAAATACAGAATCTAGATTCTAAAAACGTCAATATACCCACTGCGGTATTACCCACCACCATACTACCCACCCCCATATTACCCACCCCCCAGCCCCCCTCCGCAAGGGAGGGGGGCTATCCTTACCAAGATTTTAAAGAAAATATAGAATCTAATTGTGAAGATTCTACCCTAACGCCTACCCACCACCCTATAAGTTTAAAATCTAATTTGCTAACTTACAAAGTAATAAACGAAAATCCTTATAATATAAAAGCAATTTATGTGAATAAAGATTCTATAAACACAATAGATTGCCACGCCGATAAATCGGCTCGCAATGACGTAGTGCAAAATATAGAATCTAAGACGTTACAAATACCACAAATAGATTATATTATCTTTTTAGATAGTGATGATTTTTGGAAAAGTGATTGTTTGCAATCTTGTATAAATGCTGTGTGTAAAAGTGAAATAGAAATTGCAAAGTTAGAATCTAACGCTAAAGATTCTATCAATCACAATATAGAATCTAATTACGTAAATAATGCTAATACAAACGGGGGGGGGGGAATCCTACTTCGCTGCATAGCCTAAAAGATTCTAATATAGAATCTAGTGCTAAAAATTCGCAAGATTACTTAAAAAATTCTAAAAAAGATTCTACAAATCATCCAAAACGCGCCGAAATCATCTGGTTTGACAATGACTATTTATACGATGGGCTGCCTAAGCCAAAAGAGAAAGAATTAGGAAATTTAGAATTTATAGGCTTTAAAGATGAAAATTTAATAACAAATAAAGATTTTATCAATCAGCTAATTAACATAAAAGCAACAAATTTTAGCTGGGTTTGTATGGGGCTAATTGACTTTAAATTCCTGCAAAAAATACACCTAAAATTTATCGACAAAGTGATACACGAAGACCATCCATTCGGTATGATTTTATTTGCAAATGTGAATTATATCTACATTTTACCACGTGCGTTTTATATCCACAGGCTTAGGGCTGGTAGCACTTGTGATAGGCAGGGCGTGCAAAATGTTACCAAAAAATCAATGCCAACTTACACGCTACATATTTTAGACGCATTTAAGGGCGATGCGGTGAGCGCACGTGCTTATTACCGCGCTGCATCGTGGTTTATTATGTTCTTAGAAATTAAAAATTTTATAGAATCTAATCCTACTAATCCTATGAGTAAGCTAACAAAAGAGCAGTTTTTAGGGCTTTTTATTAGTGAATCTAGTATGCTGCTTCGCTTTGATATTGACCCGCTAAATCTAATTGATAAATTTGGTGCATTTAAAGGCTACATAAATCGCCCAAATAGCGTTATGAAACTCGCTATAAAGAACCCAAAACTATATAAAAAGATGTTGCCACTTATTAGAATCTATGAAAAATTTACGCAAATCGAGCGAAGATTCCGCAAATTTATAAAATCCAAAAAATCCTAAATTTTATAATATTTATAGAATCTACATTCGTATTTATTTACAAATATTCGATAAAATTACTATATTTTATAAGTTTTGATTTTAAGGAGTTATTATGTTGCATTCTACAAAACAATTTAGAAATATTTTATCAGCGGTGTTATTAATGTTTATTACTGCGTTTTTTACAGCGTGTGGAGATTCTAAAGATTCTAAAACTGAATCTAAAGCAGAATCTAAAGCGGATAATTCACTAGATGAAATAAAAAAACGCGGTATCGTTAAAATCGGCGTTTTCAGCGATAAACCGCCCTTTGGTTTTATCAATGAAAAGGGGCAAAATGACGGCTATGATGTGTATATTTCAAGGCGAATTGCTAAGGATTTGCTAGGCAGTGAGGACAAGGTCGAGTTCGTGTTAGTGGAAGCGGCGGCGCGTTTGGAATACCTGAAAGCAAACAAGGTCGATATTATCATGGCAAATTTTACGCAAACGCCAGAGCGTGAAAAAGTGGTCGATTTTGCTAAGCCGTATATGAAAGTGAGCCTTGGCGTGGTGAGTAAAAATGGCGAGATTACCGATGAAGCCCAGCTGCAAGGCAAGACGCTAATTGTCAATAAAGGCACGACTGCGGATATGTATTTTAGTAAGCAAACGGGTATAAATCTGCTAAAATTTGACCAAAATACTGAGACTTTTCAGGCGTTTTTGCAGGGCAAGGGCGATGCGTTGGCGCATGATTCTACGCTGCTTTTTGCGTGGGTAAAGGAGCATCCAGACTATAAAGTCGGCATCGCTGAGCTTGGCGGTATCGATAAAATCGCTCCTGCGGTTAAAAAAAGCAATAAAGAGTTGCTAGAATGGCTAAATAATGAGATTACTACTTTGCAGGAGCAGGGCTTTTTTAAAGAAGCCTATGAAGCCACTTTAGCCCCCGCCTTTAGTAGCGACATCACACCTGAGATGGTGATATATTAGGGGTTGTTTTAGTGCGTTATTGTGCATTTATTCATGATTTTACTTTCATGTTAAGATTATATAAATTATATAATCTAAAGGTTTTTTTAATATGAAATTTTCCTTTCTCACATTATTTCCGCAGGTGATAGTTCCATATTTTGAAAGTAGTATAATGGCTAGAGCTATAAAAAATGGAATTATTGAGATAGAAACTATCAATATTCGTGACTTTGCTACTAATCGTTACAAAAAAGTAGATTCTAAACTTATTAGCGGTGGGGCTGGGATGTTGCTTGAGCCTTACACTTTGTATTTAGCCCTGCAAAAAGTTCTAGATTCTAGAATTATTTTTCTATCTCCTGTGGGTGCGAAATTTAGCAATTTAGATTCTAAAAGACTTGCAAAATATAGCCACATTAGCCTTGTTTGTGGGCGTTATGAGGGCTTTGATGAGCGAATTATTGAGATGTTTGGAGATGAAATTTTTAGTGTTGGCGATTTTATTTTAAGTGGTGGCGAGCTGGCTGCTTTATGTATGGCAGATTCTATTGCTAGGAATCTTGATAGCGTGTTAGGAAATATGGAATCTTTGCAAGGAGAAAGTTTTGAATATTATAATTTAGAATCTAAAAAGTCGCGAAAAGATTCTAAGAAAATAGAATCTAAAAATATAGAATCTAATCCACACTTAACCCCGCAAAAAAAACTTTTAGAAGCCCCAAATTTTACAAAATGCAAAAATTTTGATGAAAAATTTGAAAATTTTAAGGTAATTTCAGCTTTTTTAAAGGGAAATCACGCTACAATTACCGATTTAAAACTGCAAATGTCTAAGATGAAAACGCAGTATTTTCGACCAGATTTAATCTAAAAGAGGAAAGTATGAAAAATAGGTATATTGAGAGCTTTGAAAAGGCGCAAATTAATGAGAGGAAAGTCCCACATTTTAAGGCTGGGGATACGCTACGTGTGGGTATAAAAATCACTGAGGGCGACAAAAGTAGGATACAAAATTTTGAGGGAATTTGCATTGCGGTGCGTGGAAATGGCGTGGATAGGACATTTACCGTGCGTAAAATCGGTGCGAATAATATCGGCGTGGAGAAAATTTTCCCCATTTTTAGCGATGGCATTGATAAAATCGAGGTGTTGCGTGTAGGGCGTGTGCGGCGCGCGAAGCTTTATTATTTACGCACTAGACGTGGTAAGGCAGCGCGCATTAAGGAACTTCGCAAGGATAAAAAGGAAGATTCTAAGTGATTATAGAATCTATAATTTATTGAAAATAAAATTATGATTTTTATAATATGCTAGATTCTAAAGTTACAGAATCTAAGGCGTATAGAATCTAATAAAATCATAGAATCTAAAAGTAAAGAAATGAATTTTAAGCTTATGCAAATGCGAGTTTTGGGCGATTCGCGTGGGAAAATCGTCTCGCTAGAGGGCAATAAAAATGTGCCTTTTGAGATAAAACGCGTGTATTACATCTTTGATACTTCGCCAGATGAGGACAGGGGAAAGCACGCACACAGGGAGCTAGAGCAGATAATCATTGCCATTGATGGTGCGGTAGAATTTGTCCTAGATGATGGGAAAAATCGCGAGGTTGTGCTGCTAAATCGCCCTGATGTAGGGCTTTATATCGGCAAAAATATGTGGCGAGAAATGCGAAACTTTTCGTATGGCTGTAAGTTAGTCGTTTTGGCGAGTGATTTTTATGATGAGGGCGAGTATATCCGCGACTACGCGGAGTTTTTGAAAAGTATGCAATATAAGTGATATTAAAATTCTATTATCTTAAAGCAAGTCGCAGGCGACTAAGATTCCAACGATTATAAGAAAAAAACCGCAGGTTTTCTCAATCACGTGCATTTGTTTTTTTAATTTTCTAACAAAATTTAGCCCCTTTTCAATAAATAATGCCAAAATCAAAAATGGAACTGCCAAACCAACAATAAAACTAAGGCTAGAAATAATCGCAAGACTTTCGCTACTAGCGGCAAGCAGCCCTATTGAGCTAACAATAGGACCCGTGCAAGGCGTCCAGCCAGCCGCAAAGCCAACGCCAATAATAAATGGCGCAATAATTTTTAAAAATCTATTGGATTCCAGCTTTTGCAAGTTTAGCTTAGTTGTATTATTTAGAATTTTTAGCTGAAAAATACCCAAAAAATGTAACCCAAAAAGAATAATAATTCCCCCTGAAATATAATTCACAAATCTATAATTAAAGAAATTTTGTATCACATTTATCATCGCCAAAAATAATAAAAAAAACACAAGGCTAAATCCAGCGATAAAAAGAAGTGATGAGCGAAAAATATAGAATCTATTCGCCCTAATAGTAACTTGAGAAGTTTTTGTATTATTAGATTCAATACATTTTTGGCTTAAAGTTTCATTATTTCTAATATTATTAGATTCTATATTATTGATAGCCGTGCCAGAAATATAGCTCATATATGATGGAATAAGCGGCAAAATGCAAGGGCTAAGAAAGCTTAAAAGCCCCCCTAAAAAGCTAATAAAAATTGGCAAATCAAAAAATGCAGATTGTAAAGATTCCATAATTTTCCTAAAATTTTAAAATATTTGATAATTCTACTTAAAATTCTTAAAATTTCATAAAACATAAATTTATATTATAAATTTCATATTTTTATTGCAAAAATATGCTTTATTGTGTAATATTTTATATTTAAAACACAAAAAGGATGATAAATGGCAAAAATAGATTTAAATATTTTTTCATTTGACAGCAGAATAGATTTTCAAAATGGATATGTACGTGAGTGTTTGCATTCCAAGCATTCATGGTTTCTTAAAGATTTGTTAGAGCATATAAATTCTAGGAATTTTGGCTATCAAGAATTTGGTGTAAATCTAGATTTTATTAATATTAAAGTGAATAATCACGCTATTTTTGAAAATATTAAAATAGCAAAATTATTAGAAAAATTCGGTAAAAGCCTAACGTTAGAGCCTTTGTCTAAAAAATACGTTAAAAAAGATTTGCTCGTGGATTATACTTTGATATTACAGAATTATGATGATTTTTTTAGAAAATTTAATTTTATTGCACCTAGTGAACGCGAAAAATTGCTTGAATTTTTACCATTTAATTTTATAAATGGAGAATTACTTGATGATGAATATATCGGCGATGGTTTTGTGCTATATGTGAAGTGGCTTTGTGATATATATCCACTTTTTAAGCAGGATTTTTTAAAAGCCGTTAGTTTAAATAGCAATGGTATTTTTAATCACACAAATGTTGCTAATTTTATTTATCCTGAAAATAACGAAATTGATGAAAATATAGAATCTATGCAAAAGGAAATCCTACACACAATTAATGAATATGAAAAAATAAATTTAGAATTAAATAATCAATATAATTTTTCTTTAAAAGCTGCTGTCTTGACATAATCACATTATTAGATTCTAATAATTTGCTCACTTTTTATTATATTTTTTGGATAAATCAAAAAACCAAACATTACCCAAATCTTACATTTGCTATTGACTATTAACTTTAAAAATATTAAGATTCCATAATTTATAATTTATATTTCAATAAAATATTTATTTTATATGTTATATTTTTTATAAGTTATGAAATTAATAATTTTAAAGGAGTTAATATGGATAGTGTAAATACTAAGATTCTAAAAGCAAATATAGAATCTAGTGCCATAAATAAAAAGATTCCAAACGCGACAAATATAGAATCTAGCACCACACGCAGCCAGATTCTAAACGCAAACATAGAATCTAGCGCGATAAATAAGCAGATTCTAAACACGACAAACAACGCGAAAACGCAAGATTCTAACGCCATAAAAAGTCCGCAAAACTGGCTAAATAAAGAAGATACTTGGGCAAATATCATCGGCATTAGCCTTGTGCTTGTGATAAGCGTGGCGTGGGTGTCGGGAAATTTCAGTCTTTTTGATATTTTTCGTGTGAAGTTTAGCTCATGGGATGTTTCTAATATTCATAAGATTCTAAGTGATAATCCTATAAAATTCATAACTCATATCGCAGCGGTATTTACATTTTTTGGAATTTTATTTTTTATCGTTTCAAAATTTTTAAGGAAAGATTCACGCACATTTATAGTCGGCTTTAGCTTCCTTTTTGCGTTATCTTTGGTGGTTTTTATACTTGGCGCGAGTAATTTTGCAAAAACTTGGCAGCTTGAAACGCCCTTAATTGCCCTGCTTTTAGGGCTACTTTTAAGCAATCTAACAAAACTTCCAGCCATTTTTGAGAATAGTCTTATGACTGAATTTTATGTGAAAATCGGTATCGTTTTAATGGGGGCGACCCTGCCGCTAAATGTCCTGCTAAGTGCCGGTGGAGTGGCGATTTTGCAGGCGTGCATTATCACTTGCGTGACATTTTTTAGCATATTTTTCTTTGCGACTAGGGTTTTTAAGCTAGAGCCTGCTTTTGGTGCGACTTTGGGCGCTGGAGGCTCGATATGTGGCGTATCTGCCGCGATTGTGGTGGGTAACGCAGCACAGGCGAAAAGAGAGCATATAAGTGTCGCCATCAGCATTGTGGTGCTTTGGGCTGTGGCAATGGTTATCATTATGCCGCTTGTGTGCCGCGCATTAGGGCTTGATATGGGCGTGGCGGGCGCGTGGATAGGCACGAGCGAATTTGCGGATGCAGCGGGCTTAGCGGCGGCGCAAAGCTTGGCGAGTGAGCGGGCTGTGGCGGCATTTACGCTTATGAAAGTGATAGGGCGCGATATGTTTGTGGGCGTGTGGGCGGTGCTTGTGGCGTTTTTGAGCATCGCGGTGTGGAATAAATCTAGCGTGGATTCTGGGCTTTCGCACGATTTTACAGAATCTAAAGCAAAATTAATTTGGCAAAGATTCCCAAAATTCATTTTAGGCTTTATCGTGGCTAGTGTTTTTGTGAGCGTTTTTATGCTTTTTATAGAATCTAGTGCGCACAAGGCGTTTCAAAAAGAAGCACTAGGCTTTGTCAAAGAGCTTAGAAACTGGGTTTTTACCTGGACTTTCCTTTGCATAGGGCTTAGCACACAAATCCGCAAAATTATAGCCGTAGGCTACAAGCCATTTTTAGCCTTTAGCCTTGGCGCACTAATCAATTTACCACTAGGCTTTATTTTATCGCAATATATTTTCGTTGATTTTTGGAGTAATTTTTTTAAAGGGTAGAGTTTTTAACACAAAAGATTCTATAAATTTAGAATCTTGTATTCTCCATATTCTTTAAATATAGAATCTACCCACCAAAAATATATGACGTCATCGATATTGCACCATAGTTATATATTTCGTTGAAAACCTTGATTTTATCGCCTTGAAGGCTACTGCCAAGTGCGTAAATTAGCGGGATAAAATGCTCCAAAGTAAAGAAACTTTTATCACTTCCCCTAAATTTTTGATAATTTAGCACAGATTCAAAGTCTCTATTTAACACACTTGTTTTTATTTTTTTATCAAACTCAATGGCCCATTCATAGCCAAAATTCTCCTTTTCCCATGCTAGGAGAGAGAGATTATGCACGATATTTCCACTCGCCATTATCAAAACGCCCTGTTCCCTTAAAGGCTGCAGTGCCCTGCCAAGCGCAAAATGCCACGCCAAATCCTTACTCATATCAATGCTAAGCGGCACGACAGGAATGTTTGCGTGTGGATAGATTCTAAGCAGCACGCTCCAAAGCCCATGGTCTAGCCCCCATGAATTATCAATTTTGATGTTAAAATCACTTAGCACGTTTGCGCTCACGTGCGCTATTTCAGGACTACCGCTAACATGATACTCAATCTCATAAAGCTCACGCGGAAAGCCATACATATCATAAATCTGCCTTAGATTCTTAGAATCATTAATAAAAAGCCCATCGCTTGCATAATGCGCAGAAATGCCCAAAATCGCCTTTGGTGCGAACTTTTGCCGCAAAAACTTGCCCAAATTCTCCAAGCCCTGCGTGGCTTTATTATTTTGCAGGGCATTCATAGGTGAGCCGTGCCCTACGAATATCACAGGCATTTTTTGCATATTAATCCTTTGTTTTTATGGAATTTTAGAGCTAAATTCATGGAAATTTTACACTATTTTTGGCTTATAACTCAAGCTTTGAAGTTATTGATTTAAAAGATGTTAAATGCTAAAATTCATAAAAATTCTCTCAGGATAAAAAAATGAAAGATTCATAAAAAATAGCTAAAATTAATTTAAAAGATACACTTATATTGTCCTAAGCTACATTTTTTATCAATGGTTAGTAGCCATAGGTTTTAAATATTAAAGGGGTGAGTATGAAAGATTTAAAACACTTAGGAAAAGAAACCACTTACAATTTTGACTATAACCCAGATGTGCTAGAATCTGTGCCAAATCCGCATCCGCAAAACGACTATTTTATTAAGTTTAACTGCCCCGAATTTACCGTGCTATGCCCGATTACTGGGCAGCCTGACTTTGCAGCGATGTATCTTAGCTATATCCCGGACACGCTTATAGTTGAGTCTAAGTCGCTCAAGCTTTATCTATTTAGCTATCGTAATCACGGCGGTTTTCACGAGGATTGTGTCAATCGCATTGCGACGGATTTGATTAGGCTTTTGCAGCCACGATATTTGGAGGTGTGGGGGAAATTCACGCCACGAGGCGGACTTAGCATCGATCCGTATGTGAATTATGGCAAGCCAAACACGCCCTTTGTTGAAATGGCAAAACAACGCCTGTGGAACCACGATTTATACCCGGAGAATATTAATAATAGATAGTCTAAGTCAATTTATAATTTGCAACATTTTTTAACCACTTCCTTAAAATACTCGTGTTTTCTAGTCCATTTTCGCGCTCTATGTGCCACATTATCGCATATATCGGCAGGGTTTTGTGCTTAAAAGATTCTATAGTGTTATCATTTGCGATAGCCAAAGTCTCTAAATCATCGCCTAATTTTGTAATGCAAAAATTATGAAATGAATTAGCCTTAAAAATTTCATTTTTCATAATTATATTATGGCTTTTAATATGATTTATAGAATCTATTTTGCTAAAAGTATTAGATTCTATAACACTACCAAAAAAATGCGCTATCATTTGTGCCCCACGACAAACTCCAAGCAAGGGAATGTTATGTCGCATACAAGATTCTATCACACTACTTTCATATTTATCACGCAAAATAGATAAATCACTATCGCTAAAAAGGCTCAAATCATTTCCACCGCTTAAAATCACGGCTTTCACCTGCTTAGATTCTAAGTATTTGCTAAAGGGGATTTCATAGCTCAAAGGCAAGGGCAAAAAGCCCTTAAAAAGCTCGTTTTTGTGAAACAATTCCCCCCATTGAAGCCCCAAAGTCTCCCTTAACTCATAATAATTTTCAGCCTTTATTAGTCTCTGCGTTATGGCGATAAATTTCATCGTTGCCCTTTTTAGAATCTAGATTGATATATCCCTGTAACAAAATCTTATTGTGACCTTATTATGAAAATTATCGTAGTAATACAAAATATAAAGCATGGATACTAAATTATTCATCGCTTTTTTAGATTTTTACCAAAATAAAAGAAAAATCTACTGCCCTAGCTTCCCCACAAGCTCTTCTAGCACCGCCTTACTCGCCTTTATCTCTTCTTTCAATCTAAAATTTTCCATATCTTTTTTCTCATTATCAGCCTTTAATGCGACCACTTCGGCTTCTAACTTTTCTATTGTTTCATCTTTTTCCATTAGTTTTATTTCAAAATCTTCCGCCTTTTTTGTGTTATTAGATTCTAAAACACTTTTAAGATTTTGCACCAAACTTAGTAGCCCCACATTTTGCCCAACATGCTCGCCAACACCGCTATTATTACTATCCATAAAGACTCCTTAAAATTCTTAATGTATAATTGTAGCTAAAAATATCATAAATTAAAGGGAAATAATGAAAAATCTTTTTAATCTAGTCTCAAACTACGCTCCCGCCGGCGACCAGCCAAAAGCTATAGAATCTATAACTAAATCCATACAAAATAATGAAAAATATAATACTTTAATCGGCGTTACAGGTAGCGGTAAAACTTTCACAATGGCAAATGTGATAAAAAATCTAAATATGCCTACACTAATTATGAGCCACAATAAAACGCTTTGCGCCCAGCTTTATAGCGAGTTTAAAAGCTTTTTTCCACACAATCATGTCGAGTATTTCATAAGCCACTTTGATTATTACCAGCCAGAAGCCTACATTCCACGCCGCGATTTGTTTATAGAAAAAGATTCTAGTATAAATGATGAGCTAGAGCGACTCCGCTTAAGTGCTACAACGAGCCTGCTTGCGTATGATGATGTAATCGTAATTGCGAGTGTGTCGGCAAACTATGGCTTAGGAAATCCGCAAGAATACCTTACAATGATTGAAAAGCTAGAAGTAGGCAAGACTTATAATCAAAAGAGACTGCTAGAAAAGCTAGTAGAAATGGGCTACACGCGTAATGAAGTGACTTTTGAGCGGGGAAACTTTCGCACAAAAGGCGAAGTAATCGACATTTTCCCAGCATATAATGAAATCGAGTTTGTTAGGATTGAATTTTTTGGCGATGAGATAGAATCTATACAGCTTTTTGAGAGCCTTGAAAATAGGCGTGTGAAATCTTTAGAATCTTATGTTTTGTATGCGGCAAATCAATTCATTGTGGGGCATAATCGACTAGAAATCGCTTTGAAAAATATAGAATCTGAGTTAGATTCTAGACTTAAGTTTTTTGAAACGCAAGGCAAAATGCTAGAATATGAGCGGTTAAAATCGCGAACCGAGTTTGACTTAGAAATGATAAAAGAGCATGGAATCTGCAAGGGCATTGAAAACTATGCGCGTCATTTGACAGGAAAAGCGCCCGGCGAGACGCCATATAGCTTAATTGATTATTTTGAGTGTAAAGCTCGTCCTTACCTTTTGATAGTCGATGAGAGCCATGTGAGTTTGCCACAATTTGGCGGGATGTATGCGGGCGATAGAAGTCGCAAGGAAGTCCTTGTAGAGTATGGTTTTAGGCTGCCTAGCGCGCTTGATAATCGTCCGTTGCAGTTTGATGAGTTTATACATAAAAAGGCTTCTTTCCTATTCGTTTCTGCTACGCCGGCGAAATTAGAGCTAGACTTAAGCGGGGAAAATCATTTTGAGCAAATTGTGCGTCCTACAGGGCTGCTTGACCCTGTGATTGAAGTGCGAGATTCTAAAAGTCAGGTGCGAGATTTATTAGATGAAATTCGTGGCGTGGTAAGTCGCGGTCAGCGTGTGCTAATTACGACTTTGACTAAAAAAATGAGCGAAGAGCTAACCAAATATTACGCAAAAGAGGGCATTAAAATCGAGTATTTGCATAGCGACATAGACGCCATTGAGCGAAATCATTTGATACGAAATTTGCGGCTTGGGACTTTTGATGTGTTAGTTGGAATCAATTTGTTGCGTGAAGGCTTAGACTTACCAGAAGTAAGCCTTGTAGCGATAATGGACGCGGATAAAGAGGGCTTTTTAAGGAGTGAAACAAGCCTAATACAAACGATGGGACGAGCCGCGAGAAATATCGATGGCAAGGTCATTTTGTATGCAGAAAAAATCACAAAGTCAATGAAAGTCGCCATAGATACGACAAAATATCGGCGTGAGAAGCAAGAGAGATTCAACAAGGAACATAATATCACGCCAAAAAGTGTAAATAGGAGTGTAGAAAATGAGCTGCGATTAGAAGAAAGTGGCGATGTATATAGCCGCGCTGCCAGCATAAAAAAGGCAAATAAGATTCCACCAAAAGAAAAAGAGAAGATTCTAAAAGAGCTACGCGCTAAAATGCTAGAGGCAAGCAAACGCCTAGACTTTGAATCTGCCATCTCGCTAAGGGATGAAATCTCCCGCCTAAAGGCGATGTGAGAATTTAAGGTGAAAAAAATCAAGTTTTGCGTGTTTAGAAAGCCTAGTAATTTGCTAACGCATCCAAAAAATCTAAGTAGTAAGCCTAGTTTGCTAGATAGCATTCGCCATCATTTTGGAAAGGCTGCGAATGCGTGCCACAGGCTTGATAAGGAGACTAGCGGCTTGGTGCTTTGCAGCGTGGATAAAAAAAGCGAGGTGTTTTTAAAGGATTTGTTTAGTGCGCGTGCCGTGCATAAGGAGTATTTGGCTCTTGTGCGTGGCGAGATTTGCGAGTCTTTGCGGATAGAATCTAGCATTTTTTTTAGCAAGGAAAAGCAGGGGAATTTGTGTATTAAAGGGAGCTGTGAGAGTTTAAGTGTGGAAAAATTAGATTCTAAAAATATTATAGAATCTAAAAGTCTAGATTCTAGCAAAGCTATAACTTTACTAATTCCATTAGAAAAAATTACTAATTTATCTAACTTTATAGAATCTACAAATATTTTTAGTGATATTTTTAAGGAAGATTCTAAAAATTTACAGAATCTAGATTCTATAAAAGACACAAATTTCATAACTTTTTTAGATTATTATAATACACAAAACATAACTTTAGAATATCAAAAATTCAAAAATATGATACTTAGCAAAATTGAAAGTTATAACAATGAAGTTTGCACTTTTGTAAAATTAATCCCCTTAACAGGTCGCACTCACCAGCTTCGCATTCACACATCCGCGATAAATCACGCTATTTTGGGCGATACACTTTATGGTGTAAAGCCGCAAGTGGCAAGTTTTTTTCTTGATATTGAAAGCGAGAAAGTTATGAAATTTGTAACTTTAGATTCTAAAAATTCTTTTAAATTTCAAAAAAATATAGAATCTAATTTGCAAGATTCTAAGATTTTGAATAAAGATTCTATGTTAGATTCTAAAGATTTTAGGAGTATTCCACAAAGTCTAGATTCTTCTAAAAGATTCTCAAAAAATCCGCAAGTTCCTAAAGATTCACTAAAAATTTTAGATTCTAAGTTTTCCAAAAAGATTCTAAAACATAGCCTAACTTTATGTAATATAATATTTCAAAATTCGCAATATTTTATAGAATCTAGTTTCAATTTTACTAGTATTTTTACACAATTTATATATTTTTATCTCACATTTTCAACATTAAAAAATAAAGAATTTAAACAGGAAATACAACATTTAATGCACCTTTACTACGCAAAATCAGTGCGTTTAATGCTACACTCAAACCGCTTAAAATTCCTGCATTACGACATTATCGATTACAAAATCTAGATTTATAAAGTTTTCTTTAGCAAGGATTTTAGGGCGTTTGAGTGGTAATTAAGGCAATCGAGCAAAGCTATAGCGAGCTATGATTGGGTATTCCTAACAACGCATAAAAATCCAAGACCATATAACCACAAACGCTACACAAAATGCAAATACAATGAATGGATAGCGATAGCTATTAATAAAAAAAGTGATTGAATATATCTTACGAAATAAAGGAGAAAATGAAAATCTCATTTGATAAATAGAAAACGTGGAAAAGACTAGAGAGACTTTAAAGGAAGCCTTTGTGTTTGCGAAAAAAAGCGGACTAGAGAGTATCGATACATATTGTGAAATGCTTAAAAAAGCATATAATGATTATATCGATAAAGAGAGCGAAAAACTGCTAAATGATAATGAATAAATATCAATATTTCAAAGCGTTGCCATTTTGTAGCCAAGTTAGCATTTTACTTTCTTTTTCTTGTTGTAGTTTGAGATTAGATTCTATATCTTGCAAACTAGTTTCTAAAATTAATGCATTTTCAAAAAATGTTCTTTTAAAATCTGTGCTATTTACTAATGATAGAATCTCGCTCTTTTGCTCTTTTAAAGTATTTTCTAATTCCATTTTTGCTTCTTTTAGTTTATCTTCTGCTTCCATTCTTTTATAGCTATCCCAAATTTCTAACGCTAAAGACACGATAGCAAGGACAGCGGATATTCTACCAGCCAAATTTACAGCGCCCCATGGTTTAAATTTTAGATATTTTCCTAAGTTTAAGCCTATCATTTTCCCACCACTTACTATGCCATCTCTTACTTTTAATATATTTGCAGAATTAATTACTTTTGAAGTTTGTAAAAAACTTACGCCTTGTTTGCCTAGCTTCATTATATCACTTTCAAAACGTTTTACTTCAGTATCTAAATTAATTGCGACTTGATTTATCTCACCATAAATGCTTTCAGTCTCTTCGCTAAATTTATTTTGCACTCTTGTTCTTACATTGATTCCATTTTCGCCTATTTCTTTATCGTAAAATTCTTTGAATGTTTGCAAACTTAAGCCATTCACAGATATAATCAAATCATCAAAATATTGCAAGATAAAATCATTTAAATTTCTTTTTGCTAATTCTATATCGCTATTTAGTCGTTTTAAGTCTTTGCTTGTATTTTTTGCGACTTTATCTAGCTTAGTTATTTCAGTTTGTATTATTTCAAAATTTTGCTCTGCTTTTGGTAGCTCTTTATTTAACACATCTTTGATTATAGAATCTTTTGTAGATTCTATAATAGCTAATGCCCCACCACTTTTTTCTATCTTTTCTTTTGTAGCATCTTGCAGGGCTTTTATGTGTGATAGTTTTCTATACTCTTCTTTATTTTGTAGCCAATATTCTATGCCTTTATTAAATGGATTTGCAGAAACTGCTACGATATTTATAGAATCTTTTTCGCTTTGTGTAAGTTTTATTAGTTGCTCTAATCGTTGCAATATATTTTGCTTTTTAGTTTTATACATTTCATCATATTCATAAGAATCTTCAATATCAACTACCTCATCAAATTTACCAATTACAAATATCGTTCGTGGTAGTAAATTTAGCTCACGAAATAACCATACTAAATCATCTTTATGACTTTCTTTAATAGGATTGCTAGGATTTAACACATAAAGCACGATATTTGCGCTACTTATATATTTTTTTGTTTTATCTTTATATGCTTCTAGCTTTCTTTCATCATTATATTTTTCTTTAAAGCCAAAGAGTCCTGGCGTATCAATTATTTCTAAATCATCATTTATATCATAAATAGCCACTTCATCGCTACTTTCAGCTACATTTATATTCATATTATCCTTTAGTTTTTCAAGCCACGCTGCTGCAATGCTAGTTTTCCCCTCGCTAAAGCCACCTATTAATGCGACTTTTAATTTTACATTTTGCGTTTCATTTAAGGCCTCTTTAATCTTATCTATATAGCTAGATTCTATATCCACATTTAAATCAATGCCCTCTTGCAAAAATCTTAGCAATTTTTCTAAAGTCTCTTTTGTCTTTGCTTTTTTATTTTCAAATTCTTGTAATGCTGCACTTTGCATATTTTCTCCTTTTTTATAGAATCTTATAATAAATTTTCTATATTAGATTCTAATTTTCTTAATTCTTTTTGAATCTTTTTAAGGGCTTTTATACTCTGCTCCATTTTTTCTAATGGCTTTGCTAATTCGGCTTTTATTTCATCTATTATATTTGTTATAGAATCTTTATTAGAATCTATTTGCTCTACTATACTTGTTTTAACTTTTGATGATATATCTCTTAGCGCGCTATCAGTAGCCTTTTTTTGCTCACTTTTTTTATAATCATCGCTAAAAAATTTTAATACAGATTTTCCTATACTAAGAATACCTGTTATGATACCAGCTCCTAGAATAACCCAGCCAATAGGATTCCAACCCAAAGCCATCCCAGTCAAAATTGTAGTCCCAATTGTCGCCACTCCCATTGCTAGCCCTCCAAACTCTATCCCACTATCAATCTTAATATCCAAGCTATTCCCAAAGTTATCTTTTATGCTTAAATGCGAGATTTTATCCACACATTCTTGCATTCTCTTTTGATAATTTTCTAGCTCTTCTTTTATATATTTTTCTAGCTCTTGTTGCCTTTGTTTTAGTGCGTCTGCTAGTTGCGGTTTTAGATGGTTTTCCATTGTGTTATCAATATTAGATTCAAGTCTTTTTTTAAAAACATCATCTTTTATATTAGATTCAATAGCTGCATAAGTCTCCCTTTTTATCTTGCTTATATTTTTATCAACTATATCATTTGCACTCGCTTTACATTTTTTTATAAATTGCTCTTGTATATAGTCTAGCTTATCATTTGTAGATTCTAAGTTCTCTTGCAAACTAGCCAAAAGCGGCTCATATTTTTGCTTTAAAATCTCTCTTATAGAATCTTTAAAATAAATAATAATGCTTTTAGCCTTTTTTATATGTGCGTTTTTTATCTTTTCTTTTGCGTTTTGATTTAAATCGCTTACAAATTCGCTAAATTCATTAAAATGCGTCATACTAAGTATAGAATCTGATGTGTAATTTTTTAGCAATTTATCCCTTGTTTCAAGGGCAATATTTGTATTTTGCTTAAAAGATTCTAAAGTCTCTCTATCTAAAAGATTTTTAGCTAATGAATAAAATGCAAGCTGGGCGCTCAACACTTTATGCCCTTTATAAAATTCCCCTAAATATTCATCCATTTTAGAATCTAGCTCGTTTAAACCTTGCCTTGTTTGGCTATCAATAAACTCATTTTCAAGCATTCTAGCATTATTAATAGGCTTATTAAAAATGGTATAAATTTCAGCTTGGTCATTTAATTGCTCTTTTATTTTTTCTATTATCCCTTTTTTATTTTCATCGCCTTTTTGCGGTGGCGTATGCTCTTTTTTTACATAAAAAATAGCGTGGGCTTTTGATAAGGCTTTGTATATTTCATCTATTACTATTGTTTCATTTCCCTCAATTCCTGGAACATCAATTAGGCTAAAATCATTTCCATTATGCGTAAAATCATAAATTGTAATATCGCGCGTAAAGTCACTTTGCCCTGTTCCTATAATCAAACCATCGCGATTTTTTACCATAGATTCTATATTTCCGCGATTAGATTCTATAATTTGATTTTTTTGTGTATGTTTAGATTCTATATTCGCATTTATTTGCCGTATTTTTTCATCTTCTTTATTTATATCTTGCTGCAGTGCCTCTATTTCCGTATTTTTTATTTTTATTTTATCATTATGATTATTTATGCAATCTTTTATTTGACTTATTTCATTTGTTATGGAATCTAGATTAATAATTTCTTTACTTAAAATATTATTAGATTCTATAATTTCATGTTGTTTTATCTTATTAGATTCGATATTTTTGATACTTTCGGCTATTATAGTTTCATATTTTGTAATTTCTTGTTTTATTTCTTTCTCTTTATTTTCTTCATTTTGCTTTTGTTTTTCAAGTTCTTTTTTAGAATTTTTTAGGGCTTTTAGCTCTTTATTTAAGCTTGGTTTAAAAAGTTTCTTAAAAAAATTAAAAAAGCCACCACTTGAAAGCGGATTAGATTCTATATTTTTTTGTATTTGACTAATTTTAGATTCTATATCAGCCATATTTTTAGCAATATTTGGCAAGTCACTTTCTTTTTGTATTTTTTGCTTTTCACTATCAAGTTTCAAATTTTCTAAGTCTTTATTTTCATTAGTTATAGAATCTAGCTCTATTTTATTACTTTCTAGCTTAGATTTAGAATCTAGCATTTTATTTTGTTCTTTTTGTTTAGATTCTAATTTATCATTTTCTTGCTTAATAATAGATTCTATATCTTGTATATCTTTTTTTATTTCTTGTATAGAATTATTTAAAATATCTTTTTTACTTTTTATATCAACTTTTGAATCTTCTAAGTTTTTAATCTCATTAGTTATAGAATCTATAATCACTTTAGATTCAGCAAATTTATCATAAGCTTCTTTAAACTTTTCTTGCTCGTTAATTTTCTTATCATCTTTAAAATAAAGTCGCAAAGATTCTATAAGTGTAGATTTCCCCGCATTTGTTTCACCATAAAATGCTATATTTAGTCGTTTCCACTCGGCATTTTTTTCTAATTTTGCTAAATCTTTATTTGCTTTTTCTTCGCAATTAGCAAAAATACTCAAAGCCTCTTGCAATTTTTCCTTATCTTCACTCTCATAATTTTCATCACTTTTAAGGAGTGCCACACGCACATTATTTAAATTCTCACGCACATTTTTATAAAAATCTTTTTGCTTGTCATTTTCCCCAACCTTATTAAAACTCATCTTATTCCTTTTAATTTTCAGTAAATTACAATTATATCATAAAATTTTTTTAAAAAATAAAAATAATTTTCAAAAATATCTTGTATTTTATTATAAATTTATAACTTAGAATCTTTACTAAATAAGATTAAATAAAATGTTATGGACTGCCAAAAGTCAATGAAATCAAAAAGGCCCTAAGGCAGATTCTAAACATATAAAAATATACTAGAATAACATTCCTTAAACTTAAAATGTATTTTTATAGAATCTAATTTTATTTTTGCATATAAATTTAGAAATATATCTGCTAAAACCTTGAAATTTTTAGAATCTTTTTTGTTGTTTTGCGAGTTAGATTCTATATTTTTTGCGATTTTGTTTCTTTTTTGTAGAAATTTTTAGAATCCTTTTATTTAAATAAATCGCTATGACTTCCTATATCCACACATATTAAAATATTTTCTACTTTTCTATAAATTAATAATAAATAGGATTTTATGTGGCATTCAAAACTTCCTACATAATATCCTTTCAATTTATGATTTTTATATTTTTCATCCAAGACTTCATTATTCCCTATTTTTTCTAAAACTTCATAAAATAATTCTTTATCTTTATCGCTTATTTTTTT
>NZ_JRMP02000028.1 GCF_000762875.2 Helicobacter saguini
TTATGTGTTAATATTACTCTAGCTTTAAATCTAACTTATCCATCATTTCTTTACTCCAGCCTTGTGGTGGATTTGCTTTAGATGGATAGATTCTAGGGTGGAATTCTACGAAGGTGTTTTTGTTTTCTAATAATTCGAAGTAGTAGTTGCCTAGAGGGGAAGCTAAATAATTTTTTGTAGATTTAATATCTAGGGTATCATTATAGTATATTTGTATTCGATTGGGCGAAAAAAAATTTTTATCAAAATTATAACCATGTAAATATAATGTGGAATTTAATTGTGCATCATTAGCACATGTAATAAAAAGCGGAATATTATCTCTTTGAAAATTCTTTGGGTCTAAAAATGTGTTTGTTACTGAGCTTATCTCATTGCTATGATATTTAATATTATATTTAAGCAATTCATAATATTTTTTATAAGCACCCGGATTAAATATAAAATCATTTTTATCCATAAATTCTAAAGGACGCATATAACCACTTTTATCACCATAAACAACAATACCACCATCAACAACAAATTGATTTAAACTATATATAAAATATATATAAAACAACTCATCAAAATAAGGAATGATATTTATATATCTTTCTTCTTGTGGATTAGTGCTTAAGTAATCTAGCGTTGTTAATATAGCTTTTTTTAAAGGTATGCTAGGCTTTCCATCCCAAAACTGAAACATATCATTACTTAATATTTTATCTTTATATAATTGCAAGTAAAGTTCTTGTGTTGGATAATAAGAAGTTATACCATTATTTTTATTTATAGAATCTATATAATTTTTTATGAATGTTGTATTTAAAGTATGTAGTTGTGTAAAATAACTTATTATTTGCTCTTTACTTAAAACTATATTTTTTTTATTTCTAAAATAAAAGTTTTTAAAGTATTTGTAGGCTTCTTTGTCTATTTTTGGTACCATTGATGGAAAAACTGAAGGAGTGGTAAGCAAAGGTTCTTCAGGTCTAATCATAGGGTTTGGATTTCTTTCATTTAACCAAAATGTATTTAGTCCTTCAAAGTGAGATGGTTTAATTACGCTTGGTATATATTTTGGAATAAAATTACCTTGTTTGTTTTTTTCTAAAATTATTTTTCCTAAGTAAAGAAATACCATAAAATCACCGATATATTTTTCTAAATATTTATAATCTAATCTATCATCGATACATACTATATTGTTCCACATTCCTAAATAAATTGGTTCTTTACCCATGTTATCTAAAATATATTTTTTACTTTGTTCAATTGTGATTCTAAGGTAATCTACACTCATATTAATCCTTTTTGTTGTAGTTGTTTTATAATATGAGCTGCCACGTATCTCGGGTCTCTTTCATTTGGTTGAATCTCATATACATTTTGATAATTTCCTATTTTGCAATTTACATTATTTGCATCTTTATTGTTTTTTCCACATTGTTTATATATTTCACCAAATATTGTATTTTCTATTCGTGTATCCATTGAAATATAAAAAAATGAAGAATGCCAAAGATAAGATTGTAAAATACAGCGATTTATAAAGTTTGGATATTTTTGTTCTATATAAAAATGTCTTATTTCATGAAAAATAGTATTCATAAGATTTGTAAATGTTACATTATTACTCAATATATCACGTATATCATCATAGCTAGCTGGATATAATATTCTATCTTGAAAATTATCATTTCCATTGGTAATATGTAGTGTATTTATTTGAATAATTTTCTTATTATAAGAACCATTCAATATAGATTTTTCTTTCATAATATCTTTAAATTTTATTTCAAAAAATTCTACTCTTTTTAGTGGCAAATTTTCATTGTCGCAAATAACTTTTATAAGATTTTGAATAAAATCTTTCCTAAATTCAATTACATTATCTTGAGACGGATATTTAAATAATATATTATAGGCATCTAAAAAGAAAAATTTATTATTTGAAAAACTAGGCTTGTATGTTTCTTTTTCAAATATCTCAATCATCATGTTTATAAACTTCTCCCTATCCCTTACATACTCACCATTATCTTCTTTTACATTATCTATAAAATCATCATCTACTAAGTCGTATATGTAGTAGATATATGCTATTTTTCCAGCTAATTGCGGATAGATTTTAAAATAATCTAGCAATACATTGTATATATAATCACCCATTGAATCTTTTTTATTGTATCTTTTGAAATTATTGTTATAGAGTGTATCTTTTTGTTTGATATTAATCTTTAAAAACTCAACTGCTTCTTGTAAGCTATTAATACTATCTAGTTTATTGTATGCTTTTAGAATCTTGTTTGTGCTATTTGTGTTATTTGTATTTAATGTATTTAATAAATCATATCTTGTATCACTTTGTATCACTTTAAAGCTCATATCTAAAGTAATACTGCCTAATATATTTAAAGTACTAGAATCTATTACTTGAACAATAACTTTATAGCTTGTAAAATCTTGTGTTGTTCTTTCTGTTGGTAGATAAAATCCTATTCTTTCATATATTTGATTATTTGCGTAATTAGATATATCATTTATTGTATATGGGTTATTAGAATCTTTAATGATTTTATTATCCTGTATATATTCTACTTCATATTGCCATTTAACATTTTTATTTCCTTGTAATCCTTTTGCTTCTAATTCTATATAAGTCCCAGGTGCAAAGGTAGAATTTGAAAGATATTCTTTTGCTTCTTGTAATTCTTGTTGTGAAAGATTTAGAGGAAATATATTGTTTAATGTTGGTGTTATAAAATCTATTGTTATATTTGAATGTTTATTATATTCTACTTTTAACTCAATGCCTTCTTGTGTATTTATAGAATCTGAACTAAAATTTATAATTTTATCAAAGAAACTATTATTTACTCCTATGCTACCTATGCTACCAAATTCATTATTGCTGTTAATGCTATATAAATAAAATTCTTTATTTATTGTTCTAGATTCTATATTGTCATTAGATTCTATAGAATCTATCTTGGTATTTGTGTTGATACATACTTTATTATTTTTGCATTCTTTATCTGTATAAATTTTGGTGTAGTATTTTCCCCAAGTCTTACCTATCTCAAATGGAGAATTTTCTTTAGATTCTATATTGCTTTTAGATTCTATAATATTAGCTAAGTTTATATAGTATATTCCTTGTGGAATTGCTCCATATTTACTTTGTGTGTTATCTTTGTCGTAATAAAAATACATTATATTTTTTTCTTTAGTAACAGGATTTATGTAAGTAGATGTAGCTATATTTATGTCACTTGTTTGTAAGTTATTGTCTTTTGGATTGCCACTTCTTGCCACAAAAGATTCTATGATATTTTCTCCTTTTAGAATCTTTAAGTTAAATCCATCAAATAATAATGATATTCTAGCTTTAAAATATACTTTAGCATATTTATTTTGATAATTATTTGGTGTAAATAGCTTTTTGGTTAAATCTTTAGAATCTATTTTAGAATTTGTTGCTTGTATATAATCCTTAGCAAGATTAAAAGGTGTAGAAAAATATACCTTATCATTTAATAAATTAATACTAAAAAAATCAGCTCTTTCATTCTCTTTAATACAAAATGCAACTATTCCTCTATTATCACTATTCTTGCTAGGATATACTTCTTGTTTATCAATATTCCTTATTTCTACTTGCTTATTTGCTAATGGAGAATTAGTATCATAATCTAGTAGTTTAAAGGATAGTTGCATTAGTTGCCTTTGGTTTTATGGTGTAGATTCTATATTTATTAAATCCTTGAAGTTTTAACTCAAGTATTAAAACTGAAAAATACAGATTCTACACCGTATCGCCCATAAGGGCTGTAGGGGACATCATCTTATTCATATCCTTGCCTGACAAGACGTTGTTTATTTTATTTGATATAAAGTGATTGCGTGTTGTAAAGTAGTTTATGATTTCATGGATATTTTCTTCATTCAATTCTTCTTGCATATCTGCACAATATTCCTTAAACTTATCTTCTGTAATACCAGCTGAATCTTCAAAGATTTCAATATATTTTCGCATTAGTTTTTGCTCACGCTCTTTTGCTAGCACTTGCTTCATAATCTCATCGTAAGTCTCTTGCAGCTCAGCGATTTTCATATCAAAAAGCTCTTGTTTTGTATAAATCCCACTAATTGCCAAAATCTTGCTAACAAGCGTTCGCTTTTCCTTGCTATTATCATAAAATGGCTTATACTCCATTTCCATATCTTTCGCCATAAATGACTGCACTATATCAAGCTTCATCTCCGCCATAGAGCGAACATAATCAAGCGTGCCAGAGCTTTTATACTTCTCATGGATTCTTTGTAGCTCCATAATGTTATTTCGCATACTTTCATAATGCGAGATTAGCGTCTCCATTTCCTGCCGTGGCAGACTTTCTAAATCTAGCTTAATGTTATCTAGCACTTCATCTTGCACGCGCGCATGGATAATATCAATAATGCGTTTAAGCCGTGAATAAGGCACAGGCATCTTAAGCTCCGCCATAAAAGCAATCAAGTCGGTAGGAATATACATAAACAAAAATCGATAGCAAGTATCATACATCTCATCAATAGTCTGCACCCTTTTTAATGCAGCCACGACATCTTCACGCGGCGGGGCATAAAACTCAACGCCACCGCCATCATTTATAAGGCTTTGATAATATTTATAGCCTTCATGCACTATCTTTTCATATTCTTTCTCTAGCTCTTCATGGTCTAAATCTAGCACATTATCCACGCCATGCAATCGCAAATATTCCTTAACCATTAAACTATCATGCATTTTTGCCCCTTTAAGATTCTATCAAACTAGCCACAAAGCCCCTGTCGTGTTTTGCGTAGTCTTTGTAAAATCGTGGATTGTAATTATGCGTTAAAAGAAAAGTTTGCAAACTATCCTTTTGGTCATAGCCCATTTCGCATATTAAATGTTTTATGCGATTTTGCTCACACTGCAAGATTAGATTCTGCAAAATCTCATCGCCTTTCACGCCGCCAAATAAAGCGATATGCGGCTCGCAAAGCACTTCTTTATTTAGCGGATAATCATTTGCGATATATGGCGGATTTGAAATCACTAAGGTTATTCCACGTTTTTTTATAGAATCTAAAAGCAGCTTAGAATCTAGCAAATTAGATTCTATAAACTCGATTCGATTTAGCAGATTCAGTCGCTCGGCATTGTATTTAGCGATATTTATAGCCTCGCTACTTATATCAGTGGCAATGCAGTTTAACGTTGGATTATTAGCTAAAATCGCCAAACTTAACGCCCCGCTACCCACACCTATCTCGACAAACTCGCTAATGCCCTGCTCTTTTATAAGCTCTAAAGCCTTATCCACTAGAATCTCGCTCTCCACACGCGGTATCAAAACATTTTTATCCACATAAAATTCAAGACTATAAAAACTAGCAATATTTGTCAAATACTCAAGCGGCACGCCACTTTTTCGCAGTGCTAGTAATTTGAAATAACGCTGTTTATTAAAGTCATTTACTTCACGTTTAGAATTTGTATGTAAATCCACGCGCGTAGTATTTAGCACAAAGGCTAGTAAAATCTCTGCTTCCTGGCGTGGAGCGTGGATTTCAAAGCTGCTTTCATAAAGATTTTGCGAGCTTTTTACATCCTTTGGAATCTTGTCATTACTAAAATTATTAATATCGCTTGTCAAATAAGTCGTCTCAAACACGAGCTTTTTAAACTCTTCTAAATCCATATCCTTAAGGAAAGCTACCGCAATGCGTAATAACAAATCAATTTCAATCATTTAAAGCGTCCCTTTATTTAGGGTATTTTGCAAATTAGATTCTATATCCATATTAGAATCTAGCTCAAAAGATTCTATAGAATCTTGCACACCCAACGCCTTTAGCCGCTCAATCAAAGGCGGATGCGAATAATAAAAAAAGATATAGGCAGGGTGCGAATATGGAAAGGCTTTATTCTCATTTACAAGGCGAATTAATGCCTCACGCAACGCCTTTTGCGAGACACAGCTAGCCCCAAAACTATCTGCCTTATACTCCGCCTTGCGTGAAAAATAATTACTCAAAGGCTGGACTAAAAAAGTTAGTGCTGGCATTAGCAAAATAGATAAAATAATAATGTTACTATATGAAACACTAAGACCTAAAAATGTGCATAAGTGCGTAGTAAAAAGCCCCATAAATGCAAACATACCAAGCAAAATCGCCCCTGCAATAATAATATTTCGCAAAATATCCTTGTGCTTAAAATGCCCTAGCTCATGCCCTAAAATCGCAATTAGCCCATCTTCGCTAATTTTCTCCAAAAGCGTGTCAAAAAGCACCACTCTTTTTGACCTACCAAGCCCACCAAAATACGCATTAAGTCTTCCATCTCGCTTACTAGCATCCATTACAAACACGCCACTACTTTTAAAGCCGACCTTATCCATTAGCGCGTTTATCCTAGATTCTAAATTCGCATTTTGCAAGGGCGAAAACTTATTAAAAAGTGGTGCAATTATCGTAGGATAAATCAACTGAATAACGATAATAAAAGTAAAAAATAACACAAAACCAAATATCCACCACTGCGGCACATTATCCATAATCCATAGTAGCGAGCCAAGCAAAATCCCACCCAAAGCCCCAACTAGCACAATGGACTTAATAATATCCTTGATAAATAGTGTCGCCGAGCCTTTATGAAAGCCATACACCCTATCGATTCGCTTTTGCAGGATGCTAAAAGGTAGATTAAGCCCAGCAGAAATCGCAAAAAAACTCATCACAATGCACCACTCCTTAGCCAAAGGACTAAAAGTTGTATGCTCATAGAATCTATCCAAATAATTTATCCCAAAATAAAGCCAAAAAATAAGCATAATAAACTCAAAAATATGCGTGGCAATCGAGACTTTCCGCTGCAGTATCGCATAATTTGCCGCTAACTTATAATCATTAGAATCTAAAATTATAGGCTTTTTACTCGCATAAAAACTCACATATTTAATCTGCAAAATATCAATAATTATGCTAGGGACACAAAAGCAAACTAAATACGCTAGTAGCACAATCTGCACATTTTCCACAACTCTCTCCATTGACTTTAGATTCTATGAATTAGATTCTATCTTAGATTCTATCGAAATAAAAAACCCTAAGTTTATTATAAAAAAATAAATGGTTGATAAAAATGTTACAATTTTGTAATTTAGATTCTATAAATTTTATAAATCGTATTTTTTCAATAAAAAATCAAAAGACTTATATTGTTAACCTTGAAATAATTTTTTTGTGATAGGGTAGCATCGAGGTTTTTAAGCTTAAAAACATAATTTTTTAAATAAAAGGTTACAAAAATGATAATTCGTTTAAAAGGCAACATAGAAAAATTGCTACCCACAAGCGTGGAGTTGGAAGTAAATAATGTGACATATTTTGTCGAAATCTCGCTATTAACAAGCATAGAATTGCAAAATAAAAAAGAAACAACCCTTGAAATAGCACAAATCATACGCGAAGATTCTAACCTACTCTTTGGCTTTGCAAGCCGCCAAGAACGCGAGATTTTCCTGCAGCTTTTAAAGGTCAATGGCGTGGGCGCAAAAATCGCTCTAGCAATACTTTCGACCTATTCTGTGCCGCAATTTTTAAACTTAGTGCAAACAAATAACGCAGCCGCGCTAAAAAGCGTAAAGGGCGTGGGCGCGAAAGTGGCGGGCAAAATTATGCTTGATTTTGCTGGATTTAGTCAAAATGTGGAATCTAGTGGCAGTGAAAGTGCGCGTTTAGCTTTCGAAGCCCTTTTGGCTTTGGGCTTTAAAGATGCCGAGATTAACGCGGTTTTAAGCAAGTTAGATTCTAAGATTTTAGAAAAAAATGAAAGTGAAATTGTTAAGGAAGTGTTAAAAAATATGGGGAAATAATTAGATTGCACTATACACATATCCATACCAAAATACAAGTGCATACACAAAATATAAAATCCCATCCAAAATTTTAATTCTCCATGAATAAATAGGGATTATCATATAAATAATAAAAAGCACAAAGCCAACACTAAGTAATATGACGACATTCCTTATCGCAAGTAATATAAAAATGATATAAATTTCTGCAAAAAAAAGTGCATTTGTAATTAAATATTTAAGCCTTATCATAACAATAATTGAATGAATTAATATAGTAAAGCAAAAAATACGAGTAATAATCTCACCATCCGCAAATAAATAATGTTTTATTTCAAATAATGGCAAAATGAATGCTACACAAATTCCAAAAATTAATGCAAACAACAAACTTACAAAAAGCCATGATGTTTGCCCAGCAGTTGCTGAATCTATCCCTTGAGATTCTAAAAGATTTTTTAAGGGAGCATAAAGTGGCAATCCTTGAATTTGCTTAGCGATTTTTCGCTTTCGTTGCATTGACATTTTTTTTCCTAAGTTCTATTAGATTCTATAGAATCTATTTCGTCAAAATGTCATTTTGCTTTAGATTACAATATAAAAAAATACGGAATCTTTACATTCTATCAGCCCTAGCTTCAGCGCTTTTGAGCGTATTTTGCAATAAGGACGCAATAGTCATAGGACCCACGCCACCAGGCACAGGCGTAATGTAGCTACAAAGCGGCGCAACAGAATCAAAATCCACATCCCCCACAATCTTACCAGATTCTAGCCGCGTAATGCCTATATCCACAACAATCGCGCCCTGCTTTACCATATCACGCGTTATCAAATTTGGCTTACCCACCGCCACGCAAATAATATCCGCATTCCGCGTATAAAAGCCCAAATCACGCGTATGAATGTGGCACACGCTAATCGTAGCTCCCGCATTTAGCATGAGCGCTGCAAGTGGCTTACCCACGATATTACTCGCGCCTATGATACACACATCCTTGCCCTGCAGCGCGATATTATAGTGCGACAAAAGCGACATTACGCCTAGCGGGGTCGCCGGCACAAAGCCGCTTATACCGCTAAAAAGCTTCCCACTATTTTGCGTATGAAAGCCATCGACATCCTTTTGCGGCGCGACAGATTCTAGCACGGCGTAGGTGTTTATGTGGCTTGGCAAGGGCAGTTGGACTAAGATTCCATCTAGATTTGCGTTTGCGTTTAGGTTGTTTATCATATTCAAAAGGTCGGCTTGGCTTATGTTTTGTGGCATTTCGTGCAGGATTGAAGTGATGCCGACATTTTTGCAGGCTTTTGCTTTCATATTTACGTAGGTTTGGCTTGCTGGGTCGCTGCCGACTAAAATTACCGCAAGGCTTGGAATCACCCCTTTAGCAGCGAGTGTAGCGACATCTTTTTTTATTTTTTCTTGCAAATCTTTTGCGAGGCTCTTGCCATCTAGTAGAATCATTTTTACTCCTTTTTGTTATTAAAATCGCAAAAATAAAGCTACATTTTAGCATAGTTTTAGAATTTAGATTCTAATCAAAATCAAATCTATTTTAGAATCTAATGTCGTGTTTAACGCACTTTGCCTTATTTCGTAATTTTGCATTTTTACTCCTTTTGCTAAACTCTATCGTTTTAAACCTATCATATATCCTGCATCACGTGCGTCTTTAAAGCCGAAATTTTCTAAGTTATAAACTAACTTATCAATAAAACTTACAAAATTTTGATAGTCCAAAGGGTCAATTACATGACTTATATCAAATGTGTTACTATAACTTACATTTAATATTAATCTACCACCTTGTATTTCTGCCTTTTTTATTTGATAATATTTTATATGTAGTGTAAGATTTGGTTTGTATTTCATATACATTGCTTTTTCACAAAATAGAATCTTTGGGCTTTTCCGCTCATCTGGCATAATTTCATATAATCCTACGGCTTTTCCGTCTTCTTCTTTATTTGGTATTTCGCTATGCCATATTTTATTACCATCAATATCTGTTGTATTTTCAGCATCTGGCATAAAGCCTAGAGCGATTTGAGATAATACAAAATCTTCGCTCATAATATAAGATATTTCTTTTGCTTTTTCGTTATTACTTAATTTTGGCATTTGTCCTTGCAACCATTTAAAGACGTCAAATCGACAAGCTTTTAGCATATCATTCATAAAATTAGCAAATTTAGGGCGATAAGATTCCATCATCGCATAGCTAACATTAGCTTCATATAAATAGTTATCACGTTCAAAATTCACAAATACTTCTTTACCTCTCATTTCTACATCATGTATTTTTTCATATTCATATTCTCGCACACTTGTAGAATCTGTTTTAAACACTACTTTTAAACCTGTAAAAACAACGCCCTCATCACACGCTCCAAAAATCGTATCATAATAAACACCTGCTATGTCATGCCATTGACTTATATCAAACGCATTCATTGCTTCATTTAATTTATCCTGCGGTATATGCTGAAATACATATACTCTATCACCAAAATATCTCTCAAGATTTCTTTCAATAAAAGTCCAACTAATTGCCATTTTATTCTCCTTTTTGTAAAAATATAGAATCTAGATTCTATATCATAATCTCTTTTAGCATTTCACTACCTTTTGCCTTAAGATAGTTTTCAAAGGCTAAATCTAGCTTTATAGATTCTATTTTTTGGCTTATAGAATCTTTTCGCGATTTTAGCTCTTGTATTTTAGAATCTAATATCGCCTTTGCATTTTGCATTATAGCCTTTGGTAGTTTCGCCTTAAATGCCGCTTCTAACTCGCCTTGTGATATAGAATCTAAACGCAAAAGCAAGGTCGCTGAAATATAAATATCATACTCTAGCTCTACATTTTCAATAGATTCTAAGGCTAAATCTTGGGCAGATAAAAAGTCATTTATATAGCTTTTCACTAGCCTTAGGTGCGTCTGTCTGCCATTTTGCCTTAAATCAAAAAGCGTTTTAATTAAACTATGTATCGGTCTATCCTTAGATTCTATCTTGTAGTAGATTTCATCGTTTATAAATTCCTTGTCTTTTGCGTTGAAATTAAGCGTGAAAAACTCGCCCTTTTCACTAGATTCTACTTGCTTTTTAGAATCTATTGTGGCTTTTAGCAAACTATCTGGCGTAGCGTTTTCCCCGCATATAAACTTTAGCTTTTTCCATAACGCATTACCAAAAGGGCTATCTTCGTGCATTTCATATAAATATTCGATATTTTGCTCTGTAAAGTTTGTGTTTAGTGATATAGATTCACTAGATTCACTAGATTTTATAGAATCTGCTTTATTAGCTTTTGGAGTTTCATTCTCAATGTTGGCTTGGGTAGATTCTATAGATTCACTAGATTCTATATTATCATATTTTATATCCGCTAAAAAGCCTATAAAGTCTTTTAACTCCCTTTGTGGCTCACCCCAGCGCTTTTGAAATATATTGTATAATCTCATGGCTTCATTAGCAATATCTATCATTTTGTTATATAAAATCTTTGCCTTATTGCTATCATTATTTTTTATAGCTTCCCTTAGCTCAAAGCCTGTATCTATTCTCCAGCCATTTAATCCTAGCTCAGATTCCATATCTGTTTGCGTTGTGTAGATTTCTTGACTAGCGATTTTCATAAAGCCATATTCATAGTTAGCTTCAAAGGTTAAGCTCTCTTTTAGCTCGCTAGCTAAATCTAACACACTTGAATTAGAATCTAGCTTTTTATAATTAATTATGCTTTCAAGCGGCACGATTTTATATGTTTGTTCATTTTCTTTATTTATATTTTCGTAATGTTTATTTAAGATATTTGTAGAATCTAGGGCAAACTCTATTTGAGATTCACAAATTTGTCTTATTTCATTTTCACTCACATTGCTAAAGCCTTCTTTATCCCATATAGCAATTTTAGGGGGTAAAATATTTGGATTTGATAGCATAGCGATAGTCTCTTTTATCTCTTCGTATTCTTGCTCGATTGTTTTAGGTTTATCCATAAAGCCAAAAATGGATAATTTATTCTTTTTGCTTTTATTTTTATCTTTGTGATTTTGCACGATTTCCATTGCATAGCTACCATATTCTTCATCAAATCTTTTTTTGATATGCTTAGTAATTTCTATCATTTCGTTTTTATCTTTATCTTTTAGAATAGATTTTGCAATATCTTTTGGGGATTTAGATTCTATATTTGTAGATTCTATATTTTGATTAGCTATCTTAGAATCTTTCAAATTACCTAGCATACCACCAATTATTGATAATCCCAAAGCCCTTTCATCATCGTCTATATTTTGTGTAGAATCTAGCAATTCATTTTGTGCTTGTTTTAAATTAGATTCTATATTTTTAGAATCTAAATTATTAAATAACATACCAGCGCCAAAAATACTTCCCATTAACGCACCTATTTCAGCCCCAGATATGGAATTGTTATTTTCCATTTTTTTTAAGGCAGATTCTATATTTTTAGCCTGTTTTTCTAACAATCCTTTGCGAGTAGAATCTGTCACATCATTTTGTCCATTTTGTATCGCCGCTAATAAATCTGCTGCATGCATATTTTTCTCCTTAGTTTAAATTTTGCAATATTTCACTACCTTTGTTTTTTAGATAGTTTTCAAATTCGTTATTTAGCTTAATAGTTTCTATTGCCGTGTTTATAGAATCTTTGCGTTTTTCTAATTCATTAAATTTAGATTCCATAATTGCCCTTGCGTTTTGCTTTAGCACTTTTGGCATAAGTTGATTAAATATAGATTCTAAATCTATTACATTTATATCAGTGTTATACACACTAAGACTAACTAGCACTTTTGCACTCATAAAAATATTGTAGCAAATCTCCACATCACTTAAAATTTCAAGCTCTAGCTTTTGGCTAACCAAAAATTCATTTATATGACTTTTTATTAGCTTTTTTGCACTTTCATTTTTATACTTTTGCTTTATGCTAAAAATAGATTCTATAATCTCACTTAAAGGTATATCACAAGATTCTAATTTATAATACATATTTTTATTGTGATATATATGCTTAGATTCTGCAATATCAAGGGTGAATAAATTATTTATAGAATCTAAATTTGCATTGTGATTATTCCTTATATTTACTGCGAAATGTTGTTGTTTAAAAGTGGTGCGTCTATATAGCGCGTCACTAAAAGGGCTAAGATTATAAATTTCATTTAGATATTGTATATTTTCAAGGGTAAATTGTGAGTTAATATTTTTGCGTTTTATGGGTGCTGGATTTATTTTAGTTTTTGTATTTTTGCTTTGTATGGTAGGCTTTTTTGTCTTGTTAGATTTTGTTTTTTTAGATTGCTCTAATAAAATATTGTTGTTAGAATCTAGTATTTCTTGCACTGCAGAAGCTATCCAACTATGTATATTTGAATTGTTTAATATTTTAGAATCTTTTTGAGTTTTTTGCGTTTTCTTTTCATAAGAATCTAGCATTTTTTTCCAGCTCATTTTTTTCTAACCTTTAATCAAAACTTTTTATAGTATTTAACCCATTAGATTCTAAATAGATTTGATAGCATAGCTCAATTTCCTTTGCTTCTTTAGAATCTAAATTATGCGACGCCTTAAAATCATTTAAGTAATTAAGCGAAGCCCTTAAGCTAGATTCTTCGCTACTTAGCCTATCATTTAGAATCTTTTTTATATCACTTATGCTTTCATTTAGATTATCTATCAAAATATCTTTTGCTTTTTTTAAAGCATTCACATTGATTTCATTTATAAATTCCTGCATTAAAATGCCACGATAGCTAGATTCAGCGGTTTTTAGAATCTGCTCACACTTTATATTATCAATGCTTAAATTTCGCATAATCTCACTTGAAATACTGCCTTGAAGTTGCGTTTTTGCATGGCTTTTTAGCCGCTCTAATTTTGTTAAATCAACATCATTTATAGAATCTGCGATTTTATCAATATAGCTTTGATACACATTTATAAGGCGATTTTCCTTACTTTCCGCTTCACTTAAGGCTTTATTTTTATAATCGCTTAAGATTTTATTAATCTTTTGTATCATTTCTAATTCAGCATTTTTCACATCCACAGGCGGGGTCGCTTGCACTTCGCGTATTATTTCTTTTACCACTTGCGGTGGTTTTTCTTGCTCTTTTTTAGAATCTGTAAAGATTTCTTTTACAAAATCTAGCACGTGCGGTAATGTGGCTACTATCACGCTTCCCCAGTCCGTGCCTTTTGTAGTGCTTGTCCGTCTTCTTGTCGCCATAGTTTTCCCTTATTAGAATCTAGATTCTATTTAAAACATTTTTTTAAAATCCATTTTATTTATAAACTCTTCCATTTCCTTAATTTTCTTTTCCTTTTCACTCTCACTTAAAGATGTATCTTTTCTTATCTCATCTTTCATTTTCTCTATTGTCGCACCTTTTATAAAGCCATCTTTAAAGACTTTTCCTATATTGAAAATATCAAAAATTCCCATTTACTACTCCTTACTTTTTATCTTTAGATTCTTTAGAATCTTTATTTTTAGAATCTTTAGAATCTTTTGTCAAACTATCCACTATTGCATTAACAATTCGTGCTGCCCATTGTCCTGCTTGTTTGTATTTCTCATCATCTACAACATTTGCCATTTTTTTCTCCTTTAATTTAAATTAAAACTTTTCAACGTTTCTCTTGCATTAGAATCTAAATAGATTTCATAGCTTAAAGCGATTTGCTTTTGCTCTTTGCTATCTAAATTATGCGAGTTTTTAAAATCTTGCAAATAATCTAAATTGCTTTTTAGCTTTGCTTCTTCGCTACTAACCTTATCTCTTAGAATTTGTGCTATATCACTAGCGCTATCTTGCAAAGATTCTATAAGAATATCTTTTGCCTTGCCTAGTGCGTCCTTATTCATATCGCTAATAAACTCTTGCATTAACGTGCCGCGGTAACTTGGCTCAGGCGTTTTTAGAATCTGCTCACACTTAACATTATCAATGCTTAGATTGCGACTTATCACATTTGCAATGCAGCCGCTTAGCTGGTGTTTCACGCGATTATTTAGCCGTCTTAGCTTATCAGTATCTATGCTTTTATCAAGCGAATTTACTAGCTTGTCAATATAGCTTTTATAAGATTCTACAAGCCTATTTTCAGTTGTTTCAGCCTGTCTTAACGCCGTGTTTTTATAATCGCTTAAGATTTTATTTACCCTTTGAATCTCTTCTAGCTGGGCATTTCTAACATCCACAGGCGGGGCTTTTATCACTTCACGCACGACTACTTTTTCTTGCTGTTTTTGCTCTTCTTTTTCTTCTTTTTTGCCGAAAAATGTATCTCTAATGAAACCTGCTGCAGTTAGCACTAAAGGTCCCCATTTTAGCACCAATGGTAAAAATTGTATTGCCATTTTTTCTCCTTTCTTTTTGATTTGTCATGTTGAGCGTAGAAAAACATCTATCTTTTTTTAGAATCTATTTTCATAAAAATTAGATTGCCACGCCTTGCTATCGCAAGTCTCGCAATGACACCGCACGTCATTGCGAGGGAGCGAAGCGACCGAAGCAATCTACAAAATAATAAGTAGATTGCCACGATTTTGCTACGCAAAATCTCGCAATGACAAAAGAACTCACATTTTCAACAATAGATTCTAACTTTGCGAAAACGCATAGCTTAAACTCTCTTCTTCTCCTTTTTTCACACCCTTTTTAGCAAGTGGATTGCGGATAAAATCGAGCGCATTTGCATACTCAAACATATCAAAGGCAATGTTTAATTGCATTTTTTCTTTTTCCTTACCTTCCTTGCTATTTTTGATTTCATTTAGCACTTTGCTATCGCGTGTGTGAAGCGACTCTGCGTTACCTATGTGCATTTCAATCTTATCTTTTATAGAATCTATATTGTCTTGCAAGGTATCATTTAAACTATCACGCATTCTTTTAATCGCATCGCGCGAAGTATTTGTGATAAAATCTTTCATTTGTTTAGTCTTATTCGCCCCAGCATCAAGGTAAAGTATCGCTTTACAAGTCGCATTATCAATACTTATTTTAGTAATAACATCATTTTCAATGCTACCCTTAATACTTTTTAGCAATTTTTTAGAATCTCGCCTAATCATTGTCAAAGGGATATTCAAATTCGCCCTTTCATTGATTTCATTTATAGAATCCATTAGCTTATCAAATACCTCTTCGCATTCATCTACTAGCATATCTTCGATTTTTCTAGCTTCTTTACTAGCGACATTTTTAAAGCTATTTAATTCATTATTGACATTAATAGTTTCTGCCATGCTAGCATTATCATAATCATAGCTTCTGCTACTACCGATATTAACTGATGTTTCTTGTGCCTTTTTTTCTGTACCATTCCAGCATTCTTTTACAAAATCCACAGCCGCGCTAACGCCACGTACCACACCGCCGACTACTGCTTTAGCGGCACTTCCTATTGCACTACCTACATTTGAAACAAAGTTACTAAACCATCCCATAATTTACTCCTTAACTATTCCCACTTATCATCTTATCAATCTCATTATTTAGATTCTGTAATACTTCTTTTGTCTCGCTTTCAAAAGATTTCATTGTAGATTCTAACTCTTGCTTTTGCTTTGCTAGCTCTTGCAATTCGCTCTCTTGCTTTTTGATTCTATCATTTATAGCTTCTAAGCCTTCTTTACTTACAAGATAGCTATCCTTGCTAGATTCAAATCGCGATTCAAAATAGCCCTCCAACTCTTTATGCAACGCCCTATAACTTCGCTTTGCATCATCTATGATTTCACCTTGCACCTTATCTAAAATGTCCGCTTTAATCCTTGCGTGGATATTTTCCACATTGCTAAACTCTAGCAATTTTGGCAAATTAGATTCTATATCAAAGCTTTCAAATAGTTTAGCACACACATTTTTTAGCGATTTTTTATCTAAGTGATGCTCAGTATCCACTTCTACCAAAGTCCCCTGCTTAAACAACTCGCAAGTTAAAGCCACAAGCCCTGAAACGCGAATGATATTTTTATCCGCTATTTCTTTTGTGTATTTTGTGCGTTCATCATTATCACTTGAGCTTAGATATTTACTCCATTCTTCTTTTTGCTTTTTCCAATCTTCATCTGGGTGATTTAATAGCTCAAATTTTGTCCCTAAAACATAAACCTTTTCAGGCTTACCGCCTGTATTATCAAAGATTCTAAAGATATTTTTTAGCTCACTATTAGTTAAAGCAGATGAATTAACACACACTAAAACCGCATTAGCCCGATTGATATAATCCCTAGTAACTTTTGAGCGATAATCTACCGCATCATCAAGTCCGGGAGTATCCACAAACACGATATTTTTTTCATAAGGGAAATCTTTAAATTCAAGTTCAACTTCTTTTACAAAATAATGTGGCGCGGACTTTGAGCTAGTGTATTTTTCTAACTCTTCTTTGCTAAGTGGCAAGGTAATTTCAGCTTTCCCAACATATTGAGATTTTATAGAATCTCCATTATGATTTTCATACTGCTCTTTAAATAAAGACGCAGACGCACTAGACGCACTTTTCCACAATTCCGCCCATTCACTCTCATTATAGAATCTAATGGTAAGCTTATCTTCTTTCCCATACTTAAACTTCGTTAAAACAGCAGTCTCAGGCGTTACACTCATACTAGCATAGTTTTTCTTTAGCATTGCGTTAATTAATGTGCTTTTCCCAGCCTTAATCGTGCCAACAAAGGCAATTTGAAAACTTGCATCGCGGCTTAAAAATATATCAATATCATCGATAAATTTTTTAATCTCGGCTTCTATCCCCTTATCATCATTCACATTGCTTTTATAAAGGTCCAAAAAGCCCTTAATACTACTCATATTTTTAAACTCTTTATCAAGCTCTACTAAGGGCGAAGTAACGTTAAATTTACCCTTGCTTTCACTTACATTTTGCGCGTAAGCCTTTGCCTTTTTCTCATAACTCTCAAGCAAACTTTTATTATTATACTCGCTCCCGCCAACTAGATTCCCACATTTTACGCAAAAAATATTTACATCATCATTGCTAAATCCACAAGATTCACACTTTTTAGCCATATTTTTCCTTTTTGTGTTATTAAAAGATTCTAAAAATCTTTATCAGTAATACAAAAGAAAAAAGCCAAAGTCAAGACTTTTTGTAATTTTTATGTAAAAAAATACCAAAATATGAAATTCAGTAACATTTCCCCATTTTAAAAAATTCTAAATTTTGCAATATATTGTATATATAATATATAGTTATTTTTTTGAAAGATTATTTTGTGTGAATTTGTGTAAATTTTACACATGAATTAGACTAACTTGCGCGATAGAAAGCGTAAGATACGCGCCAACGGCAATGCAAATAAGAAATATTCCCATATTCACACCGCGACTAATCGCCATAAGCGTATATTCATGCAGCACGTCCGCTAGTGAATTAATAATTTGAATGCCAGGGATAAGATAGAGAATGCTAAAGCCTACCGCGATTTCAGGCGTGCTAGTTAGCCCAAAATGCACGCCGATATACGCCACAAAACTACACACAAAGCTCACAATCACATACATCGCGCGTATATCAGCCTTCCACTTTGTCAAAAGATAGCGGACGATAAACCCAGCGAAAGTGCCCATAAATACGCAGATTTGCGCACCCACATCGCCGCTAAAAAGCTTGCAAAAAGTCGAATTTGCAATGCTTGCAAAAAGCAGCGAGCTTAAAAAGCCAAAATTGCTACCCTGCATAATGTGCGTGTAGCGGACTTCGGCTTCTTTGAGCGAGATGTCGTGGTCGTGGATTTGCCAACTTAGTGCGGACAAATCGCTAATAAGGCGGAAATTTGCGCCAAGCGGGGGGTTTTGGCACACTTGTGTGCGGCGGTTTGCGTAGTTGTCGCGTTCGCACACGGTTAGCGTGATTGATTTTATCCACACGACCATGCTTACATCATAGCCATAACTTGCGCCTATTCGTTGCGTGCATTTGACCACACGTGAAGTGTATGCGCCATTTGCCATTAAAGCTGAGGCATATTTTGCTAGGAATTTTACTAAATCTTCAATATCTACTTTTTTTAACTTTTGTTGGTCGTTAGTTATGGAATCTGTAATTTTTGTGTTGGATTCTATTGTGTTTTTAAATTCTATGTTGTTTTGAGAATCTTTATTCGTGGATTCTATTGTGTTTTTAGAAACTATGTTTTTAGAATCTTGTAATGCGTCATTGCGAGATTTAAATTCGCTAGAATTTAAATCGTGGCAATCTAAATTTTGTGAGTTTTTAGAATCTAGATTCTGTAATATTTCATTTTTCATAATTTTTCCTTAAGCTATATTTTGAAAGTTTTTTAAATATAAATTATTGATTTTAGTATTTTTATAGAATCTAGATTCTATATTTTTTAACTTTTCTGTCATATTGAGCGAAAGCAAAACATCCACGTCAATTTTCTTAAAATCTTTGTTTTTAGATTCTGTGTTTTTTATAAAATCTTGTTTATATTTTAAATGGTGGGTGGTGGTGTTCCCCCCTCCCTTGCGGAGGGGGGTTAGGGGGGTGGGTAATTGCACGTTTATAAAGTCTAGATTCTGTAATTTTTTAGAATTTAAATTATAAATTTCGATATTTTTATTGACGTTGTTAGCAAAATTCGCATTCGCGCTTTTTATATTAATCTTAAAAAAGGGTGGTAGGGTGGGAATAGATTTACATAAAAAGTGCGAATGCGAATTTTGCATTTTAGAATCTAAATTTACTATTTTTTTAGAATCTTGTATATTAGATTTTATAA
>NZ_JRMP02000029.1 GCF_000762875.2 Helicobacter saguini
ACCGACTAAGACAAACACTTGCCCATCAGGGCTAGATAAAATATCTTGTGGTGTAACGAGTTTATAGCCCTCTTCGCTTATGCTATTATTTTTCTTTAAGACTGCCATAGAATCTTTTGACGTAGATAGCTTTTTGCGTGTGTAGTCGCCTATCATATCGCTTAAAGTTTTAGCATCATCAAAACTATTCATTCTAAATACGACTTGGAATGCCGCATTTGCCCTTAAGATTTTTAAATCATCATCGCCATAGTATTTTTTAATCTGCTCGTAGCTTTGCGTGATATAAAGTGGGACAAGTCCATAAGAGCGACAAAGTGCTGGGGCTTCAAGTAAAAAGCTCATCTTACCAAAACGAATAAACTCATCTAAGATAAAGTAAATGAATTTATCAGGGTTGCTATTTTCATTAAACATAAGCTTTTTAAACATAGATTCAACTAAGATTCTAACTAAAGGAGCTAGAATATCCATATCTTGCGTTTGAATCACAACATACACAGTTATCTTTTTCTCCCTTAAATCTTCGTAATCAAAACTCATTTTAGAAGTGGCTTCGGCGACTTTTGGATTAGCAAAGACTTTCATAAAAGTATCATAAGTTGATTTAATACTTGCAAACTCTGTCTCTGCGGCACTTTGATAAGCTCTTGCTTGGTTACGCACAAAGTCATCTAATGTGGTATCTTCGCTTACTTGCGTTAGCCATGTTTTCCATATTTCGCTTATTTGGTCGGGGTCTTTTTCTAATTTTGTTTCTAAGTCGTTAGGATATTGATAAATGCTTACTTCTTCTTCAGTCAATCTCTCGCCTGTTTTTTTATGGAATGTAGCTTCCCTGCTAACTTTTTTCTTAAAGTCGCCTTGTAATTCATCATAATAATCTTTCTTTGGTGCTTGGCTTAATTCTCCCAAAGTAGCGTTTTTATACTTTTGCATACTATAAAGTGCAAAGAATGTAAATAATGTTTTTGCAGAAACTACCCAATGGTCGTTTTCTTTCCCTTTTTCGCCTACAAAGATTGTTCCTGCGATTTGGTCGGCTAGTTGCATCATTTCTACAAAATCAAAGTCTTTAATAATTGTATTATCAAAAGGATTAAAATACATTGAGTTTCGTTTATCTAGCGGACTAAATACTAATATTTCATTCTTAAAGTTTTTTTGTCTAAATCCAGCGGATTTTTCTAATAATTCGCCCTTTATATCTAGCACAAAGCAAGAATTAGGCAAACTAAACAAATTAGGTAAAGCCACACTAGCTGTCTTACCTGTTCCAGCTGGAGCTACGATTAGTATTGCTAGGGGCTTTTGAGTAGATATAGGGATTCTCTTTTTACCTTTTATCATACAGGCAAATTGAACGCCTTTAGATTCTAAGTTTAGCCCCATTTCTTTAAAATCTTTAGTAGTAGCAAATCTAGCATTTCCATAACTATTTTTTATAGAATTATTATCAAGTAGCCAATACACAATACAACAAATATAAGGAATACTCGCATAAGCAATAGGATAATAAGCCTTTAGTTTTAAATATGGATTACCAAGATTAGTAAAGACAATATAGCCATGCTCTAGTAATTCACTAATATTCCAAATAGGAATTTCAAATATCCACGCACTCGTGCCAAAGTAAATTAGCACACTTGCTAATATTGAAGTAAATATTATAATGCTACCTCGCACTAATTGCTGTAATGGTGTTCGCTTTTGCTCCATTTTTATACCTTTTTAGTAGTTTTTAGATTCCAAAAACCTATTAAAACCTTTATGAAGTCTTATAAAAGTTTTAAAATTTTTATAAAATGTTTTAAAATCTTTAGAATCTTGCATAATTTAACCTTTGAGATTGTCTAACTTTTTGTTAGATTCTTTGATATTTTGTGCCATTAGGGCGAAAATCTTTTTTGTTTGCATTGCTTCTTTTTTAAACTCATTTATAGAATCTAAGTTTGTCGTGCTATCGATATTCAAACGATAAGCTATTTGATTGATATTCCCTGCTATGCGAGATAATTCATTTAGCATTGCATTATTAAATTCAACATTTTTTGCAAAAGTAGCCAAAGTCGCACTTAGCTTTTTATTATGAATATAAAGCCTTAGTAGCTGGGATTTTGTAAGATTTAGTTTTTTGCTATCTTGCGTGATTTTTTCTAAATCTTTTGTATTAAGGCGAAATATTAAAAAGTTGTCTTTTTTCATAATTTATCCTTTTAACGTTCAGAATCTTTTGGGGTTGGGATATTAGATTCTATTTTTTGGTTAGAATCTTGTTTTAAAAATTCAGCATATTTTTTTTCAAAATATTGTTTAAATTGATTGTTTCTAATATCAGCAATATGTGAATATAAATATCCATCGTTTATATCTATATTGCAATTTTTTTCTAAGACAATACTAATTTCTTTGGGAGTTAATTTTTTTATTTCGCTTAAATAATATAAATAATCTCTATTTGCTTCTAAAAATTCATATTTTGCTTTATAAAATTTTGTGTAATTTATGGCTTTTTCTAATTTTTCATATTTGTTTTTTTCATCGATTTTATTTGAAAGCTCATTAATTTTGTTTTGCAAGTGATAAATTTCATTGATTGTTTTTTCTTTGAAAGTATCTAAGTGTTTTAGCCTTTCATTCACGCTTTCATTCACTAAATATTCAATATAGTTTGCAAGATTATCCATAAACATAGAATCTAATTTTGTGATTTCCTTGCTGGATTTATAGAGAAAAAAGAATCTAAAGACTTCTTTTATGCCTTTTTTAAAGGCTTCTTTATCGGCAGTGTTAATTTCTAAAGTTTCGTTAGAATCTTGTGTATTAGATTCTATGTCGTTATCGATATTGCAGTTTGTTTTATCTACTGAATCTAAATTAGATTCTATATTGCTATAAGCTTCCCACTCTTTAGAATCTATTTCATTTTTAAAGTCAATATTTTGCGAAATGATTTTAATATCCTGCGGACGTTCGTGGTTTTGATATTCTTCAAAAGTGATTTCAGCTCCTGTGGCAGTGTCAATAAATCGTGTAGAATCTTCGTTAGATTCTATATTAGATTCAGTAGAATCTTGCGGATTAGATTCTATGTTAGATTGATTAGAATCTTGGATTGCTTCGTTCGCTTCGCTCTCTCGCAATGACGAATCATTAGAATCTTCGCTTTGTGTAACTAAAATTGCTTTTTCATACTCTAAATTTTCCATTTTCTATCCTTTTTTAATATTTTTAAATAGTTTTAAAGCACTAAAAACCCTTTTAAACATTCTAAATTTCCTTAAAAGTTCCCTTGTGCCTTTATCCTTTGGCTTAAAAAATCTAGTAATCATTTAAACTCTCCTGCTCGTCTTCGTTAAAATATCTAGCCATCGTCTCGTTATTTTTTGGTATAGGAAACCATATATGAGCTGTTGGCGTGATATAGATTCTGCTTCCAGCCTTTATCGTTATCACAGGCTTAATTTGGCTTTGCTTTGAAATGATTTGCTTTATTACGCTATTTATATCTTGTTGGCTTTGAGATAAAATATTCCCAGCCATGTATTGAGCTGTAACCCCTGAATTTGGCTGTTGTGTCATATTTGAAATACCAAAAGTTAAAGCATTTGCAAGTGTTTGCATAGATATTCCCATGCCATAACGTTGCCAATATTTATTGTTTAAATGCCCTTTAGCTCCAGCATAACCCTCTTGGTCGTTTGCTACTGCGTTTGTAAGCAACATATTTACGCCCTGTGGCGTGATAATTTCTCTCCACACAATTTGTAGTCTGCTTTGTCCTACATCATTGTCGTTTTTATAGAATCCTAGCACTTTTGAGCCACGTGGAATTAATACTGCCCTGCCCATGTTTGCGTATATATCTTGCTCTACTTGAGCTTGGACTAAGCCTTCTATTTCACTACTAATAGGTGTTAGAAGTATCGCTGGAATAAGCTTCCCTGCTAATATCGTGCGATATAGTTTATGTTCGTTTGTGGCTTCATCGACATTTTCTTGGTTGCTGAATCTAGAATCGCCATAACGCACATTATCTTCGTCTTTTGTTTGGATTCCATTCCTTTGTCCTAAAAGCGTATCTCGGTATAAATTAGCATAAAGCTTCCCATCAGCTCCACGATATACATCGCTATTGCTATTCATTAATTCATCCCACTCTTCTTGGCTCATTCCATATTCATCAAGTAATGGATTTCTTCTTTTTTGACTAGATTCAAAAAGGGCTTCAATTTCTTCAGGTGTTAGCTCTTTTTTCTTATCAGCTTTGTTTTTAGCGTTTTTATTTGATTTAGCATTGCTTTTAGAATTTGCTTTATTGCTAGTTTTATTGTTAGATTTTGAATTAGCATTTTTAGTGTTATTTGCGTTATTAGCATTTGCATTTTTATTGCCATTTGCTAATTTTTGTGCTTCATAAGCCTTGCTTTCTTGAATCACTTGATTTAGTGTTTTATTTAGCAAATTTCCATCGCTATCATAAAGATTACCATTAGAATCTTGGTATATAGGCTTCCCATCTTTATCAAAGCCCACAATTAGCATATTTTTTAATTGCTCTTTGCTAACTTTTTGGAGTTTTTTACGCTCGGCTTCTAGCCTTGCTTTTTCTTCTTCCATTAGTTGTTTTAGGGTTTTTTGAATCTTATTGCCCTTGCTATCATATAGATTGCCTTGTGCATCTTGGTAGATAGGATTTCCTTGTGCGTCATATCCTACGATTACCATATTTGCAGTTTTATTATTGTTAAATAGTGAGTTTATATCTTGGTAAGTTCTCTCTTTTTGCCAAATATAATCGCTTACAGGATATTTAGTATTAGAATCTTCGAATAGATAATCAAGATTCTCTTTACTTGCATTTGATAGATTATTAATTTCTTTAGAATCTTTTCTAGATTCTATATTACTTGGTGCTTTTATAAAATCTTTAGGAATAGAATTATTTACACTATTTACATTATTTTGTGGCGTTTGTTTAGTCTCTTTTGGAATGTCTAAAGGACTCTCCGCCCACATAAAAGCTAGTGTAAGTGATATAAAAATACTAAATTTTTTCATTTTTACTCCTTTTAGATTCTATAAATTTGCTATTTTTTCTTTTTATTCACGCAAATATAAGAATCTCCTATGCGAATGGTAAATTTATCAGCGATAGTCTCTGCGACTAAATAATTATCAATAATGCGAGAAGTAATAGGACTATCTTTTTTATCCACAACTACCCACACAGCTGGCATTTCAGGCATTTTTTCTTTATCGTATTTAAAGTAAGTGAATTGCTTATCACTAAATATTTCTTCTGCAAATAAGAATCTATTTTTCTTTTTGCCCTTTTGCTCGTAGCGTTTATCAATATCTGCTCTTTTAATCTTAATCTTATTTATCCCACTACCTATTGTTAAATAAGTATCTCTATCTAAACGCTCTTTTAATGCCTTTTCTTCTGCCATTTTTTCTATTTCTTCTTTGGTGTAGGGCGTTTTGATATTAACGATTAATTGTGGTGCTTTATTTGACTTATAATCAGTAGAAAATAAATAAATGCTATATATTTTCTTATCTTTTGTGAAAATCGTTAAATTCGTGTCAATGCCGATTAAATTAGGCTTTACAGCTAGTGCGTTTGGATTATTTGGTAACTCATTTACTTCAAATCCTACTGAATCTCCTAGCACATAATAATCAATGGGTGCTTCCATTATAATAGTTGTAGTCATGGCATAACGTGTGCGAATGCGAATTGTGCTATCTTTCTTTTCAAGCACATTCATAGTATTTTGCGTTGGCTCATAATCATAATCAAAGAAATTTTGTTGGATTGATTTAAGATTATGTGTGCGATAGGCATTCATTAGCATTTCTAGCTCTTCAGGCTTTAAAGATTCGCCTTTATCGTTTTTAATGTTATATTCAGGCATTTTAGCGGTGTTAGCTGGTCTTTTTACATTTTTATTTCCGCTTCCTTTTGAGAAGTTCTGCTCTTTGCCTTTTTTAGAAATCACGGTGCTAGACGTAAAATCCTTGCTCGTGCTATTTAAAAGGGGGCTTTCACCCTCCTTTTTTATCCTAGCTCTCTCTCGCTCTAATTCAAGCTGGGCTTCATTTTGAGCTTTTGCCATTTCTTTTGCCATGTCTATCATTTGTCCGCTACTCTCTTGCACTCGGCGATTTAGCTCGGCTTGGTCTTCGCTACTCCACACACTCGCACCATAAAGATATTTAAACTGAATTGCATATAGTAAAATAGCTATCACAATAAACACTAAGCCTTTATTTCTATCTAATGCTCTTTTAAACATTTTCTCTCCTTTGATATTCATTTTTTGCTCCTTATCTACCTTGATATTGATTCTTTTGGTATTGATTATTTCGATATTGATTGTTTGGCTGGTATTGCCTATTTTGTTGATAATTTTGTTGATAATTTTTGTTGTAACTTTGCATTTTTTCTGCTACAAAGTTATGTCCTAGCGTTTGAGCTTTTAAATAACTTTGAAATTCTTTTAGTGTATTTTCATAAAGCCCCATTTTTTCTAATCGTTTAAATACGATTTTATCAGGGGTTTTATTGTAGTTTTCACGCAGTTTTTCAACGCTTCCTAAGTCTTTTGGTTTTAATTTAGAAGTGTCTAAATTGTCAAATTGACTTGCATGATAAACTTTTGGATAGATTGTTTCTCCTGTTTGTTTGTTTTGAATTTCTATTGATACGCCCTTAGCATCTTTTTTCAAGGTGGCATCGCATAAGTCTTGGGCTTGTTTTTGTGTTAAATACACAGGATTGCTATATTCATTTCTAGCGGCATCCATTTGAATTATTAATCCATTAGCTCCTAAATATGCCTTGCCTGTGATACCATTATATGTAATTTCCCTGTCTAGTTGCTCTTTTGTTTTGTCTTGCTTCCAAAACATTTTTCTAGCCTTGCAAGTCATTGCCACTTGTATTTTGCAAGATTCTAAGTAGCCTTGCTCTAATTCTCTAGAATCTTTAGATTCCATAATTTGATTATGGATTTGTTGCTTTTCTTGTTGCAAAGGCTGTTGAGCTTGTGTGTTTTGTTGTGTTTGCGTGTTTGATATTCCTAAATCTTCTTTCTTTTCATTAACAAATTCTTGTAATTTTGCATTATCCATTGTTTTTAAATTTTGTAATTCTTGAATAGCAAAGATTTTTAAACCACTTGTTATATTATTTAGTGCATCTCTTGAGCCTTCCCATTGATTTCTATATGGTGAATTAACATAATATCCTAAACCTTTTTCCATTTGTCTATGAATGAAATCATCAGCGTTATCAGCCCAGCTTTCAAATTTTTCTCCTAAATTAGAAAATTTTTGAGCGGTTAAGTCTATTGCATCTTTGAAATCCATATTTGCAATTTCTGCCTTATGTCCTTTCATTTCTTTAAGAAATGTCCCAAATACTATATTTCCATTAAGTTTTGGCGAATTTTTTTGGTGTTCTTTGCCATCTGCTTCTGCTTGTCTTGTTCTGCTTATTAGAATTAAATCTAATGCTTCTTTTTCTAATGTTGTCATTGTTTGCTCCTTAAAATTAAATTTGTCATACTAAATCCTTTCCATTGATTTAGATTTTTCTCTATTTTGCTTTAAAGTATCAATCACTTTTTTAAAGTCAATATCAGTGATTTTTTTATCAGCAATCTTTAAATAAGGGTCGCCACTGCCATAATGAAACTTTACAACTTCCACTTTAAAAAGCTTTTTAAGATTAGATTCTAAGCTTTTATCATTTGTGGCAGTTTTCAACGCAGTTTTTAAATGTGTATCTATAAGCTTTTGATTAAGGCTTAAAACATTTTCCCCTGTCATTTTCTCAAACTCTCTAGCGATATTATTTGCGATATTTGTGTTTAGAATCTTTGCCAAATATGTATATACATTATAAGTCTCTCCGCTTTTAAAATCATGCAACAAATTATCAGATTCTATAAGTGCATATTTGGCGGTGGGTGTCTTTATCATATTGTAGCCATCGTTGTATTCATCTTTCACATTTTCTAGCTTCCGCACAAAATTTGCAATGCTATATTTATTCAAAATCGTGTTAAATCCATCGCTATTTATGTAGGTTAGATAATCGCTTTGTTTTAGCATAGGCACTTTTTTATATTCTTTAGAATCTAACTTAATAGCCTTTAGCTTTTCTAGCTCGATTTGCTTTTGCTTTTGCTTATTTGCGATATTATTTTTAGCTTCAAGCTCTAGTTTTTTTATATCCATTGTGTTATTAGATTCTATGATTATAGGCTGTGCGTGGTTTGGACTTTGATTATAGAATCTTGCTTTATCATTAAGGGCTGCTTTATCCACAAAAGATTCTATATTTAGAGCTTTTGCCACAAGGCTTTGAAATTCTCTAAACTCATCTTTATTTGTTAGTGTGAGTGGCGTTTGCGTAGGGATTAAGATTCTATATCTATTTGCAATGTAGCCATTTTTTTCTATATTGTGGCTTTTGCTAGGGATTATTAGGGCTTTAAAATCTAGCTTTTTAAAATGCTTAATTGCAGAATCTAGGCTTAGATTTGGCTTATCTTTGTCGTTATCTATATCATAAATTATTAGATTATTAAAAGATTCCACATTCTCGCCCTTTCTATAATTATTTTTAAAAATGGCATTTGAGTATTTAAAGTTTTTTACTATGAAACTTAGCTCGTTTAAATCTTTGACCTGCTTAAGATTCCAACCACTTAAAGCGTGGGGGCTATCATTAGTAATGGAAATAGAAATGTTAGAATCTTTCATTATCTACTCCTACTTTGATTAATATTTGTCTCTTGTGTTTTATTTTTACTAAGCTCCTTGTTGTGTTCTTTAATATAGTGATTGCTCTTTTCGACTAACCGCTGATAACGATTTGGCTTGTTGAATTTTGGTAATGTTTTTTCACATTCATTCAAGCTATTTTGAATGTTTTGTATATGTATGGATTTTTGAGCTTGGCTTATGCTTCCTTTGTATTTTTCTATTTCATTATCTATGTTTTTTGCCATATTATGCTCTTTTTGACGCTCTATTACTGCATCTCTTAGCTTATCGTAGCTATTCGCTTTTAGGTATGTTAAGCCTTTGATTAAGTTTTCTTTTGTTAAGATTTTGCCTTGCTGGTGTGCTTCCATTATTTCCCTTATTTGTGGGTCGTTTTGCATAATTTTATTTGCTTCTTTCATTTCAAAACGAGCTTCATTGAGCATATATATTGCACGAATTAAATCTGCAAAGCTTCGCACTTTTGTTAGATTATCTAGGGCTTTGTCTAATTCTTGCTCGGCTTCATCGATTCGCCTTTGATTTTTATCAAATTTTTCTTTATCAAAGTGATTTCTTTTTTGTTCTTGCGGATTTTCTAGCTCTTGATTTTCTTTCTTTAAACTATTGATTTCATCGTTTAAATCAAAGACTTTTTTGATAGCTGGAAAATCATTTGCAAATTTATTTAAGCCGATTTCGCCTTGTTGATTTTGTTCCCATAAAGCATCTCTTTGATAAGGCTTTCTATTAAAAAAGTCTAGGTTTTGGTCATGCTCGACATATAGCATATTGTCTATTTGCTTTTTCTCTTTTTTGGAATCTTTATTGTTAGATTCTAAATTAGCATTTTGATTATTTTCATTTTCTTTAGATTCAGAATCTTGTTGTTTGGCTTTTATCTGCGTGTTAGTTTGTGGCTCGACAATATCAGCAGTTGGGTGATTTGCTATATTTTGAAAGTGCATTTGTTTATCTTGCTCTATTTCTTTATTTAGATTCTCGAATCTTTTTTGCATTGCTAAAGTTTCAGGTGATTTTTGAACGTTTTTGTTTTCACGCTCTTTTGCCATTTCTTGTGCTACTTGCTCTTTAGAATTTTCATTTACCATTTGAGATTCTAAAGATTGCGATTTTTTTTCATTGCTTCTCTTTGTGTTATCTTGTATTTGAGTATTGCTAATATCGTTATTCTCGCTAATATCATTATTGATAGAATCTTGCGTATTAGCAAATTCTCGCTCATTATTTTTGTTGTATCTTTCATTTTGTCTAGCTAACTCTCGCAATTCAGCTTCATTTTCACTACGTGAAATTTGTGCTGGTGTTTGCTCGAAACTATTATCTACAACAGGCTCATTAAATGAATTAGCTTCATTATAGCTATCATCATTTTCAAATGTTACAGAATCAATATCAATTACATCTTCATTCATAACTACGCTCCTTTCTTGCTCTTAAAGGCTTTATCTTTATTATTTGCAATAAATTCCATGCAAACTTTTGAGTTAGATTCTAAGTCTTTAGGCAGTTTTATATTTAAATCACTTGCTATTTTTTTAGCAAACTCGACTTGCTTTTGGCTAGGGCGATTATATTTTTCTATAAAATCACAGCACTCTTTCATAGAATCTAACGCACTCTTTGGTAACTCGATATTATTTGCAGAAGCTAACTTTTTCGCAAATTCAATTTGTGGTTGCGTAGGTGGCTTTTTTTCAATTTTATTAGGTATAAAATTATTCATTTTTGAATGCAGTTGCTTTATAAAGTCTAAATATGTAGCCTTAGATTCAGTAATTTTATCAAGTGTATTTTCCATTTGCTTTGTAAATTCACTTGTGATAATCCATGTATCATTATCTTTTGTTAGAAAATCAATGGCTTTTATGCCCTTTTCAGTCGCTTTTAAATACTCGCCCTTTTTATCTTTTAGAATCTCAATGTATTCCCTTTTTAAAAGTGTAGGGATAAAGGTAGCAAACGTGCTAGGTCGCCCTATCCCCTCCTTTTGCAATAGTGGGATAAAATCACTCTCTTTGTAGCGTTTTGGCTTGGCTTTTTCACTCTCTTTTATTTCATAGCCTTTGATTGCAACACTTGAGCCTTTTTGAATGTTAGGGATTTTATCGCTTTGTATTTCAGTATTTTCGTCATCAGATTCTATATCTTTAGATTCAAACACACTTTTATATTTTGGAATGGATAAATTTAGTGTAAATGTCCTACTTAGGATATTAAATTCATATTTGTTTTGCAAATATATAGAATCTTTGCTTTGGCTGTAAATGCTATTATCTTTAATTAGATTATAAAGTTGCGTTTCTTTAGAATCTAGCTTACTAATATCTTCGTTAATGTGCGTGATTCTAATAGCTTCGTGGGCTTCAGCTTGTGAGTGTTTCCCTGCGGTATAAATTCGCTTTTGAAACCAAGATTCTTTATTAAAAGCCTTTTCTAGCTCGTCTATAAAGCTAGTTGAAATTGCTTCACTATCTGTCCTGTGATATGTGATTAAGCCTTTTTCAAAAAGCTTTTGAGCTAAGTCCATGCTGTCTTTACTACTAAATCTAAATCTTTTATTTGCTTCCTTAATTAAGGTAGTGGCTTGAAAAGGCTTTGGTGGGGACTTTTTGCTCTCTTTAGATTCTATATTTTCTAACTTTGCTTCTCTAATATCTACGATAGAATCTAGGAATTGTTGAGCTTCTTCTCTCGTATTAAATGTATTATCATTATTTAGCACATATTCTTTAGAATCTAAATCTATTTTAGCAGTGATTTTATAGCTAAGTCTTTGTTCTTTTGGCTGTTTTTCATACTCTAAAATCTCTTTTTCACGCTTTACAATTAGTGCAAGTGCAGGTGTTTGCACTCTCCCTACGCTATTATTTTTATACACGCCAAAGTTAGCTCCTAGTTTTGGACTCATAATAAAGCCGACAAGTTTATCGCCGACAATCCTAGCCTTAGCTGCTTCCCACAAATTCTTATTTGTAGTAGCAAAATCCTTGCTAGATTCTATACCCTTTTTAATGCCACTTTGCGTAATCTCGTGGAACTCAGCCCTTTTAATGCTTTTAGCAATATTTTTGATAATTTCATAAAACATAAAACCTATTGCATAACCTTCTCTATCAGGGTCGGTAGCAATATACACATTTTTGCCCTTGCATTGCGATAACAAAAAGTCTATATGTTTTTTAGAATCTTTTTTAATCACAAACTTAGGATTATATGTGCCAAAGTCGATAAAATCATTGTCTAGCTCTTTAAAATGCCCTTTTGTAGCATAGACTTTAGCTCCTGTGTAAGAAGCGATTTTCTCGCACTTATTTGGTGATTCTATGATTATGATTGAATCTTTCATATTTTTTAACCTTTTAAATCTTTTTTAAGATTTTTTAATCTTTATAAATAGTTTTAAACACTTTTTAGTAGTTTTTAGAATTTAAAACCTACCAAAACCTTTTAAAACCTTTTTAAAATCTAAAAAACTTAGATTTAAAAAAAGTTTCTAGCATTTCTAGGATTGCTCCTAAAAAATAAAGAGAAAACGTATGTTAGTTTTAAACTAAGAAATCTTTAAGTAAAGAACTTTAGAATCTATTAAATTAGATTCTATGCAAGGCTCACAAAGTGTTAAAATGAGAATTACAAACTAAAATGAAAGGGTAATTTTAGTTTTAGATTCCACAAACTATCCCGCCCAGCCACCCTTAATGTAATATTTAAAAACTTAGAATTTATAGAATCTAAGCTAGAAAATTATTACACTTTTGATAGCTTTAACACTTTAAGCCTTTGGCTACATTTCTCGTGCTGTCTCCTTTTTCTTTGGAGCTTTGGCTTGTGTCTTTTCTTGCTCTTGTTGCTTATCTTGTTGCTGATATTGCTCTTTGCCACCGAAATTTATGCCTTTTGCCCTGCAATCCATAAATTGTTTCATTTGATTACAAATGCCACTATTCATTCCTTGCTTTTCTATTCTATCAATAGCTTTGTAGGAAATTTGTCTATTACTATTTATATAATCTTTTTGCTGTTCCATTACCGCTTCTTTATTTAGCTTTGGTAAATCTTTGCTCAGCTTAAGATTTTCAAACTGACTTACATGATAGAGTGGGATTTTATACACTTTTGGCTCATGTAGCTTTTCAAGCATATTATCGCCTTTTGCGTGTATTATTTCTCCTTTTTTGTTTTTTACATCTTGCTGATATTTTACGATTTCGCCTTTTTCATTTCTGCGGTAGGCTTCAGTTTGAAGTTTATCAGTTACAATGCCATCAACTTTTCTGCTCTCGCCTGTCCTTTCATCAACATATTCTTTTAGCCTTGCATTTGGGTCAATTAGCTTTGCTTCATTTTCAGTTACAAATCTTAAATCTTTGTAGCCATTAGCTTGGCACTCAAGCCTTAAATGCACTTCTTCTGCTTTGGTAAAAGGCTTTCCTGTTAGTGCGTTAAAGGGCATCGTATCAACGATTTCCTTAGCACTCATAGGCTTTTCATAGAATGGTTTATCGCCATTTGCTTTTACCTTGTTGATAGCTGACCCCATGCTAAATACCTTGCTTCTTGCTATTGTATTAAGCTTTTCATCAGGTCTCATTTCATTGTAGTGTTTATTGACAATTTCGCCATTGTTATTTAGATATTGTGCCATTTTTTACTCCTTATGCAATTTCTGCTTCCACTTCGTCATAGCCTAGCTCTTTTGCGATTTCCAAGTCTTGCGGATTGTTTAAATCAAGAGTCATAATCTCGCCATCAGGTAAATCTTGTAATTCACGCCAATTTTCATAAAAAGCTCTCTCGCTCTTTCCCATTTTTTCAACATCAAAATTCATTGCTTATCCTTTAAATTTAATCTTAGGTGTAAAAACCTAGTATAAAGATTCTATAAATCCTTATATTAGATTTTTAAATCCTTTAAGCACACACACCACGCCCAGCGCAGCGGCGTAAGCGTAGTGAAACGAAGCGTAGGGTAGGCTTCGGGGCGAGCGGGCGTGGTGTGTGTGCGTTTCATAAAAACATTTTTTAAGATTCCCTTTCATTAATTTGTTTTTCCAAATTATCTAAATCATTTGCTAGATTTTGAATTTTATTTTCCATTTTTTCATATTCTTTAAAAAGATTGTCGTATTGCTCTTGCAATTTATCACGCTTTTTAATTAGTGAATCTTTTTTTACTTGCTTTTTATTGCGATTTTTTAATTGCTCGAAACTAAATCTTTTAATTTCTAATTTAGATTCACTAGATTCTTTACTCTCTACTTTAGAATCTTTATCTTTAGATTCCACTTTGGAATCTTTAGAATCTTTAGAATCCACTTTAGATTCAATCTTAGTATTTTCCTTTGGCGTAGCATTGCTAGAGTTAGTAGCACTAGAATTATTACCCACACTGCTAGAGTTTGCAGTATTAGTAGCACTGCTAGAATTAGTAAAGCTACTCTTTTGCCCTGCATTCCCACTATTAAAACCTTTAGAATCTTTGTTTAGCTCATCAATGCTAACTTTTTTCACATTAAATTCATTTGACATTTTCTGCTCCTTTATTTGTTATTGTCTTCGTAAATTTCAGTTAAGGCGTAGCCATTAACCACAAAACCGCTTGGATTTTCAGGCACAGAATCAAAACTCAACTCTTGATTCACAAAATCATAACCGATAGTCGCCCTATATCGTTTCATATTATTCATCCTACTTGCTCCTGCTCTTGTATTTGCTACAAAATCTATATTTGCCACATTATTTGACAAAATAGATAAATTCACAATTTTCACATCTCTATAAATATCCTTGCTTGAATAAATTGAGCCATCTTGTTTGACAATTTTTTCAAAGACTTCCCACACTTGCTTACTACTTTGTTGTCGCACTTTTTCATAACGCTCGACATCATCTATGCGATTTATCGTTTCTCTATTTATTAGATATGAAGCGATAATGCTTTTTAGCAAGGCTTCATCCGCTCGAATGTTATAGTTAGCCTGTTCAACTCGCACGAAATTTGTATCTGCGTTTGAAAAAAAGACTAAGTAAGGCTCTTTTTGTTTTAATGGAAGTAGGACAAAAAATCCTATCACTAAAAGCACGATTATTAGGCTTAAAGTGAGTATCCATAAAAACATATAGCTTTTTACATTACGCTCGGTGCGGAAAATGTAATTAGGGTCAGTTTTTAGCTCTCTATCTTCATACATTTTTATTCTCCATATCTATGATAATGTCATAACACGCACAGGGCGACTTTTTAGGTGGCTTCATTTTGGCATTACTACATCCTGTGTAAATGATAAACACGATTAAACTAAGCATTAACATTTTCATAATTTCTCTCCTTTTGGGGTTTAGATTCTTCGTTAGATTCTATTTCGTGTGTAAAAGAATCTTCGCTATTTAAGAAATCTAAGTTTTTATCATTAGATTCAGTGTTAGAATCTTGCGGATTAGATTCTAAATTCTGCTTAGAATCTTGCTCTTGCTCGTGGCTAGATTCTATATTTTCGTTTTCATTAGAATCTTGTTGCGAATCTTGCGTGTTAGATTCTATGTTTTCATTCTCGCTAGATTCAGTGTTAGAATCTTGGATTGTATTCTCGCTAGATTCTGCGTTTAAAGCTTCGCTAGATTCATTATTAGAATCTTGTTGATTTTCAATAGGCTTTATAATAATTTCTTGTGGCTCGTTATTTTCATTATTAGATTCTATATTCTCTTTAGATTCTATGTTTTCATTAGATTCAGTATTAGCTACGCTTCCGCCACTAGATTCGCTGTTAGAATCTTTAGAATCTATATTAGAATCTTGCTCGTTAGATTCAGCAGATTCAATAGAATCTTGCTCGGTTTGCGGATTAGATTCAGTAGTTTCACTCTCGCTAGGTTTATCCGCCCACACATCTTTAGCAGAATCTTCAGGCGGTGTAGGCTCAAAAGGCTCTTCGTCTTTTTCTTTAATATCCCAAATAATATCTTGTGTGATTTTAGAATCTTTCACATCAACCATGCTAGATTCTATATTTTCATCAGGGGCGTTGTGTTTTATATCATAGTAAATAGATTCTATTTCTTGGCTCTCATCAATCTCAGCCTTTTCAAAATCACTTTCATTCAAAGGCTCTCTTATTTTAGATTCTAAATTTATAGAATCTACTTTTTCAATAATTTGCGTTTCTTTTGGATTAGAATACTCTAAACTATCGCTTTCATCACTAAAATTAGTTTCTATTAAATCATTACTAGATTCTATAATTTTAGTGTCGTTTATTTCGGCTATATCAATATCTTTAGAATCTTGCGTAATATTTTCCACATTTTTATTAGATTCTAAAACATTGATTTTATTTTCAAGCTGTGCTATTTTTTCTAAAAGCATTGCATTCGTGCTATCAATTTGTGGCATATTGTTAGAATCTAAATTAGAATTTTGTGGATTTGTCGGCATAGATTCTATAAAATCATCATCGTAAATATTTGCTTCTATATTTTCATTTGCTAAGACTTCGTCATCATGTATTGTTGATTCTTTAGAATCTATTACAGGCTCTATTGCTATATTATTATCAATAGATTTCTCTTTAAATGTTGAAATAGCATTAGCATTTCCCATAATAGATTCGCTTGGTTTTGTTTCAGCAGATTCTAAATCTTTAGAATTTTTTATAGAATCTTGTTTAGATTCTAAATCTTTTTGTATTAAATTCTCTTGGACTAATTCAGCTTGAGATTTATTTTTTTGCTTCTGCTCTAAATCTTTTGCTTCATCAATCACTCTTTGCTTTTCAATTTCACGCTCTAACTCTTCTTTCTTGCGTAAAAATTCTATTTCTTCTTCTTGTCGTTTTTGTATTTCTATTGAAATATTTTCTTTTGGTTTGATATTTCGCAAATACATTTGACGCCAATTTCTAGGATATTCTAATTTTAAGGCATTCATTTGAGCGACATCATTTGCCGAGCTACTAAACACACGCAAATAATCACCAAGCTTTCCTAAATTCACATCTAAGATACAGCTTCCCACTTCTTTTTGTTTATATAGAATCTGCCTTGCGGATTTTCTAGCAGAACGCAAGAAATTTAATTCAGTTTCACTAAGTCCTAATCTATCATGCAGTTTTGCTAATGTAGTTTCATCATTTGTAGGGAAAATGATAAAGTTTGACATATTATCAATGAATGTGTTTGAGTTTGCCACGCCATCTAAAAAATCTAAGTTTTGAATACCCATTGTGATTACGCCATTAATTTTGCGAATTTCTACAATAGCTTCAATGATTTTAGTTCGCATAGATTCTACGCCCAAATAATCTCTTAGCTCATCAATCCAAATAAAGAAACCTTTATCCGCATTTTTTGAAATGTTTTTAATCTTGTGGAATAAATACATTGCGGATAATCCAGCGAGTTCTTGATTATTTAAAATAGAATCCATATTTAAAATTGACATTTGCTTATTGAAATTTAGTGCATCTTCTTTATTATCAAATAAGCCATTTAAGTAAGGCTCAAGTCGCATTTTTAAATTTATTTTTTCATTTGTAAGCTTCATAGAATCATAAAAATCTTTTAAAGAGATTTGCTTTTGCACTCCTTTATATGCTGAACGCAAAGATTTTATTGTTTCTTGAATCACATTTATTGCTTCAATTTCTGCTTCATTTGCATTTTTTCCTGTGGTGATATTCATCATATCGCCTAGCCACATTTTTAAAAATTCATTATTTTCAGCAGTATCTTCTAAGCTAAATGGATTAAGTTTAAATTTTTCATAACCTAAATCGTGGTATTCACATCCTAAATATTCAGTGAAATTGTGCATTCCACGTAATTTATCCATTGCAAAAATGTTAATATCATATTTAAAAAGATTTAACATTATAAATTGCATAATTGTTGTCTTACCAAAGCCTGTTCCACCGATAACTAATGTATGTCCTACCGCTGAACTAGAATCTGAATCGTGCAAGTTAAAAAGAAAAGGACTACCACTTAAATGCTGGAATGTAGTAATAGGTCTAGCTCCCCAGCGATTAGAATTATTACCGATTATGTCGTTTTCAAATTGACAAAGGCTACTTAAAACAGCTCCTGTTTGGTGTCGCATTCTAGCATTTAAATTCCCCCGACTTGGAAAAAAGCTAAAGTATAAAGCCTTTTGATTTAGTGTTTCTTTTACGATTGAGAGATTTTGTTTTTCTAAAAGTGATTTCATAGAATCTGTTTTTTCATTTAAATCTTCTAAATCTTTGTGTGAAACTAATAGCACACTCATAGAAATTTTTATAATATTTTCTCTCTCGCTTTGCAAAAGCTGCACTAACTCTTCTAGCTGGTCTTTGACAATATCTACACTAAAGGTGCGAACTCTTTTAATCTTTTTAATGGCAACATCTCTATTAATAGCTTCGCAGTGAATCATAAAGTAATAATCGCTAGATTCTCTAATTATTCCTGTTGGGATAATGCTACTTACCATTTCGGTTTCATACGCTTTTACACTTATAAATCTAGCATAAACTTTTTTTCTAGAATCTTCTACATTAGAATCTAAATGTTTATCACTAAGATTAGTGTAAAAAATCATATAGTCTTTT